>NZ_OZ034774.1:0-1728832 GCF_964028435.1 Wolbachia endosymbiont (group A) of Urophora cardui
ACGTCAAAAGTAAGCTTCTCTTGAACGTTTTCCTTATTTAAGTTTGCTATAATTGTTTCACCACCAATAACAGTTTGCCCTTCTGAAACTCTGACTTCTATATCAGCAGGAACATAAATATTCACTCTACTACCAAATCTTATAATTCCAAACCTTTCACCTGCTTTCACATTCTGGGATACTCCTAAATTACAAACGATACGACGTGCAATTAATCCAGCTATTTGCTCCACAATAATTTCTTTTCCCTTTTCGTATTCAATCACAATAACCTGCTTTTCATTTTCATTACTAGACCTATTGCTCATTGCGGATACAAACTTGCCTTTTTTATAATTCATTTCCTTTATCGTACCAGATATTGGTATACGGTTCACATGGACGTTCAAAACACTTAAAAATATGCTAACAAGCGTGAACTTCTTCTCTTCTCCATTTTCTGCCGATAAAGGATAATTAACTTCTTCAATTTTTGAAATCACACCATCAGCAGGACTTAATATAAGATCCTTGTTGTTTGGCACAGCTCTTGTTGGATCGCGAAAGAAATAAGTACACAATAATGTCGGAAACAAGCACGTAACACCAAACCCCCAAGATATAGAGAATGCTATACACGTTACTATAAAGGCAACGACTATAAATAAATAACCTTCCCTGTTTATATTAGGTAAACTAAAACACATAATCTTATTCACAATAACCTATTGTTAACAATTTATCATTTATAATTTCTCATGAAAAGCTTTTTTTAACTGCTTCAGCAAAGTCCTCTTGATACAAGGTAACATTACAGATTAGCACACACCGTCATACTGTAACAACCCATCCAACACAAACTAAGTTTAGATCAGAACACTGATTCTTCTAAAAGTTGCTCACTATCCTCGTCTATTATAATAGAATTATCATGATTTCTGAGTAAATCTCTGATTTTCATTTCTATTTCATTTGCGACTTCTTTGTTTGTTTTTAGGTAAGTTTTTACATTCTCTCTTCCTTGTCCAAGACGTGTATTGTTATATGAATAGTAAGCACCTGCTTTTTCAAGCACACCAAGCTTTGCTCCCATATCTATTATTTCTCCGAGTTTTGATATACCTTCATTGTACATTATATCAAATTTCGCTTCTCTAAATGGAGGAGCAACTTTATTTTTTACAACTTTAACTCTTGTTTCATTGCCTGTAATATTTTCTTTGTCTTTTATTACACCAACTTTTCTTATGTCAAGCCTTACAGAAGTATAGAATTTTAATGCATTTCCACCCGTGGTAGTTTCAGGATTTCCATACACTACTCCTATTTTCATACGAATTTGATTAATAAATATCAATATACAGTTCGCTTTTGAAACGGCAGAGGTTAGCTTTCGTAGCCCGTGACTTAGAAGCCTTGCTTGCAGCCCCATATGTTGATCACCCATATCACCTTCAATTTCAGCTCTTGGAGTTAACGCTGCAACAGAGTCAATAACTATCACATCAACCGCACCAGAACACACTAAGTACTCAACAATGTGTAATGCTTGTTCCCCAGTGTCTGGTTGCGAAATTACTAAATCATCAGTGCTTACCCCAAGTTTACGAGCATATAAGACATCCAATGCATGTTCTGCATCGATAAATGCGCATGATCCTCCTTTTTTTTGTGCTTCAGCAATCACGTGCAAGGCAAGAGTGGTTTTACCAGAACTCTCGGGACCAAATATTTCAATTATACGTCCTTTTGGCAGACCTCCAACACCTAGAGCCGAATCAAGCGCAATTGATCCTGTGGATATTGTGTCTATTTTCTCTACAGGGTTTTGCTTCAACTTCATTATTGCACCTTTACCAAATGCTTTTTCAATCTGGCTTATTGCGTTATCTAATGCTTTTTGCTTATCATTATTTCTTTCTTCTGAGTTGTTTGCCATGGATCATTTATTAACTTGTATAACTTCCATGATAATCAAACGTGAACAACCTGCCAAGGGTTTTTTAATAACGAAGAACGTTATCGTAGAAAAATTAGCTACCTAAATTATATTAAGATAGAAAGTTAGATAGACTCTGCAGTGCGATACAAAATAACGATAGAATACAATGGTAGTAGTTTCTCTGGCTGGCAGAAGCAGCAACATTCTGCTAATTCAATCCAGGAAGCCATAGAAAATGCTATATTTAATTTTAGTGGTGAGAAAGTTACTTTGTACTGCGGTGGCAGGACTGATGCAGGGGTTCATGCTTTAGGACAAATTGCTCATTTTGATATGGAAAAGGAATTTGAGCTTTATAGAATAAGAAACGCAATAAATTATCATTTAAAATCAATTCCCATAGTTGTACTGAATGCAGAAGTTGTAGATGATGCGTTTCACGCACGGTTTTCAGCAAAAAAAAGATATTACGAATACAGAATAGTTAATCGCTATGCTCCTGCCGCTCTGGAGACAGGTTATGTATGGCAAGTGTTTAACCCACTTGATGTAAATATTATGCGTGAAGCTGCTAAACATCTACTTGGAAAACATGACTTTTCAAGTTTTCGTTCAAAAGATTGTCAAGCCGCAAATCCGATGAGAACAATTGATGATATCGATATAATACAAAATGGGAATCATATACACATCAAAATATCTGCTATTTCCTTTTTACATAACCAAGTGAGGATCATTGTGGGTACTTTAGTTGAATTTGGAAAAAATAGAACTAATCCACAAGAAATGCTAAATATATTAAACCAATGCAAAAGAAATGCAGCTGGAGTTACTGCACCACCTTTTGGCTTATATTTGGTAAAGATAGATTACTAATTTAATAAAAAGTAACGTTCTTAGTGAAATAAGTGTCATACCGCCACGGTATCTCCAGATCCTGCTAACAAGAAGCGGGATGACAAGTTTAAGTTCTCATTGGCATCACTACATATAATACACTTGAATCGTCTTCATCAGTGATAATTGTAGCACTATTACCATCGGCTAAGCTAAACTTACATTTATTTTTTATGCAGGATAGAACATCAAGTAAATAACGCGAGTTAAACCCTATTTCTATAGGGGCTTCATTGTAGTCCACTTCTATGGATTCAGTTGCATCATTGCACTCTTGAGAGTTTGAATGCAGAGTCAGCAGCTTTTCTTGTAGTGAGAATTTAATGGATTTTACTTTATCAGATACAACAACGGAAACTCGATCTATAACATCTGAAAGTTTTTTACTTTCAATAATCATATGCTTATCTTGAGATGCTGGAATAACTGCTTTATAATTTGGAAAAGTCCCATCTATTAATTTTGATATTAGAATATATTCACCGCATGTAAACTTGATTTTTCTGTCTGAGAGTTTTACATTAATTTCACTACAGTCGTCCAATATTTTTAACAGCTCCATAACAGTTTTACGTGGAATGATCACACCAAATTCGCCATTGATGTTCCCAGGCTTTGGTCTCTTTATACATGATAAACGGTGACCATCAGTTGCAACGCAGTACAGAAACTGCTCGTCTGTATGTAGATATATTCCATTTAAATTATACCTTGTATCATCTAGTGATACAGCAAATTTTGTTTTAGTTAATAAGTCTATCAGGTCCGTATTTAGTAGAATAAAATCATGTTTATAATTGTCTTCTTCAAGAGCAGGAAAGCTGCTTGAAACTACATTCGGTAAAGAAAAGTTTGCATTTCCGCAAGACATCAATAATTTTCTTTGGTTGTTTACTTCAAAATTGACATCCAAATCAGCGGGTAACTTCTTCACTATGTCATGTAAAGTATGCGCTGAAATTTTTACTTCTCCTTCTGTTAATACGGTTGCAGCAAGTGAGGCAAACATTGAAATGTCAAGATCAGTTGCCATTAATTTTATGCTGCCGTGTTGTGCTTTGATATTTATACATGCCAAAACATCTATTGCATTACGCCTTTCAACCACTCCACTTACTCTGGATAATGTATTTAAAAGACTTGTACGGCTCACGCTAAAACGCATCTGCTCGCACACAGAATTTTTTTTGATTTCTGTATCTACACCTGCAACCTCTGACATTGCTAACTCTCAAAAATATATTTTAAATGATATCCACATCCTATATAAAGTAAAGTGCTATTTATATTTCCATTGAAAGAGTAGTCCAGTTTATACTATAGCTGGGTATTTTGTTACAATGATTTACTTTGTATGACATAAATCATGCATTTTTTGATACGCTTTTTGAAAACCAAGTAGGGAATAAGTATCATCAATGGTCACTGTTTTTGTTTTTCCATTAACTACCATTGATAATCCCTGCTTCATTTTTAGAATGAGATCTTGATCTATTTTTGTATGCTCTGCCCACGCAAAACTTCCCTGTATTATAGGCAGTGTATATTTAATTTTTTTGTCGATATTGAGAGCTACAGGCTCCTTATCATACTGAAAACCAGAGGTAACGCTTACCTCATCTGCTTTTTTATCAACATAACTGACCATTACATACGGCTTGCGATTGGTTGTATAATGCTCGCTTTTTGTCTTAGGGTAAGATACAATGTAACACACTTTCTCTCCATCTTCTGATGTAGTATATACAAGCCAGTCTTTGTATTTTTCCTTCAATTGCACATCACTAACCGATGCAAAAGCGCCTATTGAAAAAAATATTAGAAATATAAAAAAACTACGCATGCAAACCAAATTTCAAACTTTCTGATTGTATATATTGTTTTACCTTAGCCATCGCCTGCTCAGCCAACTGTCTTATTCTTTCTCTTGAAACACAATATTTTTTACTAAGTTCATCTAGAGTTTGAGTGTTTTCAGACAAATATCTACTGATAAAAATGTCTCTTGCCCTTTCGTTAAGGCTTGCTAGTGCATTGTTTAAAATTGTTTCTTTTAATTCTTTTTCTTCATGATTCTGATAGGTTACTTCTTGACTGACCAAGTTACATGGGATCATATCTTGCAACTCCCTTTTAGAGTCATCACCTATTTTTATGCAATCGTTTAGCGACTGATCCTTACAAGCCAAACGGTAATTCATCTGCAGAACATCTCCTTCGGATACAGAAAGCTCATTAGATATTGCTTTTATTTCTTCATTGCTTAAAGTCTCTCTGTTTGTATACTGTAAAATTCTTTTTTTTATTTTACGTAAACTAAAAAATAATCTTCTTTGTGCTTGCGTTGTGCCTATTTTCACGAACGACCAAGATTTCAATATAAAGTCTTTTATTGAAGCTTCAATCCACCACACTGCATAAGTTGAAAAACGAAACCCTAAATCAGGATTAAACTTTTTTACTGCATGCATTAAACCCATATTCCCTTCCATGACCAGATCCATCAACAATAGTCCATAATTTTTGAATTTCATTGCAATTTTCACTACCAAATTCAAATGGCTGGTAATCAATTTATGAGCAGAAGAAATATCCTTATATTGGTTCCAATTTTTTGCTAATCGTACCTCTTCCTCTTGAGACAGCATAGGAAATTTTTGCACTCTAGCAATATATTGCATGAGATTGGTTCTGCTATCAACACATAAGCTTGCCATTGGGGTCAACATAACAACTTAAATTAAAACTTCATATATATAATATATTGATTTTCAAGCAAAAATTCAAGCTTTGATTTGAAAAAAGTATAAACCTTCTATCTAATTGGGATCTTAAAGACGATAAGCCCCAGCACAGCTACCTGGGTAACACTATATATGACATCCTGCCAGCGTGTAATGATGAACATTATAGTTTAAATACTTAGTAAGTGGTGTTATTCCAGTGCCTTGACACTGGAATCCACATTTCTTTTTTCTAGATCCCAGTGGGCTTTGTTGCATAGCAACGTAAGTTTTTTCCAGAGTAAATAATTTTATGCGACTATTTCAAATTTAGGCATACCAATTGCAGTAAATTTGTTCATTAAGTAGCATTTAATAAGCAGTTTCTTCTCTCTATTTGTCTCAGATTTATTCTTAAAACTAAACCCAAATATTCGCTTCAACCTTGAGAAAAATCCTTCAATATACGATCTTTTTCCGTAATTTACTTCTTCTTTCCATCTTTTTATACCATTCTCACCATGTAATTTCATTAACTGAATAGCGGCATTTCTATCAAGCATATAATCCAATTTTGGATGCTCTGCTGCGTTGTTTTTCGGAGGAATTTTCGTTTTTATGCCATATTGATTACACAGCTTATAGAGCTTTTATAGCATATTTAACATCAAATTTCCCCAATGCTCCATAGTGATCAGAGTAAACGCCATTACTGTATTTTGTAGCTATGACTTGTTTGCTCAACATTATGTGCAATTTTCTTACTTGTTTATAGCCGCGGTACTCTCTATCTTTGCTATTCTCTTTGCTGTGTGTTGTTGTATATACTAATTCCTGTACTGTCTATAGCAATTTCGATATCTTCCATGTTATTTTTATCAACTCTGCAATCATTGATCTTAATATCAAGTTTCTTTTGATGCTTGTGAATAGCTGCAAATTTTTTCCTATTTGTTCAATGTATCCCTCTAAAAATCCCACTCAAACCTATTCTGAATAGATGGGTTATTATATGTATCAAAATTACCACTTTGTTGCTGTAAATATTGTTGCCACCCTACATTTTTGGCCCAATTTCATACCAATTTTCTATGGCTTCGTTGATATAATGAAAAATATTTCCTCTTTTTTCTAGAAATTTGTTATATTCTCTATGGTTACTGACTCTCATTTTTTGTGGCATATTTATCCTTAAATCGTCATTTTATAATGAATTTAGTCAGTAATCACTAGCTTTTCTGCTGCTATGCAACAAAGCCCACTGGGATCCAGATTGGATACTGAGTTGGTGAGTATAAAAGTATAGCTAACGTGAGCTCTGCGTCATGCCGCCACGGTATCTCAGCAGATCCCGCTAACAAGCAGCGGGATGACGATTGTCAGGGTGTCATCCCAGTGCCTCTTTTTTGTCATCCAAGTAGCCCCTTTTTTTGTCATCCCAGTGCCCAGACACTGGTTCACTCTATAATGGCAGTGCCTCTATGATGTAAGGAATCCAGTTTTTATGCAATCTCATCAAGAACGTTGTGTTTTAACGTAAGGTTGGCTACTGTTTACACTCACTAACTTAGCTGGATCCCAGTGTCTGGGCACTGGGATGACAGCAGTCCTACGTCATACCGCGATTCATTCGCGGTATCTCTTAACATAGATCCCGCTAACAAGCAGCGGGATGACACCTCTCTTGGGCTCTTTTAGCTACAAACGTTAAGAAATTTACCAAACGAAAAAAAAGGCAAAAGAAGCCCTGGTTATTGTCTATTTTCTGTATTGGCGTTTTTTTAAGTCTTAAACACTGCAATTTAGCTGCTTTTAAGTGCAGCTCACCTTAGTTCAAATGTTTAAGAAATTTACTAAGCAGAAAAAAAGGCAAAAGAAATCCCGTGTTAGCTAGTTGTCACTCTCTAATCCTGCAAATTGGCGTACTATACTGTCTTAAACGACTTATAAGCGCGTTTCAGCTTATATAGGTAAAAACCCAGAAATGTTGTGAAGACATAAGGTGCACATAGTGCAAAAAATTAAAAATAAGACGCCAACTACGTTGTTTTCTTGCTGTTTAATCTGCACAGATGAAGATAACTGAATACCTTCACTATCATAATAAGGGGGCTGGCGGAGTTTGTCAAGTAGTTTTGCATTGTGAAAACAACGATCACAAAAATCCTATATCACCGGTCATGAATACGTTATTTGCCCATTCGATTAATAACTTACCTCCTGGTAAATCTACTGAAGTCTGTTGGGCAGTCAGATATCCACGTAGTGTGGATGCAACAAGTGCTGCACAGGCTGCACTACCGCATGATGCAGTAATGCCTGTACCTCTTTCCCAAACTCTTAAAGCTATTTCTCCAGACTTTTCAACTTGTGCAATACTAATATTAATTTTCTGAGGAAATAGTACGTGATTTTCTAGCTTTGGTCCTAAATTTCGCAATGGTATTTCACTTATGTTATCAACAAAAAAAACTATATGAGGGTTACCAATATTTACTGCAACAGGATCTTTTAGCATTTCAAGCTCTATAGGTAAGTGAAGAGTGTCACACTCAGTAGACAAGGGAATTTCATGCCATTTTAGCAAAGGTTTACCCATGTTAACCTTTATGGATTTATCACCAACTTTAAAACACTCTAAAATGCGTTTGTTTACCAGCTCAATAGTGATATACTCAGTACCTTTTTCTGACATTATCAAATATCCAACACAGCGTGCTGCGTTTCCGCACATTTCAGCTCGACTACCATCAGCATTATAGATATGTATAAAGCAGTCTGCAGCATTAGACATTGTTATAATTATCACTTGATCACAACTGCTTTGATCAGCAATTTGTCTATAGTTCCAGTCTAAATTGTTTGTTGAACGTGAGTCTATGATAACAAAATTATTGCCAGTACCGTGCATCTTGATAAAATTTTTAGGACCTTGGCCACTCATCATAAAAAAATATTTCTTCTATTGGTCTTCTTTTTTTCTTACTTGTTTCAGCACCCTCTTCTTCGTAACCAACCGCTATCACTGACATTACATTAAAATCATCGGATATGTTGAATCTTTCTACTATTTTATCTCTATCAAATCCACCCATTTGATGAGCCATTAAGTTCACAGATGCAGCCTGTAGCATAAGTGCATAATTTGCTGCACCAGTATCATGACTAGCCCAAAGATTTTCTCCTTTACCTCGTTTACGGAAGTTTTTAGCACTGAAAGATATGATTAACACTTGTGCATCTTTTGCCCATTTTTGATTAGATTCATCAAGACAATTTAGCAGCTTTTCCCATGCGCTTTGATTGTTCTGTTTGTTGCATATCACATATCTCCAAGGTTCATCACCAAAACATGAGGGAGTCAGCCTTACAGCTTCCATTAAAATATCCATGTCTTCCTGAGATATTGCTCTTGTAGTATCGTATGAACGTCCGCTGTGTCTTACTTTCATCAACGATAATAGATCTTGTTTACTTATCATTTTTAATTTAATAGTGCATAAATAATTCATTGTAGCACAATATAAGCAAAATTTAAATTGCAAAACCTCTTATATATATTATATTTTATAAGTTATTTTTATTGGGAAGGTATGTTTATAACACAATCTAGCAGTAGATCAACACTGGCTGAAATATTGTCTTGCGTTTTACTTTTATTCTTGATGGCTCAAATAAGCGTACCATTGCAGCCTGTGCCTATCACATTGCAAACTTTAGGAGTAATGCTTATTGGGCTTAAATTTAACCGCAGAACAGCATTCTATTCTGTGCTTACATATCTATCACTTGGTGCAGCAGGATTTCCTGTTTTTGCGAATTTTTCTGGTGGTTATCACATTTTTCTCGGACCAACAGGTGGATATTTAATTGGCTTTTTAGCTGCTGTCATAGTGATGGGTGAAGTAAATGAACTCTTAAGCCTTAAATGTGAATTACTCGCGCGCAATTCTTTAAGTTGTCTGGCTGGTACAGTTGTAATCTTTATTTGTGGTGTTAGTTGGCTTGCTGTTTACTTGGGTCTGGGACAAGCAATAATGGTGGGTGTTTTACCATTTATCCTTCCTGGTTTGGTAAAAATTTTTCTACTCGTAGCGGTTTTGCAGTATTTGAAAAAGTGATAAGGTTTCGTCCTCATCATTTCATGTGCACCCTCGCGTTTCTGGGATATGGGTATTCTCAGGGTTTTGTAGAAAATTATAAAAAGATAGCAAGCAAAGTAATGAGTGATCCTAACACTCAAATCAAAGTAGTTGGCAATCTTGATAGTATTTGTAGTGCTTGCCCAAACCAGACTAAACAAGGTAAATGCACCGAACAAGCTAAAGTTTTAGAGCTAGATAGAAGGCATATGGGAATTTTAGGAATAAAAATTGGCGAGACTTTAACTTGGAATGAGGCGGTAAAAAAGATTAGAGAGAAAATGTCTTTAAAGAAATTTGATTACGCATGTGAGGGGTGCAACTGGCAGCCATATGGAATATGTAAAAATGCCCTTTTAAATTGTCGTTCCTATAAAGGTAGTTGACAAAATGTTAAGATAAATTGAAGCATTTTTGTGGAAATAGACTTCTTGCACTACCTCCCAAGCCACAACTGTCATTCAGTAGAAAAAAAACTTGCTTGACAAACTCCGCCAGCCCCCTTATTATAATAATAAGGGTATTCATGACTCAAAACTTGTTTTTGACCTGCAGGCTCAATGACAAAATTCAGTAAAAACTCAGGGTATTTATTGGCGGATTACATAAAATTATAGCGGCTGCATGTCTTTTAAATTTTTTCTACATTCAGCCAAATCGCGCTTATTTTAAGCGTTAGCACATTATTACAGCGCCACTTACAGTAATATAGAGTCAAAACTCGCACCACGGGGCTTCTTTTGCCTTTTTTTCCGCTTGGTAAATTTCTTAAATATCTTCTTAAATTTTATAGCTAATCAGTACTGGGATGACAAGAAAGGAGCACTGCTATTATAGAGTGAAATGAGATCCCAGTGTCACGCACTGGGATGACATTATAGGAGCACTGGGATGACATTATAGGAGTACTGGGATGACATTATAGGGGCGCTGGAATGACACCCTGACAATCGTCATCCCGCTACTTGTTAGCGGGATCTAGAGATACCGCGGCGGTATGATGCAGGAAAACCTAGCCAGCGTTAGCCATAACACAACACTTTTATACTCACCAAACCCAATGCATTACTTGCAATTAAGTTTCCTGGATTCCAGACTAGAATGACACCTTCATAAAAGAACCAGTGTCAGCTACTTGCATGACACCTTCCTGATAGACAATGTTCGTACAGTGTCAGCTACTCAGATAACAGGAAGAAGGTGCTGGGATGACAGGAGATACCGTCTTGTTAGTCAACAAAAAAATTATAAAAATTTCCCAAGTTGCATCATAAAATCAAAAAATACTTCCAATTGTGTAACAGTACACAGATTATAGTTAGTGGATATGTTGATAAGTAAACTTCATCTGTTTTGTGCGTATAAAACTAATTTACTTATCAACATATCCACTAACTATAATCTGTGTACTGTTACACAATTGGAAGTATTTTTTGATTTTATGATGCAACTTGGGAAATTTTTATAATTTTTTTGTTGACTAACAAGACGGTATCTCCTCTTTCTTTGAGGTCATTTAGCACTCCCAACCAGAAGTTAGCTCCTTCACTTTCAGCCAAATAAAAACCTAATACTTCTTTTTTGCCATTTTGATCTATGCCTAATATGTTATACATGCATTTACTTACGCAATGCCCGTCCTCTTTGACTTTAAAAAACCATGAAAACTATCGGATATACAGACTGCAGCGGGCGACTACGCCATTCGTTGATTACTGGTAGCAATTTGTCAGTAATACTTGATATCTCTGCCACCGATATTTTGTGATCATAAATTTCCTCAACATGTGACACTATATCTCTATAGCCCATACCACTGGCAAATGTGCTCAAAATCTTCGTTTCAAGCTCTGGATGTAAGTTTGTTTGCCTTTTTTTGACTATTTGTGGTTCGAAACTTCCTTCCCTATCTCTTGGCGTCAAAAGCTCAAATGACCCTGCGCTTGTACGTAAAGTCTTTGCATTCCTCCCATTTCTTCGATTATTCTCTTCGCTTTCAGCCGACAAGTGGTTTTCTATTTCACCTTCCAGGCTTACCTCCAGCAACTTTTTTATAAACGGTGTTAATGCTCCATCTCTTCCTGTCAACGGTCTTCCTTCTCGTATAGACAACAGGATATTTGTTTCTAATTCTTTATAATCTACCAAACCGGTAGTTCTGTTTACTACTTTCTGACTCATTGTCAAACCTCCATTTTTTTATATCAATTTATTACTTTTTTTTCGGTTTGACACAGTTTATTTAACACTCCCTTTACCTCTTAATAAATGGTACTTCTGTGTCCTATTTCTGTGATGATTACTGTGTTCTCTAATTTATCTACTTTATAAATAATCCGATAATCGCCTACTCTTAATCTTTTACTTCCTACTAATCTACCACTTAATGGTTTACCAAGATTAATTGGATCAATTGTAAGCCGCTCGTCTATAGCTCTTCTAATTCTTGATCTTATTGTTGGTGGTAAAGTAAGGAAATCTCTCTCAAGAACCTTTTCTGAATAGATAATATTGTATTTCACTCATCTTTAATTGTCTTTGCAGATAATATTTTATCCCAATCGACATCCTCACTTCTGACCGTCTTTGCATCTGGCACATCACGTTCTTTTATAATTTCAGCCATCTCTTTCTCTGCTTCAAATTCTTCTTTCACAAGACACACTAAAACTTCTGGTATAGTTTTATTCCATGCTTTTGCGACCTCTGTAAGATACTGAGCAAATTCACCCTCGAAACTTACATTAATATTGAGCTTTTTTTGACTTTGAGCCATATGATTAACCAGAAAACATCAACTATAGACTATAACATTTTTACACAATTTTGTCAATCCCCTTACTCGTTGAAATAACAATCTTTCTCTTTGGCTTCACACCTGCAACTTTTAACTCTGCTTTGATTCGTTGTCTTAAATCCAATAGATCTTTTATCTGAACTTCCCCATACCTAACCACATGATCGCTGTACGCAATTGATACTACTCTCTCTCCGCTCTGTAGCTTCTTTATCGCTTCTTCTACTTGAGTTAAATATTCTTGGTTGTACATCAACTTTTCTCACTCAACCATTGACTTCTTCTCACTCTCTTTGACTTTTTAGCTTTTTCACCTGCTAAACTTTCCCATTTACTCTCTGGCCAACGATCAATCCCCAGGGCAATAGACGCTGCTCTTGCGTAAATTCGGCAATCTAGTACTTCATTTCGGTCTCTTATCTTTTGCCACTCTTGTTTGGTATATCCTTTTACTACCTTGGTAATTAGTTGCTCTGCGGTTAGCTGCTTAAAATATTCAGGTGGATATTCGGGAAAATGACAATACCCCCGCGCCCCTTCTGTTAAAACATTAAGTAGCTGAAAAAGCTCGGACTTTAATATCGATACTCCAACTGGCCACAGCTTCATTCCTCTCTTTAGCTTTTGTCCGCTAACTGTTACATCTACTCTACTTGGGCTGCTAAGTGGCACTAGCGCTTTGTTTGCACCTTTCACTGCCATTACCCTCCCAGAGCCCTGGTGACCTCTTACCCAGTTGTATACTTCTTGTGTTGCATATCCAGCATCTACCGCCATCATACTTATCATGTATTCAAGCCCATTTTCACCGATAAAATGATGATTGAGTAGCTCCGAAAGTTTTCCCCATACTTCTTCTCCTCCCGGATGGCTTTGTTGCATCGCTAGCTATGATGGATTAAAGATAAAAAAGATGGAGAATATCAGTAGCTTATTATTCTGGTATTTATAACAAGAACGGTCAGTGAATACCTAAATTTGAGTAAAAGAAATTTCACTACCACTCACTAATCCGGCTAAAATTCAAGAATTTCAATGCTTTAGCTATTTTCAATAGAATTAAGTTTATTAATATAAATAATAAATTACTATTCTTAAATTTGATCAGATTGATTGCAAAAAAACAAGATTTTCAATAGGTTGCTTATAATCCTAGCTATAGTTAGCCTTTCATAAGTAGCGATGCAACAAAGCCATTCTGGATTATCGCTAATTAAAAAAAATGACTTCTACTCCTAGTTTCTTGAACTCTTCAAGTAATACCATCTGATATGCATACTTGCGAGATAAACGATCAGGAGAATGAATATAAACCTTATCAATGCTACCTTCTGCTATTTTATCACGTAATTTTTCTAAACCAGGACGGATTATATTAGAACCATTATCAATAAATTTATATTCATTTAATAATTTATGTCCGTCCATACTAATTTGATTCTCTATAGCAGCAATTTGACTTGCTATTGTACCTTCTTGTGCTTGTCTCCCTGAAGAAACTCTTGCATATAATCTAACTGTTACCATTTAACCCTCCTCAAATCTACTTTCTTACATTCAGAGTTTTCTTCCTTTTTGCTCACTTTTATTGGTTTACTTAACACTAATTTTTCATATGCATCTAATAGATACAACTCTGCTAATCTATTCACTTCATAACTACAACGAATACAAACTATTAATTTCTTGTTGCCCATTAGCTCTCCCATTTATTATTCATCGAGACATATGGTTATTTGATCACTAGCTCTATAAATAAATTCAACTCTCTGTTCTTTTTGTAGAAGCTTTCGGGAAATAGTTTTCTCAAGTTTCAGATTTCTTCCAATATTGTTGGCGGAGTCCCTACGTCATACCGCCGCGGTATCTCTTAGCCGCTAACAAGTAGCGGGATGACGATTCTTCAAATCGTCAAGGTGTCATCCCAGTGCCCTGACTACTTGGATCCAGAAAACTTAACTTTAAATAAGTGGCTGCATAATAAAGACTAGATTCCAGCGTCAAGCGCTGGAATGACACCATTTTCGGTCTCTTAAGTTGCTTTAGCTACAAACATTAAGAAATTTACCAAATAAAAAAAGGCAAAGAACTCCCGTGGTGCGAGTTTTGACTCTATATTACTGTAAGTGGCGCTGTAATAATGTGCTAACGCTTAAAATAAGCGCGATTTGGCTGAATGTAGAAAAAATAAAAAAGACATGCAGCCGCTATAATTTTATGTAATCCGCCAATAAATACCCTGAGTTTTTTACTGAATTTTGTCATTGAGCCTGCAGGTCAAAAACAAGTTTTGAGTCATAAATACCCTTATTATCATAATAAGGGGACTGGCGAAACTTGTAAAGTAATTTTTTGCAATATCAGGGGATAATTTCGACCATAAACCCCTACCAATAAATTTTAACAAAAATACTTTAGTGCATTTTCAAATATAAGCATTCCATCACCATATTTTGGCACAGCAATACCTAAACGCTTGCTCTTTTCTTTTTCAAGAGGCCAATTATCTTGCTGAGTAAAAAATATTCCCCTCTCTGGATGGGGCATTAAAGCTAGCACTCTTCCACTTTTATCTGATAAAGCTGCTAGGTCGTATGTAGATCCGTTCGGATTGTAAGGAAATTGTAGGTTAGCATAGTTGCCATTTTCATCAATGTAACGTAATGCGGTGGAATTGCTCTCAATCAATTGGTTCAAAATATCTTGATCCATAAAAAATTTGCCTTCCCCATGAGCAATAGGGAGATATAGTTCACTCAGGCCCCGTAGCCAAACAGAATTACTCTGCGGATTAACTCCCACTCTAATCCAACGGCATTGATAATTGCCTATATCATTATGGATTAAAGCTAGACTAGAGAACTCTGGAATTAATTTTACTAATATCTGACAACCATTACATATTCCTATAATCAGCTTGTCCTGAGATAAAAACTCTTGAAACTCATCCAACAAGTTGTTTTTAATACGTAAAGCAAACGCATTACCAGCACCAGTGTTATCACCATAGGAAAAACCTCCTGGAATTGCAAGTATATTGCTTAATTTCAGTTCACTTGGATTATCTATGATATCATTAATGTGAACGATTTTTACTTCAATATTACTAATACCAAGTTTTCTGCTGCATTCCATAAATGCAAATGCGGTTTCTTTTTCGCAATTTAAGCCATAACCAGATAGGACTGTGATTTTCATGAATTGCTAAAAATTAAAAAATTCGAATTTCTTTTTTACAAAATTTGCTACTAAATTTAACGCAAATAACACCAATAATAAAGCTATAATTGCAATAGCAGCAAGTTCAATAAATGCAATTTCAGGACTACTTGACCATATGTATATTTGCACAGGCAGAACAGTCGCCGGATCGAAAAAGGACGTAGGTGTATCAGCAATAAATGCCACCATACCTATCATAAGTAAAGGGGAAGATTCACCTAAAATCCTTGCAATTGCAAGCACAGTACCATGTATTATTCTTGGTAACGCAATCGGTAAAGAGTGATCTAATATCACCTTGATGTGAGGCGCACCGAGCGCAAACGCTGCATCTTTTATCGTAATAGGAACATTCGCAAAGGCATTTTTTGTTGCAATTATAATATTAGGTAACATCATAAATGAAAGAGTCATTCCACCAACAAGTGGTGAAGAGCGCGGTAGCCCAAATATGCCAAGATAGAGAGTTAAGCCCACTACACCAAATATTATTGAAGGCACTGCAGCAAGATTATTCATGCTAATTTCTACAATATTAGTCATTAGCCTATTTTTAGGCATAAATTCGTAAAGACAGATGCCCGACATAATTCCTATTGGTAATGCTAATGCTAGGCACACTATAATTGTCATTAATGAACCGATAAATGCCCCTAAAATCCCTGCATTCTCAGGTTCACGAGAGTCAGATTTAAGGAATAAAGACTTATTAAAAAATTTTTTCACTCTCCTCTTTTCTTTTAGCCAATCAAGTAATTTAGCATAACGATCATTCAAATGTTTATCTTTATTTATTGAATTAATTATACTTGACGCGGTAAACCAGATCTCATATTCACCACTATCTTTTACTTTCTTACGAAAAAATTTCTCTAGTTCTTTGTAAGAATTACGACTTAAAATTTCGTCACTGTCTTTAAAATCAGTTCCTTTAAACACCTTACGTAAAGAATCGTTGAGTAAGCCAATGGACTTATACCGCAAATCACTAGGATTATTTGTTAAAGTAAGATCAGCACTTATTTCAATTGGCAATAAAATTTTCGTTACTGTTAAGGCACTGTAAGAGTTAACTAATATACTCAACAATATACACACAGGACAGCCAAGTGAGATAACTAGTGCCGTGAAAGAGCAAAAGCGTAACGCTCTGTTCTTTTTATTTTTCCTTTTTATACGAGCATGTACACGCCTTGACTGAAGTAATTTAAGGAATTTTTTCTTTATACTCATTTATTTTCCCTGGATCCTATCGTCAAGCCCACAGCTGTACAAACGTCCAGTTTAATAAACGTTGATGTCATTCCAGTGCTTGACACTGGAATCCAGTTATAAAAATATTTACAAATCAGGCAATTGGTAACAGACTCCATGCTAAAAATAACATCCATGATATAGAATAAGGTAGATCCCAGTATCAGCTACTTGGATGACACTGGGGAAGTGCTGGGATGACACAATTGACATCACTCCCTATTGTATCTACTTAGATTTCTTTTTAACATAAGTAGTACGCTCTTTGATCCTTGCAGCTTTTCCAAATAGTTTGCATAGATAATACAGTTTTGCTCTACGAACCTTTCCTTTTCTTGTCACTTGCACTGAAACCAGTGCAGGAGAATAAACAAAAAATTGAGACACTATACTTTCTCCATGGCTCACTTTTCTGACTGCAAAAGAAGAATGCAACCCGCGGTTCCTTTTTGATATACATACACCTCCAAATATCTGTATACGTTCACTTGCACCGTCAACTACTTTAAAAGTGACCTTTAAATCATCACCAGGACGAAATTCTGGTATTTCTTTAGCTAACACTTGCATTTGCTGTTCGTTAAATTTTTTAAGTAAATTTGTCATTTATCTCTCCATTCAATAATTCAGGCCTACGCTTTTTTGTTATAACATGAGACTGCTTCTGCCTCCAATCACTTATTTTTTTGTGATTGCCAGATAACAAAACCTCAGGTACTTTATATCCCTTCCACTGCTCAGGTCTAGTATATTGAGGATATTCAAGCATACCACCATCATAACTAAAACTTTCTTCAATAATACTATCGGAATTATTTACTACACCTGGAAGAAGTCTAATGCATGCATCGAGAACCACCATCGCAGCTGGCTCACCTCCTGAAAGTATATAATCTCCGATACTTAATTCATAAGGAGTATACGCATCAATTATCCTTTGGTCAATACCTTCAAATCGACCACACAATATTGTTATATGAGGAAACTCTAATAATTCTCTGGCAATATTCTGATTAAACTTAGTTCCAGATGGAGTCATGTAAATAAACTTAGTGTTTTTATGAACAGAGAGCATACTATCTACTGCATCACCAACTACATCAGAACGCATAACCATTCCTGCTCCACCTCCATATGGAACATCATCCACAGTTGAATGTTTATCTTTCGCAAAAGAACGAATATTTATTACTTCAAGGTTCCATATTTTTTTTTCTAACGCTTTTCCGGCAAGAGAATAGTTCAAAAACCCGGGGAACATTTCTGGAAATATGGTTAATATTGTAACATTGAATGCCATTAAGGTTTATTTTAAGTTATTTGGAGCTATACTCTAAGAACAGTAAATTGATATAATATATAGTTAAATTAAGCATGTCACTGAATAAAACAATATACGAAGGTAAAGCGAAAGCCATTATTGAAACTGAAGACTCATCAACTGTTATACAGCACTTTAAAGATGATGTTACAGCATTCAATAAGAAAAAATATGAAATTATTGAGGGCAAAGGAATAATTAATAATCATGTTAGTGCTTTTATCATGGAAAAGCTTGAAGAAGCAGGAACTAGCACGCACTTTATAAAAACTCTAAACGAAAGAGAACAGCTAGTCAAAAAGCTCAAGATAATACCTCTTGAGGTGGTAGTTAGAAATGTTGCAGCTGGCAGCTTTTGCAAACGTTTTAATATCAAAGAAGGTGAGGCACTTACATCTCCTATAATCGAGTTTTTTTACAAAAATGATGACCTAGCCGACCCAATGGTGAATGAAAATCACATACTGTATTTTGATTGGCTATCTAGCAAAGAAATGGATGAAGTTAAAACTACAACTTTAAAAATCAACGAAATCTTAGTCCACCTATTTTCAAATGCAAGTATATATTTAGTTGATCTCAAGTTAGAATTTGGCAGATTAATAAATGACAGTACTAAAATCATTTTAGCCGATGAAATCAGCCCTGATAACTGCAGGTTATGGGATAAAAATACTTATAAAAAGCTAGATAAAGACGTCTTTCGTTTGAATTTAGGAGATTTAAAGGAAGCGTACCTAGAAGTTGCAAAAAGACTGTCAGTAAAGTTAGACTAACTAAATACTACTCTATCAAGTGGAGGGTTACATGCCTCATCAAGTTTTCCAATAATTTCAATTTTTTCTCCACGTTTTTGGAAATGATTTTTCACGTTTTGCATATTCTCAGGACTTACGATCAATACCATGCCAATACCACAATTAAATGTTTTTAGCATTTCTTTCTTCTCTATTTTACCCTCCTTTGTTAGCCATAAAAATATATCTGGCCATTTCCAGGAATTAATGTCTATGTTTGCAAATAAGTTTTTTGGAAGAATCCGCGGAATATTATCTATCAAGCCACCACCTGTTATATGTGCAATGCCTTTTACCTTTGGCATAATAGGCAACAAAGAATCAACATATATTTTTGTTGGTTCGAGCAACACTTCTTTCCAAAGCTGATTATTCCATGGAGATGAGTCGTTATAATTTATACCTAAGCCTTTGAAAATATGGCGCACCAAAGAAAACCCATTTGAGTGAATTCCACCTGACTCTAAGCCAACTATATAATCACCTACTTTCATCATGCTACAGTTTGGAAGAATTTGCTTTCGATCAACTACACCAACCACAAACCCTGCAAGGTCATAGTGATTATTATCATACATTCCAGGCATTTCTGCAGTTTCCCCACCAACCAATGCTATTTTAGCTTGCTTGCACCCCTTTGCAATGCCTTGGACCACAGATAATAAAACGTCCTTGCTCAAAACACCTGTTGCAAAGTAATCAAGGAAAAATAAAGGCGTTGCTCCTTGTGCAAGTAAGTCATTTACACACATTGCAACTAAATCTATACCTATAGTATCATGCCTATTCACTTCTTGAGCTATCAATAGTTTCGTACCTACTCCATCAGTTGAGGAAACAAGTACTGGATGGTCATATTTCTTACTTAGTGCAGCAAAATCAAACAACGCAGAAAATGAACCTATTTCGCTGATTACTTCTTCTCTAGTAGTTTCTTGAGCAATAGGCTTGACTTCTTTTATTAACTTATTATATAGTTCAAGATCTATTCCTGATCTGATATAAGTATTCATAATCCTTCTATAAATTTTAAAATTGTTAATACTATATTAATGCCTTGATATAAAAAGTGCAACGAAACTTTCTCTTAATTGACTATTATATGTTTACCAATATAGGGTAACTTAAATCATTTATAATTATCCAATGAACAAAAACATCAAAAACATACTGTTAATAACGGAGCTGCTATCAGGACGGCTGCTTCATGACTTTGCTAACTCTATGAATGGAATAATGTTTGGCTTAGAAGAGCTTGAAGTAATAGATAAGAACGATGCTGATGCGCAGAAGGAAGCATTGTCGTTTCTTAAAGAAAGCTCCGATGATTTAATATATAAACATAAAGTTATGAAGCAGGCATATTCTTCTTCAGCAGATAATTACAGCTTTGATCAGACCAAATCTAATATCGAAAATTATTTATTAAAAAAAAAAGTAAAGCTTACGTGGAAAATAGACGCATACTCTGCAAAAAATAAGGAAGATTTAATTGAAAAGATAAATAAGATAATTTCTAATATGGTGCTAACTATAGCCAGCGCAGTGGCGGAAGTTGAACTAGTGTCTGTTTTACTGAGTCAAACAGAAGATAAAATGCTATTAACTATAAAAATTCTAAATGAACACAAACCAATAAGCAAATCATTAGTAGACAAATTAATCAAAAAAAATGACACTAATTTAAATACAAAAGATATTAATATCTATATGACCTCTTTATTATTAGAGTACTATAAAACTGAAATGCATTGTACTTGCGAAAATAATTTGCTGGAGATAGGTTTAACTATACCTTGAGTTGCATATTTGGTTATTACAACTTTTTCTTCGTTTCAAGGCAAGACATTCCCCGACAAGGGGTACCAAATCTAATTTTTGTAATCACTTAAGTCTAGTACTATTTTATTAATGTAGCGCTCATTTGCATCTTTGATGATAAACTTCATACCATTTTTATATTTAATGACTTCATCTACAGAAGGCACTTTACCAGCAATCGAAAGAATCAAACCACTAAGTGTAACATAGTCTTCTTCAGGGTCACGTAATTCTATTTTTAGATCCTCTTCTATATCCTTTATAAGAACCCTTGCTGACACTTCAAACTTATTTTGAGACAATTCAGTAATGGTATATTCTGAATTTATTTCGTTCTCACTATCAATGTTTGGTATTAGCTCCTCTATAAGATCGGTCATTGAAATTAAACCATCAGTTCCACCATATTCATCCAATACAATAGCTAAGTATGACTTAGAAGATTTCATCCTAACAAAAAGATTAGTTGTCTTCATCGAGGGCGGAACAAATATTACGCTTTGTATAATATTTCTCAGATTAAAATTTTTATCCCTATTAAAAATAACATCTTTTACATAAAAAAAGCCTATTACGTTATCAAAGTTATTTCTATAAATTGGTATTTTAGTGTGGCAAGTGTTTTTTATCTTCTTTATTATTTCACGCTCGCTTGACTCAATGTCTACTGCGCATATCTCTGTACGTGGAGTCATTATATCCATTATACCACAATCGCGGAATTTTAATAGACCATTAAATATATTAAGGTCTGGCAGATCTTTCATTAATGCTTCAGTCGCACACTTTTTCAACACAGAAGCTTTTTTGAAAAGGAAGAGAAAAATTCTATATGCTATTTTTTCTACTAAGGTTCCTTTTTTACTCAATTTATTCCCTGTAATGGCAAAAACGTTTTCAGATCAGATTTATCAAGAAAACTGTTATTAAATGTTTAATAAGCATGTGAATAATGTCAAATTAATTTGTGAATTATTTGTTGATATAAAATACCAACAATTGATCAACAGTTTTTTCAACGACATATACATAGTTATGTAACAATGCATGATGGTAAAATGTTTTCCATAAAAGAAAATTACTAACACTCTGAACATCTTACTTATACACATAAATCATAACAGAAAATCAATAGCATATAGAAGTTGTTAACATATTTATCCACAAATTAAACAACGCCAATTTTTACTGAATTTTAAGTTAGTAACAAGTTGTTGATAGAACTATTATTACTACTATACTTTAGTATACAGAAAAATAGATAAAATAGATTGGAAAGCAGCAAAACAACAATAGTAGAAGTTATCAAACAAAATGAGCCAGGTGAAAGAGTGCCTATTTGGCTAATGCGTCAGGCTGGCAGGTCTCTTCCTGAGTACCGCAAAGCAGTGGAAAATATGAATAATTTTATGGAGATATGCTACAACACAGATTTAGTGACAGAATTGACGTTACAGCCAGTGACAAGATTTGACGTGGATGCGGCGATAATTTTTTCAGACATTTTAATAATAGCTGATGTTTTGGGTTGTGACGTGAATTTCCTGCGCAATGTGGGCCCGAGAATAAAACCTATAAAGAATCCTAAAGAATTGAAAAGTCCACAAGACATTGAAGCTAAAATTTTACCAATTCTAAACGCTATAAAGAAAGTCAGAAGTCAGCTATCAAAAAAAAAGTCTCTTATAGGATTTGCTGGTGGCCCATGGACAGTAGCTTCATATATCATAGAAGGTGGAAGCAGCAAAACTTTTTCCAAAGTATTAAATTTTTACCCTTCGTATTTGAAGGAAATAATTGAACGAATAACGGAAGCAACGATTATTTATCTAATTAAACAGATAGAATTTGGAGCAGATGTTATTCAGCTATTTGACAGTAATGCTGGTGCATTATCGGAACCATTGTTTAAAGAATATGTTATCGAACCAACAAAGAGAATTACCTTGGCAATAAAGGATAGATTTTCTGATTTTCCAATAATAGGATTTCCAAGGTCTGCTGGAAATCTTTATAAGGATTACTGCGAACAAACAGGTGTATCTGCAGTAAGTATAGATTATAATGTCCCAATAGAATGGGCGAAAGCGAATCTAAAAATCCCTCTACAAGGAAATCTTGATCCTAATCTTTTAGCCTATAATAAAACGGAAGCAATAAAAGAAGCAAAACGTATAATAGATTGCTTTAGAGATTCACCCTTCATATTTAATCTCGGACATGGAGTACTCCCTGATACTCCAGTTGAAAATATCACTGCGTTGGTGAATTTGGTAAAAAGCTACTAATACAATACACAAAATTCCTAGCTTTTTTGCTGTACAGGGTTTATCATTTGAATTTAGCTTCAGTAAGATATGTCAGACCTTGCAAAAAGAATGTCCCTAATAAAACCATCACCTACGATTGCTGTAACTGATAAGGCAAATAAGTTGAAAAATAAAGGAAAAAAGATCTGTGTTTTAGCTGCAGGAGAACCGGATTTTGATACTCCAGATCATATAAAAAAAGCAGCTATTCAAGCAATAAGTGAAGGTAAAACTAAGTATACTGCTGTTGATGGAACGCGTGAGCTGAAAGAAGCAATAATTAATAAGTTAAGAAGGGATAATAACCTCGAGTACACGTTTAACCAAATCTGTGTTGGTACTGGCGCTAAGCAGGTGTTATTCAATTTGTTTATGGCAACAATTAACTCTGGAGATGAAGTTATTATTCCAGCTCCTTATTGGGTTTCATATGTTGATATGGTAAATCTTTTTGGGGGCTTACCAGTTGTAGTGGAATGCAAACAAAATTTTAAACTGACAGCGGAATTATTGAAAAGCAGGATAACTAAAAAAACTAAATGGTTAATTCTTAACTCACCGAACAATCCTGCAGGAGTTGTGTACACATATGATGAATTGAAAGACATAGCACAAATATTGCTTGAATATCCACATGTGAATGTCGTTACAGATGATATTTATGAGCATATAATATACGACGAAAAGTTTTTTACTATCACTCAGGTTGAGCCAAAGCTTTACAACAGAGTTTTTGTAGTCAATGGAGTGTCAAAAGCCTATGCAATGACAGGCTGGAGAATAGGGTATATTGCAGGTAGAAGTGATGTAGTAAAAGCTATCTCTACGCTGCAGTCTCAGAGCACTTCTAACCCAAATTCGATAGCACAAGCAGCAGCAGCAGCAGCATTAAACGGTGACCATAGTTTTTTGAAAGAAAGAACAAGGATTTTTAAGAGTCGTAGAGATTTTATGGTGAAAAAGCTAAATTCTGCTCCGGGATTATCAGCATCCATTCCGCAAGGCGCATTTTATTTATTTGTCTCGTGTGAAGGATTGCTCAGTAAGAGTACAAAAAGTGGTAAAGTAATAAATAATGATCTTGATTTCACTGAATACCTGCTAGAGGATCATTTAGTTGCTGTGGTTCCAGGAATTGCGTTTGGTCTAGAAAATTTTATCAGAATTTCTTATGCAACCTCTCAGGAACAATTAGAAATTGGATGTGATAGTATTACTAAAGCGTGCCAGGAGTTAAAATGAAATAGACTATCCATAAATTACCCATTTCACCGCGTCAAAAATATTCACTAAGGGAGTATTAAATAAACTGTGTCAAACCGCATTTTTAGTTCAACTCAATTTTCAATCTGCCAGGAAAGAAAACATCAAGTTGAGAGATAGTTAATGCCCAATCATGTACAGGCATCGTCCACTTTTCCTCTGCCTTCTTTATAGCACAATATACCTGCTTATACAAGGCATTTATGCTGGTAAATGAGCCTTTGGTCTTAGTGAATTTCCTAATTTGCCTATGTAGCCCCTCTATGGGATTGGTGGTGTAGATTATCCTCCTAACTGGACCAGAATACTTAAAATAACCAGACAAGTTTTCCCAATTATTCTGCCAAGATTTTATAACCATAGGGTACTTTGTGTCCCATTTTTCATCTAATTCCAACAGATAATTCTCGGCAATTTCCTTGCTTGAAGCTTGATATACCTTCTTTAAATCGCTCAAAAAACTCTTCGCATCTTTACTGGCCACATACTTCAGTGAGTTGCGTATCTGATGCACTATACACATCTGCACTTCCGCATTAGGAAAGACACTGTTTATAGCTGCAGGAAAGCTTTTCAGCCCATCAACGCAGGCAATAAGGATATCTTCTACTCCTCTTTCTTTGAGGTCATTTAGCACTCCCAACCAGAAGTTAGCTCCTTCACTTTCAGCCAAATAAAAACCTAATACTTCTTTTTTGCCATTTTGATCTATGCCTAATATGTTATACATGCATTTACTTACGCAATGCCCGTCCTCTTTGACTTTAAAAAACCATGAAAACTATCGGATATACAGACTGCAGCGGGCGACTATGCCATTCGTTGATTACTGGTAGCAATTTGTCAGTAATACTTGATATCTCTGCCACCGATATTTTGTGATCATAAATTTCCTCAACATGTGACACTATATCTCTATAGCCCATACCACTGGCAAATGTGCTCAAAATCTTCGTTTCAAGCTCTGGATGTAAGTTTGTTTGCCTTTTTTTGACTATTTGTGGTTCGAAACTTCCTTCCCTATCTCTTGGCGTCAAAAGCTCAAATGACCCTGCGCTTGTACGTAAAGTCTTTGCATTCCTCCCATTTCTTCGATTATTCTCTTCGCTTTCAGCCGACAAGTGGTTTTCTATTTCACCTTCCAGGCTTACCTCCAGCAACTTTTTTATAAACGGTGTTAATGCTCCATCTCTTCCTGTCAACGGTCTTCCTTCTCGTATAGACAACAGGATATTTGTTTCTAATTCTTTATAATCTACCAAACCGGTAGTTCTGTTTACTACTTTCTGACTCATTGTCAAACCTCCATTTTTTTATATCAATTTATTACTTTTTTTTCGGTTTGACACAGTTTATTTAACACTCCCGATCTAAATCCGATAGAGCATTGTTGGCACACCATCAAAAGTCGCCTCAGACCTCTAATGCATCAATGTACAGACTTACACCTTTTAGTTGGTAATACCATTTTAGACGTTTATCATTCGTTTTAGAAAATACTATAGTTTCATTAAGATTTTTTTTTAAACTCCTCTTGTTTACTTTTATCTTGTCCGTTATGCACTGGTCTTGGTGTGATATATGAGAATTTCATTCTTTGCATATTACGGTGTACTGTAGACTTGCTAAACCAAACTTTTCCTGAATTCTTATTCTCGTTTCTTTAATGGTAATGTTGGGATTTTCTCCTAAGAAACTCACTCAACTAACTCTTCTTGTTGAACTAATATGTAGCCAAATTCGCTCGCTTTTTTGATCAAATTTTTTACAGTTCTATCTTTATAGTGTGTTTCATAGTATTCCATTCCTTTTTCTACATATTCCTGTCCGTATTTGAGCATACTATAAAATATGCATGCCATTTTTCTTGCAGTAGCTGTTATTGCTTTTGGTGCTCCTAGTCGTTTTTTCAATCTTCTGTAGTATGCACCCAACGCACTTTTACTATTTCCTACAGAATGAGCAGCTATTCGCAAAGCATTCGCAGCACGGTTAATGACTTTACGTGTTCTTGTGTTAAACACTTTTTCCCCTGTAACTTTATTAGCAGGACTGAGTCCCAACCACGACGAAAAGTGCTTTTCTGTTGGCCATTTACTATGGTTTATACCAACTTCTGAAATTATGGTTTGTATACTTAATACATCAAATCCAGGAATTTTAGTGAAATCCATACCAGTTATTCGGTGCAGTTCCTCATACAAAGCAAAGCTTGGCTTACTTTTGCTATTTTTATTCTTTTGCTTACTTAGCTGTTTGCTTTCACAAGACTTTGTTTCAAACGTTTTATAATAGGCTTCAATATTTCTATCACATTCTGCTATTTTTTCTTGATAAATATTATATAATTCAAATTCTTGCTTTAGCGTGAATAAGTGTTCCTCTCTATAGTCACCAGCTAACGCTTTTGCAATAGTAGACTGATCATTTTTCATTCGCACGTCCCTGAATTCTGCTAATTTTTCAGAATCTCTTTCGCCTTCAATTATAGCTTCAATGATTTTCATACCAGTTATCCCAGTAATATGACTAATAACCTTGTGTAATTGTATATTCATTTGAATTAATGCCTTCTGCATACGCAGAATATGTGTAGATGCACTTTCAGTGAGATTTTTGCGTTGCCGCACGTAACTGCGCAATACACACATCTGATTATCTGGCCTAAACGATCCATGAAGCAGTCCGTAGCTATGCAGTTGTTGGAGCCATTGGCAATCTTGAACGTCAGACTTCCTACCAGGTACATTCTTTACATGCCGTGCATTTTACCTCGAATTTGTATGACTCAAGTATTTGAAATAAAGGAATCCAGTATACTCCTGTTGATTCCATAGCTACTGTTGTAACTTTACACTTTTTCAACCACTGTGCTAAGTTATGAAGGTCTTCAGTAAAGCAGCCAAATTTCTGAACGCGTTGTTCATCTCTTCCTTCAGGTACACACACATAGTGTACAGCTGAACCAATGTCTATTCCTGCTGCATTAGGATTCACTATTTCTAATTTACTTTTTGCTTTTTTCATGGTAACTCCTACATATAATTTGTAATAGGGAAACGCTTCAGCTTGGAACGGTTGATAGTACAATCTCCTAACCGAGGTAGTCTAAATGACTCCATCAATGATTTGACCGTTCCTTCCAAAACCATGCTTGCATACGGGCACTTAGGCACCATTGAAAATGTCGGTCATAACTGCAGAGGCGCTCCCTGTACAACTATACTTGAAAACTACTAAAAACTTAAATTTGTGTGTTTCTTTCTGATTTGACAGATTTCGTCTGTTCGATGCTTGTATCCATGCTTCAACTTGTTCAAGTTGGCTTTGGTTCAATATAGTTTTTCTACGGCGTTGAGGTGGAGCAAATAATTTTTCTTCTCTGCCAAATTTTAGGTCATGCAGTAAGTGCCTTTCTTGAAATGCAACATATTTTTGCTACGGCTGTTATACTATGCTTTTTTGCTGCAATTACAGCATTTAGTTTTTTTGCAACATATGCATTATTTCTTACTTTCTTCAGCATTTCTTTTGCTCACTTTTTCATCCAATAATTTTGATCTTAATGCCATTTAAACCTCGCTATTTTACTTACTCCAGTATGGCTTTTTTCCATTATTGTCTATCCGTTACTTGTATAGCGGGGGCTTTGTTGCATCGCTACTTATGAAAGGCTAACTATAGCTAGGATTATAAGCAACCTATTGAAAATCTTGTTTTTTTGCAATCAATCTGATCAAATTTAAGAATAGTAATTTATTATTTATATTAATAAACTTAATTCTATTGAAAATAGCTAAAGCATTGAAATTCTTGAATTTTAGCCGGATTAGTGAGTGGTAGTGAAATTTCTTTTACTCAAATTTAGGTATTCACTGACCGTTCTTGTTATAAATACCAGAATAATAAGCTACTGATATTCTCCATCTTTTTTATCTTTAATCCATCATAGCTAGCGATGCAACAAAGCCTAGCGGGAATTGGTATTAGGAGATTTATTTGACTTTCTTTTTGGTAGTTCTAAAGCTAATCGCCAATTTGAAAATAATATCGGAGTACAAAAAGAATTGTATGGTCGGTACAATAAATTCATGGATAGTCTTGGGGGCTTAGGAAAAGATGGTCCAGGAGGATTTATTAATCAAATAGCATCGCAATATCAAGGCAATCCTTACCAGCAGTTTATTAGCAATCAAATGATTGGCAACCAATTAAGAGCAAGTAGGCTTGATCAATCAAGCTATGGTCTATCTAAAGTTGCAAGTTTAAACTCTGAACTTGCGTCGCGTGGCTTGAATGACTTTATCGGTTCATCTTTAGGAGGGCTGCAAAGTCTTATCGGAGCACATGGACTTGGTGCACAAATTGGCCAAAATCTAGGTGGTGGTTACACTTCTTACGGAAAATCTTTAAATGATCGTTGGATAGCTATGAATCAAATGTTAGATAATTTTGGTCAGGTTGCGGGTAAGGCTGCAATATAGCCAACTACAGCATTTTATTTTTTCAATAAAGAAAAGAATGTACTTATCTCTTGTAAATAGTATCTCTATGTCCTATCTCTGTGATAACCACTGTACGTTCTGATTGATCTATCCTGTAGACCACGCGATAGTCACCTACTCTTAACCTTCTGAGCCCTTTTAAGCTATGATGTAGTGGTTCACCAAGATTTATTGGATCGACTGTAAGTCGTTCTTTTATAGCCTTTTGAACTCTTAGCCTTATTGTCTTTGGAAGATTTGGTAAATCCCTTTCAGTAACGCTCTTTAGAGACTTAATTTTATAACGTTCTAGTCCCACTTAATATCTTCAAAATCAACTGTTTCTGCGCCTTCAACATCACGCTCATCAGAAATTTTAGACACTAAAAAATCCTCGATTTCAAGCTCAATTGCTTCTTTGAGTAGTTTCTCTGCTAATTCTTGAGCAGGCTGCTTAGTGAGCTCAGCTAGCTCGGCAAGGTGCAGTAAAGTTTCTTTACTGAGAACTATATTAGCGTTTAAGTCTGCCATAAGTTTTACCAAAATCTACTACTGTAACAATTTTACAACATTTTTTTTAATTTTTCAATAAATTAGTGTATGCTGGAATTAGTTTAAAGGATGAAAAATGCTATCTCAGGAGGATATTATTTTATGCCGCAAAGATTTTGGTTTCTTTGCGTTTCAAGGCATGCTGCGAGTGTTTAATATCAGATTAAATTTAAAAAGAAAAGATGGCAGCAAAAACTATTTGTGGGTGCTGTTCAGCAGCATTAATCGCTTGGTGTTTGAAAAAGCACACAGTCAATGGTGCGATTATACATATTGATACTCCTATAAAAAATTTGGGTTGTTGAGTTTACCATTTTTAAAATCCATAAGGGTTCTAACAGTTTCTGGTGTATCTTCAAATAAATACTTGCCTCTGGTTTTGCTATAGTCTTTTTGTATTTTTATTTTACCTCTCCTTATTCTATCATAAAGCCACTGCCTGGAAACTTCAAGGATTTTTGCAATTTGTGAAATAGTAAGGTAGCCAGGCACTTTAATGGGATGTGATTGCTCCTTTTTTCGCATAATATTATTTTTTAACCGAATATTTTTTACTGTATTTTCTAAAACAATATTCTTTGATTGTGAGGGAGAACGATACCCTTGTGTTTCTAAGTACTTGGCAATTTCTATATCCGTTTTACCCTCTTTACTTAACTTTATTATAGATTGCTCCATTTCTGTTGCAGTAGTCAATGCACGAAAGGAGCTTACTGGAATAGGAACATGGAAAGTGGTAGTTTCTCTACCATGCCATACAATACGTATCTGCAAGCAATCACGCCTGATTCGGTGTGCTACTACCTTATCAATCAGACAACGAATAAAAGATTTTCTTTGCTGACGTGATAGAACTGACTTATGCCAAATTTCTGGTAGTTTCTTACCTACATCTAAAAATATTGTTTTCAGTTCCTCGTATCAACTATGTTTTTTAAAATTTCTTCAATTTTGTTTTATTACAACTTTTTATTGTAATTCTACAATTCTACTCAATCATGAGGGGTATTTTGGTAATTAAAAACCTATTCATTATAGAAAAAGAATTTTATATCAAACAGCCATCACAGCAATTCCTGCTTAGATTTTGTGGTTAGTGAATATGTGCTTTAAATTTGTGTGGACGCACATATTCACTGTAGATTCAAATAGTATGTAGGCTCATTGCTTCTTTCAGTCTCGCATTAGCAATCACTATGATTTTACGCATTAGAGCTGTCATAGCCACCATCTTCTTTTTACCTTTACCAACAAGCTTGGAATAGAAGGTACCAAGCGCAGACTTAGACCTTGAAGCAGCCATTGCAGCTGTAAAAAGCTTTTCACGAACGTTGCTTCTACCACCTGTTATTCTTCGGTAACCAATAGTTTTTCCACTTTCTTTTGGATGAGGTGCAACTCCAGCAAGACTTGCAACTTCTCCTCTACCTAAGTAGCCAAGTTCCGGCATTAGACATAGAAAATCTTGAGATAATTTTGGACCTATTCCTGGAACTGTTCTAAGAATTTTTTGGCGCTTCTGTAACTCTAGATTCTCATCAATAATTTTTTGTATAGTATTGTTGAGTTCATTTACCTGACTGTTGAAAAATTCAATGGTTTTTTGACAACTTTCTTTTATATGGTCGTTTTCAGGTGCTGCAAGCCTACATTTCTCTTGAGCTCTCATTTTTGTAATGTCATCACGACGTTGACAAAGTGCAGCTAAGGTTGTTTGTTCTTTTGACATAGGCACAAATAGAGATAGAGTACTATAGCGTTCAAACCCATATTGAGCAAGGGCTCTTGCATCTGATTGATCAGACTTTGCTAAAGTTCCATGAGATAGGACAAAGCTTTTTACTTTGCGAGTATTAGCTCGATGTACAGCAATATTCATGTCAATAAGAAAATGTGATAAACCAAGCTCATATTTTCCTGTATTTTCTAAAGTCACTAAAGAATTAGGTAGGATATCTGAAAATTTTTGAAACATTCGTTGCCAACCAGCAGTATCATTGTCAAATTCGACAGCGCTCTTCTGTTTGTGAACTGCAACAACATTTTTAAATTTTCCGATGTCAATGCCAATAAAATTTTGATAAGACGTAATCATAATAACCTCGATAGTTTTAATTGATTTAAGATTGTAAACGGGTGCATATTTATGTCCCACACAACTATTCAAACATATCGAGAGATGGGCTAGTGTACCTTGATCCGAACGGTTGTAATACCAATAGTTGGTCGGTCGCACACGCCCGTGATAGCCCTATTTTCTTATAAAGATAGGACTATCTTCCCTCTTATCTTCTTTATATCATATTTTTAACTTACAATAGTTGGAGCTTAGGAGAAATAAACACATGTTTTCCAGTTAGTAGCGTAGAAGAGAGGGGAAAAAAGTTTTTACTAGGGAGTAGCAAACTATCTGAGCAATTTTGGAATTTAAAACACAAGCCAATTTTAGAAAGATTCAGTATTACTCGCAACTACAAAGTGGAAAATTATACTGATCAGAAGATTACAAAATATGTTTTAGCAGAACACAACATTTACTATAAAAACGATTTAGAGCAAAAAGATTCAATACACGAATTAGAAAAGCATATTTTAGTGTTTTATCCAGGAGTACTGAAATGGCACGAACATCGACATTTGCACAGAAATTGGAAAAATAGTCAAGCAATATGTGTAATAAGTTAAATACTTATATTTAGATCCTCATATATTATATTAACAATAGTTTAAAGTGTATGAAATAAAAAGAAAAGGACTTGCTTTCTTATGCTAAAAAGGACATGACTTGAATAGCAGCAGGTAAATATAAGAAATTTGTCTGGCGCTAGAAAAGCTAATTTTGTGAGGTATGAAATGAGTTTTAGCAAGAGTAAGTTTTTTAAAGAAGTATCAAGTAACGGATTTAAAGACATTAATAAAAGAAATGAAGAAGGAGAGACGATCTTGCATCAAGCAGTAGAAATCTCTGATTACAAAACAGTGAGATTATTAATAAAAAAAGGAGCAGAGGTAAATGCAAGAGATAAAAATGGTTATACACCTCTACAATGTGCAGTATTCGCAAAGAGTTTAGAAAATGTAAAAGTGCTGCTAAGGTCGGGAGCAGAAGTAAATGCCACTCAATATGTCACTGGATGTACGCCACTCCACTCTGCGTGCAAGATGGGAGGAGCAGGAGTTGAAATAATAAAAGAGCTGGTAAAGGCTGGAGCTGAAGTTAATCAACTGAATAAGTACGGCGCAACGCCAATGTATTACATCTGGGAAAGTGAAAAGTATCGTCTATGTGATAGCAAAGAGAGTGAAAAGGCGAGTAAATTTTTGAGAGAAAAAGGAGGAATAACAAAAAGTAGAGAACTGACGTGCTATGGAATAGAGGGGCTAGTTGTACAGTCCCAGAGTGTGATGGTATGATAAAATATGAGAAAAAAATACCATCAAAGGAGGAGTTATGGGACAAATATTACATGGGTGCGCCAAAACAACACAGACGATTCGTAGAGCAATACAAAATAGAAAAGAGAGCATAGCAAAACTCTCCAAGCATTATAACCTTAATCCAAAAACTATTATTAAGTGGAGAAAACGTTCATTTACGAAAGATGCTGATATGGGTCCAAAGCGTCCAAGATCGACTGTTTTAACGCTAGAAGAGGAAGCTATAATAGTTACATTTCGCAAGTATACACTACTGCCACTAGATGATTGCCTTTACGCTCTGCAGTCTACAATTCCGCATTTGACTCGCTCTAGCTTGCATCGTTGTTTACAAAGACACAACATTAGCAGATTACCAACTGTTGATGGAGAAGTTAAGTCAAAAAAGAAATTCAAACAATATCCTATCGGTTACTTTCATATTGATATTGCTGAAGTTAGAACTGAGGAGGGCAAATTACATTTGTTTGTTGCTATTGATAGGACATCCAAATTTACCTATGTTGAGTTGCGTAACAGTGCTACAAAACCCATAGCTGCTGAGTTCTTACGTAATTTGATTAGAATTTTACCGTATAAAATCCATACTATTTTGACAGATAACGGTATACAATTTACAAACCAGAAGCGTCATAAGTATGCTTTCCAACACATATTTAATAGAGTTTGCGAAGAGAATGTTATTGAACATCGTTTGACAAAAGTTAGCCATCCTTGGACAAATGGGCAAGTTGAGCGTATGAATAAAACTTTAAAGGATGCTACAGTTAAGAAGTATTACTATCAATCGCACCAGCAACTTAAAGAACACCTTTATAACTTTGTTATGGCTTATAATTATGCAAAGAGACTCAAAACTCTTAAGGGTCTTACTCCTTATGAATTTATATGTTATCAGTGGACACAGTCTCCAGAATTATTTATACTAAATCCACACCATCACACTCTGGGACCATACAACTAACCAACAACATTCAATAAATTTGTGTAAGATACCACTTTACATAAGATAGATGATAGGAAGCATTTTTGATTTTAAAGTACTAAACCTTCAGTCAACCTCCTAGCCCTGTAGTTTTTGATATGGTTAGGATCAAAAGCACTTTTGGATGTCAGAATACCGAAAATGATATGGAGTAGCTTACGCATTGCAGCACCAACGATGGCCATATTATGCTTACCCTTTTCCTTTAATCTTTGGCAAAAGCTCATAATGATAGGATTGTGATTCTTAGCTACTATGGCAGGAAAGAAAAGTGCCTTACGTAATGTTTGTGAACCGGATTTACTTAATCTGGGTTTGGCATATACAGAGGAACCTGACGTCATATTTCGTGGTATAACTCCTGTATATGCTGCCAATTGCCTGGCATCTCTAAAAACCTCTATATCAGAAACTTCAGCTAAAATAGCTATTGCTGATTCTTCTCCTATGCCTGGAATAGTCAATAGAAGTTGAAAATTTTCCAACAATTCTTTGTGTTGATTTAATAGTTCACGTACGGAGTTTTTTATTGTTTCTATTTTTTGAGCTATATTCATTGCAAGGTCTTCCCAAGCATTTGCAACTTCTTTAGGCAGTCTCTCTTTTTTTTCTAAGTGGTTATTTACTAATGTTAACTCATCTTTTAACGCAACTGAGCAACGATAAAGATGTTTTAATTTTTTCATTTCAGGAGAAGGTGGTGTCCAACTAGAAGGTTCCTGTCTTTGGCAATAATCAGCAATAACTTCTGCATCGGTCTGATCATTCTTTTGTCGTATCAGCTTACTCCTTGCATAAGATTTTATGCAATAAGGATTTACAACACTTACAAAATGTCCAGCATTGTGTAGAAATTCAGCCAGTGCTTCGCTATAACAACCAGTAGATTCCATGCAGGTTTTTACTTTTTCTACATTATGTTTGTGTAGAAAATTCAGTAGACTTTGAAACCATCGTTCTTAAAGCTTCTTTTTCTAGTTTCACGCTTTCCTTTTTTGCTTATAAATGAGAGAAAAACATCAAAGCGATCTTTTGATATATCTATGCCCAAAAAGTTGTTGATCATATATAACCCCATACGTTACCATTAAAAATGAAAAGTAAGGCTAGTCTTGTGAATACAGAATTAGAACCATTCAGGTCTTTCTACGATACCGTCCAGCCTATACTTTTGAGAAGGGAATTCTTATCTCCTCTACAGATTTTATATCTAAGAAGAAGCACAGAGTTCCTCCCTTCTCCACCTAATGCTTAAGCTTAAAACATTAGATGCTTTTGACAAGATACAAGTAGAAGGCTACTTAGATAGCAGGGAGGAGCTACTTGAATGACGGTTCTTATCGTCGGTAAACTTAGAGCCATAATAACTATTTGCCTTTTTTCTACTTAAGTTTGGGTTATGCAAGAAGTCTAATAGAGCGAAATATGGAAGACAAAAGATAAGTGCATTCTACGCAGCATCGCTAATTAATAATGGCTTTGTTGCATAGCACTGATAGGCATGTAAATCACAGTGAATTTACGCAGCTAATTTAAATTTAGCCATACCTATATCAGTAAATTTGTTCAATAAGTAGCACTTAATTAACAGCTCTTTTTCACGATTTACCTCTGATTTATTTTTCAAGCCAAACCCAAATATTTGCTTCAACCTATAGAAAAAGACTTCAATATAAGACCGTGCTCCATACTTAACTTTTTTCTTCCATTCATTAATACCATCTTCATAATTCTCATATGACCTAATTCTACTAATATACTTGTTTCTTTCTGATAAGTAGTCAGCTAAACAAATTTTAGTATCCTTCCTAGGGCGAATAATAGGCACAATATTGTATTTTCTGCATTCTTTATACACACTTTTTATATCATAAGCCGCATCTGCTCGAATAGAACAAATGTTATATTTATCACTGACTTCTTCTAACATATCGCAGACCGGCAAATAGTCTACAGCAACACCACTAGTGTAGTTCATGCTTATTGCTTTCTTATCATTTATGTTTAAAACAACATGTAATTTTCTTACTTGACCATAACCACTGTATTTTCTTTTTCGAATATTAAGCTTACTATGCCCACCGTTCTTATTGTAGATACTAACTCTAGTGCTATCTACGGCAATTTCAACATTTTCCAGATCATCTTTATTGCTTCTATGGTCATCAATCTTCAAATTAAGCTTTTTAAATCTTCTGGAAGCTTGTGTATAGCTGATAATCTTAAGTTTTTTGCCTATTTGTACCATATAACCTTTTACAAAACCTACAGCTTGTCTCAAGCCAATTCTAAAAAGATGAACTATTATGTGTATTAAAATTACAACTTTATCACTATAAGTGTTATTGCCACCTGCAACTTTTGGACTATTTTCATACCAATTTTCTATGGCTTGATTAACAAAATGAAAAACATTTCCTCTTTTTTTGAGAAACTCGTTATATTCTCTTTGGTTACTTACTCTCATTTTTTGTGGCATAAGTTGTACTTGTTTGAAAAATGCCTATTTTACAACAAAATGCGTTAGTAGCCATATATTAAAAAGCTTTTCTTCTTACAATAACCTCAACCAACACTAGCTATGCAACAAAGCCATTAATAATATCTTTATTATTGTATGAGATAGGTAATTTAGCATTTATGAATTTGTAATGTGTTACGCATAGCTCAAAGAAATAAGGTTTACTGGTTACACACTGCAGCCAATGCCACAACACTAGGATCTATGTTTGTCTGCATGTTAATTTGCGTTGTGATTTTATGGAGGTCTTCTGTTACCTATGCTAGTGAAAATTTGGAGATACAGAAGGCCTTTGATAGTGTTGTCAAGCATATAAAAGCTGATAAAAAGTATAAAGATCTTGATGTTATTGAGAGAAAAAGTGACAAATTTAATATCAAAATTGCGCAGAATTCTGGCAAGAGTTTTGACATATACTCTACTTTAAAAAAAGCAAAAGATTCCTTTGAGTCAGGAGATAATGAAACAGCTATTTCTCTCCTTAATCAGATCATCACAAAGTTTCCTTATCATAAAAATGCTTTAATTGGATTGGGAAATATTTATTACGCTAATAAAGAATACAAAAAAGCTGTAGAGATTTACACAAGACTGTTAAAAGAATACCCTAGTAACCCTTACATATTAAAAAATTTTCTGACGATAATCTCACAATATGATCCTGATCTGGCGTTGAGTGAAATGTTGAAATTGTATGATATACATAAAAATTATGCTCCTTTATTAGCAAATTTAGGTCTGATTTATATGAAAAAGGAGGATTATGTAAAAGGTAAAGAGTATATGACAACTGCTATTTCCCTTGATGAAAACAATATTTTTTATACCTATAATTTAGCTGTTATTCTAGATAAACTTTCAGATTTTAAAAATGCTACAATATTCTACTTAAAGTTGTTGAACATGGCTACAACTTCGAAAGATGTGAGTGAAAAAATACCTTTATACAAAGTGACAGCAAGACTAAAATTTATAAAACTCCACAGCACGCACCCAAAGATTTCATAAAAGCTTATAGCTTACCTAAATCTAATTTATCGCTATTTTTGTTTACAATAATAATATTGAGCTATAGAATTACATCTAAAGGGGCAATTAGCTCAGCTGGTAGAGCATCTCGTTTACACCGAGGAGGTCGGCAGTTCAAGTCTGTCATTGCCCATTTGCTTAACTGAATGTTAATATTATTAATTACTTCAATCAAAATATAGAAAATGCAGGATAATATAGTACCAATCTCAATAGTAAAAGAGCTGGAAGATTCTTATCTCTCCTACGCAATGAGCGTTATCATAAGCCGGGCTATACCTGACGTGCGAGATGGATTTAAACCTGTTCATAGGCGCATATTATATGCAATGTCAAGGGCTGGATACGATGCTGGTAAGCCATATAAAAAGGCGGCTCGTATAGTAGGGGATATAATGGGGAAATATCACCCACATGGTGATGCAGCTATTTACGATTCCTTGGTTAGAATGGCCCAAGATTTCTCTCTTCTTTTACCACTTGTTGATGGACAAGGTAACTTTGGTTCGATAGACGGAGATCCACCCGCTTCGATGCGATATACAGAAGCAAGGCTTCACAAAGTGTCGCACTTCTTACTAAATGATATTGACGAAGATACAGTTGATTTTAGGCTAAACTATGATGGAAATGAAACAGAGCCTGTTGTACTGCCTGCAGAATTTCCGAATCTATTGGTAAATGGTGCAAGCGGTGTTGCAGTTGGTATGGCAACCAATATTCCTTCTCATAACCTTGGAGAAATAATAGATGCTTGTATGTTATATATAGATAATCCTGAAGTTACTTTGGATGAGTTACTTGAAGTGATGCCAGGGCCGGATTTCCCAACTGGGGGAACGATTCTTGGAAGGTCTGGAATAAGATCAGCATTTGCAACGGGTCGTGGATCAATTGTTGTGCAAGGCAAGACTCACATGGAAGACCTGCCACAAGATAGGCAAGCAATAGTGATTGATGAAATACCTTACCAGGTAAATAAAGTAAAATTAATTGAGAAGATAGGTGAGCTTGTAAAAGAAAAAAGAATTGATGGCATAACAGAAATTAGGGATGAGTCTGATAAGTCTGGTATTAGAGTAGTAATTGACCTCAGAAGAAATGCTGAAGCAAGTTTTATACTTAATCAAATATTGGGACTAACTCCACTAAGAAGTAGTTTTAGTGTTAACACTTTAGTCCTCAACAACAACAGGCCTGCTTTGATGTCATTAAAAGAAATCATAGCTGCTTTTGTTGATTTTAGAAAAGAAGTATTAATCAGGAGAACAGAATTTCGTCTAAGAAAAACGAGGGAAAAAGCTCATATATATATAGGGCTCTACATTGCGGTCTTGAGCATAGATGAAGTGATAAAAATCATCCGTGGTGCAAAAGATCCTGCGGAAGCAAGTAGAGAACTTTTAAATAAAGAATGGAAAACTTCAGCTGAGATAAACACAATTATTGGATTAATCTCAGACAGCACAAGCTTTTTGAAAGACGGAGTGTATAGATTAACTGAGCTGCAAACGAAAGCTATTCTTGACATGAAATTGCAACGTTTAACAGGCCTTGAAAAAGACAAATTAGAAGCTGAGCTAAGTTCAATGATCAACCTGATAAAAGAATATATCGCTTTTCTTGGCTCAGGAGAGAAGTTGATGAAAGAAATAAAAAACAATCTACAAGAAATAAAGAACAGATTTGCTGTGCCGCGAAAAACTTCAATAGAGGAATCAGATACGGACATTGAAGCTGAAGATCTAATTCCACAAGAGGATATGGTGATAACCGTAACTATGAATGGTTATATCAAGCGTGTGAAGCTTTCTCATTATAGAACTCAGCGTCGTGGTGGAAAAGGAAAGCTAGGACAAGGATTAAAAGAAGAGGATGTAACCACAAAATTATTTGTTGGGAATACCCACACTAGCCTTTTATTCTTTTCTAATATTGGCCGAGTTTATAGATTAAAAGTTTATAAGTTACCTCTTGCAGAGCCAACTGCACGTGGAAGAGCACTTGTTAATATATTCCCGCTTAGCGATGGTGAAACTATAACTAATATAATGCCATTACCAAGTGAAAATGACGAAAATCAAAACATAGTTTTTGCTACTGCTCATAGGAACATAAGGCGCAACTCTTTAGCGGATTTTCACTATATTCCAAGCAATGGAAAAATAGCAATCAAGCTCGATGAAGGAGATAAGTTAATATCAGTTAAAGTATGCAATGAAATTGATCATGTTTTTCTTTCAACAAGATTCGGCAAAAGTATCAGATTTGTTGTAAGTGATGTGCGTCAATTTAAAAGTCGCAATTCAGATGGCGTAAGAGGTATCAAACTTGCAAAGAATGACAGCGTGATATCCATGACCATATTAAATGGGATAGGTGTAGCAACAGAAACAAAAGAACTTTACTTAAAAGTTCCACTTGCAAAAAGACTGGGGACTGCAATTAATAACTCCATTGATTCTAAATTGGAAAAGACTTTGAATGATTTAGGAATAGATAACGAATTGTTCTTAAAACTTGCAGTGAATGAGGAGTTTATATTAACTATTACCGAAAATGGCTTTGGTAAAAGAACTTCTGCGTATGAGTATAGAATAACTAACAGGGGTGGTGTTGGTATCACCAATATTCTTACTACCAACAGAAACGGTAATGTTGTTGCTAGTTTTCCAGTTGAGCAGGGTGATAATATCATGCTTATTACAGATAAAGGAAAGTTAATTCGTATTTCAGTAAATGATATCAGAATTGCAGGACGTAGCACTCAAGGAGTCACTCTGTTTAAAACAGAGAGTAGAGAAAAGGTGGTGTCAGTAGCGAAAATTGAAGATCCTGATTCCACTGAAGATAGTATTTCTGAAGTTGAAAACTCTATCTCTTCTCAACTGTAGTACAGGTTAAACAAAAAGCGCAAGTTTTTGTTGATTAATACGCAGTATTTAATTTAAAATATATACTTATGGCTAAGTAGAGATCAATGGACAAAAATTTAACTAAAAATAAAAAACCACTGGCAAATAAAGAGGATAAAAAAACACCTCCTGTTAAAGATCTTACTAAAAATAAGAGTAGGAGAGATTTTATAACATTAACTACATGCGCTATGGCAGGTATAGGAGCTGCAAGTGGACTTTGGCCACTGATTAAGTCTATGAATCCTTCTGCTGAAGTTTTAGCAACTTCCACAGTGGAGGTGAATTTGTCTGGAATTCAGGAAGGACACGGAGTAAAAGTAAAGTGGCAAGGTAAACCAGTATTCATTCGTAGACGCACAAAGCAAGAAATTGAGGCTGCAAGAGCTGTGAATGTGAAGAGCTTGAGGGATCCTCAATTAGATGAGCAGAGAGTATACGAAGGAAAAGATGAATGGTTAATCATGATCGGAATATGTACACATCTTGGGTGTGTGCCGATTGATCACGCTACAAAAGATGGTAACGGTTGGTTCTGCCCTTGCCACGGTTCATATTATGACACATCAGGCCGAGTAATTGGGGGACCTGCACCAAAAAATATGGTTGTACCTGATTATTTTTTTCCCAGTGAGAATGTTGTGGTAATTGGCAAGAAGGCTTAACGGAACTCGTTAAAAAAAACTCACAGGATCAACATCTATTATCACTGCAATACTCGAATTCAAGTTACAATTTTTAATCCAACATTTCAGCTTCTTTTGTATAGATAGACTGTGCTTATTGTGTATTTTTAGCAACACCCTATACCGATACTTATTATTTAAGAAATTTATTGCTGCTGGTGATGGACCAAGAATTTCAAATTCCTTTTTGTCTGCACTTACATTTTTTTCCTGAATACAAGTAGTTGAGCTACTTGTATGACAGAGAAGAGATTTTACTATTTCATTCGCTGCTTTTTGTGTCGCAATCTGATTCTTACCACAAATTATAAGCGCTATTAATCTGCTAAATGGTGGCATTTTGGCTTCGCTTCTTGACTTAAGTTCAATTTCATAAAATGAGTCCCTTTTTTGATGTAGCAATGCTTTTATTATTGAACTTTCAGGATTATTGGTTTGCACTATTACCATTCCTTTTTCATTGAACCTTCCTGACCTGCCTGCAACTTGGTGCAACAATTGATACGTCTTTTCTGCTGCTCTTAAATCAGAATTTTCGAGACTCAAATCTGCATTCATTACTCCAACCAAAGTTAATTTAGGAAAATTGTGCCCCTTAGCAATTATTTGTGTGCCGATTATAATGTTCACCTCTTCTTTCAGTACCAAGTCAATTACGTTACTAACCGACTTCTGATCGCTGCTTATCATCGCAGTTTTTGCGTTTGGTATTAATTTCACCATTTCTTCAAGTAACCTTTCAATTCCTACGCCATAAAGGGAAAATGACTGTTCACTCTGGCAATCAGAGCATTTTTCTGGGAGTTTTAATTGATAAGAGCAATGATGGCACAAAAGAGCATTTTTTTTCTTGTGATATGTAAGCCAAACAGCACAATTTAAGCAGGAAATTTTATATCCACACTTTTTACAAACTGCCAGTTGTGCATACCCTCGGCGGTTTAAAAAGAGCATAACCTGCTGTTTTTTCTCTATGGTTTGTTTGATGCTTTCAAAAAGCTCAGAGGAGATCCATTGCTTGTTGTTCCTCATATCTACTACTTTAATGAGTGGCAATTCTGCACCACCGAATCGCTTGGTTAGCTTTACATGATTATAATTCCCGCTTTTAACATGATGAATCGTTTCAAGCAGTGGAGTTGCTGATGATAAAATAATCGGAATATTTTCAAATTTGGCTAAGATTATCGCCATATCTCGAGCATTATATATAATTCCCTGTTCTTGTTTAAAAGATGAGTCGTGCTCTTCATCAATGATAATCAATTTTAGGTTTTTATAAGGCAAAAAAAGCGCTGACCGTGCACCAATAATTATCTGCGCATTTCCACTTGCTATATTGAGCCAATTATTCCGGCGAGTTTTTGGAGTGAGCCCTGAGTGCCATTCAGCTAAGTTTTTTGATATCTGACCGCGAACACGATTTACCAATTGTGAAGTTAAAACAATTTCAGGCAAGAGGATTAAAATTTGTGCACTGTTTACAGTTTCTACCAATTTTGCAATTGCGGATAAGTAAACTTCCGTTTTTCCAGATCCTGTCTCACCGTCAAGCAAAGTCACTGAATACTCATTCAAACTGCTTATTATTTTATCGCTAGCTATCTGCTGTTCAGGGTTTAATTGGCAACTTATTTCACTTATTTCCTGCTTCTGCTTAGCACAAACCAATTTATCTATTTGGTTTACTTTTAACACTCCTCCCATTATCACTTTGGCAAGCATACCAATAGGTATTAAGTTGTATTGCGCAACCCACTCTGCAAATGTAATCAATTTTGGTCTAATATTTGGTAAATCGATTTTTTGCTCAATAAATTTTAATGCTCGACCACTCTTGTCACTATATTTCCAAACTATTCCGATCAAGCGTTTTTTGCCAAATGGCACCACTACGTAATCTCCAAGTAAAATCTCAGTATTTTCCTCAATTGCATACGAAAATAACTGATCAATTGGAAGTGGTAGTAATACATCAACTGTTCTTGTCATAGCAGCCTAAGTTTAGCACTGTTTTGAAAATATTCGTTTGATTTTTGTGGATTAAACTGGTATAGTATTATACTAAATTAATTTGATTGGGGGAGTGAGTATGATTCCAAAAATACGTAAAGAGGCATTCAAAGTATTAGGATTGTCAGAGAGTGCAAGCACAAAAGAGATTAGGAAGGCATATTGCAAGCTTGCATTGAAATGGCATCCCGACAAATGGTCAGATAAAAGCCAAGAAGAGCAAAAGACAGCAACAGAAAAGTTTAAAGAAATATCAGTAGCATATAAAATATCAATAGGCGAGATGACTGAAGAATTCATTAGCAAACAGCCTAATGATGATTGGATTGACAACTTGGCTGAATATTTTGAAAACTGGGCAAAAGAATTTCTTAGAGAGCGCTACGGCTCACATCTAAGTGAAGAAGAGGTTGATTTATTTAAGGCTCTTGATGATAAAGATCTAGCCAAGACAAAAATTTTGTTAGAAAAAGTCAAAAATATCAATTCACAAACCAGACCTTTTGATTCATGGACTGGGGAGTCAATATTGCACTACATTGTAAAAAATTCCTGCAGCAATTTTGAATCAGGTTGGATAGAGCTACTTGAAGAAGTTTTATCAAAGTATAGCGCTAACAATTCAATATCAGCTCATAATAGCAGTGTCGAGCTATGCTCACAACTTAACGCAATAGATGTTAATATTTTGATGGAAGGTATTGGCACCCCTTTATATATTGCATGTGATCTAGGTAATCTTGATGTCATAAGTATGCTTCTAAAGCATGGAGCAGATCCTAATACATGTAGTGTATCTGAATTTACACCGCTGTATTATGCTCTAGAAAAAAGCAAAAATGATGTTGTTAAGGTACTGTTTGAACACGGTGCTGAAATTGGTGTAGGTTCTGTAGAAGAAAAGTTAATTATCGGCAATATTACAAAATATAGTCAGAGTACAGTAGAAATGCTTTTACCGTATGCATCTAATAGGTAAAAAAGTAAGATGTTACAATGTATTGCTTACAGTGATAGTGTGGAAACTGATCATGATATTGAAATTGCAAAATTACTATTGAAGGCAGACGCTGACCCTAAATTTTGTGGTCAAGAAGAAAAGGGGGAGTCAAACGCCAGTGCATCATGTTGGGCCGACTTTAAAAAGAAAAGTAAGCTTGTAAAATTATTTAATGAACACAAAGAAAAAGCAACTAACAATAACTTACATACAGTGGAAAAGCAAAGTGCTCAGCCACCTATAACAGATAATAAGAATCATCATTCTCCACAAAAACAAGCTTCAGGAATTTCCCCAAGAGTTATAGGCTTAGCATTATTATTTGGTGCTGTAGGAGCCACACTAGCTGCAATAGGAATTATACCTGAGATTGTTGCTATTGGAGTAGTTGCAACTGCTGTATTATTAGGAATTGCAGGTGCAGCATTAGGTGGTATAGTAGGGTATCTTACAGACATAACAGTAAACAAATGTTGTAATAGTGAAGCTGTTAGCTGCATAACTAACAACTAATGTCATTCAAATAGCTCGTCTAGGCATGTTTTTTTTCTGGATTCTATAGTATTTTCTAAAACGAATGATAAACGTCTAAAATGGTATTACCAACTAAAAGGTGTAAGTCTGTACATTGATGCATTAGAGGTCTGAGGCGACTTTTGATGGTGTGCCAACAATGCTCTATCGGATTTAGATCTTACTATTACCCACAAATATAAATGTTTGTTGCATAGCTCTTAATGGCATAACTTTTGCTTGAAATAACTGTTTATATGGTGCAATTTACAGCTTTTAGTTGCTAAAATTATAACTCTTAGTTTAATAATTTTAATCCAATAAGCTTTCAGGTTAATAAAATTAAATTATTTGAGTAAATACAATACTATGTTTTTATTTGTGGGTAATAGTAAGTCTTTTACCCCATCGTTTTTTGCGATGAATTCAGCATATTTTTCCAACAGTTTTGCATCTAATTTATCGGTTTTTGCAAAGTGATTGCAGGCTTTTGCAAATGCATATGCCCGATTTGGGTGAGCTCTATGAACAGCTATGTTATACAACTTTATTACAAGTTTCTCATAACCTCCTGTTTACACATAACTTAACAAATACGTTAGCTTGTCTACCTATTTTGCCATTCTGCTGAACGGATACATCCGAGTAGCACATCCTTTACTTTGTAGGTATACTTTTTTTGACATGCGGTTATATCTTTTTTAATATAAAGGATATATACTTATGCATTATATATTTTTTTGTATGAGGAGTTATATGAAAATGAAGAGATTATGCGTTTTGGCTGTGTTGCTTACTTCATCTCTAGCAGGTGCAGCTAATAATAGTGCAAGCAAGTCAGAAGATCAGTACTATGCAGGTTTAAACTTTGGTGCTGGATGGGGTGGTGGCTTTGTAATGAAACCTAGCGTTGTTTTTGGTTATCATCATGACAAAAACTCTAAGTTTGAACTTGAGGTTCTTGCTAACATGAGTGATATTGCTAATAAGGATACAAGGAAAATAGGGGCTAGCTTATTGGCAAATTATCGTTATTACCCTGACCTTGATATTGATCCCGTTAAACTATATGTCAGTGGAGGTTTAGGAGGATACTTACAAGTAATACCTTTTGGCTTTGGTGAAGGTGGTAAAAGCAAAGATTCAAAACCTCAAGATCCAGGAGCTACCACTACTTCGAGTGCAGGTGAGGTTACTGGAGCTGCTGCAGAGGAGGCATCTGTAGTAGATAAAATACTGGGTTCTATTTCCTATAAACTGAAGGTCGGTGTTGATTATGAAATTGCTCCACAGATAGTTGGTGCAGTTGGTATTGCTGCAGGCGGGCAACTAAGTGGTATAAAAGCATTACAAATACCAGATGCAACTCTGGAGGTAGGAATACATTATAATTTTTAATGCTGCTAAATTGTAACTTAGTTCATAAAGGTAGAGACAATGTTGAGGATGAAATAAACAGCATTGAAAAAATCTGGAAATATATGAGATACTTTTCGAATATGGTTTTGAATGCTAACTATAGATTAAAAAAATAACAAGAAAAAGGGTAAACTCCAGTATTTGTAACCGTTCACGGATTGTGAGAATGAATAAGGAACTAGGTCCAAAGTGTGATGGTATGGATTTAGTATAAATAATTCAGGATGCTTGTGTCCACTGGTTACATATAAATTCATAAGGTTTTGAGAGTTTTGAGTCTTTTTGCGTAATATAACAAAGTTGTAAAGGTGTAACCATAATTCCTCCTTCGATGGCAATTTCTTATGTATCATACCATCACACTTTGGACCTAAGCACTCTGTTCAACAAGCTAGAACTGCTATATTTGAATACATAGAAATTTTTACAAAAAACAGCGTAGGCATTCTGCTATTAATTATTGCATTCCTGAACATTGTGATTCATTATTCTTTTTGTAAAAAATTTTCTTAACTTTCTCTCCACTTTTTCTGGGTAAGGTCACAGAATTTTTTACTGGAAATCTTAATTTTGTCTTAGCAATAAATCAACTTAAGGTCATAATATCTTGACATTTATTTAATGTTGCTATATAATAGCTATGTACATTTTGTGTACTATAGCAATAAAATCACCCTGTAATAGGTGTATTGGACCCGAGGGCAGTACTCGGCGCCTCCACCATATTTTTAATTTATATGGGGGCGAATAAGGATCGACATGCATAGTAAAGATGGTAGTTTTGCTCGGTTAGACACCACCGCTAAGAGTTCATAATTTAAATGCAAACGATAATTTTGCTGCTGAAGACAATGTTGCAATAGCTGCTTAATTTAAGCACTATAACTTCATTGCTATAAGCACGGTTCAGGGAACGCCGGGTAAAAGAAGTTCCCCAAAAATTTATGTATGTGAAAGTTATATGGAGCAAACAGATTACAAAAAATTGCTTAATTCTGCTAAGTTTCAAGTTATCAAAAAGACTTTAGATGTTATATCAGGTAATGGTTTTATCCCTCATTTAGAAATATTATTTTTCACATATTTTAATGGTGTAACCATGCCAGATCATTTGAAAAAGTCATACCCCACTCAAATGCTTATTATATTACAGCATCAATTCTATGATTTAAAAGTTTCTGAGGATAAATTTAGCGTCAGTTTGAGTTTTCAAGGAAAACAAGAGCGAATTACTATACCGTTTTTTGCTATTAGTGAGTTTCGTGATAAAATTTCAGGAGATGTTTTAATATTTGACAAAATCAGTATCGATTCTGATAAAGAATACAAAAGTGAAAAATGTACTGAAAAATTATCAAACGGTAGTATTATATCCATAGATCAACTGCGTGATGAGTAATTGCTCATCTTTGTAAACAAAAAATATTAATAGAAAAAAGTGGTCTAACTTAAGTAATAGAATAGAGGAATACTATCGTAGACAAATATGCTAAATCTTTAATTGTTTATTAACGCAGGTGGCAAAATTTTTCTTACATATCATCAACTTTCTTTATTGAAAAATTCAGAAAAATGTTGTAAAATAGTTGTGGTAGTAGGCTTCGGTAAAACTTATGGCAGATTCAGGAATTAGTGTAACTTTTGACCCAAAAACTTCGCAGCATCTTGTTGAACTAGCTAGAGCCACTAAGCAGTCTGTTCAAAAATTAACAGAAAAGCTAGTCAAGGAAGCAATCGAACTTGAAGCGGAAGATATTGCATTTTCCAAAATTATTAGGGAGTTAAATGCTGATGATGCAGAAGAAGTAGAGGATAGTGAAGACATCTGGAAATAAGCGATACACCATTAAATATCTAAAGCATGTTCTTAAAAGAAATTTGCCTTTCTTGCCGAAAGATGTAAAGCCAAGTATTAAAGACGCAATAAAAAAGTATCTTGAGATTGATCCTATTGGTAACGGTGTGTTGCTACGCAAGAGATTAAAGGGACATAGAAGAATAAAAGTTGCTGATGATTACCGTATTGTCTATCGTGTAAATACTGCAAAACGTATAGTAATTATTGTTTCAATAGGACACAGGGACAATATTTACAAGCAGGCAATATTGGACCTACTGAAACATTAAATATATTTTATACAGCCCTCCTTCCTCCTACCTTAGGTGCAGCTCAAAAAATGAAGTTTTTTTTGGTTCAGCAAAAACAACATTTTGAGTTTGAAAAGGCTAAATACTTGTCTTTATTATAACTTTCGTGTAATAGATATGCATGCATCCAATTATATATCTACTCAACACGTTACTTGATCTTTATAGCTTCATTCTAATATGTTGGGTTGTCTTAAACTGGCTGGTTAAACTTAATATGGTGAACATATATAATGAAACTGTCAGTAGCATAATGCACATCTTGAACCAATTGACATATCCACCACTAAAGATTATTAGAAGATATATACCACCGTTCAATGGATTAGATTTATCTATAATGATATTGCTAATAACAATTCACTTTGTAAAATATACAGTAGCTTACTACTTTAGGTAGATGTTAAAAAAATATCTAAAATCAGCAATATATCTATCCCTTTTAATATATGTATATATATCAGTTTTTAGCTACAACTATAAAGATCCTTCCTTAAACACGGCTACAAATAAGGAAGTGACAAATTTAGGTGGAATAGTAGGTTCATATTTAGCTGATATATTGGTTCAATTTCTTGGATTAACTAGTGTTACAATAGCTACAACCATAGTTTACTTGCTGATCTTCAGGCCAGCAAAAATACTGCTGAAAATTCTCTATTTAATATTAATCAATTTAGGGGTATGTGCTATATTACCACAACTTTCGCTAGGCATCACTGCAAGGTACAGACACAGTGGAATAATAGGGAATGCACTCGTTAATAACTGCCCATTTTATGTATTTGTGATAGTAACATCAATAGGTCTTGTAGGATCGGTTGGTTGGAAGAGAGCAATTTACTCTCTATTCTTCTTATGTAAAAAAATAGCTTGCTTATTTGTAAATGTTCCATTCTTCAGATCACATAAAACTGCTGAATATTCAGTTGCACCATTAGTAGTAGAAGAAAAACATAGAACTAAAATCACTACTAAACAACAACCAAAAGAAAGACAGAAAAAAGCTACCGAAGAAATTTTTAAACCTTCCAGTGAGTTCGAGTTTCCAAGCATTCATTTACTTTCTAAAGCAGAGGAGTCTTTGCAGAGAAAGCAGCTGAATGAAATGGAGAGCAATAAAAATTTATCTCTGCTGGAACAAGTCCTGAGTGATTTTGGCGTGCAAGGAAAAATTATCAGTGTATGCTATGGGCCGGTTGTGACTTTATACAAACTTGAACCACAAGCTGGTACGAAATCTGCAAGAGTAATTGGCCTTGCAGATGACATTGCACGTTCGATGAGTGCACTCTCTGCACGTATTTCAATAATTCGTGGGCAAAATGCTATGGGAATAGAGTTGCCGAACAAGGAACGAGAAATTGTAATGCTGCGTGATTTGCTTGAATCACCAGAATACCAGAATGCAAACTTAAATCTCCCAATTGCCCTTGGCAAAGAAATAAGTGGAAAACCAGTTATTGCAGATCTGACTAAAATGCCCCACTTGCTCGTTGCTGGAACCACAGGGTCGGGTAAATCAGTTGCGATTAACACTATGATTCTTTCGCTCGTTTATCGATTAAGTCCTGATGAATGTAAGATGATAATGATCGACCCAAAAATGCTTGAGCTTTCAATATATGATGCAATACCGCACCTAATGGCGCCAGTAGTAACAGAGCCAAAAAAGGCTGTTATCGCTCTTAAGTGGATAGTGAAAGAAATGGAAAATCGCTATCGCATGATGTCGTATTTAAATGTACGCAATGTAATAAACTATAACCAAAAAATCACAGAAGCGATGAATAGTGGAATAGAATTGGAGCGCGTTGTGCAGATTGGCTTTAACTCAACAACAGGCAAACCTTTGTTTGAAAAAATACCAATCAAGATGGAGACATTTCCGTATATTGTAGTGATCGTGGATGAAATGGCAGATTTGATGCTTGTTGCTGGCAAAGAGATAGAGTGCTCTATTCAACGTTTAGCTCAGATGGCTCGTGCTGCAGGAATACACATCATAATGGCAACACAACGCCCATCTGTGGATGTGATCACAGGTGTGATAAAGGCGAACTTTCCAACGAGAATCAGTTTTGCTGTTACTTCTAAGATAGATAGCCGTACAATACTTGGCGAACAAGGAGCTGAACAATTGCTCGGTATGGGTGATATGCTCTATATGGCCTCTGGTGGTAAGATCATTCGAGTTCACGGCCCATTTGTAAGTGATAATGAGGTGCAAGATATAGTTGATCATCTAAAAATGCAAGGTGAGCCAAATTATATGGAGGAAATCACCAAAGAAGATGAAAATTCTTCTGTGGAATCAGAAGGTGAAACAGAGGATGAAGAAAACGACCTCTACAATCAAGCAGTGGCCATCATTCAAAGAGATCAAAAAGTTTCAACCAGTTACATTCAGCGACAACTTAGAATAGGCTATAACAGAGCTGCAAATATTGTTGAAAGAATGGAAAAAGAAGGAATTGTCAGCTCTCCAAATTACTCAGGAAAGAGAGAGATATTGGTTGAATAGCAACCTTGTAATACATTAACTTAAGTTTTTGCACTTTCAAAAAGCAAGTAAAACAAAATTATTAAAAGATCAATACATAATGACAATTGATTTAATACTAATTTAAGTACTGAGAACGTACAATAGTAATATATTAATTAATTAGGGGGTAAAAATGTCAAATATTTTGAGTAATGCTTGGTATAGTTTGTCTGGCAATGACATAACAGACATAACAAAATTGCAGGAACAAGTAGAAGAACTAGAGAAGCTATTAGGAAACTTCAAAGGTTTGCCAGAACAAGTAACAGAACTGTCAGATAAATTCGGTGGTTTATCAGAAAGATTTACAGAGTTGTCAGGTAAATTTGACGGTTTGTCAACAGATCTATCAGATAAATTCAATGGTTTGCAAGAAAAGTTTACAGGCTTGCAAGAAAACTTCACAGGTTTAGAAGAAAAAGTGGAAACACTCACAGAAGCAGTAGCAGATCAAGAAAAAACACTACTAATTTGTGCCATAGTCAGTGCTGTTGCCGCAATAGCGATAACTTCTTTTGTTGCATTCTGTATCTATCAGGGAGTTAAGTGTGAAAGGGAGAAAGAAAAGAACTTGTCTAAAGATACACCAGACGCAAAACTTAATAATGTAGATGCTATCGATGGCAATGAAAAGAAGCATATGCAAATGCCAGACTAAGTTGCATAACACTCTTCTTGAGAAGGTGTTACGCAACTTGTAGCACCTTACTCTTCTCTTAGCCTATGTAGGTTTTTGATAGTAAGTATATCACTTTTTAGAAAAATATTTGTATTGTAAAGTTAGTAAAGATTCTGGTTTACTTAAAGTTTGTTAATTGCTATCTTTTAAAACACGATATTTACTATAGCACCATATGCTTAGGGTTTTTTCTAAAGTTTTGTTTATATTAATGTTTTTGGTTTCTAGCTTTTTTACTGTGCATAGTGCTGAAGCTAAATCTAAGCTCAGTAAGAGATACATACCTCCTGGTAACCCTGGTGGTGCAAACTTTCATACAGATGAGGATTTTGCTGAGTCATATAAACTGTATGAGAAGCGTAGGGAATTGCTCAAGAAAAAAAAGTCACAAGATCGAGCTATAAATAAAGAAGATCTAATCAAAAAATTAAAAGAGAAAAAAATTGCTAGTCTTGATAATGAGCCAAATGACATGGAAGCGTGCATAGTCGACGATGAAGAGAGCGCTATGATAAATCAGCATGGTATTAATATCGCACGTTTAAAGGGTGCTGTATTTATAGATCAAGAGCCAGTTTCCCAGTATGAAAGCGAGCAGCATGAAAGTGAACAACAAGAAGGGAAGAAAGTTACTTCAACACGAGAAAAAAAAGTTTCTCCTATAAATGTCACTATAAAAGAAAATCCATCAAGAAAAACGTGCTCACATGATTCTATTGCTAATTTGGATAACGTAGATGCTTATAGTTTGAATGGTTCGAGTTCATTTGGCAGCGTAGCTGACACAGTAAAATAGTATCACAATATTGGCCATTAATAATATGCTAGATAAAGACCTGATATTGAATGATGATGCATATGAATTATTGCCGATTTCCAGGCACAAAACTCATGTTGTGGAAGTTGGAAAAGTAAAGATAGGTGGAAATAATCCTATAGTTGTACAATCTATGGCGCTTGGCGTGCATATAGATTCTGATAATATAAAAAGTAGCGCAAAACATTATGCAAAAGAGATAACAGAACTAGCGCGTACAGGTTCAGAATTGGTGCGAATTGCCTTGAATTCAGAGGAAGTAGCAAGGGCAATACCTTATATAGTAGAAGAGATAAATAAAGAAGGTTTTGACGGTAAAATATTGGTAGGATGTGGTCAGTATGAGCTAGATAAATTAGTTCAAGATTATCCAGACAACATCAAAATGCTGGGTAAAATTAGGATAAACCCAGGCAATATAGGCTTTGGCGACAAACGTGATGAGAAGTTTGAAAGGGTTATAGAGTATGCAATAATGCACAATCTTCCGGTTAGAATTGGAGTAAATTGGGGTAGTCTTGATAAATACCTTTTGCAAAAATTGATGGATGAAAACTCTTCGCTTAGTAATTCAAGGCCTTCTGACGTTATACTGCGCAAAGCACTTGTAATGTCTGCTCTTGATAGTGCAAAAAAAGCTGAAGAAATTGGTCTAAATTCAAACAAAATAATCATTTCATGTAAAGTTAGCAAAGTACAAGATTTAATTTTAGTTTATATGGCACTTGCAAAATCTTCCAATTATGCACTACATTTGGGTTTAACTGAAGCTGGTATGGGCAATAAAGGTGTGGTAAATACCGCAGCAGGGCTTACTTATTTATTGCAAAATGGCATTGGAGATACAATACGGGCTTCTTTGACTCAACGTCCTGGTGAATCGCGTACTAATGAAGTGGTGGTGTGTCAGGAAATATTGCAGTCTATAGGCTTGCGACACTTTAACCCTCAGGTTAATTCATGTCCTGGTTGTGGGCGCACGAGTAGCGATCGTTTTCGTATATTAACTGAAGAGGTGAATGGCTATATAAAAACTCATATGCCGATGTGGAAGAAAAAAAATCCAGGTGTAGAGCATATGAGCATTGCTGTTATGGGATGCATAGTAAATGGTCCTGGAGAAAGCAAACACGCAAATTTGGGAATCAGCTTGCCTGGATATGGAGAAAAACCTGTTTCAGCAGTCTACAAAGACGGCAAATATTTCAAAACTTTACAAGGTGATAATGTCTCTGAAGAATTTAAGGTAATTATTGATAATTATGTGAAGGAGCATTACACGTAACCTTTCACGGTTAATTAATAGATAAATCGCAAATAAAAAAGAAAATTAAACCTTGTTTTTCTTTTTTCGCTATTAATATATTTATAACACAATTGAGTTTAAATAGTTGGTATGAAAAGCTTTTTACGAAATTTCTTGCACTATCTTCTGTCATCCCAGTGCCCTGACTACTTGGATCCATATCTTTTTTTCTCTGGTCACGCGCTACCCAGGACGTGGTGTACAAGAATCCTACTAACTTTACTATTAATTCTATTTCCACTTTTAGCATCATCTATAAGCATTGAGGACATCGAAGAAAATTGCGATTACGAATATTACCCTAAATTAGATTCTTCTTCTGCTGATGAGTTACACGTTATAAAGCGAAATTATTATAGATACGGTGAGGAATTAAAAATACTAGCAGATGAGAGGATAAAGGAGATCACTTTAGGCACTAGTGATAAATAATTGTAACCAGACTGCATTCTGTGATTTTTAGCAAAACACGATCTTTCATTTGAGCTTTCTTCAATTTAAAGTAAATACAGAAAACTGCTGCCTATAGCTGAACTGACCTTACCCAGAAAAAGTGGAGAGAAAGTTTGGAATGTTTTTTACAAAGAGAATAAACTATTTGCCATATTTTGAAAAAACGTTTTATTTTACTCCAAAAACGTCTTAACTTTCTCTCTACTTTTTCTGGGTAAGGTCACACTTGACTACTTGGATCTAGTATGATTTAATTAACCAAGAAGTAGACATGAAAAAATTATGTAGTGAACCAGTTTGCATGACGCTAAGAAGGAAAATATGGATAGAAAAACGAGAATAGAATCAGACAGCTTAGGGGAAGTAAAAGTACCAAGTGAACATTACTGGGGAGCGCAGACTCAACGTTCTTTAGAAAATTTTAAGATTGGCACAGAAAAAATGCCAGAGCCTCTGATTAAAGCATTAGCAATAGTAAAACTTGCAGCAGCACGTGTTAACATGAAGCAGGGTAGCATAGATAATAAGGTAGGGGACGCAATCTGCGCAGCCGCAAGGGAAGTAATAGATGGCAAATTTAATAATGAATTTCCGCTTGTTGTTTGGCAAACCGGATCCGGAACGCAGACTAATATGAATATGAATGAAGTGATCAGCAATCGCGCAATAGAGATTTTAGGTGGTAATTTGGGTAGTAAATCTCCGATACATCCAAACGACCATGTGAATTATGGTCAGTCATCAAATGACACCTTTCCAACAGCAATGCATATAGCAGCAGCAGAGCAAATAAACTGCTTGCTTATTCCAAATCTTGAAAAATTGCATAAGGTGCTGGATAATAAGGTTCAGGAATTTAAAAATATAATAAAAGTAGGACGTACTCACTTACAAGATGCAACGCCCCTAACACTGGGACAGGAGTTTTCTGGCTATGCAGCCCAGATTAAAAAGGGGATAGAGAGAGTAAAATTAACTTTAAGTGGTATATACGAGCTTGCACAAGGTGGCACTGCGGTTGGCACAGGACTCAATACTAAAAAGGGTTTTGCTGAAGGTTTTTCAAGCAAAGTTGCAGAAATTACTAATCTTCCATTTACTTCAGCAGGCAATAAATTTGAAGCGCTAGCAGCAAACGATGCTTTAGTTGAGCTCAGTGGAACACTCAATACAGTAGCAGTCAGTTTAATGAAAATTGCAAATGATATAAGGTTGCTTGGTTCTGGTCCAAGATGTGGAATTGGGGAAATAATGTTACCGGAAAATGAGCCTGGTTCTTCAATTATGCCAGGTAAAGTGAATCCAACTCAGTGTGAAGCAGTAACTATGGTGTGCACTCAAGTTATGGGAAATCATGTTGCTGTGACCATTAGTGGTTCAAACGGTCATTTTGAATTGAATGTGTTTAAGCCAGTGATAATTTACAATGTTTTGCAGTCTATAAGACTTTTAGCTGATGCAAGTTTAAATTTTACAGAAAAATGTGTAGTTGGTATTAAGGCAAATGAAGAGAGGATAAAAGATTTACTGAATCAGTCGTTAATGTTGGTCACTATATTAAATACGCATATAGGGTATGACAATGCAGCAAAAATAGCGAAGCTTGCTTATAAAGAAAATATCACTCTAAAAGAAGCAGCAGCAAAACTTCAACTGCTCACTGAGGAGGAGTTTGAAAGGATAGTGAAACCAGAAGAAATGGTGAATTATTTGTAACCGTTGGGAGTGTTAAATAAACCATACGCGTCAAGTTAAGAGGTATCCGTTCAGCCAATGGCGTCAACTTAAGAGCCTCCATTAGCAAACTCTCCTAAAAACATGATGGCGTTTGGGCTTATCTACCTTATTGTGGCTGCCCTGGTCGAATTTTAACTTTAGCACGCATGCTTAAAAAGGGCTTGAAAGTTTTTTGGTGCAATAAGTACTTGATAGAGTTTCTGCTCATTACACCAAACAAAACTGAAAAATTTAAACGATACTCAGTAATTTGATCTGGGTTCCAAGGCCCTTGTGCATCACACATATGAAGCGATAATATATTACACATAACTAAGTTCGCCCAAAATTCTTGTAATACAGCCTCTAGGTGTATGGTCCCATAATTCCTCCTTTGATGGTATTGTTTTCTCATATTTTATCATACCATCACACTCTGGGACTGTACACCAGGAATTATCCTATTGAATTCTATGATATTATTTTTGTAACATTGTCTAAAGTGCCCAGTGTCAAGCACTGGAATGACACCATTTCCGTGAATATTGCTCTTAATTTGTAACTAACCTAAGCCATAAATATTAAGAAATTTACCAAACGAAAAAAAAGGCAAAAGAAGCCCCGTTGGTGACTAGTTATTTATATGTACTTCAAAATATTGGCGTTTTTTATTCTAAACGCTACGATTCAGCCGCTTTTAAATGCGATTAACCTAAATTATAAACGTTAAGAAATTTACTGAGCGGAAAAAAAAGGCAAAAAAACCCCAGGGTAGCTAGTATTCAAATTCTCCCTTGTCTATTTGACGTCTTTTACTGTCTTAAACGCTTTATAAGCGCGTTTCAGCTTATATAGGTAGAAACCTAGAAGTTTTATAAAGACATGAGGTGCACATAGTGCAAAAATTAAGCATGATTTACGCCAAATACATTAAGTTTTTTGTCATTAATCCACTGCAGAGATTGCGAAGATAAATAAATAGCTTCACTGTTATGATAAGGGGGCTGGCGAAGGGTGTCAAGTAAGTTTTTACATCTAATTTATAGCTCCCTGCATGATACCACGTATTATCTATACCAAGGTGTTCTTCTTGTAGATATTATACCAACAATCCACTATTTTTTTTATGTCTTGTGGTTTAGTTTCTGGACCTATACTGATTCTAATTGAACACTCTGCTTGCTCTTTTGTTGCCCCCATTGCAAGCAAAACATGGGAAGGCTCAACTTTTCCAGAAGAACATGCAGAACCATTACTAACTGCAATATGATTCAAGTCAAAATGCATGAGCTGCACATCACTCTTTACTCCTGGCATATAAATAAAACTTGTGTTTGGCAGCCTCTTAGAGTTTTTACCGAAGATTCTTATATCACTGGCAAGATTTAATAATTCACACTCTAATTGATCACGTAGCTCCTTTACTTCATCCATTTTTAATAGAAGGTCTGGAATATTTTGCAGTGCAGCAGAAAGGCCTGCAATCGCAACAATATTTTCCGTACCACCACGAAATCCCTTCTCTTGTCCACCACCTATTATAATAGGTTCTATCGCAAGTTCTTTATTGAATATTAAAACTCCACTGCCTGCTATACCGCCAAATTTATGGGCGGATAAAGTGAGTAAATCCACTCCTAAATCTTCCATATTAACTTTAATTTTTCCAACACTTTGAGCAGTGTCAGTGTGGCAAATTGCTCCAAATTTGTGTGCTATTTCAGCTATTTCCTTAACAGGCTGAATAACTCCGGTTTCGTTATTTGCCATCATAACTGAAACTATTGCTTTGTTTCCTTTAAGTTCGCTTAGAATTTTTTCTAGCTCTAAAAAGTCAACAATGCCCTCCTGATTAACGGGTATTATATATGGATTACATGCAGAATTAAGAATTGAAGGATGCTCTATAGCTGAAATTACATGCAGATAGCCTGCTATTCCTCTCATAACAAGGTTATTCGCTTCAGTCGCACCAGACGTAAAAACTATTTCTTTATCACTTGGAACACCAAGAGCATCACGTATGTTATCTCTTGCATCCTGAAGAATCTTCCTCGCTTCTTGTCCTCTTTTATGTAGTGATGATGGATTGAGCGTTTGTTTTAACAAGACCTCAAATATACTTTTTTTTACATTCTCACTAATTGGAGCAGTTGCATTGTAATCAGCATATACGTAACCACTATTTTCTAAAGAGAATGGACTCATCTGTCACTTAAATAAGTTTACCATCAACTATAGCCATAACTATGTACGTTAGCTTTAACACGATAAAAAATTTATTGCAAAAACAGCGAAATTAATACATAATTAATAATTCATGTCATCAATACCTGTCAAGCAGGTTTTTATTAGGAGTTACCGTGGTAGAAGTTTTTTTGAATAATGCAACAAGAAAGATAGAAGGTGAATACCACCAAAGCAAAGATGCCAACGCGCCGGTTGTGCTGGTTTTACATCATCACCCTCAATATGGTGGTAATATGGGTAGTAAAATTGTACATGTTATATATACGTCTTTTATCGATAACAATTTTTCTGCATTGAAAATTAACTTTCGTGGTGTGGGAAAATCTACCGGAACTTTTGATAAGGGTATAGGAGAATTAACTGACGCTGCGGTAGCTATTGATTGGCTTCAGGAACATAATCCTAGCAACGTTCCAATTTGGATCGCTGGTTTTTCTTTTGGAGCATGGGTGGCTATGCAGCTAACAATGCGTCGCCCTGAGATAGTGGGTTTTATTGCTCTTTCTCTTCCGGTAACTAAGTACGATTTTTCTTTTCTTTCTCCCTGTCCAGTTTCTGGGCTTATAATACAAAGCAGTAACGATACAATCTCAGAAGAAAGCGATGTAACAGAATTAGCAAAAAGGTTAATAAATTCAGTAAAAAGTGATCACATGAAATACCATATAATAGACGATACTAATCACTTTCTAAGGGATAAAGAAGAGGAAGTGACTCAAATCGTAGATGGTTATATAAAACTGCGCTTAAACAGTGCAGCTATTTCTTCTCAAAAGGTCAAAAAAGAGGTAAGGGTAAAAGAATATGCCTAACCTTTACAAACAAGAGAAATGAGTGTAGTAATATAAATGAAAAGGTTTTGTTATGTTTAAAAAGCTATTATTTTTTGTTTTAGCTGTGTTTATGTTATCGGGGTGTTCCCTAAGTAAACAGCGTAAGTTAAAAAGTCCGTGTATAAAAAGCAATGAAAGCGTTTCATGCGAGTTGTACTCTGTTAATGATCATTGGTTAGATAAGTATAAGGCATAGGTAGTTTTAAATTGTGCTATTTTTCCTATTCACAACTTCACTAATGATCGATCTCTCAATTGGAAAATGCAGTCTGCCTTTTCTGCAAGGAGATGATTGTGCGTTACTATAAGCATAGAGCTGTTATTTTCCTTTACGTATGAATGTAGCAGTAAAAACACGTTAAAAGAATTTGTTGGATCTAAATTTCCTGTTGGCTCATCTGCAAGTAAAAGCTTTGGAGAATTTACAATGCTTCTTGCAATTGCAACTCTCTGCCTTTCCCCACCCGAAACTTCAGATACCATGCTACTTGCTTTGTTTTCCAAACCAAATTTTTCCAACATTGCTTGCGAATTTTTTTTTGCTTCAGCTTTGCTTTTTCCTGCAATAAGTTGAGGAAGCATAATATTTTCCAACACCGATAACTCTTGTAACAAATAGTGAAATTGATAAACAAAACTAAGAAAATTTCTTCTTACATGGGTTTTATGCTTATTATTGGCTTGTGTGCAATTTATTCCATCTATCGTAACTATACCTGAAGTTGGCTTGTCCAACAAGCCTGCGATTTGCAATATAGTTGTTTTTCCTGCACCTGAATTGCCAATCAGCGCTACTACTTGCCCTCTTGTGACACTTAGGTTGATGTCTTTTACAACAGCAGAATTGTCCTTGAAGCTTTTATCTACAGAAGTTAGTTCTAGAGCTACATTATCACCCATGTTTAAAAGACCCAGAAGGCATCTAAATTTTGGTAATAATTAAACCGAAAAACTGTTACCACAACCACATTGAGACTTAGCAAGGGTATTCTTTATTTGAAAACCAGAACCATTGAGATCCTCAGTATAATCTATAACTGAGTTATTTAAAAATTTTGCTGAACAATTATCAACCATTAATACAGGGTTTCCATTTTCATCATTAATTACTATATCTTTACCTTTTTCGCTAAAATTGGAGTGGCTTCTATAGTCCTCGCTTTCTTCATAGTCATCATCTTCGTCTTCGTCATCAAACTCATCATCGTAATCATCATCTTCATCATCCAAAGATAGATTTTTATTCATTTGATCCATAAGAAAATTGTATTTGAAGCCAGAACATCCACCGCCTGAAACTGCAACCCGCAAAACGGAACTCTTATCCCCTTCCTGCTCTGCAAGAAAGTGGATTTTTTTTAGTGCATTATCAGTTAAGTTGATGTTGTAATTTGTTGACATAGTAACCACCGTTTATTATTGATAATTTATTATAGTAGAAATTTTACATGTCAAACAATAATTTTCTATTAAGTTATGCATGCTTTCCAAGCAAAACAAAAGGGAGATACTTCAAAGAGCCAGAAGATGAGAATCGCAGCTGCTTTCAGCGTGATAGGGATCGCATTGTTCACTCTAATGCGTTTAGGAAATTGGGGTACAAAACACAAGTTTTTATCAATTACGAGCACGATTACTATCGCACTCGGCTGACTCATAGCCTTGAAGTTGCACAAATTGCAAGATCCATCGCACGCAGGCTCAGCTTAGATGAGGACATCACTGAATGCATAGCGCTTGCACATGACCTTGGTCATCCCCCATTTGGTCACACAGGTGAGGATGCTCTAGTTCAAGTTGATAGTGAGAAGTATGAATTTGATCATAATGTTCAAGCTATAAGAATTTTAACTTATCTTGAACAAAAACATGCTGATTTTGATGGTATGAATCTAAGTTGGGAGGTGATTGAAGGGGTTGCAAAACATAATGGTCCCTTGCTTGGTCAAAACGCGGAGTCTTCTACAAATAATCAGCTGTTATTAGAATATAATGAAAAATATGATCTAAAACTTGAGGAATTTTCAAGCATTGAAGCGCAAGTTGCTTCAATTGCCGATGATATTGCTTACAGTGTTCACGATCTTGATGATGCACTCAGAGCAAATTTAGTAACCATCGAAGATTTGCTGAATGTTCCTTTAATTGAAAAAATGTTTAAAGACATAAGGAGCAGATATTCAGAATTACCTCAGAGCAAACTCATACATGAATCACTGAGTGGAACTATAGGAACTATGATAAGTGATGTTGTTTCTCAGACTGAAAGAAATATTGAAGATCATAAAATAAAAAGTGTAGAAGACGTAAGAAGTCTAAATAAAATGCTAGTCACATTTTCACCAGAAGTTGCGAATGCTACAAAAGAAATGAAAAGATTCAACATGGAGAAAATATACAGAAGCTATAAACTGAGTAGAACGATGAACAAAGCGAAACGCATAATACAGGAACTTTTTCAATGTTTTTATGAAAATCCAAGATTACTTCCCACAGAGTGGAGCAAACTTGCTTGTGAATCCCAGCGTTCAATAGTAATATGCGACTATATCTCGGGAATGACAGATAGATTTGCTATACATGAGCACAGGAGAATATTCGACACTTCATATGAAATGACTTCTTTCTAATGACTGATGATCATTTCATGTCAATTGCATTAAGGCTTGCAGAAAAAAATCTTGGGAATGTTGCGTCAAATCCTACTGTCGGGTGTGTTATTGTAAAAGATGGTATAATCATTGGTGAGGGATATACAGGAGTAGGTGGGCGCCCACATGCAGAAGTGGTTGCTTTGCAAAGTGCAGAAGGTTTAACCCATGGTGCAACTATGTATATCACGCTCGAGCCATGTTGCCACTTTGGAGTTACAGGACCATGTACTGCGGAAATCATAAGAGCTGGAATAAAAAGGGTAGTAATTGCAACTATTGACCCAGATAGCAGAGTTTCAGGTGGAGGCATTAAAGCTCTGAAAGAAGCAGGAATTGAAGTTGAGCAAGGTATTATGCAAAAAGAGGCAGAAGAACTGAATGTCGGTTTTTTCACCACTAAAGAATTTCATAGACCATTTATAGCTTGCAAAATTGCAACAACTCTTGACGGAAAAATCGCAACATTTACAGGCGATAGCAAATGGATAACAAGTGAAGATACGAGAAATTGGGTGCATGAGCTCAGAGCAAAATATGATGCAATTATGATTGGCAGCAATACTCTTATTAACGATAATCCACTCTTAACTTGCAGATTACCAGAACTCGGAAGTAGATCGCCAATAAGGCTAATTATTGATAGCCAGGAAAAATTGCAGGAAGAGCATAATATTGCAAAGACTGCAGATAAAATAATAACTTGGGTGATTACAAACAGAGAAATAGAGAGAAAAATAAAAAACATTAATTATTTGATAGTCAATTCAAATCACAAACCTCCTGTTATTCCAGATGTCACCCCAACACACTCTCCTGTCATTCTAACGCCTTCTCCTGTCATCCCAGTGCCCAGACACTGGGATCCAGAAAACTTCAAGCAATTGCATAATGAAAACTGGATTCCAGCGTCACGCGCTGGAATGACATCGGAGCCTGACATTATCGATAAAGTCTGCCTAAAAGACATGGCATCAAAACTTGTTTCAGAAATTGGTATAACAAGGCTATTAGTTGAAGGTGGAGGAGTGTTAATCACAGAGCTACTGAAGCATAGTTTAATCGACAGGCTGATAATCTGCCGCAGTGGTAAAATTTTAGGTAATGATGCCATCCCCTTTATAGGGAATTTAGGAATTCAATCCACCAACAACTGTTACCAATTTAAAAAAGTAGAGATAATAGAGTTTAGTAAGGATGTAGTTGAGATGTGGGATAGATTACCGTAACTCTTCTCAAATGAAAAAAAAGAGGCAGAACCACCTCTACCTCTTCTTTCATTAACTTTAAACTTTTTTAGCGTTTGATATAGCATTTTCTAATGCAACATCTGCTAAGTTAGTTGCTACTTTACCTTTTAAAGCTTCCAAAGCTTCATTACTCACCGCAACTTTTGATGGCTTAGAATCAGTAGTCATACCTAACGCTGCTTTCATGTCAGCAACAGTTGTTTTTTCAGCAACTTTAGTTATTTGCACCTTATATTCAGTAGCATTATTTTCAGGAGCTACGTGTGCAAGCTTAACAACTTTCCCATCTGCTAATAATATGTGAACTGGTTCATTATTTTTTGCTAGTTCTTTGTAATCAGCAATTGGAAGTGTCAGGAATAATTGCTGAACATCGTTACCGCCGTCTTTTTTAACTGTTTCTTCAACAATCGTACCACTCTTTACCACATCTTTGACAAGAGTAGCAAAGTTTGCATCTTTACCATCCTTACCATTTGTACCGTTCACTCCTATTTCTTCATTCTTCTGCATTTGCTGATATGAAGCATAAGCTGCTGCGGCAAAATATACAGCGGCAATAAATAGAACTGCAATTCCAGCAGGGCTAGCAACAAGTGCTAAAGATGCAGGTCCAGCAATTACTTTAGTAGCAATTAATATTGCCGTTATTGTTCCCGCTAAAGATGCAAGTGCAACTAAACCTTCAATACTCATTTTTGTTATATGTGCAGTGTTTTCCCACTTCAATATGCTTTTATTTGTATTTATAGTCATAATAGTCCCCTTAAAAGGATTAAGTATGTGTTAATAGATGCATGTTAGTCAAGCTATTTTTTACATTATTATTTAAAGTATATATTTCAAGCTGCTTCCTAAACTGTCATCAGCTGTATATAATTCACATATGATACACGGCTGGCTGAATCTCGATAAACCAATAGGAATTAGTTCTGCACAAGCTGTAACCCAAGTTAAAAAGATCTTTGGAATTAAGAAAGCTGGTCATCTGGGAACACTTGATCCTTTAGCTTCAGGTGTGTTGCCAATTGCTCTTGGCGAGGCAACAAAAACTGTACCGTATTTATCTTGTGACTTAAAGGCATACGATTTTACAATAAAATGGGGCGAACAAAGAACAACGGATGATTTGGGTGGTGATATCATTAGAACTAGCGATATAAAACCCGAATATAATCAAATAAATTGTGCAATTAAAAATTTTATTGGTGAGATCAAGCAGACTCCTCCTCAATTTTCAGCAATAAAAATTAAAGGAGCAAGGGCGTATAAATTGGCAAGAAGTGGGCAAAAGGTAAATATAAAACCCCGACAAGTCAAAATACATGAGCTGAAATTGATATCTGTGGACACCATAAATAATAGTGCAAATTTTTCTATGATGTGCGGTAGTGGTGTATATGTGAGATCAATTGCTCGGGATCTTGGCATTGCATTAAATTGTTTTGGACACATTACGAAATTAAGAAGAACTATGGTAGGTGACTTTAGAGAAAACGAATCAGTGACAATTGAACAGCTCGCTGAAAGAAACACAATAACTTACTCTCCGATAACAAAAGGTGATACTGGAGTAATAAAAGGTACAGGGAGTAATGCAAAAAGTTTCATCATTCCCATTGAATCGGCTTTAAAATCGATGTTCAAAATTGAAATTTCCCCAGAAGATGCGGGGAAAATCAGAAAAGGTCAGGAAGTTGTATTAAATAACTTGCGTAATTTAAAGAATTATGATATTTGTTGTACGATAGTGGGTAGTGTACCTATTGCAATCTGCAGTTTTATTTATGGTTGTGTGAAACCTATTCGTGTTTTTAATATTTAAAATGAGGTTTAGATGTCGATAACATCCGAAAAGAAAAAGAGTTTGATAAATATATATGCGATTAAAGAGGATGATACAGGTTCATCTTTTGTACAATGTGCAATTTTGACCGAGAGGATCAGTAACTTAACTGAGCATTTTAAAGTGCACAAGCATGACCATCACTCTAAGCGTGGTTTACTTATATTGATAGGTAGAAGACGCAAGCACTTAAATTATATAAAGCGTAAATTTGGTAATGAAGCCTACCAGGAATTAATAGAGGAGTTAGGCATTAGAAAATAATCGAGGAATTTAGTATGTTTAAAATTATAAAAAAATCTATAGAGTGGGGTGGTCGTACCTTATCTTTAGAAACAGGAAAAATAGCACGCCAAGCTCATGGTTCAGTAGTTGTAAATTACGGTGATACTTCTGTTTTAGTAACTGTTGTACGTAAAAAGAAGGAAGAAAGCGTTGATTTCCTACCTTTAAATGTGCAGTTTATCGCAAAAAGCTATGCCATGGGTAAGATCCCTGGTGGTTTTTTTAAAAGGGAAGGCAAGCCATCTGATAGAGAAACTTTAATCTCAAGAGTAATAGATAGGAGTGTAAGGCCACTCTTTCCAGAAGGATTTCATGATGAAATTAGTGTGATGTGTAATCTATTAACTTATGATACAGTCAATCCTCCTGAAGTGCCAGCATTGATTGGTGCTGTTGCAGCTCTTGCGATTTCTGGTGTTCCTTTTCACTTTACTATAGCTGGAGTGATAGTTGGTTGTGATGAAAATAATAACTATATACTCAACCCTTCTGTTCAAGAGATGAAAGCAAGCAGCTTGGATCTGTTTTTGTCTGGTGATGAAAATTCGATTTTAATGGTTGAGTCAGAAGTGAAAGAGCTCTCTGAAGAAAATGTTTTTAATGCAATAAAATTTGGCCATGAACACCTTAAACCTGTCATTAAGCTCATAAAAGAGTTTGCTGATACAGTTGGCAATAAGCCTGAAAGCTTTGCTCCTGTTGATACATCAGATATAACACAAGAGCTCGAAAAATACGGTAAAGATTTTGAAAAAGCATATTCGCAAACAGTAAAACAAGAGCGAGTTCAAGCTCTAGAAGCGGTCAGAGAGAATATATTGAATACTCTTAAAGAGACTGGAAAAGATGAAAAGTTAATTACGTATGCAGTAAAAAACTTTGAAAGATCTTTAGTACGTGAAATAATTAGGAAGAAAGGTGTAAGGATAGACGGTCGTAAGCATGATGAGATACGTCAGATAGAAGTTGAAGTTGATATTCTGTCCAGAACTCACGGTTCTGCGCTGTTTACAAGAGGCAACACTCAGGCATTGGTTGTTACTGCTCTTGGTACTACTCAAGATGAGCAAATTGTGGATGATATTGAAGGGGATAGACGTGAGCATTTCATGTTGCATTATAACTTTCCCTCATTTGCTGTTGGAGAAACTTCTGCTGTACGTGCACCAGGAAGAAGAGAAATCGGTCATGGCAAACTTGCTTGGAAAGCAATTCATCCTGTTTTACCCGATAAATCTGAATTTCCTTATACAATAAGAGTAGTGTCCGAAATTTTGGAGTCTGATGGTTCTTCTTCTATGGCAACAGTTTGTGGGACTTCTCTTGCTTTAATGGATACGGGTGTGCCAATAAAGGCCCCTGTTGCTGGAGTTGCTATGGGCCTTATTAAAGATAAAGACGAGTATGTGATACTTTCCGATATATTGGGTGATGAAGATTATCTTGGTGATATGGACTTTAAAGTAGCAGGAACTAGTGAAGGGGTTACGGCACTACAAATGGATATGAAAATTTCTGGTATAAGCTTTGAAATTGTTGAAAAATCTTTAGAACAGGCAAAAGCTGGAAGATTACATATTTTAGAAAAAATGAATGCAGTGATTTCAGAACACAGTGATGACGTCAAAGACCATGCACCAAGGATGTTATCATTTTACATAGATAAAGACAAAATTTCTGCAGCTATTGGTGCTAAAGGAAAAAATATACGCAGTGTGTGTGAAAGAAGTAATGCAAAAATTGAAATAGGAGATGATGGTAAAGTTTCTGTTTTTGCCACGAGTGGCACTGAAGCTGAAATTGCAAAGAGTATGATGATTGATTCAATAACAGAACTAGAACAAGGTTCTATAGTTGATGTCAAAGTTGTAAAAATAGAGAAGTCTATTGTAGAGCTTGAATTTCTTAATGGCAGAAAAGGAAAAATGCACATAAGTGAAGTAGCTAATGAACACATAGATTCTATAGAGAGCATACTTAAACAAGATGATACTTTCAAAGCACTAGTAATTGACTTCGAAAAAGGTGGGTGTCCAAAGTTGTCAAGACGTCGAGTTGATCAAGAGACGGGAGAGTTTTTTGAAGGTGAGCTTTACAACGAGGAAAGGAAAGATGGTCCAAATGACAGGGATAATTATTACAATAATTCATTTAATAGAAAACCTGGAGGAAGTTACCATAAGAAGCCTTCTCGTCCTCGTTCTGGTTTCAGCAACAGAAATAAGCCGAAATTTGGTAATAATGATTCATCATCAGGCTTTTATTAAAAGTAAACTTCTTGCGTTACCTCTTGTCATCCAAGTAGCTTGACTACTTGGACCAGAGACTTTTTCAAATTGGTAGATAATAGAAATAATTTGTGTTAACTAGCTAAAGATCTTAGGTTTGCCAACATTCCGCTACGTGTTAGCGGCTGAGATACCGCGAATGAATCGCGGTATGACGTAGGGCTGCACTAGCTATATAGGATTACCACGATGGATTTTTAAGATCATTTACGGCCTTCTTAATATCTTCAGCCTTGAATATCGCCGATCCCGCAACTAAAATATCAGCACCTGCTTTTATTATATCAGTTGCGTTAGAAAAGTTAATTCCACCATCTACTGAAATTTGTGTTTTAAGATTACGCTCCTGTATCATTTTTTTTATAGTAGATATCTTGTTCAACTGTGAATGAATAAATTCCTGCCCTCCAAAGCCAGGGTTGACTGTCATAATCAGCACAATATCTAGCTTATGTATTATGTATTCAAGCACACTTGGGGAAGTTGAAGGAACAATTGAGACTCCAGCTTGAATCGTTTTTTTTGCGTCGTTTACATTTTTGTATGACTTTATCTTTCTTATCAACCTCTCAAGGTGTATCTCTGCTTCTGCATGTACAGTGATAATATCAGCACCAGCATTTATAAAGCTTTCAATGTGGTTACCAGGAGATTTGACCATTAAATGCACATCAAAAGGAAGATTGCTATATTTACGTATTGCAGAGACAACGCTAGGACCAATTGTAATATTTGGAACGAAATTCCCATCCATAACGTCTATGTGTATGTAATCTACACCTAAATCGCTAATTTTTCTTACTTCTTCTCCTAATTTTGCAAAGTCTGCTGAAAGTATAGAAGGTGCAATTTTAATACTCATGAGCTGTTTTTTACTAAAAAATAACTTATTTTTAAGACTCTGTCACCCTAATACTATTTGCATCATCTGAGTAGCTATAGGAACTGGATACCGATATCGGCGATGATTTATGCCTATTTAACTAGATCTTAAATTAGATAAAAAAAGGTAGTCTTGATAAAACTTATTTACAACAAGTTTTTTTACATTTGGATTTTCTGTTTGTTCTTTTTTGTACCCTAATTTATAGCTTATTGAATCCTTATATGAACTGATCGTTTTGTATGCTTTGTTCATCTCTCTAGGAAAGATGCCATTAGCAATTACGACGCATAACCCTGTAGCTGTTGCAAAAGCTAGAGTGGTAAATGCTAGATTTTGTAAAAAATTCCTTCCACTAATTTTTTTTTCCTGTATATTAGCAGAGTGCGATTTGTTTGACGCTTCTTCTAGATGTTCATGCCATATATGATTGCAGTTCATACACTTTACCTTTCTTCCAAATGCACCAATTTGCTCAGAAGATACTAAGTAAGTTTTAGTACAACTATTACATTGTATTTTCATAGCACTTACATATAAAGTGGTAACAAGCTCAAATGATACAGAGCTATAAATTTAATATTAATATATATAACAAATGGAAGGTTTGCAACTAAAAAAAACACAAAGTGAGATAGAAAATATTTGGAAAAATAGAGAAAAATTTAATGACTGTAACCTAAAGGAAACAGCAAGAATAGCAATTAAAGAGGTAATTGAGCTCCTTGATAGTGGCAAAATTAGAGTAGCAGAAAAGCTATCAAGTGGAGAATGGGTAGTACATAAGTGGATAAAGCAGGCAATATTATTACATTTTCTCACTGAAGAAAACAAAATAATAGACAATACCAATTGCTGGTTTGACAAGATCGGTAACAAATTTAGTGAATGGAATGAGGAGAAATTTCGCCAGTTAAAAATTAGAGCAGTTCCTGGGTGTTTTGTCCGCCGATCTGCTTATATAGGTACAAATGTTGTTCTAATGCCAAGTTTTATCAACGTTGGTGCATATGTTGATTCAGGAACAATGATAGATACCTGGTCAACGATTGGTAGCTGTGCGCAAATAGGAAAAAACTGCCATATTTCCGGTGGAGTGGGAATAGGTGGAGTCCTTGAGCCTATTCAAGCTTCACCTGTCATTATAGAAGATAATTGCTTTATTGGAGCACGTAGCGAGGTAGCCGAGGGTGTGGTAGTGAGAGAAGGATCAGTCCTTGGCATGGGTGTGTTTATTGGAGCATCAACAAAGATTATTGATAGAGAAACTAGCGAGGTATTTTATGGCGAAGTGCCACCTTATTCTGTAGTGGTACCAGGGTCTATTCCATCTAAAAATAACATTTCAACCTATTGTGCAGTTATAGTAAAAAAAGTGGATGAAAAGACGAGATCGAAAACCTCTATAAATGAAATATTGAGGGATTAAACTATTTCACTGCTTGTCGTCACTTTTTTTATCATTATTACTAACCACAGTAATGGCATACGCACATAACTCTGAGAAAGAGACTCCATTTTCTTGAGATAGTTTATATAATTTTTGTAGACTTTCTTTTACTTTATTAGGGATATTCCCTCCACGTTCTTTTACAAGCCAGGAATCTTGATGATGAATTGGATGAGCATCACTTTTTGGATTTCCTATATATATTGCAAAAGGTGAACTTTGTCCTTTGAAGTCACATTGTACAGTAAATTTTTTTATAGATTCAGCCATCTAAAGACCTCTACTTTTCTTTTTGGTCGATTTTATAGCAGGTGGAAGAGGTGGTTTCTTTATAAAATCTTGTCTATTGACAACACTTTCTTTACCTTCCAAAGCTCGGCGAACATCAGCTCTGCTTAATTGCGACTCTTTTGCTACCTTCATTCCATGCTTTGCCATAATATTAGCATATGCTAGTACTTTTTTTACCAATTCTAGATCACCATCTAGCATTTGAACTAGCACTTGAAACACTTCCGCTAAAGTTAGTCCATCAGCATTTATAACCTTGTTTTCTATAAAATTGACAGCTTCTTCAAATTTGTATTCAATACTATCATCTTGAGGTATAAGGGCAACATAATCGGTGTTTTTGTCGTCCATAACTGAAGCACTATTACTCACAAACTTAAGTTTATACTATATATATAAATACTCTACTATTTTATATTATGGCACGCTATAGTTAAACATTTATTAATAACATGCTCACTTATATACACGAATTAATTGACAAAAGTCAAGGATCAATATCCATCAGTGATTTCATGAATGCCGTTTTGTACCATGAAAAATACGGCTATTATACGAGTAGATTACCACTTGGTAAGGATGGTGATTTTACTACTGCACCTGAGATCAGCCAATTATTTGGTGAAGTAATTGCAGTTTGGATAATGCATACATGGGAAAAATTAGGAAAGCCATCAAAATTTTCTCTAGTTGAACTTGGGCCAGGCAAAGGAACACTCATTCACGATATAATAAGAGTCACTAAAAAATACAGCAGCTTTTTTAATTCAATGTTGATCCACTTAGTTGAAATAAGCCCTACTTTACGGAAGATACAAAAGGAAAAATTAAAAGGCTTAGGTGTTAATTGGCACAAAGATATTGACAACCTACCAGAACAACCAACCATTTTTTTAGCAAATGAGTTCTTTGACGCTCTTCCGATAGATCAGTTTGTATATCGTGATGAGGGGTGGTATGAAAATAGGGTGACAAAACAAGATGATGGCAGTCTCTTGGTGTCATGCCAGTGCGTGACACTGGAATCCAGAAAAAAAGAATCATGGATTCCAGTGTCAGCTACTTGCATGACAGGGAGTTTCGATGGTGCAGTGGTGGAAATATGTTCAACTGGGGTTGAAATATTAAAAAAACTTGAGAAGAAGATACATAATAATAAAGGAGCTGCTTTGATTATAGATTACGGTTATGTATACCCCGCGTATAAGAGCACTTTGCAATCGATAAAACAACATAAGTATGCTAATTTTCTTGAGAATGTTGGTAATAGTGATATTACTGCACTTGTGAACTTTCAAGCATTAAAAGATTCATTAAAACACGTAGATTGCGAGATTTTAACTCAAAGAGAATTTTTATATCTTTTTGGCATAAAAGAAAGAACCCAGGCTTTAATGAAAAGCGCAAGTGATGAACAAAGGAATAGGATCTTTAGTGAATTCTTAAGGTTGACTGAAAATATGGGCACTCTTTTTAAAGCAATGCTATTGATATAGCTAGCCCAAGAAAGGTTTCCCTACGTAATACCGCGATTCATTCGCGGTATCTCAGCCGCTAACTAGTAGCGGAATGACGAATTTGTTGTTTTTCAAATTGTAGGTAAACCTAAGTCACTTTAGCTATAGCATAGCTAAAGTAATTTATGTTATTGGGTAAGTTAAAAATATGATATAAATGAGATAAGAGGGAGCTACTCACTATAGGAATAGAGTTGCGCGCGCGACCGAGGGTTTTATACCATTCTAGAAGTAATATGCGGAAAAGGGGGGATTCGAACCCCCGACATATTTTCATATGTGCACGCTTTCCAAGCGTGTGCTTTAGACCACTCAGCCACCTTTCCATGCATATTCATAATATTGAAAATTGTGCTGCTAAACAATATAAAAACCTGGTATATAGGGTTCACCACGAAAATTTACAGTATTGTTAAACTTGCTTCTGCAAGTTGGAAATGTTTTATCGCAACCTGCGAGTATTGAATATTTATCCCCAGCAGAAATTTGGTATGGAGGCGAAGTAAACAACGTAACTACTTTATTTTTATATTCTTTTACTACACCTTCAAATGCTGTTGAGCCAAAGAATTTTACTACTCCGTGCTTATAATATTCATCACTCTCAGCTAAATTCGTGTCTTCAAATCTTCTTTCGTCTATTACTTTAGTGATTGTACTTATTTTACTAAATTTTTTAGTATCGGCTTTGCATTTATCATCGCAAAATTGTGCTCTGCATGCAGGAGAGTATAATTCTGCTATGCTTCTCTCAAGCTTTGCTGAGAGCCCTCTAATTTCAACAATAAATCTTCCACTACTTAATGTCACTTTACCAAAAGTTCCTGAATGTAGATTCATTGTTCCCTGGGTCAAGTCTTTATAATTCACAAGAAATATTTCAATATTTGCAAAGTCGTACTTTCCTGATAAAACATCTTCTTCTTTAATATCACCACTATTTAATATCCCTTCAATTTCTAGATTATCAGTTTTTAAATCGCTGTTTAATATTATACTACTGGCTGTAAATCCACTTGAAGATTTATAGAGTATATTATTAATATTTAAATCTTCATCATAGTCAGTGAATCCCATTACTTCTCCACCTGCAAGCGTTAATTTCCAGCACGTAGCAGTGGTAAGTAATTCTCCAGCTAAATGATTTTTTAGTGTGGTTTGCATAGGGGCCTCCTGTTTAATTGATTGAATTTGAAAGTAGCTATACGGCTAGTAGATAAGCCAGTGTGTTCTTTTCCCGTCATCTGAGTAGCTATAGAGTGTCATTCCAGTAACCATAGGGTGTCATCCCAGTGCGTGACACTGGGATCTAATTTTACCTGACTATGTTATCATATAAATCTACCCAATTTGGATTTTCTTTTTCGATCAAATCAGTCTTCCATTTTCTTTTCCAACTTTTTAACAGTCTTTCTCTATTAAGAGCTGAATTTATATCTTGAAATTCTTCAAAATGAACTAATTTATGTACATTGTATTTTGATGTAAAGCCAGAAATAACTTTACTCTTATGTTCCCAGATTCGTTTAATCAGATTTGATGTTATACCTGTATATAAAGTTCGATTATTCTTGCTTGCAAGTATGTAAACGTAATAATTTTGCATATAACTTAGATCCCAGTGTCACGCACTGGGATGACAGGAGAGAGGACACTATATGTTTATTTGATTGACAAATAAACACTAACAAATAAGATACACACCACATTAAATTGTGGTGTGTACTAGCTGGTTAGAAAGAAAACTTCACACCAGTAAGAAGGAGAATTCCTTGGTTAGAAGGTGCCTCTTCTGTGGTACTACCTGCTTTTGTAATCTTATGATTTGCGTTTTGTTTCTCGTTAGTCATAAAATAATGGAGAGCTGCGTAAGGAACAAATTTGCTCTTACTGCATGCAGGAGATAGATCATATTGAATGCCAAGTGCGCCATCGTGAAGCATATCTCCATCATTCATTCTGCTACCAAAGTACGTCAAACTTGTGTAGATATTCTCATATTGATAGCCAGCTCCTACAGTCCAATACATGGTGTCCATACTATCTTCACCAAATTGAGCTTTCAGCCCTTCCATTCTTTTGTTAGCATCAGGAAGCAGTTCATATTTTTCAATTTTATTATTAGCATCTTTTGTCAGTATTTCAATACCTTTTGGTTGACCAGATTTGCCCAGATATGCAAAAGAGGCAGCAAATTTTATGCCTTGATCCTCATTAATCTTATAATCAGCGCTTACACCCAAATTAACACCCATAAGGTCATTGTACTCTACAAATTCCTTATAAAGATGCTTATCTTTACTTGGTTTTTTCGCTTGACCATACTCACCAACTGCAGAAGTTTTAACTTTCACCTTATATTTATCAAAGTCATATTCATATGATGCACCAGCACTTATTATGTGCTCATAGTCTGGACCGACATGTTTTATCTCTTCCTTATGTTTTATTTTATCATTATCTGTACTATCCTTGAAAGGAACTGTTTCTTTTACAGTAAACAAGCTACTATCATAACGAGGTGAGTAGCTGATACCAAATCTTGCGCCCATATAATTTGGTGAGTAGTAAGCAACTCTAAATGGCAGTGTAGTCATAACATCTTTGTTGTATTTCCCTGCCATGCGGAAAGAGAATTTTTCACTTTCACTCGAAAAACTTTCAGTGTAAAGACGTGGTGTTACATAAAATGGAAAGCTCGCAGCGCTTCCTTCTAAGTTCACTTTTCTGAACCAGTCACTATCTGCAGCTCCGTCAACAGTTGCAATTCTTGTTGCATCAAGTCTCATCAGAGCCTCAGGACCAAATTGATAACCAAGCTTTAGATCACCATGTTTTGAATTTAAAAATACATGTGCACTCCTGCTCCTTGCAGCGTAAACACCCTGTGAAGCCCCTTTGCCTTCTGTAACTGGGACGTGAAATTGCACGTCAGCACCATAAAGAAGACCTAAATCTTCATTTTTATTTTCTGCTCTGAGGTGTAATATCGCATCAGCAGTCATACCCATATCGTTGCTGTAATCACCAATATTTCCTATTCCACTAGGGAATACGGGATTTGCTCCTTGTATCTTATCCTGAGGGGCAGTATAATACTCTATAGATCTGTTTGGCATAACGTTGTAACGTTTATACTCTTCACCACTTGGCCCTGCTTTGCCATAGCTTTGAGCATCAACAACACCACCAAAAGTTATTCTTAAGCCATCTTTTCCTTGGTTGGTGTCGATAATATCAACTCCACCAACTGAAACAACAGGACTTGCCTTACCTTTTTCCTCTGTATTTTTGTTAACAACTTTTACATCCTTCTTTACATCTTTAGCTTTAATTTTAGCATTCTTAGTTTTAGAAGCCTTAGTTTTTGAAACTTTACCTTTTTCTATATTAGAATTCTTAGCATTTAGAGCTTTCGCTTTTGAATCCTCTATAAGCTTTGCTTTTTTCTCATTTGCTAGCCTGATCTCCTCTTTTTTCTTCTGCTCGGCTGCTAATCTTAGCTCCTCTTTTTTCTTAAGCTCTTCAGCTTTTTTTCTTGGATCAGCATTACATATTCTGTCCATCTTTTCTTTCAGTTTTTTATTTGATGTTTTCATAACTTCTGTTTTTCCAGAAGTTTTTGTGCTCTCTTGCTTTTTTATTTCCTTCATACTCTCATCAGGAAAGTCAGCTGCAAAACTGCTGAAAGAACATAAAGTTAATAAAGAAACTAGAGCAGTTCTAGTATAAATAGATTTTTTCATGAAGTGCCCCCAAAAAATTTCGAAATCATTGTCTTAAATGTAAATATATAAAAATGTTGAAAATTCAACTTAAAGCAATCTTATAGCGAAAACAAAAGTAAAGTGCAACACCTTAAAAACAACTTTTTTAATATGCCTAACGTTTATATTAACCAAAATTTAGCACAAAGGTTAATATTTTTTGCTTGCTAGTGCATTATAACTCTACTATTTATTCTATGGAAGTAAAATTTTTTTATTCTAGCAATAGAAAGATTATAGAAAATACTATTGACAATAATATCAATCTACATTATAGTTAAATAAATTGTTTAGCTGATAGTAGATTGAGGTAGTTATGGATTTTAGTTTTTTACGCAATTGGTTTAGCACCACAGGTACTAGTGCAAGTAGTATAGATTCACAATTAGGTGATGTTGAACAATCAAGCTCCATCTTAGCAGATAACGGCAAATATAAGGTGGATGATGAGTTTGAGATCATTGAAGATTATGAATTTATAAATCCTGCTGACCCAAATGAACCACATTCTTTACCTTCTGCTTACCAGATAGATGAAAGTATCGCAGAAATTGCAGGGTTTGATAAAGAGAAATTATTGGAAATGAGTAATTTCTGTAAAATAAGCTATGGTGATAGTGACGACAAGTTAGATGAAAAAAAACATCATATATTAACTTGTAAAAATGTAAGTGAGGAAGATTTTATAGCTATTGAAGCAGATGGGAGAATGCACAAAGAAACTAATCCTTCTGAGGATATTATTTTTGAATTTAAAAAAATGTATAAAACTAGAGCTGAACTTTTTAGCGAAGGTTATAAAATCATTCCATTTGGTAATAGTTTCGAAGAAGATGCTGGGTATGTTTTCATAAAAGGTGAAGAAATAACAATAGCTTACCACGGTACTCGTGGCTTAAATGATGCAATCACTGATCTAAATGCATCTTTTACTACTTCAGAACTTTTACCTGACGGTGGAAGAATTCATCGTGGTTTTTATAATTCATTTACAGATTCATGGCCTAATCTTTATGGCATTTTGAAATCTCATGCTGAAAAACAAGGATCAGAAATCAAAGATTTTAAAATCAATCTCACAGGTCACAGTATGGGAGGAGCTATTGCTAAGATAGCTGCTTTATGCCTCAACAAAACAGAAGGCGCTGAAGATGTTCATGTTGCAACTTTTGCTGATCCAAGGGTTTTTGACCTGACTGCCAGTGAAATTTATAATGACGCTCTTCAGGAAAAAACCATAAGGGTCACTCACCATCAGCGAGATCCAGTGCCAGCATTGTGCCCTGGTTCGTTTGGTTATGCTCACGTAGGTGCACAATTAAGAGTATCGACACCAGAAAGATATTCTAGTCTAGTAAGTTATTTGCATGGAATAGATGGTTATCATGAGGCCGTTTATAGGATGGATGAAAGTGATTTTCGATCAAATAATAACGTATCTCTCTTTTACTATCCTGTTAGGATATTAAATCGAATTAACTCTGCAGTTTTAGGTAATGCTCAATATTACGCTGCCAATGCAGTAAATTATATTTTTGGTGGGTCAAATTTTTTCGAAGAAGTAAAAAATAAAAATTCTTCTCAGATTGAACAAGCAGAAGTTGTGCAAAGCAAGATAGCATATGAGAATTACTTGTCTACTGCAAGGAGTTTATAACTATTACTATGGAGCAATTATTAGATTGCTCCATAACATCTATTCATTTAAATTCAATATAAAAATTTCCACCACAACCATTCCTCTTTAAATTTTTTTAGATGTTCTTTTTTTTCGCACTCTAAAAGCAGCTCTTCCACGCTTTTGTTGTAGCTTTCAGTAGTAATCCTTCCCTGATGATGCATGAACCTCAAGTAAATCAAATAAGTGTTAATCACATCTGTTTCACAATAATCTCGAATCTCTTGTATCTTGCCGCTATCATATAAGCCCATAACTTGTGACCCATCAACTCCAATCTTGCCAGGAAGGTTAAATGCTGCACAAACTTCGTTCATTTTTACTCTTGCAGAGGCTCCAAAATCAGAGAGGGTTTCAAGTAAGTCACAATGCCAATCACTACTATATCTCTGATTGTAACTATTCCACTTATCACCAGCTTTATGAAAGTATTCTGCTTGAATGCCATGGACCATAGCACGATACTTCAGTACTGGTATATCAAAAGTGCGTCCGTTGAACGAAACTAATCTTGGCTTTTTCTCTGATATGTAGTTAAAAAATCCTTTCACTAGCTCCTTTTCACTGGAATTTAGTGTGCCTCCAGATCTTATTTCTTGCAGTGTGAACACCTCATAACCGCTCTGGTGGCTTATATTGCAAAGTAAAAAACTGATAACTACAATTTGGTGGAAGGGCTGACGCAGAAAAGAGTTTTGCCCGTTTGTTATTTCCAGGTGGTATTTTGTTAATGCATCCCTTTTCTCTTCTACACTACTATCATCACTAATATTGAGTAAATTTTTGCAGGAATTTACATCTGGTATAGTTTCAATATCAAATACTAACAAAGAATTAAGCATTGCCTATATACTCCTCAGGACGGTCGATCCAAGGTCGCACTTTTACGAACAAAAAGAGGTGAACCTTGCACTCAAATAATTTTTCTAGTTCAGCACGTGCTTCGATATTAATTTTTTTAATATTACTGCCATCTTTCCCTAGCACTATTTTTTTATGACTATCTTTCAACACGAATATGATCTGTTTGATGACTAAACTCTTATCTTTTTTTTCCTCAAATTGTTCAGTTATAACAGCTGTAGAGTATGGCAATTCTTCACGCAAGTTCAAGAATAATTTTTCTCTCGTAATTTCTGCTGATAAAAAATTTGTCGAGGAATCGGTTATTTGATCTTCTTCATAAAACCAAGGGCTCACCGGTGCAACTTCAGACAAGTAATTCATCAAATCAGAAAGTCCATCATTCTTTAATGCTGATATCGTAAAAACTTTTTCAAATTTATAAAGCAAATTCAGATGCTCATGCGCCATCTTGAGTTCTGGCCTTTTTACCAAATCAGTTTTATTGATAACCAAAATGCATCTGCCTTTTGTGCGCTGCAGCCACGTAAATATAGTCTTAATTCTTTCTATATTTTTCAAATAATTGCTTACATCAACAAGTAACAAAGTGATGTCATCACCCTTGATTGCTGACCATGCAGATTTGACTAAAGCTTTTTCAAGTTTTGTTTCTGCTGAGAAAATTCCTGGGGAGTCAGTAAAGACAATTTGTGTGTTGTTGCATGTTGCAATACCCCTTATTTGCGTCCTTGTTGTTTGCACTTTGGGTGTAACAATTGCAATTTTCTTGCCTATGATGCTGTTAATTAATGTAGACTTCCCAGCATTTGGTAAGCCAGCTATGGTTACAAATAAGCACTTTTGTTCTTTCACAAAGGAAATTATAAAGAAAACTGGATGCCAGTGTCAAGCACTGGAATGACAAGTTCTCGGCAACCCCTACGTCATACCGTCACGGTATCTCTAGATCCCGCTAACACGTAGCGGAATGACAGCAATCCTACGTCATACCGCCGCGAACCGTCATACTGTCACGGTATTTCATCCGCTAACAAGCAGCGGGATGACAGCAATTCTACGTCATACCGCCGTGGTATCTCTTAGCCGCTAACACGTAGCGGGATGACGAATTACTTAACCGTCATACCGCGATTCATTCGCGGTATCCCAGCATAGATTCCGCTAACAAGTAGCGGAATGACGGTAAACCTAGATTACTTTAGCTATAATTATTAAGCTGCACCTGCTGGATTTGGTGATTGACTATTAAGAAACTCTGCCCTAGCTTCAGTAAACTCAGTTGAGGGTCTTGAAAAGAACATAATTTTTATTGCACAGCACGCACTACATAATGCAACAGCAGCCATACCTACTGCAAGAGTAGAACACCAAACTTTACCTATGTACGCGTCTGCAACCCCAGAAATCAAGGCAATACTACCTGCTGTAGTTAATAGCGTAGCACACCCAATCCAGAATGCTTTCTCATAATTAATAGCACCAAACATTTCTCCAGCATCACTGCTAGCACCAGCAACACAGTCCACTGGTTTTTTGCCATCTTTATCCTTCAAACCTGGATGGCTTTGTTGCATCGCTAGCTATGATGGATTAAAGATAAAAAAGATGGAGAATATCAGTAGCTTATTATTCTGGTATTTATAACAAGAACGGTCAGTGAATACCTAAATTTGAGTAAAAGAAATTTCACTACCACTCACTAATCCGGCTAAAATTCAAGAATTTCAATGCTTTAGCTATTTTCAATAGAATTAAGTTTATTAATATAAATAATAAATTACTATTCTTAAATTTGATCAGATTGATTGCAAAAAAACAAGATTTTCAATAGGTTGCTTATAATCCTAGCTATAGTTAGCCTTTCATAAGTAACGATGCAACAAAGCCAACCTGGATCGGCCCCTTTTTTTAGAAGTAATTTCGCAATTTCAACGCTACCGCCGAAAAAATGTCCACTGCACAAATAGTGCAGTGGTGCCTTACCTTGATTATCTTGCATATTAAGATGAGCGCCTTTACCCAAAAGTAATTCCACAGCTTTATGACGAGCAATGCCACAACAACTATAAATAGCATAATGAAGTGGTGATTTACCTTCTTGATCTCTTTTATTAGGGTCAGCACCACGCTCCAGGAGTAATTCTATGATTTCATTATAACATTTATTACAGGCCTTGTGTAACGCAGTACAACCTTGTTTGTCCTGCGTGTCACAATTAGCACCATTTTCCAAGAATAGCTTTATAATTTCAATGTTCCCTCCTTCTTTTATAGCAAGTATCAGTGCTGGATAGGCATATATATTATCATTAATATAATCACCAAATTTTCCATCTTTACTGCTCTTGAACTTGGAAAAAAGTTTTTTCAGAAATGCTGTATTTCCCTCTGAGATAGCCTCATATAGATAAAACTTTAAATCTTCAGGAGAATTAATTTCATCTAAATTTTCATCAGTCAGTTTTGTAACTTCTTCCGTATCTTTTCCAGTGAAAAGGTTATATGCAACACCTAATTCTTTAAATTTCTCCTCGTTTTGTTTTTGCACATCCTTACTCTCACCTGAATGTTTATCAGGATGATATTCAAGAGCTAATTTTCTATATGCTTTTCTAATTTCGTATTCACTTGGATTATCACTTGGACTAAAGCCTAATATTTTTAAAGCTTCCTTTCTATTCACAATAAACCTCCTACTGGAATATCTTAAGCTAAGTATAACCCAAAATTTCAAAAAGCAAAGCTTTTTATGTTAAACTGCATCCACTGCGCAATCCCATAACTGTACAAACATTGTAATTTATCTCCATCTAGGAAAGGGTGTCATCCCAGCGCCCCTATGATGTCATCCCAGCGGCCCCTATGATGTCATTCCAGTGCTCCTTTCTCGTCATCCCAGTGCCCAGACACTGGGATCTAGTTTTCCATAAATGGTGCATTTTAACATAACTTTTATACTTGATAAAATTCCTGGATTCCAGCATCAAGTGCTGGAATGACACCTCTCTTTGAGCTATAAACATTAAGAAATTTACCAAATGAAAAAAAAGGCAAAAGAAGCCCCGAGTAGCGAGTTTTGACTCTATATTACTGTAAGTGGCGCTGTAATAATGTGCTAACGCTTAAAATAAGCGCGATTTGGCTGAATGTAGAAAAAATAAAAAAGACATGCAGCCGCTGTAATTTTATGTAATCCGCCAATAAATACCCTAAGTTTTTTACTGAATTTTGTCATTGAGCCTGCAGGTCAAAAACAAGTTTTGAGTCATAAATACCCTTATTGTCATAATAAGGGCGCTGGCGAAATATGTCAAGGGATTTTTGACGAAATGATTTTGAAAGTAAAGAGCGGGAGAAGGGGTTCGAACCCTCGACCTCAACCTTGGCAAGGTTGCGCTCTACCAACTGAGCTACTCCCGCAATTAAATTAACCTAAATTTACTTAATTATAGGCATATACAGCGATTTGTAAACCCCGTGTACACGAAAAATGTGAGAGCCCATAAATTTGCGTGGTTCCTTCTATGATCTTTTCGTATACTTAAGGCTCATTTTTGATTATCATAGGTTTTCAATTGTGCCAAAAAATGTATTAATTTTATGGGAATATTTTTATATAAAGACGACTTGCCAGCTAGTTCAATACCAGATGATATAAGTTCTATAGCTGTTGATACCGAGGCAATGGGGCTACTTCATAGCAGAGATAGATTATGCCTTGTGCAGCTCTCTTTTAATGATGGCAACGTTCACTTAGTTCAACTCAAGAACGATTACACAGCGCCAAATTTGAGAAAAATATTAGAGGATAAAAATATAACTAAAATATTTCACTTCGCGCGATTTGATGTAAGCATAATACGTTATTACTTGGAAATTTGGGCACTTCCGTGCTATTGCACAAAAATAGCTTCACGTTTAGTTCGCACTTACACAGATAATCATAGCTTAAAAGAATTGTGCTTAGAACTACTTGATACCAAATTAAATAAGCAGCAGCAATCTTCTGATTGGGGAAATGAAAATTTGACAGACAAACAAAAAAATTATGCTGCATCTGATGTTTTGTATCTCCATAAGATAAAGGAAAAGCTAGATTTAATGTTGGAACGTGAAAATAGAAAAGAATTGGCCCAAAAGTGCTTTGAATTTCTTCCTACTCGCATTGAGTTAGACTTAATGGGTTGGGAAAACGTGGATATCTTTAATCATCAGATATAACCATTTGTGAGAAGTTTTTTGTTTGTGCAAGACACTTTAGGGCAATTTTTCAGAAGAATTTAGTTGATTAACTGTTGATTGATGCGCTATATTTTACAAGCAATCGTTCTAAGTTTAGGTATTTTATGAGTGATGACATTATATCAGTAAATGATCAAAATTTCAAATCTGAAGTCACTGACTATAAAGGGTTTGTTCTGATAGACTTTTGGGCAGAATGGTGTGGGCCATGTAAAAGTCTAATGCCGCGTATTGAACAGTTGGCTAAAGACAGAAAAGGCAAGATTAAGATCTGCAAGTTCGACATAGATGAAGGGACTGAAGTGCCAAGTAAGTATGGAGTGCAATCTATACCCACTTTAATCATATTTCAAGATGGTAAGGAAATTGCACGCAAAATTGGTGCAACAAATGATTTGCTAAGTTGGGTTGATAGTGAAATAAGCTAATAGACAAATTTGCTTTTGTGTGTATTATAAATATTGATAAAAGGGATTGTAGCTCAGTCGGTTAGAGCAGTTCGCTCATAACGAATTGGTCGTAGGTTCGAGTCCTACCAATCCCACCATTGTGTTGATCTTAGCATGATCGTAACAATGAGAAAACTATAGTATATGAATTATATGTTGATATAATAGAGGAAATAATGGAATTTACTAAATCTTTGAATAATAAGTTAGATGAGTTGCACTTACTAAATCATCCATTCTACCAATCATGGAATACAGGAAGCTTAAGCTTGCAAGCTTTACAAACCTATGCTAAAGAATATTATCACCACGTTGCTGCGTTTCCTCGTTATATCAGTGGTATACATTTTTTGTGCCCAGATCTAAAAATGCGACAGGTTTTGCTTGGTAATTTGATAGAAGAAGAACAAGGTGATGAAAATCACCCAGAGTTATGGAAACGTTTTGCTGAAGGGCTTGGTGTAACACGGTCTGATCTCCATAAGGATGCACAGATTAAAGAGACACAGGAGTTAGTTGATGGTTACTTTGATATTGTACGATCAGACTTTGCTTCCGGTTTGGGTGCACTTTATGCTTATGAACGTCAAACTCCAGAGGTTTCTAAGTCTAAAATTGAAGGTTTAAAAAAACACTATTCAATAAGTGATGAGCGTTCTCTTCAATTTTTTACGGTTCATATGCATGCTGATGAATGGCATTCTGAGGAATGTGCAAATCTTATTGCAGACTTAAGCGAAGAAGAGCAAGAGAAAGCCATGCAAGGCGCTAAAAAAGGAGCAAAACTCTTGTGGGGTTTTCTTGACGGGATGATGAACGCTAGTGTGTGTCATTAATTGTAAGTAGATTAAACTCAGTGATATTAAAATGCAATGTAATCTTCTTATATCTGACCTGCGGCTTTGGGTTCATTTAGGATGTAGTGCAGAAGAGAAGTTTCATTCTCAATTAGTTAGTGTTAATATTGATTTTACCTTTAAATCCCCCCCTTTAGGACTTACAACTGACCGGCTTGAGGATACTATATGCTACTTGGAGGTAGTTCAGAGTATTCAATCTCTCGTTCAAAGCAAGCAATTCAATTTAATCGAGCACTTAACCCATGATATATACAGAGCCATTAATAATCTTTTGGTGCAAAAAAAACATATTATTTCTTCCATAAGAGTGACTACTCACAAAGTTGCACCACCCGTTCCCGGTGTGCATGGAGGTGTTCTCTTTACTTATTGTAATACATTACAAGAACAGGAAGATAACTAATGATCTATATTTCTATTGGCTCAAATATAGGAAATCGCTTTTCCCATTTACAAAGGGCTGCTCAGTTACTAAAGGAACGCTATTTTAAAGATTTAAAGTCTTCGATCATTCTAGAAACTAAGGCCATTTTACCAAACGGTGCTCCACCTGAGTGGGATAAGCCATTTCTCAACATGATTGTCTATGGAAGTTGTTCTTCTTCTCCCGAAGAGCTATTAAAAGGTCTAAAACAAATTGAGTGTGATATTGGCCGTTCGCAGGTCTATGAAAAGTGGGCACCTCGCGTTATTGATTTGGATATTTTGTTATGGGATGATCTAACGCTCGATACACCCTACCTTAGAATTCCTCACCCAGAATTGATAAACAGACCATTTTTGCTTCACTTGATGGCAATGCTGAGCCCCATGGCAGTAGTTAACAAAACGTTTGGTACTGTTAACCCTAACATTAAGGATTGCTTTTTAAGGAGTTTTACGCTTTCGCCAGAGCTTGTAGGTATTGTCAATATTACTCCTGATTCATTTTCAGATGGTGGTCTTTATTATGATTCAGATCAAGCAACCAAGCAGGCACTGCGGCTGTTATCAGATGGTGCAAGCATAGTTGAACTTGGTGCTCAATCAACAAGACCTGGATCTTTAATGCAGATCCCAGAGGAAGAGTATGCACGTCTAAAGCCAGTACTTGATAATCTTAGCGATTATATGAAAGCTGGCGATATTAAAGTCAGCATTGATAGTTTCTGGCCAGATGTTATTTTGAACGTTTTGGAGCACTACAACATTGCCTGGGTAAACGATCAGAAGGGAGATCTAGATGATAATACCTTAAAAGCAATTGCTAGCAGTGGATGTGGCATCGTTATTATGCACTCACTTTCCATACCACCACATAGAGACAACATTATCCCAAGTGACATTGATCCAATTGATAACATAAATAATTGGGCAGAAAGGAACATTAATAGATTACTAGCTCTAGGTTTTGATCAAAGCTCGATCATTATTGATCCTGGTATTGGTTTTGGCAAATCTATGTACCAGAATATCCAGATTTTACGCAGTATAGAAACGTTACAAAATTTTGGCTGCAAAGTTCTGGTTGGCCATTCTAGAAAGTCATTTATTTCTTCTTTTTCTACAGAACCTGTCTTTAACCGAGATTTAGAAACAATTGCTTTATCATCTGCATTGCACAACAAGGTTGATTTCCTTCGAGTGCATAATGTGCGTGATCACATGCGATTTTTTGCAGCTCAAGCTGCTTTACAGGGATGATAGTTATCGGAATTATGGCTGTTGATCCCAAGGGGGTAATTGGAATAAATAATGGATTGCCCTGGCATTATCCAAGTGAGTTAGATCATTTTCGTCAGGTGACTGACAAACAAGTTATTGTTATGGGAAGAAAAACATTTGAAATAGTACCCCAAAACATATTGAAGGATCGTATCCCTGTTGTTTTTTCTCGTAACAAGTTAAGTTCTTGTTTTAATAGAGGTATAAAGTGCACTATTATTTCTTCTATGCAAGAGTTTTTGTCAATCCAAAGTAGTTCTAAAGTCTTTATGATTGGTGGAGCACAAATAGCGCACCTTTTTTTGGAGTATGATCTAATCTCAGAGTTTATCATAACAGAAATTCACAGACTTTATAAAGGTGATGTATATTTCAACTTAACACTTCTTGATGGATGGTATAAAACCGCTCTTGCTCAAACAAAAGATTATACTATATGCAGGCTAACACGTTAATATGCATGTTGAAGCAATTTACACCCATCGTATTGAATGCGGCGAGTTATTAGAAGCAGTTCTTGATCGCTATGTTTCAAATTTGTTAAAAGAGGAAGTTGTTCTTGCTATCACATCAAAAAGCATTTCCATTTGTCAAAAACAAGTGGTTTGCAAAACTGCTTGTTCTAAAGAAGAGCTAATCAAAAGGGAAGCTGATGCAGTTGTTGATGTGGCTCACAGTATCTGTTTAACGATTAAAGATAATATCTTAATTCCATCTGCTGGTATTGATGAATCAAATGGTAATGAGGTATATATTCTATATCCAAAAGATGTTCAGAAAACAGCTCTGTCAATATGGAATTATCTCAAGACAAAACACTGCATAAAACATCTTGGTATTTTGATTACAGATAGTAATGTAACACCTATGCGTCGTGGGATTACGGGCGTTGCTCTTGGTTGGTGTGGATTTGAACCACTTTATTCCTATATAGGCAAGCCAGATCTTTATAATCAATCACTGCAAGTAACACAAGTCAATCTTCTTGATGCACTGGCAACATCTGCTGTTTTAGTTATGGGAGAAGGGGCAGAGCAAACACCAATGGCAATAATTAGTGGTGCACCAAAGGTTCACTTTCTTACTCGTCCGCCAACTACAAAAGAAGAAAAAAGTGTTAAGATATCTATGAAAAAAGATCTTTACTCTCCTCTCCTCATGGGAGCCCGCTGGTTAAAGAGTTAAAGAGAAACTTAAAAATCTGCTATTAGACTTCTTGCATAACCATATAACGAACTTTTATTGGGAATAGAAACGAAAAAACTTACTTGACACCCTTCGCCAGCCCCCTTATTATGATAGTGAAGGTATTCAGTTATCTTCATCTGTGCAGATTAAACAGCAAGAAAACAACGTAGTTGGCGTCTTATTTTTAATTTTTTGCACTATGTGCACCTTATGTCTTCACAACATTTCTGGGTTTTTACCTATATAAGCTGAAACGCGCTTATAAGTCGTTTAAGACAGTATAGTACGCCAATTTGCAGGATTAGAGAGTGACAACTAGCTAACACGGGGTTTCTTTTGCCTTTTTTTCTGCTTAGTAAATTTCTTAAACATTTAAACAAAGGTGAGTTGCATTTAAAAGCAGCTAAATTGCAGTGTTTAAGACTTAAAAAACGCCAATACTGAAAGTAGACAATGACTAGGGCTTCTTTTGCCTTTTTTTTGTTTGGTAAATTTCTTAATATTTATAGTTAAACGACAACCGTCATACCGCTACGTGTTAGCGGAATCTATGCCGAGATACCGCGAATGAATCGCGGTATGACGGTTCGTGGCGGCATGACGATAAGCTCGTCATCCCGCTACGTGTTAGCGGGATCTATGCTAAGAGATACCGTGACGGTATGACGGTTCGCGGCGGCATAACGATAAGCTCGTCATCCCGCTGCTTATTAGCGGCTAAGAGATACCGCGGCGGTATAGTAACTCGTCATCCCGCTGCTTGTTAGCGGCTAAGAGATACCGTGACGGTATGACGGTTCGCGGCGGCATGACGAGAAAGGGGCTACTCGGATGACAACAAAGGGCTACTTGGATGACACCCTCTTGGATGGAAGCCAGTGTCAGCTACTTTCATGACACCATTCTTTTTTCTGGATTCAAGTAGTCAGGGCACTGCCGTCTTGGATGGAAAGGCTGGATCCAAGTAGTCATACCAATGTCTCCTATTTGACTGGTCAACAATGAGAATTGGTATTAGTTTGGGTTATGCAAGAAGTCTATTCCTTCATAAGGAGAAGTAGTTAAAGGAATTTACTCTATTTCTCCCTCTTTTTTTATTATTTTTAATCTATAGTTAACGTAAAAGAGATATGCAAAAACTCTATTGATCCATAGTCTGCAAATTATTAATAACACTTACTTTAAAGAACCTTACTTTACGCTGATCTTTGAGCGCTCTTTTGTGGTATTTTGTAAGAGTATAACTTGTGAAATCGTCTTCCCTATAGATTAAAGAGTTACACTGCTTTATATGTGATGCTATCCACTCTGCATAGTCCTGATGATCGGTTGCAATGAATATTTCCCCTGTTATAAGTATTTTTTTTGCTAATAAATTTAAAAATTCCGTATTAATTAATCGTCTTTTATTGTGACTTCTTTTTGGCCATGGATCTGGAAAGAGAATAAAGAATCTTTCAACACTGTTGTCAGGAAAATTTGCAATCAATTCTCTTGCATCTTCTGTCCATATTAAAATGTTTTTTATGTTTTGTATTTCTATGTTTGTTAGCAAGCGAGAAACCCCCTTTAAGTAGGGCTCACATCCTATAAATAATAGATCAGGTTCATTGAGCACCTGGTAAAGCATATTTTCACCGTTGCCAAAGCCTATTTCTACCCATATTCTTTTTCGTGAATTTACAATCTTCTCTATAGATTCCTTGCTGTTTTGAATAGAATATTTTTCCAATATTTCATCAACATCCGGTTTTAACCTGGACCTTCTGGAGAACGATCTAATCCACTTGCTATTCTTAAATAGCATATTCTTGATACATATATAATTTTCTCACTATATTTTATATAGCTTAAACAATTCTCGAAATGAATTAACGAAAAATTACTTGTCAATAATTATTAATATTATATAATATATGAGTTCTAATAAAGTTTAAATTAAAGGTCACATTGCATGAATAATAATGATCCAGTTGTAAATCTACCGGTTACTATCAGAAAGCTATCATCAAACAAGTTTATAGAAGAGATATGTCAAGGCCAATTTGAGGATCAAGATAATGCCTTGTTTGAAGATTCTTTTGTTAACAAAATTAAAGAAGGAGATGTGGTAGAAGGTGTAATTACAAGAATAAACCCTAACGACGTTGTGGTTGATATTGGTTTAAAGTCTGACGGGAGAATTCTGATCAAGGAACTCGGTTGTAATGATGAGATCATTATTGGCTCGAAAATTAGAGTTTATGTGGAAAGAATTGAAGATTATCATGGTAATGTTGTTCTTAGCCGTGAAAAAGCAATTAGAGACGAGAAATGGAATAAGTTGGAAGAAGATACAGTTACAAGAGCTGAAGTAAGCGGAGTTATTAAACTCTCAATTAAATGTGGTTTTATTGTTGATCTTGGTGACGGAATAAGCGCTTTTTTACCGCTGAGTCATGTGGATTTGAAGCAAGTAAAAGACGCGAAGCACCTTATTGAAACTGAACAAAAGTTCATCGTGCTTAAAATGGATAAGAAGCAAGGTAATATTGTAGTATCAAGAAAGCTGGTGTTAGAAAAATTGCACGCTGGTGAAAAAATTAAATTTTTAGAATCTTTAAATGAAGGCGATATAATAGAAGGAAAAATAAAAAGCATCACTCATTACGGTGTATTTGTCGGTATTCATGAATCAGATGTAGTGGGAGTTATAGATGGATTGCTACATATTACAGATATCTCTTGGAGTAGAGTGAGTCATCCATCTGCAGTTTTTGCTTGTGGCCAGACTATAAAAGTTAAAATTATAAAAATAGATAAGGAAAATGCTAAAATTTCCTTGGGTGTGAAGCAGCTAGAAGATAGCCCTTGGCAAGATGCAGAGTCAAAATATCCAGTTGATAGTGTGCATAAGGGTTATGTAACAAGCATAGAAGATTATGGATTGTTTGTTGAGCTTAGACCTGGAATTGAAGGTTTAGTGCACTCGTCAGAAATAACTTGGGTTAAGAGTAATTTACCAGTTAGTAGTCTTGTAACAAGGGGACAAGAAGTATATGTAAAAATTCTCAGTATTGACATTGCTAAGAGTAGGATGAGTTTAAGCATGAAAAGGTGTGTAGACAACCCTTGGCAAGTATTTATCAAGAAATATCCTCCTGGTTCTATTGTTTCTGGTGAAGTGAAGAATAATACCGGCTCATATGTATCTGTTGCTTTCAATGATTCTGAAATAGATGAGAACGTAGAAGGGACAATATATGTGAAAGATTTAAGTTGGTCTAAAAATAGCTCAGATGAGATAAAGAAGTATAATGTAGGTGATAAAATAGAAGCAAAAGTAATAAGGGCTAACGTGAATCGGGCAAGAATTTATCTTGGAATAAAACAAATAGAGTATGATCCTCTTGAAGAACTGATAAAGAAAGTTAAGGTAGGCGATAAAATACAGGTTATTGTAGGTAAGAGAGAAGATAATGGACTGGTCGTTGAAGTTGAGAACGATGTAACCCTTCTAATAGATCAAGAGCATTTACCGGAAAATAAAAAGTTCTCTATATCAGAAAAAATAGAAGTTGAAGTATTGGGTGTTGAAGAATATAACATAGTATTATCTGCTAAGTGATAAGGTTTACTTATTTTGGCTTCATATAAATGGCAACAAAGTCTGATATAATAGCGAGGGTAGCAAAAAGACATCCTTTTTTAGATAAGATTGTTATAGCAGCTATAGTTGATAGATTTTTTGGGATACTTTCAAGCACATTGAAGCATCATAATAGAGTTGAAATTAGGGGGTTTGGTTCTTTTTCAGTTAGAAGTTATAACTTGAAAGAAACAAGCCATTTAATGTTACAGAAGTTTACAAAGAATCAATACTTTAAAACATATTTTCGTAGCAGTAAAAAATTATCTGATTTGATAAATGAATAAAAATTTATACCATAAATAAGATGAAAGTAGGGGTTTGAGTTTATACTGTACGATAGAAATTTTTAGCACCATATGCAAGTAGTAGAAATAGTTATACGTAATAACACATACAAAATATCTTGCGAAAGTGGGAAAAAGAGCCATTTATTACGTCTTGCTAATAGTTTTGACAAGCTAGTTGGTTCTGTATCTCAAAAAACTGGAGGTAAGGGTTCGGATGCATTAAATTTCTTACTTGCAGCGCTAATTCTTGAGGATAAAATTTTAGAATTAACAAAGCGGTTGGATGAAGCAAATCAAGAGCGCGAAAAGTATAGAAACGAGAAAAGAATAGAATATATTGAGGTACTAGATAAGGTAAATAAGATTATCACTAATCTTGAGTGCATAAAGGATTAGCTTCAATAAAGCAAGCAATTAAATTGACTATCTGACTATTTAAGCCAGGAGGGAGGTTTGTCTTACGAGTTATGTAACAATATAATTCGTAATCATCAAGATCAACTATTTTTTCGTATTCGATTAGTTCGCTCAAGGAAAATTTATCAAGATATTTCAATGCGAAATGCCCTAAAAGTATATCGGTTTCTTTGCAACCCCTATGCCAGCTTCTATACATCAATTTTCTTCTGAGTAGTGAGGTATCTGTCATTACAATTAAACTTTTTTTTAATTTAAAAGTTAAACTAAATACTTGTCAAGCGAGGCGCGTTTTAATATACTTAACATTTGTTTAAGATCTAAATATACAGGTGGAATTAATTTCTAATCTTATTCATCAATTTAGCGATGGAATATATTGTTTTTTGTCATTTGCCTTAATCATTTCTGTTATAGTGTTTGTGCATGAATATGGGCATTATGTTGTTGCCAAAGCATGCAAAGTTAAAGTTGAATCTTTTTCTATAGGTTTTGGTCCTGAAATTTTTGGTTTTAACGATAAGTCTGGAACTAGATGGAAACTAAGCGCTGTTCCATTGGGTGGTTATGTTAAAATGTTAGGGGATACTAATGCAGCGAGTGTCCCAGCTGATCAAAAAGAATTAACTGAAGAAGAAAAGTTGTATTCATTTCATACAAAACCGCGGTATAAAAAAGCAGCAGTGGTTTTTGCAGGACCTTTTGCAAATATGATACTTGCTGTTATAGCTTTTACAATATTTTTTAGCACGGCAGGTTATTACCGCACTCCACCGGTGATTAGGGATGTAATTGAAGGAAGTGCAGCCAAACAAGCTGGCCTATTACCAGGTGACACTATTACACAAATCAATGAACATAAAATAAAATACTTTGAAGATATTTCACGTGTGATAATGTCGCACCCCAAGACGAGAATGGAAATTAAATATAGCAGAAATAATGAGGAGCGTAGAACTAGCCTGACTCCATTGACAATTGAGAGTAGAGATGTTTTTGGCAACATAATAGAAAGAGAAACTATAGGGATTATTTCAGTCAATACATTAAAGCAGTCATCTTTTCTTGGGGCTGTGAGCTTATCAGTAAGTGAAACTTACCACACTATGTGCTTAACGATCAAAGCTATCTTTCAAATTATCGTTGGTAAGAGAAGTGCAAGTGAAATAGGTGGACCAATAAAAATTGCAAAATATTCAGGGCAATCAGCCAAAAAAGGATTTATTATGGTTGTGTATCTCATGGCAATTATTTCAGCTAATTTAGCTGCGATTAACTTGCTACCAATTCCGCTACTGGATGGTGGGCATTTATTTCGTTATATTATAGAAGCAGTTATACGTAGAGATTTAAGTTTGAAATATCAAAAATATGAGGCTACCTTTGGTGCTTTCATTTTGTTCTTGCTGATGGCAATTGCAATTTCGAATGATATTAGGAGTCTTTTTTAAAATAAATATGAAAAAGCTATTTTACATACTAATAGTAATTTTTATCTCCTTTCCCGCTCTACTTGTTGCTTTAGAAAATAAGGAAAAAGTACAGATAAAAGATATCAAATGCATTGGCAATGAGCGAGTAAGCAATCAAACAATAGGGTTTTATATAAAGTTAGAACCTGGTAGCTATGTAGACGACGATGATATAGATTCGATTATAAAAGGTTTATATAAAACAAAGTTGTTTGCTAGTGTTAACGCTTATATCGATGATAAAAAAAATTTAGTAGTAAAAATTCAAGAAAATCCACTAATTAACAAGATAATATTAAAGGGTAATAAATTATTTAACAGCAAAGAGCTGCTAAATAATGTAATTCAATCAAAATCGCTAACTATTTTCACTGAAACAAAATTGCAAAACGATTTAATGAATTTAATCACTACTTATAGAAATAACGGTAAGGTTGGTGTTAACGTTGCATATGAGCTGAATAAGCTTGATAGTAATAGGGTCAATCTAATTTTTAAAATAAAAGAAGGTAAAACCTCTAAAATTAAGGATATAAGATTTATAGGTAACAAAAACTTTTCTGAAAACGAGCTAGAGCAAGCTATTAAAGTGCATAGTAATGACATATTTAGTAAGTTATTTAGAGCCATGTTTAAGGGCGGAACTCGTTATTCACCACAATATTTATTGATTAACACAGAATTGCTCGATCGTTTTTATTCGTCTAAGGGATATATTCAAAATAATATTCAACCGATTGTTGAGATTGATAATAACAATCAGATAGAATTGACTTTTTTGATTGACGAAGGACAGCAATATTTGTTTGGAAATAATGAGGTTAATATTGAAACTGAAATTCAGGATTTAAGCCTAAAAGAAGAAATATTGGACTTTATAACAGAGGAAAACGATAAGATATTTAATAGAGTTAAAATTAATAATACAGTAGAAAAAATAAACAAGTATTTAAATGAGAAAGGATATATATTTGCAAAAGTTAATCCAGAGTATGCACAACGTGACAATGTTGTAGATGTGACCTACAGAGTGCTGCCGGGTAAAAAGATTTATATAAATCAAATTACAATTGATGGTAACGATCGCACTTTAGATAAAGTGATCAGAAGTAAGCTAAGTGTTGCAGAAGGTGATGCATACAATATATCTGAGATTCAAAAATCACGTAAAAAACTAATTAGTAGTGATTTTTTTGAAACAGTGAAAGTAAATAGTTACGCAGTTAATGACAATGCAGTAAATCTTGACTTAAATGTTAAAGAAAAAAGAACTGCTTCATTATCTTTAGCAGGAGGTATGTCCTTTCCTGGTGGAGCATTTGTAAAAACTGATTTCACAGATCGTAATTTATTTGGTAGTGGTAAAGAGCTCTCTTTTGCTCTTGAGAAAAATCAATATTCACTTTCTACTAATGTAGAGGTTGTTGAAAATAATTTTAACGATTCTGATACATCACTAGGTGTGGGCGTATTTTATGAAAAACAAGATAAACCACACACTAGCTTCGACAGTTGTGACATGGGGTTTTCAACAAAATTATCATACAAAGTTATAGAAAACTTAACTAATTCCATTCGCTACTCTTACAAGTATAACCGTATACATATGGATAATAAGGATGGAAAAGACAATGACATCTCTGATATAATAAAGGGGCAAGAAGGTGAACATCAGATTTCATCAGTAGGATACACATTAGCGTATAATAAACTGGATAACCTCTATACTCCAAAAGAAGGGTATTTACTGCGCTTAAGTCAGGATATTTCAGGATTGGGAGGGAATGTAAACTTCCTAAAATCTGAGTTCTTGTCTTTTTACACGCATCCTATATTAAGTAAAATTGACGATAGCATAATACTACGCTTTAAGATGGCAGCAGGTCATATTTTTTCTTATACCGATGAAGATCTAAACATTGGCCAGCACTTTTTTAAAGGGGGTAATGAGATTAGAGGGTTTGACCTTTCCGGCATTGGACCAAGAGCAGAAGACAAAAATAAAAGCTCATTGGGAGGCAAAACTTATTTTAATTTAACACAGCAAGTAGATTTTCCACTACCCAAACTATATGACTATGCTGGTATCAAAGGCTCATTATTTGTTGACTATGCAACACTTTTTGGCTTAGATGATAAAAATGAGAAATATAAAGATCCATATAATGATAGTAAGCTTATAAGAGTGTCACCAGGTTTTGGCTTTTCAATGCCTTCTCCTTTTGGTAGACTTAGATTAGATTTTGGGTTTCCTTTAGTAAAGGAATCTTATGATATAATACCATCACCAAATGTTAAGTTTTCTATTGAAGCGGGGATTTGAATGAAATATATACAGTTATTTATATCAGTTATTGCCTTAATTATTTCCTTATTTGTGGGGTATAAGTTTGCAGGATATCAACCTCAGAACACAAAGGCTGCCATTATTGATAGTGATAAAGTTATCAATGAATCTCTTGCTCTGCGAAACATACAACAACAAATAAAGGAGCAGAATTCTAGATTACAACAAGAATTTGAAAGTGAGTTAGAAAAACTTAAGCCATCAAAAGAAGAATTTGAACTTTTGTCAGAAGAAGCAAAAAAGGAAAAGACAGAACAGTTTAATAAGCATACTGTAAATGCTAGAGATGCTTACGCTGAAAAAATGTTGTATTTAGAAGAAAGTTATAGAGATGCAGTAGAGAGTGTTTTTAACAAGATAAAAGAAGTTGCTAAAAAAACGGCAGAAAAAAACAACATAGATTTAGTACTATTTATTTCAAAAAAGAAACAAGTTTTATACTCTATGGATGAAGTTGATTTATCGGATATGGTATTAAACAATATAAACAAGGAAATACCTGAATTTGCTTTAAAAGGCATTGAGTAGGCTTATGCAATTTAATATCAGTGATATTATAAAAATACTACCACATTCTTATCCGTTTCTCTTAGTAGATAGGGTTATAGAGTGTGATCCTGGTAAAAGTATAAAAGCAATCAAAAATGTGACTTTTAATGAGCCATTTTTTATTGGTCATTTCCATGGTCATCCAATAATGCCAGGAGTCTTGATAATTGAATCGCTAGCTCAAGCATCTGCTATATGTGTTCTTGGTAAAGAAAGTCAAGGTACAATAGAAAACAAAGCTATTTACTTTATGTCTATTGAAAATGCAAAATTCAGAAAGCCAGTCACTCCAGGGGACACACTGATTCTGCAAGCTAATGTTAAAAACGCACGTTTAAGTGCATGTAAATTTGAGTGTATTGCGTGTGTTGGTGAAGAAAAGGTTGCAGAAGCAACGATTTTAGCTATGCTACAAAATACGTAATATACAAAAGACAGTGTGCATACTATATAATGCAGCTTAATATCTCATTTTCAAATTTATATACTCGCAGTGGATTAATAAAATTGGATGAGACATTTTTGAATTATATTAAATCATGTGATGAAAGCTTGTTTTGTTCATTAATTGAAGCAAGGAAAAATCAGATTGGTGATAGCCAGTTAATAATAGACCTCTCATATTTATTTGACGAGTTTATTGCAAAACTTTTCAACATTGAAAAAGAAATAGAAGAGCTAAAGAAAAAACACAATGACTTTGCTGTGATATATAAATGCAAAAGGTTATTTGTCCAACGCTACGCATTGAAGAAATACATTAATGTGGCGAATATAGATATTACTAACAAACTAAGTCATTTTCTCACTTTGCCAACAACAGAAAAAAATTTTGCCGAGCAGGTGATGCATTGGTTTGAAGATAAAGAAAATCACAAAGAAGAAATAGAACTTGCGGCACAATATGCAGTGTGGAGAGTAAAAAATAAACGGAGTATACTCTTTAGTATCCATAGGAAAATTGACCATGAAAATCTCATACCATTTTCTAAAAAAGAAGTAGACAAAGTTGAAGTGCTGTATTCAAATGAAGTAAAAAGACGATATGGTTTTGATCTAACAAGCAAAAAGGTGAGTTTGAACAAAGCATTAGATAACGCTCACTACTGCATATTCTGTCACAAGCAAAATAAGGACAGCTGCTCAAAGGGGCTAATTAATAACGACAATACTTTTAAACAGTCCCCACTAAAAGTTGAGCTGCATGGCTGTCCACTAGAACAGAAAATATCAGAAATGAATCTGGTGAAAAGCGAAGGTTACAGCATAGCAAGCCTTGCAATTGTGATGATAGATAACCCATTATGTGCGGCTACTGGGCACAGAATATGCAATGACTGCATGAACTCGTGCATATATCAGAAACAAGAACCCGTGAATGTGCCAATGATTGAAACAAGGATTTTGGATGATGTGCTTAGTTTACCGTACGGATTTGAAATATATTCTCTGCTCAGCCGTTGGAATCCTTTAAATTTTCAGCGTTCATTGCCAAGGGAAAACACCGGAAAAAACGTTCTAGTTGTAGGCCTTGGTCCTGCTGGTTTTAATTTAGCTCATCATTTGTTGAATGATGGGCATAACGTTATCGCCATTGATGGACTAAAGATTGAACCTTTAATCGATAATTTCCAGCTAATTAAAGATTTTGAACACGAAAAATTGAGTGAACGCACGGCAGGTGGGTTTGGTGGAGTGGCAGAATATGGCATTACTTCTAGGTGGGATAAAAATTACTTAAAAATTATCAGGTTATTACTAGAAAGACGTGAAAATTTTGCAATTTATGGCGGCATTCGTTTTGGTGGCACAATTACCGTGAAAGATAGCTTCAATCTAGGTTTTGATCACATCGCCTTGGCGCTTGGCTCAGGTAAGCCTCGAATGATAAAAATAAAGAATATGCTAGCTCGTGGAGTGCGTATGGCATCTGACTTTCTTATGTCGTTACAACTGACTGGCGCTCTTAAATTTGATTCTATAGCAAATCTGCAAGTTCGTATGCCGATAGTTGTAATAGGGGCTGGGCTTACTGCAATTGACACTGCTACTGAAGCTTTAGCGTATTATCCAATTCAAGTAGAAAAATTTCTTCTTCGTTACGAGGTATTAGTTGGTAAATATGGAAAAGACTATGTTGAAAAAGATTGGACAGAGGAAGAGCGCGAAATTGCGAATGAGTTTATATCGCACGCACAATTGATCCGAGAAAAGCAAAAGTTAGCAAAAAAAGAGAGTAGAGAAATAAAAATATTAGAGTTAATGCAGAGTTTGGGGGGAGTGAAAGTTGTATATAGAAAAGAGCTAAAAGATTCGCCAAGTTATCGATTAAATAGCGAAGAGGTGCAAAATGCACTGTCAGAAGGGATTTACTTTATTGAAAACTTAGAGCCAGTTGAAGTTGTGACGGATAAATATAATCATGCTGAATCAATAAAACTAATAGACACAAAATCCGGCGAAATCAAATGCATGAAAGCACGTTCTATTTTTATAGCAGCAGGTACTGAGCCAAATACAGTTATTGCAACAGAAGATAAAAAGCATTTTAAATTAAGCAATGGGTATTTTACTCATTTGAATTCATCAGGAAAAGAAATAGATCCAATATTTTCTCCTAAGATGCAGAATAAAGACAGAATATTAGTATATAAGCAAGGCAATAAAACAATTAGCTTTTTTGGTGATCTTCATCCTTCGTATAGCGGCAGCGTCGTGAAAGCTATGGCAAGTGCTAAGAACGGCTACCCTATTATTTCCCAGCTTTTGAATAGAGTTAATAGCTTCGTTTCTGTCACTCCAGCTAGAATCTCGGAGTCATATGCACAATTGTATGAATGTTGTAATGTAAGAGTAACTTTCACCAAAAAAGATGTCATCCAAGTAGCTGACACTGAGATCCAGAAAAAAAATGCGTGGTCAAGCGTTGAAGATCTGGCTAACAAAGAATTTTTCAATAAAATCAAAGAGCAATTCACTGCAAAGGTTATAAAAGTTCAATATTTAACAGACAAAGTTGTGGAAATAGTGATCAAAGCACCACTTGCGGCAAAGAATTTTAAACCTGGACAATTCTTTAGGTTGCAAAATTTTGAAACCAATAGCAGAAAAGCCAATAATACAAACCTTGCTATGGAAGGTATAGCCGTAACCGGCACTGAAGTAGACAAAAAAAAAGGAATTATTTCCACTATTGTGCTTGAAACTGGCGGTTCCACTAATTTATGTAAATGTTTTAAAGAAGGTGAACAAGTAATTCTTATGGGTCCAACTGGAAGCCCAACTGAGGTTTACTAAGTCTGGATATTAAAGTGATGCCAAATTTTATTTCAAAAAGTAAATAACTTACTAACGCTCGTGCACAAATTAAAAATAAATTATGCACGAGTGTAGCATTGTGAATTAAGAATGCTATATTAAAGCTTACCTCACTATTAAAGCTATCGGTCAGATTAGATTAAAAACCTAATCTGACCGGTTTCTCTATAACCCTCTAAACTCTGATATAATTATATGATAATTAGTTTAATTAGTGGTTAATATGCAAATTGATTTTATTCATATATTGAGATAGCATAAACCATATTGGTTTAAATTATTGTGCAACTTTGTAAATCGTCACTGTTACTCCTACTGACTATATTAATAGTTATAGTCCTAAAATTACCTGAAAATTTGAGCATTGCAGTAAATTGGTCTCTCCCAATTCTAGATTTTGATTTATCTTTTCGTATCATACTAATATCTTTTTTATCAGTTGCATTTTTAGCTGTTCTACCAGCACAAAATTTGACTTTTTCAGAGATGCTATCTTTTGCTGCTTACACTATTAGTTCACTTTATGCAGTTTTATCTGAACATATGATATTGGTTATAATATTCTGTGAATTAATGACCGTCAGTGCATTTTTTACTATCGCAGCTGGCTGTAGAGATAGTGGACCTGCAATAAGGTACGCTTGTGTACACTTTTTCGTTGGAGTTATATTAACAGCAGGATTGGCACTGCAAAGTACTAACCTGATAATTTTAGGTTTATTGATAAACTGCGCTTGTTTCCCTTTTTCGTTTTGGGTTGTTGATGCATATCCTGCTGCATCGCTACATGGCACTACATATCTCTCTTTATTTACCACTAAAGTCTCTTTTTTAGTGATGCTTTTACACACTTATAACCTATGGCAAGATTGTACTGAAATATTAGCGCTTGTAGGCGCCATCACTGCAATTTACAGCATTATATTTGCTTCTCTTGAGCAAAATATTCGTAGATTTTTATGCTATAATATTGTAGGACAAATGGGCTTGCTGATTATTGCAGGAGGTTTACTCAGCCCTTCGGAAAAGGCAATACCAATTTTGATACTGCATATAATCTTCTCTCTTGTTTATCAATCATTATTGTTTGTGGTCAGCAATTCGATTATTTCACGAACAAAAACAATTAGTTTTAATGGAGTAGGTAAACTGATGTCAGTGGAAGGCATGTGTGCTATAATCGCAATACTTACAATGGCTGCATTTCCTGGAACCGCTGGATTTATCAGTAAATCATATATCACAGCTGAAATTGAAATGAACACTGTTGCCTTAAAAGGGTATAAAAATTTATATAAGGTTCTAAATTTGCTGCTTCATTTAAGCGTGGGGCTAAAGTTTCTTTATTACTTATTTATTGCAAAAAGTAAGTCAAAACCTTTAGCAGAGAGGGGGAGCAAAATGACTATGATCATTTTAGCATTTATATGCGTAATCACTGGCAATCCTTACTTACCTATTTACAATAAATCTTCGATTTTCGATTTTGTGTACAACACAAAAAATATTTTGTCGCAATTTAATTTGTTATTATGTACCACTTTATTGTTTATTCCTTTACGCAAGTTATTTTACCCGAGAATAAATTTTAAAATGGATGTTGATTGGACTTTTAGAGCTTTCATACCCTATATTGTCTTGCTGTTCAATCAGTTAGTCTCTAAAACTAGAGAAATATTTGCCAGCGTAGTGCAAAACTTGACTAATTCACTTACTAGTTTATACTTTAATAATATTACTAAACTTAAAGAAGTGCTGGGTTATAACTCAGTGAGTTTTGTTTCAGCTTCTTCTCTCTTTTTAATGAGTATTCTACTAACGCTATTATGTTTAAATCGTTAACTGAAAGTTTAAATTCTGTATTTAGTAAACTAAGAGGAAAGTCGATCATTTCTGAAGATGATTTTAATCTTGCCATGCGTGAAATACGCATAGCCTTAATTGAAGCTGACGTTTCACTTGAAGTTACAAAAAAATTCATCAACGACATTAAAGATAAAGTGATTGGGGAAAAAGTCATAAAAAGTGTTTCTCCAGCACAAATGATAATTAAAATTGTGCAGGATAATTTAGTTGCAGTTCTCGGATCAGGGAAAAGTGACTTAAATCTAGCAGTTAAACCCCCTGCTGTGATTATGATGGTGGGCTTACAAGGTGCAGGTAAAACAACTACCTCAGGAAAGCTTGCTTTAAAGCTAAAAAAGCAAAAGAAAAAAGTGATGCTTGCCTCTTTAGACATTTATAGGCCGGCTGCCCAAAAACAACTTGAGGTGCTGGGTAAACAGATAGACGTACAAACTTTACCTACAGTAATAAATGAGGGGCCTATTGCAATTACAAAAAGGGCACTGGCAGCAGCAAAGAACGATAATTATGATGTATTAATACTAGACACCGCAGGCAGGCTTCATATTGACAATAATATGATGAATGAGTTGAAAGCCGTAAAGGAAATAGCTTCACCTGCAGAAGTTATTTTAGTAGCCGACGCAATGATAGGCCAGGATGCGGTCAACATTGCCAAATCATTCAATGAGGTAATAGGTGTAACCGGCATTATTCTCACCCGCGTTGATGGTGATGCACGTGGTGGTGCTGCTCTTTCTATGAAAATGATCACCGATTGTCCAATTAAATTTATTGCTTGTGGTGAAAAATTAAGTGACCTCGATGATTTTTATCCCGATAGAATTGCAAAAAGGATACTTAGCATGGGTGATGTTGTCTCATTGGTTGAAAAAGCTGCTGAGATTGTTGGTCAGGAAGAAATTGATAAGTTACAAAAGAAAGTAAAAAAGGGTAAATTCGACCTAAACGACCTAGTGGGAATGTTAAAAACTCTGAGTAAAATGGATGGCATTAGCAACATAATGAAATTCATCCCTAGTTCATTCACAAAAAAGCTAAGTAGCAGTGTGCCAGATGACAATAAAGTGAAAAAATATATAGCCATCATAAACTCAATGACCGAAAAAGAAAGGCAAAATCCAGATATTTTAAATGGCAAAAGAAGACTTAGAATTTCTAAGGGGTCCGGAACAAGTGTAACTGAAGTTAATCTTCTGATTAAGCAGTATAATCAAATGAGCTCTGTGGTAAATAAGTTCAGTAAAGTTGACCATAGTAAACTCAAAGAATCTGATTTGATGGATATGCTAAGCAGAAAGTAAGTCAGCAGGTAGTGGAATGAGACGATTGTCAGTAAACCTTTAGCTATATCAAAAGCGGCTTAGGTCTCGCAAAAAAATTTACAGCTTCTTGCTAGCCAAGAAATTTATTATTAATTTTAAGAAATACTATAGCTGATCCAAGCAACATGTCATACCGCGATTCATTCGCGGTATCTCAGCCGCTAACAAGAGATCCCGCTAACACGTAGCGGGATGACGGTTGTCGTTTAGCCATAAATATTTAAGAAATTTACCAAACAAAAAAAAAGGCAAAAGAAGCCCTAGTCATTGTCTATTTTCAGTATTGGCGTTTTTTTATGTTTTAAACGTTTAATAACCGCGACTCAGCTGCTTTTTAATGCAACTAACCTTTAGTCATAAATGTTTAAGAAATTTACTAAGCAGAAAAAAAGGCAAAAGAAACCCCGTGGTAATTAGTGTTCACTCTCTAATCCTGCAAATTGGCGTACTATACTGTCTTAAACGACTTATAAGCGCGTTTCAGCTTATATAGGTAAAAACCTAGAAATATTGTGAAGACATAAGGTGCACATAGTGCAAAAAATTAAAAATAAGACGCCAACTACGTTGTTTTCTTGCTGTTTAATCTGCACAGATGAAGATAACTGAATACCTTCAGTACCATGATAAGGGGGCTGGCGGAGTTTGTCAAGTAGGTTTTTTCGTTTCTATTGTAATGACAGTTATAGCCTGTGCAAGAAATCTATTGATTTACAGCAGGTTCTTTGTTACAGTTCATAGTTATGCAAAGAAACTTAAAGCCTCATGAGTTTATTTACAGCCAGTGATTTACATAATTTGGAACTGTATAGCTGAGTATTGTATATGATAATATTGATAACAAACGATGATGGCTTTGGAAGTGAAGGAATAAAATTACTCAAAGAGATTGCACGGAATTTTGCGTCAGAAATATGGATAGTGGCACCAGATACTGATAGAAGCGGGGCTGCAAGATCTCTTGATTATCCAGTGAAACAATCTATTGGAATAAACCAACATAGTGAAAGGGAATTTAGTGTGTCTGGTACTCCTGCAGATTGTGTCATTATTGCGCTAAATAAAGTTATGAATAAAAAACCAGACTTAATATTGTCCGGAGTAAATATTGGATCAAATGTCGGGGACGATATTTGTTATTCAGGAACAATTGGTGCTGTAATGGAAGGTGCTGCAAGGTCTATACCTTCTATTGCGCTGAGCCAAGTTTATCATGATAAAATAGACTGGCACAATACAAAGGTTTTTGCACCAAAGGTTATTGCCAAGCTAGTTAAGGTTGGTTGGCCTAAAAACATAGTGATGAGTGTAAATTTTCCTGCTACGGAAAAAGTAAAAGGAGTAGAATTTGCTGAACAAGGTGAATATAACATTGATGGGGATTTAACTTTTACTGAAAATTCGAATGGCTTTTTTAGCTTAAATTGGTCTCGAGAGCACTCAGGCAGTGGTAGTGTAAATAAAATAAAAAAAGGATTTATTACTATCACACCAGTAAAATTAGATTTTACAGATTATGATACATTGAATGCTATGAAAAATTCTTGTGCAGACGAATTTTCTTCTATAGCTGACTAAGAAAAACATTTGCATTGCTCTTAATTGATGTTTTCTATTGTGTTATCGCGAGCAATTATTTTTTCTTCACCTGTATCCATGTTTTTGATCTTTAAAGTTTTACTACTCAATTCTTCATCGCCAAAGATTAAAGCAGCTTTAGCATTTGCTTGATTTGCTTTTTTCATTCGGTTTTTAAGTGCTCCGCTATATTCGTAGACTACATATAAACCATTTCTGCGCAATTCATTCGCAAGTGTTAGAGCATGTTCATCAGCCTCTCTGCCGATCGGAATTAGGTAAATAGGTCGCTCTTCTTTCGGAGAATAATTGATTAACTCCATTATGCGTTCAATACCTCCTGCAAATCCTATCGCTGGAGTGTGTTTTCCACCTACTGAAGATACTAAATTATCGTATCTTCCACCGGCAAAAACTGCCCCTTGTGCACCTAAATCTTCTGTGACAAATTCAAATACTGTGTGACAATAATAGTCTAGACCTCGAACTAATTTGCTATTTACAGTGTAAGGTATGCCAAGAGCTTGCAGTCCATTTAACACCTGGTCAAAGAAATATGAAGATTCTTTTGTATAGTGATCACTGATTTTAGGCGCATCAGAAATTATTAATCTATCTTTCTCATCCTTAGAATCCAGTATTCTGAGTGGATTTTTGATCAACCTATTTTTGCTATCTTCTGATAGATCGTTTTGATACTTTGTAAAGTATAAGATCAAAGCTTCTCTATACTTAGTTATTGTTTCACTATCACCTAAAGAGTTGATTTCCAGCTTTACATTTTTATTGATGCTAAATTCAGTTAGTAAGTGCTGAGCGAGTGATATCAATTCAACATCGGCTTTTGAATCTTCTACACCAAAAACCTCAAAATTTATCTGATGAAATTGCCTCTGTCTTCCCTTTTGCGGTCTTTCGTAACGAAATGCAGGCCCTGTTGAAAATAATTTTATCGGCGTTTGCAGTTTTTTTTCAATTAATAGCCTAACAACCGCTGCAGTGAACTCAGGACGTAAAGTTATGCTCTTTCCCCCTTTATCATTAAAGGTGTACATCTCTTTAGTGATGATGTCTGAGCTATCACCTAAAGTCTTTGTGAAAACTTCCGTATATTCAAATATCGGAGTTTGAGCAGGCAAAAAGCCATATAGACTTGAGATTCTGCTTGTTGTTTGCTCTATGTGTTTAAACTTGTACCATTCATCAAACAGGAGATCTTTTGTTCCTCTAACCGTTTGATTAGTCATAGTGTGGTCTCTATACCTGCAACCTCTGGTATGTGGTAGCTCAGCATATTCTGCACTCCTTGCTTTAAAGTAATTGCAGCACTTGGGCATCCAGAGCAAGCTCCTTGTAACTCAACATAGACTATCCCGTCTTTATAGCCACGAAATTTGATATCGCCACCATCTTGAGCAACTGCAGGTTTGATATAACTTTCCATCAATTCTTTTATTCTATTTACAATTTCTATATCATTTTTATCAAAAAATTCTTCATCCGGTATATTATTATCATTTACTCCTTCTTTATCTAGTGCTCTTCCACCTGAAGTAAAGTGATCCATGATTGTAGTTAAAATTTCTACTTTTAATGTATCCCAATTAATTCCACCCAATTTTGTTACTGAAATAAAATCATGACCAAAAAACACTCTTACCACATGTTCTATTTGAAAAAGATTTGCTGCTAGCTTGGAGTTTTTTATTTCATCTGCATTTGAAAAATCAGCCGTTTCTCCTTCGTTTAGAATTGCAAATCCAGGGAGAAATTTCAGTGTGTTTGGATTTGGTGTTTCTTCAATCTGGATGAACATGTTATTTACCATGACAATTATAATTGTTACTATTTAATCATAAAATGATAAAAAAATATACATGTCATTCATCTTTTTTCTTTTTTTAGTATTCATAGTAGTTACATTTGTTTTGCCTAGCGTTGTTGTATTTTTTCTTTTCCTGACAAAAAAAAATAACATAAGTTTCATGATGAACTCTATATTGAGTAAGTTTTTGAACGAATTTAATAGCAGTAGAAGTTATACTGAAAATTACACTGGTGATAACATGTCCAAAGATGAGGCATTAAAGATACTGGGGCTGAATCCTGAGGCAAGTCAAAATGAAATTAATAAAGCATATCAAAATTTAATGAAATTAGTTCATCCAGATAAAGGAGGCTCAGAGTATTTTGCACAGAAATTAAATGCGGCACGTGATAGGTTGCTGAAGAGGTAGTAATTAATATCGCTTTAAACTTTTTATTTGTGTGTAAAGGATAAGTTGCTACAATAAAACGAGTTAAAGGTAGAGAAAGCTTTAAGTTATGCAGAAAAAAAAAACAACGATAGAAGAAGAAAAAGGCATATTAGGGTGGATAGAATATAGATTGCCTATATTTTCTTTTTTGAAACACACTGCTTCTTACCAAGTGCCAAAAAACTTAAATTATGCTTGGAACTTTGGCTCTTTGGCTGGTATAGCGCTAATTTTACAAATAATAACAGGTATATTTCTTGCTATGCACTACACTCCGCATGTTGATTATGCGTTTAATAGTGTAGAGCGCATAATGCGAGATGTGAATTACGGGTGGTTAATACGCTACACTCACGCTGTTGGAGCATCGCTCTTCTTTATGGTAGTCTATGTTCATATAATGCGTGGATTATATTACGGATCTTACAAGAGGCCACGAGAGATGGTGTGGTTTGTTGGTATATTTATATTTTTTGCAATGATGGCAACTGCCTTTATGGGATATGTATTGCCTTGGGGACAAATGAGTTTCTGGGGTGCAACAGTCATAACCAACTTATTTTCAGCTATACCTTTAATTGGCAATAAAATAGTTATATGGTTATGGGGTGGTTTTTCCGTTGATAATCCAACACTTAACCGTTTTTTTGCTCTGCATTATCTTCTGCCTTTCATTATTATTGCTTTAGCTATGCTTCATGTGATAGCTCTGCATAGGTTTGGCTCTGGTAACCCAAGTGGAGTGGAGGTAAAATCAGATAAGGATACCATTCCTCTCTATCCTTATTATATAGTCAAGGATTGCATAACTTTTGGTCTGTTTTTTGTAGTTTTGTTTGCATTTGTTTTCTATGCTCCTAATTATCTTGGACATCCAGACAATTATATAGAAGCTGATTCTATGGTCACTCCGGTACATATAGTGCCAGAGTGGTACTTTTTACCTTTTTATGCAATGCTACGTTCAATTCCAGATAAACTTACTGGTGTGCTTACCATGTTTGCGTCTATTTTAGTTTGGTTTTTGTTACCTTGGCTTGATAAATCAAAAGTTAAAAGTGGTGCTTATCGCCCAGTGTTCAAAAAATTTTTTTGGGTTTTCGCAATAAATTTTGCACTTCTTGCCTGGCTTGGAGGACAAGAGGTGAAAGAGCCTTACATCACTATGAGTAGGCTATCCACTCTTTATTATTTTGCATATTTTGTAATAATTTTACCACTGCTTAGTAAATATGAAAAGCCAAAAGAACCACCAAAAACCTTAAGTGATTCTGTGCCGGAGATGAAGTAATGCTGATGAGAAGTATGTTAGCTATACTTTGCATATTGTTTTTTGCTAATTTTGTGTATGCAGAAGAATTCAAGCCATCACCAAATAAAAAAATGGACTGGAAATTTGATGGAATTACCGGATCTTTCGATAGAGAGTCAATTCAACGAGGCTATAAAGTGTATAAAGAAGTCTGTGCTGCTTGTCATTCAATGAATAGGATAGCATTTCGTAATTTGCAAGATGTTGGTTTTTCTGAAGAAGATATAAAACAGATTGCAGCTTCTTATCAAGTTAAAGATGGTCCGAACGATTTGGGTGAAATGTTCGATAGACCTGGAGTACCTTCGGATTATTTTATTGCACCTTTTGATACAAAAGAAGCAGCTGCAGCAAGCAATAATGGTGCAGTTCCACCAGACTTATCGTTAATTATTAAAGCAAGGCATGATGGTGCAAATTATGTCTATTCACTGTTAACAGGCTATCAAAACGGCGAGCACGATGAAAATGATTTATACTTCAACCCTTACTTTTCAACAGGCAGGTTAGCTATGGCGCCACCACTTTCTGAAGGAATGGTGGAATATGATGGTGCAAGACAAGCCACAGTTGAAAATATGGCGTATGATGTGATAAATTTTTTACAATGGGCAGCAGAGCCAGAATTAGAGCGCCGGCATAAACTTGGATTAAAAGTAGTGGCGTATTTTATAATTTTAACAGTGTTTTTTGTATTAACTAACAATAGAATTTGGAGCAAGCTCTATAAAAAGAAGTGATAGTCAATTTTGCCTCAAATACAATGGTTGTCATCCAAGTAGCTAACACTGGTTCCTTTATGACGGCAGTGCCCAGAGGTGTCATGCAAGTAGCTGACAACATAGAAACGAAAAACTTACTTGACAAACTCCGCCAGCCCCCTTATCATAACACTGAAGCTATTTATTTATCTTCGCAATCTCTACAGTGGATTAATGACAAAAAAACTTAATGTATTTGGCGTAAATCATGCTTAATTTTTTGCACTATGTGCACCTCATGTCTTTATTTTTCTTTACAAATTCACCAAAAGTGCTTCATTTTATAACGCAAAACCCATACTCACCAAACCCAATGCATTACTTACAATTAAAATTCCTGGATCCCAGTGTCAGCTACTCGGATGACAGGAGATACCGTCTTGTTAGTCAACAAAAAAATTATAAAAATTTCCCAAGTTGCATCATAAAATCAAAAAATACTTCCAATTGTGTAACAGTACACAGATTATAGTTAGTGGATATGTTGATAAGTAAATTAGTTTTATACGCACAAAACAGATGAAGTTTACTTATCAACATATCCACTAACCAACAACATTCAATAAATTTGTGTAAGATACCACTTTACATAAGATAGATGATAGGAAGCATTTTTGATTTTAAAGTACTAAACCTTCAGTCAACCTCCTAGCCCTGTAGTTTTTGATATGGTTAGGATCAAAAGCACTTTTGGATGTCAGAATACCGAAAATGATATGGAGTAGCTTACGCATTGCAGCACCAACGATGGCCATATTATGCTTACCCTTTTCCTTTAATCTTTGGCAAAAGCTCATAATGATAGGATTGTGATTCTTAGCTACTATGGCAGGAAAGAAAAGTGCCTTACGTAATGTTTGTGAACCGGATTTACTTAATCTGGGTTTGGCATATACAGAGGAACCTGACGTCATATTTCGTGGTATAACTCCTGTATATGCTGCCAATTGCCTGGCATCTCTAAAAACCTCTATATCAGAAACTTCAGCTAAAATAGCTATTGCTGATTCTTCTCCTATGCCTGGAATAGTCAATAGAAGTTGAAAATTTTCCAACAATTCTTTGTGTTGATTTAATAGTTCACGTACGGAGTTTTTTATTGTTTCTATTTTTTGAGCTATATTCATTGCAAGGTCTTCCCAAGCATTTGCAACTTCTTTAGGCAGTCTCTCTTTTTTTTCTAAGTGGTTATTTACTAATGTTAACTCATCTTTTAACGCAACTGAGCAACGATAAAGATGTTTTAATTTTTTCATTTCAGGAGAAGGTGGTGTCCAACTAGAAGGTTCCTGTCTTTGGCAATAATCAGCAATAACTTCTGCATCGGTCTGATCATTCTTTTGTCGTATCAGCTTACTCCTTGCATAAGATTTTATGCAATAAGGATTTACAACACTTACAAAATGTCCAGCATTGTGTAGAAATTCAGCCAGTGCTTCGCTATAACAACCAGTAGATTCCATGCAGGTTTTTACTTTTTCTACATTATGTTTGTGTAGAAAATTCAGTAGACTTTGAAACCATCGTTCTTAAAGCTTCTTTTTCTAGTTTCACGCTTTCCTTTTTTGCTTATAAATGAGAGAAAAACATCAAAGCGATCTTTTGATATATCTATGCCCAAAAAGTTGTTGATCATATATAACCCCATACGTTACCATTAAAAATGAAAAGTAAGGCTAGTCTTGTGAATACAGAATTAGAACCATTCAGGTCTTTCTACGATACCGTCCAGCCTATACTTTTGAGAAGGGAATTCTTATCTCCTCTACAGATTTTATATCTAAGAAGAAGCACAGAGTTCCTCCCTTCTCCACCTAATGCTTAAGCTTAAAACATTAGATGCTTTTGACAAGATACAAGTAGAAGATATCCTTATTGCCTGCGTTGATGGGCTGAAAAGCTTTCCTGCAGCTATAAACAGTGTCTTTCCTAATGCGGAAGTGCAGATGTGTATAGTGCATCAGATACGCAACTCACTGAAGTATGTGGCCAGTAAAGATGCGAAGAGTTTTTTGAGCGATTTAAAGAAGGTATATCAAGCTTCAAGCAAGGAAATTGCCGAGAATTATCTGTTGGAATTAGATGAAAAATGGGGCACAAAGTACCCTATGGTTATAAAATCTTGGCAGAATAATTGGGAAAACTTGTCTGGTTATTTTAAGTATTCTGGTCCAGTTAGGAGGATAATCTACACCACCAATCCCATAGAGGGGCTACATAGGCAAATTAGGAAATTCACTAAGACCAAAGGCTCATTTACCAGCATAAATGCCTTGTATAAGCAGGTATATTGTGCTATAAAGAAGGCAGAGGAAAAGTGGACGATGCCTGTACATGATTGGGCATTAACTATCTCTCAACTTGATGTTTTCTTTCCTGGCAGATTGAAAATTGAGTTGAACTAAAAATGCGGTTTGACACAGTTTATTTAACACTCCCTGCTTAAAGCTTAGTGTATTCTGTTATATTGATTTGGCTGCTTTACAATTGAAGCAATGTGCTGTGAACTACACGCTTCTTTTATATTGCTTCTAGGAGGAGATGATGATGCTTGACCTTGAGGTGTAGTGCTGCTTGCAGGATTCAAGTTTTTATTTTTCTTTTGCTGATGATAGTTCCATGCTTCTTGAACGGTTTGATGTGTAGGTTCTCCATCATTATAGTTTCCTCTCACAGAGTTTGAGTTTATGTCTTTCTTTTGCGGAGGATAATTCGATGCCTCTTCACGAGTCTGGAATATAGGCTCTCCATCATTATAGTTTGAGTTTATATTTTCCTTTTGCAAACCAGCGTTCAATAATTTCGATATCTCTCGCCCTAGCTGATCACCTTTATAATTATTGTTAAGATCTTTGATTTTCTCTTTTTTCTCGATTATTTGAGCTAAGGACTCGACAATAATATCTTTGTTTATTCTTGAAGCATCTATTGGCTTACTTCCTTTGACAGTAATTTCACTACTTCCTTGCTTACTACTTACATTATAGCCCTGCCCTTCAATTTTTGTTGCCACTTCTCTTCTAAATAAATTGCAAATAGCATTTATTACCTCTTGAATACAATCTTTAAAAAAAGCTTTGATTGCTTTAAATTCCTGTGCTAAGGAGATAGTCTCAGTGTATACTTGTTTTTTATTCTCACCATCAGTAACCATACCATCACTTGATTTCCTTTTTTGAGGAAGTGATGGTGATGCACTCTTATGTATAGGCTTTGCTTGCACTTTTAATGCACTCTTAATATCTTCAAAATTTTGGTATAATACTTTTCCTCTGGCACTATTTTTGATGCCTTAAATCCCTCTATTACTCGATCCGAAGCATCTTTTATTATCTCCTGAACCTTTTGAATATCTATTTGCTTACTCCCTTTGACAACAATTTCTTTTCTGTCCTTATTGCTCACACCATAGCCTTGCTCTTTGAGTGCCCTTATCGCCTCCTCTTTAAACAAGTCTTGAACACTATGTACTTCTTTCCTTAATTTATAACCATTGTTAATAAGAACAGACTTAATTGTCTCCATTTCTTTCTCTAAGGAAACAGTGCTTTTATTAATCTTAGCATATAGCGATTCTTGTTCCCTTGAGTTTTCATAATTTGGTTCTTGTATCAAACTGGTATTGATAAACTTTTGTACCTTTCCTAGATAACCAACATTTTTATCCTCTTTAGGTACTCGCACACCTTCAAATTTGATTTTTTGTATCTCTTCAATACTCAGCCCATTTTTTTCAAGCCATTCCTCTCTTTTACTCATTGATGCAACAAACTCATTAATCTTTTGAATATTTTTTACATCATCATCAACTAGCATGACAGTTTTTGGCAACTCACCATGTTTATCCTTATACTCCACAATTGCCTTACAGATGTGTAAATTTTTTCCAACTTGATTTTTTTGTTCTTTGAGACCTTTTGGAAGCTCATTATCATAATCTCCTGGAAACCCACCAAATACAGAAATACCGCCTGCTTGTTCTTTAGATAAACCCAAATGATTCTCTACAACCCTTCTCACAGCGTCTGAATATCCTGTATACGATGCGATATTAACTTTCACTCCATTTGAAAGTGCAGATTGCAACACAGATTTTAATGTCTCCTTATTTTTTACTCCGCCTGTATTCTTTAGAAAATTTCCTATATCAGTATCGTTCACTGCATATTCTGCACCAGAATTGAAATCACTTTTTTTGAACCCGGAGTGTTTACCGGAGAAAATATTATGCATGTGTCCATTAGTAATAGTGTTATCAAAATCAAATATTAATAGGGTATTATTTCCTTTAGCCATATCTTCACCTCTAATCCTTACAAATCATATGGGTAGAGACTAACATTAATAGATTAATTATTTATTATAACCTTTCTAATTAATAGTGTGATAAATAAAGTAAATATAACAAGAAGTAAAAATCAACGGCATAAAGAAAAGACTTAAAGAGAGGCCAAATCAAAGTGCAATGGTATTTCACTAATCCAATTATTTTTCTCTTGATCTAGCCTATCATCCAATATTGCCTGCCTTATAGATGCCATTAACTTATTCATGAAGAAAACGTTATGAATGGTAACGAGTGTGTAAGCCAGGAGCTCTTTAGCTTTCAGTAAATGGTGTATATAAGCTCTTGAATGCTTTCTGCAGGTAAAACATAAGCAGTCACTTTCAATTGGGTTATTGTCCAGCTCGAATTGTTGATTTCGCAAATTAATATGCTCTTTGCACTTTGAAGAAATAGAATCTCTATTTTTTACTTTAATAAGCGCACCACCATGCCTTGCTAAACGGGTTGGATGCACGCAATCAAACGTATCAATTCCAAGACTAACTCCGCGAAAGATGTCCACAATTCCACCAATACCAAGCAAATGAGTAGGCCTATCTTTTTTCAGATGGTCCATAGTGAAAGAAACTACATCGTACATCTGCTCTTTACTTTGACCAAGTGATCCACCTATTGCTTGACCAAAAAATGGCAAATCGTTAATAAAATTACAACTTTCTCTACGTAAATCTTGATATACTCCGCCTTGACTAATTCCATACAGTGCCTGCTTGCCATTATTGTTTTTTTCAAATTCATTTAAAGAACGTTCAGCCCATTTGTGGCTCATGAGCATTGATTTTGCTGTGTATTCTTTGCTTATGTGAAATGGAGTACATTCATCTAAGACTAAATCTGCACCTAGTTTCTGTTGAATTTGTATAGACTTTTCAGGAGTCAAGCAATAAGTTTTACCATTAATGTAAGAACGAAAAATTGCCCCATCCTCATTAATTTTGATCAGAGTTTTTTGTTTTTTTCTTATTCCTTTTATCTCTTCCGAAACTGATCCGTGCCCTAAGCTAAATATCTGGTATCCACCAGAATCAGTGAGCATTGGTCCACTCCATCCCATCATCTTGTGCAAACCACCAAGTTTTGCTACGGTATCTTCCCCTGGTTGGAGCATTAGGTGATAGGTGTTGGAAAGTATTATCTGAGTACCTGCTTCACTAATTCTCTCGATATCTGCAGCTTTAATTGCAGCTTTTGTTGCACAGAATATAAAAGCTGGTGTTTCTACGCTTCCATTTGGAGTTTTAATTGTTCCAACTTTTGCAGAACCTGATTGCTTGATTATCTTGAATGCAAATTCTTCTTTCATCTATTTGCCTGAAAGTTCTGTTATGATGTTTTCTACTTTCTCAGGAGTAAGATTTTCATAGAAGTCATTATTGATCTGCACAACGGGAGCATTAACGCATGCACCTAGGCATTCAACTTCTTTTAAAGTGAACAAATTATCTTTAGTAGTCTCACCGATATTGATTCCAAGTTTTTTTTTAAAGGTATTTAAAACTTCTTCACTATTGCACAACCAGCAAGGAGTTGTTCTACAAATTTGTATTAGATATTTGCCTACTGGTTTTAAATTATACATGGTGTAAAAATTTGCCACTTCATATACACGAATATGTGGAATATGCAGCATATCAGCAACATAACGCATAGCAGATTCAGAAACCCATCCGCATTGCTCTTGAACCAGGTATAGTAAAGGCATGACAGCACTACCTTCTCTACCTTTGGGATACATCTCTATAAACTTTTCCGCTTTCTTAAGGTTTTCTGATGTAAAACTAAACTGCTCTTTTTTTTCTATCATTCATGAGACTCGTGTAAACTTTACAGATTATACCTGTAGAACCAATGATTGCAATTGTTGGTTTTTTGAGAAATAGCATTTTGCAGTATCATACTACCCATACTGCCCAACTTGTAAATTCTTTTGGCTTGGCCATAGGATCCAGTTAAAAAATCTGATCATGCTCTAACTTCAATTGTTTCATAAGTTTGTTTTAGTAAATCTCAATTATTTTAGCTACAGCTAACTACTTTAAAAAAATGCTTAAGAAATTATAGTATATTATTTATAAATACACTATCCTTGACATTTATTATAAATGTTGTGTATGATAAACTATATTTATTAATATGAGGTTAAACTATGAGTAAACAATTAAATTTATGGATAAAAGAAACTGGTGAAGAGAAATTTAAAAATTTTCTCACATCACTAGATAAAGAAAATCTTCAAAAGCATGCCACAACTATTTACAGAAATTACGAACAAAGTTACAATGAAAAGTATTTCATGTACAACAAAATTGGTTCTGGTGCAGTAGTAATAGGATCTTGTGCTCTCATTCTGCTATCTCGATATTTCGATCTAAGAGAAAAAGTGCAAAAACCACTTGAATACATGGCACTTGCAGCAATTGTTATCTTTGGAGTTGGATTTCTATACTCACTTTATCAAGAACATGAATATAAAGCCTCCAACAAAAAGGGAGAATATGTATCAGATCACGAAAAACATAAGGAGCTTCCTGAGGTTCAAACAATTATAGATGAGCTAAAGGCAGAAGCCCTATTAGGGAGTAAAAAAGAAATTTAGCCAAAACTTAAGATTCCGCTACTTGTTAGCGGAATCTGCATAAGACATAACGAATAAAAATTTACCTTTAAATATAGATTATAGGGTTTTGAGAACTCTACCTTCCTTTCATCTATAAAACTTCTTAGCCATTTTCGAGCCTATACTTACTTTTTAGTATAAAATAAAGACGTTAATTTTTTAATTTTAGTTAAAATTTTCATTGACATTAACACACAGGAGTAATCATAATAGCATTTTATTAATATTTTAAATAAAATTATGTCTATATTAGGAAGATTGCTCGGGATCAACTCAAATACACCGGAAGTTAAAGAAGCGGTAGGTTTTAACCCAGCAAACGTAGGGTTGATTGAAGGAGATGGAGTCGCTTATGGACTTAGCTATCAAGATAATGGTAATGGGAGCAGTAAAGTAAAATTACTTATTAGTCCATTATATCAATCAAAAACATACGAATGGGGTACAAATGTCAGCGTAGTAAATGAATTCAAAGGTCAATTGTCTCTCACATTAATAGAAGATTCAGCTGAAACAGATAAAGTTGGAGTTATCTTTCCTACAGAAGAAATTAACAAAAAAGAAAAATGCATCAAAGGCTTAACATTCAACACTTACGAAATCAAGCATTCAATTAATGTTCCCTTAGTTGAATACGTAGGAAAAGTAAAATTATACAAGAACATTAATAGAGATAGTCTTGCAAATGAAGACAATAGCTACTTTCAACCAAAAGCAGTAAAAGTTGGTAATGGTAATGTTCTTGTAATTGCTCATAACTTAAAGGATCAAACTTTAGTTTCTTGGTATTTACAATCAGACACAAATGGAAAATTTAAGGTTTTGCGTGAAAAAAACGGTCTTATAGAAAGAAAATTATTCAAATTTGATAATCCAGGGCAATTAGTACTAGATGAAAATACGATACTTTATTCGCAAGTGAGAAAAAATAGTATTGAAAATCAAGAAGTAAGAACAAATATTTTTAAGTTCGATATGGCTAAAGTGGTTAAGGATCTAAAAAGTGGCAAGAAAGATGAATGTTTGCTTAGTAAGAGATGTCAGATAGATAATAAAGCACTATCTCTTTCCAGAGAATATGAAATAAGCTTTTTACAGTATGTGAAACGAACTGAAGGCAATGATCTAGTTGCCTTTCTTGCAGAAGACCGGTTGTCTGATAAACAAACGTTACATTTAACAAGTCTTGTTAAGAATGGATCAAAATCGAACTTTACTATTTGCGAATTTGCAGATTCTATAGAGCAATTGTACGTTAAAGACAATGGTCAAGACAGTTTTATTGTAACTGCAATAAGTGAAGAAAACATCGCAATTTTCAATCATCAAAGATTTGAAAAACCTTCTAAGGTAACAATAATACCGGCAAGTAGTATCAAAACTCTCAGTGATTTTGTTGATATCATTAACGGTCGATTGACACCTGATATCACTTCTAGTAGTACCGTGGCTCCTGTAACTATTACAGAAACGGTTGTGACTTCTAAGAAAACGCTGACTGCTGCAATTACTAGCACAACAGAAACCGACACTGTAAAGACTACCAAATTAACAACAGAAGCATCAACTACCGTTGCACCTACTTCTACAATAAGTAAACCTTCAACAGAGTCAACGACTCAAACAAGTACAGTAACAGTGGAGCCAACAACAGAAGCCGTTGCACCTACTTCTACAATGAATAAACCTTCAACGGAGTCAACGACTCAAACAAGTACAGTAACAGTGGAGCCAACAACAGAAGCCGTTACACCTACTTCTACAATGAGTAAACCTTCAACGACTCGAACAAGTACAGTAACAATGGAGCCAACAACAGAAGCCGTTACACCTACTTCTACAATGAGTAAACCTTCAACGACTCGAACAAGTACAGTAACAATGGAGCCAACAACAGAAGCCGTTACACCTACTTCTACAATGAATAAACCTTCAACGGAGTCAACGACTCAAACAAGTACAGTAACAGTGAAGCCAACAACAGTAGCAAAAACAACTACTACTTCACAAGTGACCACGGTTGCTACAACGTCAACTAGTGTGCCAATAATAAACTCAGAGAAAACTATACAAACAGTATTTAGTATACCAAGTACTAGAACAAAAGAGTCAACAACTCCTATATTTACCACGACTTTACTTCCTCAACCTACTTCTTCACCACAGCCTACTCAACTTGCTATAGGGTCTAATAGGGCAGGAATGATAGGAGGATCTTTGATTGGAACAATAGGTATTGCTGGAATTATAGGATTTATAGCATATAAATGTATTAAGAAATATCACGGTTATTATAATGCTGCTCATGTGTTAGAATTAGCTAATTTGGAATCGCATTCAAATAGCAGCAATGAAGAAATTTTTTTCACCCATAGCAGAACAAGCAGTGATAATAACATATCTATACAAACTACGTATCAATCTGAAACAATGCTAGACAGTATATCGGTAGAAAGTAGTAGTAGGTCAAGAAGTAGCTCATCGTCTTCAGGCGGTGGACTAAGCTCTTGACTGACTGAAGCGGAGTCTAAAAGTGAAAAAAGCTTATCTTGGGATAGCGATGATGTGCCGGAATATCACCTTTAGCTATTTGTCTGAATGTTTTTAATATGTAGACTGTTAGGAAATTGTCTTTTGCTTTTGTGATTTTCATGTTAAAGTATAATTCCTGGGTGAAATAAGTAGCTGCTGTTATGTGATAAACATAGCAGAGGAAAGTCCGGGCTCCAAGGAAAAATAGTGACGGGTAACGCCCGCCGGAGGTAACTCCAGTTATAGGGCTACAGAAAATTACCGCCTAAAATATTTAGGTAAGGGTGAAAAGGTGTGGTAAGAGCACACCATGGCAATGGCAACATTGGTAGTCGAGTAACCAACACTAGGAGCAAGATTAAATAGAAGTAGATTTTATGTTTTTCTCATATCTACTCGGGTAAATCGCATGAGGTAAATGGTAACATTTACTCCAGATAGATAGCTACATAAACAGAACTCGGCTTATATTTCACCTAGGCGTCACATGATACGTGCGATATAAGCCATGCTATATTTAAGTGTAGGCATTTCATGCGTTGTCCTTCACTTGTTCTGCTTGATAGCCATCACTACTTTCGCCTACATTAACATTAGAATATTCTTCATCATCAATATACTCTTTCAGAACATACCCTCTGCCCCAAACGGTTTCTATGTGGCTTTTTCCATCATTTGCACTTTCAAGTTTCTTACGTAATTTGCACATAAAAACATCAACTATCTTGTTATCTGAAGGTTCATCCAAGCCATTGTAAAGATGATTTAAGAACATTTCTTTTGTTAGTACTGTTCCTTTACGCAGTGCTAGCAATTCTATCATAGAATACTCTTTATTAGTAAGGTGAACCGTTTTACCTTTCACCTCAACAATCCTGTGATCAAAATTGATATTTATATTACCAATCTTTATCACCGATTCAGGATGGCCTTTAGTACGACGCACTATGGCCTTAATTCGAGCTAATAACTCGCTTTTATGAAATGGCTTGGTTAAGTAATCATCTGCACCATACCCAAGCCCTTTAGCTTTGTGATTGACAGCGGATATACATGAAAGTATTAAGACAGGAACTTTGATTTTTGCACTTCTTAGTCTTAACAATATATCATATCCGTCAATATCACCAGGCAAGTGTATATCTAAAATAACTAGGTCATAGTAATCTCCGTTTGAGGAAACCATATTATTGTTATAATCTTGTGCAGAAGTAACAACGTCACAGAAGTGTCCATCAGAAGTTAAGGCATTAACCACAGTCTTTGCACTTACTTGATCATCTTCGATTAATAATATACGCATATTTTACACCCCATAAATAATTTATAATTTTAGTAATATATATAACTAAGGAAAGTAATAAATCAAATCTTTATTAACAAATGATCAAAATTACACTTATTAATTAATAATAAATATATTGTTCCAAAGTTATATAAATAGATCTAAAATATAATAGATATACCATGGTAGTAATAATATTTTTAGTAAATATTGAATTAAAGTTACTATTATTAAAAGAATACTTCGGTTAATAAATATTTAACTATTCTATATGTCTGTGTTATATTTTTAATTTACTTATCCTACTGTTTTAAAGTATAAGTAATACTTTCAGGAATATTGTGTGGCAATATCAATTTTAGGTGCTGGTGCATGGGGTACAGCAATCGCAATTTCACTCAGTAGTAAGAAAGATGTGATTTTGTGGACTCGCAATGAAACTACATTTGAATCAATCAACGGGAAAAGAGAAAGTGACAAGCTACCCGGTTGTCGAATTTCTGATAATGTGTCAGTAAAATTGGCTATTGAAGACACAATTAATGCTTCAGTAACAATCCTCGCTGTTCCCACTCAATCTCTGAGGGAGGTATGTCAGCAATTGCATAATTGTAATCTGAAAAAAGATGTAGCAATAATTTTAGCTTGTAAGGGAATAGAAAAGTCTACATTAAAATTACCTAGTGAAATAGTAAATGAAGTTTTACCTAACAATCCTATTGCTATTTTTTCAGGCCCTAGTTTTGCTGTAGAAGTTGCAAGAAAATTGCCCTATTCAATGGTTCTTGCATGCCGAAATAACATATTGGGTTCAAAGCTAGTATCAGAACTACAGCAAGAAAATGTTAAATTACGCCTTAGTAGCGATGTTATAGGGATACAGGTTTGTGCAGCGTTAAAGAACGTTTTTGCTATAGCGTGTGGGATTGTTCTAGGTAGTAAACTTGGGTTTAATGCTCATGCAGCATTGATTACGAAAAGTGTAAGCGAAATTAAGGCTTTATACTCAGCAAAAGTTGGTAACGGTAATGTGGATATAAATACACTACTTGGACCGGCATGTCTGGGTGACCTAATTATGACATGCACATCCTTGAATTCAAGAAACCTATCTTTTGGGTTTAAAATAGGTAATAGTGACAATGGCTTTAATGTTCAGCAGATTTTGTCAGAAGGCAAGTCAGTGATTGAAGGTTTTAGCACTGCTGAGCCCATATTTAATTTAGCAAGAAAGCTAAAGATAAAAATGCCTATATGTGAAGCGGTCTATAGATTATTGTATGAAAGCGCCTCTATAGAGGATACTATTTCTGTTCTTGTAAATTAGTTTTGTACTTTGGTGTATTGTGAAATTTTTATATAAATTGATATCAACATGGTGGCTGTCTGGCACAGTAAAAAAAATGCCAGGTACCATAGGCAGCTTAGCTTCTTATCCAATTGTTCCTGTGATACTGAGTGACAGAATTTTAGGTGCAGCAATTATTTTTTTTTTATTTTTGATTGGACTATGGTCTATAGGCAATTATATAAAACACTACAAGACTTCATGTGATCCAAAAGAGGTAGTAATTGACGAAGTAGTTGGTCAATTGCTGACAATACTTTTAGTTTCGATATTGTTAAGCCAAGAGATGAATTGCTCTTCATTGTTGTTGTGCTTTTTTTCTTTTAGGTTTTTTGATATAATAAAAACGTGGCCTATAAATTTGATCGATAAAAATACCAAAGGTCCTTTAGGTGTTATGCTAGATGACATTATAGCTGCAATTTTAGCCTGTGTTCTTATAGGAGCCTTTTATTGTTTATTGTTGATGTATGCAGGATAAAAAAATTTATTATTCAAGCTTAATTGTTCAAAATTTAAAGGATTATATACTGTACACAGCGAATTTATCTGAGTGGGAAGTACACGATGAATTTGATAACGTTACATTTACAATAAATGGTACTAGGGAGTCATTATTTAATTTTGTGTTCTGTGGAGATCAATGTACCGAGCTTTCTATACAAAAAACTCTAGATTATCTCAGAACAAGAGATATAGAAGCAACATGGGTAATAAATTCACATATGAAAATAAGAGATATTTTAGAAAAGTGTGAAATAAAACACGTTAGCACACCAAAAAAAGCTTTACTTAATATGAAAAATTACTTTTTACCTGCTGATGTTATTCCAAACTTGAGGTTAAATGCTGTAAATGGTAGCGACCTCTTAGAACAGTTAGATTTACACACTTCTAAAATTTTTTATCATGGCGTTGGAATTGTCAGCACATTTTTTCGCGGATTATCAAATTATGATGATAAAAACTCAAGATTAAGATTTTTTCTTGTAACACTAAATAGTGAAATTATTGGGACATGCGGTCTTTATGTTCAAGACAGTGTAGCTGGTTTTTATAGTGATGGAGTTTTACCAATTTACAGGAATCGTGGAATAGGTACCCAAATGGTTTTAGAAAGAATAAAGATAGCTAAACAGCTTGAATGCAAATATATAGTAGCACATTGTATGAAACCTTCTGTAAACCTTTATAAGAGATTGGGCTTTCAGATGTTAGGCAATCTTTACTTATATAACTCTTCAGCATAATTCTGAGCGGTTACAAGTTTTTACATCTGTTTTAGAAGTGCTATGTTTTTTTTGTATGAAGTGGTTTTAATATCGATTCTAATATTATTCTTTCTCTCTTATTCTAAATTAAAAATTAGTAATAAGATTAAGAACTTACAACATCGAAATGTTATCATAAATAATTTAATTGATACTGTGAATGATGGGTTTTATATTTGGGATGCAAAAAAGCGTATAGAAAAGTTCTCTCCCAACTTACTAATTTTGCTTAATACTGTTTTTTACTCATTTAATGAGTTTGTGAATTTTTTTGAGCAATCAGAAAGTTTAATTAAAAATTTTGCTGAGGCAAAGGAAATAAATAAATCTTTTACTCTAGATTTAAAGTCAAAAGACAGTGAGGTTTATTGCATATGTTATGGTAGAAGCATAATAGATGATTCTAACAATGTGATTGGTGTGCTGTTATGGATAAGGAATGTCTCAGACTGTAAAATAAAAGCTCACGGACTTGAGCTAGAAAATAGTAAGCTTACACAAGAAGTGGAGAGCTATAAAAATGTTTTCAACTCTTTACCATTTCCAATACTAAAATATAACAAGAATAGAAAGGTAGAATTCTATAATTTGTTTTATGATAAATATGTAGATGGCTCTAAGAAATTTGCTATTACCAGTAGCGCTCATAGCACAAAACCAGGAAGGCATGTCGTAACTTACAAGAACGAATCTAAGGTTTTCGATTTTGTTAAAATTCCAATACAAGGTTCTGGTAGCATAGTAATGTATGGGAAAGATGTTAGTGATGCAGAGAAATTATATACTGAATTAAACAGTTATTTAGCTACACAGAAAAATTTGCTTGAGAGGTTGCCGGTTGCTATAGTAATATATAGTAAGAATCAAAAGCTAAAATTTTATAATAATGCTTTCATAAAAACCTTTCAATTTGACCCAAAATTTTTGGCATCTTACCCAACTTATCATGAAGTTATGCTTTACCTCTTCGAATCTAAAAAGCTTTTAGAAAAAGAGGATTTTCAAACTATTAGTAACCAAAGACATGAGTTATTCAAAAAATTATTTGCATCGTATGATGATACGATGCATTTCACGAATGGAAAAGCGTTCAGGGTATTAACAATACCCTACGCTTCGGAAGGTTTGCTGTTCTCTTACGAAGAATGCAAAAGATGATACTTAAACTCCTTCTTTCTCTACCATGAGCTGTTTTACTTTCGCTATTGCTCTTGCTGGATTAAGTCCTTTAGGACAAGTTTTTGTGCAATTCATTATTGTATGACAACGATACAACTTGAATGGGTCGTTTAAAACATCAAGTCTTTCACCTGTCTTATTATCACGGCTGTCAGCAATCCATCTGTAGGCTTGTAATAGTATTGCTGGTCCTAAAAATTTATCACTATTCCACCAGTAGCTTGGGCAACCAGTCGAACAGCAAGCACATAATATACAGTCGGACAAGCCATCTAATTTTTTTCTATCTTCAGGAGATTGAGAGTATTCTTTATTTGGTAGGGCAGGCTTATCTGCTTGTAACCAAGGTTTAATTGATTTGTATTGCTCATAAAATTGGCTCAAGTCCGAGACTAGGTCCTTTATCACATACATGTGAGGTAATGGATATATTTTTACATCACCTTTTATATCGTGTATAGATCTAGTACATGCAAGAGTATTGGTTCCGTCAATATTCATGGCACAAGATCCACATATGCCTTCTCTACAAGAACGTCTGAAAGTTAAAGTCGAATCTATTTCATCCTTTATTTTTATTAATGCATCAAGTACCATAGGGCTACAACTATCCATATCAATAAAAAATGTGTCTATTCTAGGGTTTTTCTCGTCATCAGCAGACCAACGGTAAATTTGAAATCTTCTGATGTTTTTTGCTCTAGCAGGAATAGGATAAATTTTGCCCTTTTGATTAATTTTAGAATTCTTTGGCAAAGAAAACTGAACCATATCACTTACCTTTTATTGTTTATAGCTAAAACCCTTTGTAGATAACATATTTTATTATCATCTACTATATTTTTATTAAATTCCTTTTAAATCGCGCACATATTGTAGCCAAGCGAAGCTAAAATTTCTCTTTCTAGATTTTTCATTATAATTTCTTCATCTTTTTTTTGGTGATCATGACCAAGTAAATGCAGTAATCCATGCACTAACATGTGTGCAATGTGAGCAAGAATAGGTATACAATACTCATGCGATTCTCTTTTTATTGTGTCTATTGAAATTGCTATGTCTCCTAAATCGCACTCATTAGACAATTGTTCACACGGAAATGATAGTACGTTAGTTGGCTTATCCATTTCTCTAAATTTTAAATTAAGTTGATGTAGCAAATCATCATCAGCCAGAGCTATTGATATATTTGGTTTATAGTGGTCTATTTTTAATTCTTTTAGAGAAGCATTGATGACACCTAATACAAAATTTTTAGGATTTTCTATAATGCTGCACCATTTCTTGTCAAGAATATTTACTTCTAACATTCACTCATCCTTATTACTTCATTCCATTCAATTTCCGAAACTGGGGCAATTGATAAACGTGGTTGTTTTAATATAGACATATTTTTCAAAAGTGGGTTTTGTTTTATATTATTTAACGTTACTTGGTTATTTAAAGGTTTCAAAAACTTTACATTCACTAATCCGAACTTGGGATCATTAATATGATAATACTCTTTAAATACTTCAACGATTCCAAGTATTGCTTTCTCTTTACCTGTATGATAAAAAAACGCAAGATCGCTTACTTTCATAATTTTCATGTAATTTTGAGCTTGATAATTGCGCACGCCATCCCACTCAACTACCTGCTCCTTTTCCATTTTTTGCCATGAATATTCACTTGGCTCTGACTTGAGTAGCCAAAGTTGCATTATTTTTTTCTTCTTAAATAAGCCGGTATATCATAAACATTGCTGCCCCATTTAGCTCCTTCGCTTACCTGTTCAGTTGGTTTTGTTTCCAGTGTTTTGTCTTGCGTACTTTCACTGTGACTATAGGGCCACTTAAATTTCTCTTTCTCTGAGTCTTCGCTCTGACTTATAGGTGAAGTTTCTGACTTATTATTGCGACCATCAATGCCAGTTGCAAGAACAGAAACTCTAACTCTTCCCTCCATCGCTTGATCAAAAGTAGCACCAAATATTATATTTGCATTTTCATCTACTTCTTCACGCACTCTATTGGCTGCAGCATCAACTTCAAACAGAGTCATATCTCCGCCACCAGTAATGTTAATTAATATTCCTTGCGCACCTTTCATTGATACATTGTCAAGCAATGGATTGGATATTGCAGCTTCCGCAGCACTAATTGCTCTATCTTCTCCTTCTGCCTCTCCGGTGCCGATCATCGCTTTGCCCATCTCGCTCATTACTGTTTCTATATCAGCGAAGTCAAGATTAATAAGCCCTGGCATGACCATCAAGTCAGTTACTCCTCTGATGCCAATATGCAGAACATTATCAGCAAGTTTAAATGCATCAGAAAATGTAGTTTTTTCATTTGCAATTCTAAATAAATTCTGATTTGGAATGACAATAAGTGTATCCACGTATTTTTGCAGTTCTTCAAGTCCAAGCTCTGCAATGCGCATGCGGCGCACACCTTCAAAACCGAACGGTTTAGTTACAACTCCAACAGTCAATATCTTTTTTTCTTTTGGCGCTCTATCCTTAACTGCAGCTCTTGCTTCTCTGGCTGCTTTTGCAATTACCGGTGCTGCACCGGTTCCGGTACCACCGCCCATTCCTGCTGTGATGAAAAGCATATGACTATCTTTTATATGCTCCATAATTTCATCGATTGATTCTTCTGCTGCACCTTTCCCAACATCAGGCAAAGCACCAGCACCAAGACCCTTAGTTAAATTAATGCCAAGCTGAATTTTTTTATCACATAACGACTTTTCTAGTGCTTGAGCGTCGGTATTTGCGACAACAAAATTCACTCCTTGCAAATTAGATTGGATCATGTTATTCACAGCATTTCCACCAGCACCACCCACTCCCACAACGGTAATCCTTGGGTGTAATATAGGTAACTCCGGCAGACTAAGATCAATAGACATTTAAATTACTCAAATTTAGCGAATTCACTTGATAGTAAGTTACCGCTTTTTTAATAATATGCAAATACTTTTCACTTCTATAGGCGTAAACAGTAAACGGGATTTACTTATTCTTAATATTTATACTAATAAGTGCTATTTTATAATTACTAGATTTTTGGATGATATTACTTCAAAAAAATAAAAAATGTTTATAAAAAGGGACAGAGACCTATCCCTTTTTGTTTTGTTGAAGTTATTATACACCTTTTTCTGCTTTGTTCGATGCTTCAACCACAACATCTTTTAATTTTGAGGCAACTTGATATGTTCCATAAAGAACAGCAGCTGCAGCAATTGTCATTATGGCACCTGCAACTATCTGACCAGCAACACCTGTTCCGATAAATCCAGGTAATGAAGCAGCTATTGCTTGATTTGTCCCAACAAAGTAGCTGGCAGTCTTAGCAAGAAACCCAGAAGCTTCTGCTGCACTAACAAAGCCTGCTTTCATATGCATTGCTGTAAAGACAACACTTGCAACTGCAACCGGAAATAATGCTGTTCTTAACTTATTATCCTTAATATACTGACCAAGCCCACCAGCAGCACCTGTAACTCCCCAGTGTCCATTATCAGGGTTTTTATATCCCTCTAAAATAGCGTGAAAAACACTATGTTCTTGTTCGTAATTATATTCTTTTAATGCCATAACTCTACTCCTTAAATAGAATGTTAAAATTTCATTAAGGGCAGTATATAATGAAACAAATTGTCTGTCAAGTAAACTAATTTTTTAATATATCCTTATTCTGTAATTCAGCGCTTCAGCAATGTGTGCTCTTTTTACTTCTTCACTTTTTGCAAGATCTGCAATGGTTCTTGCAACTTTTAATACGCGTGTGTAGCCTCGATTGGAAATGTAATTTTCTTTCAGTACGTATTTTAGCAATTCTAACCCTGCCTGATCTGGTTCAGTAAATTTATTAAATGCTTCACCGCTTACTTCTGCGTTACAACGAACATTCAATTTACTATAACGCTCAGTTTGAAATTTTCTTGCTGCTATCACTCTTTCTCTTATGATTTTAGTACTTTCTCCCTCCACAGAGATTTCAGGAGAGAGTATGCTAACGTTTGGCATTTCAATGCATATGTCTATTCTATCAAGCAATGGTCCTGATATTTTGTTTTTGTAATCTGTGCCACACTTTGGAGCTTTGTTGCACGATCTACTTGCATCCCCCAAGTAACCACATCTGCAGGGGTTCATCGCAGCAATCAGTTGAAAATTTGCAGGGTAGGTTATGTGAGCATTTGCCCTTGCAACGGTAACTTTTCTATCTTCAAGTGGTTGGCGCAGAGAATCAAGCACAAGTCTTGGAAATTCAGGTAGCTCATCAAGGAATAACACGCCATTGTGAGCCATAGTGATTTCTCCAGGTTTTGCATTCTTTCCTCCCCCTATCATTGCTGGCATAGAGCATGAATGATGAGGTTCACGAAAGGGGCGAGTTACTTTGAATATTTCATTACCAGTTTTTGTTATGCTGGAAATAATATTAACATCAATCATCTCCTGTTCGGTCAAATCAGGCAGCAATCCTATAAAGCGCTTAGCAAGCATTGATTTTCCAGTACCAGGGGCTTTGTTGCATCGCTAGCTATGATGGATTAAAGATAAAAAAGATGGAGAATATCAGTAGCTTATTATTCTGGTATTTATAACAAGAACGGTCAGTGAATACCTAAATTTGAGTAAAAGAAATTTCACTACCACTCACTAATCCGGCTAAAATTCAAGAATTTCAATGCTTTAGCTATTTTCAATAGAATTAAGTTTATTAATATAAATAATAAATTACTATTCTTAAATTTGATCAGATTGATTGCAAAAAAACAAGATTTTCAATAGGTTGCTTATAATTCTAGCTATAGTTAGCCTTTCATAAGTAGCGATGCAACAAAGCCTACCAGGAGGGCCAACAAGAAGCATATTATGCCCACCTGCTGCTGCAATTTCAGCTGCTCTTTTTGCAACAACTTGGCCTTTGATATCCTTCATATCGGGAACCAATCTTTTTTCTTTGGGTGCATCACTATAATTAAAAATTACTGGCTGAATTAATTGCTCACCCTTAAAGTGTCTGATAATATCAGTTAATTTCTCTATAGCTAGAATTGAAACATTCTTTACCCATGAAGCCTCTACTCCATTTCCCCTTGGGCAAATTACTCCTTTATTTGCCTTTTTTGCATTAATTGCTGTTGGCAGCACTCCTGAAACTGGAATAACTCTGCCATCAAGAGCCAGTTCACCCATAATTATATAAGACTGAACTTTTTCAACTGGTATCACATTCATTACAACAAGTAGTCCAATAGCGATAGCCAAGTCATAATGACTGCCTTCTTTCAGCAAATCCGCAGGGGAGAGATTAACTGTAATTCTTTTTGGAGGTAGTAGTAGATTGATTGAATTTAACGCTGCTCTGATGCGCTCTTTGGATTCCGCAACAGTTTTATCCGGCAATCCAACAATATTAAAAGCTGGAATACCATTTGCCATATGAATTTGTGCATTGACATTTACTGTGCTAATTCCCTGAAGCGCAACGGTATTTATATTTGCAATCATAATATATTATATAAAATTATTAATATAATATATTAAAGAAGTGATGAAGTAAAGGCTACAGCAATTAAAGATGGCTTAACTTAGCAAAAAAGTGCATAGTATCCTATCACTTTGCTGATTACAAAATGTTTATAAGGATAATAACTTTTCTTTTGCTATACTCAAGCGCGGTTTTCTGTGGTGATTGTAATTTTAATTTACCATACTGTGGGCTCAGTTGTAATCTGGATCTATCATATAGAAATTTAAGTAATATAAAAAAATTGTTGAATAACGACGATAAGTTTGTTGCGCTTACGTTTGATGATGGGCCTTCCAACAATAGAGTAAACGATATTATTAATGTTCTGGAAAGCTATGAAGCAAAAGCAACGTTTTTTGTGCTTGGTGAACGTATAAATAAAAAAACATATGAGATAGTAAAGAAAATCCATGAAGCAGGTCATGAGTTAGGCAATCACTCTTGGTCGCATAGGAAGTTGACATCACTTTCAAGTGAGGAACAATTGCAAGAATTGGAAAAGACAAATACAGCAATTAAAAATGCAATAAAACAAGATGTAAAATGGTTTCGCCCGCCATATGGATGTCATGACGATAATCTGATTGAAAATACTGATCAATTAAATATGTATTCAATATTATGGACAGTTGATTCGCTAGATTGGCAAGGTGATAAACCAGAAGCTTTAGTTGAAAGAGTTTTAAGTAATGTACATAATGGAGCAGTTATACTGTTTCATGATCACAATAACAGATCAAACACAATTGAAGCTTTACCTCATATTATTAAAATACTAAAAAAATCGGGTTACAAGTTTGTTACCTTAAGTGAGTGGGAGGAAAGGGTTTGTAATACGGTAAAAGCCAGAAGTGTAACAATAAAAGAGGGGGAAAAAGTGCGTTTTGAAGGAATGTTATGTGGACAAAAAACAAAGTCTTTAACCGCAGAGCATTCATATTAGGTGGTATTCAGCTTACCATTTCCGCTATTTTTAGCTATAGGTTATATAATTTACAAATACGAAACAGACAAAAGTACGAAGCACTATCTAATAGTAATAGAATAAGAGTCGCTACTATTATGCCTCAGCGGGGCAAAATTTTAGATAGGAATAGCACTGAACTTGCGGTAAACAAAATTTCGTATGTTGTTCTGTTTGATGGGCAAAAAACTTCTGGTGAGGAGGTCGATTTGCAAACATTATCAGAAGTCGAGTCTAAAATAGCAAGATCGTCAGAAACAAAAGTAACTGCTCTTTATAAACGTTATTACCCGTTTGGTTCAATATGTTCTCATGTAATTGGATATACAAAAAGACAGCAAGGCATAAACGAAGTAGGAATCAGCGGTATTGAATATACATATGATCATATATTGAAAGGCAAGTCAGGAAAATCTGAGCAGGAAATAAATTCTAAAAAACGCGTCATAAAAGAATTATCAAGCATACCACAACAAGACGGACAAGATATACAGCTAACAATTGATATTAATCTGCAAGAGAAAATCGCAAAGGTATTTAAAGATCACCAAGGCTCCGCAGTGGTAATTGATGTAAGTAACGGAGAAATTTTAGCACTATATAATTCACCTTCTTACGATAATAATCTTTTTGCTAGCAGACTATCAAATGAGACTTGGGAAAGCTTGAATACTCCTTCATTACCACTTGTGAATCGTGCATTGTCGTATCAAATTCCACCTGGTTCAATATTTAAAGTAATAGTTGCGCTTGCGGGTTTAAAAGACGGGATAATAATACCAGAAGAGAAATTCTCGTGTAAGGGCTATATGAAAATAGGTGAGCGGAAATTTCGTTGCCTGAAAAGCAAAGTCCATGGGTATGTATCTTTAAATGAGGCAATGGCATTATCATGCAACACTTACTTTTATAACATAGGAAAAAAAATAAGTGTAGACTCTCTGGTGGAAATGGCCAGAAAATTTGGTATTGGCGGTGGGTCGCTGATTGGAACGTTTAAGGAAGAAGCTCCGGGATTGTTGCCCGATAGAGATTGGCGCGCACGAAAACTATATTCGCAGTGGTATTTAGGTGACACTATCAACTTAGTTATAGGACAAGGGTATTTGCTTACAACACCACTGCAGCTTGCAGTTCTTGCAGCGAGGATTGCAACAGGAAAAGAGGTAATTCCCCACATTGAAATGAGTAATACAGTGCAAAATTTCCCTGACATTGATGTAGATTATGAGCATTTTAGCATAATTCGAAAAGCTATGTTTGACGTGGTGAATTCTAACTATAGAAAAGGGCTAAGCAGCATACAAATTGCCGGCAAAACCGGTACACCAGAGATAAACTCTAAGGGTGAAAGTCATAAGTTATTTATCGCTTATGGTCCTTACCATAACCCGCGCTACGCAATCTCTGTGTTTATAGAACACGGCAAAGCCCCGCGCCAAGATGTTGCTATGGCTAATGAGATATTTCAATACATGCTTGAAAAGTAACTATAAATATTATGGCTATTACTTGTCGTGTATTATCTTAATATAAACATTAATTTAGTCATAAACTATTGACGAATGATGATAATCTAGTTATTATTAAATTATCATTAACAAGTGAAGTAAAAAATGCGTACATCAAATCTTGGTCCTTTAATTGCTGTTTTATCATTATCTGCATTTAGTTTCACAGCTGGTCAATATCTTCCTTATGTTATTACAGCAATTTCTGGTTCTGGTGCCATTGCAGCAGTTCCTTTAGCAATTTTTGCTGTTTCTACGGTTGTTGCATTGGCTTCAGTGATATATCTTATTAAACGGGCCATTTCTATAGCTGGTAATGAGAAAAAAATAGATCTGAGTGGAAAAGAATTTGATCAGTCTGACCAACAACATACTGAATTTCCAGAACCAACAAAAAAATCTGTGTGTGAAAATGGTACTGATCTGAAGAATAAGTCAAGTACGCCTACTCTTTCACAACATCAGCTAACACTTGGTGTAGCAATTCCTCCATTAACTGGTACTCCACCACCACCTCCTCCTCCTATGCCAACTCCTGAGCAATTGAATCAAGCAAGTGGTGCACCAGCTCCCAAGCTTACGATGCAAACCAAGGATGATGATATGTTCGCAGGGATAAAGAATGTAAAACTAAAGGAAACTGGTGGTCCTAGTATGCCTAAAGCTAATAATGATTTGCTTAAGGCAATAAAAAAAGGAACAAAACTCACGAACAAGAAAGAGTCTGACAAGAGGGAGAAAGAGAGGTTAAATAAACTGGAAGATGTGCAACCAAAAAATCTTATAGATGTTTTGTCCAAAAAGCTTCAGTCTCGATTTAAAGCAAATTATTCGAGTGATAGTGATGACGAAGATGACGATCAAAATCGTACACTTAATAGTGAATGGGAAGATGAACATCAAACACCTCCAAACCACCAATCAGACGATGAAAAAGGAACAAGCACTCCCGAGAGTGGTTATAGATCTGATGATGTGGATCAACAATATCCTAAAATTGCAGCTTTGCCAAGCCACCAACCAAATACAGAAAAGCCACCAATACCTCCTAAGCCTGCTAATTTACAAACAGGACCTCAAGCTCCTCCTGCAACAACAGTGACTGAGGTGAATAGTGAGGTGAAAGATCTATCTACTCTTCCTTTTAAGGATCGCAAGGCACAGTTTGAGGGCAAATGAATTTCTTCCATTTGCCCTCTTCATAAGTAGCTATACAACAAAGCCCACTGGGATCCAGAAAAAAGGATGGTGTCATCCAAGTAGCTGACACTGGTTCCTTTATGACGGCAGTGCCCAGACACTGGTTCACTCTATAATAGTATCATTCCAGTGCCCCTTTCTCCTGTCATCCGAGTAGCTCCTTTCTTGTCATTCCAGTGCTCCTTTTTTTGTCATTCCAGTGCGTGACACTGGAATCCAGCCTTTTCATAATCATCAAAACGTTGTATTTTAACATAAAACGGCTACTTTTCACTCACTAACTTAGCTAGATCCCAGTGCCCTCTTCTTGTCATTCCAGTGCGTGACACTGGAATCCAGCCTTTTCATAATCATCAAAACGTTGTATTTTAACATAAAACGGCTACTTTTATACTCACCAACTTAGCTAGATCCCAATGTCTGAGCACTGGGATGACAAAAAAAGGAGCACTGGAATGACACCTCTCTTGGGCTCTTTTAGCTACAAATATTTAAGAAATTTACCAAATGAAAAAAAAGGCAAAAGAAGCCCCGAGTAGCGAGTTTTGACTCTATATTACTGTAAGTGGCGCTGTAATAATGTGCTGACGCTTAGTTTAAGCGCGGTTTGGCTGAATGTAGAAAAAATTTAAAAGACATGCAGCCGCTATAATTTTATGTAATCCGCCAAAAAATACCCTAAGTTTTTTACTGAATTTTGTCATTGAGCCTGCAGGTCAAAAACAAGTTTTGAGTCATAAATACCCTTATTGTCATAATAAGGGGGCTGGCGGAGTTTGTCAAGTGGTTTTTTTGTTTCATCCAACGCGCTGCCAAAAGTTTGTTATGCAAGAATGCATAGTATCCTAGCCATTTCTCACAGATTCATTTAAACTTAATCAAGTAGGAGTATTATTAACGCGAAAAGGGTTCAATTAGAGACTTAAGTGATATGGCGCGTGAGGAAGATATAAACCAATTAGTAGAAAATGGATTTGATATTAACTCAAAAGATGCAAGTGGAATCACTCTCTTGCATAAGTTCACAAAAGAAGGCGATTTAGTTGGAGTAAAATCATTGCTAGAGCACGAAGCTGATTTTAATGTCGTAGACAACGAAAATAGAAACCCACTGCATTACGCCATTATGCATGGACACAAGAAAATTGCTAAACTTTTTGTTAATCAACTGACAATCAATTCCAAGGATAAAAATGGATTCACTCCACTGCACCTTGCTGCACTACAAGATGACACGGAATTAATAGATTTTTTGATAACAAAAGGCGCAAAAATTAATGAAAAAGACGCCAAAGAGGGCTATACTCCTCTTCATATAGCTTCACTATACGGTTCTAAAAAAAGCGTCCAAATTTTAATTGATAGCGGAGCAAATCTCGAATGTGAAGATAACAATTTTCGCACTCCTTTGTTTTTAACTATCTATCAATGCACTGCACATTATGACAGCAGAGCAGAAATTATAGAATATCTGATAAAGAAAGGTGCAAATATAGAAGCCAAAGATGCAGAAAATAACACTACGCTTTTCCTAGCAGCGTATAACAACAAAATGCAAATAGTTAAACTTATTGCAAAAAGACAGCAAGCAAGTAACGATGAAATTAAACTTAAAGAGTTTTTTTGCACAAAAAACAACCATGGTTTTGATGCATTAGATTGCGCTATTGAGCATAATAATAGAAAAATGGTAACATTTCTTGTATCAAAAGGAATAGATGCAAATGATCAAGATTTTAATGGCAACGCCAGGCTGCATAAAGCTAGCCATAATGGTAACACTAAAACAGTTAAGCTCTTATTGAAGCTTAAGGTAAACATTAATGCTGTTACTAAATGTAACAGAACTCCCTTGCTACTGGCAGTTAAAAAAGGCCATACAAAAATTGTGAAAATGTTATTGGAAGTTAGAGCCAATATGAACATTTGTGAGCAACAAGGTTTTGCACCTCTACATCTTGCTGTTCAAAAGGATTATTTTGATATAGCTCAGCTGTTAACAGAAAAAGGTGCAGACCTTAACATTAAGTGTAATAACGGTCATACCGCAATAGATATATTCATTAGCAAGGCTCATAGCAAAAAAAACATCGAAGAAAATTACAAAAAATTTTGTAGATTTTTGATGCTTTACCTGAAAGAGCTACATAGTAAACACAAAGCCTGTTGTATACTTTCAACCCTAGCTCTAAGCTTAACAATTATAGGCTTACCATTTATTTTTAAGCCTATTATTAAATATAGAGAAAGAAGTAAAATATATAAAAAAACTAAGGCTATGCTGGAAAACTTACTCTACATTTAAGTACAAGAGGGGCGTACAAAAAAACATATATAGCTATACCGCCACGGCGCTAACGAGTAGCGGAATGACGAGTTACTATACCGCCGCGAACCGTCATACCGTCACGGTATCTCTAGATCCCGCTAACACGTAGCGGGATGACGGTTTTTCAAATCGTCGGTAAATCTAAGTCAGTTTAGCTATAGCCAGTGTAGGTCAAGCTAATATATGACAATTATCTGCTCGATGAAAACGAAATTAAATACATTTTTAATATTTTTATAGAAATCTATTAGTATAGATCTATATGCTGTTCTAATGGCTATTTTTAAATGCTTAATACTCCTCTTCATTATTTCTTGCACACACCTGCCTACTAAGCAACATCTCACTAATATAGGCAACGAAGATCATCATGATATAGGTGAGCACGATTATTCGTTGCAGCAATACAACACCTCTTTGGAGATTAATGAACCGGCAATACCAGAAATTATGCCTTTACCAATAGAGTTTCCCGATCTCACAATCAGTAATCAGCTTATTTCTATTAATGTTAGTGAAGAAGTATCAGTAAAAGATTTGCTGATTGAGATAGGAAAACTTTCTGACGTTAACTTGGATATAGACCCAAAAATATCAGGTAATATTATTTTAAAGCTAAAAGATAAGAATATAAATGAAGTAATTCAGAGTATAGCAAATAGCGCCAAATTGCGTTACTCAACAAGCAATGGTGTAATTAGAATTGAGCAGGACTTGCCATACGCGCAAAATTATTACGCAGACTTCATTAATATTCAACATTCTGCTCAAAGCAGTTTCGTCATTAGTAACAATATTACTAACAGTGATGGAAGTCACACTGATAGGGACTTTAACAATGTTATGAAGTCTCAATACAGTAGTGACTTATGGAATTCATTAGAAAAAGGCTTGAATGCAATAATGGATGTTAACGGGGTGGATGATGGCGAATTCCTTTCATCCAACAGAGAAGCTGGTGTTATTATTTTGAATGCTAGAAAAGATATCCATAAAGCTGTTGAAGAATATATTAATAAGGTTAAGAAATTAGCGTCTTCTCAAGTAATGATAGAGGCAAAAATAGTTGAAGTTGTGTTAGATGACAAATATCTTTCTGGTATAAACTTAAATGACTTACGCGATGGAACTAAGTCTATAATAAATCAAGATAACTCCATTATTAACCTAGCAATGAACTTTGGTGCGAGTGATCTAGGAGATTTAATAAGAAATTTAGACAAATTTGGCACTTCAACTGTAATTTCAAGCCTCAGAGTACATGCTATAAATAATCAGCAAGCGATGATTTCATTTACTAAAAACCATATTTATTTTACTTCCGACATACAAAAAGATACTAGAAATTCTAATCAGACCTTAATTACCAAGATGAATAGTGTTCCAATAGGTGTTGTGCTAATAATCCACCCAAGCATTAACATTGATACTAGTGAAATATTCATGGATATACATCCAACTTTATCAAGAATTAACGGCTACATTAAAGATCCAGATATAGAGTACATCGCACAGCAGAGTAAAATGAAATTAAATAGCGACATTCCAATTGTTGAAATCAGAGAAATGAACTCTATGTTAAAAATTAAGAGCGGTGAAATTATGGTAATCGGCGGGCTTATAGAACATAGGGAAGATAAGCAAAGCTTTAAAGCTACATTACATCAGAAGTCAAAAAGGCTAGCGAATAACATTAGAACAGTAGAAACTGTCATTTTTTTAAAAGCAACAATCGTACCAACATTTGGTTTGTTAGATAGAAAAGATAAGAATTTATATATATATTAAATCACTACTAAAAATTAAATATCAAACCAACTTCAATATTATGAGTGGATATGTCATCTGCAACAGGTATCGGAACGCTAAAGTAACGATAGCCGAGAAAGGTTTTGACTTCTGGGATTATTGAATAGTTAATACCAAGCTTTATTTGATAAGCAAACCAAGGAACATTAAGTGGCATTGAACTTTGGGGTGATCCATTAATTCTTTTTAATCTAAAAACTGTTGGTCCTATACCAAGGCCGATGTATGGAGCAAATTGCGTATCCTGAAAGCTGGGATTATAATATAAGTTTAACAAAAACGCAAATATACTTGCTGATTTATCAAATACCAGAGGAGAATTACTATTTTCAATATTGGCTCTAGAATACATGGCTTCAAAATCAACTCGGCCATTTTCTCCAGCATAGTAACCTAAAGATATGCTGTTAACCCATTGGAAATCAATTTTACCATTAAATTCTTTTATGCTTTTAATTTCATTTGCCACTATATTTTTTATCATAAAACCATAATGACTTTCAACTAAAGTTAGGACTCTCTCCCCTATTGCCTTTATACCCTTTACAAATGTTTCTGAATTATCATGGTATACCTTACCACCGTTAGCACTAACATAAAAATCAAGTTTTTTTGATTTTTCTTTTGTAGGCTGCTCATTATCAGCTTGATCTGCAATACGTGACCACATATTTTTCTGATCAGCTACTTGGAGAATAGAAGGTTGTTCAGTAGGACTACTTTCAAGTTCTTGATATTTTAAATCATTTATTAGTATTTTTTTCTCAGTAACCTCTTCAGAATGCATTACATCTTCATTATTGTCCGTTTCTAGTTTTAAGAGTTGTACTTGCTCAATGTGTGTATTACTAATATAAGTAATAAAAAAATAGACACATGGAATGAAAATCAAAAATAAAGTAATAGATATTTTAGTTATCACAAATGAACCCATAATTATCATTTATAGTATAACTACTATATCATATATTTCTTTAATGTACAAAAATTAAGAAAGAATATTTCCAATTAGATAATTATTTTCCACTCCTTTAACATTAATTTTCACAATACTCTTGGCTTGAGCTTTTGATTCAAGCTTTACTAATGCAAAATTTTCTGTTCTACCGACATTATTTTGCTCAACCAGAACACTTTGTTCAGTGCCTATCAAAGATTGATAAAAGCTACTCATCATTTCTCTATTCATTTCTCTTAAATTTTTTACTCGTTCTTTACGCACATTCTCTGGTACTTGTGGCATTCGTGCAGCAGGTGTATTCTTCCGCTCTGAATATGGAAAAGCATGTAGGTAAACTATATTTGTTTTTTTCAGTAAATCAACTGTATCCTGAAACATTTCATCAGTTTCTGTTGGAAATCCAGCAATAATATCAGCGCCAAATGCTATATTAGGCCTCAAGCTCTTCATTTTATGACAAAATTCTATTACTTGTTCTCTGTTGTGACGACGCTTCATTCTCTTTAGTATTAAATTATTACCAGATTGTAGACTCAAATGTAAATGAGGCATAAGTCTTGACTCATTAGCTATTAAATCCATTAATTCGTCGTCAACTTCAGCAACATCGATAGAGGAAAGTCTTAGCCTCTTCAACTCTGGTATATCTTTTAAAACTCTCCTAATCATTGAACCAAGTGATGGCTTGGCAAACAAATCTGTACCAAAGTCAGTAATATCAACACCTGTAAACACTACTTCTTGATATCCATTTTCTACAAAGATCCTAATTTGCTCTATAATACTGTTTATTGGCACAGATTGATTATTCCCTCTTGCCTCAGTAATTGAGCAAAATGTGCAGCTATGATTACAACCATTTTGAATTTCAATAAATGCCCTTGATTTATCTTCAAATCCATTAATTAGAACAGGTTCTGATTTGTTTACTTGGTTATCACTGACTAAGATTTTATCGTCATTTAGTAAGTAATTTTCAGCTTTTAGCTTATCTTGATTACCGAGCACTTTACTTACACCAGGAATGCTACTGTAAACTTCTGGATCCAACTGAACAGCACAACCAACTACGATAATTTCTTTACTTGGGTCGTTTTTATAGATCTTACGTATTTTTTGCTTTACTTGGCGTTCTGCTTCGTTTGTCACTGCACAGCTATGTACCACAACAACATTTTTTCTTTCTGCTTTTTTTAATGCTTCTTTGATTAACTCACTCTCGTAAAAATTTAGACGACAACCAAATGTTATCACTTCATTCATGCTAGTATTTTTTAGACCTTACAATTTAAATTATATCACACATCCAAGCAAAGTCTCTTGCATGACGATTGTTTTGGTAGATAAATGCTATGCAAGCAGCAGACACTGGGATGGCTTTGTTGCATAGCAACGTAAGTTTTTTCCAGAGTAAATAATTTTATGCGACTATTTTAAATTTAGGCATACCAATTACGTTGCAAATATCATTTTATAAACCCGACTGTTTGTCTCAAACCTATTCTGAACAGATGGGTTATTATATGTATCAAAATTACCACTTTGTTGCTGTAAATATTGTTGCCACCCTGCATTTTGGCCCAATTTCATACCAATTTTCTATGGCTTCGTTGATATCATGAAAAATATTTCCTCTTTTTTCTAGAAACTTGTTATATTCGTTTTGGTTACTGACTCTCATTTTTTGTGGCATATTTATCCTTAAATCGTCATTTTATAATGAATTTAGTCAGTAATCACTAGTTTTTCTGAACGCTATGCAACAAAGCCACCCCAGTGTCATGCTACTTGAATGACAAGAAAAAACCCACTGGGATAACAAGATTGAGATAGACTAGAAATTAAACGCTACTCCAGCTTCTGCACCAACAGTGCTGTAAAGAACTTTGAGTTCCCCTTTGCCGTCTTTGTCAGTTTTATCAAAGTTAGCACCATAAGAACCGAAATAGCGAGCTCCAGCGTAAAGTTTGACTTCTGGAGTTACATCGTAACTAACACCAGCTCTTGCTTGACCAGCAAAAGCAAATTTACCATTTTGACTACTCACAGCAGTTGCCAAAGGTGTGCTAATATACGCTGCACCAACACCAACACCAACATATGGAGTGATAGGCATGTCTTCAATCGCTACATCGTAATAAACGTTAACTAATCCTGAAATTGCTGTTAAGCTTTCTGCAACTGTATCACCTACTACATCTGCATCTTTATTCAACCATGAGTAAAGTCCTTCAACGTCAACCCTGATGTCGTCCATTTTATAACCAAACGCACCACCGCCAGCTATAAAAGATGCTTTTAAGGGACTATTATTGTCTTTGCCTGATTTATGTGCAATACCATCAACTTTTGTGAAAAGAGGTAAAATTTCACCGTTGTATTGCAAACGAACGTAGTAGCTAGTTTCTTCATCACTTATTGGACCAACAGGATCTGAGAAAGCAGAGTTTGATAAACTTAGCAACGTTGCTAAAGCGGCTGCTGAAAAAAACTTTTTATAATGCATAATTGTCCTCGTAAAAAAAAATTAAAATTCCACTTTAGCAGTCTAAGTAACAACTAAAGTTAAGTCAAGTGCTAACTTAATAACACAAAATATTCTACATTTTAACTAATTTTTAGGAGAAGACAAAGATTTTATTAATGAATAAATAGAGTTACACGACTTTTGATTTTTTGGTATAGCTAACATAGGTAAGATTTACTATCGAAAGACCTCGTCATTCCGCTGCTTGTTAGCGGATGAGATACCGTGACGGTATGACGTAGGACTGCTGTCATTCCGCCACGTGTTAGCGGGATCTAGAGATACCGTGAGTAGGACTTGCTGTCATTCCGCTACGTGTTAGCAGCTGAGATACCGCGAATGAATCGCGGTATGACGGTTAATTATTCCGCGCGGGATGACAAGAAAGGAGCAGCAGGATGACGCCTCACCATGTCATTCCAGTGCTTGACACTGGAATCTAGTCCTTATTATGCAGCCTACTTGACACGTTCATTAAAGTTAAGTTTCCTGGATCCAAGTAGTCAGGGCACTGGAATGACAGGGGAAGGTACTAGCCTGACAACCGTCATCCCGCTACGTGTTAGCGGGATCTAGAGATACCGTGACGGTATGACGTAGGACTGCTGTCATTCCGCCACGTGTTAGCGGCTGAGATACCGCGAATGAATCGCGGTATGACGGTTCGTGGCAGCAGACGATAACCTCATCATCCCGCTACATGTTAGCGGATGAGATACCGCGAATGAACCGCGGTATGACGTAGGGCTGTGCTAGCTATAGGTGCATTATATGAAGAAGTACTGGCGTTAGAAATATTAAAAAAGAAATACTTACACCAAAAGAAACTTCAGTAGTAAATTCAAAAAGGAAGTTTAAACCCAGGTGGTAAACCCATCATACCTGCAAGATCAGAAGTTGCATTTGCCATATCTTCTTCTGCTTTTTTAACGGCATCATTAAACGCTGCTGTTACTAAATCCTCTACTATATCTTTTTCCTCATTTCTCATAAGTTCTAAGTCTATGTTCACCTTTTTAGCTTTATAGCTACCTATTTTTATGACTTCCACTAATACAGAAACTTTGCCACCACCAGAAATACCTTGAAACTCTTTCCCAACATATTTTTCTTGAGCTTCTGCAAGCTTTTTTTGCATCTCTTGCGCTTGTTTCATTATTTGACTAAAATCCACAACTTACTCCTTATTTTCTATATTAACTACTTTTGCACCTTTAAATGTATCAAGTATATCCTTAACTGCAGGTGCATAATTTAAATTACTCACTTCCCTATTTATATAACCCGTATCAACTGTAATAACCCACTCCTGCTGAGTCACCTGGTTTAAGTAATTTTTTAAATCATTGCAAAAATTACTATCCAACTTAGATACAGCTTTTAATTTTAAATATCCAGGTTTACAATCTATTAATTGTAGATTATTACACAGTTGTTTGTAAAGATAAATTTGGTTACTCCGCCTTAATAGTTGCAAAACTTTGTCAAAATCATAATTTTGTTGCTGTTCATTTCCTATACTATGCGTATTTCCCTGCTGTGCATTCTGCGAAAGAATTTTTTTGACCACTTGTTCCGGAGAAGGCAGATCAGAAAGATAACAGAGGCTAATTAACATCATTTCAGCAGCAACATCGTTGCATGTTGAAGTTTTTATATCTTGAATACCTTTAAGCAACACCTTCCACAATCTCGAAAAAAATATTAAAGACTTCTTTATACTTAAATCTTTTATCCTGTTCTTTTCATACTCTGTAACTGCATTATCAATTTCTTTTGTAATCAAAAAACGGCATACTAACTGAATTGTTTGCAATAGACCTTCAAAAATACTAAGTGGGTTTGCTGTTTTTATCGCCTTGTCAAACACTGATAGAGCTTTCTGTAAATCACCTTCTAATATTGCTCCTAATAGATCGAATATAATATCTTTATCCACTAGGCCAAGTATGTCTATCACATTTTTAGTGGATATTGCACCATCTTTGCTATATAGCACTGCTTGATTCATCAAAAACAAGGCGTTACGCATTGAATTTCCAGAATGTCGTGCAATTAACTCTAATGCCCCCTTTTCAATGGAATAACTCTCTTTTTGTGCAACATCATTTAAACGTTCTACTATTTTAGCTACAGGAATGTTGTGTAAATCAAATCTTTGACAACGTGCAATAATAGTTATTGGTATCTTTTTTATTTCTGTAGTTGCTAAAATGAATTTTACACTAGAGGGTGGCTCTTCTAGGGTTTTAAGTAATGCGTTAAATGCACTGCTGGATAACATGTGTACTTCATCTATAATGTAGACTTTGAATTTAGAGCTTATAGGTGAATAGCAAATATCTCCCAGGATTACTTTAACATCGTCAATGCTAGTGTGACTTGCTGCATCAATTTCAATCACATCTGGATGGCTTGAATTTTTTATTGCTAGACAATTTTCACATGATCCGCAAGGTTCAAAAATTGGCCCCAGGGAACAATTCAAACATAAAGCTATTATCCTTGCAGTGGTGGTTTTACCAACTCCACTACTACCAGAGAGCAGTATAGACTGTGGGATTTTGTTTAAAATAAAAGCATTTTCTAATACACGCACTAATATATCTTGACCTACTAGATCTTTAAAGCTACTAGGACGATGTTTTAATGCTATATTCATAGCCTCTGATAAAACAAATAAGAAATAGGTATGCAACCCAAAAAGGTTCTGATATGGCTGCTTCATTTCTGATCTGACCAAATTACAGAGTTTTTGCCTGCATACCTTATAAAATATTATACTTTTTTTTTTATTTAGCAAGGTATATCCTATATTAGTCTTATAATTTATATGTTAGACCTTTTGCAACATTACTTTGGAGTAAACAACTGTTACCTAAAATACTCTTCTCTTGTCATTCCAACTTGGATCCAGAGAAAAAAGATGTGGATTTCAGTGTCACACACTGGAATAACAACCTATAGGTACTGGGATAACAAAAGAGGAATATTATGATTTTATATCATTTTCCTCTTTGTCCATTTTCACGAAAAGTTAGAACTTTTCTAAAAGAAAAAAAATTAGGCTGCGATCTAGTGTATGAAAATCCGTGGGAAAAACGGAATGAATTTATGGAGATCAATCCAACTGGGCAAGTACCAGTATTAATAGATAATAACTTTGTAATAGCGGATAGTAATGCCATTTGTGAATATATAGAAGAGACTTACAATAGCGACGTCAAATTACTTGGTTCATCCACTATTATTAAGTCTAAAATACGCGCTCTAATCAATTGGTTTGACAACAAATTTTACAATGAAGTTACTAAGTATATTATGAATGAAAAAGTAATTACTAACCGCAGCCCTGACTCTAGATTTCTTCATGCAGCTCAGCATAACCTGCCTTGCCATATGGAATACATCGAACACTTAATTAACAAGAACGTTTGGCTTGCAACTGATAAGTTCACTTTGGCTGATATTGCTTTAGCATCGCATATTTCCGTAATGGATTATGTAAGTAGTTTTCCATGGGAAAAAAGTAAAATTTTAAAAGAATGGTACTCCATTGTTAAATCAAAGCCTTGTTTTCGTGAGATATTATTAGAGAGAGTTTCCGGTTTAACCCCTCCTAAACATTACGCTGACCTTGATTTTTAACTTATGTTAGCTTTAAAGCTACAGTCATTCCTTCATCAGTTGGAATCAATATAGAGAAATATTTCTTTTCATCTGATAATCTATTATTAAACTCCCTCATAGCATGCCATGATTTTTCTGATACTTCTTTTGGAGGCGATTCTAAAAATACTGTATTAAATAATAGAGTGTTATCTGCAACGATTAGCCCATCTTGTTTAATGTATGACTCTGCCCAATCTAAATACTTAGGATAACTACTTTTGTCAGCATCGATGAATATCATGTCAAATGGTGCCTTTGCTGATAATTCATTAATTTTTTCCAGTGCATCACCTTCTATTAGAGTAATTTTATCACTTAGATTAAAAGCACTAAAATTTTTTTTTGCTATTCTTGAGTGTTGAGGATTATTTTCTATTGTATATATATGACCGTCTTTCAGTAGAGCTTTTGCCATGCAAATCGACGAATAACCGTATAACGTGCCAATCTCAACAATACTTTTGATTTTATGGATTTTTATAAATAAACTTAATAGCTTTCCTTCTTCAGGGCCAATCTGAATATGTTGCTTTTTTTCAAGAATACAATATTCTTCTATTTTTTTATATTCTTTTGCAAATAGATTTCTTATATATGATAATTTTATACTAAAATTATTACGCATTACGTTTTATATTATAAATTAGGGAAGCTTAATTCATACACAGTTTATAAATATAATAATATAGTTTAAAATAATAAAAACATTTATTTTAAGTTATTATTTCATAGTATAAAATTTTAAGTGACAAAAATTATTATATATCGTACTATGGTTAACTAGTATAATAATCGATTGTTTATTATACTAGAATTAAAGGGATTGTTTATGCGCATTTCTCTTTTTAAAATATAATTTTTATAATCAATTAGAGGGGGTTATATGTCTTATACTATTGCTAGTGAAGTTGAAACGTTAAACAAAAAATCTAACAAGAATGAAGGGGTTATGTTACTACATAATCCAGCTTATCGTGAAAAGTATAAAGAACGTTTTAATGAAGCTCAGAGAAAAGTTATGGATATGGTTCAGTTTTATGATGGGACAATAGTATTAATAGAGAATAAAATCGCTATGTATTACTACACTTGGCACAGTAAAAAAAGAGAGTTTGAGCGTAAAAAACAACAAACAGTAGTGAAAAACAATGACTCAGCATAGAGTCTTTTATATGGTAAGCTACAGTGGTATTACTTCACTATAGCTTTTCCATATAATTTATCTATCACATCAGTAAGATATTTCAGCTCTTTATACCCTTCATGTTTAACTTTATTATGCTCTATATATGACTTACCATCATCGTTAAGCTTGATGAAAAATATTGGAGTGGCTGTGATACCAAGTTTATTGATTGCCAGTGATTTATCATTTACGATTTTATCCATAATTTTCTTATCATTAATGCATTGGTTAAATGCATCTTGCTTTAAGTTGCTTAGTGCAGCAATTCTTTGTAGTAAAGTCAAATCACTTAAATTGTAGTAATTCCACGAATCTATTGAGTTAAAAACAGCTTTGTTAAAATTAAAGTAGTCTTCTTGTTTTTCGTAGCAATGACTTAGCATTGCAGCCTTTAGCCCTCTGTAATCCAAAGGAAAATGACGAAATATATATAACATCTTACCTGTGTCTATATATTTCTCTTTAATTTTAGGAAAAACATTCTTATGAAAAAGAGAGCAGTGATAGCAAGTTAATGAAGCATATTCTATCATTAGAATTGGTGCTTTTGGATCTCCTAATAATTTATCATCAGGTAATAGTGATAGTAACTCCTTTGATGTTATTTCATTAGTTTCTTTTTGAATATGTTGGTTACTGGATTTAACAACTGCATAAGAATTAACACTCATAAGAATTAGTAAAAACAATAGTCTGAAAATCATTACAATACAAACACTTAACTTACTAAAAAAATTACATATTTATATTAATAATGTCAAGATAACTTTTGTTTAGCAAGGCTTTCAGCCCTATCTTTAAATGCAGCAATTATTTTACTCTGTGTATATTTATATACTGAGTTTAATAAAGTGGAAAATGAGTTGGACTTAAACTTAAACTCTATATAAAACTTTACCATAGTTTTATTTTCATCTATGGGAATGAATTGCCATTCATTGTATAGATGTTTAAATATTCCATTTGATGATACAGCTTTTATCCAACCTTCATTTGTTCCACTTGGAGAAAGAAAGGTTACTTCTGATGTGTACTTTCCTTTAATTCCATGAAAAACTGCGAGAAGATCCACAACCATTTGGTTGTCAATTTTTTCTTTTATATAAACGGCTTTGCACCAAGGAACAAAATCAGGATACCTTTCAACATCAATTACAATTTGGAATACTTCATTAGGCGAACATAGGAAGGTACCTTGTTCTCTGCATTGATGAAGCATAAATTTAGTACCAATCAAAAAAGGATCCGTATCTACCGTCAGCCTTAGTAGATTCCTGAGACCTGAAGTTAAGGTGGGCATCGCATATTAGTTTCAACGAAACCAGCAGAGGCAATTCCCTTTTCTAGAAATTATCGCTCGGGAAATTTAACTTAACTCATAACGCATAGCACAGACCCTTACTTGAATTATAGATGATTTACACAGGGCATGTCTATAGGTATATTAAAGTCAGCGATTATTATTTAATCTTTATTAAATTTTGCATTTTAAGTATTATAGTTTATCTTATGAACATTACTAAAGTTTTAATCATTATTGTTTTTATTGCAATTTCTTCAAGAGCTTACACTAGTTGTACAGATCACAAAATTTTTGTGCATACTATGAAGCAACAAGTGGATGGTATATCTACAAAAGGAAATAGAAAAAACCTAGGGCATGTACACGAAAAGCTTCAGGAGGTCATTCAGAATAATGTTAACCTCAAAGGAATATCGCAATTCGTTATAGGAAAACATTGGGCTTTAGTTAAACAAAAAGAAAAAGAAGATTTTTTAAGAGAGTATGAAGTGTATCTTACGCGTTTGTGCGTTAAAATTTTATATAAATACATGCATGATAGTGAAATGATCATAATGAGTACAAAAGCAGTTGACGATGAAACTTGCTTAATTGGTACAAGATTTTCTTACGGTGATAAAGAATTTACAAATATTGATTTTAAAGTTACTAAAAATAACAGTTCTTTCTTGATAAGTGATGTTGTAATGAGTGGAATAAGTATTGCTATTAATCAACGTTCTCAATTTAGTGAAAAAATCGACACGCATGGCATAGCAAGCGTTATAGCTGAATTAAAATGCAATAACAATCCATGATATATATGCCTCATTGGCCTAAACCGCTTGGTAGTAGACCAAAGGATTTTTCTCTTGATCGCATAAAAAGCTTTCTAAATAAATTGGACAATCCTGAGAAAAAAATGCCTCCCGTAATTTATATAGCTGGGACTAACGGGAAAGGCTCAACACTAGCATTTATAAGATATATAATGCAAGCAGCAGGGTATAAGGTCCATGCATACACTTCTCCACATTTGGTGAATTTTAATGAAAGAATAGTTATTGCAGGCAGTTATATCGACGATAATGAATTATATAGCTTATTAGAAGAATGCCGTGCCGTGATTGCAGAACAACCTATCACTCTGTTTGAAGCTGCAACTATTGCAGCTTTTTTAGCTTTTTCTCGTCATAAAGCCGATATTACTTTAGTTGAAGTAGGTATGGGCGGAAGACTTGATGCAACAAATGTTATAGATAGTCCGATTTTAACAATAATTACTTCCATTGCCCTTGATCATACAGAATATCTTGGCCCTACTGTAGAAATTATAGCAGGTGAAAAGGCTGGAATAATGAAACCTAATGTTCCTTGCGTAATAGCACCACAAGAAAAGTCTGTGATGAGTACACTAGAATTCCATGCAATAAATAAGAAATCTCCTCTATATAGAGGAGGTCTTGAATGGAATTGCAAAAAAAAGAACAACAAAATGGTTTTCCAATCAGCTATTCAATCAATAGAATTTCCTTTGCCATCTCTGAAGGGTGAACACCAAATAATCAATGCAGGAAACGCCATTGCAGCATGTAGTATTTTAAGTGGAAAATATGGATTTGATATTGGAGAAGAGGATATCACTTCAGGTTTACAGCGTACCTACTGGCCTGCACGACTAGAGCTAATAAAAGAGGGTAATTTAATTTCCCTACTACCGAAAGATTGGCAATTATTTTTAGATGGTGCGCACAATAATGACGGTGCTAGAGTGCTATCTCAGTGGGTAAAAGATAATTTTGCTGAAGGTATCTATATAATTTTTGGTGTTACTCGTAACAGAAATGTGGCAGAGTTCTTAGAGCACTTAAAGCCATATATCAAGCTACTATGTGCGGTTTGTGTTAAGTCTGAACCTAAAGCAACAAATACAAATTTGATTAGGGAAAAAGCCAATAACATAGGAATAAAAGCAGTTGAATGTGAATCAATTGGCGATGCAATATCAAATCACATATTAAAAGCCTCTATCCGAAACATCAAAACCATACTAATCTGTGGCTCATTGTTCCTAGCTAGAGACTTCGCTATGGAGAATAACTAACTTTGATGATATGTGAGCATTAACTGACCGATGGGGAAATAACTTTGATTGCTCATAGTACTGCTTGGTTGTTCGTCATCAACTTCTACAAGTGGACCATCACCTTTAAATTGCTCCTCTTTTTGAGAATATAATTACTTGCAGCATTGAAAACAGGTGAAGTAACAATTAAAAGCTTGAATGGTAATGAAAGTAATAAGCCGGATAACATCATAGAGTTAGTTATACCAAAGCCGTTGGCAACTAAATCTAATCCCACACCGAAAAACATTAAAGATGTACAGATTATGTTGCTCAAAATAAATGAATTTTTTAGCCACTTTAATTTAGTCCTATCACTCTTTGAAAAATTTTCGCATTCTTGGTCAAAGTAAAACAATAATAAAATATTAGTCTGATTATTAAACTCTTTTCCATTTCTAGTATAAATGCTCTTGATAGCTGAACTCAAAATAAATCCTGCTAACAAGGGAGCAAGAAAACCTACTGCTATTGGTACATTACAAGAAATACCATTAATGATTAAAAATGCAATTGATGTGAAGAATACTAAAGGACTTCCTAAGAGATGTGAATAAGAAGAATATTTTGAATAAGCAGTTACATTATTGTTAATTGACTGCTGCTTATTATAGAGTTTATTTCTGTGCTTATCATCTAAGTATTTTTGCAATTCTTCATAACTGCGACTCCACAACTTACCGCGTAATTCTTTTATTAAATTATTTCTTTTATTGAGACCTTTCTCCAACGGCTCTATTATAAATTCTTCAAAAAATGGCTTATTTAATGCAATAACCTTAAATTTCTCCTCCGCTTCTTTATTGTTTGGGTTTTTATCTGGGTGATATTTTAACGATAATTTACGATATTGTTCACTAAACTTTTTATTAATATTCTCAATGCCAGAATTTACCACATCCTTCTTCTGAATACCAAACATTAAAAACAACCGCTTAAAAGCGTGATACTCATTTTCATTCAAAATCTTTCTAGCCATATTACACCTACAAATTAACTAACTATTAATGTTCTATAATATACATATTTCCAAACTATGTCAATTATTTCATAAATATCTCTGGTAAAAATTATTTCTGTTATGACTAGCATGATAAGTGTATGAAGCGACTAAAATTGTCATTACAGCGCTTAGTGTACGACAGTGCTCCAACATTTAGGGTTGCAGTTTACTTGTAAGCAAGCAAACTGAGTTGGTGAGTATAAAAGTATAGCTTCTACGTCATAACGCCGCGGTATCTCTAGATCCCGCTAACAAGTAGCGGGATGACGAGATGCCACCGCGAACCGTCATACCGCGATTCATTCGCGGTATCTCTTAGCCGCTAACAAGCAGCGGAATGACGAATTTGTCGTCATGCTGCCGCGAACCGTCATACCGCCGCGGTATCTCAGCCGCTAACAAGTAGCGGGATGACGGTTGTCGTTTAGCTATAAATATTTAAGAAATTTACCAAACGAAAAAAAAGGCAAAGAAATCCCGTGGTAATTAGTGTTCACTCCCTAATCCTGCAAATTGGCGTACTATACTGTCTTAAACGACTTATAAGCGCGTTTCAGCTTATATAGGCAAAAACCTAGAAATGTTGTGAAGACATAGGATGCACATAGTGCAAAAAATTAAAAATAAGACGCCAACTACGTTGTTTTTTTGCTGTTTAATCTGCACAGATGAAGATAACTGAATACCTTCAGTACCATGATAAGAGGGCTGGCGGAGTTTGTCAAGGAATTTTTTCGTTTCTATGTTGTCAGCTACTTGGATTTGCCACCTGTTAATTACAACGTTCGTACAGATGTATGCTTGACATAGGATCCAGAAAATTTAGTTATATATAGGAAAATCTGATTTGACTACACCAACTCACGTTCAGCAAAAAAGAAAGCTATCTCCTTACGAGCATTTTCTAGACTATCCGAGCCGTGAACTCTATTTTCACTAATGTCATCAGCAAAATCACCCCTGATTGTACCTTTATCTGCCTGCTTTGGATCGGTAGCTCCCATGATTTGTCTGTATTTACTTACTGCATTTTCACCAACTAAAACTTGAACTATCACAGGACCAGAAGTCATAAACTCTACCAATTCCCCAAAAAAAGACCTATCTTTATGAATTTCATAAAACAGCTCTGCTTGTTTTTTTGTCAGTAACATCATTTTTTGTGCTATAATTTTGAGCCCAGAGCTTTCAATGTATGAATTTATCTTGCCTGTAATATTATTTTTTACTGCATCAGGTTTTAATATCGAAAGTGTTCTCTCAATTGCCATATTATCTCCTTATATAAAATAGTATATTTATAGATTTATTTTATTGTAAATTTTGATTTGATAAAAGCAGTTTTTTATTTATAGTTAAGAATAAACCATCAAGGGAGTATTGTATGCATACTTGTTGTAAAAAAACTAATGAAAAACCTGAATCTACTACCAAACAACTGGTTGAAACTGAATCTACTGCTAAAAAATTGGTCAATAACTTGAAATCGTCAATTTTTTGTGGAGCAAAAGGGTTTTTAACTTTTAATTTGGCTTTTTTAAGTTATTTAGAATATGGTATGTGTGACCATATTCTACAAAAGCAAGGAAAAAGTAATAATCAATACACGGAGCTAAAAAAAGGCGCTGCCTTTGCAATGAAAAGAAACACTATTCCATTTCTTGAAATGGCTATCATAGTGCCATTTGTTTGTTTTGCGCTGCCAGCTATGGTAGGTAGTATAAGTCTTATGCAGTGTGCGCTTATATGTGCTGCATTGATGGTTACAACATGCTTTTTTGTAAGAACTTTTCACGTGCGTGAGTGGTCACTAGAAAAATGGACCAAACATAGTACACAAGAAATAGATGGGCAATTTAAGAAAGATACTATAAAATTTCCTATCTTTGATCAAAATAGAAAGCATATTGAGTATAATTCGCCTAACTCAGGGCGACCACTGGATGAAACAAGTAGCACCTCTCTTTTCGTTAAAGTTTTACTTTTTCCCCTCAAGGTTCTTCTGAATGTCCTGCAAAGTTGTATAATGCTATCTTTAGCTGCTGTTGAACTTCTTGAAACGGTACCAAGTCTTTTTGTCGATACATTTTTCGATTGGAACTTCACATCCACCAAGAGTAACCTGAAGAGATCAGGCCACTTATTGTATGCCAGTGTAAGAAATTTAGTGCCTATAACTAAATTTGATGAGTGTGTAGCTAATTTTATAGGCACCCCAGAAGTAACTTGTTGTAGTAGTGCGTAGGTGAAAAAGGCAGTTATCTTATTTAATCTTGGCGGGCCTGATTCACTAAATGCGGTCCGTCCTTTTTTATTCAACCTTTTTTATGACAGGAGAATAATCAATCTACCGAATCCCTTTCGGTTTCTTTTAGCAAAGTTTATATCTGCGAAACGAGAAAATACTGCACGAAAAATATACGAGGAAATCGGAGGTAAATCGCCAATTCTGGAGAATACAAAAATGCAAGCTAATGCTTTAGAACTAAAATTAAATAAAGATAGAAACCATGTACACAAGGTATTCATTTGCATGCGCTATTGGCATCCATTTGCTGACGAAGTTGTTAAAAGTGTAAAACAGTTTGATCCTGATGAAGTAATTTTGCTGCCACTATACCCTCAATATTCAACTACCACAACTTTGTCATCCATCGAAAATTGGCAAAAAAATGCTAAAAAGCATGGCCTAAAATGCAATACAAAAATAATTCATCATTATTATGACAATGAAAACTTTATTGAGGCTCATACTAACTTGATAGCCAAGTACTACAAATTAGCCAGCAGGATTGGTAAGCCAAGAGTCCTATTTTCAGCTCATAGCTTGCCCCTTAGCGTTATTAAAAAAGGCGACCCTTACGCTTCACAGGTAGAAAGAAGCGTAGAGTTAATAGTAGAAAAGTTAGCTATCAATAACTTAGATTGGTCAATATGTTATCAGAGTAAGATTGGTCCTGTAAAATGGCTAGAGCCAAGCACTGAAAGTGAGCTATCACGTACAAAAGCTGATGGTGTACCTGTAGTTTTATCACCTATATCTTTTGTTTCTGAGCATTCAGAAACTCTAGTTGAACTTGATATAGAATATAAAGCAATTATCAAGGATGGATATTATTTTCGCGTACCAACTCTCAGTATTGATTCCTTGTTTATAAAATGCTTAGCTGATTTATAGGGCTTTTCTTCAAGGCTTTTATGTGATAGAATAAAAGGGAGTTATTATTTTGTTAACTATTTCATGCCAAACAAGCTAAAAAAGAAATCTAACATACTCGCACAAAAGGTGCATGATATTTATGATCATGATTTCAGGAAGGTAATCTGCATCACAACAGGTTTAACAGCCCTATTGTGTAAGATTTCACTGCAATTTTGCTGCGAGTTCATTGACAATAATAGATCCAATATCTTTCTTATACGGAATGTTGCTCGACTAGTAAAGTTTCCGACATCTATTCTATATATTGCCCATTCTGCATTTACTCTACAGGATCTAATTAAGGATTACAGAAACCCTGAGAGTAAAAAAGAGCTGGCAAAAGTTGTGGGTAAATCGGCTAATCTTGCAAGCAGCATCATAGAAGCATTGATGATGTTGAAAGTCATCCATTTTTTTACTAGGGGTAATGGAGACGTAATAAGTCACATTCACTTAACATCAACGATCCTATTTCTGTTTATTTCAGAACCTATAAGCTACTATTATTCATGGAGAAAATACCTAGATAATAAGGATCCTGAAAAGTCTGCTAAGTGTAAGAAGGACCTTATTATCAGCACATTAACTTTGTCATTAGGTTTGTTAAACTTCATATTAAAAAGAATGGAGACTGCAACCATACCAATAAACTTAGGTAATGGTATAATCTATAATTTCAACTTAAGCGTAACAGTTAGCATAATATATAGTGCAGTATTTCTGGCAGTTCAGCTTGACAAATTGTTTCAACAACCTGTCAATGATGATCCTTCCACTGAACTTGATAATGCTGGCCATAACCATATTCAGCCCGGTAATGATGATAATGATCTGCCCGATGGCAACGCTGTGGGAATGTAAGGGTTAGAGGTGAAAAGATTTTATTTCTACTGCCAACGCTAGTACTGCTAATTTGCCAACAATACTCCAAAGTGACAGAATTTTACCTTCCACAACCTGGCTAACATCATGAAACTCACAGTCAGTGGCATTCAAGCTAGAATATACATCTTTCCTGCTATTACATCGGTATAAGTAACATGTTGGAGTATCTCCTATATAGTATATCAGCGGTTCTGCAGAACTGCTTTTAAATATGTCAATGGTTGGTACACCTTCTTGTATAATAACGCTATTGATTGCTATTCCTTCTTTTATCTTTTTCATTTTATGACGCTTTTTTTTATTGAGATTTAATATTTCCTCTCCACTTGTTGCTGTTATAATGCCCATCCCATATGTGCCATTGCTTGCTTTGATAAAAACGTAAGGTTGTGTTTTTATTTCATATTCCTCATACTTTTTTTGCACTAGAGATAATATTTGGTCAACTTTAGTCGCTACTGCTCCTAGTGATGAATCATCATTAAAGTCAACTCCATTACAGCTTTCTGTAAGCACAGAAATAAGCCATGGGTCCATTTTAAATTCGCTACAAAATTCGGACGCTAATTCTTGATAGATTTCAAAATACTTAAATTTCTGTCTGCTATGCCAACCGTATAGTGGGCTTGGTACTATATCTTGCTTTACGTCTTTTAGCGTGTCTGGAATGTGGCTCGTCATATCACGATTCAGTATAATAACATCAGGCACAAATCCTGAAGTTGTCTTTAGCAGAGAGTTTTCTTTCACGATAGTTTCATATGGTTCTATTAAATTATATGCTTCGTTGTGAAAGAGGCCAATTCTAGTTTCAAAACCTGCGAGCTGCAGTACTTTCTCTATAACAAATACGTTTTCTATATACATTTTATTTCGTGTGTAATTCTCCGGTATTATAAGAGTCTTTTTATATTGTTTTGTTTCAAAATAACTTTTTATTAGTTTTGCTGCTGTTGCTCTTGATGTCTCACTTAGATTGTTGAACCCTGCAGGAAATAAATTAGCGTCCACTGGGGCAATTTTGTAGCTGGAGTTTCTAAGATCTATAGAGCTATAAAATGGCAATGTAAGGCCGTTAAATTTTGCCTCAAACCAATTATTTATACTTTTTTCCAAATCTGGGTGAATTATGTTTTGCATCTACACTTTAAATGTTATAAGGAAGGTATTATATTATAAGCTATAATTAAACATATTTAGCAAATTTGACTAAAGATTAAAGTAAAGATTAAAGTATAATGAGATTCTTATTTAAAGTAATAGAAAAATGATTCAATACGATAACAATAAAATGTATGGAACTACTATACTGTCAATTAGAAAAGATAAAAGCGTAGTAGTAATAGGTGATGGACAGGTTTCACTGGGCCACACTGTTATAAAATCCGGAGCAAAAAAAGTTAGGCGTCTTTCTGGTGATTCTGTAATTGCCGGTTTTGCTGGAGCAACAGCCGATGCATTTACTCTCTTTGAAAGACTAGAATCTAAACTTGACAAGCACCCAGGGCAATTAATGAGAGCATGTGTTGAACTTGCAAAAGACTGGAGAATGGATAAATATCTAAGAAAATTAGAGGCTATGATGATTGTTGCAGATAAATCTATTTCATTAGTAATTACGGGAACAGGTGATGTTCTTGAACCTGAAGATGGAATCGCAGCTATTGGCTCTGGGGGAAATTTTGCTCTATCTGCAGCAAGAGCTTTAATTGACATTAAAGGAATATCAATAGAAGAGATTGCAAAAAAGGCTATGAAGATAGCTGGCGATATATGTGTTTATACAAATCATAATGTAGTTATTGAAAAGATAGAGGAGTGATATGTCTTCCAAGCAAAAAACTTTGTGCACTAATTTTTCCAATCAGCCTATAACCCTTTCAGAAGGGCGGCCTTGTAGTAGTGACACCTATGATGAAAAAAATGACCTCTATAAAGATACTAAGAGTGGTTTTGATTCAAATGACAGCGATATTCAAGTTAATGACAGTACTCAAGTTTTGTTAGATGACCTGCCACCACAGAAGATAGTTAAAGAATTAGATAGATTCATAATCGGACAGGATGATGCAAAGCGTGCTGTTGCTATTGCGCTCAGAAATCGTTGGCGTCGCAATCAGGTTCCATTTCCATTGCGTGATGAAATCATACCTAAGAATATATTGATGATCGGTCATACAGGGGTTGGTAAAACTGAAATAGCTCGCCGCTTAGCAAAACTTGCCGGTGCACCGTTCATAAAAATTGAGGCAACGAAGTTTACTGAAATAGGATACGTTGGACGTGACGTTGATTCGATAATACGCGATTTAGTTGATGCAGCAATAGTTTTAGTTAAAGAGAAAGCCCGTAAAGCCTTAGCTAACAAGGCTTTAATTTTAGCTGAGAAAACAATAGTAACCTCTATGGTAGGCGAAAATGCAACCGAAGAGAGTAAAAAAATTTTTAGAGAAAGGTTGAGGAATAAAGAGTTTGAGGACGGAGAAGTTTCTATTAACGTCAGAGAGAGCAAGAGTATGTTACCTACTTTCGATATACCAGGCATGCCAGGTGGGCAAGTTGGTGTGATGAATGTAACAGAAATAGTGGGCAAGATGTTTAACGGGAGCAAAAAAACAAAAACTATTACGGTGAAGGTAAAAGAAGCGCGTGAAATATTAATTAATGAAGAAAGTGAAAGGCTAATCGATGAAGATAAGATAATCAAAGAAGCCATTGATCTTGTTAGTAATGACGGTATAGTATTTTTGGATGAAATAGACAAAATTGCAGCGCGTACAGAAGTAAAAGGTGAAGTAAACAGAGAAGGAGTGCAACGCGATCTGTTACCACTACTTGAAGGAACAACTGTTACAACTAAGTATGGCCATGTAAAAACAGACTATATATTATTTATTGCATCTGGTGCTTTTCATCAGTCTAAACCATCTGACCTCTTACCGGAATTACAGGGCAGATTACCGATCAGGGTAGAACTTAAGGCACTTACTCAAGAGGATTTAATAAGAATATTAAAGGAACCAGAATCTAGTTTGTTAAAGCAGTACATAGCTTTAATGAAAACAGAAAATGTGATGCTTGAGTTCACTGATGATGGTATAAAAACCATAGCTGAAATAGCGTTTACAGTTAATAGGCAAGTGGAAAATATAGGCGCAAGAAGGCTTCACACTATCATGGAGAAGCTTTTAGATGAAATAAGTTTCATTGCTTCTGAGAAAAATAGCGAAAAATTCATTATAGACAGCAAGTATGTAAAAGATAAACTTGAGTCAATTTCGAAGCAGCTTGATTTATCTAAGTTTATACTTTAGGAAAAACAAAAAGCCTACTTTAAGTAGTATAGAGAGTGTTCAGAAGGTCAGCCAGTAAGCCTAAAATTTCAGCTATATTCTTTAGGCTGTTTTTCAACAGTAGAATGGTGTGCTGCGACCTCTTGCTTAATATCTAAGCTTAAGTCAATTATTGAGATATTTTCTTCATCATAATCTATGTCTTTTATTAACATATCGTCAGTAATAGTCAAAAGGTCAGGCGGAGAAAGAATAGTTCTTTTATTACCAGCTCTCATTCCCACAACTCCAAGCTCTATAGCAAGTGGTATTTTTTTATCGCCAACCCTAAATTGCACTGTTTGATCTTTGACTATATATTCCCCATTATGCTCCTTTACGCTATATTTAACTGATATCTCATCACCGCACCTTACTTGTTTTCCAGTCTTGTTAATTAAGTCATTAAAAACCATCAGATTATTCACTGAGTCGGGATATTTATCCTTTACTTCGATCAGTTTGACGTAATAAGAATTAAAATTCATTTTGTTATCATTGGCAATAGTAACTACACGCTCTCCGCCTTCTTTCATACCTATCACCCCTAAACCCACTTCTTTTAGGTCATCTTGACCTATTTTCAAAGTAACATCAGAAACTTTGCTAGGGAGTGTTGCTGAGTTATTATTAGAAATTTTATATATTTGCAATAGGACTTCCATGCCACAGAAAGCCTTGCTGCCACTGCCTTCAGTAATTTCATAAAAATTTATCGAATCTTCTTCCTTTTGCTGCGTCATTTCTTCTAAATATTCTGTTAGCCCATGCTTTTCAATATAGCGGTCGAGTGCTGATTCAAGTATTGGCTTCACTAGATAATGTGCTATTGTCTGTATCAAACCACTATGCGTGGCACTTATCTCATAAAGCTTGTCCTTTTTTCCCGGTTTACCTTTGTTTATATAGACAATAGTAAACATAAAAGCAGAGGTTAAAGTGAGAATCATTACTATGGAAATAAGCATTTGTAATATAATTTTTCTAACCATCTTTCTTTACTTGATTCAATAAATCATATAAATAATTAGTATCCCCTGAAAGCGCACTCAAATTATCCAAGCCTTGTTTAAAGAGGGCGTCTATATAGTCCTCTACTTCACTTTTACCAAGTACAGACATTAGATTATTTGTTTTATCTTGTTCGTAATCTTCAATATCATCCTTAGCTTGAAAGATAAGCCCTAGGTTTATCCCGTAGTTATATAACGCTTTACGTTGCTTATCTGTAGCATTCCCTATTATAGCACCTATTTCACATGAAGCTGCAAATAGTTTTGCGGTTTTCATCAAATGAATTTCTTTTATTTTGTTAAAATCTGCACCAATATCTAAAATCTGTCCTCCTACCATTCCCCTAATTCCTATTGCCTGAGAAAGAACTTTCATGATTTCACAGCATTTCTCATTTAACGAAGACAATACCTCAAAAGCCAGAGTAAGTAGTGCATCTCCGGCAAGCACTGCTGTTGCTTCATCAAATTTTTTATGGCAGCTTAGCTGGCTTCTGCGAGTATCACTGTTGTCCATGCACGGTAAATCATCGTGAATTAGAGAGTAAGCATGAACAAATTCAATTGCTGCAGCAACTGATATTACTTTTTTAGCTTCCGCGTTAAACACTCGCGATGAAGCTACGACTAAAAAGGAGCGTATATGTTTTGCAGGAGCAAGGAGTATATAACGCATAGCTGATATAAGCTTATTCTCGCTATTTTCTGGTAAAAGTTTATTTACTTCTACAATAAGCAAATTTTTTGTTGTTTCGTCTAGCATTTTTGAATTGTTAATTGTTTAGCACGTAACGCTAGCCAGCTAGGGCAGTAGAAAACTTTGCTGTAGTTTACCAGTTATAAAAGATATTGCAAACATAAAAATTTTTTATAACATCAAAGAATAGGTTATTTTTTTGGTAAGAAATGTGAATAGCGAACTAGCAAAGAGCACTAGAGAAGACATAGAAGAGAAAGTGAAAAAGATTATACTAGAGCACATTAGTAAGGATGTAGAGAAATTCAACAGCTCTTCAAAGCTTTCGGAGCATGGTGCAGACAGTTTAGATGCAGTTGAAATCATCATGGCAGCAGAAGAAGAGTTCGGAATAGAAATTCCAGATGAAGACGCACAAAAAATGGAAACTATGGAGCAAATAGTTGAGTACATTAATAGTAAAAAAGGCTAATAGTTAGTGTTAAATGAGCAGAAGAGTAGTAGTCACTGGTGTTGGTTTAATCACTCCACTAGCGGCAGATGTTGACAACACTTGGTCAAGGCTGATAAAAGGCGAGTCTGGCATAAAAGCAATCAATACAGATAGATTTGACTCTTCTGATCTTGCTTGCAAGGTTGCAGGGCAGGTGCCTGTGCAATCCGATAACATTGAGAATTACTTTAATCCTGTAGGTTATATTTTTGAAAAAGATCTAAAAAGAACGGATCGTTTTATTCATTACGGCATTGCAGCAGCGATTCAAGCTGTGGAAGATTCATCTTTAGAAGATTCAAAAGTAGATAGAGAACGTGTTGGCGTAACTATTGGCTCTGGTATAGGTGGTCTTCCGTCAATTCAGGAAAATGTTATTACCATGCAGGAAAAAGGGCCCAGACGTGTCAGTCCATTTTTTGTCCCTGCAAGTCTAATAAATTTGATATCTGGCCATATTTCTATTAAATACGAATTTACAGGTCCAAACGATTCAGCAGTAACCGCATGTGCAACAGGTGCGCATGCAATCATAAATTCAGCAAGAACTATAAAACTTGGTGAAGCGGATATTATGATTGCAGGTGGAGCAGAAAGTGCACTGTGTAGAGTTGGAATTGCAGGTTTTGCGTCTATGAAGGCATTATCAACTAAATTCAATGATAAACCGGAAGAAGCTTCAAGGCCATGGGATGCAGAACGCGATGGTTTTGTTATGGGTGAAGGAGCAGGTATATTGGTGCTGGAGGAATACGAACATGCAAAAAAAAGGGGGGCAAAAATACATGCAGAACTGGTTGGGTACGGACTCACAGGAGATGCGCACCACATTACAGCACCACATCCAGAAGGAAGAGGCGCATTTAAGGCAATGCAGCTTGCCTTAAAAAGTGCGCAAATTAATCCAAATCAAGTAGGATATATCAATGCACATGGAACTTCAACGCCACTTGGAGATAAAATTGAAGTAATAGCAATGAAACAGTTATTTGGTGACTACGTTTATAAAATACCTGTTTCTTCAACTAAATCTTCTATAGGACATTTACTTGGTGCTGCAGGGAGCGTTGAAGCAATATTCAGTATTCTTGCGTTAAATAATGGAATTATTCCGCCAACCTTAAATTTACATAAACCTTCAGAAGGATGTGATTTAAATTTTGTACCGTTTAAAGCTCAGGAGCATAAAATTCAATATGCACTTTCTAATTCGTTTGGTTTTGGTGGCACTAATGCATCGCTCATCTTTGGACAAGTGTAATCAATTTTGCTGCTAAATAGCTAAAATGTACGAACATTATGATCTGTGATAGCTATATTATCTGTAATTTGCCTTTTACTGTCGATTTACTATACTTATTTGGTAAGATCTAGCTTAATTAAATGCACAAAATATTAGTAAGTAGTAACCATAAACCTCTGGTCGGAAAAATCAAGATTAATGGCTCAAAAAATGCTGTTTTACCAATAATGGCAGCAAGTCTATTGAGTAGCTTCTCGGTAATTTTGCATAATGTACCTGATTTAATTGATGTGCATCTAATGTCTAAGCTGCTTGAGAGTCTTGGAGCGAAAGTGAATTTTACACGCAATAAAGATTATAAAGCAAATCATACTTTGGAAATTGATTGCAGTAATATCAACAATCACGTAATGTCACACGAAACTGCAAGTAAGCTGCGAGCATCTCTTTTAATGCTAGGTCCAATTCTCAGTAGATTTGGTAAAATCACAACAGTCTTTCCTGGTGGATGCAATATCGGAAAGCGTCCCGTTGATATGCATATCAAAGCATTAGAAGAAATGGGAGCTAAAATTGAAGTTGAAGGCTGTAATATAATTGCAACAGTGAAAGGAAAGCTACAAGGAAAAGAAGTTATACTTGAGAAAATAAGCGTTGGTGCAACAGAAAATGTAATAATGGCAGCAACACTTGCAGAAGGAGTGACAATAATAAACAATGCTGCAACGGAGCCGGAAGTTCTTGATTTAATAGAGTTCCTAAAGAAAATGGGTGCTAATATTGAGATTAGTGATACAAGGATCACAATAACAGGAGTTGAAGAATTAAATGGATGTGTTCATAAAATAATACCAGATCGCATAGAAGCAGGCACCTATGCACTAGCTGCTATAATAACCGGTGGTAAGTTGGAGTTAGAAGGAATAAGTCTATCTGATATAAGATGTATTGTGAATGAATTGAAGGCTATAGGGGCTAATGTTGAACTATATAATGAGGGGGTTATGATTTCCAGAAAAAATTGCTCTATTAGGTCTGCTAACATTGCAACAGATCCATACCCCAACTTTCCCAGTGATATGCAACCACAACTGATGTCTGCAATGTGCATCGCTGATGGGATATCAGTAATTGAAGAGAACATTTTTGAAAACAGATTTGCACATGCAGATGAATTGAGAAAGTTAGGCGCTAATATCAGCATCGAGAAAAGCAAAGCTACTATAAGTGGAATAAAAAGCTTATCTGGAGCTAATCTGTGTGCCACTGACTTAAGGTCAACAGCAGCTTTGGTACTTGCTTCTTTGGTAGCTGGTGGAGAAACTACAATAAATAATTCGCATCATTTATGGAGAGGATATGAAGCAATGCACGAAAAACTCAATTCATGTGAAGCTGATATTTCCATTTCATCTTGAGGATATTTTATGAATGAAGCAACTAAACGAACTACAGTAAAAGAAATAGATGAAATCTTATATGAAGAACATAAGGTATTAGACCATGGATTTATTCGAGTAGTGGATTATATGGGCTCTGATAGCGCTATAGTTCAAGCTGCTCGTGTTTCTTATGGCAAGGGAACAAAACAGATAAGTCAGGATGAAGCACTTATAAAGTATTTAATGAGACATCATCATACAACTCCATTTGAAATGTGTGAAATTAAGTTTCACGTGAAACTTCCAATTTTTGTTGCAAGGCAATGGATAAGGCATAGAACTGCAAATGTGAATGAATATTCGGCAAGATATTCAATACTTGACAATGAATTTTATATACCAAAACCAGAACAGATTGCAAAACAATCTGATAATAATAAACAAGGTAGCGGTGAAGCTTTTGATCCGGATACCTCAAAGGAAATAATAGATTCTCTAACAAACGACTCTAATTTAGTATATTCTCATTATGAAAAATTTATTGAGCAGGGGCTTGCAAGAGAAATTGCCCGAACTAATCTAACGCTTAATTACTACACGCAATTTTATTGGAAAATAGATCTGCATAACCTCCTTCATTTTTTGAAGCTTAGAGCTGATAAGCATGCCCAATATGAAATCAGAGTTTATGCAGAAGTTATGCTGGATATAATAAAAAAATGGGTCCCATTGGCCTACAATGCCTTTGTTGAATATTGCCTAGAATCAGCTTGTATTTCAAGAACTGGTCTAGAAATAATTCGCAAATTAATTAAAGGGGAAAACGTTACTAGAGAAGAAAGTAATATTGGTAAAAGAGAATGGGACGAGCTGATGTCTATACTTGATAAACAATCTTAAAGATAAAGGCATACGTGTCAATCTCCTCTGTCAGTTAACTCTCGTTCACCAAATTGAATCTTGCTTTTTACATCACATTAACTCATCACTTCTATAGAACATCTCATTAAAATCATCCAAAGTTCCAAAATCTTTATTTTGAACAAATAGATGACCATCTGTTATGTATGCCTTAGGCAGGGTAAATGGTTTATCATAATGCTGCGATGCTGGCCTAACAATTTCATTATATAAAACCATTACTTGCTCGTAGTTATATCCATCACCAGCATGATATTTACCACGTACGGTATCATAAAAATTCTTTATATCATCATATGTCACTTGCAGCTCCACCTCATACTTTCCCACCTCAAGAGGACTTCCTGTCCTTATTTTTAAGGGATGTTGTGCATTTGCAATACTGTTAGAATCTTCTGCTTCACTATCAGAATTTTTATCCATATTTTCTATCACACTTGCCATAACAGTTTCTTGTTCGTCTTCTATTGGTTTTGCTTGTTTTTCAATTTTATTATTGCTACTGTCAGTTTCCACAGTGACTTTTCTTGTTTCCATATCTTTTTGAGCTTTCTCATTACTTTGCTTGCGTATTTCATCTCCATGCAATTTCTCCTGCAGAGCTTTTTCCATGTCAGCATAACCGTCACGATTGCTTTGCAAAGCTGGTTGATCTTCAACATAACTGCTGCTATCATCTGCTTGCATTTGATCTATATAGTTAGATTCTTCTTCCTGTATAGTATTTTTTGTAACTCCCTTAAGGTAATCAAGCATATCTTTTCCAGTCTTTTCCCAACTTGCAGCATCTGCATATTTTCTATCATTATTGATTACATCCTTTAATATTCTTCTATCATCTATCCATTGTTCAGCATGCTCAAATAGCGTCCATCCTTCATTACCACAAATATCAACATCAGCTCCATTCTCTATCAGGTACTTTACTTTGTCCAATTGCCCATGCCTTACTGCATGAATAAGTGGTGTCCAGCCTTCACTATCTCGAACCTCAATATTTGCATTATTCTTTATTAAATATTCTAATATCTCTTGATTTCCTAAATTAACAGCAAAGTGTAAAGGTGCTAAACCGTAACTATCTTTAACATTAACATCTGCACCATGCTTTATTAGATATTTAGCCACTTCCATGTTTTTTATACTCATAGCAAAATGTAATGGAGATTTACCAGAACTAATATCTCGAGTATTAATATCTACATTGTGATCTATTAAGTATTTAGCTATCTCTGTATGTTTGAGTTCAATAGCATAATGTAGTAGTGTTTGAGCAGAGGTGTTTTTGACATTAAGATCTGCACCATGTTGAGCTAAATATTCCACCATATCCAGGTCACCTAGCTTAACAAAATGGAATATCGGATTACGTACATTAATATCTGCACCATTGTCCACAAGATATTTTACTAAAGCTGTGTTCTTTATAGCATAGTCGAGCGGCCTGAGATTGTGAGCATCTGGAATATTAGGATTTGCACCATGTTCCACTAAGTATTCAACTATTTCCATGTTTCCCGATTTTATGGCATAGTGCAAAGGTGTCTTAAAACAAGAGTAATCAGTTCCTTCGTAATAAATATCTTGAGAATTGAGATTTGCACCTTGATCGATAAGATATTTTGCTATTTCTGTATTTCCTGATTTAATAGCATGATGTAGCGGTGTTTGTCCGGCTTTATCTTTCGCGTCAATATTTGCGCTATGTTCTACAAGTTCGATAACTTCATTCAAATCCCCTGATAAAGAAGCAGAGTGCAAACGCGTCGCACCGGTTACCTCATTTGTTTCATTTATGTTTCCTATAGTATCTTCTGCATTATCTTCTTCAACTGCCCTTTTCTTTCTAGATTTGACTTCACTTTTCACTGTAACTTCTTCGTTCATAGGTTGATCACTAAACATAACTTCTGCATCTATCTGGTTACTATCTTTCTCCAACTCATGAGATAATTTTTCAGATAGCTGATCACCACTCAAATATGGTTCCTTTGAATATTTAGCGTAATTATAGGGATCAGTGCTGTCTGCTGAATAAAACCCACTTTCAAAGTCTGAGTAGAAGCTTTGATTGAGCGCGAAAAATAAATTTTCATAATCAAGTAGCATGTCATAATCAGAGCTAACACAATGCAAGAATTCACTATCTTCATAATCTGCTATATAGAATTTTTCGGAATCAAGGGTAATTTCATTTGTCCCCTTACCTTCTGCAGTAAACTGTAAAACTACTTCTGAACGCCCGTTACCTATGTCATTACCTTTTACCACTTTAAACAAGGTAATTTCACCTTTTTCTATGAACTCCTTTAATTTCTCATTCTTTTGATCTAATTCTTCTTCTGCTTGTCTTTTCTCTCTTATCAATTTCTCCTCTTTTTCAGTAGCTCCATTTTGCAACTGTAAAAACATCTCTTGTGTGGTTAAGCTATTTGTGTTGCTTAAAAAATTATCTAACATATTTGATGCAATTGGTGACAATTCACCGTGATCATCAAATACTTTTTCCTTTGCCTTATCATAGTGATTTGGGTTATAGATTGCATAAAGAGGATAAAAGCCATAATCTGCTATTGACGCCCCATCAGATGATAGTTCCATTGAGAATCCATAGTGATTAAGTGGAAGATTGGAAGTTAAATATCTACCGTTATCATCCCTAACGTATAGCTCACTTCTACCATTGTGCTCACTATATTTATTGTAGTAGATATAAAAATTCTCATGGTTAAGATTGAAGTGATCATCTAGGTTATCGAATTGAATTGTACTGCCAAGCTTCTCACGCAAAAGATTTTTGCTTTCATCTGTAAGCCTCATACGTGCAGAAAAGTAGTATCGATCTATAGGTTCGCCTTTTTCTATCTCAAAGTTCAAAGTAATCTTGTCGTTGACCATTGGTAGCCTCCAAACATTATGTAAATCTATTCATTATTTTATTTATCAATCATACGGTGTGTACTATGAAAAATGTGTTAAGTATTAAGATTTTTTTTTCTGTATCTAGATAAGGTAACAGTAATCTGTCATTTCAGCGCGTGAAGCTGGAATCCAGCTTTTTAAGTCATGAGAGCTACGAAAAATTACTTTACAAACTCCGCCAGCCCCCTTATCATGAAACTGAAGCTATTTATTTATCTTCGCAATCTGTGCAGGTTAATGACAAAAAACTTAGGGTATTTGGCGTCTCATGTTTAATTTTTCGCACTACGTGCATCGCATGTCTTTAAAAATTTCTGGGTTTTTACCTATAAAAGCCGAAACGCGCTTACAAAGCGTTTAAGACAGCAAAAAACGTCAAATTGACAAGGGAGAATTTGAATGCTAGCTACTACGGGGTTTCTTTGCCTTTTTTTCCGCTCAGTAAATTTCTTAACGTTTATAATTTAGGTTAGTTGCAAGTTAAAAGCAGCTAAATCGCTCTTAATCAAGCGTTTTAGAATAAAAAAACGCCGATATTTTAGTACATAGTAAATAGCCAACCACCAACGGGGTTTCTTTTGCCTTTTTTCTTCGTTTAGTAAATTTCTTAATGTTTATAGCTAAAGTAACTTAGGTTCATCGACAATCGTCATCCCGCTACGTGTTAGCGGGATCTATGCTAAGAGATACCGCGAATGAATCGCGGTATGACGGTTAATTATTCCGTGACGGTATCTGCTTTTTCCTTGATCCTAAGTTCCTGCATTGGCAATCTATTCTCATCAATACTCGTGCCATCTTCAAGTACTGCAGGTATTATGATCTTCTCAAACTGTCGCTCTGATTTTTTCTCTAAATAACCAAATATGTCGTAAACACTGATCCTTTGACCAATCACTAAAAATGGCGTATCAGCAGTATTACGCCTTGAAGTTATGCATTGTTCAAACTTTTGACAGGCACTGATCAGCGATACCCGACTATAAGCGCAGCTTGCATCATGTAAATCATCAAGGATAATGCAACCACCGTACTTTCGACCTTCATCAAAATCAAGAGAACTATCCCCAGCTCCTGTACCTGTTACATGCCCTGATATTGAAAAGCCATTAACAAAACCTCCTTCTTTAGTTCTAATTACTCGCGTACTTTTGCGACCAACTACTTTTACGTTTGGAAAGACTTGACGGTAAAATGGAGACTCAAGGACAATGTGCAGTTCATTGATTTTTTCACGCATCAAATCTCTTTGGTGCGTAATATACATAAACTTTGCCCTTGGATTATTACCGAGGGCAAACGCCACATGAAATATAAAACCCAGTGTTGTCTTAGCACAGCGTGGTGGTATGTTCCACGATCAACCACCTTAATACCCCATTCAACAACCAAAAAGAGATTACAGTTACAGATCCAACTCATCCGCTATTTGGCAGAACTTTTCCTATATCCTTTATCAGTTCAAGAGCCCATTGTAGTAGTAATGTATTTGTTATTCATCGTAATAACATAATTCTGCGTATCCCGTTTCTTGCTACCAACTTAGCCAGTAAGCAAGATTTTCTCACAAGTAAATTAACATGGGATTCATTATACGAATTTGTTTCTTTAGCAAAGGAGTATAAATTATGCCATGTAACCCAAATAGAGTGTGGAAAAAAATGCCGCAATGTCTCAAATCAGAAATTTTAGAAAACATATTATTAGTGTCCAACAATAACCAACTTACCATTCCTAGGTATGACAATTTTAAAGAAGTGCATTGGAAAAAGCCAACTTTTGACGCAATTATCTCAATGCTCAAAAACCCTGCTTATGCTGGAGCATTTGCTTATGGTCGTTCTTGTACTACGCGTCACAAACTATCTTCTGCTAATAAAACAACAAAAAGACTACCAATGGAAGAATGGAAAGTTCTAATTAAAGATAAATACCCAGCTTACATAGATTGGGAAACCTTTACAAAGATTCAGATCATACTTAAAGATAATCATGCGGACTACCGTCGCTGTAGAACACGTGGGATAGCTAGACCAGGTGCAGCATTATTACATGGAATAATCTATTGTGGAGAATGTGGACACAAAATGATAGTACAGTATAAAGGAGGAAACCATTATAAATGCAGTTACCAACACCAACGTGATCTTTCCCCTTCATGTCAGTTTTTACCGGCTGATATTATTGATAATGAAGTAGTTCCTAAATTTTTTGCAGCACTTAGTCAAATTGAGCTAGATGCTTATACTAAGGCTATTAACTCGCAGCTACAATCTGAACAAGAAATTAATAAAGCTCATTTACAACAATTAGAACGCTTAAGATACCAAGTAAGATTGGCAGAACGACAATTTAATCAAGTTGATCCTGACAATCGTCTTGTAGCTGCAGAACTTGAAAGACGTTGGGAACAGGCATTGAATGAACTCAAGCAAGCGGAAATTACATTTGAACGTCAGTATCCAAGTAAACCGACTCCTCAATTATTGTAAGTTAAAAATATGATATAAAGAAGATAAGAGGGAAGATAGTCCTATCTTTATAAGAAAATAGGGCTATCACGGGCGTGTGCGACCGACCAACTATTGGTATTACAACCGTTCGGATCAAGGTACACTAGCCCATCTCTCGATATGTTTGAATAGTTGTGTGGGACATAAATATGCACCCGTTTACAATCTTAAATCAATTAAAACTATCGAGGTTATTATGATTACGTCTTATCAAAATTTTATTGGCATTGACATCGGAAAATTTAAAAATGTTGTTGCAGTTCACAAACAGAAGAGCGCTGTCGAATTTGACAATGATACTGCTGGTTGGCAACGAATGTTTCAAAAATTTTCAGATATCCTACCTAATTCTTTAGTGACTTTAGAAAATACAGGAAAATATGAGCTTGGTTTATCACATTTTCTTATTGACATGAATATTGCTGTACATCGAGCTAATACTCGCAAAGTAAAAAGCTTTGTCCTATCTCATGGAACTTTAGCAAAGTCTGATCAATCAGATGCAAGAGCCCTTGCTCAATATGGGTTTGAACGCTATAGTACTCTATCTCTATTTGTGCCTATGTCAAAAGAACAAACAACCTTAGCTGCACTTTGTCAACGTCGTGATGACATTACAAAAATGAGAGCTCAAGAGAAATGTAGGCTTGCAGCACCTGAAAACGATCATATAAAAGAAAGTTGTCAAAAAACCATTGAATTTTTCAACAGTCAGGTAAATGAACTCAACAATACTATACAAAAAATTATTGATGAGAATCTAGAGTTACAGAAGCGCCAAAAAATTCTTAGAACAGTTCCAGGAATAGGTCCAAAATTATCTCAAGATTTTCTATGTCTAATGCCGGAACTTGGCTACTTAGGTAGAGGAGAAGTTGCAAGTCTTGCTGGAGTTGCACCTCATCCAAAAGAAAGTGGAAAAACTATTGGTTACCGAAGAATAACAGGTGGTAGAAGCAACGTTCGTGAAAAGCTTTTTACAGCTGCAATGGCTGCTTCAAGGTCTAAGTCTGCGCTTGGTACCTTCTATTCCAAGCTTGTTGGTAAAGGTAAAAAGAAGATGGTGGCTATGACAGCTCTAATGCGTAAAATCATAGTGATTGCTAATGCGAGACTGAAAGAAGCAATGAGCCTACATACTATTTGAATCTACAGTGAATATGTGCGTCCACACAAATTTAAAGCACATATTCACTAACCACAAAATCTAAGCAGGAATTGCTGTGATGGCTGTTTGATATAAAATTCTTTTTCTATAATGAATAGGTTTTTAATTACCAAAATACCCCTCATGATTGAGTAGAATTGTAGAATTACAATAAAAAGTTGTAATAAAACAAAATTGAAGAAATTTTAAAAAACATAGTTGATACGAACATTTGTAGTCAAGGCACTGGAATCTGAAATTGCAATGTTCGTATAGTTGTGGGTTTAGAACCCCTCACAATTCCCAAACTGCTGTTCCGAATGGCTTTGTTGCATAGCTAGTGTTGGTTGAGGTTATTGTAAGAAGAAAAGCTTTTTAATATATGGCTACTAACGCATTTTGTTGTAAAATAGGCATTTTTCAAACAAGTACAACTTATGCCACAAAAAATGAGAGTAAGTAACCAAAGAGAATATAACGAGTTTCTCAAAAAAAGAGGAAATGTTTTTCATTTTGTTAATCAAGCCATAGAAAATTGGTATGAAAATAGTCCAAAAGTTGCAGGTGGCAATAACACTTATAGTGATAAAGTTGTAATTTTAATACACATAATAGTTCATCTTTTTAGAATTGGCTTGAGACAAGCTGTAGGTTTTGTAAAAGGTTATATGGTACAAATAGGCAAAAAACTTAAGATTATCAGCTATACACAAGCTTCCAGAAGATTTAAAAAGCTTAATTTGAAGATTGATGACCATAGAAGCAATAAAGATGATCTGGAAAATGTTGAAATTGCCGTAGATAGCACTAGAGTTAGTATCTACAATAAGAACGGTGGGCATAGTAAGCTTAATATTCGAAAAAGAAAATACAGTGGTTATGGTCAAGTAAGAAAATTACATGTTGTTTTAAACATAAATGATAAGAAAGCAATAAGCATGAACTACACTAGTGGTGTTGCTGTAGACTATTTGCCGGTCTGCGATATGTTAGAAGAAGTCAGTGATAAATATAACATTTGTTCTATTCGAGCAGATGCGGCTTATGATATAAAAAGTGTGTATAAAGAATGCAGAAAATACAATATTGTGCCTATTATTCGCCCTAGGAAGGATACTAAAATTTGTTTAGCTGACTACTTATCAGAAAGAAACAAGTATATTAGTAGAATTAGGTCATATGAGAATTATGAAGATGGTATTAATGAATGGAAGAAAAAAGTTAAGTATGGAGCACGGTCTTATATTGAAGTCTTTTTCTATAGGTTGAAGCAAATATTTGGGTTTGGCTTGAAAAATAAATCAGAGGTAAATCGTGAAAAAGAGCTGTTAATTAAGTGCTACTTATTGAACAAATTTACTGATATAGGTATGGCTAAATTTAAATTAGCTGCGTAAATTCACTGTGATTTACATGCCTATCAGTGCTATGCAACAAAGCCAATCGGACATGAAAAAGGCATCCTAATTGGCGAAGAAAAAGGTGAAATGAAAGCTAAAATAGCAGTGGCAAAAAATTCACTTAAGGCCGTTGTCTCTATAGATGTTATAGCTGAAATCACCGGACTTTCCCTTGACGAAATCAAACAGACTTTCTGATCAATCAACATTAGTTAGAGAAACAGTAGGAGCAAGTAGCCACAAAAAATGCAAACACCTGCTCCTTCCTTCACTCAGGCTCTATCTGATCAATTCAGTAGAATTAGTTGTAATTGATACGTTATTTAAATTGGTTCTAGGACCAGATAGAGCTACAGCTTTATTAGTACTTACTGATGAAGGATCAACATTTGCTTTGTCCAGTAAAGGCATCATTTCTTTCTGCAACATTTGCTCGATTTTACCTTTAAAAGACATTGAGAATTTCTCCTTTTGCTCTAATGCTGGACAAGCTTTTTCTGCATATGAGTACAGCATACCTGAGATTTCATGATAGTTTCCCGCTATGACTTTCTTAAGTACACTTAATTGTACTTCTTGAAAATTAATTTTTAATTGTTGTACCGATATACCACAACGAAAAGCTGCTTGTTTTAGTTCTGCTTCAAACTTATCTACGATATTTAATGAATAGCCTTGTGCCTCTTGCAAAGAAATCTGTTTATCTGCTGAAGAAGTATACATTTGTCTTTTACCTCTCTTGGCCAGCAACATATCAGCTAATAGTATTCTTCCATTTATATCAGATTGTGCTGAAATGCTTCTAATGTCTGGCACCACTTTAGTTTTATCGTCAATTCCTTTTACAAATTCTTTATTTACTAAAGGCGCTGATAATAGAGTCTGCTTGTTGGAAACGCTTTGAAAAGATAATCGACTCATTATGTTTACAAACCAACCTCGGATCTGGAACAAAAGTGGTTTTAAATAAGGTTGATTGATAGAACGACGGCTACGGTTCCCATTCTCTACTTCCATCGAAGAGTTTGCTACTTGAATTGTTTTGTAGTTTCTTTCCTTTACCAAACAATACGTTCGAACTTTTCTATATAATAATTCTACTATACTATAAAGTCAGCTATATTAACCTACTTTTGCCACATTTAGATATGAACTAATTTGTTTGGCTTTGTTGCAACAATTTTGCGTTTTTATTTTCACAACGCTGCTTTTATTTAAATTGTTCTCACAAAGGTAGGTACTTTTTTGTGATTTTTGGAAAAGTAAATGAACAAATTTTTTGTGACGCTAAAGGGACTTGTGTTTTTATAAAAGTAATACTTTTTATGATAAAAAGAGCATACAAAATAATAGCCACAAATCCAAGTTTTTCACAAACTTTAAAACTCTTATCTCCTACAAGAAGGTCCTGCAATTGGTTCATTAGTTACATTGTTAAATACAGAGCTTGGCGCCTGCATATCTTGCAAAACAGTACTGTTATCAACTTCTATTACTACCTTCTCTACCATTTCTTCAACTATTTCATTAATAGTCAAAAAGTTTCTTATAACTACTTCTATCAATTCATCACTAACAGCGCCTTCTCTTACAACTCGTTCTTCATTAAACTTTATTCCTTCCATTATTGCACCTAGCACCTGCTCTAGAGAAAAGTTGTACTCCATAATACACTTCACAATCTTCCGTTTAATCTTTCTTTGATCTTTCAATATTGCTTTCCCTAATTTACTATCCATGTTGAAGTCAGATAACCTTTTCGTAAAAAGATCACTTACCTCCTCAGTAAGTTCTGCTTTGTGTTTTGCTTGTCTTAATTCTTCTTCTGATTTCTCTCGTTCTTCTTTCAATTGCTTAGATTCTTCTCTTTGCCTTTGGAAAGCTGTTTTCTTGCTTTGAAATCTATTACTCAATAATTCCTCTAAGCGTTTTAACATGAATACTATTACATTTCCTATTTCTTCTTTAGTCGGTACTTTACCTACCTTCGATTCCTTATAGGATCTCTTTACCTCTTCATTTAATTCATTATCATCATTCTTAACATAGGAATTTACCATAGCTCTTGTATGAAATAGTAATTCTCTGTAGGATAACTTATCCTCCTTTATGTTATCTTTATAAGATAATTGATTTTTCTTCTCTATTCTCTCTTCATGCGATGATTCACCCTCTACCTCTTCTTTGCTTTTTTCTTTCAAAACTTCCTTGCTATCTTTACTTTCTTTCAGTATGGAACTTATCTTATCAAGAGCATCTGAGTCGAAACGATAACCCTGAAGACTATAGCAATTCTTTTTGTCCTTAAGTAGTTTAGTAGCAAACTTATAGTATGCTTCCATCAAAGTAAAATAGTCTAACATAGGTAGTACAAAATTCTCATCTGGATTCACGCCATAAGATTGCCCTACTAGCATTTCATATTGTTCCTTGCTCTCTTTTAAGAACTTTTCTACTGCTTCCTTTATTACCTCAAGCAACTCAGATTTTTCACAACGAGCATTCAAAGACTCTAAGTAATCTACCCAACGTTTATAATATTCCTCCACATACCCATTATAAGCACTATCAAACTCCTTCCATCTTACTTCTATAACGTTGCTTAAAGACTCAATTTCTTTATATGTTATGTTCTTTATTGCCAACAACTTTTCACAAAGGAATTCAACAGATGCCTTTGCATCTTTTAAGTACCTATTTCTTGCCCTCATCAAAAATTCTTCTTCCTGATCAGCCAAGCGACTCAACTCAAACAAAGCAGACATTCCATCTATGGACGACACCTTTACTACTCTAGATATATCTTTTTCATCACTACTTAATGTGCTTAATGGTATGCGGTTATACATTCCATACAATAAGTAACAGTCTTTATTGAGAATAAACGTCTCATCCTGCATGATGTATGAATGTATATTCCTCAGAGCTTTTGTAGTCTGGTTAATTATTTTTTGCATTTCTTCATCTTTAACTTTTCCCTTGTCTGGATGGTGCTTTAATGATAAGTTCCTAAATTGTTTAATAAGACTTTCAAAATATTTGTTATGTTCCTCTTCACTCTTTGTTTTTTTTCTCACTCCACCCAAGCTTTTATCAAGATAAAATGGCATCCACTTTTTTTGCAATAAATCAAGTGCCTGACTTAAACTCAATTCTTTGTTATCAACTCTACATATGGTCCTGACTAATTTATCAATCCTACTTGCCTCTTCTAACCTATTTTCTTCCCTATATGCTTCCTGTGCAGTTTCAGGTACTTTTTCATCACTAGAAATAAGATTGTTGCTTTGTAGTAATTTTTTACATGAACCTATTATATCAAACCCTAATACCATTTTCCCTCCAAGTTTATGATAACTATAAAGATAACTTAGCCTTGCAACGTAAAGTTGATGCAACGCAACGTTAGTAAATAAGGAATAGATTAAGCGTGAAGCAATCGAGTAATCATTGTAGTTCACTGCTCTATTTATTTGTTCTTCAGTGATCGTAATATCCTCTATCTGTTTACTCCATGGCCACCACCAATACTGCGGCATTCTCTCTAGTGCTTTCAGCAATTTAACACAATCCTCTTGGCTTACCACCCCAGCCTTTCTTTTTGTCATTTGATAGTCAACGGCAAGTGTAGTTATAATCCCTAGTACTATTAGGCTAGAAGTTACTACTGCAGCAAGATATACCCTGCGTGTTGATACAAATGAAACAAGCCCAGCAGAAAAAGCAACTATAGGAGTGAAAAAAGCTCCAACTCTTATATAGTCTGTGCGATAATCCCTTATCCTATATAACTCATCAAATAAAATTGGACCAAACTCCCATCCAAATAACCGATACTTTCTACGACTAGATAAGAACTCAACAACATTTTTTTGCCACTCAGGCAAACTGGATGCATGTTTCATCAATTTCTCCCCATTCCTATATTTGCACCATCCGAAACAATGAAGCTCTATCAAACCCACGTCCATATTTAATCTGAAGTTCTTTTGCAAGTTGGGAGATGATTCGTTTGCCATAGTCTGCACGTTTGTGCTTTAAGATATCTTGACCAATTCTGAAGCCAATTTCCCAATTTAACAATACTAGAGTAGAATTGAAATGTGTAGCAAGATGATTCTTTGCTCTATCTATTAAATTACTAATATCCCCTAATAAGCTAGTAGTGATATCCATCAACGCTATTTTCAATAAAGAACCATTATGGCACAAAAACTTATGTATGCAAGAGGTTACTTTCGCCCCGAAAAAACATTACTACTTCCTCTTATTACCTTAAATCCACAGGAAAATCTCGCTTGAGTGAGGCTATGTCTACACACTACGTTTTCTTTATTTTGCTTATAACTTCCACAAGCAGTGCAAACATAAATGAAGAATACAAATATCCTTTTGGTAATTCTATATGAAATCCATGAAGTATGAGGTACACACCGACAAGTAAAATAAATAAGATAGCAATTACTTTTAAACCTGGGTTAGATTTGATTAACTGGGCGGTATAACTTGATAAAAACAGCATTGCTAGCATGGAAAATGTAAATGCTGTAGCAATTATTATCATGTTATAAGTTAATGCTATAGCAGTTAATATCGAATCAACTGAAAAAACTAAATCTATTAATATAATTTGTAGCACAACTAAAAAAAATTTTGATTTAACGTTTGCTTTCTTTTTATTTTTCTTACATACAAAGATGTCATCCCATAACTCCATAGAGCTTTTAACAATAAGGAATAATCCCCCTGCGATCATAAGTAAATCCCTTGCTGAAATATTTAGCGATGCAGTGTGAAATATAGGTTTTTGCATTGACAATATAGATGATGTAAAAAATAGTATTACAAAACGCATTAATAGCGCTAATCCAAGGCCCATAAGGCGCACTCTTTCTCTCAGCGCATTTGGTACCTTATCTATTGCTAGAGAAATAAAGATTAAATTGTCTACACTAAGTATAGTTTCAAGTAGTGTAAGTGTCAGTAAAGTCCAAGCATCAGCTAGCATTTTTGTCCCAAATTCGGCTCTTCTTACTCTACAATAGATGTGTAAAAATTAAGTGACTTCACTCAGAAGTTTTATAGCAGCTCTCCAGAAAAACAGGATAACTGCTAATATAAAGTTCAGCAGCTTCTTCTATTTTTGTTTTTGAGCAAAATCGACAATAAGAGAGTTTCTTATTTTCATGCACGCAAATAAGATAAAGCCTTATTTTCATTTTTGACTTTATTTGAAAATAATATATACTATAAAAATAGTGTACTAGGTTGAATGAATATATATTAAAGGATCACCATCAGGCAAAGTATTCGCTGGTTATCAGGCATTTATACCTAACCCCTTGCCACCAAAATTTGAATGGGACAATGATTTAGTTAATAGTCTTTCCAGAGCAGATCATATTTTGGGTATGTTATCCAGGGGGCTTTGTTGCATCGCTAGCTATGATGGATTAAAGATAAAAAAGATGGAGAATATCAGTAGCTTATTATTCTGGTATTTATAACAAGAACGGTCAGTGAATACCTAAATTTGAGTAAAAGAAATTTCACTACCACTCACTAATCCGGCTAAAATTCAAGAATTTCAATGCTTTAGCTATTTTCAATAGAATTAAGTTTATTAATATAAATAATAAATTACTATTCTTAAATTTGATCAGATTGATTGCAAAAAAACAAGATTTTCAATAGGTTGCTTATAATCCTAGCTATAGTTAGCCTTTCATAAGTAGCGATGCAACAAAGCCATCCAGGGAAGGAGCTAAATTGCCTAACCCTCATCTTCTCATACGACCCTTTATAGCACGTGAAGCAGTTCTTTCAAGTAGAATCGAGGGAACTCAAGCAACTCTTGGTGAAATTTTGGCTCAAGAAGCAGGTGCTAATGTAGATCGCAATCCCGATGATTTACAAGAAGTACGCAATTATATATCAGCGCTCGATTATGGACTAAAACGTTTACAATCTTTTCCACTGTCGCTTCAGTTGGTTAAAGAAATTCACGGAAAACTTATGCAAGGTGTAAGAGGTTCTCACGCAACTCCAGGAGAATTTCGCCGAGTGCAAAATTGGATTGGAAGCCCAGGATGTACAATAGACACAGCAAAATATGTGCCACCAATGCCAGGTGAATTGATGGGTTGCTTGGACTCTTTTGAAAAATTTTTACATGATAGAACATTACCCCCACTTATACATATAGCTCTATGTCATTATCAATTTAAAGCGATTCACCCATTCTTGGACGGCAATGGACGTATTGGACGTTTATTAATAACATTACTTCTGATCGAAAGAAAATTATTACCATTACCTCTGTTATACTTAAGTGCATTTTTTGAAGCTACAAAAAGTGAGTATTATGACCAACTTTACAATATAAGCAACAGAGGCACGTGGCATGATTGGTTCTCTTATTTCTTAAATGGTGTAGTACTGCAATCATTGGATGCATTGTCAAGAGCAGAACGAATTAACATTTTGATTGCAAATTGGCAAACTGAAGTTAGTTCTAAAACTGAGGGAGTTGCGAGTGGTATTGTAAGGTATCTCGCTGTAAACCCTTACTTTACTATAAGGAAAGTGGTTGAAAACTTAGGTGTCGTATTTACAACAGCCCAAAGAGCAATCGTAAAGCTTGAAGATTTAGGCATCGTTTCACAAACTTCTCAAGGAAAGAGAGATCGGGTTTATTGTGCAACTGATATTTTGAATATTCTAGAAGAACCAACTAAGATTACAGAGAACTTCGATAGCACATTGTAGCTATTGTGATGAATAAATTCAGCAAACAGCAAGCTTAAAGAGTCTGATCCAATGGACATGCTGAACAAAAAGTAAGGAGCTCCTTTTTGGAGAATTATATTAACTTATTAATTAATTGCTTGACTTTTAGCAGGATTTATTATATTATTTATTAATGAGTAATGCAATCAAATCAAGGAGGATAGCATGACTGGTGACGATAACAGAAAAACTTTACAATCGATAATTGCTAGCGAAAATCACAGTATAAATAGAGTTGGAAAGTTAAAAGATTTCCTTAAACAAAACAAAGAAATAACTATTAATAAAGACACATTTGCATGTGCTTTACGATACCAAAAAACTACAAAGGAAGCAATAGTACACGAAATTCTGCTTCATTTTATACAAAATCCTGGCGAGCAATCACTAGAACAAGTGATACAATGCTTAGATAGAGCAATAAAACCTAGGATATATGCAAAAAACAACCCAATAAGAAATCTAGATGAGGAACTTCGTACTCATATAAACTTTAAAGATGAAAAGGGAAATACATTACTACATCATGCAGTTATAGGTAAGAAAACTGAAGAAATAATCACCCTTCTTGTTACATATAGTGCAAATCCTTTGATACAAAACGCGGATAATAAAATTCCTTTAGATTTAGCTCAAGGAGAAACAAAAAAAGTGCTTATTAAAAGTATGAAAGAACAAGCTAATACGAAAAAAGAAAGCGCTATGATAGGCAGTTTGGTGCCTGGCGTAATAATTGGTGGTTTTCTTGGTGTTGTACTTGGAGCTGGTGTGTGTGTTGCAGTAAGTCTTTCTGGTGGTATGATACTAGGTGTAATGATAGCACCTGTTCTTGTTGCTAGTATAGCTGTTGGGCTAGCCATGTATTTTTTGAGTCAAGACTATGAACAGGCTAAAGCGATAGAAAAAACTATTAGCACTGTTAGCTCTGAAATATCTGTTGATGGTGCAAAAAGAAGGGCCACAACCTACGTATAGCTGACCCAAGCAACACGTCATACCGCGATTCATTCGCGGTATAGATTCCGCTAACTAGTAGCGGAATGACGAATGGCTTTGTTGCATCGCTACTTATGAAAGGCTAACTATAGCTAGGATTATAAGCAACCTATTGAAAATCTTGTTTTTTTGCAATCAATCTGATCAAATTTAAGAATAGTAATTTATTATTTATATTAATAAACTTAATTCTATTGAAAATAGCTAAAGCATTGAAATTCTTGAATTTTAGCCGGATTAGTGAGTGGTAGTGAAATTTCTTTTACTCAAATTTAGGTATTCACTGACCGTTCTTGTTATAAATACCAGAATAATAAGCTACTGATATTCTCCATCTTTTTTATCTTTAATCCATCATAGCTAGCGATGCAACAAAGCCTGACGAATGTGTCGTTTTTCAAATTGTCGTAAGTCACTTTAGCTATAATACACACAAGGAGGGTGTCATCCCAGCGCCCCTATGATGTCATCCCAGTGCTTGACACTGGGATCCAGAAAAGTTTGCTTGTTCACAAGCAAACTAGCATGGAAAGTAGCTGATCTTACACTAAATGAATGTTTTTGATGAGGTTGCATAGAAGCTGGATTCCAGTGTCAAGCACTGGAATGACACCATTTGCTGTGCAATTTACCTTCAAAAATGAATGTTCGTACAGCTATGCGCGGTATAGATTCCGCTAACTAGTAGCGGAATGACGAATTTGTCGTTTTTCAAATTGTCGTAAGTCACTTTAGCTATAATACATACAAGGAGGGTGTCATCCAAGTGTCCTGACTACTTGGATCCAAGAAATTTAATTGTTTTAAATTTTCCCCTCTATACACCTATCTAAAATTTATGTTATTCACATGTGCAATATAATCTATAATAACATTGAATTTATTACCAATACAATATATTAAAAAATATTATGAGCTTCGTAAGAGAAAAAAACACCCCTGTGATGGAGCAATATTTGAACCTGAAAGCTCAATACAAGGATCATCTGCTATTTTATAGGCTAGGAGATTTTTATGAGTTGTTTTTCGATGATGCTATTAAAGCTGCGAAATTGCTGAATATAGTGCTAACCAAGAGGGGCAATTCAAATGGGCAAGAAATACCAATGTGTGGAGTGCCAGCACACAGTAGCGAATCTTACCTACACAAGCTAATAGATTTAGGATTCAAAGTAGCAATCTGTGACCAATTAGAAACTGCTGATGAAGCAAAAAAGAGGGGCTATAAATCCATAGTAAAACGTGATGTAGTACGAGTTGTAACTCCAGGTACAATTATAGAAGATTCGCTACTGGAGGATAAAAGCAATAATTATCTCGCATCCATAGTTGAACAAAATGACGAATATGCTATTAGTTGGCTTGAATTATCAACGGGAAAATTTTTTCACACTTTAACGAATTTGAAAGCTCTAGATAGTGATTTATTGCGTATATCACCAAGAGAATTATTAATTTCTGAAAAATTCACTGAGGACGAAAAAATTAGATCGATTTTAAAAAATTATAAAATATCAATTACACAACACGCACAGAGTTTTTTTGAGTATAGTAAATCTCACAGAACGTTATGCGAGTTTTATAAAATCAGGGAACTTGGGAGTATAGGAAATTTCAGCAAAGTAGAAATCATGGCGTGCGGTGCACTGCTTGAATATGTCAGAGTAACACAAAGGGGCTCCATTCCAAGGCTTGAATTCCCAAAAACCTATAAGCAACAAAATTTCATGCTTATTGATGCTTCAGCAAGGAGAAATCTTGAGTTGTTTTCAACTCAATTTGGTGAAAAGAAAGGTTCACTAATTTCAGTTATTGATCACACAGTTACAGCCTCTGGTGGACGCCTGCTCAAACAAATGCTCGCTTCACCACTTGCTTGCTCCAAGGCAATCAATTTGAGGCTCAGCACCGCTCAATTTTTTGTAAATAATCATGAGCCACGCAGAAAAATACGAGAAATATTATCTAACATTCCAGATATTGAGAGGTCTTTATCGCGCTTAATACTAGGGCGTGGTTCACCAAAGGATATGAACCTATTAAAAATAGGCCTAGAAAAAACTTTAGAGTTGTCTGAGTTCTTATGTAAAATTGAATCAGGTGAAAATGGATCTCTCCCACAACAATATGTCATCCAAGTAGCTGACACTGGAATCCAGATGCAGATTCCAGCGTCACGCGCTGGAATGACAGTAAAATCAGACGAGAGTGAACTAAGCACAATACATAAAAGTCTTGGTAATCATAAAGATCTATTCGAGCTTCTAAACAGCGCTATACTTGATAATAACCTCAGTTCCGTGAAAGAAGGAGGATTTATCAATCCAAAATACAACTCAGAATTATCTGAGTTATCTTATATATTGAACAACAGTAACAAGTTGGTAACTAAGCTCCGTGAGTCTTATCGCGACCTAACTGGCATTGCCGCACTCAAAATATTACACAACAATATACTTGGTTATTACGTTGAAGTGTCAGCAAATCACAAAATAACTTCGGACATATTTATTCATAGGCAAAGCTTAGCAAATAGCATGCGCTACACTACTAATGAATTGAAAGAACTAGAAAATAAAATTCTTACGGCACGTGATGCTGCAATCAGCTTAGAAGTGAAAATTTTTAGTGAACTGTGTAGTGAAGTCGCTAAAGAATCTGAAAAAATTGCTCTTGCTGCAAATGCTTTGGCAAAACTTGATATTAGAGCCACTTTTGCGGAGCTTGCAGTGCAAAATAATTACGTAAAACCCATTATCGATGACAGTAAAGAGTTCAATATTCGCAATGGAAGACATCCAGTGGTTGAAGTTAACGATAAATTCATTGCAAATAGCATCAATTTAGCTGGTATACATCTAATTACTGGTCCTAATATGGCTGGAAAAAGCACTTTCTTGAGGCAAAACGCTCTCATTGCAGTTTTAGCTCACATGGGGTCATTTGTGCCAGCAGAGAGTGCGCATATTGGAGTGATTGACAAGATATTTAGCAGGGTTGGTGCAACAGATAATATAACAGCTGGTTATTCTACCTTCATGGTAGAGATGATCGAAACAGCAACGATAGTAAATCAGGCAACAGATCGTTCCTTGGTGATACTTGATGAAATTGGTAGGGGCACAGGAGTGTATGATGGCTTATCTATTGCTCAGGCGGTGATTGAACATATTCACAATGTAAATAAGTGCCGCGCCATTTTTGCAACTCATTATCATGAATTAACTAAAGTAAGCAAATACTTGAAGAACGTGAAATGTTTTTGTGTAAAAATAAGAGAGTGGAACGGAGAGGTTATCTTTCTACATGAAGTAATTGAAGGCATTGCAGATGAGTCATATGGAATACATGTAGCAAAACTTGCTGGTTTTCCTGATTCTGTTTTAAATAGAGCAAGTGAAGTATTTGAGGAGCTAAAGGCTTAAGAGGAAATTCTGATCTTACCCAGAAAAAGTAGAGAGAACCCTATGATATTATTTTTTGTAACATTGTTATACACGTCATGATAGTGAAGCTATTTATTTATCTTCGCAATCTGTGCAGGTTAATGACAAAAAACTTAGGGTATTTGGCGTCTCATGTTTAATTTTTCGCACTACGTGCATCGCATGTCTTTAAAAATTTTTAGGTTTTTACCTATATAAGCCGAAACGCGCTTACAAAGCGTTTAAGACAGCAAAAAACGTCAAATTGACAAGGGAGAATTTGAATACTAGCTACTCTGGGTTTTCTTTGCCTTTTTTCCTGCTTGGTAAATTTCTTAAACACTTGCGGTGTAGGTGAGTTGCATTTAAAAGCAGCTAAATTGCAGTGTTTAAGACTTAAAAAACGCCAATACTGAAAATAGACAATGACTAGGGCTTCTTTTGCCTTTTTTTTCGTTTGGTAAATTTCTTAATGTTTATAGCTAAAGTAACTTAGGTTCACCGATAACCGTCATCCCGCTACGTGTTAGCGGGATCTATGTTAAGAGATACCGCGAATGAATCGCGGTATGACGTAGGGCTACAGGTGTCATCCCAGTGCCTAGACACTGGGATCTAGCCTTTATTATTTGGTTGAAATTAAGTCTTCTGGATCCCAGTGTCAGCTACTTTCATAACATCATCATAAAGTAAAATGAGATCCCAGTGTTAGCTACTTGGATGACAGGGGAAGGTATTAGGACGACACCGTCATAAAGTAAAATGAGATCCCAGTGTTAGCTACTTGGATGACAGAAGAAGGCACTGGGATGACAGAAGAAGGTACTGGGATGACAGGAGAAGGTACTAGCCTGACAACCGTCATCCCGCTGCTTGTTAGCGCCGTGGCGGTATGAAGTAGGAAGCTATAGTATATAGAAATTCCAGCATTGTCTACATCTCTACTTTTCCTGGGTGAGTTCACTTGATTTTTATGTCATATGATGCTAATATATATTATTTGTGAGTTGGGGTATATATGGCTAGGAACTACTATGAAATACTAGAAGTAAATAAAGATGCTACTCCGGAAGAAATAAACAAAGCTTATAAAAAATTAGCACTGAAATATCATCCTGATAAACTCCCACCTAAAAAAAAAGAAAGATATCGAGAATTGTCAGAAAAGCAACGTGGTGGTGGTATTTTATCTGAGTCCGAATGGCTTTGTTGCATCGCTAGCTATGATGGATTAAAGATAAAAAAGATGGAGAATATCAGTAGCTTATTATTCTGGTATTTATAACAAGAACGGTCAGTGAATACCTAAATTTGAGTAAAAGAAATTTCACTACCACTCACTAATCCGGCTAAAATTCAAGAATTTCAATGCTTTAGCTATTTTCAATAGAATTAAGTTTATTAATATAAATAATAAATTACTATTCTTAAATTTGATCAGATTGATTGCAAAAAAACAAGATTTTCAATAGGTTGCTTATAATCCTAGCTATAGTTAGCCTTTCATAAGTAGCGATGCAACAAAGCCAGTCAGCGTTAGCCATAACACAACACTTTTATACTCACCAACTCAGTATCCAATCTTGGATCCAAGTGCTTGACACTGGGATGACAAGAGGGGCTACTTGGATGGAAACCAGTGTCAGCTACTTGGATGACACCCTCATAAAGTGAAATGAGATCCCGCTAACACGTAGCGGGATGACGAGAAAGGGGCTACTCAGATGACAACAAAGGGGCTACTTGAATGACATCCTTCCTGGTGTGCTCAAATAACAATGTTCGTACAAATACGTGCTAGAGTGACACCGTTTACTATGTAACATCTCATCATATCACAATGTTCGTACAGTTGTGGCAGAATGACGTAGAAAAACTATTAACTTAAATCTATATTGACATGTCCCATTTTACGCTTATCTCTAACCTCTTTTTTTCCATATATGGTTAAACTAGCTTTTTCGTTGCTCAAATACTTATGAGAATCATATATATCGTTACCTATTATATTTTTCGTCATACAAGGAAAGCGTAATACTACTTCCTGCATAGGTAGCCCGCATATTATCCTAACCAGCTGTTCAAATTGACTAACGTTACATGCATCCAAGCTCCAGTGGCAAGAATTGTGAGGTCTTGGAGCTAGTTCATTAACTAACAATTCGTTATCTTTAGTAACAAAAAATTCAATAGCCAGAATTCCTATTACATCGAGCGCATTTGCTATTTTCTTTGCAGCTCGTTGTACCTCTTGAGTTAATTTGCTATCTATTTTAGCTGGCACTGTTGAAGTATCAAGTATTCCATCAACGTGGTAATTTTCTGCTATAGGAAAAAAAGCTACTTTACCGTTTTTATCTCTTGCAATGACTATTGAAACCTCTTTCAGTAAATCAACACTTGCTTCAAGAATGTACTCTGTATTCCAATCAAAGGAAGCAAATTGCTTCACTTCAGAATCATTCTCAAGCACATATTGCCCTTTTCCATCGTAACCCATTTCTGTTGTTTTCAGCCTTGTTGGATAGCCAAAAGTTCTACTGCTTTTCAGTAGCTCATTATAATTTTGTATACTTTTGTATTCAGCAGTTTTTATACTCAAGCTTCTAATGAAATCTTTCTCTCTAAGCCTATTTTGCGCAATGTGTAACGCTTTTTTACCCGGATAAAAATTTACATCGATATCAATTGCACTACATGGAATATTTTCAGACTCAATAGTGACCAAATCCACACTCTGTGCAAAAGATTCAAGCGCTTTCTTATCAGAGAAATCTGCTATTGTGAAATCATCAGCAACAGAGCAAGCCGGATCGTCCTTAGCACTGGCAAAAACATGTGTTTTTTGTCCAAGTTTTGTTGCAGCGATAGCAGTCATTTTACCTAATTGTCCACCACCTATTATTCCTATTACTTTTTTGCTAAGCGCATCTGGTTCGTTCATACTATAAATTGATATTTCCTAATTAAAGTATACTTGAAAAATCTATGAAAAAAGTATATAATTAAAATACTATCTTTTTATCATGAATATTCTATAATGATAGAGTACACACTAACTACCAACTTTGTTGAAGTTACAGTTTTACCAATTTATATTGAAGAGCAATCCATTCCTTATGAAAATTGCTATATATGGATGTATAACGTTAAGATAAAAAACAAAAGCCAATCAACTATTCAATTATTAAGTCGTCATTGGCAAATAATAGATTATAAGGGAAAAATAAATGAAATTGCCGGAGTTGGTGTTATCGGAGAACAACCTGTGATAAAATCTGGAGAGGTATTTAAATACACAAGTGGAACATACTTAAATGCACCGTCAGGAATAATGCAGGGTAAGTATGAATTTCTGAATGAAGAAAGAATAAAAATTTTTGAGGTTATGATACCACCCTTTTCTTTGGATAGTCCATACGTCAAAACTAGACCCCATTAACTATCAAAATAGTTTATTTGTAACCAGACTGTATTCTGTGATTTTTAGCAAAACATGATCTTTCATTTGAGCTTTCTTCAATTTAAAATAAATACAGGAAATTGCTGCCTATAGCTAAACTGACTTAGATTTACCGACAATTTGAAAAACCGTCATTCCGCTACTAGTTAGCGCCGCGGCGGCATGACGATAACCTCGTCATCCCGCTACTTGTTAGCGGGATCTATGCTAAGAGATACCGCGGCAGCATAGCTATAGCTATCTTCAAAAATATGGTTGAATAATTGTTAATAATAGTGTATAATTATTAATATTTTCAAGCATTTTTGCCATGGCTCTTTCAAAATTTCTCGATCCTCGCAATGATTTGTGTTTCAAAAAAATCTTTGGAACGGAAAAAAATAAGAATATCCTGATCCACTTTTTGAACGATATTTTAGGGTTTACTGAGATAAATGCAATACAAGAAGTTGAGTTTCTTAGCACTATTATGGATCCCGAAGTTGCCTCTGATAAACAAAGTATTGTTGATGTTCTCTGCAAGGATTCTCATGGAAATAGATATATAGCAGAAATGCAGCTCGCTAGAGACAAGGGCTTCGAAAAACGCGCTCAATTATATGCCGCTAAAGCCTACTCAAGACAATTAGATAAATCTGGCAACTACATTGATTTAAAGAAAGTCTTCTTTATTGCTATTTCCAATTGTAACTTACTTCCTGAAGAAGTTGGTTATATCTCTACTCATAATATACGTGATATAAAAACCAACGGCCATTACTTAAAAGATTTTCAATTTGTCTTTATTGAGTTACCTAAATTTACAAAAAGCAAAGTAGAACAGCTAGAAAGCATAGTAGATCGTTGGCTATTTTTCTTTAAATATGCTGAAGAAACGACAGATGAAGATCTAAAGAAAATTGCAGAAAAAGCGCCAATAATAAAGCTAGCATATGATGAATTAGACAAGTTTCGTTGGAACGAAAAAGATTTAGTAGCTTACGAAGAAAGAATAATGGATCTACGGAAAGAAGAAGCCATTCTTGAATACAGACTTGATCTTGCTGAAGAGAAAGGGTGCGCCGTGGTACGCATTAAGAAATACTTAGCAGAGCTAAGCGGGGTTCAGAATAAATGGCCTCGAGGTGAACAACTAACTTTAACCCGAAAGGGAAGGAGGACAAGAGCATGTATGTAAAGCGAGAGTTATCTGAAGATGTGTAAGATAACGGCTTGCAACACCTGATCAATATGGTTAAAGCTAAACTGCTTGAATTCTAATCTTCAGGGGTGGGACTTCACATCCATGGGTATCGCATTTAAAACCCCATGTCTACGGTAAGCACAGATTAAACTTTCGTTTGTGTGACATTCTGGCTGTAGAACGATAAGTAGTGAACTTATTTAAGAGGATGAATGGAAAACCTAAGTTGATCTAGAACAGTTCTTAGTGACGGAACATGGGATGACCTAAGGAACGCGAGTTCTATGGTTACGGAGTCATCGTAGTAGTCGTGAAAGTAACGAATCACCGGGGAGCGTGGGAAAGCCACATACAGGGCAAAGGGTGACAGATAATTGAATGTTGAAATTGGGAGGTACGCAAGATGCGGAAAGCTGAAACAATACTTAACATTATACGTGAACGTGGACAAAGAAATTTGCCGGTTAAAAACGTATATCGCCTACTTTATCAGCGTGATCTTTACCTTCGAGCGTATGGCAAACTTTGTCGTAATAAAGGTGCTATGACAGAAGGTGTGACAACTGAAACAGTTGATGGTATGTCTTTGGAGAAAATCGATAAAATCATAGAGGATTTACGCTATGAGCGATATCGGTGGACACCAGTAAAACGTATCTATATTTTAAAGAAGAGTGGTAAACGCAGGCCGTTAGGATTGCCAACATGGTCAAATAAGTTACTTCAAGAAGTAATCCGATTAATATTGGAAGCCTACTATGAGCCTAAATTTAGTGAATGTTCACATGGATTTCGACCAAAGCGTGGATGCCACACTGCATTAAGAGCAGTAATGCAAAAAGGCAGAGGTACAAAATGGTTTATAGAGGGAGATCTCAGTGCATGTTATGACTCAATTGATCATACTATGTTGTTGAAAATACTGAGTGAAAGCTTCCAAGATAACCGTTTTATTCAGCTAATCAATCGACTGCTAAAAGCAGGATATATGGAAAATTGGAAGTACAATAAGAGTCATAGTGGGGTACCACAAGGTTCTATTATTGGTCCAATTTTGAGTAACATATTACTCGATCGGTTAGATAAACATGTGGAACATATACTAATACCAGCAAATAACCGAGGTAAGCGAAGAAAGACAAATCCAAAATATTTAAGGTTAACCATGCAAGTATCGATGATGAGAAAACAAGGGAACTGGGATCAAGCAAAACAACTGCGTCAATTAGTGCAGGGTATGCCATCTAAGGATTCTTGTGATCTAAATTATCGACGTCTTTGGTATGTTAGGTATGCTGATGATATTCTGGTAGGGTTTGCAGGACCAAAAAATGAAGCTGAACAAATTAAAAATGAGATTGCTAAATTCCTCAATGAGGAGCTCAAACTTATGCTTAATGAAGATAAAACGCTTATTACACACGCGTGTGATAGCAAAGCCAATTTTTTAGGTTATAAAATACACGTCTTGCATGCAGATGATAAACATGATCATCGGACACAACGATGTATTAACGGTAGTATTGGGTTACGTGTACCACATCATATAAAGCAGAAAAAGTGTTCTGAATATATGCGTTGTGGAAAGCCTATACATTTACCTCAACGTACACTTGATACAGCTTACAGTATTGTTGCTCAGTATCAAACTGAATATCGAGGAATTGTACAATATTACAAAATGGCCTACAACCTTCACACACTAAGTTATTTGAAGTATGTGATGGAAGTATCATTAGTAAAGACTTTAGCATCTAAATACAAAACAACTTGCAGGAAAATTTATAGAAAATTTGGTGCAATGATTGAAAACGACGAAGGTGAAAAACGAAAAGTCATCCAAGTCAGAGTAGATCGTTTACCATCAAAGATACCATTAATTACACACTTTGGTGCTGTGTCACTAAAATGGAATAAATGGGTAAGTATAAGTGATAACCTTATACCAATATGGAATAAGCGTAGTGAAATAGAGCAAAGACTATTGGCACAAACTTGTGAATTATGTAAATCACAAGAGCAGATTGAAGTACATCACGTACGTAAACTTGCTGATTTGCTAGGTAAACGTAATACTGAGCTACCGAAATGGAAAAAGAGAATGATTGAACGACAGAGGAAGACTCTTGTTGTTTGTCATGAATGCCATAAGAAAATCCAATATGGAAAATATGATGGTGACTCCTTAAAACGTTAGATTATTGGAGAGCCACGTGATACGGAAACGATCATGCGTGGTTCGGAGAGGGGTTGTTGGAAAAGTACTTAACAAGTAACTCGCTGGCTGCCCACTCTACTATACAAAAAGGTATAGAGAAAGGAAAAATTGAAGGGAAAATTGAAGGGAAAATTGAAGTCGCAAAAGCAATGCTGGCTAATAATGTTGATGTCAACACTATTGTCAAGTTTACTGGCCTTTCTATTAGTGAGATTGAAGAATTAAGTGGAAATCTGTGAACGGTTACGTTTATTTTTTATCCTTATCATCAAGTGTAAATAAGGTTATTGTAGAGATTAAGCCTATTATAACTATTATCAACGAAAATGGGGCAGCTTCTCTATAGCGCTCATCGCTTACAAGTTCATATATTCTAGTTGATATAGTTTCAAAACTAAATGGTCTTATAATGAGTGTTGCTGTGAGCTCCTTGATAGTATCCATAAATACGAGCAAAAATCCCGATAATATACTCTTCTTGATGAGAGGGATATGAACATTCAAACATGTGGAAATAGGCCCATGACCCATGGTATATGCAGTCCACTCAATTTCATTTGGTGTTTTTTTGAGCCCTGATTCTACCGCCTTGAAAGATATAGCAAAAAAACGAAATAAATATGAGTAAACTAATGCGCCAATAGTTCCTACCAAGCTAATTTCCACAATATATTGAGTAATGAAAGAAGATATTCTGCTTAAAAATATTATTATGCTAATTGCGATAATTGCATTTGGAATTGCGTAGCCTAAAGAAATGAGACGTGCTACATTATTGATTACCTTACTTTTACGCGCCGTATATCCAATCATTATTGCAATGCTAATTGAGATTAATGCGGTGATAAATGATAAACTAACGCTATTTGCTATTATATTATAGAACCTTGCTTCGTATATGAAAAACCCCTTCTCTATGCTCCAATATATGAGCGGAATCATTGGCAAAATAAAACCTATTAATATCGGCAATACACACATAAGATAAGCAAAGATCAATGGTATAGTGCCACTTACACTCCGTTTGTTGTGATAATCTGCATTAGCGTTGATTGAAGAGTAAGATATTCCTTTTTTTTGTAGTTTCTTTTCGATAGCTATTAGTGTTGCAACGAAAATCAATTCTGCAACTGCTAAAACAGTAGTTGAATATTTATCATGCAGTAAAAACCAGGTGCGATATATTCCTGTCGTAAAAGTATCGATAGCAAGAAACTGTGGTGTGCCGAAATCCGTAATTACCTCCATTAGTACCAAGGACAACCCAGCTATAATTGATGGACGTATGGAAGGTATGATGACAGAAAACAGGCTCTGTAATGAGGAGAACCCAAGTGTTGACGCAATAGTGACTGAGTTACTAACATTCTTTAGACTTGAGCGGACTAGCATATAAACGTATGGATATAAACTAAATCCCATTACTAATATTCCACCACCTAGGGATTTTATTTCAGGAAACCAATAGTCACCTTTGCTCCACTCTAAAATGTCTCTTAATGAGCTCTGCACCGGACCTGAAAATTCTAGTGTATTTACATAGACGAACGCTACTATATATCCAGGAATCGATATCGGAAAGAACAAAGCAATCTCAAAAATTTTACTTCCAGGAAATGAAAAAAATGTGGTGAGCCATGCTGGAATCACTCCAAATATGAAGGATATCCCCCCCACTCCTATCATCAAAATTAGCGTACTCAGTATATATTCAGGGAAAAGTGTGCTGATTACCCATCCAGAATTTGCTGATTCTGTAAATAGAATCGATATTAACGATAGTATAGGACAGACGAATAATATACTTACTAAAAATAAGAATATATTTTTAAATACTCTCAAAAACATTAATTTGGATCTATATTTGATATTAAAATGTTATATGTAAAAACTGAAGATATCCAGTAATTAACAGCCGTACTATTGAATATCTTTATAATTTTGTATATCATGTTTTTAGTTGATAAGTGAATAATCATGAGCTTCGTCATTGCAACTTTCTATCACTTTGTAGAACTCTCTAATTATTATGACATGAAAGACGAAATAAAAACTGCATGCGACAACATTGAATTAAAGGGTACTATACTCCTTGCAGAAGAGGGTATTAATGCAACCGTATCTGGTGAAAGAAACGCGATTGATAAAATATTCGATTTTCTACGTTCTGATTATAGGCTAAGGGACCTTACATGGAAAGAGAGTGCAGCAGAATATCAACCATTTAGCAAGATGAAGGTAAAATTAAAAAGAGAGATTGTGAATCTTGGTGTAGGCAATCTTGATATTTCCCTTAAGGGTAAATATGTTGATCCAGAGCATTGGGATGATTTTACTTCTCAACCTGACGTTTTAGTAATAGATACACGAAATGAGTATGAAGTGAAATTAGGCAAGTTTAAAAATGCAATCAATCCACATACTCAGCGTTTTCGCGATTTTCCTGAGTGGGCAAAGTCTTTCTCTGAGAGTAAAGACCTGAAAGTAGCTATGTACTGCACTGGTGGGATTAGATGCGAAAAATCAACAGCGTACATGAAAAATCTTGGATTTAACAATGTATACCACCTGAAAGGCGGCATTCTTTCTTACCTTGAAAAAACTTATAATAAAAATGGTAATTGGGAAGGTGAGTGTTTTGTTTTTGATGATAGAATTACTGTTGACAACTCACTTACTCCAAGCAACACAATAAAATGTATATTCTGCTCAAATCAAGTTTCAACGGACAAGCTGAAGTCAGTTCCACGTGGCCAAGTGGTTTGTTCTGATTGTAAACTTCAGTGTTATAGCTATAATAAATAAAACATCATGCCGCTGCAGTTGTATGCACGTTGTGATTTGAGAGCAACCTCTACCAGAAAGGGTGTCATGCCAGTGCCCAGACACTGGCATCCAGGTTCTTTTTTTCTAGATTCCAGCGTCGCGCGCTGGAATGACAATAAAGAGCATATGGTTATGCAAGAAGTCTATTTCTTACCCTTAATCAACTCTAAAGCCTTCTTCAAATCTATGCTTTCAATATCTGCATTCTTACCCAAAGCAACGTTTGTTCTATCGCATTTTATATAGAATCCGTACCTACCGTTGCAGATGAAAACTTCTTTTCCTTTTTCATTAACCCCGAGAGATTTTAACTCTTTGCGTGGACTGTTTGCAATAATTTGTACAGCTTCGCTCAATTCTGTATTCAGCACCTCTTTAGAGCTTTTTTTAAGAGAAAAATATCTACCATCATAAAAAATATAGTACCCAAATCGTCCAAGGCCTATTTTTATTTCCTTTCCGGTCTCAGGGTGTTCTCCGATTACTTTTGGCAAGGAAAGTAACTGAGTAGCGGTATTCAGATCAATATCATTAACATTTAGATCCTTTGGTATGGAAACTGTTTTTTTCTTTTTGGACTCACTATTAAACTCAAGGTAAAGCCCAAAAGGACCTTTTTTAATTACTACCTCTTGGCCTGTTATATCATCTACACCTAAACTTTTTGGATATTCTAAATTGTCATTACTACCTGTAATTTCTTTTGTATGGTTGCATTCAGGATAGTTAGAGCATCCAAGGAACACTCCTGCTCGCCCAAAGTTCAATTTTAATATACCATCAGAGCAAGCAGGGCATTTCTTACCTATTTCTTCTTTTCCTTCCTCTGAACAAAACCAATTAACTACCAAATCGTGAATGCCGCTGAAAACTTCATCATGTGTCATTTGCTTGACAGAATTTACATGACCAAAAAATGGCACCCAAAAGTGGCTCAATTCTTTTTTCCAATCTGCATGTCCATTTGAGATTAAATCAAGCTTTTCTTCCATTTGTGCTGTGAAATCATACTCTACACAACGCTGAAAAAAAGTTTCTAAAAATATGGTAACGATCTTACCACGACTGCTTGGAATAAATCTTTTATTATCCAGTGTAACATACTCACGATCCTGCAATACCGAAATAATTGTCGCATAAGTTGATGGACGGCCTATACCGATTTCCTCCATTTTTTTAACGATACTTGCTTCACTATAACGAGGTGGCGGTTGAGTGAAATGCTGTTTTGGCTCAACTGAAATCAGCTTACACGCTTCCCCTTCCTTCATGGCAGGTAGCAGGCCTTCATTTTCGGCTTCCATGTTATCTTGATAGACTTTATAAAAACCATCAAAGAATATACTTGATCCACTTGCTCGCAGAATCACTTTCTGATCAGTAGAACTAATTTCAACTACCACTTGATCAAGAATCGCCGATTCCATTTGACTTGCAATGGTTCTTTTCCAGATTAAATCGTACAATTTAAATTGCTCTGGCGTTAAGTAATCCTTAATACTACCCGGCGTTCTATTGATATCAGTTGGACGAATTGCTTCATGTGCTTCTTGAGCATTTTTGACCTTTTTTACATATTTACGAGGAGACTGTGGTAAATATTTATCACCATATAACGACTTAATTGACCCTCTAATTGAGTTTATAGCCTCATCTGCAATATGAAACCCATCTGTACGCATGTAAGTTATCAACCCTACAGTTTCACCACCAATATCGATACCTTCATATAAATTTTGCGCTATGCGCATAACATTTTTCACATTAAAATACAGCTTATTCACTGCATCTTGCTGTAGAGTAGAGGTAATAAATGGAGGAAGCGGATTTCTCTTAACTTGCTTGCGTTCTACTGTGCTTACAGCATATTGCCTTGATTCAATCTCCCTGACTAAGTTCTTTGCTTCTTCTTCATTTTTAATATCAAATTTTTCTAGCTTCTTATTGTCATAGTGACTCAGCATAGCAAAAAAAGCCTCATCTTTGCTATTTTGCATTTCTGCCTTTATGCTCCAATACTCCTGTGTTATAAACTTACTGATTTCATCTTCTCGTTCGCATATAAGCTTTAATGCAACAGATTGAACTCGCCCCGCAGATTTGCTTCCCGACAATTTTGTCCACAGCAGCGGTGACAAGCTAAATCCAACTAGATAATCCAAAGCTCTGCGTGTTTGCTGTGCGCGCACTAAGTCCATATTAATTTCACGTGGATTCTTTATTGCTTCTTGAACTGCTCTCTTTGTTATCTCATTAAAGACTACTCTATAAATGTTGTTTTCATTACTGATTGCTTTCTTTTCTTTTAATGTCTCTATCACATGCCAAGCCATTGCTTCCCCTTCTCTGTCTGGGTCTGTTGCAAGATATATATCTGATGCTTTACTCGCTGCTTTTACTAACTCTTTTATATACTTTTCTGCTTTTTCAATGGTTTCATACTTTATAGCAAAATCATTATCCGGATCGACAGAACCGTTTTTTGCTGGAAGATCCCTCACATGTCCAAAGGATGCAGCTACTTTGAACTCTTTACTTAAATATTTGCCTATTGTCTTTGCTTTCGCAGGTGATTCAACTATTAATAATGCCATATTGTTAATTATTTTAGTATTTAAAGATAATATGTTGAGAAATATACGATGAAAAGTAAAAAAATATTTTAATAGGTCTTGTGAATTTTACAGAGTAGGTTGTTCATGGTTTCCAGAAAACCCTTAGACCTTGCTATTTTCAAGTGAATTTGAAGGTCTATTACAATAGTATATGATTGCAGCAGCAACCAGACAATAAGCTCCAACTGCTATTCCCACTGCTATAGCTAACCCAAGAAAGGTTTACCTGAAGGATAGAATAAGTTATAATGGCATATTAAAGAGATGAAAAATGCCAAGCCCATATAGTGAAGACCTCAGAGAACGAGTTCTCAAAGCAGTTGATGAAAAAACAATGACGATAAAAAGAATTAGTGAAATATTTAAACTGAATATAAAAACAATATATTTATAGAGGAAAAGGAAAAAAGAAACAGGAAACATAAAGCCATCTTCAGGCTATCAAAAGGTGACTGAGCCTCATCGGTGGCAGAATCTGGGTGGCTTTGTTGCATAGCACTGATAGGCATGTAAATCACAGTGAATTTACGCAGCTAATTTAAATTTAGCCATACCTATATCAGTAAATTTGTTCAATAAGTAGCACTTAATTAACAGCTCTTTTTCACGATTTACCTCTGATTTATTTTTCAAGCCAAACCCAAATATTTGCTTCAACCTATAGAAAAAGACTTCAATATAAGACCGTGCTCCATACTTAACTTTTTTCTTCCATTCATTAATACCATCTTCATAATTCTCATATGACCTAATTCTACTAATATACTTGTTTCTTTCTGATAAGTAGTCAGCTAAACAAATTTTAGTATCCTTCCTAGGGCGAATAATAGGCACAATATTGTATTTTCTGCATTCTTTATACACACTTTTTATATCATAAGCCGCATCTGCTCGAATAGAACAAATGTTATATTTATCACTGACTTCTTCTAACATATCGCAGACCGGCAAATAGTCTACAGCAACACCACTAGTGTAGTTCATGCTTATTGCTTTCTTATCATTTATGTTTAAAACAACATGTAATTTTCTTACTTGACCATAACCACTGTATTTTCTTTTTCGAATATTAAGCTTACTATGCCCACCGTTCTTATTGTAGATACTAACTCTAGTGCTATCTACGGCAATTTCAACATTTTCCAGATCATCTTTATTGCTTCTATGGTCATCAATCTTCAAATTAAGCTTTTTAAATCTTCTGGAAGCTTGTGTATAGCTGATAATCTTAAGTTTTTTGCCTATTTGTACCATATAACCTTTTACAAAACCTACAGCTTGTCTCAAGCCAATTCTAAAAAGATGAACTATTATGTGTATTAAAATTACAACTTTATCACTATAAGTGTTATTGCCACCTGCAACTTTTGGACTATTTTCATACCAATTTTCTATGGCTTGATTAACAAAATGAAAAACATTTCCTCTTTTTTTGAGAAACTCGTTATATTCTCTTTGGTTACTTACTCTCATTTTTTGTGGCATAAGTTGTACTTGTTTGAAAAATGCCTATTTTACAACAAAATGCGTTAGTAGCCATATATTAAAAAGCTTTTCTTCTTACAATAACCTCAACCAACACTAGCTATGCAACAAAGCCAATCTGGGTCATGAGGTCTTCTTCCTACACTCCATGTAAGAGCAGACAGTGCCTCAAAAGAACTGCCACCTATCCACTCTGAGAAGTTATTATCTTCTCTTGCTTTCAACCAAGTAATACTTATTCATATCATCTGGGTAAGGTCAGTTTGTAAAACTTAATTTGTACGCTTCCTAGTAATTCTGATATAGTTACTTTAGTTAAAGTCTATAAAAGTTTATAAATGGCAACCTTAAGTGTAAGAGAAGCTTTATGCACAGCGATCAGAGAAGAAATGCAAAACGACCCTGACGTGTTGATCATCGGTGAAGAAGTTGCAGAGTATGATGGTGCCTATAAAGTAACAAAAGGATTACTGAAAGAGTTTGGAGAAAATAGAGTGGTTGATACGCCTATTACCGAACATGGATTTGCTGGCCTTGCTGTTGGAGCAGCATTCGCTGGATTAAAGCCAATTGTCGAATTTATGACTTTTAATTTTTCTATGCAGGCTATCGACCAAATCGTGAATTCTGCAGCAAAAACAAATTATATGTCAGGTGGACAACTTGGATGCCCCATAGTATTTCGTGGGCCAAATGGTGCTGCAGCAAGAGTTGCTGCACAACACTCTCAATGCTTTGCATCTTGGTATTCGCATATACCGGGATTAAAAGTGATAGCACCTTACTTTGCCTCCGATTGCAGAGGTCTGCTTAAAGCTGCAATTCGTGACCTGAGTCCGGTAATATTTCTAGAAAACGAAATAGCTTACGGACATGAACATGAAGTTTCTGACTCTGAGCTGTCAAATAAAGATTATCTACTTGAGATAGGCAAGGCTGCTGTTATACGGGAAGGAAAGGATGTAACTATCACTGCTTTCTCACTGAAATTAATGGATGCTTTAAACGCAGCAGATTTACTTTCAGGTGAAGGTATAGAAGCTGAAGTTATTGACCTCAGAACCTTAAGACCACTTGACACTCAAACTGTTATTAACTCTATTCAGAAGACTAATAGGTTAGTTAGTGTAGAAGAAGGATGGCCATTTGCAGGAATAGGAGCAGAGCTGTCAGCCGTTGTTATGGAACAAGGATTTGACTACCTTGATGCTCCAGTTATGCGCGTAACTGGCAAGGACATCCCCTTACCTTACGCTGCAAATCTAGAAAAAAAAGCATTACCACAAGTGGAAGATATAGTTGAAGCCGTGCATCAGGTCTGTTTTAGAAAAAAAATAATTTTTAACTTCTAATACAATATATAAAAGCAATTTACTGGCAAAATGTTATCGGAATTTATTTCTGTTTGTCCACTCCACATTGGTCCATCAAAGAAGTATTTCCACCTATACCACCCATTACTTTTGTCACAATAGTTTTAGCACCGAAAAATACAGCACAAAATATACCGAGTGCAAAAAGAGCTGGCCATGGCATTCTACCAAATATCGCAAGCAAAGCTGCACCTATTATCACTACGGTCATAAGCGGTCCACCTATTCCCCAAACGTAGCCAATAATATTACATATTACTTGAGCAGTTGTATCAGCATTAGTGTCAGCGGCAGCACTCCCAACATGAGAAAAAGAAATAAATAATACTATAAAAAGAATATTAAAAACTTTCCTAGGGTTCATCCCTATACCTTAAATTTAGATATTGCAATTATACCTAAAATACTATAATTTTTAGTAAAGCTAGCATAAAGATTGAATAACAAACGGTGCCACAAAAGTAGTTGACACACAACTGCACGAACATTGTAATATGGCACGATATCACATAGTAAACGATGTCATCCCAGTGCCCAGACACTGGGATCCGTTTTCTTTTTTCTAGATTCCAGCGTCACGCGCTGGAATGACAGCAGTCCTATGTCATACCGCCGCGGTATCTCTAGATCCCGCTAACACGTAGCGGGATGACGAATTGCTTAACCGTAATACCGCCACGGCGCTAACAAGTAGCAACTGTTCTCCCTCGTCATACCGCGATTCATTCGCGGTATCTCTTAGCATAGATCCCGCTAACAAGTAGCGGGATGACGAGATGCCACCGCGAACCGTCATACCGCCACGAACCGTCATACCGCCGCGGTATCTCTAGATACCGCTAACAAGCAGCGGGATGACAGCAATCCTACGTCATACCGTGATTTATTCACGGTATCTCTTAGCCGCTAACAAGTAGCGGGATGACGAGATGCCACCACGAACCGTCATACCGCCGCAGACCGTCATACCGCCGCGGTATCTCATCCGCTAACACGCAGCAGGATGACAGCAATCCTACGTCATACCGTGATTTATTCACGGTATCTCTTAGCCGCTAACACGTAGCGGGATGACGGTTGTCGGTGAACCTAAATTACTTTAGCCATAAATGTTTGAGAAATTTACCAAACGAAAAAAAAGGCAAAAGGAACCCCATGGTTGGCTAATTATCTATATTAACTTTATAAATTGGCGTTTTTTACTCTCAACGCTCCAATTTAGCTACTTTTATAACAAAATTGTAAACGTTAAGAAATTTACTAAGCAGAAAAAAAGGCAAAAGAAACCCCGTGTTAGCTAGTTGTCACTCTCTAATCCTGCAAATTGGCGTACTATACTGTCTTAAACGACTTATAAGCGCGTTTCAGCTTATATAGGTAAAAACCCAGAAATGTTGTGAAGACATAAGGTGCACATAGTGCAAAAAATTAAAAATAAGACGCCAATACGTTGTTTTCTTGCTGTTTAATCTGCACAGATGAAGATAACTGAATACCTCCAGTACCATGATAAGGAGGCTGGCGGAGTTTGTCAAGTAAGTTTTTTCGTTTCTAACGGTTGTTGCCAAAAACTATACAAGAAGTCTTTTAAGATCAATCACTTATCTTCAAAGCTTGAATAAAAGCATTCTGTGGAATATTTACGTTCCCTATAGAATGCAACCTTTTTTTACCCTTCTTTTGCTTTTCAAGTAGTTTCATTCTTCGCGTTACATCTCCACCATAGAGTTTAGCTGTTACATCTTTTCTATATGGATTAATCGTTTCTCTGGCAATAATTTTCCCGCCCACTGCCGCTTGAATCGCGATTTTATATTGCTGACGTGGTATTAGATCCTTCAAGCGTGTGCATATTTCACGCCCCCTTTTTTCTGCTCTGCTTTTGTGAGCGATACAAGCCAGTGCATCTACGGGCTCTCCATTAATTAAAAAGCTTAATTTATCTATTTGGCTTACCAGATAGCTGGAAATTTCCCAATCCAAACTTGCATACCCCTTGGAAATTGATTTTAATCGATCATAAAAGTCAAAAACAACTTCAGACAGTGGTAACTTATATCTTAACAATGCTGTTGTTGTGTTACCAATGTAAGATAAATCTTCCTGTTCTCCCCTCCTCTCTTCACATAATGATAGAATCTCACCTAAATATTGGTCAGGGACCATTATAGTTGCAGTAATCCACGGCTCTTCTACCATTTCAATCTTTGTTGGATCTGGCATGTCACTAGGATTATGAATGCTCAGAACTTCACCACCTTGCGTTGTAACCTTATATATAACACTCGGTGCAGTTGCTGTTAGATCTAAATCAAATTCTCTCTCGAGCCTTTCTTGAATAACTTCAAGATGCAATATTCCCAAAAAACCACAACGAAATCCATAGCCTAGCGCATTTGAAGTTTCTGCTTCAAAAGTAAAACTTGCATCATTCAAATGTAATTTTTCCAGTGCTTCTCTTAAATATTTAAAGTCGTCCGTTTTATTAGGAAAAATACTACAAAATACCACAGGGTGCACTTCTTTAAAACCAGGCAATGCCTTGCTGCACGGTCTTTTCTCTTCAGTAATAGTGTCTCCCACTCTACAGTCTGCAACTTCCTTCATTGAAGCAGTGATAAAACCAACTTCACCTGCTGAGAGTTCACCTGTCATTACTTTTTTAGGAGTAAAAATACCGATATTGTCCACTTGGTATGTAGAGTTATTAGACATCATAACAATCTTCATGCCCTTTTTTAGCACTCCATTTTTAATTCGTACTAAAATTTCTACTCCCAAATAAGTGTCATACCAACTATCAACTAAAATTGCCTGTAGTGGAGCATTCACATCACCTTGAGGAGCTGGAAGTTTTGTCACTATAGCTTCTAATACATCCCTTATTCCAAGACCAGTCTTGGCTGATATTAAAACTGACTCACTTGCGTCAATGCCAATTACTTCCTCAACCTGGAGTTTTACCTTTTCTGGATCTGCAGCAGGGAGATCAACTTTATTGAGTACAACTATTATTTCATGATTGTTGTCAATAGCTTTATATACATTTGCAAGAGTCTGAGCTTCAACACCCTGGCTACTATCTACCACTAAAAGTGAACCTTCACATGCAGCTAAGCTTCGACTTACCTCATAAGAAAAATCAACGTGACCTGGGGTGTCCATGAGATTTAGGCAATATTGATTACCGTCGTTTGCCGTATAATTGAGTTTTACCGTCTGTGCTTTAATTGTAATGCCACGTTCACGCTCTATATCCATTGAATCGAGTATTTGATTGATCATTTCTCTTGCTTCAAGGCCGTTACATTTCTCTATTAAACGGTCAGCAAGCGTTGACTTACCGTGGTCTATATGCGCTATTATTGCAAAATTTCTTATGTTGTTCATTTATGGCCTACTATACTTAATTAGTAAAACTATTTTACATTTTAAGTGTTGTGAGGGCAATTATTTATTAAGAGACTATTTACTCCTTCAACATAGACGACACTTTTTTCGAGCAGGAAATCACTTTATTAACCATATAGTTTTCATGATTGTTATCTATTTTAGGCAACTCATACAGATAATTCACCATCATTCCAGCCGACTGACTAATACCCTTTTCAGAAGTATCCGCCATCCAGTTTAATTGTTTTATTGATGCGCCATTGCTTAAATGAAAATGTGCCACCGGATCATAAGCATTTCCATTACTATTATTCACTTTTAGTAAATAATATGTACACAGTTTAAGCATGCATTGTTTAGTTTCATTTGTACATTCAACGTTAGTTTTTAATTGCTCTGCACTTTCTAAAATTTCTGCACTAGATTGTTTTATATTTAGTTTGCCCAATAAAGTGACATCTTGGTTTAGATTGTTTTTTAGCCATTTCGTAAAGCCAGGTATTGGAGAAAGAGTTGCGTATGTTTTTATACTTTTAAACTCTTGCGATAGCTTTTCTACAACCCTTTTGATCAAAAAATTACCAAGGCTGATTCCAGATAACCCTGCTTGAGTATTTGATATTGAGTAGAATATAGCAGTGCTTGCACTACTTGGATCACTTGAAGGTACTGATTCATCTAAAAGGTGTTGAATGCTATCTGCAATCTTATTCACCAATGCAACCTCTACAAAAATTAGAGGTTCGTTTGGTATTTTGTAATGAAAGAAAGCAAAACAGAGACGATCAGAATCTAGTCTGTTTTTTAAGTCATCCCAAGAGGAAATTTTATGCACAGCTTCATATTTTATAAGTTTTTCTAGCAATGATGCAGGTGAATCCCAGGTGATTTGACGAAGATCGAGTAGATCAACATCAACCCAAGTATAGAGTATATTTTTTAATTCATTCTCTAGTGGATTCAAGCTTCTATATTGGTTCTTTAGCTTAAGCACATCAGAACGCATATCAACAATAAACTTGAGGCCTTCTGGTAGAGAAATAAATTGCTTCAATATTTTAGAACGCGGTGATTCAAGAATTTTTATTAAATCCTGTTCAAATTTATAGTTTAACTCGGGATCTTGGTTTTTCTTATACTCTTTAATTTTCTCATCTATTTCCGCTTTATTCGGATTAAATTTTTCTGCCAGGGTTTGTAGAAATTTTATTTTACCTTTCTCTGATAAGCTCAAGTACAGGTTACCAAGAGATACAGCGTTCTTACGTGCTGAAACCTCTCCTCCCTTTGGGTTTAAGCACTCGTTCATCTTCAAGACTAAACTATCGATATCGCGACTGTTGCTTAAATCAGGACCGATGTTACCAATCCACGATCTTACAGCATCTGCCACTCCACCTAGTATTTTAAAAAAGCTTCTTACCGCTTTTTTGTCTTCAACTTTCACTATATCAGTTTTTACCAATGATTCTTTTGTCATAGATTCCCTTTATTATACATGGCTAATGCAAGTCAGGTTTCCCTACGTCATACCTCCGCGGTATCTCTAGATCCCGCTAACAAGCAGCGTGATGACGAATTTGTCGTTTGTCAAATCGTCGGTAAACCCAAGTTATTTTAGCTACATATAGCTTAAGTTAAAGGAAAATTTTAGCTACATAGCAGGCACTATTACTGAATTATTAATAATTCAGTAATACAATAGACTTCTTGCACTACCTCCCAAGCCACAACTGTCATTCAGTAGAAACAAAAAACTTCCTTGACAAACTCCGCCAGCCCCCTTATTATGATAATAAGGGTGTTTATGACTCAAAACTTGTTTTTGACCTGCAGGCTCAATGACAAAATTCAGTAAAAAACTTAGGGTATTTTTGGCGGATTACATAAAATTATAGCGGCTGCATGTCTTTTAAATTTTTTCTACATTCAGCCAAATCGCGCTTATTTTAAGCGTTAGCACATTATTACAGCGCCACTTACAGTAATATAGAGTCAAAACTCGCACCACGGGGCTTCTTTTGCCTTTTTTTCCGCTTGGTAAATTTCTTAATATTTGTAGCTGAACGACAACCGTCATCCCTGTAAAGGTCAAGTATCCCGCTACGTGTTAGCGGATGAGATACCGCGAATGAATCGCGGTATGACGGTCTGCGGCGGAATGACGGTTGGCTTTGTTGCATCGCTACTTATGAAAGGCTAACTATAGCTAGGATTATAAGCAACCTATTGAAAATCTTGTTTTTTTGCAATCAATCTGATCAAATTTAAGAATAGTAATTTATTATTTATATTAATAAACTTAATTCTATTGAAAATAGCTAAAGCATTGAAATTCTTGAATTTTAGCCGGATTAGTGAGTGGTAGTGAAATTTCTTTTACTCAAATTTAGGTATTCACTGACCGTTCTTGTTATAAATACCAGAATAATAAGCTACTGATATTCTCCATCTTTTTTATCTTTAATCCATCATAGCTAGCGATGCAACAAAGCCATGACGGTTCGCGGTGGCATGACGATAACCTCGTCATCCCGCTACGTGTTAGCGGGATCTATGCTAAGAGATACCGCGAATGAATCGCGGTATGACGGTTCGTGGCGGTATGACGGTTAAGCAATTCGTCATCCCGCTGCTTGTTAGCGGGATCTAGAGATACCGCGGCGGTATGACGTAGGACTGCTGTCATTCAAGTAGCTGACACTGGAATGACACGTCATAAAGGAACCAGTGTTAGCTACTTGGATGATACCTTTTTTCTACTTAGTTTGGGTTATGCAAGAAGTCTATTTACTTCTTAACTTGACGCACATGATGTCTTGCAGCATCATCTACTGCTTCTAAATAAACCATCGCCAAACATATACCACTGTGTACTTCTATAGATAACTTACTGCCTAAACTTCGATTAAAGCAAGAATTCTTTCCTGGAAAAGCAAGGTTGCTAAGATGCAGTTCCCATTTTAATCCTTTGGTTGATATTTGAGCTCTCGGTATACCAAGTAAAGATATTTTAGTATCTTTCGGCAAAGAAAAATGGGTAATACTTTTTTGTAGGATGTAACCTACCATGGGAGGTGAAGGTGTGTAAAAGATACTGCCCGTACTTAGAAAAATGTTAATATTCTGTAGTATGTGATCAATTGCTCCTCCAGTAATACCCGTTACTATTGATGGCAATAACTTTACTGTTTTTAAGTGAGCCATTGCTTTAGAAAAGTCGCAATAATCTTGATCAGGTAGATATATCGTATTCAAATTAGCACGTAAATCCAGATTTACGCTACCCAAATCTCCTACTACAAGATCAGGTTTTACGCCAATTGATAGAAGCTTGTTTGCTCCTCCATCTACAGCAATAATAGGTATATCTCGTTTAAAAAACGATGAGCTCGGTATTTCTCCATTTAGCACTACAATAGAACGATATTGTTGTTGTGTACTGCAGTGCAGCACATGATCATGGTGCAGGTTTTGCATCGTAGTAACATTTTTAAATAATTGATATTATGCTAATCACTAATCCAGCAATATTGCTAAGCACCACAAAAATTGAGCTCTGGTAAAGACCATAGCCAATCCAAGACAATGAACAAATAAGATAGTTTACTAACATTAGCATCGATACATCACGAGTAACTTTAGTGATATATGCTTTATATACTTGAGGTGATAATCCAATTAGAGATGCAATTAACGCAATGAAGCCGAAGCATTCTTCAATATTTATATACATACATTTTCCTACGCTTGCTTTAACAATATCAGGTTCAAAGGGTTGTACTTTATGTACTCTCAGCTTTTCTAGAGCACCCCTAATGCGTGTAATTTATAACATCATTTAGTCTATTAATCAAGAAATTAATAGTGACTTGCATTCATGAAACCCAATCGGCTTCTATGCTAATTATTATCCAAACTAATCGTCGGTTGTGCATCTTGCTCAGAGATTAGGGCAACCAACAAATTATTTATCAATTGAACCTTTTGCTTGCCATCTAATTGTAAGCTTTTGTTTTTTTCAAAATGAGCTATTACTTCCTCGACAATTCCTATTGCATTTTGCACTATATGCCTTCTTGCCGAAGTGATAGCATGTGCTTGTTGACGCCTTAACATTGCTTGTGCAATCTCGGACGAATACGCCAAATGCGATATTCTTGCTTCTGTAATCTCAATTCCTGCAATATCTAATCTTTGTTGTAACATTGACCGCAATTCATCTGAAATTTTATCAGAATTTTTACGTAAAGATTCCTCATCGCTTTCGCTATCATACGGATAATTGCTTGCTAATTCTCTTATTACTGAGTCACTTTGTACAAAAACAAATTCGTGATAGTTGTTAACATTATAATACGCCTTTGCAGGGCTGTTTACTCTCCAAACAATTACTGCAGAAATCTCTATTGGACTTCCATTTGCATCATTCACTTTTATTTTTTCTGTGTTGATATTTTGAAATTTTAGGGAAACTATATATTTGCTTGAAAAGGGAAGCGTTACACATATTCCAGACTTAAAATAAGTTCCAATATAATGACCAAAAAACTCTATCACTCTTGCTTCATTAGGGTCATTAATAAAAAATCCTTGAAGAAAAGTCAAAATTGAAACAGCAGCAACTCCAAGCGCAATTGTGCTGTCATATGCAAAAAAAAGCAGCGATAAAATTAATCCTAGCGCTATTAGTACAGGAAAAAACCGGAGTTGACTTAAATTTCTATCGTTTATCGTATTCTTATCCATATTGTCTTTAAACTTCTTTTTCACTTGAACCCTCTCTGTTGATCGTTTTATTTATCTTATTTACAAATAGTTTAAACTCTCTTAATTCATGATCAGGCAATTTTACTTCAGTTTCATGCGCTATCGTAAGCGGATCGATGTGTTTGCCGTTATATATAACTTCGTAATGTAAATGGGGTCCTGTTGCAACACCAGTGCTACCAACATAGGCAATGACCTGCCCCTGTTTTACTTTAGAGCCTAACTTTATATCGCCACTAAATCTACTTATATGCGCATAACAGGTTGAATATTCATTTTTGTGTTTTATTTTGATGTAATTTCCATAGCCACCATTCTTTCCTATATATTCTACCACACCCTCTGCAGCAGCGTATATGGGAGTGCCAAGCTTAGCTGCATAATCCACTCCTTTGTGAAAAGCAATTTTACCGCGAACAGGATGCTTTCTATTGCCAAATTTTGAGGATATGCGATAATCTCCATTTAAAGGATTTGCAAAAATTTCGCCATTTTTTAAGCTTATTCCTTCTTTATTAAAATACCTTTCTTTGCCGTCTTGCGATTTATAATGATATAAACTAATAGCTTTCTTGTTTATTGTCAGTGAAGCATATAAAATCTTTTCTTCAGTCTTCTGATTACTGAGCGATCTCTCAAAAAGAACCTCCAATTTACTCTTCGGCACAATGTCTTTTTTAAAATCAACACCAAAATCTTTATATATGTTGATCAATTTTACCACTGTATTTGGCGCCAACCCTTCCGTGTCAAAAAAAGAGGATTTTATGTCACTAGATATGAATAACAACTTTCCATCACTTTCTGTCGTCAAAGTAGCTTTTTTTTTTCTGATTCCATGCTGGAATGGCTGTGCAAGATCTGTTGATGTTTCAGTAGCATATGCTGGTAAAATACAAAGCAATACAAATATTACCAGCCTCATAGCTTATCAACAAAAGTAAAATTACCTTCAACATACTGTACATCATCATTATCTTCTAATTCTTCAACCAATGTGGATAATTTATCGATCAACTCTTTATCGCTAATTTCAACTAGATCCTTTGGTTGCCACGAAAGACGAGCGAGTTCTGGTTCTCCGAATTTTGCATAAAAGGCATCGCGTACTTTACCAAAATCTTTTATTTCACAAGTTATAACGTGTAATCCTTCTTTGTCATTTTCCTCAACATTCAATACTTCTAACTCGATCCCATAATTAAATAAATCATCAAAATTCACACCCTCTGCTTTATAGACGATTAAGCCTACATGATCGAAAAGGTAACTAACACTTCCTGTTTCTCCCAAGTTTCCACCCTTGCGAGAAAATATATAACGTACCTCAGAAGCAGTACGGTTGCGGTTATTAGTCAAGGCATGGACAATAAGTGCAGTGCCAGAAGGCCCATGACCTTCATATTGGATTTCCTCATAATTTTCTCCAGCAACGTTACCAGTTGCATTTTTTATTGCTGTTTCTATTTTATCTTTTGGTAGATTTTCCTTGCGTGCAGCAAATATAGCAGAGCGAAGGCGCGGGTTGAGTTCGGGATCGGGTAGCCCTTGCTTTGCAGCAACTGTTATTTCTCTAATCAGCTTCGTAAATTTTTGAGAGCGCTTTGCATCCTGAGTGCCTTTCCGATGTTTTATATTTGAAAATTGTGAATGACCAGCCATATTCAAATAGTTAAAAACCTAATTATATATCAAAGCATAGAAAAAGCTAAAGCAAATTTTCAAGCCTCTGGCTTGGCATCTTGCAGGTTTTCTGCTAATAACATACTTTCATACTGCTCAGCTTCTAAGTCAAGGCCAAGAGCTGAATGGGCTGCTATTAAATAGTTAATAGACTTAGAAAAATATTTAGAATCCTTATAGCTTGCTATATTCTGGAAACGCTTAATTGCTGCTAAATATTCACCACGCCTCAGGTAAAACTTACCGATAGAGTACTCTTTTGTTGATATATGCTCTGTGATCAGCTTTGCTTTTTCCTTCATCTCGTCTACATATTCGCTGCCTGGAAAGAGATTAATGTACTCTGTAGCTAGCTCTAAAGTTTTATATGCAACTTGTTGCCCGAGCTGCACTTTGTTAATTTGCATGTAATAAGATAGTACTCTTAAGTAATACACATATGGCAAATCTTCACCATTTGAATAAACGTATATATAATCATCCATATCACTTGCAGCACTACTGTAGTTACCCATATTATAGTGAGAAACCCCAGATAATAATTTTGCTTTCCTTGCCCAATAAGAGAAAGGGTACAAATCTTCTATCTTTTGAAATGCCCTAATAGCTTGTTTATATTTTTTCTGGTCAAAAAGTTCAACTGCTTCCTCATATAGTTCAGCTTCAGTTTTTTCAAGATCATCCGCATACGATTGTGTAAAGGAGCAAATTAGGAAAATAAAGCACGTGATTAAAGTCTTATACATAAGATTTTTTTCGATCAAAATAAAGTATAGACCTAAATATTACTTAAATAAATAAATTTCTTAGGCAATAGCCGGCCCTTCCTCTTTATAACTACGGTCAGAACTACCTGCATTCCTCGATTTACCTTGTCCTTCCACTTTTGGATCTTTCAGCGTTTTGCTGTAGGAATGTGTAGTTAATATCTGTACAACCATAAAAAGTGCAATACCTATCAAGCCTAAAGTAGGCCCAACAGCAGGATTTAAGGACGATGCTAATGCCATTAACATTATCCTTCTTATTAAAAATATAGAAGAACCAGCAAGCGCCAATCCGGCTACAGACATATTGCTAGTTTTCTTGCTAGATTTTTCATCAAGATTAGATTTTTCTGTTTCCTTTTTCTTATTTTTTTCATGCTCATCAATATAAGAAACAAGAGTTACAAGAAAAGCAATTGCATTGGCAAGAAATAAAATTGCATCCTCTGCTGCTTCAAGTGAAGATGTTTCACCCATTATCATACCTACAATAATCAGTGCAGTTGTTATAGCCTCAATATAGATCAAACACTGACCTATATCAGAAATATTGTGCTCTTTTTCCTTTACTTCCTCTCCATTTTCAATATTCTCCAACTCTCGTTCTTTTTGTGCTATTTTCCTATTATTGTAAATTAAATATAGCGTACAAATAAGAGATAGGACCATAGAAGGTAATATAGTGTGGCTTAGCGCGCCACTTATCACGCCAAGTAATACCTGATCGCTACATATTTTTTCCAGTTCAATAGCCATAAATAATGCAAATGGAACCATTGTTACCAATGATACACATTGTCTATATAGCTCTCTTTTTTTTAGTGTTAATAGCTCTTGTTCAAGCTTCTTCTTTTTTTCTGCTTCTCCTACTTTTAGCATTAATAACTCCTGTTCAAGCTTCTTCTTTTTTTCTGCTTCTTCTTTTAGTGTTAATGACTCTTGTTCTGACCTTTCTTTTTTGACTTCCTTATCAACTGTCGGCCAAAAATCCCCAAAAAAATCTTCAGGAGAAAACGTAGTCTTAAAGTTATCAGTCATATAAACCCTATTAACTAATATATTATACAGGATTTTAACTATTCAGTCAATATTATGAAAGTATTAACTACTTTTGTATATTAACTGTTTCTCAAGAAATTCAGTCAACCTGTTTGATGCCGGCTAGGATATAATTATAGCCTGACCACATAGTTATAATAGCTGCAACCCATAAACAAATTGCACCTATATATTGAGTTGTGTCGTAATCGTTCATTATTAGCGCTACTACAGCAACCATCTGCAAAAATGTTTTAATTTTGCCAGCTTTGCTTACAGGTAGACTAACATTTATAGCTATAAGGAACTCCCGTAAACCCGAAACTAATATTTCCCTACAGATGATGATAATCGATGGTACTATTGTAAAATCATTTATCTTCTGCTTATAAACTAGCATAATTATCGTTGAAACCACTATTAATTTATCAGCAATTGGATCAAATAGCTTGCCAAACTTTGATTGGACTTTCCACGCACGCGCCAAGTAACCATCAAAAAAATCCGTAATGCACGCAAACACAAAGATTGATATTGTTATCAGGCCTGCATATTTATTTTCTATATAAAAACTTAATATTATTGCTGGTATTGCAAGTGCACGAGAAATTGTAAGCAAATTAGGCACGTTTTTCTTAAGCATGTAATATCATCTTACGTAATAGGTAAACTTATACAGAAGTACAACAGAGTTCACAAGCTAATAGTTTACAATTGAACATTTATAAAAACTCCATATACTTAAAAATTACAAGCTTAAAATATAAGAATGAACGATGATTTAGATAATACCACAAAACAAGAGGCACTTAAGTATCACAGTAGAGGTGGTAACCCTGGTAAAATTTCAATCATGCCAACAAAACCTTTATCTACCCAGTATGATTTGTCACTTGCTTATTCTCCTGGCGTTGCAGCTCCGTGCCTTGAAATAGCTAAAAATCCTGAGGTTGTTTATGATTATACGGCAAAAAGCAATTTTGTAGCTGTCATTTCAAATGGCACTGCAGTGCTTGGGCTTGGTAATATCGGTCCTCTTGCTGCAAAACCTGTCATGGAAGGCAAAGCTGTTTTATTTAAGCGTTTTGCTGATATTGATGCAGTTGATATAGAAGTTGGTACAGAAAATATAGAAGATTTCATCAATGCAGTAAGGTACCTTGGGCCAAGTTGGGGGGGGATAAATTTAGAGGATATAAGATCTCCCGATTGTTTTATAATAGAGAAACGTCTGAATGAACTGATGGATATTCCAGTGTTCCATGATGACCAGCATGGAACTGCAGTGGTTGTTGCAGCTGGTATAGAAAATGCTCTTGATATTGTCGGAAAGAAATTAGAGGACGTTAAGATCATTATGAATGGTGCTGGAGCAGCCGGTATTGCATGTTTAGAAATACTAAAGTCCATGGGCGCTAAAAATATAGTGCTGTGTGATAAGCAAGGAGTAATATACAAAGGTAGAAACGAGGACATGAATGAGTGGAAGGAAAAATATGCAATTGATACTTCCGAACGTTCTCTACTTGATACAATAAAAGGCGCTGATGTATTCATCGGATTATCTGCAAAAGATGTGTTAAATGAAGAGATGTTAAAGAGTATGGGCAAAGACCCGATTATTTTCGCTCTCGCCAACCCCGATCCAGAAGTAAGGCCTGAGTTTGCAAAATCTGTGAGGCCAGATGCAATAATCGCAACTGGCAGGTCAGATTACAACAATCAAGTCAACAACGTAATGGGATTTCCTTATATATTCAGAGGAGCGCTTGATGTACATGCAACAACAATAAATGATGAGATGAAAATTGCAGCTGCAGATGCAATAGCAAAGCTTGCCCGTGAGCCAGTGTCTGACGAGATATCTGCAGCCTATGGCGGTCGTAAAATGAGCTATGGACGTGAATATATAATACCTACTCCATTTGACCCAAGATTAATTTCTATAGTATCTCCTGCTGTTGCAAAAGCCGCAGTTGATTCAGGTATTGCAAGAAAGGCAATACAAGATTGGAGTAAATATGAAAATCAATTGAAATCTCGCCTTGCTAGTACACTTAACACGCTGAATCTACTGTCTTCACAATATTAGTAACCATATAATCAATAATTCAATTGCACCCAGTCGTTTTAGATTTATAATGAAAGTATTGTAATTTAAAGCAAATCAATGACTATTGCAATTCACGAATTAGAAAGGATCATCAAACAATCGTTCCCCGACGCTGATATAAAGGTTCAGGACCTTGCTGGAGATGATGATCATTATCATTTAAAAATAACCTCCAAGCGCTTTCTTGGAAAGACAAAAATAGAACAGCATAAAATGGTATATAAAGCTCTGGAAGGTCAGTCTATACACGCCTTGCAACTGGAAACTAATACTTAAAAATAAGGTGAATTTATGAGCAGTTTTGAACAAATAAAAAAAGATATAGCGGAAAATGATGTGGTGTTGTACATGAAAGGCACTTCTGATTTTCCTCAATGCGGATTCTCTGGACTCGTCGTGTCAATCCTAAAAAAATTGAACGTGAAGTTTAAGTATATTAACGTGTTGGAGAATGATGAAATACGTGAATCTATAAAAAAGTTTTCTGATTGGCCAACAATTCCACAATTATATATAAAGGAAGAGTTTATCGGTGGTTGCGACATCACTCGCGAGATGTACGAAAAAGGCGAACTGCAAAATTTATTGAAGGAAAAAAAAATTATTGCGGAATAAGTACCAAGAAACCAGTGCCCAGACGCTGGGATTGGTATAACGTAGTATAAGCTATGAAAAAGGATCTTATGTCTTAAACCTTATCACCAGGCTTAACAAATAGGTGGCCCAATACTATTAACTTTATGGGTTTACCTTCGTTATTTGCTACTATCCAAACCCCATCGCTCTCATGATCAACAATTTCTATTGGTACAAATATTACATAATTATTGTCATCAACAATCTTTATTCCAAGAGCACCCTCGTCACTTAAGCTCAGGGCTGAAGAAGGAACTTTATATGCAAATCTTTCGCCTGAAGGTAGTCTTACGTTGGCAGTTAGTCCCTGCAAGGATATCATTTTATTATTAATTACCTTTACCTCTACCCTATAAGACCCAGTTTTAGGCTCAGCAATTTTACTAATAAAACTTACTTCACCTGCCAATTCTTTTCCGTCCAGTAAACTAATTTGAGCTGTGCTGCCTAGCTCTATTTTATTTACTTCATTTTCCGAAACGTATAACACCACAAGAATTTGATCGAAATCAACCACGTCAGCTATTTTTTGCCCAGCATTAACAAAATCCCCTTCGTTTGCATTGATTTTATCAATATAACCATCTATAGGAGATTTGACTGCAGTATTTTCTAAATCCAATTCTAGCCTTTTTAGGTCAGCTTTTGCACTTTGTAACGCAGTAAAAGCTGCTTCTACTTGTATTTGTGCTCCATAGCCTGTTTTATTCAGTTTGTGAGAGGAATCATACTCAATTTCACGCTGCTTTAATAAAGCTTTGGCTTTCTGAGATTGCTCAATCCTGTCATAATCTTCTATCTTTAACACTACATCATCTCTTTTTACCTTTTCACCATCAGGTAAATAAATAGCAATAATCTTACCACTTATTTTTGAGACAAGGCTAGCTCTATGTAAGGGATTTACTGTACCAGAAAAATTTAAATATATAGTGCGGTTTTGCGGCGCACATTCTTGAGTTTTTACTGAAAAGCTACTAGTTGCATTATCACTATGAACCGCCTGATCTTTTTTTAAAAATGCACTGCTGATAAAAAACAGTAGAATAAAAGCAATACTAGAAATGATGATTACTTTATTTCTCATCTTTAAACAATAGAATTTGTTGACTAATTTTGTTAGAAACAACTGCATAAATTTTCGAATCAAAAATGTAAGTATAATACATGCACCATTGTCACTCCATAAATAGTTTTATATGAGAACAAACACAAGATTTTCCTACAATAAGTAAGTTTTTTATTGCTAAGAGGCAGTATAAATTCCGTTAAAAAGCAGCAGAATGACAAACAACCTAAAAATAATTAACTGTAGCAGCCTACTTTTCAATAAACTCCATTTGCATTTCTTGTATATTACTTTCTATTTGCTCTATTTGTTCTATCAACCTTTCCTCTAAGTCAAGATTACCGCTCAGCCTCGCTTCGGTTCTTTCTTTTCGTAACGCATTTAATTCTTTTAGTAACACTATATTATTCCACACAATTTCTGCAGATTTTCTCTCGTTCAGTTGGCTCTTTAGTACACTAGTTTTTTCAAATACATACTTTATAACGTCAAACTGTTTCAATTCTTGTAACAAAGCCTCTTTACCAAGTTTGCTTTTGTTACTTATTACATCAATTACACGCTGTTGTAATCTTTTCATCTCATTAGTAAATTCAAAATGAGAAAATTGCTCAAAAAATATAGGAAGGTTCAAGATTTCAGGAAATTCTACGGCTATACGCAAAATTATGGCCTGATTTTGCTCTGCCTCAATTAGCTCTGGAGATTTGTTATGAAGATACTCACCTTTTGTTGCTCTAGTTTTACTATTAAAAATCTGTTTTTTGAAGCTACTTCTTAGTTCACTAGCCTTATTGTAAAAATAATCTCTATAATACCTTCTAATACTGCTGTTGCTAATAGTATTTACATATTCCATGAACTTGTGCTCAAGAATTGAATATTTTTCCGGAGCAAGTTTTTCATAATTTTGAAAGTTGCTATCGATTATGTGACGCCATAAATATTCAGAATGCAGTTTTGTTGAATGGTCAAGAGCAGTCAACACGTCTTCTTTCTTGTATGCCAGTTCGTTACATATATCGTATGGATCTTTATTACTCGGCAAAGTCACAAACTTTAACGTGTATCCAGGCTCTAATATTGGCAGAGCAAGTTCCGCAACTCGTGTAGCAGCACGATATCCGGCATTATCGCCATCCATACAGATGGAGATTTCTTTAGCAAATCTCCACAGGTTTTTTATCTGTTCTGCAGAAATTGCGGTACCAAGTGGAGCAACTGCATTACTAATTCCCGCTTGATGTAGCGCTATAGTGTCCATATATCCTTCAACAACAAATATGTGCTGTTTTTTACGTATTTCGCTTAAAGCAAAGTTTAATCCGTATAAATTCTCCCTCTTCTTGAAGAGCTGACTCTCTGGGCTATTTAAATATTTTGGCTGTTGCTCAGAACTCAGCGCACGTCCGCCAAAACCAATAACTCTTCCTGCAATGTTGTATATAGGAAATATCAGCCGGTCATAAAAATAATCATGAAAATTTTTGTTTACTAATCCAATATCAATTAAAATTTTGTCTTCAATACCTGAAGAGTTTAAATACTCTTTCAAACCAGAGCTTGGTGCATAACCTATCTTAAATTTATCTATGATTTCAGGTAAAATCTTGCGCTGCTTTAAATAATCTACAATGCCCTGATTTTTTTGTGCAAACCAATTTGCAGCTAAATCAAGCGCTAAAAATAGTTTATTGTCCCCTTTTGTAATACTAAGACTTTTGGGCAGTTCAACACCTGTAACCGATGCTAATCTTTCCAATGCTTCTTTAAAGCTTAATCCTTCAGTTTGTGAAATAAATTCAAATGCATCACCACTAGCTGAACAACCAAAACAGTAATATAACCCCTTAGTATTGCTCACCGAAAAAGATGGGGTTTTTTCGTTATGAAATGGACAGAGCCCAACAAAACTATCTCCTCTTTTTGTTAGCCTGACTTTTTTACCTACTATGTCAGATAATAATAATTTTGATTTTATAATATCTATGTGATCCATCTTATTGAATTAGTAGTAGGATAAAAATTATATAGAATTTATACACATCTGACTCGAAATTTATTTCAAGCTTTAGGACTCCCGAAAGATCAGGAGTATTAAAACGGCTTGACAGAAAGATCAAAATAAATTACCCATATAAATATCCTTAAGTTATGCAAGATCAACTTTTTATATGTCAGATATAATATCAATTGCCTCAGATCATGCTGGTTATGAATTAAAATCAGAAATAAAATCCTACCTGGAAACCCTGGGTTACACAGCGGTAGATCAAGGCTGCACTGCTAAGCAAAAGTGTGTAGATTACCCAGACTATGCTGTTAAAGTTGTAGAAGATATAACAAGCAAAAAAGCAAATTATGGGATATTAATTTGTGGTACAGGTTTGGGCATGAGTACTGTGGCAAATCGTTTTGAAGGAATCTACGCTGCTTTATGTAACAGTGTTGAGATCGCAAAATTAGCTCGCGAGCATGGCAACGCAAATGTACTGTGTCTTGGTGCAGGGTTTACTGCGAGTGGATTAGCAAAAGACATAGTCAAACAATTCCTCGAAACAGAATTTTCAAAAGAAAGCAGACATAAAAAACGCCTTGATAAACTCAGTAATATAACCTCTAAGAAAAAAAAAACAAAAACTTATAACGAAGATGAAATATCAAAATTCGCTAAAATGGCAGGCCAGTGGTGGGATGAGAACGGCAAATTCAAACCATTGCACATGATGAATCCTGTTAGAGTATCTTACATTATTGAGAAAATAAAAGAGTTAAAAAAATGCAATTTGAAAGAATTATCATTGCTTGATGTTGGATGCGGTGGTGGCATTTTGTCAGAGTCAATGGCACGCGTTGGCATTAACGTTGTGGGAATAGATGTATGTGAAGAAAACATCAAAGTGGCACAGTCACATGCGAAAAAAGTAGGGCTTAATGTAGAATATATGCACACCAGCATTGAAGAGCTAAGCAATGACAAGAAGTACGACGTGGTTCTGCTGATGGAAGTAGTCGAGCATGTAGATAATTTAGAATTCTTTATGAGAAGAGCAATAGAATTGCTGAAACCAGAAGGGCTAATCTTTATATCCACAATAAATAGAACTATCAAATCCTTCTGTCTTGCAATAGTCGGCGCAGAGTACATATTAAATTGGCTGCCTAAGGGTACGCATAATTGGAATAAATTTCTCAAGCCGTCAGAAATTGCAAATCACTTAAGAGAAAATAATGTAACGCTGCAAAACATGGCTGGCATGGAGTACAACGTAATAAAGCGTGAGTGGAATTTAACTAAAGGTGTGGATATTAATTATATACTTTGTGGTTTGATGAGTAGTTAGATTTAACTCTATAAAAGCACCATTTTCACTTCCAATACTTTGAAGGATCTTGGCCAGCTTTTATACAGTAGCCTTTATTAGTTAGCGCCCAACCGCGACGACAAGAATAACTTGTACCTACACGTTCATATCCAGGAGCAGCAACACACTTTCCTTGAACCAACGTTTGACCTTTATAAGGACAACGAACCGGCATTTGATCTTCAAGAAAATTACAAACGTTTTTTTCTGTTATCGCTGTTGCAATTTTAGGTGCACCAAAAAACACAGCAACAAACATACCAAGTGAGAAAAGTGAAGGCCAAGGCATTCTTCCAAATATTGCAAGCAAGCTTGTACCAATTACTACTACTGTAATCATTGGTCCACCTATTCCATGAACGTAACCTATTACATTACACATTACATCTGTTGCTCCATCAGCGTGTGCATCAAATGCATAGAAAACTATAAATAGAATTACAAGAAAATTTCCCATTGTTCTTTCAATAATCATACCTGATTGTTTCTTATTTTAATAAAATTTCAGTAAATAGCTTTTTTCAAAAATTATGCTTAACCCAATCAATATTTATTTATTACTGCCTTTTTAATACTATAATTAACTCAGTTGATTTTTATCAAAATGCTAAACCATGGATCGATTTGAGAGTTTTTACATCACCACGCCAATATATTACGTAAACGATAAGCCGCATATCGGTCATGCATACACTTCTCTCTTGTGTGACGTGGTGGCAAGGTTCATGAAACTAGCTGGGAAAAATGTCAAATTTACCACCGGTACAGATGAACATGGACAAAAAATAGAAAAAGCAGCTAAAGCAAAGGAAATGCAGCCAAAAGAATTTACAGATGAAGTGAGTGTTTCATTTAAAGAATTAGCTAAGTTCATGAATTTTGAGTATGACGATTTTATTCGCACTACGGAGGAACGTCATGAAAAAGCAGTGGTAGCTTTATGGAATAGGCTTGAAGAGAGAGGACAAATATATTTGGATTCCTATTCGGGTTGGTATTCAGTTCGTGATGAAGCATTTTATCAGGAATCAGAGCTGATAGATGGCAAAGCACCAACAGGTGCTGAGGTTGAATGGGTAAAAGAAGAGAGCTACTTTTTTCGTTTGTCGAATTGGCAGGATAAATTACTAGAACTATATGAAAATCAGCCAAATTTTATCTTTCCTGAGAGCAGAAAAAATGAAGTGGTATCGTTTGTAAGATCAGGGCTCATTGACCTCTCAATCTCTCGCACTAGTTTTAACTGGGGAATAAAAGTACCAGGTAATGACAAACACGTAATCTATGTCTGGATAGATGCATTAACCAATTATCTTACATCAATAGGTTTCCCTAGTACTGAAGGTGAAGAATATAAGAAGTTTTGGGCAGAACCAGAAATACAGATTCCAGTGTCAAGCACTGCAAACCTAGCTGACAACTCTTTCAACGTTCATGTAATCGGCAAAGACATATTGCGCTTTCATGCTGTGTATTGGCCAGCGATTCTCCTTGCAGCAGATTTGCCACTGCCAAAACAAATTGCAGTTCATGGTTGGTGGCTAAACGAAGGAGAAAAAATATCCAAGTCTCTTGGTAATGTCATAGATCCAATTGGCCTCGCTCAAGAGTTTGGTGTTGATCAACTACGCTATTTTCTCCTTCGAGAAGCAAGTTTTGGCCAGGATGGCAACTTTAGTAAGAAAAACATGATCAGCCGCATAAACTCAGAACTTGCAAACAATATAGGCAATTTAGTACAAAGAACAATTTCATTTTTACACAAGCAATGTTCTGGAATTGTACCAACAATCGATCAAAGCCTACTTAAAGGTGAAGAAAGTCTTCCAGGTTGCAAAGCTATACTCGATCAGGTGATGAATCACCTATCAAAGTATGAGTTTAACTATATCATACTTCTAATCATCAACATCTCTTCTGAAGCCAATGCTTATATAGATAAAAGTGCACCCTGGACACTAAGCAAAACTGACAGAGAGCGCATGAACTTAGTAATTTATAAGCTACTGGAATACATCAGGATAATTGGCACTTTATTGCAGCCAATTGTCCCGAGGTCAGCGGAAATGATACTCGATCAATTGCAAATTCCGAAAGAGCAACGAGGTTTAAAATCTTTGTGCGATACGTGCGTAAGTTCAGGCATTACGCTGCCTAAACCTACGCCGGTTTTTTTGAGGGTTGATGTTTAACTAAGGAAGCATTCAGGTAGCAACACATCATATTTATTACTTGTTGTAACTGTATACACTATAGGTTGTTCTACTCGTGCTTGTTTTCTTTTTCTTCTTGCGGCTCCACTCCTTTTATTTTTACCGCCTTCTTCCGTATTGTTTATGCTGTTGTCCCTTTGAAGATTTGGCTTTTGGTCTGCTTGCTCTTCTGGCTTTTGAGCTTCTTTATTTACAACCTCTTCTTGTGGTACATTAGCCAAGGTGTTTTTATGTTGAGCATGCAACAGATCAGTACCTAGTGCACAACTATTATAAACATTCTTACTATAAATACTTTGTACCCCACTCCAAAAGCTGGTAAACTTTCCTTTTACTGACTCACATAAATCAGAAATTCTTGACGGAACTTTTGCTTTACTGTTTTCATCTAACTGCTCTTTCAGGCTAGAAGTCTCAGTATCTTTTTCACCACCAGATTCTGCATCATAAAATATCTCCTGATCCTCAGAAAGACTCATTAAATACCTTTTAGCAGCATCAATACTTAAATGATCAGGTTGCTTAGGAACGTCGTTATCAATATTTAAATAATCCAAACTATTAGCTCGTTGCTTTTGCTCACTGGAAGAAACTGCAAGATCTAAGTAATCCAAACTAGTTAGTTCTTGCATACTAGGTTTAGATCCATCTTCACGCTTAAACTGCTCTTCCGAACTAGAAACCTTAGTACCATGAAATCTACTGTACAAGCTGCTTCCAACGCTGTTAAGTGCTCCTTTTGTATACTCAACTGATGTACCATAAACATTTTTTAATTTATTTCCAGCACTATTAAATTTCCCTTTTACATACTCAACTGATGTGCCATAAGCATTTTTCGCACTACCTACGACATTTTTTAAGTCATTCGCAACATCACTACGGCGCTGCTTAATAGTACTATGAACGCGCCCACTACTGTAGGCTTCTGCTACATATGCAAATACTTCTTGAGATGCTTCTTTGATATTCTTCATTGCTTGCGGAACAAAAGTTTTCTTGTGTTTAAGTTCTTCTATTTCTTTTTTTTGATTATCAATCTCCTCATTTTTTTTATTAATTTCAATTTTTTGCTTAGAATTTTCCTCCTCTTTAGCTTTTACTTCCGCTTCTTTTTTAGTCAGTTGGTCATTTTGCCCAGAAATTGTTTGCTTTTGAGCCTGTACTTTATCTTCTTCTTTAGCTAGTTGAGCATCTTTTTTAGATATTTCTTCTACTTTCTCAGTCAGTTGAACATCTTTCTCAGAAATAGTTTTATTCTTACTAATTGCTTTATACGAAAGTGCCATAGCTACAGCAGAAAATACAGCACCACCAATAATAAATGGCAGGCCAACACTTAATGCTGCAACAGGAGCTAAGAAACCAATATAAGGAGCTGCAGCAAACACTCCAGATGCTAATAAAGTTAAAGCAGCCAGAGTTCCAGCTATATAATAGGGTAAATTGTTTTTACTCATATGATTATTCCTCACGTATTGTAAAATATAATACCATATAAAAGGATTTAAAGGAAGTTGTCAAGCTAACTTTTTACATAAAAAAACAATTGATGAACTTGGGAACAAGAAGATTGCTGCCAAGCTACACACTATGCCTCTCCGTGTAATCTTTAAACGAACCTCTGTTAGAGTCAAAATATAGCTTCACACTGCCAATTGGCCCATTTCTCTGCTTTGCAATAACAAGCTCTGCAATATTTCTAATTTTTTCCATTTTTTCTTGCCACTCTCGATGTTTATTGCTTCCTTCACTTGGTTGCTTTCTCAATTCATAATATTCCTCTCTATAGAGGAACATCACTATATCTGCATCCTGCTCTATGCTTCCTGAATCACGCAAATCAGAAAGTTGTGGTTTTTTGTCGTCTCTCTGCTCAACAGAACGAGAGAGCTGAGATAGTGCAACAACGGGAATATTCAGCTCTTTTGCAATTGCTTTCAAACCCTGCGTCACTTCCGAGATTTCTTGTACTCTATTTTCATTACTTCTTTTTGTTGTTCCTCTGATTAGCTGCAAATAATCAATGAATACCACTTCTACATTATATAATTGATACAGCAAGCGTATTCTGGTGCGAAGGGCACTAATTGATAGCGCAGGGGTGTCATCTATGATGAAAGGCAGTTCAGATAATTCTGTACTAGCATTGATAAATTCATGCAATTCAAAATCACTAATTCTCCCGGTTAATGCCTTATAATAACTAATCCCTGAATCTATAGTGATCAGCCTTGCGGTTAATTGTTCTGCTGACATTTCAAGTGAGAAAAACGCTACATAATGTTGTTTATCTGCTCTTTTTTGCAACATCTTACAAGCATTAAGTGCGATGTTTAGCGCCAGTGCTGTTTTACCCATAGAAGGCCTTGCAGCTAAAATTAATAAATCAGATTTTTGTAGGCCACCAAGAAGCTGATTTAGATCTTGAAGTCCGGTTGTAACGCCCAGCGCTTCTGGATTATTTTTCAGTGTGCTGATCTTCTCAACTACGTCTTTAATTGAACTTGCAAGTTTTATATATGTTTTCTCACCTTGTTTTTTTACTGCTAAGTTGAACAATTTTGTCATTGCTTGTTCAATTTGCGCCTGTGCAGGATTTTCAATATCGTAGTTGTAGCTATCACCAACTATTTCTTGCCCGAGCTTAATTAAACATCTCCTTAAGTAAGTATCACGGATTATTCTAGTCAAACTATAGATATCAAGTGCAATACTTGCCTTTGCTGCAAGCTTTGCTAAGTACTCTACCCCACCACACTCGGTAAACGCTTGGTCGTTCTCAAAAAACATTTTGAGGCTTAGTTCATTGGCAACTATACCGTGTTTCCTGGTTTTGGATATCTGCGTAAAAATACTTTGATGTAATGGATCATAGAAATTTTCTGCTGTGATTGTGTCTTCAACTGCATCACAGATTCTATTATCACGAATCATTGCACCAATAAGCATCTGTTCAGCTTCTAAATTATGCGGTAATTTACATATTTCCTTATCTACACTTCTTGAACTGAGGAGACTAGCTAATTCATTCATTTTAAGTTTTGAGAGTAACTGTTGATTATTGTAGAATATTTAGTCCTCGTTTGAAAGACATATAAAATTTGACTAATTCCGTGTTGCCTATAGCATTAAAACTTAATGCCCCTGTGGTGGAATGGTAGACACGGCAGACTCAAAATCTGTTGCTTGCAAAAGCATGCTGGTTCAAGTCCGGCCAGGGGCACGTTAAATATTGGAAAGTATATATATGTTACATAAATTTTTTAATCGTTTATTTTCTATTTTTTCTTCTATAAATGTTATTCAAAAGGTAAAGAAAGATGAAAATGGGATATGTTATGTAACAGGACTTAGGCGCTATATATCAGTATTGCTTGATTTGATTATTATCGTTTTGTTCTTGCAGTTTTGCAGCCAAGCCTTAAATAAGCTCTTTATGAACTCAGAGGATAGCAAAATATTAAGTCAAATTGCTGCAAAATACCAAATGCAAGCGCCACTGTCTGCAGAAGAAAAGACAACGCAGAGTAGACTTATAAAATTACAAATCCTAAATCAAATAGTCCAATGCATTATGCTCTTTTGCTATGTAACATATATGTGGGTAAGGTTTGCTGCTACACCTGGAAAACTATTACTTGGGCTTAGAGTTGTGGATGCACAAACTTTCGAAAAGATGACCCTAAGACAAGCAACAAAGAGATTTTTTTCCTTTATATTGTCAGCTGCACCATTATTCTTGGGCTTTTTATGGTCAAATTTCAACAAACGCTGTCAAACTTGGCACGACAAGATCGCAGGCACAGTGGTTGTCACGAGTAAAAGCCTTAGAAGGCAGAACTAAAAACTAAAGAGCTCAAATGAAAGAAGGTAAACTCTACAGTATACATTTAGTAGCGCTTTCTATGAGAGAAATCGTATTATCTATTCCATAAAGCTTTATGAAAGATCCCATTCTTGGACCGGTTTTTTGGCCAAGTAACGTTTCATATAATAGCTGAAACCAGTCACGTAAGTTGGTATAATCATATTTTTTTCCAATAGAAAATACCTGAGATTGAATTTCTTCAGCAGTAACAGTTGTAGATAGAGAATGTAAAGTGTCCTTCAAATCTAGTAACGCTTCTTTCTCTTTTGCATTTGGAGTTTTATATGATTTTGTTGGTTTGATAAAATCGTGGTAATACTTTACTGCAAAGTCTGAAAGTCTATCAAGCATTTTATTATTTTCTGGTGTGACGCTTGGTGCATAAGTGGATATAAAACCCCAGAGAATCTCTTTGTTTTCAGCGTTACAAGCCGCCGCTAGGTTTAAAAGTAGCGTAAAATTTATACCTGAAGTTTCTATACTGGGAACTTCACCTTGATGAATATGCCATGCAGGATTATTTATATCTTTTTCTTTACTCTCATTATAGCACCTTACAAACTCTAGATACTCATCGGTTGATTTTGGTATCACATCAAAATATAAACGTTTAGCTTTTTTAGGACTCTGAAAAATATACAGTGATAAACTCTCCGTTGGTGCGTAAGTTAGCCACTCTTCAATCGAAATGCCATTTCCTCTTGATTTTGATATTTTCTTTCCTTCTTTATCAAGGAAAAGCTCGTAGCAAAACAGAAGTGGTGGCTTTTCTCCAAGTATTTCACATATTTGACTTGAAAGCACAGCAGATGGAGTTAAATCTTTTCCGTGAGCTTCATAATTTACTCCAAATGCGGCCCACCTCATTCCCCAATCAGGTTTCCATTGCAGTTTACATTTTCCTTTTGTCACTGGAACTTCTATTTTTTCCCCGTTTGGGTCTTCATACGTGATTGTTCCTTTATCTGTATTTGTTTCAATTACTGGAACTTGTAAAACTTGGGAAGTTTTTGGGCATATCGGCAAGAATGGACTGTAAGTCTGCTGCCTTTCTTCCCGAAATGATGGAAGCATTACGTCCATCACTTTATCATAATTTTTCAGCAGGAGTAAAAGTTTTTCATCGTAAACGCCAGATTTATAACACTCTGTTGCACTCCTAAATTCGTATTCAAATTCAAACAAATCAAGAAATTTACACAACAACGAATTCATGTGATGACCATAACTCTCATGAGTGCCAAATGGATCGGGTATCATAGTCAATGGTTTATTTAAGTGCTCCCTTAGCATCTCTTGATTTGGCACATTATCTGGTATTTTTCGCAAACCATCCATATCATCTGAAACTGCAATGATTTTGGTTTTTATACCAGGAGCTATTTTTTTTAATGCATTTACAACAACTGTAGTGCGGAAAACCTCTCCAAAGGTTCCTATGTGGGGTAAACCAGAGGGTCCATAACCAGTTTCAAATATTATTTCTTTTTTATTAGGAAACTCTTGCAATATTTTTTCTGCTTCTTGAAATGGCCAACTTGTCATTATCTGGGTTAAATTATTAATCAATGTATCTTAACTTAAAGTGCTACTAGTTTCAATGGATTTTTAATATAATGATATAGTATTAGTGTTAGAGCTATTATTAGAAGGTTAAAGATATGTCCACAGGTAGTATACAAACAGATCAATTATTTAAAGGTCTTACAAGACCTGCAATGCTCTTTGGTGTGAGTTATATGTTTGCAATATTAAACGTCCTGATTTGCCTGCTAATTTTCATTAATTCAAATGATTTGAGAGTGATTCTTTTAATGTTACCAGGTATACATGGACTTGGCTATATAGCTTCTGCAAAAGAACCTTTGTTTATTGAATTATTTATGGTAAAATTAGGAAAGTGCTCGAAATGTTTAAATCGTTTTTATCATGGAGCCAATTCTTATGATATTGCTTAATGTTGTGTGATGCTGAGGTTTAGGGCTATTCAATCAAAGAGTAAATCTACTCTGAGCAGGGAAGTTCACGCTGCTGAATTTATTCCTTATTCTTGCTATTGGAATAGCACAACCTTGATGACAAAAGAAAATTGGTTGGTTAAGGTTATAAAACTAAGTGGCTTTGCATTTGAAACCGCCGATGACGAGGATTTAGTAATACAAAATAATATCAGGAATCAGATGCTCAGAAGCATTTCATCTCCGGCATTTAGTTTGTATTTTCATACTATCAGACGTAAAAAAAATATTTTTTCTGATGAATTTGCAAGTCAAGGTTTGCCGAATTTTTTCGCTAATCACGTAAATCTAAAATGGAGAGAAAAACACGCAACAAGGCAATCATTTATTAATGACCTATACATTACGATTATCCGTAGAGCAGACACAAAAGGAGTAGAATTTTTGTCATATCTACTAAAAAAATTCGGACATGTAACTTCAAAACATGCTTGGGAAAGTGATATGCGTGCCACGTATGAAGATTTAGAGGAAACGACAAATCGTGTAGTGACAAGCCTTAGAAATTATTCGCCTAAAATTCTTGGAGTAAAAGAAACTCCAGATGGTTTGTTCTGCGAAATAATGGAGTTTCTATCTAGAATCGTAAATTGTGGCTTCGTTACAAATACGCTTTTTCCGCTAAGAACTGAAATATCAAGATACTTACCAGTACATAGGTTATTCTTTGGCCGTAAGATGATACAGGTTGTGACTCATAATGAGAGTAAATATGCTGGAGTAGTTAGTATCAAAGAATATGGAAATCATACTTCTGCAGGAATGCTTGATTCGTTTTTACAACTTCCTTACGAGTTTATAATTACGCAATCTTTTCAATTTATAAACAGGCAAATGGCGATTGGAAAAATGCAGATACAGCAAAATCGAATGATACAGTCTGCAGATAAAGCTATTTCTCAAATAGCAGAAATTTCTCAAGCGCTTGATGACGCAATGAGTGGTAAGATTGCATTTGGTCAACATCACCTGACTATTTTATGTATAGAAAAAAGTCCTAAATCATTGGATAACGCTCTGTCGTTGGTAGAATCAGAGCTTTCTAATTGCGGTGTTTACCCTGTCCGTGAGAGAGTTAACCTTGAACCAGCATTTTGGGCGCAAATTCCTGGTAATTTCGATTATATAGTGAGAAAAGCTACAATAAGTAGTCTTAATTTGGCTGGATTTGCATCTCAACATAATTATCCTACTGGTAATAAATTCAATAACCACTGGGGAGATGCCGTTACAGTTTTCGACACGACATCTGGTACTCCATTTTTTTTCAACTTTCATATAAGGGATGTTGGACACACTATGATAATTGGCCCAACTGGTGCTGGTAAAACTGTTTTAATGAATTTCTTATGTGCTCAAGCGATAAAATTTTCTCCAAGGATATTCTTTTTTGACAAAGATCGCGGTGCAGAGATTTTCTTAAGAGCACTTGGTGGTATCTATACTGTAATAGAACCAAGAACTAAAACAAATTTTAATCCTTTGCAACTTGATGACACCTCTGATAATAGAACATTTTTAATGGAGTGGATAAAGTCTTTAATTTCGGTATATAATGATAAATTTACTTCAGAAGATATTGCACGAATTAATGATGCAATTGAAGGAAATTTTAAATTAAGAAAAGAAGACAGGTTCTTGAGAAACCTTGTACCGTTTTTAGGACTTGCAGGTCCTGATACTCTAGCTGGGGCAATATCTATGTGGCATGATAATGGTTCTCATGCTGCAATATTTGACAATAAAGAAGATTTGCTAGATTTTTCACGAGCAAGAGTATTTGGTTTTGAGATGGCTAGCTTGCTCAAAGATCCTGTTGCCCTTGGACCAGTATTGATTTATTTATTTCATAGGATTAGTATATCTCTTGATGGCACTCCATCTATTATCGTTCTTGATGAGGCATGGGCATTAATAGATAATCCAGTTTTTGCACCCAAGATAAAAGACTGGTTGAAGGTACTGAGAAAACTAAATGCTTTTGTGATTTTTGCTACTCAGAGTGTTGAGGATGCAAGTAAAAGTGCTATTAGCGATACGCTTGTACAACAAACAGCGACACAGATTTTTTTACCAAATCTGAAAGCTACTAGTGTCTATCGGGATGTTTTTATGTTAACTGAACGTGAATATATATTAATTAAGCACACAGATCCGAGTACTAGATTCTTTTTGGTGAAACAAGGAGTTAATGCTGTGGTAGCTAGAATAGACTTAAAAGACTTAGATGATATAATCAACGTATTATCCGGACGTGCAGAAAGTGTTCTATTGTTACACGATATATTAAATGAAGTTGGGGACAACCCAAAAGTATGGTTGCCTATATTTTATCAGAAGGTAAAAAATGTTTAAGACTAAGCTGTCATTGCTATTAATTGCGATATTTTTACTAAATATAGACTTTTTACTCTCATATCCAGTGCTTGCAGATGGAGTAAGTGGTACTGACAAGACAGAATTTGTTAGCAGATTTAATTCCACTGGCAGCTTCAGTCGTGCCTCTAATCCTGATTGTGGGGCGTTTAAAACAGCTGCAGCACTTGCTGGAATAGCGATTGCTGTTGGCGCAATATTTACTGGCATTATCTTAATCGTCTCTTCTGCTGGTTTGTTTACCGCTCTTGTTATTGTTGGAATGATAGCTGCAATTGTTGGAGTCTGGAAAGCAATAGGGGGGCTTGTTGTTTGTGAACATAGTTTTGTTAAACACCCAGTTGCACGTGGTCATGATGGAAAATACAAAAATTTTAAAGAAGACACAGGTTATAGTGGCTGCACCAATAAAAATTACCAAACAGAAGATGAATATTTTTCTTGTTTGCAAGATAAAGCTCGGGAAGACGTGAACAAAAAAGACTATGACGGGAAAAGAGCAGAAAAAGAAGCCTTAAATTCTAACGTTCAGGAGAGTACAGAAAGTTATTACTGGCCAAAAAACGGTGTGCAATACAGTGAATATATAGAAATATGTCATCGAAATCCTTTAACTTTTGGTAATCTTTTTAACAAGAAAGACTTTGATTCCAGAGAAAAACCTGGATACATAGACTTTGATGTAAGGGAAAAAGATACTGGATATGTAGATGGGTCATGGTCCCCGACGGTCGATGGTGAGCTGAAATGTAAAGTTCTTAAAGCTGGGCAAAGCGAAACCATACATGGGTCAACATTTAAAGCAGTAAGAAAAATGGGCAGGTTGTGTGTGGAGCTGGGAAGTGTGAGCATGCTTGGTATCGAAATGACTCCTTGGCCGCAAGGGGTTGATATGGGGTGCACGGAATTGCCACCTGACCCACTTGCTCCTATGTGTGAAAAATCTATGATGACATTCAAAAATAAAGATGGTACAGGAGAGGAAAAAGTTTCTATTGGTAATAATGATGACTATAAAACTATTATCAGATCTAAAGAAAAAGGACTCAACGGACAAGGGGGGAAAATTTTTGTAGGTTATGATAATGCTGGCTGTTTTAGCTCGTATGTCTCTAAAGCTTGCTATAATCAGGCAGGAAGTAAATCATTAGCTCCTATTCCCATCACTTCTATGATAGTGCAATGCATTAAGGAATCGTTAGATAATTTAGTTGCAGGTATTGATTCAAGTGGCAGCCCACTTAAAGATAAAGATGGACATAACAAGGGCAGTTTCTTATCTGTAGCACAAAAGAGGTTGAAAAACACTGTAACTGCTGTTTTGGTTTTAGCTTTAATACTGTTCTCTATAAAAGCTATGTCTGGTGGAGTTCGCAGCCCACAAGAAATGTACATGTTGATTATTAAATTCGCTTTAGTGATTTACTTCACAACAGGCAGTACCATGTCTCATTATTATGGAGAATTAACTCGTCTCTCAAATGGTTTGTCAGAGATAGTGCTAAAAGCGTCATCTGAAAGTAAAGGCATATGTAATTATAAAGCAGGTACAGATTATGAATATACTCGTGAAGGAAAGAAGGTATCTTACAGTTATCTTGCACCTTGGGATAGGCTTGATTGTAGAATTTTATTTTATTTAGGTGCCCCTTTAGATGGAATTGGTGGCAAAATTGGTACTGGAGGTGTTGCAACGTTAGCAGTCTTGCTTGGTGCTGCTCCTGTCTTGTTAGTTGCAGGTTCGGTGATTGGTATTATTTTCGCTGGTGGACAAATTTTAGTAGCTCTTGTCTGTATATTTATGGCCGTTCTGATGATGATGGTTATTTTGTGGCTGTGCTATGTATTTATTTTATCTCTAGTTGCTTTAAGTGTAATTGTTATTCTATCACCTTTGTTTATTCCTATGGTTTTATTCCAACACACCAAAGGATATTTTGACGGCTGGGTGAAAGAGTTGATTACCTATAGCTTATACCCGGTTATCCTTTTTGCGTTTTTGTCCTTTATGTTCATAGCATGTGATAAAATATATTTTAAAAATTTGAAATTTGAATCGGATAAGCTATATGAAAAGAAACAAGCAGAAACCTCAGATAGTAAGAAAAAACAGTGGTTCAAATTGAAGGATGGTGAATGTGATAAAAATGAAACTACTCTTGCATGTATGATGCAAAATTATAGCTTTAAAAAGAGCAACATACTTGGTCTATTCTACTTTAAATACATGGAGTTTGGCAGCTCTCTCATCGGAGAGTTATTAAAGTTGTGTCTAGTGTTATTCCTCTTTTACCACTTTTTAAACATTCTTCCTAACATGGCTGCTGAACTTGCTGGTAACCATAGAGCATTACTCGGTTCTGGTAGTACACCTGGACAAATGGTGGGCAAAGCTTTATCTGCTGCCAAAGCCGCTGCTGGAGGTGTTGGTCAAGCTGCTGCTGCGGCTGTCAAGAAGGCAAGAGGTGGTGCTGGTGGAGGAGGTGGAGATAGTGGTAAAGGTTCCAGCGAAAAGATTAACTAAGGTGGCGGTGATGCTAGTTAAGGTAAGTAACAGATGCTTAAACGTTTAAGTAACCAAAACTTGGGTAAGCTATGCATAAGTTTTGTGGTACTTTTTTTATTGTCTGGATGCGGGGAGGATCACTGTATTAAGCCAGAAAATTTATCAGGTTTGCGTGAAAAACTAGATATAGTGTCAACAGAGCAGAAGTGGGTTGATTCTGGTGTTTACATCTCAGATGGGATAAGAAGCGTAACAGAGATTAATATAGTGCCTAGTAAGGTTAATTTTTGTCCTAAGCAGTATGCAGATTTTGCAATTAGGCCTGGGAGAAATGACGTTACATTACCATTTGCACTTAAAAAAGACGATACGATAAGCTTTAGTGTTATTGGAAGTAAAGTGTGTAAAGATAAAGAGAGTGAGACAAAAATCAGGTATGTGAAAATCGATGAAAAGTGTAGCGAGCAAGAAACGGAACATTTTGCACATGTTTTAAATCAAGAAGAATGTCAAGGTAGTATTCAAGATGGAATATGTCCTAATAAATATATAATAGGCGATGCGCAATGGTTGAATGGAAAAGAGTACTGGTTTTCGAAGTTAGATCAAGATGAAAAAAAGATTAAAAATATCATCAATTCTATAAAACAAGGAGAAAATATAGACTGTAGGAGCCTTTCAGATAGCAGCGCAAGCGAAATAGATACGCGCATTTTGAATTTACTCTGCGGACGTATATGTAAATTTCCTTCCGGCAGCGGAAACAAAGGTTGCGCATATATTGAATACAATAGTGTAGAAGGTGAGATATCCCGGTCTGATGTTGAAGCTATTAGTAAAATACTAAAAGAAAAACAGATAAAAACTGGCATTACACTTTTGAAAATTCACATGGATGGTGAAGATTTTGAATACATTCCAACAGGTGGCATATGTACTAACTGTGATTATAAGATAGAAAAATACCATCGAACACCAAGTTTAACTTTTAGTTTATGTAGTAGAAATGACGAGCACTGCTACGATAGAAATGACAAAGGTGGTTTCAACATAAGAGTAACAAAGAACCATAGCCTAAAAAATAACTTATATATACGTGTTTCTGATAAATTCCCTGACCATAAGCCTGGTGAAGACCAAGCGGATATATCTGTGGATATTAGCCAAGTTCATGACGTTCAATACATGGAAAGCTTAAAAGAAAAGTTAAAAGACAAAACAGGCACCATATATTACGGAATAAGAGACCATGGCTGCGATTACAAAAATGAAGGTCAGTTTAGCATTAACCTAACAACTAAAGAGCCACCTACAAGAACTTTTAGTGCAATCTATAATTTTTTTGACGAAAAAGTAAAAACTGCATTTTTTGGTTCCAGCTATAAAGACTCCAACGCGATTCACTCTGATACTAGTCCTGTAAAGCATCTTTACGAAAGTTTTCTAAAATCAAGCAAAACAAATATCATTAGATCTACGATAATATCGCTGTTAGTATTATACATAATCTTATATACCCTTTACTACTTTTTTGGATTAACTCATATTTCTATATATGAGTTTCTAATTATATGCGTAAAGATAGGAGTTATTACCCAGCTGCTGCAGGACAGCAGTTGGAATTTTTTTTATAACAATGCATTTTCTATTTTTATTAACACCCCAAAACAGTTAATAGAAATAGCAAATTTCAGAGGCACTACTTCAAATGTTTTTGAGTTTCTTGATTTGCCGTTAAATAGATTTCTGTCATCGCATTCAGTATTGTTAATAGTATCTCTTATATTTTCTGGCCCTTTGGGCATTGTATCTTTTTGCTTGGTGATTTGGGGTTTAATCACAGTGAGCTTATCTATTTTTAATGCCTTATTTTCTTTTATTACATCTATAGCAATAGTTGCGTTATTGCTTTCTTTAGCACCTATTTTTATTATTTGTCTTTTATTTGCGTATACTAGGCAGATGTTTCACAACTGGGTTAAAAATTTAGCAAGATTTGCGATTCATCCAGTAGTGCTTTTAATTTTTATATCACTGATAAGTCAGGTTATGGATTATATCATATATTCAGTATTTGATTTTGAAGTCTGCTCTACGTGTATACTTAGTATTAACCTAAAGATTTTTAACCCTTGTATCTTCTATGGTTATGCTTCCAAATATACACCTAATATTACCGCTATGATGGCTTTTGTTATTTTGGGACACGCTATGAAAGCTTTAGTTAAAGCTTCTTCGGCAATATCTGACTCGTTGTTTGGTGCTTATGTGCAAAACGAACCTGGAAAAGAATATCAACAAAGCTTAATGGGAACAGTAGGGTTAGATGAACAAAGCGTTCAAAGAAGAGGAGGAGGTACTTTTCAACAGTCAGGTGCGTCAAGACCTCAAATACCACAAGGGACTCAAAGGTCAACGCCTCAGATACCACAACCAGGAAGACAGCAATGATAAGTAAAAGATCACTATTATTGATACTGTGTCTTGCAATCACTGGTTGTACTATGGAGTGTGTTGAGCCTGGGTTGCAGAGCAGAAACACCAGCGTTAATGTGGATGTTCCAGTTCATAAAGCAGATGAAGGAGTTAAAATTCATTGGGTTGATTCTGGTCAGATAATTAGCAAGGGTGAGGAAATCAAATTCACCCTCGATGGATCAGTAAATTTTTGCCCTTTTAAAGAAGACAAAAATCCAAGGAAAGTACTTGTGCCAGCTAGCTTTTGTGCTGATGGCTCAGAACCAAATTATAGTAAAGCTGCAAATATTAACGATGTGCCTAATAATTATGGCGTAAATGAAAACGAATTGTGCGGCGGTAAAGAATTTGGCAGCAATAGACGTTATGTAGACACTGGAATAAAAGTAAGTCCTGGTGACAGGTTAAGCTTTAGCTTAGTTCCCAGAAAAATAACAATTGATTATGACAATCCAGAAGGGAAAGGCATCAATTTTGATGATAATTGTTATAAAGCTGTAGAAAATGACCGTAAGGAAACTGTATATAAGAAAGCTACAGTGAGTGAAGTACATCAGGGGGGAGAGTTTTTTTGTGATGGTAAAGATGGTACAAAAAATGAAATACAATTTTTACCTCTTGATAAAACAAAAGCAAAGGAAAGCAAAGTGCTAGTTGGCAATGGTTACACCCCATATGATAATAAGGTACATTTTAATAAAGGTTATATTCAAGACAACGAACCATGGATATATGGCTCGCTACTCGATTTACGCCGCGCTAAAATAGGATTGAACGAATTATGTGATGGAAAAAACTGCGATTCTAACGAGGTGAAAAAGTACAGCTCTTATGAGCTTAATTGTTACTATCAGAACGTGTGCTATACCGAGAAGGGTATATGGAATTATACATATAAAGACAAAGAACGGAACTGTGTCTCTTCTATAAGGTATAGCAAATATGATAAAGGAAATAAATGTGACATGTATTCTCACCTTAAAGGAGTTGAAGATAAGCTTAAGAGGATAGAAGAAAATAAAGGGGGTCCCATGCAGATTAACGTTGATTTTACATCAAACACTGAAGAAGATATCTCATGGGCTGAGGCTCTTGTTGCAAAAATTGGTGATCTTGGTGATCAAGATACTGCTAAAGGTATTCAATGTCTTCCAAAGGAAAGGGGTGCAAAAGGGGATAATGTGTGTTCACAAATTAAAGATGAATTTGGAGATTTTTCTCTGAAATTAAATCATGACTATCCAATAGGAAGTGTAACACCTGGTAGCAGTGTGATGCTTGCCATTGCAGATTATGATCATTATGGAGCTAATAGGGGTGGGTACCATGTTAAAGTGACTAGATCATGTGAATATATTAATGGCGAAAAACTGTATGTGTATTTGGGTGATGAGCCACCTAAAGATTTGCATGGTGTGGGAACTAATGATTTCAAAGTGGTAGGAGTGAGAGAAAGAGTAGACGGAAAAGATGAGTACACTATATTAGATGTAATAAGCGGAAAACACTTTCAGAACGAAGAATCTAAGAAGATATATTTTGGTATTGATGTAAGCAACGTAGAGAGAGATGACATTACGGACAAAAATGGCAAATATTACGAAAACAATAAGTATAGTGTAACTTTATTTGTCAAAAGAAAAATTAATGATTTTATTTCATCAAATATAAACAAGATATTTGGTTTTATGAAAAAAGAAGTAATTGGTGACAGCGTTAAAGATTCATACAAAGGATATGCAAGAGGTCTTCTTCAAGGAGTAAGAGCTTTGCTTACTCTATACGTTATATTTACTGTCGTTGGCTATATGCTTGGAACAATACAGCTAAGTAAATTTGATTTCATTGTAAGAATGTTCAAGATAGCATTTATAGCTTTTGCCTTTAGCGATAGAAGCTGGGAACTTTTTGGTACAACTTTATCCAGACTTTTTATAGATGGTAGCACTTATTTAGTTGATAGCTTTTCTGGCTATATAGGGGAAGGGGGGAGAAAATTTGCATTCTTAGACTTGACAGCAGGAATATTATTCACAGCAGAAACTTGGTTAAAGTTTTTATCGTTGATGCTCTCTGGTCCTTTTGGCTTTATTGCATTTTTGGCAATACTCTACGCTACTTTTGCGTTTTTAAAATGCATTATTAGCGCTACGTTTAAATATGTAATATCTACTGTTCTAGTAGCGTTTTTACTGTCATTAACACCTTTGTTTATCGTGTTTATTTTATTTCAACAGACTAAACCCTTGTTTGATAACTGGATAAAAACGCTGGCTCACGTTGCAGTACAACCAGTTATTTTATTTTCATCTTTATCTCTTTTAAATCAGTTGATGTATTCAGTTCTATACAATCTCACAAATTTTTCTGCATGCTATCAATGTTTAATTAGCGTAAATTTCTTATCGTATGATCTGTGCTTGATGAAATCAATACTGCCTCTTGGATACAGTCCTGGCACTAATGTTGATGTTGCACTCAGTACCGGAGAAAGGGCTGGTGGGCACTTTGCAGCGTTGCCCATAGATCTGATCCAAGCATTTATGTACTTAATTATTGCTAATGCAATGGAAGCTTTTGTTACTATATCAGAAACTATGGCACAAGCACTATTCAGCTCTGGTTGGGGAGTTGCTGGCAGTGTTCGTCAAGTTGCCACAAGCGCATCACAAGCTATACTGTCAACTGTTGGCCTTGATAATAACACCCAAGGTATGATACAGAACATTAGGCAACAAGTGGGTAAAGATCGGACGGAAGTTGACGTGAAGGATAATTCCATGAGCCCTAAATCTGAAATACCAGAACAATCAGGTAAGCAAGAAGGTCCTGATAAAAAGGAGAGGGGGAGCTCTAAACCTGAAGCACCAAAACAATCAGGTCAGCAAAAAAATCCTGATGAAACAATAAGAAGTGATCCTAGTGATAAAGCTAAAAACAAGGAAGGAAATGGAGAGAAGTAAGATATGAATGATGTTATGGAGTAACTAATTAAAAAGATATTTTAAGTAAAGTTTTAGAAATTTATTTCTATATTTGGAAAAAGTTTAGATATGCAATCACGCTTAGGCAAATGTTGGTTTAGGGTATTACTTCTTGCAGCTTATGTGCTGATCACAGGTTGTAGTAAGAACGATATGCCTTTCCCAAGGTGCATATCTGCCGATTATTTTGGTCCTGAACCTATTGCAGTAAGCGCTCATTTTACAAACGATCACGATGCGTTTATTCCAGAAGATGGAGAAGTTATTGATCCTGAAACTGGCGAAATTAATTATGGTTTTCACCATAACCAAGTGGTGAAGTGGGAGGATACCGGACTCGAAACCAATGGAGATAGTTTAAGAGTGCGAGTTAATGGTGCATGGACATCTTGGAGCAATAATAACAAGAAGGAATCTAAAAAAGGCAGTTATACCTTACAAAGCTTGGAGCAGTTAAAATATGCAACTAAATTTGAAGGCAAGTCAGGTGATAATAGTCTACCTGACTTTCACTTAGTTTGTAATGATTATAAACCTAGCATACAAAAATTTTCAAGTAAGCCTAATGCAAGTTGCACTGTAAATTGCAAGTGCATTAATGAAGATGATAGCGCAAATACAGTATCACGTGGTGCTCCATGCTGGTTTACCAATGGTCATGGTGCTTATCTTTTGTTTCAAACGGGGAAAGATGATCCTAACGAAAATCTAAAGTTAATGCGCGATCCTCAATATCCTACTGTACATCTAGGTTATAACTCCACAGCAGAGGGCGCCAATGGACTTTTTACTTTAGACAGAGATAGCACTGAATTAAAGGACAGAAATTGTAATGAGTTGAAGTTAGAAAAGGGATGGAAAATATATGTAAAAATATTAGATAGATATTACTTAGATAATGTAGGTGGCTACTCTTTTGAGTTTTTGTATGGAGTACAAAAACCAGGTACCTTTGGATTTTTCAATGAAGTTTATCATTATCTAAAAGACACTTTATTGATCTCACCTAATAAAGATTGTAAAGGTAGTGAGTGTGCGGCTGCGCAAACTATGTTTGAGAATATAGTTAAAAAAGGTTCAAGTTTTCACAATTTTGTTCTTTCCTTGCTTGTTCTATTTGTAATGATTTCATCGCTTCTTTATCTTTTTGGCATGATACGAGAAACTAAGCATGATATGCTCATCAGAATGATGAAAATCACTCTAGTAATAGTGCTTATATCTCCTGGAAGTTTTAGATTTTTCTATGATCATTTTCTCGTTCTATTCGTTAAAGGTCTTGAACAACTGATAAGTATAATTACTAATTTTGCTCCCAACATGAACACCGGAAGTATTGCTCAAGGAGATGAAGCTAAGTTGTTTAAGTTCATGGAGGACATGTTCAATAAGTTTTTTGCTTATTCTGTTTGGAAAAAGTTTGCAGCGTTTTTACATTACCAAATGTGGGCAAGCTTACTTATGATACCAGCAATTTTCATAGGGATAGTTTTATATTTCTTGCTGTGCTTATATGCTTACATAATATTTCTCTCTGGTTTTATGGGTATAGCTTTTCTTATAGCTATCATGCCATTGTTCCTGATCTCTATTTTATTTTCACCGCTGAAAAGTCTGTTTGAAGGTTGGATAAAATTCTGCATCAGCTTTTGTTTACAGTCGATTATGATATTTGCTCTCTTGTCATTACTGGCTTCCATTATAATGAATACCTTTTATAGGCAGTTAGGTTTTACTGTATGCTACAATAAATGGTTTGAGGTAAGGTTATGTGCTCCAAAATGGGTGTTTGGCGGTTTTTGTATCGTTGATAAGCAGTACTTTGGTTGGACCCCAGGGCAAATTTTCGTACCTTACACTCTTGGAGAAGCTTCTCCGCTGAACGTAGATAAGAACATAGAAGGTATAGAAAAGATAAGCAGAGAAGGTGGTACAATAAAATTTACTGGAGGCGCTGGATATATCCTGCTTCCACCGGATTACATTGAAAAAGGTTTTCGTTATATAGATTATCCTTTCTTTAATCCAATTCCTGGTACTAAAAGGAATCCAGCAGACCACTATATTGCGGAAAGTGATATAGTAGTGGATAATAACTGTAGTGCAAAGGATCTAGTACGCTTAACAAATAGTTTATCTCATGCATCAGAGAGGGCTAACATTATATTACTGATCAACAATATAGACAAAGAGATAGGTGGTATGAATAGTAAAATAACAGAGCTTTACTGTCAACCTCAGCAAGATGAAGAAAAATGTAAAAATTATAGGAAAATAGTGGATGACTACAGAAAAGGTACCATAAGACCAGATCTTAAAAGAGAGATAAAGTCTTTGGTGCAGGATGTTATTAGACGAGAGCCACATTGCCAATTACAGGATTTGCACAAATTATATAGGGATCCCAACAGTGAATACTGTCAGAAATGTAAAGATTGTGAGGATTGCAAAAATTATCAAGAAAATAGCGATTACCAAAGGGTGCAAGACATACAGAGGGGCTATTTAATCAATGCGGGGGAAATCTTTGTATTATTCTTGCTCTCATTCTTAATGTTCTCCTTACGTGAGTTTGTGCAACAAATGGGCTCAAGTATTGCCGGTGGTGGATACAGCGTTTACAGCATATCTAGCATGTATCATGCGTCACCTTTAGCTGGTGTAGCAGAAGGATTAAAGCAGAAGTGGCAAGATTTTGCTGGTGGAAAACTAGAGTCTTTAGGCAGTTGGGCTACTCATTTACCAGACAGATTAGCCGGAGGTACAGCTAATCTACTGGGTAGGATACCAAGAGTTGGAGGTGTACTGAAACATGCTATTGATGCGCCACGTAAACTTGTAAATGCTACTATTGAAGCAACAAAATTTGTGACATCGCCTGAAAATGACATTGATAAGCTTGAGGAAAAAATTTACAGGGCATTTGGAGTTGATAAAGAAGATATTACACATAGAAGGATTGGTAAATATTTAGATTATTATAAAGGATATGTAGGGTCACATTTGGGCTATACAATAGAAGATGCTATGAAGTTTACTTGGGAGCATGGCCTTGATTCTATAGGAGTTAGCCACCGTACAGGAGAAAAAGATGGTTACCAAGGTAATCTGCTCTGTAGAGCAAAATCGCATAGGCGAGATTTCTTAGAAAAACTTCATGATTACACTATCGGACGTAAGAGAGAACCAGAAAAAGACAAGCTTGATCAACCACTAAAGGAAAATAAGTCTGATCAATCAAATGAATTAGCACGAGAGTTAGGCACAGAAAAATACACTAATACTCCGGAAGATATAGAAAAACGTGCTGAAAGAGCTAGAAGAAAAAAAGAAAGAGATCAAGAAGGCGAAAATTACGACACCTCATTACTTTTTGGAGAAGATACAGAACGTGAGAATAATGAAAGGGCTGATAACAGGGGTGATAATGACGAAGAATCATAACTTTAAAGGATTAAATTATTATGGTCTGCAGCAAGACGGTGATGGTAATATAAAGTTAAATGACTACGATGACATTTTAAATGCGCGTAGGGCAAGAGTAGATCTACTATTAGACAACACACTAGACAACAATATCGACCTCACTAAATTAAATAAAGCTTTGAGTGAGAAATTTGTAGATAATCATAGTTTATTGTCTGAATTTGATAAGGAAGACAAAGAGATTGCACAAGAAAGGCTTAAGGTGTTTAATATTTTAGACAATCTTGATAATCTTGCAAACATTAAAAGTGAAGATCTATTAGAGGTTAGTTTATTACTATCAGATCTTAGCTTCGTAGAGAGAAATGTTGTACTGAATACCGATCAGAATTCCAATTTAGTAGGATTTAAAAACCTATTTGTTGAAAAAAAAGCATCTGGCGAAGAGTATAGTGATGAAGAATGTAAAAGCTTTCTCGATAACATAGATAAAATTAATACTATAATTAAGCTGGAGTTAGAAAGCAGAATTGAAGGGATAAATCATGATGAAAGAAATGATTATGGTGGTTTACAAGATGAGATTGGTCAAGCAATTAATGCAGTAGGCAAATCAGAAAAAAATAACGGATGAGTTTTGTGTTTGTGTTTTTCTTACAAGCGACTCGATAGCTTCTCTCTATTAAACTGCTAAAGCCATATTGACATTAATCATATAGTATTAAATAATTAGTTATTTTGGAGCTTATTTAGTATGCTACGCATCATTGCAGGCAAATATCGCGGAAGAAAAATAACTACAGGTAAGCATTTAGCTGCACGACCAACTATGAGTGTTGTCCGAGAAGCAATATTTAGTATACTTTCCTCAAGAAAACCTATTTATAACTTGAATGTACTTGATTTATTCTGCGGAAGTGGCTCTTTTTCATTTGAAGCACTTTCTCGCGGCGCTAAACATGCATTCATGGTGGATTCAGATTATTACAATTTGCAACTGCCTAAAAAAACAGCAGAAGATTTTGGAATTACGAACAATGTCACGCTAATTTGTTGCAGTGCTAACAAATTGCCACAACCTATTTCAAAGTGCGATGTAGTTTTTATAGACCCACCTTACAATAGCAATCTAGTTGAATCAACGTTGAATGGACTAGCTCACTCAGGCTGGTTAAGTGATGATGCATTGATAATTCTAGAGATTAGGAAAAACGAAGGTTTTGAGTGCAATAAAAACTTCAGTATAATCTTGGAACGTACCTACGGTATAGCAAGAATAATTTTTCTTTCTCTATTAACTTAAACTTGTATATGCTTTTCATTGATGGGTTTCAGTTCTATTTCCGTCAAGCTTCCAAAGATACTACTTTTACAGTAGTCTTTTAGCTTAAAATTTCTATTAAATTTACCTTTCAACAAATACTTATGTGCTTTTTCAATAAATTTATTTTCTTTTTCTTCGTAACTGGTGTATTTTGTTATATCATCATTATCCTCACGATAAACTAAATGTTCTTTATGATCAGCATGAATATTTTTGCTCTTACACTCCGTGTTTTGAGGATCGTGTTCAAGTACTATATTCCATCTAAACCATTCAGATGTGTCAGATGTGGATGAATCTGGAAGTTTACCAACGAGTTGTGCTTCCTGTGGAATTACAGTATCGCCTTTCCTGCCAGCAATTAATACAGGGCATTTTGTATTCTCTATAATCTCTCGTGAATTAAATTCCAATCCGCAACGATTAAACCAAAAATTCAAGAATTTTGCAGGAAGCCGTCTCATGAAAAAATTCCCTATCCCATGAGGAAAGTTATTAGTTGCATCCTTAAGTGAGCTATAAGAATTACTATGAATTAATGTTAAATAGATACCTTGTTTTTCAAATCTTTTTAAAACTTCTGCTGCAATTCCTCCTCCAAGAGAGTTAGTATCCAAAATTATATTGTTTGGATGCACACCTTTTACAAGTAACATGTTTACCATTGCCATTCCAGCTTGAACTAACTTTTCACCGTTTGTTAGAAATTCATATAGCGCTACAATTTTCTTTCTTTCCAAGAGGAACTCTATAATATCCTCTATATCTTTTTCCAACTCTTGATCACAAGCTTCTGCATCTCTTTTCGAATCTTTATCTATAAGTTCTTTTTTATAACGCTTTATCTACTCAGGGCTGACTTCATTTTCTAAAAAGCTTTTAATTCTGTGTACTACAAATCTCTTCTTAATAAAGTCAAAAAGCATCCATAGGCAAAGTACGATAAAACATATGGTAGCCAAAATTGATAGCACTACTGATGCAAAAGCTAACCCTGTAAGTACCTTTTTTGATTTTTGATTCTGGTATGCCAAGTATAACGACACAATAGAAGCAGTGGACAATATAGCAGAACATAACCATAGTGAGATTATTCTCCTATTGAATTTTTTTTCTTCAGCATTTAATTCTTCTTGAAAGAATCTTGGATTAACAATTCTAGAGAAATAGGGATAGTCAAAATAATGCTTAACTAACTTACTTTCTTGTCCCTTAAGTGGATTTTTACCACGAGCATTAACCTTAATACACCCAAGTACTCCAAAAAAGTTTATCACGTGTTTTGTATTTTTTTCTGGCTTGATATCACTATTGGTATGATAAATAACTTTCATTTTATCGTTAATGAATATTTAGTTATTTTAACATAAAGATCAAAAAAAAACAAGAGAATATAAATATGAATAACCAGTATGATGAAAAGCTTATAAGAAATTTCCTATGATTCCTTTTAAGCGAGTTTTGAATTTTTGAAATGTCATGACATTGTTGATACGGTTATCAAGAAACGATAAAGTATCCGCAAAATCTTCTGAATAATCATTGATAAAAAAAAGTATCGTACTTAAGTACACTCCAGCTAATATTGCTCTTTTTGTATAGTAGTTAAAATCTGTTGATTGGTCATGAATGCCATACCAAATCGCGCTAATAGTTCTGTATAAAAGTTTACTAGAAAAATATGTATTTTTTGGTGATACGGAGAATGATAAAACATTTTTTAAAAGTTCTCTATAATTCGGTAGCTTAGCGTAGTTTGAAAGGCGTATTTGAATAGCTAATTTTACCCGCTCTCGCACTTTCATATCTTCTAAATTGGAATTTCTTAGTTCAGCTTCCATTGAGCTATTTAAGTCCTCTGCTATGTGCTCCAAAGCGCTATATATTCCATTCTGAAATTTGCAAAAGCTATTAGCTAGATTAAGGTCTGTGCAAATTTTTAATAGGGTTTCATCGCTTATCCCTTCAAATGGAATAACCATAATTAGCTTATCTATTATTAACTTTATTTCATCTTGTTCCACGCAACATTATACTAAACAGCATGTGTGATTGTACCTGAGATTTTCAAACATTCTACAAAATGCTTCACCACGTTCCTCGAAATTTTTCCATTGATCAAAAGAAGCACACGCGGGAGAAAGTAATATAGTTACTTCTTCTGCGCTATTTAAGGCCTCTTCAAAAGCCAATCTGAATGCATCTTCTAGATTGCAACATCTAACATAATCTACTTTATTCTCCATAGTGTTTGCAAAGGCTTCGGTTGATTCTCCAATAAGAAAAGCTTTTCTAATCCTCGTGAAATGCTTGCTTAATGATTCTATTCCACCTTTTTTGCTTCTTCCACCAACGATCCAATTTATGTTTTCATAAGATAAGATCGCCTTTTCGCTCGACTTTGCATTAGTTGCTTTGCTATCGTTCACGAAAAACACATTTCTTATTTTGCCAAGCAGTTCATTCCTATGCCTCAGTCCTGAAAAGGACTTGATTCCATTGATAATAGTGTTGCTATCTACTCCAAGTAGCTTACATACGTCATATGCGGCTGCTATGTTTTCTGCGTTGGATATTAGGTTTATTTTCACGTCGCTTACTGATAAGCTATGACTCTCTAGTTTTAACGAGATCTTCTGGATCCGAGTAGTCAAGCACTGGGATGACAAAAGAAGTGGCTGGAATGACAAAGAGGATGACATCGAAGCTGAGATTGGAATTTTGTTTCCAGTGAATTTGTTGAATATGTCAGCAGTAATCTCATTGTCACATCCTATTACGGCAACCTCACTACCGTTTATCAGTTTTAATTTAGTTGCTATGTAGTTCTCCATACTTCCATGCCTATCTATGTGATCTGGTGTAATATTGAGCAGTGCTGAAATGTCCACGTTAATTTCATTCATCAACTCCAATTGAAAAGAGGAAAATTCAATTACATAAATTTCTGCATCTCTTTCTAGATCCAAAACAGGAACGCCTAAATTTCCACCAATAGCTACTTTTTTCCCTGCAGATTTTAATATGTGCCCTATTAGTGATGTAGTGGTTGATTTACCATTTGTTCCTGTGATGCCTATTACCTTCTGGTTCGTAGTTTTAGCTTCAAGAAATAGCTCAATGTCTGATTTTATTTTGCAATCAAATCTCCTTGCAAGTTTTACTATCCAATGTGGCTCTGTTGGCACTCCAGGGCTTAAAACCAATGCACTGATCTCATGCCAATTGTATTCCTTGGGATGAATAAAATTACATTTTTTATACATCATTTTTGCATTTGCTATTTGCTCTTCATGATCATCCCATGCATATATTCTTGCACCACTCTTTATTAGAGCGTTAATGGCGGATAAACCAGTTTTACCAAGACCAAAAACCGCGACGTTTTGATTTTTGTATTTGTTTAGTTGCACTGCTAGATAACTTATGCGAACCATTTTATAAAGATATCGTACAAACTACAACAGACTTCTTGCATAGGTCACAACTGTCATTCAGTAGAAACGAAAAAACTTCCTTGACAAACTCCGCCAGCCCCCTTATTGTAGTATTAAGGGTATTTATGACTCAAAACTTGTTTTTGATCCGCGCGGGCTCAACAACAAAATTCAGTAAAAAAACTCAGGTATTTATTGGCGGATTACATAAAATTATAGCGGCTGCATGTCTTTTAAATTTTTTCTACATTCAGCCAAATCGCGCTTAAACTAAGCGTCAGCACATTATTACAGCGCCACTTACAGTAATATAGAGTCAAAACTCGCTACTCGGGGCTTCTTTTGCCTTTTTTTTCGTTTGGTAAATTTCTTAAATATTTATAGCTAAACGACAACCGTCATCCCGCATGGCTTTGTTGCATAGCTAGTGTTGGTTGAGGTTATTGTAAGAAGAAAAGCTTTTTAATATATGGCTACTAACGCATTTTGTTGTAAAATAGGCATTTTTCAAACAAGTACAACTTATGCCACAAAAAATGAGAGTAAGTAACCAAAGAGAATATAACGAGTTTCTCAAAAAAAGAGGAAATGTTTTTCATTTTGTTAATCAAGCCATAGAAAATTGGTATGAAAATAGTCCAAAAGTTGCAGGTGGCAATAACACTTATAGTGATAAAGTTGTAATTTTAATACACATAATAGTTCATCTTTTTAGAATTGGCTTGAGACAAGCTGTAGGTTTTGTAAAAGGTTATATGGTACAAATAGGCAAAAAACTTAAGATTATCAGCTATACACAAGCTTCCAGAAGATTTAAAAAGCTTAATTTGAAGATTGATGACCATAGAAGCAATAAAGATGATCTGGAAAATGTTGAAATTGCCGTAGATAGCACTAGAGTTAGTATCTACAATAAGAACGGTGGGCATAGTAAGCTTAATATTCGAAAAAGAAAATACAGTGGTTATGGTCAAGTAAGAAAATTACATGTTGTTTTAAACATAAATGATAAGAAAGCAATAAGCATGAACTACACTAGTGGTGTTGCTGTAGACTATTTGCCGGTCTGCGATATGTTAGAAGAAGTCAGTGATAAATATAACATTTGTTCTATTCGAGCAGATGCGGCTTATGATATAAAAAGTGTGTATAAAGAATGCAGAAAATACAATATTGTGCCTATTATTCGCCCTAGGAAGGATACTAAAATTTGTTTAGCTGACTACTTATCAGAAAGAAACAAGTATATTAGTAGAATTAGGTCATATGAGAATTATGAAGATGGTATTAATGAATGGAAGAAAAAAGTTAAGTATGGAGCACGGTCTTATATTGAAGTCTTTTTCTATAGGTTGAAGCAAATATTTGGGTTTGGCTTGAAAAATAAATCAGAGGTAAATCGTGAAAAAGAGCTGTTAATTAAGTGCTACTTATTGAACAAATTTACTGATATAGGTATGGCTAAATTTAAATTAGCTGCGTAAATTCACTGTGATTTACATGCCTATCAGTGCTATGCAACAAAGCCATGCGGAAGTGCAGATGTGTATAGTGCATCAGATACGCAACTCACTGAAGTATGTGGCCAGTAAAGATGCGAAGAGTTTTTTGAGCGATTTAAAGAAGGTATATCAAGCTTCAAGCAAGGAAATTGCCGAGAATTATCTGTTGGAATTGGATGAAAAATGGGGCACAAAGTACCCTATGGTTATAAAATCTTGGCAGAATAATTGGGAAAACTTGTCTGGTTATTTTAAGTATTCTGGTCCAGTTAGGAGGATAATCTACACCACCAATCCCATAGAGGGGCTACATAGGCAAATTAGGAAATTCACTAAGACCAAAGGCTCATTTACCAGCATAAATGCCTTGTATAAGCAGGTATATTGTGCTATAAAGAAGGCAGAGGAAAAGTGGACGATGCCTGTACATGATTGGGCATTAACTATCTCTCAACTTGATGTTTTCTTTCCTGGCAGATTGAAAATTGAGTTGAACTAAAAATGCGGTTTGACACAGTTTATTTAATACTCCCTTTAAGCATAGAAACCACTTTATCGTAACTTGGCAATGATTTAATTTCTCCAATTGCAGCTAGAGTGGTTTTTTCATGCTGAGATAACAATTCTTTTGCTGCTTTTTTTACGTTAGCAGTGGTAACTGCACTAATTTTTTCTATTAATTCATTTTTACTGATGTACCTATTATAGTTACCATAGTAGTGCCCCAATGTTTCAGCGCGTGAGCTAACACTTTCGCGTGACATTAAAATTTGGGATTTTATTCGCTCTTTCACTCTATTTACTTCTTCTTCCCTCAGATTATCTGTAGACAGCTTCTTCAACTCTGTCGTCATAGATTTTAAAAGCTTATCTAAGTTACTACTATCTGTGCCAGCAAAAATGGAAAACATCCCTGTATCAGTGTAGCTGGAATTAAATGAATAAACAGAGTAAGCTAATCCCTGCTTTTCCCTTACTTCCTGGAACAGACGTGATGACATTCCGCTCCCTAATATAGAATCAAGCACTTGAAACGTGTGATATTTATCGTCATAACGAGAAACGCTAGGTAGACCAATTAGCAAGTGCACCTGATCTAATTTACGATGTTCTAAATACTCACCACCAGTGTAGCTCGTCGCATTTTGGCTTTTTTTCAGCTTTTTAGAATGAATCTTTGAGAGAAAATCTTTGGTTAATGCAACAACTTCTTCATGTTCAACATTTCCTGCAACGGCAAATAGCATATTCTCGCCAAAGTAATGCTCATTTATGTAGTTATTTAGATCTTCTCGAGTAAAAGATTTTACAGTATCTTGCGTGCCTAAGATTGACCTGCCGAAAGGTTGATCTTCATAAGCTGCCTCAAAATATTTATCGAAAACAATGTCACTTGGTGAATCATTAGTTTGAAAAATCTCTTGTATTACAACGCCCTTCTCACGTTCCAATTCATCTTCTGGAAATGTTGAATTCATCAATATATCTATTAATATATCAATACCAGTTTTTATGTCTTTCTTGAGGACTTTTGCATAATAGGTGGTGCTTTCCCTACCGGTGCTGGCGTTGAAAACCCCACCTATGTCGTCAAAAGCTTTTGCAATTTCAAACGCAGTTCTTGTCTTCGTTCCTTTGAAAGCCATGTGTTCTAGAAAATGGGATATTCCATTTTGATTTGCACTTTCCGCTCTACTGCCAACACCAACTCGTATGCTTAAAGCTACGGAATCAACATCACGCACCTGCTCAGTTATTATGCGCAGACCATTATCTAATTTTGTTACCTGAGGTGTATTCATCTTATGTATTCTTTTTTAAATTTTCTTCTGCAAAATCCCAATTAATCAAATGGTCAAGGAAAACTTTTATGTAGTCAATTCTACGGTTTTGACAATCTAAATAATAGGCGTGCTCCCAGACATCCATAGTGAGTAATGGAACTTGGCCATAAATTAATGGCAAATCTGCATTTGGAGTTTTGGTGATTTTGAGCTTTCCTTTTTCGAGCACTAACCATACCCATCCACTACCAAATTGGCTTACTCCATGATTGGCAAATTCCCCACAAAACTTATCAAAACCACCGATATCATCTTGAATTTTTTTTGCCAGAAAACCATCATCTTTAGGTTTACCACCACCATTCTTCTTCATTGAATTCCAATAAAAAGTGTGGTTCCAAACTTGCGCTGCGTTATTAAATATGGGAACTTTATCGCTATTACCATGCACTTTTGTTATTAATTCCTCAATTTTCACATGTTGATAATCTGTATTTTCAACTAGCTCGTTGAGTTTATTTAAATATCCTTTGTGGTGCTTATCATAATGAAAATCTAAGGTTTTTGCAGATATGTAAGGCTCCAAAGCTGTTTTATCATATGGTAATTCAGGTAAAGTAAAACTCATGACAATCTCCTTATTTTTGACCTACTTGGATGGTATTGTAATATGTGCTCTTGTGCAACATATAATTAATAGCTAAAACATTAGGTATCTATTGCATTATTCTAAGTTTTATATCACAATAATGATTATTATATAAGCCATAGAAACGGATTAAATACAAAAACTTCCTTGACAAACTCCGCCAGCCCCCTTATCATGGTATTGAAGGTATTCAGTTATCTTCATCTGTGCAGATTAAACAGCAAAAAAACAACGTACTTGGCGTCTTATTTTTAATTTTTCGCACTATGTGCACCTTATGTCTTCACAATATTTCTAGGTTTTTACCTACACAAGCTGAAACGCGCTTATAAGTCGTTTAAGACAGTATAGTACGCCAATTTGCAGGATTAGAGAGTGACAACTAGCTAACGCGGGGTTTCTTTTGCCTTTTTTTCTGCTTAGTAAATTTCTTAAACATTTAAACTAAGGTGAGTTGCATTTAAAAGCAGCTAAATTGCAGTGTTTAAGACTTAAAAAACGCCAAATACTGAAAATAGATAATGACCAGGGCTTCTTTTGCCTTTTTTCTTCGTTTAGTAAATTTCTTAATGTTTATAGCTAAAGTAACTTAGGTTCATCGACAATCGTCATCCCGCTACTTGTTAGCGGGATCTATGCTAAGAGATACCGCGAATGAATCGCGGTATGACGGTTCGTGACGGTATGACGGTTCGCGGTGGCATCTCGTCATCCCGCTACGTGTTAGCGGTATGACGGTTGTCAGTAAACCTGAATTACTTTAGCTATGCAATGAGATTTCCTAAAAAACACTTTATAGCTCTTGAGTATAAAAAAAAATTCCTTTAATAATAAGGCATGCTAATCAGGAATTTAATCAAACAAGCGACTAAAGTAGGAAGCAGTGAAAATGCAATACGATATATTGAGTATCTCTATCAATTTGAGAAGTTTAGAAACACATTAAACCTCACTTTATCACTAATAAAGCAAAATAAGCTTTCGTTTGAAATATACCAAGAGGGATTAGTGGATATGGAAGAAGGGGTGTGTAAGACAATCAGGTCTTCCGGTGTAAATAGGTATGTTATTGTGCTGAGAAGGTCAAATCCATACATTATAGTGCATGAACTTTTACATATGGTTGAAAATGAGCTTAACTTGAGCCTAGAGCAGGAATTTCTCCATAAGGTTTACCAGGATATTGAGCAGAATTTAAGGCAAGCAAATGTTCTTGTGCAGAAAATTATTAGCCAAGTTATATTTAAGGAGATACAAGCTTATCAAACTGCAAAGTCACGCGCATCTGAATTGTTTGCACGCTATTTTGAGCTATTTGCTTGGGCACAAGAGGTTTATCCTAAGGATAAAGAATACTTAATTCGCACTCAAGATTTAAACAAAGTGTTCCTTGCTACTGATCAATGGAAAAAGAGCTGCCTGGATCCACAAATGATGGATAGAATAGATAAGGAAATCAAGGAATACAGCAATAAAACCGCCACTAAAGACGTAACCAAAGTGCAAAGCAGTTGGACTAATAAATTTTCTCCTGGGGGCAAAAAAATTAGCTCCATATTTGGAGATGATGATTAGCTTATAGTGCAGGTTTTCCTACGTCATACCGCAATTCATTCCACGACTGTACGAACGTCTAGTTTAGTGATAAAATGTATATAATTATTGATGTCATTCAAGCATTTACATTTGTTACATCAGCACTCACATTTGTCATCTCAGTCTCCTCTTCCTGTCATCTCAGTCTCCTCTTCCTGTCATCCCAGTGCGTGACACTGGGATCTAAATTTTATGAAAAACTATTATATTTATATACTTGCAAGTAGACACAATAAGGCTCTATGTATAGGTGTTACGTCGAATTTAATTAAACGAATTTGGGAGCATAAGAACAAGGTTATTCCCGGTTTTACGTCGAAATATAATGTACAAAAATTAGTTTATTTTGAAGAATTTCAAGACGTAGATTCGGCTCTTGATAGAGAAAAACTTCTAAAAAGTTGGAGAAGGGAATGGAAAATCAATTTAGTTGCAAGAAAAAACCCAAATTGGTATGATTTATATTACGAAATTACTAAGTGAGATCCCAGTGTCACGCACTGGGATGACGAGAGAGGAGACCTGGAATAACAAGAAAGTGCTCCATCTCAATAGCGCAATGTTCATACGATTGTAGATTCATTCGCGGTATCTCATCAGCTAACAAGCAGCGGAATGACGGTTGTCGGTAAATCTTTTAGCTATAGAAGTTAACTTTGCAGTTAACTTCTACAGCGTTTCAAGGTATAGTTTTTATAATAAAGTGCTCGAATATACATGAAAACCATTTTAGCTGTTGAAACAAGCTGCGATGAAACTGCAGTAGCGATTGTAAATAGTGACAAGCAAGTCCTTGCTCACGAAATTCTCTCCCAAGCAGAACACAAAAAACGCGGTGGGGTGATCCCTGAAATAGCCTCACGTGCTCATATGGAGCATTTAAGTGGTCTAATAAAAAGCGCCGTGGAAAAATCTAACCTTAACTTTTGTGATCTCAGTGCAATTGCAGCAACATCAGGACCAGGACTCATAGGTGGATTAATAGTTGGTACAATGATGGCTAAAGCAATTGCGCATGTAGCACAAAAACCGTTCATTGCAGTGAATCACTTAGAAGCGCATGCATTAGTTATTAGGTTACTGCATGAGGTGAAATTTCCGTTTTTAGTTCTATTAATATCAGGTGGTCACTGTCAATTTTTAATTGCACAGGATGTAGGTAAATATATTAAACTCGGGGAGACACTTGATGACTCGTTAGGAGAAGCATTTGATAAAGTTGCTAAGATGCTGGGTTTAAGCTATCCCGGAGGGCCATTAATTGAAAAGTTAGCTAAAAAAGGCAATGGTGCAAGATTTAAACTGCCAAGGGCGATGATAAAACGTTCTGGATGTAACTTTTCGTTTTCTGGAATCAAGACAGCAGTAAAAAACTTAGTGCAGAAACTCGAAATGAGCGAGCAAGATGTGTGTGATGTGTGTGCTTCGTTTCAAGAGTGTATTAGTGACATACTGCTGGACAGGGTTAGTAATGCGATTATTATGGCCGAATCTTTAAATATCAAAATCAATGACTTTGTGATTACCGGCGGAGTTGCAGCAAATAATTTTTTGAGAGAAAAACTGAAAGAACACATAAACTTAAACATATTTTTCCCCCCTAATAATCTATGTACAGACAATGCAGTAATGGTTGGATGGGCAGGAATTGAAAGGTTACAGAAGAATTATATAGATCCACTTAATTTTGCACCAAGACCTAAGTGGGAGTTAGAAAGTTATTAAAAACTCTCAATTCTGAATTATAGCTAAAGTGACTTAGGTTTACCGACGATTTGAAAAACGACAAATTCGTCATTCCGCTACGTGTTAGCGGAATCTACGCCGCGAATGAATCTATAGCTGTACGAACATTGTGATTTGAGAACAATTTCCACAAGGGATGACAGCTACCCTGACAACCGTCATCCCGCTACGTGTTAGCGGGTTCTCTTGTTAGCGCCGTGGCGGTATGACGTAGGATTGCTGTCATTCCGCTGCTTGTTAGCGGATGAGATACCGCGAATAAATCGCGGTATGACGGTTTGCGGCTGCATGACGATGGTTTATACCTCGTCATCCCGCTGCTTGTTAGCGGGATCTCTTGTTAGCGCCGCGGCGGTATGACGTAGCTCAGCTATAGGCAATGAAGGAAATATTAACTATACTTCTTTTTACCATTGTTTATATTTCCTATTCACATATATTAATATTTTACTCACTTAAAGCAGGCTAACTGCCGTTATTAATATTTTTGTAATAAAAATTGTATATGGTGCATGTAATTAAATTAAGAGGAAGATTGTGGAAATTACGCCATCAATAAAAAAAGAATTGAAGCAAAGTACTCTATATATTTGCCTAGAAAAATGCAAAAGTGCATTTTGGTTTATCTTTTGGTTTAGTGCGGGAATCAATTTATTAATGTTATTTCTACCACTTTATACCTCTCAAGTGCTTGATCGGGTGATATCAAGCGAAAGTGTATTAACACTAACTATGCTGACAATTATCACTTTATCTGCATTTGCATGTTCTGCAATGCTTGAAACTTGTCGATATTTAGCCATGGCAAAAATAGGTGATTGGATCGATAAAACTGCAACACCAGATCTGATAGTAAGGTCAATCAGGCTAACGTCAGTGCAGAGCTCAACTTCAAGTGGTGAAGCAATACGAGATCTCGGGGTAATAAAAAATTTCATTACAGGAAATGGTATATTCTCACTGTTTGATACTCCATGGTCGTTAATTTACCTTGTTGTGATTTTCATGATACACACCTCCACGGGGTTTATAGCTATTGCTGGAATCATTATATTAGTCTCTATGGCAATATGGAATGAACTTGCCACTAAACGAATATTACAAGAAACCAACGAAGAAACTATACGGAATATCAATGCTATAGATGTTGCAACAAGAAATGCAGAAGTAGTTGAAGCTATGGGCATGTCAGAATTCATAGTCTCTGATTGGTGTAAACGAAATGATCAGAATCGAGCAATGCAAATTAAAGCACAAAATCGCTCTAATGTAATTACTGGAATCACTAAGTTTTTGCGCTCAACTCTGCAAATATCAGTAATTGGAACAGGTGCATTACTTGCAATTACAGCTCATAAAACTGCTGGTAGCATCATCGCTGCTTCAATTTTAATGGGTAGAGTATTAGCACCATTTGACGCTGCGGTTCATACTTGGAAGTTTTTAAATCAGGCTAGAATGTCATATGGAAGGCTACAAAGACTTATATTAACATCACCAAAAAGAGAGCAAACGATGGCTCTACCAGAACCTGAAGGAAAATTGGAATTTGATAGAGTATTTTTTACTCCTTATGGAAGCAATAAGCCAACAGTAAAAGGAATATCATTTATTATAGAACCAGGGGACGTAGTAGGTGTGATTGGTGCAAGTGCTTCTGGTAAATCCACTATCGCAAAATTAACTGTTGGTGTATGGAAGCCAATATCTGGTGTAGTCAGACTAGATGGCGCTGATGTATATACTTGGAATCGAGAAAATTTTGGTAATTATGTTGGCTACTTACCTCAAGATATTGAGTTATTTAACACTAGTGTCAAAGCTAATATTGCTCGCATGAGACCAGATCCAAATCCTGAAGAAATAATCAAAGCAGCAAAAATTGCAGGAATACATGAACTAATACTAAGCTTACCAAATGGATATGATACAACAATAGGAGGTCCTGGAGGAGTAACGCTCTCTGGCGGCCAAAAACAGCTTCTTGGACTTGCCAGAGCTTTTTATGGTCACACAAAACTTTTAGTACTTGATGAACCAAACGCTAACTTAGATAGCAATGGAGAGGCATGCTTAATTAATGCAATTGGCATTGCAAGAAAGCAAAATACTACTACTGTTATCATCACTCACAAGCTACCGTTATTGTCCGTAGTTGATAAGGTGATCCTCATGTCAGATGGTGTCATTTACGCTATGGGACCAAAAGATGAGATTTTGAGCAAATTAGTTGCTCCATCATCAAATACCAAAGAAGATGAGCGCTCTTCAGCAAATGGTTAGTTTACTTACACTAAATTCTGTATCTGAAATAACAACTGTTCCAGTATTACTAGAAATGTTTACCATTAGAAATAATATTACAAGAATAGTAAATAGATTAATAACTCCTATTAATTAAAGTTAATCGGCAGATAGTGTATATTTCTAATTAATGAGTTTTCTTAATTTATTAATTAAATAGCTTAATATTAGTAGTGATTTTATAAAAAAATTATAATATAAATAATGTTGCTGCGAAAATTTATAACAATATTTCCCTCTAACGTTTAATGAATTTCAATAAATTGCCTTTTTAATTCTAGATAAGTATATGCTTTGTTAATATGTTTAGTTCAAAATCCAAAAGTAAGTTTATGCTTTCTATTGGAGAAGAAGGCATAATGTTACTATATTTTAAAAATAATACTTTAAATAAAAGGTATTTTGTTAAGGGCAAAAACGATAAAGCAGTTTCCGATTTAATTTCATGTCTTTCATCAGACAAAAAAGCACCTTTATACCTGGTGCTTAATCATGCAGATCAAAATTACTCGCTACAGTTTATTACAAGGGCAAACAAGATTAGTGCCTATCTATCAGCAAAAACAAAGATGGAGCATTTTTCTCGTAATAATGACATAAGTTCAGTTTTTTTGGTTGAGAAGCCAAACAAATTCAATCAAAACTGGTGCTATCTTCTTGTTTCATCAAAAGCAAAGCATTTAGTAGAATATTGGTTGAATGTGTTTATTGAGATAGGCTCCAACTTTAAGGGAATATTAATGTTTCCTATAGAAATAAGTAATATAACAAAAAAGATTCTACATAAAGATCCTAATAATTGGAAAATTATAGTTGCTGCAACTAAAACGGGAGGCTATAGACAAGTGGTTCTTAAAGAGAATAAAATGATATTTACGCGTTTAGTACCATTTACTAATGATAATTTACCAGGAATTATTGCTGGTGGAATATATCAGGAAGTGCAAGATACTATTCGATCCTTAACTAAGTTTGGGTTTGAAAAAAATAACCCTATCGACCTTTGCATCATAGTGTCAGAAGATATTAAAGCTAGTTTATCAGTCATAAATTTTTCAGAGAACAGTGTGAACATATTAACTCCATATGAGTTAGGCAAACTATTAGGAGCAGAACTAGCTATAAGTGAAAAAGATAACTTTTGCGATACCATAATTTTGTTTCACAGCTTTAAGAATAAATTAGCAGCTATTTTTAATACAAAGGAAACTAAAGAATTTTATCTATTCAATTATCTTTATTTAAACTCTCCTCAAATTTTTCTATACTTCGCTTTGGTTTTAGTCGTAATTAACGCCCTTTGTTTGCTAAATTTGTATTCAAACTTCAGTGTCGCTGATAATTTATCCGCAAAGCAGAGCACCTTAAATAACCAATTAACAAAACTTAGCCAAAGCTATAATGTAAAAAAAATAGATGAAATTTATGATTTTATTAATATCAATAATATTTTATCAAAAATAGAATACTCTCCTCTTACACAAGTTAAGTATGTAGAAAAGTTAAAAGTACCAGGTATAGAGCTTCGATCATTTGAATGGAATTATAATGAGGCAAAAAGTTATATTACCACAACTTTAAGGTTTAATTTTCGATCCGGTAAAAATATTTCCTATCAATACGAGAAACTACGAAAAAATTTAAACGATAATTTTCGTACCTATGACATTAATATTTCTAACTTACCTGCTGCTAAAGGGCAAAATCTATCTATTGATGTTGAAATAGGAGAGGCAATGTAGATTAATGACTATCTCTCAATTAAAAAGAAAAGCTACAATTCAGTTTATATCGTGTTTGTTATTATCTGTTGGATTAATAGGGTTATTAACATATGTTGTTATCTATAACGAAAAGGTTTATAATAAAAACCAAATTGCGATTGATAAAATACGTTCTATTAATTTACAGATTACTGGAATTCAAAAAAAGGAAGTTGTTCTAAATAAAAACCTAGATTTATGGAAAAAAATTTCTTCTTCAAATTTACACAGTAGCAGATACATTGCAAATTTAAATTTCGAGCTTAGCAGGTTATATAAAAAGTACTATATATTAGAACCTGAAATATCAATTTCTATACCCGAAGAAGTTGAGCTCCACAACAAAAGTGAACGCACAAAAGTAATAAAAAGTGAAGTGGTCCTAAATTTAAGTTCAATCAGCGATAAGCATATTTTTTTATTTCTACAGTCTATTCCAAATCTGCCCGGTTATGTTATGATCAAATCTCTTATTTTAAACAAGCAGAGAAATATTGATGCTGCAACTATGAATCAAATTTTGAATGGTAATATGATAGAGATAGTGAGAGTTAATATAGTCTTTGATTGGTATACTATATTAAGTAGATAAGGTGATGAACATAAAGCTGTTTTTTATTTTTACGCTACTCATTTCCAATGTTAATGCATATTGCAGTTGTGAAGATATCATAGAAAGCATAGAAATTTGTAAGGAGTATTCTTGCCGACAATATATTGGCAATGAAGATTTTATTGAGCATAAAATATTAGGATTAAATAGTGGAAATTTATGCGTATATATAGAAAAACAAGGTGATGATGAAATGGTTTGTCATCATTCTCAGTATGGAATGATGATAGAAAAAAGATATTTTGAAAGTATTCTTAAAGTTGGCAATCAAGAAATCGATGATTTTATTGATATAGCAAATTTGCGTGCAAAAGAGTGTTTCTTTATTAACAATCAAAAACTAAGCTATACAGATCGGGACGATATAATAAGAGAAGCAGTGGAAAGTGACTTTGACGTTTTGTCACAATATAGTAACGTAAAAAGCATTTTTTTTGATGAAGAGCCAGTTAATAGAATGGTCAATGAAATGGAAAAGTTCAATTTACGGTCTTCAAGAGCTGCAAAAGAGGAGGTATCAGATAATTTCAACTGTAAGGTAGTGAGTTTAGACTCAATTTTATATCTTTCTTCCGATACATGGAAAATATGGGTAAATGGAAAGCTGTTTATAAATACTAAGGACTTAAAGGTGCACTCAGTCACTGAAAATTGTGTGACTTTTGTATGGGCCGTAGATCAAAAAGCAATAAAAAAGCATGCGAATGATTCTCAAAATGTATATCTTGGACATGGGAGTGTTATGTTTACGCTTTATCCAAAACAAAAATTTGACTTGGATAGCTTATCTATTAAATAATTTAGTATATAGCCAAAGTGACTTAGGTTTACCGACAATTTGAAAAACCGTCATCCCGCTGCTCGTTAGCGGGATCTCAACATAGATACCGCGGGTGGGTAGCTATATATGCGCTTGTAGCTCAGTTGGATAGAGCGTTGCCCTCCGGAGGCAAAGGCCGTGGGTTCGAATCCCTCCAAGCGCACTTTTAATTAAATTTGACAATAGTACTTTCACATAAGATAATAAAGGGATTTATTTAGAGCATAATTATGTCTGGTGGTACCATAAACAAAGTCATATTAGTTGGTAATTTAGGAAAAGATCCTGAAATTAGGACTACACAAAATGGAAAAGAGATGGCAAGTTTTTCAATAGCCACGTCTGAAAGTTGGACTGACAAACTTTCCGGTATGCGCTCTGAAAAGACAGAATGGCATAATATTGTAATTTTTAGTGAAGGATTAGTAAAAATCGTCAAAGATTTTGCACGCAAAGGCAGTAAAGTTTATGTTGAAGGTTCTTTGAGAACTAGAAAATGGACTGACCAAAACGGTAGTGAAAGATACACAACAGAGGTGGTTCTATATAATTTTAATAGCGCTCTTACTCTCTTGGATTCGCGACCAAATTCCGATTACAAGCCAAGTGAATACAAGCAAAATGAAACAGAACAAAAAAATAAGCACGAAAGTTTTGACAACGATATAAAAGATGAACTAATCGACGATGAAATACCATTTTAACAATTTAAATTGAAATTTATATTTTTATGGACTGCTTGTGTTACTCCTTTTAATTGCAATGGGGATGACATAGATTACCGCAGTTTGCAGCGTTTACTTACAATACAAGCTGAAGCTGAAAATGGCGTAGTGTTACTGGGTAGCACAGGTGAAGGCTTATCGCTTACTGATTCTGAAAAGCGTACATTAGTTGAATTTGTATGTAAGCTAAAATTAAATACGAAAATTATAATTGGTGTACCAGGAGTGAATCTATATCAAACTCTTGAATGGCTTGATTTTTGCAAGGGTATGCCTATTCATGGCTATCTAATGACAACTCCCATTTATGCAAAGCCCGGAATTATGGGGCAGACTTTATGGTTTGAAAAGCTGCTTGAGAAAGCACATGTGCCGGCTATGTTTTACAATATTCCATCGAGAGCAGGAGTGAGTCTTCACGCTGAAACTGTACGCAACTTATCCAGCCACGAAAAATTTTGGGCTATCAAAGATTCAAGTGGCACCGTTGATACTTTAGCTCAGTATAAGAAAGTTGCTCCAAATATTGAGGTCTTTTACGGAGATGATAATATGATATCCGATATGGCCGCTTATGGTGCGGCTGGTCTGGTTTCCGTTGCTTCCAATGTTTGGCCACATGTAGCACATGAATATGTTAAGCAATGCCTACTGTCATTCCAGCACGTAACTAGAAAAAAAACAACTCCTCAAATGACAGGAAATGACATGAAAAGTTCAACAGATATCTGGCAACAAGCTTGCAAAGCTCTATTTATTGCCAGCAACCCAATACCCACTAAAGCACTTTTGCATGATATTGGTCTTATAGAACATCAAACTGTCCGCCTACCACTCAGCACAGAAGACTTGCCTTCTGTTGAAAAATTGAGGCAAGCCAATAAAATGATTCTTGGATGGAAAGAACTGACTAATGACTAGGGCTAGGAACACAACCTGCACTAGCACCATTAACTTTCACACCGCTGTCAACCGAGCTACCTGGTGGTGTTGGTGGAGAAGAAGAGCGTTCAGTTATTGCACTAAAAAGTGACATAATAACTTTGCATGCTACTGCAGCTAAGACGGCTATAGCTAGGGGCGATTCAAGGCCAAGGGCAGCTAAACCTGCTCCAACTCCAAAAGAAACAACAGCCCCTGCTATAAGAGGTAAAACACACTTACTCAATTTATCAAACAATTCAGCTTTTTCATTTATCTTTTTTTGGTCATATATATTACCGTATATTTTATCGAGAGAGCTTCTATCTATAAGCAATAAAATGCCAACAAGCGTACACGCAACTAGCGGGAGCATAGAGCCAATCATCCCCCCTGCGATCAAAGGCGGTAAACTAGGACAATATTTAAGAGCTGTGATACTAGCTATAAGCCCTACAGACCCTATGGCTATTGCTGCATATGATGCAAACTTTTTTAGGTTTACCGACGATTTGAAAAACGACAAATTCGTCATTCCGCTACTAGTTAGTGGAATCTATGCCGAGATACCGCGAATGAATCGCGGTATGACGTGTTGCTTGGGTCAGCTATAGGACCTGTACCAGCACCATGACCTTACCCAGAAAAAATGGAGAGAAAGAAAGGAGTTTTTTTGTGGTAATCCAATCAATCCGTAACCGTTCACAGATTTCCACTTAATTCTTCAATCTCACTAATAGAAAGGCCAGTAAACTTGACAATAGTGTTGACATCAACATTATTAGCCAGCATTGCTTTTGCGACTTCAATTTTCCCTTCAATTTTCCCTTCAATTTTCCCTTCAATTTTCCCTTCAATTTTCCCTTCAATTTTTCCTTTCTCTATACCTTTTTGTATACCTTTCTCTTCAGCAAGATCAAGTCTGTATTCAAGAATGGCTTCTTCTTTCCGTAGATCCATTATTCTTTCTTCGTAAGCTACTAAATCTTTTTCGTTCCAACGAAACTTGTCTAATTCATCATATGCTAGCTTTATTATTGGCGCTTTTTCTGCAATTTTCTTTAGATCTTCATCTGTCGTTTCTTCAGCATATTTAAAGAAAAATAGCCAACGATCTACTATGCTTTCTAGCTGTTCTACTTTGCTTTTTGTAAATTTAGGTAACTCAATAAAGACAAATTGAAAATCTTTTAAGTAATGGCCGTTGGTTTTTATATCACGTATATTATGAGTAGAGATATAACCAACTTCTTCAGGAAGTAAGTTACAATTGGAAATAGCAATAAAGAAGACTTTCTTTAAATCAATGTAGTTGCCAGATTTATCTAATTGTCTTGAGTAGGCTTTAGCGGCATATAATTGAGCGCGTTTTTCGAAGCCCTTGTCTCTAGCGAGCTGCATTTCTGCTATATATCTATTTCCATGAGAATCCTTGCAGAGAACATCAACAATACTTTGTTTATCAGAGGCAACTTCGGGATCCATAATAGTGCTAAGAAACTCAACTTCTTGTATTGCATTTATCTCAGTAAACCCTAAAATATCGTTCAAAAAGTGGATCAGGATATTCTTATTTTTTTCCGTTCCAAAGATTTTTTTGAAACACAAATCATTGCGAGGATCGAGAAATTTTGAAAGAGCCATGGCAAAAATGCTTGAAAATATTAATAATTATACACTATTATTAACAATTATTCAACCATATTTTTGAAGATAGCTATAGCTATGCTGCCGCGGTATCTCTTAGCATAGATCCCGCTAACAAGTAGCGGGATGACGAGGATGCCGCCGCGAACCGTCATGGCTTTGTTGCATCGCTACTTATGAAAGGCTAACTATAGCTAGGATTATAAGCAACCTATTGAAAATCTTGTTTTTTTGCAATCAATCTGATCAAATTTAAGAATAGTAATTTATTATTTATATTAATAAACTTAATTCTATTGAAAATAGCTAAAGCATTGAAATTCTTGAATTTTAGCCGGATTAGTGAGTGGTAGTGAAATTTCTTTTACTCAAATTTAGGTATTCACTGACCGTTCTTGTTATAAATACCAGAATAATAAGCTACTGATATTCTCCATCTTTTTTATCTTTAATCCATCATAGCTAGCGATGCAACAAAGCCAACCGTCATAGCGCCGCGGCGCTAACTAGTAGCGGAATGACGGTTTTTCAAATTGTCGGTAAATCTAAGTCAGTTTAGCTATAGGCAGCAATTTTCTGTATTTATTTTAAATTGAAGAAAGCTCAAATGAAAGATCATGTTTTGCTAAAAATCACAGAATGCAGTCTGGTTACACATATAGTTGAAGTAATTCAGATTTGTAAGATATGTTTATCTGCAGTTATAGCTTCAACAGTAGGCGTTACTCTTGATTACCTCAACATTTTCTCTTGGCAATTCTTTAATGAACCGAGAAGTGCGCATCGGTTGCCACTGGTTGTTAATTTCCCTCCTATCTGCACATGAAATGATTAACCTTTCTTTGGCTCTGGTTATGCCAACATATGCGAGTCTCCTTTCTTCTTCTAAAGCTTTACCACTTTTATCTTCAAAAGATCTTTGATGAGGAAATAATCCCTCTTCCCAACCAGGTAGAAACACGCACGGGAATTCAAGTCCTTTGGCTGCATGAAGAGTCATAACATATACGGTGTCATCGTTATTCATATTATCCACTTCCATCACTAGACTTATATGCTCCAAGAAAGTTGTGGCATTATCGAAATTTTTTAAAGATGAGATGAGCTCCTTGACATTTTCTATTCGTGCTAAGCCTGTTACCTCCTCATTTTCAAGCATTTCAATATACCCTGATTGGTTTGCTACGATTTTAACGAATTCATGCAGTGGTTTTACGCTTACTATTTCTTCCCAAGCTTTAATTTTATTTAAAAAATCATTTAGTGAGAGTTTAATTCTTTCGGTTACTTGATTACTATTAACTAATATTTTTGCTGCCTCAAAAAAAGAAATTTTGTTATCCTGAGCAGTCGTGTATATTTTCTTTAGAGTTGTAGCTCCTATGCTTCTTTTTGGCCGATTTACGATCCTTTCGAAAGCTAAGTCATCGTTATTGTTTGTAACGAGTCTTAAATATGCAATTATATCCCTGACTTCCTGACGTTCGTAGAATTTTACGCCACTTATAATCTTGTAGGGAATTGAATATTTTATAAAATACTCTTCGAGAACTCTAGTTTGAAAAGTGGCCCTTACCAGCACTGCAATGTCACTAAATCTGTATTTATTGAGCTTTAATATCTGTTCGCTTATGAACCTTGCTTCAGCTTTTCCGTCCCATAATTTTATTAGATTTACCTTTTCCCCTTCAACGTTTGTTGTCCACAATTTTTTTTCTAGCCGAGTTTTATTGTGATTGATAACATATGACGCAGTTGCAAGTATGTGAGATGTTGATCTATAGTTACACTCTAGTTTGACAGTTTTTGCATTTTTAAAATCATCAGAAAATTTTAAAATGTTTTCAACTTCTGCACCACGCCAACTGTATATTGACTGATCGTCATCTCCCACACAGCAAATATTTGAGTGCTTTTTTGCAAGGTATTTTAGCCAAAGATATTGTATTGCATTTGTATCTTGATACTCATCTACCATGACATACTTAAACTTGTTTTGGTAGTAGGACAGAACTTCGGTCTTTTGATTAAAGAGTTGTATGTTATATAGCAATAAGTCACCAAAATCGACAGAGTTAAGGAATTTTAACCTTTCCTGATACTGGTGATAGACTTTGAGTGCAATCAAGTATACTGATCTAAATGATTGAACGTCTTCCACTTCAGATGGCAACAAACACTTCTCTTTCCATTGCTGAATAATATTCATAATGGTCTTACATTTTTCTGATAGGTAATCAGGGCTGATTTCATTCATGATGTTTTTTATTACCTGTAATTGGTCATCCACACCAATAATTGTAAAATTGGAATTTAGCCCCACGACTTCAGCATGATGACGTAGAATTTTTGCTGCAATTGCATGGAAAGTGCCAAGCCATGGTATGTTTGTGCCTGTTAGCTCAAGTACCCTTGATACCATCTCATTTGCTGCTTTGTTTGTGAATGTCACTGCTAATATCTCATCAGAGTAAGCGTGACCGTTCCTAATTATGTGCGCTATTCTTGAAGTGATCGTTCTTGTTTTTCCGGTTCCGGCTCCTGCCAATATTAAAACCGGTCCATCTATGTTAGTTACAGCTAATTGTTGTTCTGGATTTAGCAGTGAGAGATAATCGTTCATTTGCAGCTCTATAGATTATAACTTCGTAAAGTTAAACCTATGATCGAAATATTGTAAAGGTTTTATTGAATAGAACAGTTAAAGAATGTCCTAGGTGTATGGTCCCACCATACCAATTTATTGTACTAATTCTAGTATAACCTGCCGGGACAATCTATTTCAGTTCCAATACCTTACATTATAAGGATACAAGTCAATAATTGACAATCACTGAGATACAGGCTAAAATGTTTATATGATAATTCTTGTGAGGAGGAAAAATGGATTTTGACAAATATATTAAAGGCAATGCACTTTTTATACATGGATGTGTTGCTGTAGATATAGTGGTTAAAGAGCTAGTAAGGTTTTTACAAAATGAAACACACATTACAGAACTTGGTCTAGAATGGTGTAAAATTGATGATGAAGATGCAAAAGAGTTAGCTAAGCTTACACATCTTACTTCACTTGATTTATCCATGAACAACATTAGTGATAAAGGTGCAAAAGCTTTAGCTAGTCTTACCAGTCTGACTAGACTTAACTTATTGAGTAACAATATTAGTGTTGAAGGTGCAAAAGCTTTAGCCAATGGCAAGCTTAAAAATCTCAAGCAGCTTAACTTAGAAAACAACAATATTGGTGATGAAGGTGCAAAAGCTTTAGCCAATGGTAAGCTTGAAAATCTCAAGCAGCTTAATTTAAAAAACAACAATATTGGTGATGAAGGTGCAAAAGGGTTGGCTGAAGGTAATCTTATCAATCTTGTTCAACTTAATTTAACCCGGAATAAGATTGGTAAAAAGGGCGCAAAAGTTTTAGCCAATGGTAAGTTTGAAAATCTCGAGCAGCTTAACTTAGAAAACAACAATATTGGTGATGAAGGTGCAAAAGCTTTAGCTAATAACAATCTTACAAAGCTTGAATACCTTAGTTTAAAAGACAACTACATTCGTAATGAAGGTGCAAAAGCTTTAGCTAATGGTAACTTTACAAAGCTTCAACATCTTATCTTAACCGAAGGTGTTGGTGATGAAGTTAGAAAAGAGCTAGAAGCTAAGCTTACAAATTGTACTGTTGTTGTACATTACCATAATCAAAATCTACCATTCAGTCCTGAAAACAATAGCAAATATTATGCTGGCTACAGTACAGCAATTGGCTTATTTTTAGGTTTGAGCATAGCATATCTTGCAGGAGCTGCTGCTTTAACTCCTGTTGTTGCTGTTGCAGTATTTATTGCAGCCACTGTTGTTGGTGCACTGGTGGGTTATGGTATTGGAAAATTTTGTGAAAAGGTCAGTGAAGAGAAGCAAAATGATCCTGATATGAGTATGTGTACTGCAATTAAGAATGTCCTTATCCCTGAGTGTTTAATCCATAAGGTAGGCATTTAGTATTGACTTTACAACGATAGTCACTTTAAATTAGTAATTGTTGTTGCAGTTAAAGTATCGATGCCTTTTTTCTTTTATTTTTTCGCAATTCTTAGCATTTTATCTGCTGTTTGTGTAATTAGTGTAAGAAATCCTGTGCATGCAGTATTATTTTTAATTTTCACCTTCGTTAATTCTGCAGTTCTTTTTATTCTCCTTGGAGCTGAATTCATTGCTATGATGGTGCTGATAGTATATATCGGTGCGGTTGCAGTGTTATTCCTTTTTGTAGTTATGATGCTCGATATTGACTACATAAGGTTGCGCCAGGGTTTTGCGAAGCATTTCACTCCTGGTGCTATATTATGTGTTGTGTTTTTTCTGATTATCAGTTTTGTAATCCGCAGCTCAACGCTGAATATAAGTAATGTTATAAACTATAATGCCAATAACGTGAAAGCTATCGGTAATTTGCTCTACACTGACTACATGTACGCTTTTCATCTTTCTGGTATTCTGCTGCTTGTTGCAATTGTCGGTGCAATTGCTCTTACTTTGCAGGACAAGAAAAAAGGAGTTAAAAAACAGAATGTATTAAAGCAATTGACACAATCTTCATCTGTAAAATTGGTTAAGGCTAAATTTGGAAAAGGAGTAGAATGGAAATAGGATTAAATCATTTTTTGATAGTTGCTGCTATTTTGTTCACTATTGGGGTGTGCGGTATTTTCATTAACCGTAAGAGCATAATCAATATACTGTTATCAATAGAAATATTATTGCTGGCGATTAACATCAATTTAGTTGCTTTTTCTGCCTTTATGAATGATATAGTAGGGCAAATTTTTGTGATGTTTGTGTTGACTGTTGCGGCAGCAGAGTCAGGAGTTGGGCTTGCAATATTGGTTGTATATTATAGAAGTCGTGGCAATATAGATGTTGAACAAGCGAACTTAATGAAAGAATGAAAGTATGATGGATATACTGAAATTAATAGTATTTTTGCCACTCTTTGGTTCGCTATTTGCAGCACTTTTTAGAAAAAGTCAGTTAGTTACAACGGCAGGGATTGGAATATCTGCAGTTTTATCTTGGTATGTTTTTCTCACCTTCTCTGAAAACTATCATTTAGTTTTATTTCCTTTGTTTTCATTAAGTGTATTAAAAGTAAATTGGGCAATTAGTGTGGATGCTCTCTCATCCTTAATGCTTATTGTTATTACCACCGTTTCACTAGTAGTCCACCTCTATTCTATCGGTTATATGGAGCATGATAAAGGGAAGTCGAGGTTTTTTTCTTACCTATCGCTATTTACGTTTTGCATGATTGTGCTGGTTGTAAGCGATAATTTCGTGCAGCTTTTTTTTGGCTGGGAAGGGGTTGGCCTATGTTCTTATTTACTCATAGGATTTTGGTTCCAAAAATATTCTGCAAATAATGCAGCAATTAAAGCATTTGTTGTAAATAGGGTAGGAGACTTTGCACTATTAATTGGAATCTTTCTTATTTATTATACATTTCACTCTTTGAAATTTACTGAAGTTTTTGACACAGCTGATCTTCTTGGCGCACAGAACATTAGGGCATTCTGCTGTGAATTTAAAATAATTCATATAATATGCATATTACTTTTTATTGGCTGTATGGGTAAATCTGCACAGCTTGGTTTACATGTTTGGTTGCCAGATGCAATGGAAGGGCCAACCCCTGTTTCTGCACTCATTCACGCAGCAACGATGGTAACAGCAGGTATATTTTTAGTAGCAAAATGTTCTCCATTGTTTGAGCTATCAAATGTGGCACGAGAATTAATAGTTATTGTTGGGGCACTTACTGCTTTTTTTGCAGCTACGGTTGCGATTACTCAGAACGATATAAAAAAAATAATTGCTTATTCAACCTGCAGCCAACTTGGTTATATGTTCATGGCATGTGGGCTTTCTGCTTACAATGTTGCTATTTTTCATTTAATGACACACGCTTTTTTTAAAGCTCTACTATTTCTTGGTGCTGGCAATGTAATTCATGCAATGCATCATGAGCAAAACATTCAGAAAATGGGAAATTGCTGGAAGAAAATCCCTTGCACTCACACTCTCATGTGGATTGGGTCTCTTGCGCTTTCTGGAATATTTCCATTTGCAGGTTTTTACTCAAAGGATTTGATAATTGAACATGCTTATAGCACGGATAGCTTTGCTTTTGTAATAAGCTTAGTTGTTGCATTCTTCACAGCGTTTTACTCTTGGAGGTTATTGCTTCTTGTGTTCCATAGCCAAAAACAAAGTAAAATTAATATACATGAAGCACCGAAGATTATGCTTATACCATTACTGATACTTGCTTTTGGATCGGTATTTTCTGGAGTGTGGGGAGCAAATATTTTGAACATAACTAGTAATGCGTTTTGGAAATCAAGTTTAATGGTGATTGATGAGCATGGAGTTCATAATTTCTTTATAAAACTACTACCAACCTTGGCAAGCCTAAGTGGAATAGCTCTTGCGTACCTGATTTACCAATATCAAGTAATTAGGCAAATTAAGAGTAAATTTTTACTTAAGTTTTTGCAGAATAAATGGTACTTTGATGAGGTGTATGAGTTTGTTATAATTGCACCGATAAGGTTTATATCTAGGCTTCTATGGAAGTTTGATGTTAAGGCTATTGATTCATTTGGACCAAATGGTGTTGTAAGGTTGGTTAACGAATGTTCAAAAAGTTCTATAAAGTTACAAACTGGTTATATATTTGATTATGCATTTATTATGTTTGTTACTTTAATAATCGGTGCTTTATATATTATTGGAATTAAATAGAAGGTGTTGTTACTTAGTATATTCTTGCTTCCACTGATAGGAGCGTTGATTTTATCCTCGATCAGGATTAATCATCAATCTATACACTTAAGATTCCTTGCCCTATTTTTTGCTGTACTTCCATTTTTGCTTAGCATTGTAGCTTGTATAGAATTTGATTATAACAATGCGGACTTTCAGTTTGTCAGCTATCCAGTAAGAGATATTGGAATAGGGGTGGATGGAATATCGTTGCTTTTCCTTCTACTTACGACCTTCTTGTTTGTTATTTGTATGCTCTATAATTGCAAAATGAGTTATACGACCCTAAAAGCCTATATGGCATTATTTCTACTGCTTGAGAGTTTTGTAGTCGGTTTTTTCGTTTCACTGAATGCTATAAGCTTTTATGTGTTTTTTGAAGCTGTCTTAATACCAATGTTCTTTATTATTGGCATTTGGGGAGGGAAGCAAAGGATATATGCGACGTTTAAGTTATTTCTTTATACATTAACTGGCTCATTATTATTTCTACTTGGGTTGGTATACATCTATAGTGTTTTTGGAACGTTTAGTATACAAAAATTAGCTACATTAGTGCCAAGCCTTGATCTTGAAGTGCAGTCATTGCTGTGGATTGCATTTTTTATTTCTTTTGCAATAAAAGTACCTATGTTTCCATTTCACACTTGGCTTCCTGATGCGCATGTGCAATCACCAACTTCTGGGTCTGTGATTTTAGCTGGCTTGCTTATTAAAATGGGGGGATATGGATTTTTAAGGTTTTCTATTCCAATGCTTCCTCAGGCAAGTTTGTATTTTTCAAATTTCGTTGTTGTGCTGAGCATTATTGCGGTGATATATGCTTCTCTAGTTGCGTTTGCTCAAGATGATATAAAGAAGTTAATAGCTTATTCTTCAATAGCACATATGGGAATCGTTACCGCTGGCCTCTTTTCATTTTGTGAGGAAGGAGTACTGGGTAGCATATTTCAAATGATTAGTCATGGCCTTATTTCTGCTGCTTTATTTTTGTGTGTTGGAATGCTATATACTCGAACTGGAACTTTGGAGATTGCAAAGTACTTTGGCATAGTAAATACAATGCCAAAATTTGGTTTTATGTTCATTTTGTTTTCAATGGCTTCAATAGGGCTACCTGGAACATCTGGGTTCATAGGTGAGTTTTTGGCTATGGTTGGAATGTTTAAGAGCATAGGTTTTTTTACAGGATTTATCGCACTTGGCACTATTTTAAGCGCAGTTTATATGCTGAATTTATGTAAGCAAATAATATGGGGGGTTAGCTATTCTAAATTATTAAATAATCGCTTGGATAGCATAGAATTTTCTGTCTTAATTCTGCTTGCAGTGTTTGTTATTTTGCTTGGATTCTACCCAACCCTTGCACTGAATTATTTGAAGCCATGTATGGCAAATTTGTTAGTCAAATATAATGCGCTATGAATTATATACAGATATTGCCGGAAACGTTCTCTATTATCTCCTCGTTAGTGTTGCTACTGCTTGGAATTATATTTAACCGCCGAACTATCAACTTATTAGCACTTGGCTGCACAGTGGTAACTTTGATTATTTTAATTATTTCGGCAGAAAACAATGAAATTTTTCTCTTTAATTCGTTGTTAAAACTCAATTTATACATCAGGTCAGCCCAAGGGTTAATTCTCAGCACAGGAATTTTAATACTTTTGATGCTGAATTTATCAAAATATGACTATAAATATGAATTTTCAATACTGATTCTTTTTGCGCTATTTGGCATGATAACTTTGGTTTCAGCAAATAGTCTGATTTCTTTTTACTTAGCTTTTGAGTTGATGAGTATATCTTTATATGTTCTTGCGAGCTTTAATAAAGATTCAGCTTATTCATGTGAAGCAGGAGTGAAATATTTTACACTTAGTGCACTATCTTCCTGCATTATGCTATATGGAATGTCGCTGCTTTATGGATATACAGGACAAGTCAATTTCTCTGAGCTCTGTTCATTCTTGCAAAACCATCAGATAACTTATGGAATAGTTTTTGGGTTAGTTTTTATCCTTATTGGTTTGTGTTTCAAGCTTGCTATTGCTCCTTTTCATATGTGGGCTCCAGATGTCTATCAAGGTGCACCTACCATAGTAACTGCGTTTTTTTCTACGGCCCCAAAAGCTGCACTTGTAACATTTTTAATTCGATTGATGAATGAAGAGTTAGTAAATGTAAAAAGTTATGTTCAGCCTATTTTCTTATACGTTTCAGCATTGTCTGTGCTTATCTCAGCTTTTGGGGCCTTGCGTCAGCAAAACTTAAAAAGGCTGCTTGCTTACAGTTCAATTGGTCACATTGGTTTTATATTTGCTTCACTTTCTATTTTTACACAAGCAGGAACAGATAGTGCCTTAATGTATTTGGTGATATATATCATCACAAGCATAGGACTATTCTCATATCTCGTACAAATTGACGATGACGATTGTGATATTGCAAATTTATCTGGTATAGGGAAGAAACACCCAATTGTAGCATTTCATCTTTCTGTACTGTTACTCTCGATGTCGGGAATACCTCCACTTGCAGGTTTTATCGCTAAATTTTTTATATTCAAAAGTTTAATAAATTCTGGCTTTATCAGCCTGTCTTTGATCCTTGTAATAGCGAGTGTGATATCATGCTACTATTATTTAAATATCATGAAAGTTATGTATTTTGATAAAGCTAGTGGTAATAAGGTTGCTTATTCTAAGGGTCTATTCATTATCACTTCAGTGGCTTCACTTATCAACCTCGTTCTTTTCTTATACGTTTTACTCACTCATTGAACTAAAGGGCTGACAAGGTGATCCCTAAGGGCTTTCATATTCATCATTACAAAGAAGTTTCAAGCACTAACGAAGAAGCGTTAGATTTAATTGATAAAGGAATATCAAATGAAACTGTCATTATTGCTGATAAACAAACAGAAGGTAGGGGACGCACTGGAAAAAGCTGGATTTCTCCAGAGGGTAATCTCTATGCGAGTTTGATAATTAACCAAGAAACGGATGTCAGCAAATTGACAGAATTGACTTTTGTTACTGCTCTTGCTGTTGGCAACACGTTACTATCATTTATAAGTGACAGTAACGTTCAACATAAATGGCCAAATGACATTCTAATCGATGGCAAGAAAATAAGTGGAATATTGCTTGAAAAAAGATCCAATTCGAATTGGCTCATTATAGGAATTGGAATTAATGTCAATCATGCACCACTTCCAGGAACAACGTGCATTAGCAATTACGGTGAATCTGTGTCTAACATGGATCTGTTAAAGGAATTAATAATAAATTTTAATAAGCTAAGAAAGCAATGGCTATTTGATGGGTTTTATGCTATAAGAGAAATGTGGTTAAAAAAAGCATTCAAAATGAATGAGCAAATCAGTGTAAAGTTAGCTGACAAATTGTATGAAGGAATTTTTGCTGATATAGATAAAAGTGGTAAATTGGTGTTGCAGCAAAAGGATGGAAGCTTAATTTATTTTGATGCAGGTGAGTTATTTATTGATAATGCATTATGAATACATATGTAATTTTTGCTTACCTTATTAGTTTCACGCTGATTGCTGGAGAGCTAATTTTTACCATTTCTTGCTATATTAAAAGTAAAAAAATCTTAGAGGGCCTTAAAAGTAATAATGAAGAAGAAACATAAGCGATTACTTATAACTTCAGGAATTTTCTGCTTTTTAAGTTGTGCAGTTTTTTTTATTTTAACAACGCTCAAAGAAAATATCTCATTTTTCTATACAGTAAGTGAGGCAATAGTTTTACCAAATAATCAAAAGCCAATCCGTGTTGGTGGAATGGTTGTTGAAAATAGTGTGATACGGAGCGAAAGCGAAGTGATTTTTCAAATGACAGATTTTAATAAGAGCGTTATGGTGAAATATCAGGGAATACTTCCACCAATGTTTTCAGAAAAAAGTGGTGTTGTTGTGCAAGGTAAAATGTTTGATAATAGTACTTTTCTTGCAGATACAGTGTTTGCAAAACATGATGAGAACTATATGCCGAAAGTTTTAAAATAGATTCCCTAATTCAGCTGTATTGAAACGATATGTAGAGAGAGTAACAGCCTGCTAGCAAGCTGTTACTTTCCTAACTACTATAATATATCAGAGTGAGTTGGCGCTTCCCATTCATCTATGTTATCACCACCAGTTGTTCCTGTTTTTAATTTTCCAACCTCTTCGTTTAGGTTGTCAAAGTTTTCTTTCAAAAATTTAAGATCCTTCTTATTATCCATAACTAGCTCTTCAACCCTATTTGAATTATCATACAATTCATCCATATAATCTTGATGACCTTTCAACACGTCATTCAATTTAGGAACAAATGTGTCATTTAAATCTTTGACTAGTTTATCTAGAATTTTGTGGACGTAATCGACCGACGCATTCTTTTCTTTATTGCCTTCAAAAGATTTAGGCTTAATTTTGACCTCTATGTCATTTATTATTCTACGATTGGTACCGCTCATTCTGCTTGTTACTCCAAAGTTGCTTTCGCTTTCTTTTACACTGTAATTACTCATATTAACTCCTATAAAAAATTAGAATTTAAAACTAACTAGTTACCTTGAAATGGTATGTGAAAAAAGTAATAGCCCACTGGGCTATTACTTTTTCTTATTTTTGCTAATTATTAGCTATTTTCTATCCTAGTGGATTTAACTCTGGAGAAAAAAAGGTGTTGGGATTTGTTATGTCAGAATCCGTGAATGAATCTACTTCATCTCTCAATTTATCGATTTTCCCAATTAAACCTGAATCTTTATCACCAATTTCCTTCTTTATTGTAGATAAGTGCTGTGTGGTTTGGCTTACTACATTATTGATATGTTTTATTATGGGATTGACTGATTCTACAAATGTGTCAGCTTTTACCATCCCTTTAGTTCCTGTTATCTCTTTTAATGGTGCCTCAATTAACTCCACATTAAATTTTTTATCTTCTGTTGAATTATTCATGTTTATTAACTCCTTAAATAATAATATTAAAAATAATGTTATTCATTATCTTCTGTAATCTGCTAAACAGATATGGAGTAATCCTGAACAGTATAAGCATCATTACTGTTAAGGTAATACTCTTCATTTACTACAGAAGAATGTTGATAGCTAAATTGATTGGGGTTAACTATATCATCACCTTCCAGCAATTCCTTAAGTTCTTCAAGTTTTTCTTTCATTTCCTCTTGTTTCTTGTTTTGTTCATCAAACTTCTCTTTTAATGCATCAATAATAGCTTTAGACTGATCTTGATTGCTGAGATCACCAATCACAGCTGTCACTTTCTCATAAGGCAGTTTGTGAATGATGTCTTTAAGCTCTTCTGCGCCTATGTTATCCAAAAGTTCTTTAAACTGCTCATTAGACATATTGCGAGCAAATACCCCTGCAACAATGTTGCAACAAACATAAAACTAAAAAAAATAATTTCCCGGCAGCTTCTACTCAAAGAACGAGGAGTTGTTTTCACTTATAGAACCAACGATCAACTGACCATCTGTTTCGATGAGTGATATATGAACATATTTATATATTTTCAAGGAAAGCTCATGGGAAAAAAGAAACTGACTGTTCGTGTTAGCTATAGTTATGAACCTAATCGGTTAGCAGAATTGTACTTATTAGATGCATATAAAAAACTAGCATTAAATAAACAAGTAAATGGGAGCCAAAAGGAGAAAATTTTTGAATGTAACAATAGAATCAATTTAAGGGGGAGCAATGATAACTGTTAGTCTGTACGCGAGAGTTTCTTCAGGAAAACAAGTGCAAGGAGATACAATAGCAAGCCAAATTACTGCTATAGAGAATAAGATTAGTGCTGATGGACATAAATTACTAAGTGAATATAAATTTATTGATAATGGTTATAGTGGCTCTGATATAATACGTCCTAGTTTAGAAAAATTAAGAGATCAAATAGCAGAAGGTAATATTAATAAGGTTTATATTCATTCTCCTGATCGTTTGGCTCGCAAATATGTACATCAAATGTTATTAGTTGATGAATTTAAGAAATTGGGTGTAGAAACAGTTTTCTTGAATTGTCAAATTGACGATAATCCAGAATCTCAATTACTATTACAAATACAGGGTATGATAGCAGAATATGAACGTGCAAAAATTATGGAACGAAGTCGTAGAGGCAAGATTCACGCAGCCAATAAAGGCAGTATAAATGTAATGAGTGGAGCTCCTTATGGCTATCGTTATATAAATAAGCATATAGGAGGAGGACAAGCCTTTTTTGAAATTAATGAAGAGGAAGCTGAAGTCATTCGTAAAATGTTTTTTTGGGTGGGAAGGGGAAGAGTAAGCATTGGAGAAGTATGTCATAGATTAAGAGCTATGTCCATCGTAACACGAACAGGAAAAAGGTATTGGGATAGGAGTGTAGTCTGTCGTCTATTACAAAATCCTGCTTATAAAGGACAAGCAGCATTCGGTAAAAAAAAGCTAGGAGTAAAATTAAAACACGTAAGACCACAGAAACGCTCTTGTGAGCAACCGAAAGACAATTATTCTACTTTTCGTACTGATAAAGAAAATTGGATTTATATTCCTGTACCTAATATTATAAACGAAGATTTATTTGATATAGTTCAAGAACAGCTAACTGAAAATAAAAGAATAGCTAGGAGAAGACGAATGGGAGCAAATTACTTGTTGCAAGGTTTAACAGTATGTCAGCTTTGTCATTATGGATATCATGGTATTAGCACTTGCTCTAGCGCTCGTCGAACATATTATCGTTGTACTGGTACGGAGCGAGGTCACTTTGGTGGCAATAAAATGTGTAATAATAGAATGATTCGTACAGATGTATTAGACGTGGCTGTATGGGAAGAGGTAAAATACCTATTGAAAAATCCTACTCGGATATTAGAAGAATACAAGCGTAGACTTTCAGAGATTAAAAAATCACCATTAGATCAAAAAAGTGACTTTCTTGAGAAAAAAGAAGATCAATTAAACTGTGGCATTGCAAGGCTTATTGATGGCTATACTCAAGGATACATCAATGAAGAAGAGTTTAAACCAAGAATTAAAGCAATGAAACAAACCTTACAAATGATCGGAGAGCAAAAGAAAAAGATATTTGATCAAAAAAGACTTGAACAAGACTTAACTCTAGTGGTGACTACTTTAGAAGAGTTTTCTTCTAGCGTTAACTCAAGTCTTGATAACGCAGATTGGCTAACTAGACGTGATATCATTAGAACATTAGTTAAGCGAATTGAGATTAACCATGAAGACGTGCATATCGTGTTTCGAGTAAAAGAGCTGCCAGACTCTTTCACACACAGTGGAAAAGCGGACCAAAGTTTATTGCAACATTGTTGCAGGAGTCAAAGCTTGAAGTTTGTCTGGGTTATCAACTAAAGACTTAATGATAATCTGAATCTTATTAGGATCAGTTAAATCTCGAGCTACTATTGCAAGTTTCTTGTGGTCTAGCTTATTAATTAAATCATGTAATCTATCTCCTTCTAAATTGTGTACTAGGGCTGGAAGTCGATTTTTCAACGTTTCGTCCAAAATAGTGTTTATACTTTTCTCATCTGCATCTTTTATTAGTTCTACAAACTGATCATTGCTTATTGTCTTGATAGCCTCCAGAAACTGATTCATTTTAAGGTGAGGGAAAATTTCTTTTACTTGGTCTAGATTTAAGTCTTTCACTAGGTTTGTAAGCTGATTTTTATCTAAAAGAGGAACAATTATTTGTAACTTTTCTGGATTTAGTTCCTGAGCAAGGGTTTTTAGCTGGTGATTGGTTAGATGATCCACTAAAGCTTGGAGTTGTTCATCCATTAAGTTCTCTGCTAAGACCTGCAACTGGTTTGAATTTAGTTCAGGAATTATTTTTTGCAGCTGCTCATTCGTTAAATTCTGTGCTAAAATCTGGAGTTGATTTGAATTCAGTTCAAAAATTATTTTTTGCAGTTGAATAGGTATATCAAGTAACATATTATTCACTATTTCCTTTATTTCCCCTGCATTACAAGGTGCTACGTTTTTTTGCAGCGCTGTATTGTAAGGTGAATCGATAATATTTCCTTTTTTATCTGAGAAATAGTATTTACCACTTTCGTCTCGCGTTACGTATTGATACGATACAGCTTGTGCAAGAAAATCCACACTACTGTATCTTTCACTGTTATCTCCTACACTAGTTACTACGTTTACTAGCTGATCATTAAGGTATATAAGAGAATTATTAGTGGCATCTCGGTTATACCAGTTATTAGCGTTCAGACTTTGTCCCGATTCATTAAGACAAGTATACATTCCGTTATGAAATTGACAGAAGTTTACGTTTAGTGTTAGCACCTCTTCACTTTTATCATTCAGCGGTATAAAAGCAAGTTTAGCAATTTTGTATGGTCTACTCACATCAGCATTATCTCTGCCAGAAAAAGAGGTTCCTAAACAAACATTTTTGCCTGGATAGCATGTCATTCCTTCGCTTATCACAAGAGACTTTCCAGGTACCATCTTAAAAACATGCTTTTTTCCACTCATAGGCATTACCAATAAATTAACTGTTAGTATTCTAACATTTATTGATTAATTTATTATTAAATTGGTATATATTAGAATTATAATAACAAACATTACTTGCATAAAGAAAAGTTACAGAAAGAGGGATTTTTTAGGGAACTAGTATAAAATACTAATGGGCTAAAATAAGCTGACTTTATGATATGCTAGAACCTATATTGGTGGAGGCAAGCGGGATCGAACCGCTGACCTTCTGCGTGCAAAACAGATGCTCTACCAGCTGAGCTATGCCCCCAATTCTTGCTTAAAGCATAAATCACTCAGGCTGAAATGCAAGAAATATTTATCTGTTATAGCTAAACTGACTTAGATTTACTGACAATTTGAAAAACCGTCATTCCGCTGCGTGTTAGCGGAATCTATCTGCAGCAGTGTGACGTGTTAGCTATAGGCTATTGCTAAGCATTATAATAGTGCACAAATTCTGCAGGGTATATACAGTTTTCTATTTTTCTTATCTCCTTAGCGTTATACTTCACACCATCCAAATAAATCTGTGAACTGAAAATTAACAAGAAGTTTTCCTTTAAAAATTTTTTAAATTATCCATAGATTTTTTAACTAAATTATCACTAACGCAGTATATTATATAATTTATTTAACCACACATGAAAATTTTAGTTTGATTAAAACGGATAAAAACTGTATTGATGTTTAGTATAGCTGAAAAATGAAATGATCCCGTAGCTCAGCCGGTAGAGCAACTGACTTTTAATCAGTGGGTCACGCGTTCGAATCGCGTCGGGATCACTCACAAATTTTGAAAAACATGCTAAAAGAACAAGACAAAATATTCACCAACCTAAATGGTAAAGAAACTCCACTACTTAAGGGTGCAAAAAAACGTGGTAGCTGGCAAAAAACAAAGGAGTTACTAGATTTAGGATCAGAAAAGATCATTGATGAAGTAAAGAAATCTGGTTTGAGAGGTCGAGGGGGTGCAGGATTTTCCACCGGCCTTAAGTGGAGCTTTATGCCCAAAAATCTCCCAAAAGCATATTTAGTAGTCAATGCAGATGAGTCAGAACCTGGTACATGTAAAGATAGAGATATATTGCGATATGAGCCACATAAGTTACTTGAGGGAATTCTCCTAGCCGGCAAAGCGATCAGCGCATCAGTTGCGTATATTTATATCAGGGGTGAATTTTATAATGAATATTTAGTTCTAAAAAAAGCACTTGAGGAAGCCTATAAAGAAAACTTAATTGGAAAAAATGCCTGCAAATCAGGTTATGATCTTGATGTGTTTATCCATAGGGGTGCAGGAGCTTACATATGTGGGGAAGAAACAGCTCAACTCGAATCAATTGAAGGAAAAAAGGGCTTTCCTCGCATGAAACCTCCATTTCCCGCAGGTGTTGGACTTTTTGGCTGTCCAACCACAATAAACAACGTTGAAACTATAGCCATGGTTCCAGATATTCTAAATCGCGGAGGAGAATGGTTTGCATCTCTTGGTAAACCAAATAATACTGGTACTAAGATTTTTTGTATTTCAGGACATGTAAACAACCCGTGTAATGTTGAAGAAGAGCTCGGAATTCCACTACGTGAATTGATTGAAAAATACGCAGGTGGAGTGCGAGGGGGTTGGGATAATTTACTTGCTGTAATACCTGGTGGGTCTTCAGTGCCATTAATTCCAAAATCTATATGCGATGCTATTGAAATGGATTTTGATTCATTAAGAACCGCACAATCAGGGCTTGGTACTGCTGCTGTAATAGTGATGGATAAATCAACTGATATAATAGCTGCAATAGAGAGGTTATCACACTTTTACATGCATGAGTCCTGTGGACAATGTACACCATGCCGTGAAGGTACTGGATGGATGTGGAGGATTATGAAGAGGATGGTGGCAGGAGATATTAAGCCTGATGAAATAGATAAGCTGCTTGACCTTACAACTCAAATAGAAGGACATACAATTTGCGCGCTTGGTGATGCTGCAGCTTGGCCGATTCAAGGATTAATAAGACATTTTCGCCATGTTATCAAAGAGAGAGCGATAATTTAACTCTACTTATACTTCTTAAGCCGTTTTGCTACTTAGCAACCAAAGTTAAAAAATATTGATTTCCTTCTCTTTTAGGTGCTAATTCTACCTTTGCAATATCTTCAGTGTCTCTAATTAGCCGTTCTAATTTTTCCAGTCCAACTTCAGTGTTTATAAGCTCTCTCCCTCTAAATCTCATTGTAACTTTAATTTTATGTCCATGCACAAGAAAATCCATTGTTTGACGCAATTTTGTTTCGTAGTCGTGATCACCAATATTGGGACCCAGTTTAACTTCTTTTATAGTTAATGCTTTTTGTTTCTTTTTTGCTTCACTTGCCTTCTTTTTTGCATCATATTTTTGTCTGCTGTAATCCAGAACTTTACATACTGGAGGAGTTGAATCAGGTGCAATTTCCACCAAGTCTAAACCGACATTCTGAGCAGATGCCAAAGCTTGTTCTATTGGCACAATTCCGACCATTTCACCACTGTGATCAACTAAGCGTACCTCCTTAGCTGTGATGAGTTCATTAATTCTATTTTTATTGTTCTTTTTTATTTGCAAACTTTAACTCCCTTAATTCAAATTAACACTTTTTAACAGCGATTCAGTAGCCTTTTCCAAAGAAAAAGACTCCTGTCTTTCTGATCCTAAATTTCTCACTGACACAGTTTTACTTGTAACTTCATTTTTGCCTATAATCCATAATATAGGAACCTTGTTTGAACTATGCAAACGTATCTTATAACTAATTTTTTCATTGGTCAAATCAGTCTTGACTCTCACACCTTGTTCTTTTAAAATATTGCTAATTTCTGTGGCGTAACCGTCAGCTTCATTTGTAATGGTCAGAATAGCAAGTTGCGTTGGAGCAAGCCAAACTGGAAATTTTCCTGCATAATTTTCTATCAAAATTCCGATAAAACGCTCAAAAGTCCCAAGAATTGCCCTATGTAACATGACAGGGTGATGCTTGTGCCCATCTGCCCCTATATAAAAAGCTCCCAGACGTTCTGGTAAAATGAAATCAACTTGTAATGTTCCACATTGCCAATTTCTGCCTATTGCGTCTTTCAAAACGAACTCTAATTTTGGACCATAAAATGCACCTTCACCAGGGCTCAGTTCATAACTCAAGACCGCTTCTTTAACGGCTTCAAGCAGCGCTTTTTCAGCTCTATCCCACACTTCATCATTACCGGCTCTAATATCTGGACGGTCTGAAAATTTCACAGAAATTTCATTGAATCCAAGCTCTGAATATACTTCTTTTAAAAGGTCACAAAACTTTACAGTTTCAGAATTTACTTGTTCTTCCATACAAAAAATGTGTGCATCGTCTTGCGTAAAACCACGCACTCGCATCAGTCCGTGCAATGAGCCTGAGCTTTCATTTCTATGGCATGTACCAAACTCTGCCATACGTATTGGTAGATCACGATAGCTTCTCGTGTGAGAATTAAAAATCTGCACATGACAAGGACAATTCATAGGTTTTATTGCTAGCTTTTTGCTTTCAGATTCATCAACAATGAACATATTTTCACGAAATTTATCCCAATGTCCCGACTTTTCCCACAGTTCTTTACTTACCAAAATAGGAGTTTTTACTTCAAAATAGCCATTATTTATCAATTTCTTTCTTATATAAGACTCAAGAACATTATATAGAGTATATCCTTGTTCATGCCAAAAAACCTGCCCGACAGCTTCCTCTTGGATGTGAAATAAATCCATATCCTTAGCAATTTTGCGGTGATCACGTTTTTCTGCTTCTTTGAGACACTCAAGGTAAGCGTTTAATTCATCCTTATTTCTCCATGCGGTGCCATATATTCGCTGTAACATTGGACCCTTAGAATCACCACGCCAGTATGCTCCTGCAACTTTCATAAGCTTAAACGCTTTGACTCTGCCAGTTGAAGGAGAATGTGGACCGCGGCATAACTCAACAAAATCGCCTTGTCTATAAACAGTTAGGTTTTCACTCTCTGGTATAGAGGATATAATTTCAACCTTATATTTTTCGCCTATACCACTAAAGAAATCAACTGCCTGCTTGCGAGTCCAAACCTCTCGAACAAATCTGTGATTACTTTTTACAATCTCTTTCATTTTCTTTTCTATTGCAGCAAGATCATCCGTAGTGAAGGTACGATCTGTAGCAAAATCATAGTAAAAACCGTCCTGAATTGTTGGGCCAATAGTAATCTGAGTATTAGGAAATAGCTCTTTCACTGCCTGCGCCATTATATGAGCAGCATCGTGCCTTATTATGTCCAAACCCACTTCGTCACTCAGTTGTATCACCTCTATCTCTGTATCAGATTCAATTTCACGTGAGAGATCATACAACTCACCGTTTACTTTCAATGCAACTGCTTCTTTCAAAGCATCCAGTTGTAATATATCAAAGCCAGTGACTTTATCGTCATATTCTTCTATTCTTTTTTCAGCTGGAAAAGTAATTTTAATCATTTATCGACCCTTTTGTCTAACCCTCTCTTTGTCATCCCAGTGCGTGACACTGGGATCCATCTTATTTTTATAATGGAAATTAGTTTAACGTATGCTCCTAAAATCTGTTGTCCATTGCACAATTTACAAATATTTTTATACCTGGATCCCAGTGTCACGCACTGGGATGACAAAAAAAGGAACACTGAAATGACAGAAAAACAGCACCTGGGTAACAGAGGAATGATTTGAAAGCTATAAATTTTTAACATCAGTAGTACGGTCTATTCTTTTTTAACCTGAGTGCAATTGCGTCTTCCCAAACTTCACCATTACGCAATAACTTTTCTTTATTGTACATTAGCTCCTCTCTTGTTTCAGTAGCAAATTCAAAGTTAGGACCCTCCACAATTGCATCAACTGGACATGCCTCTTGGCAAAGTCCGCAGTATATGCATTTTGTCATATCAATATCATAGCGCGTGGTGCGACGACTACCGTCTTCTCTTTCCTCTGCTTCAATAACTATTGCTTGAGCAGGGCAGATAACTTCGCATAATTTACAAGCTATGCATCGTTCTTCACCGTTTGGATACCTACGCAACGCATGCTCACCACGAAACCTTGGACTTAAAGGGCCCTTCTCCATAGGATACCTCAAAGTAACCTTTGGCTTAAACATATATTTTAATGTAATAACAAACCCTTTAATTAACTCTACAAAAGACCAATACCAAGCTAATTTCTTGAGCATAAAATATTTAAAACCTATGTTGATAATTATAAATCATATTATCAGTTTTCAAAATAAATATTTTCACCTGAGTGACCTTTGCAGTTTTTTATATAATGTATTTATTAATATGATATTACTATAAACTAGCAAGATAGATAAAAATTTTGAATATTTTCAAATTAGGTATTTTGGTTTCTTAAGTGTAATATTGCTAAGTAGTTTATATAAATAATGACAAACACAAATGAAACTATTTTCGCTTTATCGACCGTATTGGGTAAGTCAGGAGTTGCAGTAATCAGAATTTCAGGCAACTACGCGCTTAAAGCTTTAAATCATTTTCATATTAAGAAAGAAATTAAACCAAGATTTGCTACTTTAGTTGATCTATATGATGATTCCAATCAATTGATAGATAATGGAATAATCATCTATTTCCCTGCTCCAAACAGTTTCACTGGCGAGAACGTTATAGAGTTACAAGTGCATGGAAGCAAGGCAGTCATAAAAATCATCTTGGAGGAATTATCAAAAATTTTCGTTATGGCCAAGCCTGGAGAATTCTCACTTAGGGCTTTTCTAAATAGTAAATTTGACTTAACGCAAATAGAAGGGATTGCAGACTTAATTGATGCTGAGACGAAAATGCAAGCTAAACAAGCGATTAAGCAGATATCGGGAGAATTGGAGAGACTATACAGCAATTGGAGGCAAAGATTAATAACGATACAATCCAAAATCGAAGCATATATAGACTTTCCAGAGGACATTTGGGCAGAAAAAGAGGACATTTGGGCAGAAAAAAGTGAATTGAAAAAAATTAATAATGAAGTGCAATCTCTCGTGCAGTTGATACAAGAGCATTTAAATGATAATAGACGGGGCGAAAGGTTGCGTGAGGGTTTACATATTGTAATAACTGGTGAACCAAATGTCGGTAAATCAACTCTATTTAATTTCTTAGCCAAGCGTGATATTGCTATTGTTTCTGAATATGCAGGCACAACAAGAGACGTGCTTGAAGCTCATATTGACATTGGCGGATACCCAATCATTCTCTCTGATACTGCTGGAATTCGTGAGAGTTCAGACCCGATAGAATCAGAAGGCATAAGTCGAGCAAAAAAGAGGTCTTTTGAAGCTGATCTAAGAATAGAACTATTTCCTTTTGAACAACGTTATAATATCAATTGCAACGTTGTAAATAGCGATACTATTTATGTATTGAGCAAAGCTGACGATGCAATTAATGACAGAAATATACTGATTGGCGATGTAGATTTTCTACCTATTTCTATTTTAAAGGGAATAGGTACAAACAAGTTGATCTCTCTCATAAAAAAGAAGGCAGAGGAAAAATTTGGGCATGATAGAGACACTCCTGTGATTACTCGGCAAAGACATAGGAGTCACATGCAGAAAGCACTGGAACATTTACAACGTTTTAATATCGATAATCCAATTGAGTTGATATCTGAAGATTTGAGGCTTGCTGCATTTGAACTTGGTGCGGTGATTGGAATTATTAATGTTGAGGAAATATTGAGTAGTGTGTTTAGCAACTTTTGCGTGGGCAAGTAAAGCTTTTATAGATTGCTTAAAATCAAATGTTGTGATAGAAAAGAAATGGACGGATGGCCGAGCGGTTTAAGGCACCAGTCTTGAAAACTGACGTACGTGATGAGCGTACCATGGGTTCGAATCCCATTCCGTCCGCACAGCATCCCGCGATGTTAGCTGATTTTTAGAGCTTATTTGGACTATGTGGTTCATAACGCTGGAAATCTTATCTAATCTAGCCACATCTTTTAAAAATACATCCCTTTGTAAATTGACCTTATTAGCGAAGAAAGCTAATATCTATAAATAGATTACCATCTGAATATGAAAACCGATATAGTAATAATAGGTGCAGGGCCTATTGGAATATTCACTGCTTTTCAAGCGGGAATGCTTGATATGAGATGTCATATAATAGATGTTTTGGATCAAGCAGGAGGACAATGCACAGCTCTTTACCCAGAAAAGCCAATATATGATATACCTGGTTATCCTGTAATTACTGCCCAAAAATTAATTGAGCAATTAACGGAGCAAGCTTCACCATTTGAGCCTGTTTACCATTTAAGTCAAAAAGTGGAAAAGATTTCGAATAACTGTGATCAAAGCTTTACTATCATAACTAACACAGGTACAGAGGTAAAATGTAAGGCTGTTATTGTTGCTGCAGGTAACGGAATGTTTGAACCTAACCGTCCACCCTTAAGTGGTATATTAGAATATGAAAATCAATCTGTATTTTACAGTGTAAATAAAATTTCTGATTTTCAGGACAAAACTATAGTCATTGCGGGGGGGGGTGATTCTGCAGCTGATTGGACTGTAGAACTTTCTAAAGTTGCAAAGAAAATTTATGTGATACATAGAAGAAAGGAATTTCGCTGCACTCCTGAAACTAGAAATAAATTAGAATCACTTGAAAATGATGGAAAGATAGAACTGGTAGTGCCATATCAATTACACGAACTAGCAGGAGGTAATGGGCAGTTGAGCGCAGTGATAGTAAAAAACATTGCCTCTAAGGAAGAAAAAGAAATATCCGCTGATTCTTTGCTGCCATTTTTTGGATTGTCAATGAATCTTGGTCCAATAAACAGTTGGGGTATAGAGTTAGAACATGGCCGCATAATTGTCGACCCAGCTACACTTAGAACCAGTAGAGATAGAATATATGCAATCGGAGATATAGCTACTTATCCAGGCAAACTCAAGTTGATACTAAGTGGTTTTGCCGAGAGTGCCATGGCTTGTTATGACATATACAAAGTAATCCACAACTCTCCAGTCAATTTTCAATACTCGACTTCAAAGGGAATTCACGGAAAAGAAAAACTTACTTGACACCCTTCGCCAGCCCCCTTATCATGAAACTGAAGGTATTCAGTTATCTTCATCTGTGCAGATTAAACAGCAAGAAAACAACGTAGTTGGCGTCTTATTTTTAATTTTTTGCACTATGTGCACCTTATGTCTTCACAATATTTCTAGGTTTTTACCTATATAAGCTGAAACGCGCTTATAAGTCGTTTAAGACAGTATAGTACGCCAATTTGCAGGATTAGGGAGTGAACACTAATTACCACGGGGTTTCTTTTGCCTTTTTTTCTGCTTAGTAAATTTCTTAAACATTTAAACTAAGGTTAGTTGCATTTAAAAGCAGCTAAATTGCAGTGTTTAAGGCTTAAAAAACGCCAATACTGAAAATAGACAATGACTAGGGCTTCTTTTGCCTTTTTTTTCGTTTAGTAAATTTCTTAACGTTTGTAGCTAAACGACAACCGTCATCCCGCTGCTTGTTAGCGGCCAAGAGATACCGTGACGATATGATGTAGGACTGCTGTCATCCCGCTACGTGTTAGCGAGATACCGCGAATGAATCGCGGTATGACGGTGTAGATGATGGTTAAGTATCCCGCTACTTGTTAGCGGCTAAGAGATACCGCGGCGGTATATTCGTCATCCCGCTGCTTGTTAGCGGGATCTCTTGTTAGCGGCTGAGATACCGCGGCGGTATGACGGTTAATTATTCTGCGGCGGTATGACGTAGGGTTGCACTAGCTATATCATGCATTTTATTAACCGACACTATAAACAACATCCTTACAATTATGAGATTGGACTACAACTTGCTCAAGCGTTAAGCTGCTGCGTTTAGCATCTTTACTGTGGTTTTCTCCAAGAACCTCTGTTCTTTCTTGTTTTATTTCTTCAATGAATTTCTTGTTAACGCTTTCAGTGTTAATCTTTTCCTGAGAATATATAAGGTTAGTGCAATTTGTTTTGTTATAATAATGCACGCCAAAACATACAACTAATAATGCAAGTACACCTGAGCCTATAAGCAATGATAACCCTATGTTATTAGTCAAAGGGTTTTGGTAAAATTTTTGTACGTTATTAACACCGCCTTCCGCGTACAGCAATAAAGGAAGTGCTATATTTGCAGCAACTACACCGGTCAGTAATGCAGTAAATAGTGGCCTATTGTTAATTACTGATTCTATTTTATTAGTTCTACTAATTACTTTTTCATCAATGTTAATGAAGTCGTTTTTAGATTCCCAAGCATTAAATATAAAATTTGAATGAGTGTTGTTGTTATACTCTAATCTTACAGATTTTATAGCTTTATTTTCTGGCTGATGCTTTAACACCTCATCTAAAATTCCATCCGCATTTTTTTCTTGAGTTTTATGCTCTGCAGTATCTCTAAATTGCCTTATTGCAAAAGTATTGGACTAATTGCAAGCAACGCAGCAAGTGCGATAACTGGTATAGTGATATATTTTGGGCTGTTTGTAAAAAATGCAATAAATTTTGCTTTATCTTGTAAGTATAATAAAGCTGCAGATGTGCCAAGTATAATAGCACTTGCACCAAAAATTATAAAGCCCTTCTGCTGCATGGCATATTTTGCTCTTGGCCAGGATCTGTTTGTTTTTTTATTTGTTGTGCTACCTATATCAGAATTTAGTGACAAAGACTCTTCAGAGTCATCTTTGCTTTTATACGATGGTGGAGGAGTTGGAAACGTACCTGGACTTTTAATATCCTGAGGATTCGGTATAGGTTCTCCAATCCATTTTTCTACTTTGCCTAAATAACCATCATCCGCTGCTCCGTCTGTTCCTGTTGTTGGCTCACTAGATACATTAATCCCTTTAAATGCAATATTGTTTATTTCCTCTTCCCTGACATCAACTTCCGCTATTTCTTGATCTATATTTTCTAAGAGACCCTTCATATCTTTTTCTAATAATCCTTCCTTGATGCTTTTATAAAAGTCATCAGCAGGATTAATGCCCCGCTGATTACCATCAACTAACATGACTTTTTGCGGTAACATACCTTTGTCTTTCTTATATGTTTTTAAAAGAGATAAAACACATAGATGTTTTCCAATTTGTGGATCTTGAGGCTCATTCATTCTTTTAGCTACTTCTGCTGAATTTAGTGGATCTTGACGCTTAGTCGTTCCTCCAACTACTTTAATACCTTGTGCCTGCTCTTCTGTTAAGCCTAAATGATTTTTCACTACATACTCTACTGCTTTTATGTATTTTGCAGACGATACAATAGCAACTTCTACTCCGCTTGAAAGTGCAGAATCTAATACAGACCTTAGCTTTTCTTTATTTTTGATTCCCGAGCCTTCCTTTTGTAAAAATTCTTCTATTTTTTCTTTAATTACTGCTTTTTCTTTGCCAGAATCACAATCATCATATCCCTTGGATGTAAAGAAATTGCACATAGACTTATTTGTAATTGTTTGATCAAAGTCAAATATTAATAGTGCATTCTCTTCAGACGATGGTAGATTCGTTACTGGTCCCATATTTACTCCAAAATTAATTACTATGTTGTGTTGATTACGCTATAGTTATTAAGATGTAGTAAATACCAGTTTACGGATAATTATGAAAAATTTAGTATAGAAATTGCCTATCAAAGATTCTTTCATTGAGTGAGTCGTCTTTGTCAAAAAGCAGAGTGATTGTGTTCTCATGGTCTTTTTGTATTTTTATCTGTGATATATTATGAAACTCTTTGTAATCTGATACTACAAGCGCTGGACGATTTTTTGTGTCGTTAATGTCAATTTGTACGATCGTATCATTTGAGATTAGTGCTCCATTCCAATGCCTTGGGTAATAGCTATTGATGGAGGTCAGTGCAAGTAAGTTTGAATTTAGTGGCAAGATTGGGCCACCGGCAGAGAAGTTATATGCAGTGCTGCCTGTGGGAGTAGATAATATTACTCCATCCCCTCTAAATTTTTCTACTTTTAGTTTATCATTAATAGTAATATTCATCTCTACTATTTGGTTTGCTTTCCTAAAAACATATACTTCGTTTACCGCTATATAGTGGTATTTCTTGCCACTTGTGTCTGTTGCTTCCATTTTTAGTAAAGTTAACTGAGTTGAAGTTTCGTGCTCTATATGATCAATTAAATCTTCACTGCGGCTAAAGCATTTATTCATCAAAAACCCAACATTGCCAGTGTTTACTCCGTATACGTGTGTGTTTTTGTTTTCTATAACGTAATTATGCAAGGTGCGTAGCATAAAGCCATCACCGCCAACAACTATCAATAGATCGATTTCGGACTTATTTTCTTCTGTTATATTGATAAAATTAAGTTTCTTTAATAGTTTAGATACTTCCTGCGATTTTGGTGACTCAGAAGCGATATAGCCTATATTTTTGTATTTATGCATGCTTCACTCTGAAAAAGAAGCGAAAAACTAGAAAATATCCCCATATTTATCGTTAAACTTAGCTAATTTGCTAGTTTTACTTGCTGACCCGCTTGTCAAACTTCCAGTCCATGCAGGGTGAGTGAGAGGATCCCTATCAAGTTTTATCTTATCACCTTCCTTTCCATAAGTGGAACGAGTTTCAAACTCTTGACCATCTGTCATGACTATAGTAACCTTATGATAATCAATTTCTGCCATTGTTGCTTATAAACTTTTAGTCAGTTAATATTCTAGTGAACTTAATTCACTAAGTCAATCATTATTCTAAAATATTGACAAAAAATAAATAAAATGTTATACTTAATAAGGAATAAATAATAGTTATCATGATTTTTGCTTTCCCTGGTCAGGGCTCTCAGTTTGTAGGAATGGGAAAGAGCTTATATAGTGAGTTTTCCGTTGCAAGACAAGTATTTAATGAAGTGGATAGCATATTGGGTAGAAAGCTGTCTCATTTAATCTTCAACGGTCCTATTGAAGAATTAACCATTACAGAAAACGCTCAGCCAGCTATAATGGCAGTGTCAATCGCGACGCTACGCGTTATCGAGCATGTGTTTGGTGAATCTCTTTTTTCTAATTATGGAATTAAATATGTTTGTGGACATTCAGTCGGTGAATATACAGCGCTATGTGCTGCAGGGGCATTGACTCTTGAGTCTGCAATCAAGCTGCTGAAAGTTCGCAGCGAAGCAATGCATGAAGCTTCTTTGAAATGTGAAGGGGGAATGGTTGCGTTGCTTGGAGCAGAGATAAATGAAGTGGAAGATATATTGAAATCAGTTCAAATTGACGGAATTTGTGAAATTGCAAACGATAACGGTGGCGGACAAGTGGTTATAAGTGGTACTAGAGAGGGTCTTGAAATATTACCCGATTTGCTCAAGAACTTGAACATCAAGAGATTAGTTAAGTTACAGGTTAGTGGACCTTTTCACTCATCTCTTATGAAACCTGCTGATGAAAAAGTTTTGGAATTTTTGGAGGGTATTAAAATAACCCGTCCTATAGTTCCTTTGATATCAAATGTTACAGCTAAAGAGGAGAGTGATCCCAAAGTTATAAAAGCTTTACTTGCTAAACAAGTCATAAGCAGAGTGAAATGGAGAGAAATGGTTTTGTATATGGCAAGCCGTGGCATTAACAAATTTGTTGAAATTGGCCCTAATAAAGTTTTATCTAATTTAGTCAAAAGGATTGACCAATCTATCAGTACAAAAAGTATAGGTAATATTGGTGATATAGACAGCTTCTTTAATGAATCATTAGTACTAACAGCGAAAAATTTAAAAGTTGGGTTAAGTTAAAACACATCTATTTGCCAGCGCATGACGCTGCCTAGCTGGAATGACAGAGGGTAATGCAAGAAATCAACGAACTGCCTGTCATTTCATCCGGTTTCTTAATTCCAAGTAGCTGTAAAATAGTGGGAGCGATATCAGATAATCTTCCGTCTCTTAGTTTTAGATTATCGCAAGACACAATAAATGGCACTTTATTTAGAGTGTGCGCTGTATGAGGTGTATTATTTTCTTCATCGAACATACATTCCACATTACCATGGTCTGCAGTAACAATTAATGCAGTGTTGCTTGACTTTTTAACAGCACTCAGCACTTTCGCAAGACAATCATCTACAGCTAGCACAGCTTTCTCGGCTGCTTTTATATTACCTGTATGCCCTACCATATCAGGATTAGCGTAATTTACAACTATCAGTGCGAATTCTTGGGAGTGAATTTTTTCTACAAGCTTTTCTGTGAGCTCAAAGGCTGACATTTCGGGCTGCAAATCATAAGTTTGAACTTTTGGTGAGGGAATGAGTATTCTTTCTTCACCAGAGAAAGGTTCTTCTTTTCCACAATTGAAAAAGAAAGTCACATGAGCGTATTTTTCGGTTTCGGCGATGCGTAATTGTTGCAATTTATTGTCTTCTATTGTTTGTCCTAAAGTGTTAGCAAAAGATATAGGAGGAAAAATATAAGGAATTTTAAGATCTTCTTTATACTTCATCATACTTAGAATTGAAGAAAATGGTTTTCGTTTACGACCTTCTGTCGTACGAGTAGTTTGACCATAGATTCCAGCGTCACGCGCTGGAATGACACCTGATTGGTTTAGTAAAATACTTGCTAATTGTATCATTCGATCAGCACGAAAGTTAGCCAACAGCACTCCATCTTCTGGTTTTATACCTTGATAGTCACCTATTACTGCGGGCCTGACAAACTCATCAGTTATGTTATTTTGATAATTTTCATCAATCAACGATACTGCATTATCATGACGAGGTGCCTTTGCAAATGCGATAGCCTCATAAGCTTCAATTGTTCTCTCCCACCTGTTATCACGGTCCATAGCATAGTAACGCCCAGAAACAGTAGCAATTCTTATGTCATTTCCCTTTATACTCTTTATAAATTCTTGAATGCATTTTTTTCCTGAATTTGGTAATGTGTCTCTGCCATCTAAAAATGCATGTATCACCACTTTGATTCCATGCTGTGATATTTTATTTGCTAAAGTCGAAATATGCTTTTGATGCGAATGAACACCGCCATCTGACACTAATCCCACCAGATGGCATACTCCGTTCTTACTTTTTAGATTACTAATAAAGCTTTGTAGATTTGCATTGTTTTCTATTGTTCCAATTTCTTGATTAATGCGCTGAAGGCTTTGCATTACTACTCTACCACTGCCAATATTCATATGGCCAACTTCTGAATTACCTATTTGACCACCAGGTAACCCAACATCAGTTCCACAGGCGGACAAACTGCATTTTGGATAATTAGAGCTAATATATTGCCAACAGGGTGGATTTGCGTTGCTAATAGCATTATATTTACTGCTTTCTACTCCATTTCCCCAGCCATCTAGTATACATAAGACAACTGATTTAATGCCCATATAAGATTAACACTAGAATTTCACAGAGAAGAGCTCCCCGGGCCGGATTCGAACCAGCGACCAATTGGTTAACAGCCAACTGCTCTACCACTGAGCTACCGAGGAATAAACCGTCTTTAATTTATCACGTTGAACGTTGATTGTAAACGTTTTTTGTATACTTTGTAAGAGCCTGTTCAAATTCACTTCGCTTTTTTACTTCAACAGTTGCACCAATAATATCTTTTATTTGAGTTGCAAAATTCTCTCCTGTATAGCCCGCATCAACCAGTATATTTTTAACTCCAGAAAGGTTTTCTTTTGCATTGTTGACCATTCTCACAGCACTAGTTGTTCCTGCAGTTGCTACATAAATTGCATGTCTTGAGTATCAACTGCGATATGGCCCTGAGATTTTTTTACCAGCGTCATAGCCTTTTTCTTCAGCAGTATCTGCGTTCTTTACACTCTGAGCATCAATTATGTACAGGTTCTTAGCTATATTTCTAGCTGTAACTATAAATGTATGGATTTTTTATCGTGCCATGTTATAATTAACGTCTTGCTAAAAATTAAATATTGATGAATGAACTAAAAAAGTTAAGTATTACACAAATGCATGACGGGCTCAAAAAAAGGAGTTTTTCCGCTGTTGAACTCGTGGAGGCGCACATCAGTGCGGTTGAAAATGAGAAATTAAATGCATTTATAACAAAAACCCCAGAGATAGCAATGAAAGCTGCTAAAGCTGCAGATGAACATTTCTCTAGGCAAAAGGATGATTTAATCTCGCCGCTCATGGGTATACCAGTTGGCATCAAAGATCTATTCTGTACAAAAGGAATAAAAACAACAGCATGCTCAAAAATGCTGGAAAATTTCGTTCCGACTTACGAATCTACGGTGTCTGACTTGCTTTTAAAAAGTGGAGCAGCCATGCTCGGTAAGCTTAATATGGATGAATTTGCTATGGGTTCTGCGAACACAAACAGCTATTTTGGCCCTGTTGAAAATGTGTGGATTAGAAAAAGTGATGGGGAAAAAGTTGTTCCTGGTGGATCATCTGGTGGATCTGCAGCATCGGTTGCTGGATTTTTATGCGCTGGAGCGTTAGGAAGCGACACCGGTGGATCTGTACGCCAACCAGCAGCTTATTGTGGAGTAGTTGGAATAAAGCCAACTTATGGAAGATGCTCGCGTTTTGGTATGATTGCATTTGCGAGTTCTCTGGATCAAGCAGGAGTCATTACTCGTTCTGTCTCTGATTCAGCATTAATGCTGGAAGCAATTTGTGGCTATGATAAAAAAGATTCAATATCGAGCGAAAAGCCAGTGCCTAAATTTTCTAGCTTTATAAATGGTGATGTCAAGGGTAAGTGTATTGGTATACCAAAAGAATATAGGATGGATGGAATTTCAGAGGAAATAGTTCATAATTGGGAAAGAGTTGCTTCCTATTTAAAAGAAAATGGCGCTGAAGTTGTTGACATTACTCTGCCACATACTAAATATGCAATACCGGTCTATTATTTAATCTGTTCTGCTGAAACTTCATCCAATCTTGCTCGTTACGATGGTGTGCGTTATGGATTAAGGGTTGATGCTGATACCCTTGAAGAAATGTATTCACTAACAAGAGCAGAAGGTTTTGGTAAAGAGGTGAAAAGAAGAATTTTAATTGGCGCTTATGCGCTTTCTTCAGGTCATTATAATGAATATTACGAAAAAGCGCAGTGCATTAGAGCATTAATCAGAAATGATTTTATAAAAGCGTTTGAAAAAATAGATTACATACTTGTGCCATCTGCTCCAACAGAAGCTTTTGGCTTAAATGAAAAGCCAGATCCGCTAATTATGTGCATCAATGATGTGTTTACCGTGCCAGCAAGTCTTGCAGGATTGCCTGCTATTTCTGTTCCTGTTGGGCTTTCCAATGAGGGTTTACCACTTGCCTTGCAAGTGATTGGAAATTATTATGACGAAGCTGGAATATTAAATGTGGCAAGTTTGATAGAGCAAAATTGCGGCAGAATAATTAGACCTCTTGCGTAATCTATTTTCTGATAGTAATTTTTGCATTAAAATTTGCTTATGCTCATCAACGTACTCTATGGCTCCATTTTTAGATGAATAGCAAAAACAGGGCATATTAATCTGTTTACAAAATTTTCGTGTAACAGTTCACACTTAATTAAACAGACTAAATTCTGTAATTTTGGGATGTTGAAAAATTCACCTTACGTTGTCATTCCAGCGCATAACGCATAACTGTACGAACATTGTGATTTGGGCCTACCAGAAGGGCAATGCCTCTTATCCAAGTACCCTCTTCTTGTCATTCCAGTGCTTGACACTGGAATCCAGTTTTCCATATAATCTCATCAAAAATGTTTATTTTCTAGCTACTTTTATACTTATCAACTCAGTATGCTTACTTACAATTAAAATTCCTGGATCCCAGTGTCAAGCACTGGGATGACACCCTCCTGATGGGCCAAAATCACAACGTTCGTACAGTTGTGCACGTGACGCTGGAATCTAGTCTTTATTATGCAGCCACTTATTTAAAGTTAAGTTTTCTGGATCCAAGTAGTCAAGCTACTCGGATGACACCCTCTTGGATAGAAACCAGTGTCAGCTACTTTCATGACACCATGACAACCGTCATCCCGCTGCTTGTTAGCGGGATCTATGCTAAGAGATACCGCGAATGAATCGCGGTATGACGGTCTGTGGCGGTATGACGGTTCGCGGCGGCATGACGTAGGACTGCTGTCATCCCACTACGTGTTAGCGGATGAGATACCGCGAATGAATCGCGGTATGACGATCTGCGGCAGTATGACGGTTCACGGCGGCATGACGTAGGACTGCTGTCATCCCACTACGTGTTAGCGGATGAGATACCGCGAATGAATCGCGGTATGACGATCTGCGGCAGTATGACGGTTCGCGGCGGCATGACGTAGGACTGCTGTCATCCCGCTACGTGTTAGCGGATGAGATACCGCGAATGAATCGCGGTATGACGATCTGTGGCGGTATGACGGTTCGCGGTGGCATGACGTAGGACTGCTGTCATCCCACTACGTGTTAGCGGATGAGATACCGCGAATGAATCGCGGTATGACGATCTGCGGCAGTATGACGGTTCGCGGCGGCATGTGACGATAACCTCGTCATCCCGCTGCTTGTTAGCGGGATCTAGAGATACCGTTACGGTATGACGAGGGAGAACAGTTGCTACTTGTTAGCAGCTAAGAGATACCGCGGCGGTATGATGTAGAGTGCTTAGAAGCGGTTATTTTGCTATAAATGGCTGTAATGGCATCATCTATTTTATTGCTATCACAGCCTGTTTGTGCAAGTTCAGCATTCCCACCACAGTTCTTTTCAACTGCTATTGATATTAGTTCTTTTGCGCTAATCTTATTGATTAAGTCTTTACTTACTTTAATAATCAAGACTGTTTTATCTTTTTCTGTTGCCGTGAAAGCTATTACCGTTTTTGGTTTTTGTTGCTGCAAAACAAACTCTCTTATCACATTTGCTGGAATATCAGTGAAAGTGTGGCTTATAAAATTTATTCCATTTATTTCAGTGCTTTTTATATTCTCTGCACTCACAAGCTTTTTATATAGGTTTCTTATTTTGGTTTCGGATTTTTTGTGTTCTTGACTTAAAACACTTAATCTGCTTGTTATTTCACTTACTGGCACTTTTACGAATTCTGCAACTTTTTTTAAGTTAATTTCATTATCACGTACATAATTGATTGCTTCCTGACCAGTTAAAGCTTCAATTCTCCTCACTCCAAAAGCAACAGAACTTTCTGTTACTATCTTAAATAAACCGATTTCTCCAGTATGTTCAACGTGCGTGCCACCACATAGCTCTTTCGAATCTCCAATATTTACAACTCTAACCTGATCACCATATTTTTCACCAAACAACGCCATGGCTCCTTCGTCTATTGCCTGATTCATGCTTTGAATTTTTGTAGATGCAGAAAGATTTTCTCTGATTAGAGAGTTTACCATATCCTCTACCCAGAATAACTGATCTTGAGTCACTTGAGTGTTATGGCTGAAGTCGAATCTCAGTCTATCTGGTGCAACTAGGGAACCTTTTTGAGTGACATGATCACCCAAGATTTTCCTCAATGCAAAGTGCAGAAGATGCGTAGCCGAATGATTTCTTCTTAAGGTTTGCCTTCTTTCCTTGTCGATGCTTGCTGTAACTACATCACCTTTACAAATTGAGCCGAATTTAACTATGCATCTGTGCAAACATAGGTCATTAACCTTATGGGTATTCTCGACTATAATAATACTTCTACCAGGTTTGATCAGACTGCCAGTATCCCCCACCTGTCCACCTGACTCGCCATAAAAAGGTGTTTTATCAAGTATAATGATTATCTTTTCTCCCTCCTTTGCAGAATCAATTACTTCATTTTTAGAGGAAACTATAGCTAGTATTTTCGCATCACTTACTTCATTGAACTCATAACCAACAAATTTTGTTTTGCCAAATTTATTGATCAAATCAAACCATACTTGCTCAACAGATTTTTCACCAGATCCAGCCCATTTAGCACGTGCTCTCTCTTTTTGTTCTCCCATTGCATTATCAAAACCCTTCTGGTCAAAATTTATTTTTTTCTCTTTTAAAACATCAAGTGTAATATCCAAAGGAAACCCATAGGTGTCATATAGCTTAAATGCTGATTCTCCAGGTAAAGTATCGCCCGATTTTAAATCTGTAGTGAATTTCTCCAGAAGATTGATACCTTTCATCAAAGTGTCTTTAAAGTTTTCTTCCTCTGATTTTAACGTCGTTTCTATTAAGCTTTTGGCTCTGACTAATTCAGGATAAACATCTCCCATATAAGCCGAACTCGTGCTATCTATCAGCGCCGGAAAAATGCGATGGAGTAGAGAATCATTATATCCAAGCAGGTGGATATAACGCGCGGCTCTCCTAATTAATCTGCGTAATACGTAATTCCTGCCCTCATTTCCAGGAAGCACTCCTTCTGCGATGAGAAATGCAGCCGCGCGAAGATGATCTGCTACGATCTTATGCGCTATTTTATTTTCCGTTCTTCCACAGTACTCTTGAGATTTATTGATCAGAGCAGAAAATAGATCAATATCATAGTTATCATGGACATTTTGCATTACAGTAGCTATTCTCTCAAGACCCATTCCAGTATCGATGCATTTTTTTGGCAATTTGTGTAAATTACCTTCTTCATCTTTGTTAAACTCCATGAATACCAGATTCCAGATTTCAACAATTCTATCGTCGTCTTGTAAATTAGGACTCCCATGATCATAAAAAATTTCAGAACATGGACCGCATGGACCAGTGCTTCCCATACTCCAAAAGTTATCGTCCGTTGCAATTCTTATGATTTTATCACTTGAAAAGCCACTTATCTTACGCCAAATCTCGTACGCCTCATCATCAGTATGGTAGACGGTTATGGATAGTCTGTTTTTATCAAGAGATAACTCCTTAGTGATAAATTTCCACGCAAATTCTATCGCAGTTTCCTTAAAGTAATCACCAAAGCTAAAATTTCCGAGCATTTCAAAAAATGTGTGATGCCGAGTTGTATAGCCAACATTTTCAAGATCGTTGTGTTTACCGCCTGCTCTTAGGCACTTTTGACTTGAGACAGCACGTTTCATTTCAGTTTTTTGAGCACCAGTAAAAATATTTTTAAACTGCACCATACCAGCATTTGTAAACATGAGTGTTGGGTCATGTTCTGGAATCAAAGGAGAAGAAGAAACCTGTTCGTGGCCATTACTTATAAAAAATTTTATAAATCTTTCTCTGATTTCACTTAACTTCATTATTTTTATTGAGATTATTCATGAATAATAAGCTGCAATGGAAATAAAATCAATTACAATACCACCACTCTCTAGATCTCAGAACTTCTAGTGATATGCACCTTGTGGTAAGGAAAAATCAATATATTCACGATAAATTTACCTCATATCTGTGTTTTATATGTGGAAATTGGAATGGAAATTTATGTAGGCAAAGAAAAAAGAATAGCAAATGTGGTAACTGAGCACTGGAGTGACATAAAAGGACCAGACAGAGATTGGCCAGAAAGGCACGAAATAGACACTGCAGAAATAATGGAGTCATGGCAGCATTGTTTTATCATTGAAGTCAAGGATCAAGGTTATATTTGTGAAAATGCAGGAGAAAAGGCTGTTGAATTCTATGGTTTTGAGAAAAAGACGCGCATTGATAATAAGTATGCAATTGATGCACCATTTTTGCGACTATATAAAATAGATGCAGTTATTGATAAACTTGATGCTGTAATAGAGAGTAAATGCCCAATCAATGAAGAGGAAGAAAGTGAAAGTGTTAAAATGAGGCAAGTATTGTTGCCACTTGGGAATAAAGAAGGTATAACACACATATTGGGCGTAATTACTTTTAAACTCCTTTAATATACAATTTTAATTTGATTCTTTAATAAAATTATTTATACTAATGCTTAATTACTATTAAAGAACTCAATAGTAGTGTTTGTAAATTTATTTGGAATATGAAGAGAATAAAATTAAAAACCAAATCTTCTGTTAAAAAGCGCTTTCACCTTACAGCTAAGGGTAAAGTCATTTCTACTCAGTCAGGCAAAAGGCATGGCATGGTAAAGAGAAGTAAATCTAATATTCGTAATCAGCGCGGTACAACGATTCTTGGTAAATCTGACTCGCGTATAGTTAAGCTTTATATGCCTTATGATATTTAACAAAATGGAGGTAAAATAAAATGGCTCGGGTAAAACGTGGAGTCACTACTCACGCTCGTCATAAAAAAATATTGAAACTGGCAAAGGGTTATAGAGGACGTGCAAAAAGCTGTTATAGAATTGCATTACAAAGAGTTGAAAAAGCATTGCAATATGCTTACAGAGACAGAAGAACCCGTAAACGTGATTTCCGTAGCTTATGGATAATACGTATTAATGCAGCAGCAAGAGAGCATGGGCTTACTTATGGTAGGTTTATGCATGGTCTTACACTTGCCGGCATTGATTTAAATAGAAAAATTCTTGCTGAGATGGCCGTTAATTATAAGGATGATTTTGCCAAATTAGTAGAAGCTGTAAGTGGTAAATTAGCGGAGAATTCTTAAAGCAAAAACACTTGAAAGCGTGAGAATTATTTTCATGGGGTCACCGGAATTCGCTGTTAGTACGCTAAACTTACTATTGAAATCACAGAATGAAATAGTAGCAGTATACACCAAGGCTCCAAAACCTTCAGGACGTGGACAGAAGCCAACGAAATCTCCAGTACATGTTATCGCTGAAGAAAGTAACATAGAGGTATGTACTCCTATCTCTCTAAAGTTTTTGGCAGAGCAAGAAAAATTTAGAAATTTCAAACCAGACGTTGCAGTTGTTGCTGCGTATGGATTGATACTTCCAAGAAAAATTTTGAATATTCCTAAATATGGTTGTATTAATATTCATCCTTCATTACTACCAAGGTGGCGTGGTGCAGCTCCGATACAGCACACAATTTTAGCAGGAGATCAAGAAACCGGGGTTAGCATTATGCAATTGGATGAAGGATTAGATTCCGGCCCTATTTTAAAACAGGAAAAATTTCTTATCGAAAAGAACGATAACTACAAGACATTGCATGATAAATTGTCTGAATTAGGCAGTGATTTACTGCTGAAAGTGCTAAACGAAATTGAAAAACAGGTTCCCTTAAAACAGAACGATAATGATGCATGTTACGCTGACAAAGTGGAAGACTATAAAATTTATGCAAGTGATGCTTGTGAGGTTGCTTATAGAAAGGTTAAAGCGTTTTACCCAAAAGCGTTCATCAAGATAGAGAATAAACGTATCAGGATACTTGATGCTGACTTTGAAGCTCTCGCTTCAGAACAAGGTAAGATTGTTAACGATAATATGCACATAAGTTTAAAAGGTGGCACTTTAATTCCTAAAGTTGTACAAATGGAAGGGAGAAATCCTTGCAGTATTGAAGATTTTATTCGTGGCTTGAAATCAAGCATGGTAAAAAAATTTATAGAATAGACTGCTTTAAATTAGTGTAGAAATGTAATAGCTAAATTTCCTTTTCTTAGATATAATCTTAAAAAACTTTCCGTACAAAAATGAAAATAAAAAGAGCTTTAATATCAGTATACGACAAAACGAATATAATTGATCTTGCATCGTTTTTAATGCAGCAACAAATAGAAATTCTCTCAACGGGAAATACTTATAAAGCACTATCTGATGCCGGAATAAAAACACAAGAGGTCTCAGATTACACACAATTTCCAGAGATACTGGGTGGTAGAGTAAAAACTTTACACCCTAAAATTCATGGAGGAATACTTTGCAATAGAGAAAAGCACAAAACGGAAATGCAAAATCTAGGTGTTGAGCCAATAGACCTGCTTATAACTAACCTATACCCATTTTGGGAGACAGTAAGTAGCGGCTCAAATGAAGATCAAATTATAGAACAAATTGATATCGGCGGAGTGGCGTTAATTAGAGCTGCAGCAAAAAACTTTTGTTTTACTTCAGTTATTTCTAGCATTCAAGACTATGAAGCACTAAAAGCTGAGATGATAAAAAATAACAATGAAACAACATTGGAATATAGAAAACATTTAGCAACCAAAGCATTTGCTCTCACTGCACACTATGATTCTAATATTCACAGTTGGTTTTTATCCCAGAGTAAAAATAATGAGTTGCCAGAGTTTTTTGCACTATATGGACATAAAGTACAAGAACTCAGGTATGGTGAAAATCCCCATCAAAAAGCTGCATTTTATAGTAATCAATTTACCAAATATCCGCTAGAAAAAATACATGGGAAAGAGTTGAGTTATAATAATATAGTAGATATAGAGTCCGCACTTAACATAATTTCTGAGTTTAAAGAGCCTGCAGCAGTGATAATAAAGCACAATAACCCATGTGGCACTGCTGTTAGTGATAATGCTTTGGAGGCATATGAAAAGGCCCTATCGTGTGATGAAGTAAGCAGTTTTGGTGGTATAGTAGCTTTAAATCGGGAGATAGATTTAAAGCTAGCAGAAAAATTAAACGAGATATTTTTGGAAGTAGTGATAGCACCTTCAGTCAGCAATGAAGCACTAAAAATTTTGCAAAGAAAGAAAAATTTAAGAGTGATTATTCATAAATCTTTCCAACAAAATGTGAAATACCAAACTAAAAATGTTGTTGGTGGGTTTTTGGTGCAAGAAAATAATGACCACACAATAAAAGCAGAACAAGTAACAGAATGCACTACAACAGAAAAAGAAAAGGAAGATCTTATTTTTGCCTGGAAAATATGTAAACATGTGAAATCCAACGCAATAGTTATAGCAAAAGATGGTTGTGCTATTGGCATCGGTGCAGGGCAAACAAGCAGAATAGATAGTGTGAACATTGCAGTAAAAAAAGCAGGTGAAAAATGTAAAGGTGCAGTGCTTGCTTCAGATGCATTTTTTCCATTCCCAGATAGCATAGTAGAAAGTGCAAAACATGGAATTACAGCTATAATTCAGCCTGGTGGCTCGCTGAAAGATCAAGATGTGATAAAAGCTGCAAATGAAAATAAAATTGCTATGTTTTTCACTGGCGTTCGCAGTTTTTTCCATTAGGCTTTGTGTCTTATGGCTAGAGATTTTTCCATATCATACCACCATAACTGTACGAACGTTGTGATTTGAGTCCACAAGGTAGGATGTCATTCAAGTAGCCTCCTTCCCCTGTCATCCCAGTGCCCTGACTACTTGGATCCAGATTGGACACTGAGCTGGTGAGTATAAAAGTATAGCTTCTACGTCATACCGTGATTTATTCACGGTATCTCACATAGATCCCGCTAACAAGTAGCGGGATGACGATTCTTCAAATCGTCAAGGTGTCATCCGAGTAGCTTGACTACTTGGATCCAGGAAACTTAACTTTAAATAAGTGGCTGCATAATAAAGACTAGATTCCAGCGTCACGCGCTGGAATGACAAGTTCGCGGTGGCATCCTCGTCATCCCGCCACGGTATCTCTAGATCCCGCTAACAAGCAGCGGGATGACGGTTGTCAGGCTAGCTGTCATCCCAGTGCTCCTTTTTTTGTCATCCGAGTAGCCCCTTTTTTGTCATCCCAGTGCTTGACACTGGGATGACACCCTACTTAACCATCATACTGCCGCGGTATCTCTTAGCCGCTAACACATAGCGGAATGACGAAGTTATCGTCATTCCACCGCGAACCGTCATACCGCGATTCATTCGCGGTATCTCATCCGCTAACAAGAGATCCCGCTAACACGTAGCAGGATGAAGGTTGTCGTTTAGCTACAAACGTTAAGAAATTTACCAAACGAAAAAAAGGCAAAAGAAGCCCCGTGGTGCGAGTTTTGACTCTATATTACTGTAAGTGGCGCTGTAATAATGTGCTAACGCTTAAAATAAGCGCGATTTGGCTGAATGTAGAAAAAATAAAAAAGACATGCAGCCGCTATAATTTTATGTAATCCGCCAATAAATACCCTGAGTTTTTTACTGAATTTTGTCATTGAGCCTGCAGGTCAAAAACAAGTTTTGAGTCATAAATACCCTTATTGTCATAATAAGGGGGCTGGCGGAGTTTGTCAAGAAATTTTCTTATTTCATTTAAATTGCTTGTAACCTTCTTATACACTCGTCTTTACCAAGAATCACCATGATATCGATGATTCCAGGTGCATCCATTACTCCAGTTATAGGGGCACGTAATGAGTGGTATACACTGCTTATTTTCATATCATGTGATTTTGCACATTCCTTGATCTGAGAAGATAAAAAACCCTTATTCCAATTTTCATCACCGATCTTTGACAGAAATGATGCGAGTAACTTAATTATATTGAGGTTAGATTTGACAATTTGACAAGCTTCTTCACTTAAATCAAGTGGCGGATCTTGAATATAAAATTTTGCTAAATCCAATAATTCGGTCAGGTAGTTTGCTCTTTTTTTCAGCTCTGTCAGTCCCTGCAGTAAATAGCCCTTTTTTTTGTCAGTTAGAGTATTTTCTCTAAGCATTAGAGTCAGAATATCTTCATTGCTCATATTACTAATATAGTGGTTATTCAAATGCTCCAGTTTTTTGAAATCGAGCCGTGCAGGTGAACGACCAATACTTTCTAAATTAAACCACTCTATTGCTTGCTCATCGCTAATAATCTCATCGTTGCCGTGACTCCAGCCAAGTCTCAGCAAGTAATTACGCATCGCTTTTGGCAATATTCCCATCTTTTCATAATCGCAAACGCTTGTGGCACCATGCCTTTTGGATAGCTTATTCCCATCTTCCCCATGGATAAGCGGTACGTGTGCAAAACGTGGAACATCAAAATCAAGAGCCTGGTATATTAGCAATTGCTTAAAAGTATTAGTGAGATGGTCAGAACCGCGTATTATATCAGTTATTCCAGCATCATGATCGTCAACTACCACGGCGAAAATATATGTTGGAGTGTTATCAGAGCGTAAGATCACTATATCATCAAGCTGGTCGCTATTTACTTTGATTTGGCCGTATATTTTATCATCAACGACGATCTCTTGCGAGTCTGGCACTTTGAAACGGATAACTGACCTCACACCCGATGTCATTCCAGCGCGTGACCACATATTTTTTTCTGGATCCCAGTGTCGAGCACTGGGATGACAAGAAGGAGGTTTTGTAGTACATTTATGCTTGTATATCTTGCCCTCTTCTCTTGCTTTTATTTTCTTTTCTGCAACTTCATCTTCAGGGCAGTAACAGTGATACGCCCTACCCTTCTCAACTAAAAGGTTTGCTACTTCTTTATGCCGCTCTATTCTTTTTGACTGATATACTATTTCTCCATCATAACTCACACCGAGCCATTTTAGCCCTTCTATAATTGCATCAATTGCTTCTTGTGTTAAACGTTTTCTGTCGGTGTCCTCAATCCTTAGCAAAAACCTGCCACCATGGTGCCTCGCGTAGAGCCAATTAAATAAAGCAGTACGAACCCCTCCAATGTGCAAAAACCCTGTTGGTGATGGAGCGAATCTAGTGACTACGTCTGGCATATTTGTCTATTACAGTAATGTAAATGATGATAGCTAAAATTTATGCTTGCAACAATGTGGAATTTATTTATTCTGAGAGATAAGATTTACTTGTTTTTCATAAGTTATGTTGTATAATTTATTATTGGTTGAATATAGCGAGGTGAGTTATGGATGGACTTGTAGATATAGCAAAATTGCTTTCAGATAATGAAGCTACTGTCAGTTGGCGTTACACCGGCCCTTTTGATAAAACAAAACAAATAGTACGGGCAGATAATCTCTTGCATCTAGCTGCAAGAATACCAAAAAAAGATAAATTTGTAGACATTTGCAGGAAGAACATTGCTTCTGTAACTGCGCATAATGAATATGGAAATAATCCATTTCATGAAGCAGCAAGGAGTGGGATTTTGCTGCCTGCAGTAAAAGAGATTGTGCATTACTTAGAGACGGAAGCTGATAACAAAATTACAAAAGCAGAAGAAGCTGGAGATCGGAAAGAAGTAAGCAGATTGAAAGAGGAACTCAAATGTAATAAAAAATATATTAAAGATGCGCTCTGCAGTAAAGACCATGCTTTTAATAAGAAAAGGGGAACTCCTCTTTATTACTTAGATGCTGCACAACAGAAAGAAATTAAGCAAATCGCAGACATAAAAGACAGCTTTATATGTAATCAGAAGTTTCACCTGTGTTTATATATAGTAGGGGCTATAGCGTGTATTGCTGCCTTGTGTTTATCTTTATATTTTCTGTATCTATCTTCTCAGACTTTTGCACTAAGCTCGATGGTTGCAATAGCTTCTGGCGGAGTCACATACCTGTCAGTTAAGGCATGTAACGAGATACATGCCTTGCATAACGAAAGCACTTTAGTGGAAACTAATGTACAACTTGCAGGAGAAGGTTTGGGTGTTTGATGAAGCTAGAAATTACTTGCAGGCAATGATATAGAAATTTACTTTCTTAACTTAAGAAAGTATACTGATACGATGACGGAAAAGAAGTACAGTAAGATTTTAATAGCAAACAGAGGAGAGATTGCTTGCAGGATTATCAGAACTGCCCATAAGATGGATATATCTTGTGTATGCGTATATTCGGATGCGGATATAAATTCTGTGCATGTAAGGCAAGCAGATGAGTCGAGGTATATTGGCCCTTCGCCATCTTGCCTCAGTTACTTAAACATCGAAAAAATATGCGAGGTAGCAGTTGAAACAGGTGCACAGGCAGTTCATCCTGGTTATGGGTTTTTAGCGGAAAATCCAGATTTTCCACGTGCTCTTCAAAAACATAATATAGACTTCATCGGTCCCAGTGCAGAAACAATAGAAGTTACAGCCAATAAAATAACGGCAAAAGAAGAGGCAAGAAAGGCTAGAGTAAATGTAGTACCAGGATATATGGGCAAGATTAAAGATGTCGCTCATGCAGCCATCGTTGCTGAAGAAATTGGCTTTCCGGTTATGCTTAAAGCTGCATCAGGCGGTGGTGGCAAAGGAATGCGAATTGTAAATTCCAAAAAAGAAATTGAACTAGCGTTCACATCAGCAACAAATGAAGCAGAGAAAAGTTTTAAGGATGGCAGTATCTTTATAGAGAAATATATAGAACTACCAAGACATATTGAAATACAAATCATAGCAGATAAATATGGCAATATAGTGTGTCTTGGAGAAAGAGAATGCTCGATACAAAGGAATAACCAGAAAATAATGGAAGAAACGCCAAGTCCATTCATTAGTGAAGAAGTAAGACAAAAAATGTATGTCCAATGTGTTTCTCTGGCAAAGCAAGTTGGCTATTTTTCAGCAGGCACTGTTGAGTTTGTTGTAGATAAAGACCAAAACTTCTATTTTCTTGAGGTAAATACGAGATTGCAAGTTGAGCATCCAGTAACAGAATTTATAACTGGAATAGACATAGTAGAAGAAATGATTAGAACTTCCTGTGGAGAGAAATTGAGATTCAATCAGGATGATATTAAACTTACTGGTTCTGCAATAGAAAGTAGAATTTGCGCTGAAGACCCATCGAAGAAATTTTTCCCTTCCAGCGGAAGAATAAAATATTACGATAAACCGGATGAAAATGATTATGTAAGAATAGATGATGGAGTTGCTGCAGGTTCAGAAATTAGCACGTTCTATGACTCAATGATTGCAAAAGTTATAACATATGGAAAAGATAGAGTAGAAGCGATCAGTAGAATGCAAAAAGCATTGTCTGAATGCTATATAGAAGGAGTAACAAATAATATAGAATTTCTAGAATCCATCTTCCATCACCCAAATTTTATTGCAGCAAAGCTCCATACGAGATTCATTCCAGACCATTACCCTAGTGGGTTTCACGGCGATTTTGTTACAGAGGAGTATATTAAAATATTTATTTTCACTGCGTTATATGTTCATTTGGAAAATGAAGAAAGGTACCATCATAAAGCAGTGAATGAAACACCTCAGGTGTCATTCCAGTTCGTGACACTGGAATCTAGTAAAAAAGAAGGGGCACCAGTATCAGCTACTCGGATGGCAGGTGACCGTGCAAGAGATTTATTCATAGTGAATATAAATGACAATGAGTACTCCGTAAGTGCAAGATATCAAGATAATATATTAACAACAGTATATAACCACAATACATACTCTGTAGTAGGCAAGTGGAAATCAAGTCATAAGTTACTATATATTACAATTAATGATGATGCTGATATAACATTTAAAGTAGAAAAACAAGGCAGCAAATACTTCATAAGACATGCAGGCATGAAAGCTGAGTGTTGTATATTTAAGCCTCATGTAGCTGAATTAAGTAGGTTAATGCTAAATAATGAAACAGAAGGGATTTCAGCAGATGCTGTAAAATCCCCAATATCTGGCTTATTAGTTAAGTTGCACGTAAATATAGGAGATCAGGTGGAAATAGGACAACCTTTATTTGTGGTGGAGGCAATGAAAATGGAAAATATCATATGTGCTGAAGCAGCAATGGTGATAAAAAATATTCTCGTTCAAGAAGGAAAAAATGTGCAGATTGGTGATGTAGTATTAGCTCTGCTTTCTTAAATAACACAAGAAGTATAAACTTGACCCAAACAAGATAAATGAAAACACTTGATGAGCTATGGCAATGGCTATTGGTATGTGCAATAATAGAGTAATTACACCCAAAATGATCTGAATGATAACGGAGAGCAGCATAATATACACCGGTTTTACGCTAGCATTTTTTACTGTGAGTATTACTACCAAAGCTAGTATTAGCAATGCCAGTGCTCGATGTATAAATTGCACTGTTGCTCTGTTCTCAAAGATATTCAGCCATATAGGGTGTAAGAAAAATAAATCTTCTGGAACGATTTGTCCGTCCATTAGTGGAAAGGTATTGTAAATCAAACCAGCATTTAATCCCGCAACAAACGCACCGAAAATTATTTGTATTACAATTAGGGCCAAAATCATCCCTGTGTAGTATATAGTGTCACTACTAATCTTAAGTTTAGTTTGCTTTGGCCTGATTTGGTAATCAAAAAATTGATATGACAATAATGCAAAGACAATTAATGCTAATAATAAGTGAAGTGCAAGCCTATAGTGGCTAACATGAGGTTCAGTTACTAAACCACTTTTAACCATATACCAACCAGCAAAAGCTTGTAAAGCTCCAAATAATAATGCCACAAATAGCCTTATTACTACCTTTTTAGATATTTTTCTTCTTAATGTAAAATATATAAATGGCAGGACAAAAACTAAACCTGTTAGTCTTGCAACCAATCTGTGTACATATTCTATTAAGTATATAGCCTGAAATTCCTCCATACTCATACCATAGTTGAATGCTTTATACTCAGGTGTAGTTTCATATTTTAATTTTTCTTGTAGCCAATCTTGTCCACTCAGTGGTGGCAATGTTCCAGTGATGGGTTTCCACTCCGTGATTGACAATCCTGCTTTTGAAAGTCTGGTAAATCCACCAATCCCCACCATGAGAATTACCATAATACAGCAGAGAAAAAGCCAAATAGCTACAGGTTTTGATTCCATAAACCATGCTGAGTTTTGTTCCATCGCTCAGGGTAAAGAATAAATTCCCATAAGGCAAGAAAAGCTGCAACACTATGTAGCAGACTATAGACCGGAAAAAATATCGATACTATATAAAAATAAAAAGGCATCTTTTGCTGTTTGACAGCTATTACCAAAAGAATCAGGTTAGTAACGTATACCACTACAAAGTAGTACAAAAATAATTCATTTAAAACTTTAGTTAATATCAATGAAAGCAGTAAAAATGGAGTAGTAAAAAATATAAAAGCTGCAGAGCCAACAAAAAGATTCAATAGCAAAATTCCCTTAAATCCAGTGTGTTTATAAAGTGACTTTATATTTTTTAAATGAACAATATAAGTTTGCATATAGCCTTTGATCCAGCGCGCTCTTTGCTTAATCCAAGCAAATACAGCAATTGGTGACTCTTCCAATGTTTCTGAGTCAATCATCCTGGTTTTATATCCCATTTGCGCAAGTCTCAAACCAAGGTCAGCATCTTCGGTAACACTATAAGCATCCCAGAAAAACAATTTTTTTAGAATTTTTACTGAAAAATGATTACTGCTACCACCCAAAGGCATTGGCATGTTCATTTTTTGGAATCCAGGCAATAAGTATTGAAACCAGTTCATATACTCCAGAGAAAAGGATTTTGTCAGAAAATTATGATCATAATTATAGTAATTCAACCTTGCCTGTACACAGGCAAGCTTATCGTCGCCCTTATTAAATTCAATCAGTGCTTTTTTTAACTGCAATGGGTCTGGTTTATCATCCGCATCATATATTACTGCATACTTTCCTCTAGCAAAGCTCATAGCATAATTGCATGACTTGGCTTTTGTTCTAGGCAAAGAATGAGGCACTTTTATTACTTCAAAATACTGTGGTAAAGTGTACTTTTCTATAGCTGCTAGCGTTTCCTGGTCATCACTTTCTACCTGAAGCTTCACATCTAATTTCGATTTTGGATAATCCAAACTTTCAATGCTTTCGATCAATTGCTCTATCACTGCACTTTCTTTAAAAGCAGGCAATAAAATAGTATATATAGGAAAATCTTCTTCATTCAGCTTACTATAATCCACTTTTTGGTTGGAGGTTTCACATAAGTTAAAAATTGTAGCTATAAACTTGAATAAATAACTAGAACATCCGATTATAAATATCAACATCAAAGCAAAATATGTATATTTCTCTGTTAGTGTTAAAATTGAAGTTACAATAAAGAAAGAAGCAAAAAATATTGAGCTTAGTTTAATGCTTTTAGCTGAAAAATTAGCATTCTTGTAATATAAGTAGTTGCTTGCAAATTCTGAAATACCAAAGTGCGAGTTAAGAAGATTTAAAATCTGTTCGCTATCCACTTTTATTAATACATAGTCAATACCGTAATGAGCTTCGACCCAACGGTTGATATCTCGGCTTGTGTCTTCAACCATAAAAAAAGTAGTATCATTTAATTTTTGCCAAGGAATTATATTAAATTTATAGTAAAAAAGTTTCTCTTGCTCTTTGCATAAACTAGAATCAAACTTAATTTTTTCTACATTATCAGCTTGAAGTATAGGCAATTGTTGCATTAAACCTAATGCAATTTTTTATTTAAGTCACGTGAAAATGAAGATATGACCTCGCTACTACGCTTATCATCTTTACGTTCATGCATTATTTTTTTTACAGCATCAGCAGCTATATTCGCTGTGTTAGCCTGTAAGTCTCCAAGAGCTTTTTCAACTTGGTCAGTGACTTTCTTCAAGTTAGAATGGGCATTGTCATCTAATGTCTGATCTAGCTGCTGTCTATTGTGCTTAATGATACTATTAGCTTTATCAAGTGCTTCATTCATCATTTTATTAACTTCTGCATCTAATTCTTTGTATTTTTCAGAAGATTTTTTGTAATACTCCAACATATCTTTCCTGAATTTTTCAGTTTCTTCACTTGAAAATTTGCTTTTGTTACGCTTATTGTTAAGCGCATTTTTTATCACTTTCTTTAGCAATTTATACGAAAGGACAAAACTTACCAAGAAGGCAAGACCGATAATCAGTGATGTAGACATAAAAACCCCTAAAATTCTTTGGACACCAAGTCAGCAACAAACTCCTCTTCAATTTCAGAATTGGTCAATTTAGTATAATAAATTAAAGCAATACTAGTAGCCATTTGTTTTAACTGATCAGTATATTCAGATTTAAATTCTGCCACTTTTTCTTCAATAAGCTTGCTCATTTTTTTGTCTTCCTCTTCTAATATATTCTTAACATTAGCTCTCATTTCTTCTACCTGAGCAAGTGCATCATCTATGATCCTTTTTGCCTGTATTCTAGCTTGGTTTAAAGCGGCATTATACTTGGCAATCTGCTCTTCCGTGAGTCTTAAAAGATGAACAGAACTATTAAAAGAATCCAATACTTTTTTACTTCTAGTGCTTATTATTTCATCTAACTTTGGTAAAAATAAACAACTTACTACGAAAAAAAGTGAAGAGAAAAAAATTAAAAACCAAAAAACTTGAGAAAAGAAGTTTGAAACATCAAGCTGTGGCATGTGTTAAGCAACAAATATTAATAATACTGCAAGTAAAAACGCAAGCAATCCCATTATTTCAACCATAGCAGCACCAATATAAACGTAAGTTTTCATTTTACCTTCCGATTCAGGATTCCTCGCAATCCCATTCAGCATAGCAGAAAAGATATTAGCTATACCTAAACCAGCACCGAGCATTCCAAACGCAACTAAACCAATTGCTATAAATTTTAAAGCTACTAAATCCATATATTACCTTTAAACATTTCTTTATAATATAATTGTAAAATATTCTGCAAGGAAGTCAATTACTTTACTGCATCTGACAAATATACACATGTTAATATAGTAAATATATAAGCTTGTAAAACTGCAACAAATACTTCAAACCCTATCAATGCAATTATGAACAAAAACGGCGCAGGAGTGAGAAATATGTTCATATTTACAATAAACCCTGCTATCACTTTGATAATTGTATGACCCGCAATCATATTTGCTGCAAGCCTTATTGATAGGCTAATCGGCCTTACTAAATAAGCAAACAACTTAATAATAATTATTATAGGTGCAAGCCACGAAGGAGTTCCTTTTGGTAGCAATATGCGTAAAAATTCTACTCCCCTTTCTTTAAATCCAACAATCGTTATATAAATAAAAACCACCATCGATAAAGCGAAGGTGACTATCACATGACTTGTGACCGTGAAACTATAAGGAAGAACACCAACCAAATTACATGATAAAATGAAAATAAACACTGTAAATATCAATGGAATGTGCTGCAAGCCTTTGCTTCCAGTGTTACTTTCTATTATTGAAACAACAAAATCATATACATATTCAACTGCAGCTTGCAAATATCCTGGTATTACTGACCCCTTCTTTATTCCAAAAAGCAAAAAGAGTATCACCAATATCACCGAAATCATCATGAAAAGAGATGAATTGGTAAAGCTTACGTCATACCCAAATAACCTAGGTAACTCTATTATTGTATATACTTTAAACTGTTCCAGTGGATTTAATGCCATTTTAATCTGAACTATAAACAGTAAATAAAGTATGAATTTTATAGGACAAAGTCAAGAATTAAGATAAAGCCCTGTATCATTATAACATTGATACATTAACAAAATATGTAATTAGAGTGTTAATTACAGTCAGCTCTGTATTTTAAAACTTACTAATCTTATTAAATAATTCAATATCTTGACTTAACATCTTATTTTAATTATAATTTAATTTTTAGTGAGGTATTATTATGAACGAAATAGATTTTATTAACACTAATCATCCTTTAAATTTAGAGCAGGAATTTGGTAGTGGATACATTAAACTAACAGATGGCTCCTTTAACGAATATACTGGCCATTATCAAATGGGAAGCGAAATACTAGATAAAAGCCATAATATGATAGGAAACTTAACTATTGATGGTTACATTCATAACTTCCATGAAGATAACCACAATATGAATCTTAAGCTCTCTATGGAGATAGATTTAAAAGGTGATATCGAGAAGATAAATTCTCTCTACAATAATATATAAAATTACAAAAACTTCTGCATCCTTGTTTATGATGTAGAAGTTACCTTTTATTCCATTACAACAAGCTTTAAAAGCACTACATTTTATATTACAATAACTCTTTTATTTCTTTAAAGGTTCATGAAATTCACATTATCTTGGTTATTAGAACACTTAGAAACCAATGCTAGTTTAGAAGAAATTACCGATAAATTAACTCATATAGGGTTAGAAGTAGAAGATGTGATCGACAATACCAAATTAGCTGGTTTTATTGTTGCAAAAGTATTAGAAGTTGCACCTCATCCAAATGCCGATAAATTAAAATTATGTAAAGTAGATGACAGAAGTAAAACTCTACAAATAGTTTGCGGAGCAAACAATGTTAGAGAAGGTATGAAAACTGTGCTTGCATCTCTTGGTAGCACATTGCCAGAAAGTGATTTCACAATCAAGCCTACAAAAATACGAGGAGTGCTAAGTGAAGGGATGCTCTGCTCTGCTTCTGAACTTGCGCTAGTTCAAGAGGAAAGTGAAGGAATAATCGAGCTTTCCGATGATTATAAAGTAGGGGATAAATTTTTCAATTGTGACCCTGTAATTGATATAAATGTTACTCCAAACCGTGGAGATTGCTTAGGCATTTATGGAATAGCTCGCGACCTTGCTGCAACTGGAATTGGGACATTAAAGACTTTAAGCATTCCACAACTTACCAGCTCCATAAATTCACCAATCGATGTTGAAGTGACTGACGGAGAAAGTTTTATTAGTGGAATATACATCGCCAATGTAAAAAATCAAGAAAGCCCAAAGTGGCTAAAAGATAAATTGGAATCGATAGGAATGCGCTCCATTTCTACAATAGTTGACATTACTAACTATATTATGATATCTTTTAACCGTCCAATGCATGCGTTTGATGCAAACAAAGTAGATGGCAAACTTACAATAAGAAAAGCAAATGATGGAGAAAGCTTCTTTGCTTTAAATGGTAAGGAATATTTACTGGACAATAATATAAACATTTATTCTGATAGTAAAAATATTCATGGAGTTGCTGGAATTATAGGTGGAAAGTGCAGTGAATGTACTCTTGAAACCACCAATATTTTTTTGGAATTAGCTTTGCTCGATCCAATCTCTATCACTAAATCTTCAAGACAGCTCAGCATCTCCACAGACGCTAGTTACAGATTTGCACGTTCAATCGATCCTGGATTTACCCTTGATGGACTCAATCTTGCAGCCAAAATGATTTTGGATTTATGTGGTGGAGAAGTCTCAAGCGTAGTGTCTGCCGGTAATCTAGATAAAGAATACACCTCTGTCATCCAAGTAGCTGACACTGGGATCCAGAAAAAACCATGCCGGAATGATGCTAAGATAAGCCTTGATTACCAAGATATAAACAAGTTTGGAAGTGTATCTGTATCACCTGATGAGACGTTCGATATCTTAACGAAACTAGGGTTTAGTATTGATAAAAAAACCGAAGGCAATTGGAATGTACAAGTACCAAGCTGGAGACCGGACGTGACTATACCTGCTGACCTAATTGAAGAAGTAACAAGAATATACGGCTATGACAAAATAAAAGAAGAACCACTACCAAATAATGTTGAAGAAGTAGATAGTACATACGACAATTTGCGTATTTTGATGACAAACAGAGGGTTTCATGAAGTGCTAACCTGGTCATTTATGAGTGAATCAACAGCTGAAAAATTTGGTTACTCGAATAAGTTATTTATCATCGATAATCCGTTTAACAATAACTTTAATATGATGAGACCAAGTATTATGCCAAATTTATTGCAAGTCACTGCTGATAATATTGCCCATGGAGTATCTGATCTTGCAATCTTCGAAATTGGGCCGATTTACGATGGTGAAGCTCAGTCTAAACATGTCTTAAGTGGAATAAGAACAGGAAATAATTTACCGCGAAACCATTATAATATTGATAGGAAAGTAGATGTTTTTGACGCAAAGGCTGATTGCATAGCAGCTTTGGAGTTTTTTAACGTCAATTGCGATAATTTAACGATAGAGAGAGCAGAAAAAGAACATTACCACCCAGGAAAGTCAGGCACTCTCTCTTTTAAGAATAAAGTAGCAGGTTATTTTGGAGAGTTGCATCCTAATATATTAGATCTTTTTGACATCAAGCAAAAAGTTGTAGGTTTTGAGGTAATACTAGAAAATATTGAAAATTTACCTGTAAGTAGAAAGAAATTTATCGATTATAAATACCAAAGTGTAAAACGTGATTTTGCATTTATTGTAAATAAGGATGTGGAAGTAGGTAACATAATCAATGTGGTAAAAAAAAGCTCAGAGCTCATCACAGAAGTTTTAGTATTTGACGTATACCATGGAAACAATATAGAACCGAATAAGATGTCTATAGCATTGTCAGTTACTTTCTGCTCTCCAATCCACACTTTAACTGAAAAAGAGATCCAAAAAGAATCAAGTGCTATAGTCAATTTGGTATATGAAAATACCGGAGGAACTTTGAGAACTCATCATTGAGTCACAATCATAGTGTTCTGCTTTTGCTGTGTCACACTTACTTCATCCAATCTATTCCCAATCTTGAATTCAACATCCTTAAAAAATCTATTCCACATTCCATGCAAATGCTCTTCTACTTTAGGCCATACATCATTTTTAAATGTTTTCCCATCATCAGAAAATACATCACCTATCAAGGCTCCTACTTCTTCATAACTTGATTCGAAATGTTGAAGAAATGTCTCTATTTCCTTATGAGTATCATGTGCCACACTCAACGCTTTTCCTTCTGTGCTCTTATCTTTGTTTACGGTAGCTGACCATCCAATCACATTATAATTAAAACCAACTTTAAGAGAGTTCCAAATCTTCCACAAACTATTCCCATTATCTTTTGGTACATTATTTATTATGAGGTTCGCTAACCTGTCTACCAGAGGAGACAATAAATCTTGACAAAAATGCTTGATATTATCTTTCGTTTTAATCACAGGATATTTGATGCATCTTTCTGCCAAATAGTACTCAAGTTCCGCTTCCTCTAATAATCTCTTAATTGCTTCTTCGTTAAAAGTTTCATGCTCGAACGCTTTCAGTAAATCATCTTCTATTATTGCAAATTTTACTTTTTCACGAGATTCCAGCTCTTCTCTATAATTATTTTTTGTTTCTTCATTTATCAACAATCCTTCTTTTTTTAACTCTAATTGCTCTAATGCTTCTAAAATTTCTTGGTTATTTCGCAAGCATAACTCTATTAACTCCATACTTGAAGATTTCTCTTCTTTACTATTTTTCTCAACATCCAAATCCTCATTCTGCTTTCCTATTATTTCCTTCAGTCTTGTAGGTTGCGTAAAATATTCTCCAATTTCTTTTCGATAAGAAACAATCTTGTTTACTAGACGTTTTTCATCTTCTCCATTGAATAGCATGTCCTTATTATCTTCTACATTCTTTATACTTTCCCCTTGCTTTTCAAATAACTCTTGAATTCTACATCTTGTTATTTCTAAATACATCTTCTCTACAAAGTCATTCACTTTATCCGAAGTCCTTGTTTCCTTTAATTCACTAAAATCTTCTGCTAAAGATTGCTTTATTTTTTTATCTGACTTACTCAGTAGAGTGTTAATAGTCCTTATTCTCGATTCTATTAGCCTTTCCTCAACTTTTTGATCATCATATTCAAATTTAAAAAGATCTTCTAATTTCCTTTTTAAAGCACCATCTTTTAAGTTACCGTTTTTCCTATTTTTATGCATCTCTTTTAATTTTTCACATATCCCATTATATCTTTTCTGTCCTATTTCTCTTAAATCCTTAATCTCTCTTTCAGCATTATCTAGAGCTTTCTTTGTTTCTTGAGGGTACATATCTTCATAAGTATTAATTATTGTCCTTTCAGCTATTTTCCCTTCTTTTATAAGCTGTTTCCATTTTGCTTTAAACATAGGAAGCCCTCTATCGTCCAAGTCATCTGGTACTTTTGCTCCTGCTTTTTTTAGATCTTCTAGTATCATTTCCTTTTCAGTCGGCAATTCCTTACCTTGGCTTTTCAGTTCTTGCTCCACTAATACCTCTTTCAGTCTTTCTTCTAATGAAAAATCTTCCTTTTCCTCTCTTCTTTTTTGTGCAAATTTAATTGCTTGTATAAAAGCAACTCGATAAGCATTTTGTATTAAGTAATTCACCAGTTTAGAATCTACACTATCCACCACTTTCAGTCTGAATTCGTTCAACAGTTCCTTCAGCTTATCATATGTAATATCTTTTCCTTCTAGCTTCATTAGCTCTTCCATAGTCTTTGCGAATTCCTGAATCGAAATTGCAAGCACATTCTTGATCTCATTACGTAAAGGCCTAAGGCCGTTTTTTAAATTGATATTAGCTGATAATTTCAGTATGGTATTATGTTCTGAATCACGTGCAACATTAAACCAACTACCATCTTTATCTTCATATAAATCTCTAAGTAATTGTTCAAATTGCGGTGGAAACTTAACTTCCATATCCCACTTAATGTCCGACTTACCAGCATCTATTTCACGAAAAGACACTTCAATATTCTGGTGTTCATTCTGATATAACCCATTACTTATTTTTAGAGCAGCAACCAAAGAATGAGATAACTTTCTGTTTGTAAGATAAAAAGTAGCTAAGGCGGGTGTTGCAGGAATAATTAAGGCTATAAGCACAGCTATATCAACAAGAATTGCAATTGCAGCAAGAACGCCATATGCCAATCTTTTTGCTGTACTTACCTCACTCTTTTTTGTTTTACTTTCCTCTGAACTGGTTTGTGTTTTACTGTTTGTTTTATATATAACTAACCCCAATGCAACAGAAGCAACATAAGGAAACATTAAAACTGATAGAGCTGAATTTAATACTTTCTTCTCCAGGCAAGCTCTGTTTATTTCCTTAAATATTTCGCTTGATATATTATACCAGGAAGTAAAAAAATCGGAGCCGTAACCTTTATAATGAAATATACTTAGTGGAATGCTAAAATCAGCACCTATTTTTTTTAAATTACTAACAGATTCTTGCTCTTCCAAAGTAGCAACAGGTCCTTCCTGTTTTTCTGAAGTAGCAAAAGATTCTCTTTGTAAATTAGGTTGTCCATTTAATGCATCTAAATCACCACTATTGTTATTTAAGTCAACAACTTCCTCACAACCTACAACAGCATTCATACCATAACCTTATCCAATTACCTTAAGTATAGCATAAATACTGACAGTCTTGCAACTTTATTAAAAATCTAACGCTCAATGCTAACATTTAAATCCTGATATTCCTTAGAATAAAAGTTAGTTCCAATTTCTGTATTAATGTCCAAAGATAAGGCAAGGGTCTGCTCTTTTATATATTCAATCCACGTATTTATTGCTTCCTTAATTTTCTCATCTTCTGTTTTGATTATTACTCTGATTCTATCGGACATATGAAAATCAGCTTGTTTCCTAGTTTCCTGAATGAGCCTCACTACATCTCTTGCAAGCCCTTCTAGAATCAATTCATCATTTAAAGTAGTGTTTAGGATAACAACCCCTTTGTTGTTATCAAATACAGAGGAGAATTCACTGTTTGCTTTTAATAATAGTTCATATTCGCCTTTTTCTATGATATAATTTTCTGACTCGTCCCCCAAAAATATGAGACCTCTTTCTGTCATTCCAGCGCGTGACGCTGGAATCTGCGTCTGGATCCCAGTGTCAGCTACTCGGATGACACCGGATTCAACTTGTTTCCACTTTCCTTGTTTAACATATTGAACCAGTGTCTTAATCTTCTCCGGAATTCTTTTTCCAAGCACAGGGAAGTTGAGTTTTAACTCTAGTGATGCAATATCTTCAAGTCTGTTTACTAACTTCAGTTTTTTTACATTTACCTCATCTTTTATCATCTCTTGGTACTCATTTGAGTTTTCAGCACACTGGATCCCAGTGTCACGCACTGGGATGACAGAAAACGGCTCACCTTCAAGAAAACTACAGGAAGACTGATGATAAATGATCATACTGCCAAGTGGCTGTCTGATACGTATATTAAAAGTGTTTCTAATAGAGAGTGCAGAGTTACATATCTCTCTCACTAGATCCATTTTGGCAATGAGCTGACTATCAAACTTCTCTAATTGTGGGAAATCAGCCAAATGAACAGATGTTTCTTCATACTTAAGCCCTTGCCATATATTCTCTGTTATAAGTGGCAACAAAGGGGCTGCAGCTCTTAGTATGTAATAAAAAACCGTATATAGAACATTATAAGCATCAGTTTTATCCTGATCCAAATCACTTTTCCAAAAACGCTCGCGACTGCGACGAATATACCAATTATTTAGCACTTCAAAAAAGTTCATCAAAATTTTGCAAGCCTCTTGGGAGTTATAGCTGTTCATAGAAGTTTGGATACTTTCTACAGCTTCAAAACATTTGGAAATCATGTAGCGATCAATAGTACTTTGATAATCCTTACAAACTTCAGCTTTAATTCCATCTGCATTTGCATACATGGTAAAAAAGTGATAACTGTTCCAAATAGGTTTTATTACGTTTTTCAGAACGTCTCGTACTAAATTCCCTTCTTTATCAAGTAGCAAATTACCACCACAAACAATAGATCCAGAAAGCATAAGAAAACGCAGTGCATCAGAACCGTATCTATCAAAAACCTCCATTGGATCTGCATAGTTATTCAAACGCTTGGACAATTTTTGCCCTTTTACATCCAAAACAACACCGTGGCATATGCAGTTCTTAAATGGTTCCCTATCAAACAAAGCAGTGGACAATACAAAGAGCGTATAAAACCACCCCCTGGTTTGCGCTATGTATTCAGTGATAAAATCTGCAGTTTCAAACCACTCCTTATTTTCAAACGGATAGTGGACTTGTGCGAATGGCATCGAGCCAGATTCAAACCAGCAGTCAAATACGTCAGGCACACGACGCATAACTGATTTTCCTGTTGGATCATCAGGATTTGGCCTCGTTAAAGTATCGATAAATGGTCTGTGCAAATCATCTACTTTAACATTAAAATCTCGCTCTAGTTCTTCTATCGAACCATATACATCCACTCTTGGATATCTTGTATCATCTGATTGCCACACAGGAATCGGAGTACCCCAGAATCGATTGCGTGAAATTGACCAGTCGTGTGCCCCTTCAAGCCATTTTCCAAATTGACCATCTCTAATGTGGTTTGGTATCCAATTAACTCTCTTATTTAGCTCTACCATTCTGCTTTTGAATTTTGTAACGGCAACATACCAAGAAGGCATAGTGCGATAGATCAAAGGAGTGTCAGTTCTCCAGCAGTGTGGATAATTGTGAATATATTGTTCAGTTTTGAACCAGTTTCCTTGTTCTTTCAATTTTTTTATTACTGTATCATTGGTATCAAAAACATGAACCCCTGCCAAATCTGAAACTTCAGCAGTAAATTTTCCACTGTTATCAATTGGACAAATAACTGGAATATCATGGCTTTGGCAAAGGTAAAAATCTTCCTCACCAAATCCAGGAGCAGTGTGTACAACGCCAGTACCATCTTCTCCTGTAACATAATCAGCAACAAAAACACGGAATGCATTCTTTGTATCTTTAAAGTAATCAAACAGCGGCTTATAGGAAAGGCCTGCAAGATCATTCGCTTTAAGTTTTATATTGCAGTTTTCATATGGAATATTGTTTTGTTCAGAGTGGCTGATAAATTTTTCTAGGTAGCTTTCAGCGAAAATATAAATTTCACTCTTCACTGAACTCCTTTCATTAACTTCTGTCATCCCAGTGCTTCGACACTGGGATCCAGAAATAGATTCCAGCGTCACGCGCTGGGATGACACCAAAGAGTGGACTGACACTGCACAATACTTGATGTCCTTTCCTATCGCCAATGCCAGATTGCTAGGAAGAGTCCAAGGAGTTGTAGTCCAAGCAAGTAATTTACATTTTTGTTTAACACTTTTAAACTGCTGTGGGTTTTCTAAAAGCTCAAATGCAACAGTTACAGCTTTGCTAGTCTTTTCTCTATATGCGTTATCAAGCCTTGTTTCAAAATTGGATAATGGAGTTTCGCACGCCCAGCTATATGGAACAACGCGTACTGATTCATACACTAGACCCTTATCATAAAGCTGTTTAAATGCCCACATGACCGACTCCATGAATGATTTATCCATGGTTTTATAGTCATTATGAAAATCCACCCACCTTGCCTGCCTATTGACATATTTTTCCCACTCTGATGAAAATCTCATTACAGAAGTACGACAATGGTTATTGAATTTTTCAATGCCGAATTTTTCTATCTCAGTTCTACCAGATATTCCAAGTTCTTTTTCTGCACCCATCTCAGCCGGTAATCCATGGCAATCCCAACCAAATCTACGTTCAACCCTTTTTTGAAGCATAGTTTGATATCTTGCAAATGCGTCTTTGATGAAACCAGTGAGTAAATGTCCATAATGTGGAAGTCCATTTGCAAACGGAGGCCCATCATAAAACACAAAACAATTATCCTTGGAACGTTCTCCAACTGACCGCTCAAAAACTTTATTTTCCTGCCAAAATTTTATGATTTCTTTTTCTAACGACGAAAAATCAGGACTACTTACTGTATCAGGATAATGCTTTGACTTCATGTTCATTTTGACCGGATAAAGCCAAAGAATATAGGGCTTTCTAGAAAATTACAAATGCAAAAAGAAACAAACTTATTCCTGCACCCCACACCCTATAGCTAACACAATCCCACGTCATACCGCGATTCATTCGCGGTATCTCAGCTTAACCGTCATATCGTCACGGTATCTCTAGATCCCGCTAACAAGTAGCGGGATGACGGTTGTCGGTAAGCCTAAATTACTTTAGCTATAGTTGATAAACTTGAAATAAACTACGTGAAGTACTTCTATCTTGTTCTATAGGGGTACTTTCTCTCAATCAAAATAATTCTCTGACGGATGTCCAACAGAGCTATCCTGCACCACACCCCAACAAACTATTCTGCCGAGCTTCCAATACCTTCACATTTACTATTTTATCTCTATACTTCCCTTCAGGATCATCAATGCACACTGATTGCATATATGGGCTTTTACCAATAATTTGGTTTTGGTGTTTGCCTTTTTTATCACTGAACAAAGCAGGTATAGTTTTGCCTACCATACTCTGGTTAAACTCAAGTTGTTGCTTACTAATTAATTTCTGTAAACGAAGAAGGCGTTCTGTTTTAACCTCTTCTGGTACTTGATCTTTTCTTTCTGCTCCTGGTGTACCTGGTCTTGGGCTATATTTAAAGCTATAAGCCTGAGCATATCTAATTTTTTCTACTAATTTTACAGTTTCTTCAAAATCTTTTTCGGTTTCTCCAGGAAAACCAACAATAAAATCAGAAGAAAATTCGATTTCAGGTTTCAATTTGCGAAATCTGTCTATTATTTCCAAATACTCCTCTGCAGTGTGCTTTCTGTTCATCGCGTGCAATATTTTATTCGAACCTGACTGCACAGGCAGGTGAATAAATGGCATGAGTTTTGGCTCTTCCGCATGTGCCAAGTAGAGAGATTCATGCATATCTCTTGGATGAGAAGTTGTATAACGAATCCTCTCTAGCTTTTCAATTTTAGCAATATGACTAACTAATTTGCCTAAATCCCACACTTCCCCTTCGCATTTCCCATGGTAAGCATTGACGTTCTGACCAAGCAAATTGATTTCCTTCGCCCCATTTGCAACTAATTTCAATGCTTCACGAAATATTTCATTCACTGGCCGTGAATACTCAGCTCCACGAGTATATGGTACTACACAAAACGTACAAAATTTATCACAACCTTCTTGTATGGCAAGAAACGCAGAAGACCCCTGGCTATTGCCATAGCATTCATCTGGCAATTTATCAAACTTTGCAACTTCAGGAAAATCAGTGTTTATTACATGACCTTTACTTCTGCTTGCTTTGACTATCAGCTCCGGTAAGGTAGCGATACTCTGCGGACCAACAACAATATCAACAAAAGGAGCCCTTCTGAATACTTCTTCTCCCTCTGCTTGCGCTACACATCCAGCCACCACTATAGTAATTTCTTTTCGTGACGAATGAATCTTCCCGAGCTCAGAATAAAGCTTTTCTGCTGCCTTCTCTCTAATGTGACAAGTGTTCAGTATCACCAAATCAGCTTTTTCTGCATCACTAACAACGTTGAACCCCAAAGGTTTAATTATATTTTCCATTAAAACGGAGTCATAAACGTTCATCTGACAGCCGTAAGTTTTAATATATAGGCCTTTCATATTTGGTATGTCTTTTTCAAAACCCTACATATAATCACATTAAATGTCCAACAGACCAGCGCGTGACGCTAGTGAACTTGCTAGCACAATAGATTTTTATAAAATTGGATCCCAATGTCAAGCACACAGCTATTGCAACTCGACTTCACCAGTATCCCTGTAAAAATCATTGGTAAACCTCAGTAACTTTAGCTTATGTTATTTTCAAAAAAGTCAAAAATGAAAATAGAAGAGTAGCTGAGCTTTCTGCTTTTTCTGGGTAAGGTCAGTCAAAAAGGTTTTACAACAACCATAATAACTATAACTATTATCAATACTGTAACTGCTTCATTTAAAACACGAAAATAAACGTGTTTTTTTTCATTTGAACCCATTGCAAAATTTTTCCTATATTTTGCAAGTAGCATATGAATAATTAACATCAAAAGTATTGCAAATGCTTTTACATGAAACCATCCTTCACGATATGCTTCCCTAATAACCATTAATGTGATTCCAAGACCAAGTGAGAAAAGCATTGCAGGGTTTATGATATATCTAAGTAGCCTCTTTTCCATTGTTTGAAGCAAGCTATCATTTTCCGATCCCGGTTTTACAGTTGCGTGGTAGACATAAAGCCTGGGTAAATAAAGCATACCTGCCATCCACATAATGGCGGAGATAACGTGAAAAGCTTCAAGCCAGTGGTAGTAATCCATTGAGATTTATTACAAAATGTTAAAAATTTCTGATATTATTTTAGTTTAATGAAAAAGAAATCGATATGAAAGCAGAAAATTTCACTAAAGAACAGATAATTGGATTCTACAGGAAAATGCTACTCATACGCAGATTTGAAGAAAAAGCAGGACAATTATATGGAATGGGATTAATAGGTGGGTTCTGTCACCTATCAATAGGGCAAGAAGCAGTTGCAGTTGGAACTCAAGCTGCATCAAAATTAGGTGACGCTTTTATCACAAGTTATAGAGACCATGGCTTAATGCTCGCATGTAATTCTGATCCAAATGTTGTAATGGCAGAACTCACTGGCAAAGAAACAGGATGCTCGAAAGGTAAAGGTGGTTCGATGCACGTATTTGACGTTGCAAAAAAATTCTTCGGCGGACATGGAATAGTGGGGGCACAAGTTCCAATTGGCACAGGAATAGCATTTGCTAATAAATATAAGAAAAGAGACAACGTGGTATTCACGTATTTTGGTGACGGTGCTGTAAATCAAGGGCAAACATATGAATCATTTAATATGGCAGCTTTATGGAAGTTACCTGTAGTTTATATTATAGAGAATAACGGATATGCAATGGGTACTTCTGTAGAAAGATCCACTTTGGTAACTGAGCTATATAAAAAAGGAGAAAGTTTTGGTATTCCTGGAAAACAAGTTGATGGAATGGATTTTTTCTCTGTTTATGCGGCTACAAGCGAAGCAGCGGAACACACACGCAGCGGAAAAGGGCCTATCCTGCTTGAAATGAAGACATATCGATATCGCGGCCATTCGATTTCAGATCCTGCTACTTATCGCTTAAAAGAAGAAGTTGAAGATATGAAGCAAAATCATGACCCTATAGGCACTTTAAAGAAATACATGATAGATAATAAAATTGCTTCAGAAGAAGAATGTAAAGTAATTGATAAGGAAGTACGTGATTTAGTAAAAAAGTCGGAAGATTTTGCCAAAAATAGTAAAGAACCAAGCGTTGATGAGTTGTATACTGATGTTTATAAATTTGTTAGCTAAGTAGGCTTCTTTTTTTTTATCCAGGTGGCAACTAACTGTACGAACATTGTATAGTAAACGATGTCATTCAAGTAGCTCCTTCCCCCGTCATCTAAGTAGCCTTCTTCTTGTCATCCGAGTAGCTGAAACTGATTCCTTTATGACGGCCCAGTGCCCTCTTCGAAAGTGGTTACAACATTTTCGATGAGATTATATGGAAAACTGGATCCCAGTGTCTGGGCACTGGGATGACAGCAGTCCTACGTCATACCGCGATTCATTCCTACGTCATACCGCGATTCATTCGCGGTATCTCTTAACATAGATCCCGCTAACAAGCAGCGGGATGACGGTTGTCAGGGTGTCATCCGAGTAGCCTCTTTCTTGTTATCCGAGTAGCCCCTTCTTGTATCTTGTCAAAAGCATCTAATGTTTTAAGCTTAAGCATTAGGTGGAGAAGGGAGGAACTCTGTGCTTCTTCTTAGATATAAAATCTGTAGAGGAGATAAGAATTCCCTTCTCAAAAGTATAGGCTGGACGGTATCGTAGAAAGACCTGAATGGTTCTAATTCTGTATTCACAAGACTAGCCTTACTTTTCATTTTTAATGGTAACGTATGGGGTTATATATGATCAACAACTTTTTGGGCATAGATATATCAAAAGATCGCTTTGATGTTTTTCTCTCATTTATAAGCAAAAAAGGAAAGCGTGAAACTAGAAAAAGAAGCTTTAAGAACGATGGTTTCAAAGTCTACTGAATTTTCTACACAAACATAATGTAGAAAAAGTAAAAACCTGCATGGAATCTACTGGTTGTTATAGCGAAGCACTGGCTGAATTTCTACACAATGCTGGACATTTTGTAAGTGTTGTAAATCCTTATTGCATAAAATCTTATGCAAGGAGTAAGCTGATACGACAAAAGAATGATCAGACCGATGCAGAAGTTATTGCTGATTATTGCCAAAGACAGGAACCTTCTAGTTGGACACCACCTTCTCCTGAAATGAAAAAATTAAAACATCTTTATCGTTGCTCAGTTGCGTTAAAAGATGAGTTAACATTAGTAAATAACCACTTAGAAAAAAAAGAGAGACTGCCTAAAGAAGTTGCAAATGCTTGGGAAGACCTTGCAATGAATATAGCTCAAAAAATAGAAACAATAAAAAACTCCGTACGTGAACTATTAAATCAACACAAAGAATTGTTGGAAAATTTTCAACTTCTATTGACTATTCCAGGCATAGGAGAAGAATCAGCAATAGCTATTTTAGCTGAAGTTTCTGATATAGAGGTTTTTAGAGATGCCAGGCAATTGGCAGCATATACAGGAGTTATACCACGAAATATGACGTCAGGTTCCTCTGTATATGCCAAACCCAGATTAAGTAAATCCGGTTCACAAACATTACGTAAGGCACTTTTCTTTCCTGCCATAGTAGCTAAGAATCACAATCCTATCATTATGAGCTTTTGCCAAAGATTAAAGGAAAAGGGTAAGCATAATATGGCCATCGTTGGTGCTGCAATGCGTAAGCTACTCCATATCATTTTCGGTATTCTGACATCCAAAAGTGCTTTTGATCCTAACCATATCAAAAACTACAGGGCTAGGAGGTTGACTGAAGGTTTAGTACTTTAAAATCAAAAATGCTTCCTATCATCTATCTTATGTAAAGTGGTATCTTACACAAATTTATTGAATGTTGTTGGTTAGTGGATATGTTGATAAGTAAACTTCATCTGTTTTGTGCGTATAAAACTAATTTACTTATCAACATATCCACTAACTATAATCTGTGTACTGTTACACAATTGGAAGTATTTTTTGATTTTATGATGCAACTTGGGAAATTTTTATAATTTTTTTGTTGACTAACAAGACGGTATCTCCTCTTTCTTTGAGGTCATTTAGCACTCCCAACCAGAAGTTAGCTCCTTCACTTTCAGCCAAATAAAAACCTAATACTTCTTTTTTGCCATTTTGATCTATGCCTAATATGTTATACATGCATTTACTTACGCAATGCCCGTCCTCTTTGACTTTAAAAAACCATGAAAACTATCGGATATACAGACTGCAGCGGGCGACTACGCCATTCGTTGATTACTGGTAGCAATTTGTCAGTAATACTTGATATCTCTGCCACCGATATTTTGTGATCATAAATTTCCTCAACATGTGACACTATATCTCTATAGCCCATACCACTGGCAAATGTGCTCAAAATCTTCGTTTCAAGCTCTGGATGTAAGTTTGTTTGCCTTTTTTTGACTATTTGTGGTTCGAAACTTCCTTCCCTATCTCTTGGCGTCAAAAGCTCAAATGACCCTGCGCTTGTACGTAAAGTCTTTGCATTCCTCCCATTTCTTCGATTATTCTCTTCGCTTTCAGCCGACAAGTGGTTTTCTATTTCACCTTCCAGGCTTACCTCCAGCAACTTTTTTATAAACGGTGTTAATGCTCCATCTCTTCCTGTCAACGGTCTTCCTTCTCGTATAGACAACAGGATATTTGTTTCTAATTCTTTATAATCTACCAAACCGGTAGTTCTGTTTACTACTTTCTGACTCATTGTCAAACCTCCATTTTTTTATATCAATTTATTACTTTTTTTTCGGTTTGACACAGTTTATTTAACACTCCCCCTTAGACAATCTGCCAACTTCTGATTTTGTCCATTCTGGGCGGGATTGTTGAGTTCTCTGATCTTAAATACTACATTTACTTCATCAAGATCAATGTTGACTTCTTTTACTAATGTCCTAATAAGACTACGTTTAGCTTGCCAATCTAGTTGTTCCAATTCCGATTTAACACTAGAATAAAAGCCCTTTATGCTATTTGTAATAAGATTCATTTTCTCCTGTAGTCCCTTTTGATCAATCACCTTTTTCTTCTCTCCTTCAATCTCTTTTAAACGTTCCTTCATTTTTTTCATTGCCTGCTTAAAGTCTTCCTTACTTATATATTTTTCCTCACTTGTATTCTCTTGAATATAATAATCATTTATAAGTTCTTTAATATTTTGTTTTAATTGACTCTCACGTCTTGCAAACCTTTCATCTAATAATTCATTCTTATGTTCTGAAATTCTACATTGGTACTCCTTTACCATCCTATCTGGATTTTTTAATACACTTTTTACTTCTTCCCACACACCTGTTTCTAACACTTCTCCACGAATAGATCCGTTAGTGCATACCTTATTACCGTAAAAATTTCTTGTACCCAGGCAAGTGTAATAAGTATACACAATCTTTTTTTCTTTGCTGTAATTTCGCCTTCCGCAGTAAGCACGTCCACAACACTTACACACAACTAGCTTTTGCAACAGATATGTCTCTTTTCTTTGCTGCACTCTTGCTCTCTGTTTATTCTCAATCAATTGTTCTTGTACTACATTAAACAAATCCTCGTCAACTATTTTCGGCACCGGTATATGAATCCAATTCTCCTCATCTGTACTGTAAATAGAGTGAGTTCGCCGGCTGTTGCTTTTTTTTGGTTTGACTTCTAGCATTACTGGGCCCGCCTTTGTTTTACCATATGCTGCTAGCCCCTTGTATGCTGGATTTTTTAACATCTTATGGATGGTGCTTGAATGCCACACCTCTTTTCCTGTTTGTGTTCTAACAGAAGCTTCTCTTAGTCTCTTTACCGCTTCTCTAATACTTATCCTTTCCTCTCCAATCCACATGAACACCTCTCTCACTACTTTTGCTTCCTCTTCATTAATTTCAAATTTGTTTTCTCCTCCTTTTACATGCTTTCTTATATATCGATAACCATAAGGTGCATTGCTTATTACACTCACACAACCTTCTCTTGCTGCATGCAGTTTTCCCCTCATGCTTCGTATCAAGATTTGTCTCAGTTCAAACCTTCCTACTGCTCCTTGCACATCTGTCATTAAATCGGACTGGCTTTGTTGCATCGCTAGCTATGATGGATTAAAGATAAAAAAGATGGAGAATATCAGTAGCTTATTATTCTGGTATTTATAACAAGAACGGTCAGTGAATACCTAAATTTGAGTAAAAGAAATTTCACTACCACTCACTAATCCGGCTAAAATTCAAGAATTTCAATGCTTTAGCTATTTTCAATAGAATTAAGTTTATTAATATAAATAATAAATTACTATTCTTAAATTTGATCAGATTGATTGCAAAAAAACAAGATTTTCAATAGGTTGCTTATAATCCTAGCTATAGTTAGCCTTTCATAAGTAGCGATGCAACAAAGCCAATCGGACTCTGGTGTATCATCAACCTTATGATTTGAAAAGATTATTTCTACTCTTGCTCTCTTAAATTCATCTATTACATCTCTTTGATCTACAGGATCACGTGACAACCGATCTAGTGAATAGATATAAATCTTATTAATTTTTCCTTCTGCTACTTTATCACGTAATTTCTTTAAACCTTCACGCTCTAAATTTGACCCTCTACGGCCATCGTCAGTGAATACATATTCTTCCAATAACTCATGTCCATCTACAGCAATTCTACGCTTAAGCTCTGCAATTTGGCTCTCTATTGTATGATCCCGCACGGCTTTGTTGCATCGCTACTTATGAAAGGCTAACTATAGCTAGGATTATAAGCAACCTATTGAAAATCTTGTTTTTTTGCAATCAATCTGATCAAATTTAAGAATAGTAATTTATTATTTATATTAATAAACTTAATTCTATTGAAAATAGCTAAAGCATTGAAATTCTTGAATTTTAGCCGGATTAGTGAGTGGTAGTGAAATTTCTTTTACTCAAATTTAGGTATTCACTGACCGTTCTTGTTATAAATACCAGAATAATAAGCTACTGATATTCTCCATCTTTTTTATCTTTAATCCATCATAGCTAGCGATGCAACAAAGCCATCCCGCACTTGTCGGTCTGATGAAACTCTTGCATACAAGGCTACCGTTATCATCTTTTTCTACCTCCTTTTCGTTGTTTCTTTTTACTGAATACTTTAGTAACTGCTCGTAAGCTTCTGATAAATGTTTATCTGCTAACTCATCAGGCTCATATCGACAGGTCACAGTTAACGTTCTCTTTCTCATAATTTCTCCTGTAAATGTTTTCATAGTTCAGGCACTCCCTTTTTCCATAAATCCATTACTCTTGCGAAAAAGACGCAACTGTTAACCTTTATTTCTCTCAGCTTTTATGCAAAATTTTAGAAACACATACGCTATCTTTCATCAATTGAGCACTCTCCCAAATCATCAAGCTTCTTTTTTCCCTCTAATGATAAAATTTCCCTTTTTCCATAATCACCTCTTTCTTAGCCACAGCCCTTCTAAATTTTCACAAGCTCTTCTTTTGCCACTATCACACCTGCTGCTGATACGACCCTTATTTTTCTATGAACTCTCTCTGCTTATTTGCGATTTTTACGTTCTCTAACACTTCTTTTATCTCTTTATTATTTCTCGCATAATCCATTGCCGTTTTGCCAAATTTATCCTTTTGCTCTACATTTGCTCCCGCTTTTACTAGCTCTTCTACTATTTTTACCTCACTTACCATGCATGCCAGGTGTAACGCAGCAAATTTGCTACTTCGTTCCACTGCGTTTACCTCTACTCCTGCCTTTATCAGCTCCTTTGTATTTTCTACACGTTGTCCCATTACTGCTAAGTGCAATGGTCTATATTGTCCCGCATGGCTTTGTTGCATAGCTAGTGTTGGTTGAGGTTATTGTAAGAAGAAAAGCTTTTTAATATATGGCTACTAACGCATTTTGTTGTAAAATAGGCATTTTTCAAACAAGTACAACTTATGCCACAAAAAATGAGAGTAAGTAACCAAAGAGAATATAACGAGTTTCTCAAAAAAAGAGGAAATGTTTTTCATTTTGTTAATCAAGCCATAGAAAATTGGTATGAAAATAGTCCAAAAGTTGCAGGTGGCAATAACACTTATAGTGATAAAGTTGTAATTTTAATACACATAATAGTTCATCTTTTTAGAATTGGCTTGAGACAAGCTGTAGGTTTTGTAAAAGGTTATATGGTACAAATAGGCAAAAAACTTAAGATTATCAGCTATACACAAGCTTCCAGAAGATTTAAAAAGCTTAATTTGAAGATTGATGACCATAGAAGCAATAAAGATGATCTGGAAAATGTTGAAATTGCCGTAGATAGCACTAGAGTTAGTATCTACAATAAGAACGGTGGGCATAGTAAGCTTAATATTCGAAAAAGAAAATACAGTGGTTATGGTCAAGTAAGAAAATTACATGTTGTTTTAAACATAAATGATAAGAAAGCAATAAGCATGAACTACACTAGTGGTGTTGCTGTAGACTATTTGCCGGTCTGCGATATGTTAGAAGAAGTCAGTGATAAATATAACATTTGTTCTATTCGAGCAGATGCGGCTTATGATATAAAAAGTGTGTATAAAGAATGCAGAAAATACAATATTGTGCCTATTATTCGCCCTAGGAAGGATACTAAAATTTGTTTAGCTGACTACTTATCAGAAAGAAACAAGTATATTAGTAGAATTAGGTCATATGAGAATTATGAAGATGGTATTAATGAATGGAAGAAAAAAGTTAAGTATGGAGCACGGTCTTATATTGAAGTCTTTTTCTATAGGTTGAAGCAAATATTTGGGTTTGGCTTGAAAAATAAATCAGAGGTAAATCGTGAAAAAGAGCTGTTAATTAAGTGCTACTTATTGAACAAATTTACTGATATAGGTATGGCTAAATTTAAATTAGCTGCGTAAATTCACTGTGATTTACATGCCTATCAGTGCTATGCAACAAAGCCATCCAGAATTCGGATCAACTATGTTTTTTAAAATTTCTTCAATTTTGTTTTATTACAACTTTTTATTGTAATTCTACAATTCTACTCAATCATGAGGGGTATTTTGGTAATTAAAAACCTATTCATTATAGAAAAAGAATTTTATATCAAACAGCCATCACAGCAATTCCTGCTTAGATTTTGTGGTTAGTGAATATGTGCTTTAAATTTGTGTGGACGCACATATTCACTGTAGATTCAAATAGTATGTAGGCTCATTGCTTCTTTCAGTCTCGCATTAGCAATCACTATGATTTTACGCATTAGAGCTGTCATAGCCACCATCTTCTTTTTACCTTTACCAACAAGCTTGGAATAGAAGGTACCAAGCGCAGACTTAGACCTTGAAGCAGCCATTGCAGCTGTAAAAAGCTTTTCACGAACGTTGCTTCTACCACCTGTTATTCTTCGGTAACCAATAGTTTTTCCACTTTCTTTTGGATGAGGTGCAACTCCAGCAAGACTTGCAACTTCTCCTCTACCTAAGTAGCCAAGTTCCGGCATTAGACATAGAAAATCTTGAGATAATTTTGGACCTATTCCTGGAACTGTTCTAAGAATTTTTTGGCGCTTCTGTAACTCTAGATTCTCATCAATAATTTTTTGTATAGTATTGTTGAGTTCATTTACCTGACTGTTGAAAAATTCAATGGTTTTTTGACAACTTTCTTTTATATGATCGTTTTCAGGTGCTGCAAGCCTACATTTCTCTTGAGCTCTCATTTTTGTAATGTCATCACGACGTTGACAAAGTGCAGCTAAGGTTGTTTGTTCTTTTGACATAGGCACAAATAGAGATAGAGTACTATAGCGTTCAAACCCATATTGAGCAAGGGCTCTTGCATCTGATTGATCAGACTTTGCTAAAGTTCCATGAGATAGGACAAAGCTTTTTACTTTGCGAGTATTAGCTCGATGTACAGCAATATTCATGTCAATAAGAAAATGTGATAAACCAAGCTCATATTTTCCTGTATTTTCTAAAGTCACTAAAGAATTAGGTAGGATATCTGAAAATTTTTGAAACATTCGTTGCCAACCAGCAGTATCATTGTCAAATTCGACAGCGCTCTTCTGTTTGTGAACTGCAACAACATTTTTAAATTTTCCGATGTCAATGCCAATAAAATTTTGATAAGACGTAATCATAATAACCTCGATAGTTTTAATTGATTTAAGATTGTAAACGGGTGCATATTTATGTCCCACACAACTATTCAAACATATCGAGAGATGGGCTAGTGTACCTTGATCCGAACGGTTGTAATACCAATAGTTGGTCGGTCGCACACGCCCGTGATAGCCCTATTTTCTTATAAAGATAGGACTATCTTCCCTCTTATCTTCTTTATATCATATTTTTAACTTACAATTAGTAGGGTGTCATCCAATTCTCAATGGTAAATTAAGAAGGGTCTGCAACAACGAATGTAGCTAGGGATATAATTGCTCTATTTTCCAATTGCTTCCCTCAACAAGAGTATATCTAAACCTAGTGTGTCTCCTATATTCACCTTCTTGCCAAAATTCAATTACTTTTGGGATTACGCAAAATCTCACCCAAAAGTCAGGACGAGAAACTTGTGTATTGTAAAATTCTTTCTCCTTCAATTTTATAGCTTGCTCAAAATCTTGCCAATCTTTCAGAATGCTCGATTGTTTTGAGCACCATGCGCTAATTTGACTATCGCGCGCTCGAGAAGAGAAGTATTTGTCAGTTCTTTCATCGTTTAGAAGTTTAACATCTCCTTCAATTCGCACTTGCCTAGCAAATTCTATCCAGTGAAACACTAATGCAGCTTTAGGGTTCTCAGTCAGTTCTTTTCCTTTTCTACTATTTATGTTAGTGAAGAACACAAAACCTTCTTTACTATATTCCTTTAGTAATACTACTCTTGCAGATGGAATGCAGTCTTTGCTACAAGTTGCTAGCGTCATTGCAGTTGGTTGTTTACACGGAGAATTAAGTACTTCTTCATACCACTTTGAAAACAAGTTAATCGGATCTTTTTCAGGTAAAAATGTCATATTCAAAAATAAAATCTTAATTCTGACATACGTTGCAGAAATAAGTGCTACGGCCATTTTGTCGTATAAGTGTTATGATATTGTTGCAGATTTTGCAAGGTTTTTGAACTTTACCATATACGTAAAAGTTATTTTGAAAGTATCCAGCAGATCCAGATGGCTGTGCATAATCTTTCAGTGTTGAACCGCCTGCAGCAATTGCATCACTCAGAGTATTTTTTATTTCAGCAGCAAGTTTTTCGCACTCTCTATAGGTCAAGTCTTTTGCTGACCTGAGTGGTGATATGCGGGCTCTAAACAAACTTTCAGAAGCATATATATTGCCTACGCCAACTATTAATTTATTGTCCATTAATGCTGATTTGATATTCACTTTTTTGTTTTTCAGCAACTCCTGTAAATAGTCTCCACTGAATTCATCCGTGAGGGGCTCTATTCCAAAACCATCAAAAAAATTTATTTCTTGTTCTTTGCTTAAAATAATAACTAATCCAAATCTTCTTGGATCATTAAAGATTATTGAAGTATTATCGGAAAATAAAAATACCACGTGATCGTGCTTATTCCGCACTTGATCATGGTCAGCATATATAAGCTTTCCGCTCATGCCAAGATGTATGATTACAGCCATACTACCATCTGTATTCCAGATCGTATACTTACCTCTACGCTTGATGTTGCGTATGACTTTGCCCTTTAGCATATCATCAATATTTTTTGTTATTGGGGCACGTAAATTCCAATTATTAACTATAACATTGCTAATTTGCTTGTTTTTAATTTTATCAAGCAAAAAGTTAGAGATTACTTCTACTTCTGGTAGTTCTGGCATGATACCTCCTTCAAAACTTAAGTTTCTGATGGTAATTTTGTCGTTAAAGCTTCCTCAAATACGTTTGGGTATTCTGCGGCGCTTCTTCCTAAAAATTCCTCACCACAAACAAATTTTGAAAGGGGTCTGCTTTGTCTACTCTGTTGCTGCTTTTTTCTTTTCAAAATATTTTGCTTTAAAGCTTTCGCTAATCTTTTTTTCTCCTCTTCTTTTTCCTTATTCTTTTTTGTATTATTCATTATCATAATGTATAAACTTGCCGTTGTAGCTCAGGTGGTAGAGTACGTCATTGGTAATGACGAGGTCCCAAGTTCGAGTCTTGGTAACGGCACACTGATTACACTTATAATATTGCATAACTTGCAAGCAAGGCCTAAAAGAAAGTTACAGAGGTAAGTTGTCATGCTTTTTCCATATCCTTTCTACTTTCTTGTTTTTGAGTAGCTCTAATGCTTTGTGAAAGTGATGCCTTGTTTTACTTGGCACTATAATGTCATCAATGTATCCATGTGATGCAGCAAAAAATGGATTAGCAAATTTCTCTTTATATTCTTTGATTAACGTTTGCTGATCTTTTTCATGCCTAAATATAATTTCAACTGCACTTTCAGGGCCCATTACAGCTATTTCAGCAGTTGGCCAAGCATAATTTATGTCACCTTTTAAATGTTTCGAGTTCATAACGATATATGCACCACCATACGCTTTTCTAGTGATAAGGCTAATTTTCGGCACAGTTGCTTCAGCGTAAGCGTAAAGCAGTTTCGCTCCGTGTTGTATTATATTATTGTATTCTTGGTTTGTACCAGGTAAAAACCCCGGAACATCAATAAGTGTGATGATCGGAATGTTAAATGCGTCACAAAACCTTACAAATCTTGCAGCTTTTCTTGAAGAATCAATATCCAAACATCCTGCAAGGTGCATGGGTTGATTTGCAACAATACCAACAGTATTTCCTCCAATTCTACTAAAGCCAATTATAATATTACGAGCAAAATCAGGTTTTAGTTCAAAGAATTTCTTCTCATCACAAACTTTTTCAATGAGTTCATACATATCATAAGGAGTGTTAGGATTGGTAGGAACTAGAGTGTTTAAGGATTCATCAATCTCATTAACATCATTACAGGTTGGTACAGATTTCGGTGATTCTTGATTATTTGCTGGTAAAAAGGTAAGGAATTCACGCATTTTGAGTAGCATCTCAACATCATTATTGAATGCAAAATCTGCCACTCCTGTTTTGCTTGTATGAATTTTTGCTCCACCGAGGTCTTCGAAGCTTACATCTTCATAGGTAACCTTTTTTACTACATCTGGTCCGGTTATAAACATGTATGAACTATTCTTTACCATGAAAGTAAAGTCAGTTAATGCTGGAGAATAAACAGCCCCTCCTGCACATGGACCCATAATTAAAGAGATTTGTGGTATAACGCCCGATGCATTTACGTTTCTTTGGAAAATTTCTCCATAACCAGCAAGGGAATTTACTCCTTCTTGAATTCTGGCTCCACCAGAATCATTTAGTCCGATAATTGGAACCCTGGCATTAATTGCCATATCCATAATTTTGCATATTTTTTTTGCATGTGACGCACCAAGTGACCCACCAAAGACAGTAAAATCTTGCGAGTAAACGAAAACTTTTCTGCCATAAATAGTACCATGACCAATCACTACTCCATCACCTAAAAAATTAGCATTTTGCATGCCAAAATCAGTTGCGTGATGCTTCACGAATTTATCGTATTCTTCGAACGAATTTTCATCGAGTAATACACTGAGCCTTTCTCTAGCAGTTAATTTCCCTTTTTCGTGTTGTTTATTGATTCTGTTAGAACCGCCTCCTTTTTCAGCTTCTAGTGCTTTGGTTTTTAGATTTTCTAGTATTTCAAAGTCTTGCATACAATAAAGTAGTTTTCAAATTAGTTGTAGACTTTATTAAGTTTACAAACCCTATTAACTATACACATACACTATTGCTATATGCAACAGTGTATGTATGATAATTGTTAATGCGCTGGTAATTCCTGGCCACTACTTTGAGAATGTTGTGGTTGACTAACGTTTTCTAGAACAGAAGAAGGTAAACTAACTTTACTGCTTTTCGTTTGTGCAAAACTTTTAGCAGCTTCAACAACCTTGCTTATACGAGGTTCTTTTTCTAGCTCTTTTAGGTACTTTTAGAAGATTTCACAACTTTTATCATCAATATGTACTATTATTTTGCCAAAGCTTGAGGCATTTTCTGGTTTGTCAGCCTTTTCAGAAGATAGAGTCATTACAATCTTTTCACTGTTGCTTATTGGAAAAGTCATCTGTAATCTGCCCTTTATATCATGATATTTTCCATCTTGTATTCGTATTACATTATCTCCTTCCCCAATCTTTAATGCTCCATCTAAATTTTGAAATTCTGGATGGCTTTGTTGCATAGCTAGTGTTGGTTGAGGTTATTGTAAGAAGAAAAGCTTTTTAATATATGGCTACTAACGCATTTTGTTGTAAAATAGGCATTTTTCAAACAAGTACAACTTATGCCACAAAAAATGAGAGTAAGTAACCAAAGAGAATATAACGAGTTTCTCAAAAAAAGAGGAAATGTTTTTCATTTTGTTAATCAAGCCATAGAAAATTGGTATGAAAATAGTCCAAAAGTTGCAGGTGGCAATAACACTTATAGTGATAAAGTTGTAATTTTAATACACATAATAGTTCATCTTTTTAGAATTGGCTTGAGACAAGCTGTAGGTTTTGTAAAAGGTTATATGGTACAAATAGGCAAAAAACTTAAGATTATCAGCTATACACAAGCTTCCAGAAGATTTAAAAAGCTTAATTTGAAGATTGATGACCATAGAAGCAATAAAGATGATCTGGAAAATGTTGAAATTGCCGTAGATAGCACTAGAGTTAGTATCTACAATAAGAACGGTGGGCATAGTAAGCTTAATATTCGAAAAAGAAAATACAGTGGTTATGGTCAAGTAAGAAAATTACATGTTGTTTTAAACATAAATGATAAGAAAGCAATAAGCATGAACTACACTAGTGGTGTTGCTGTAGACTATTTGCCGGTCTGCGATATGTTAGAAGAAGTCAGTGATAAATATAACATTTGTTCTATTCGAGCAGATGCGGCTTATGATATAAAAAGTGTGTATAAAGAATGCAGAAAATACAATATTGTGCCTATTATTCGCCCTAGGAAGGATACTAAAATTTGTTTAGCTGACTACTTATCAGAAAGAAACAAGTATATTAGTAGAATTAGGTCATATGAGAATTATGAAGATGGTATTAATGAATGGAAGAAAAAAGTTAAGTATGGAGCACGGTCTTATATTGAAGTCTTTTTCTATAGGTTGAAGCAAATATTTGGGTTTGGCTTGAAAAATAAATCAGAGGTAAATCGTGAAAAAGAGCTGTTAATTAAGTGCTACTTATTGAACAAATTTACTGATATAGGTATGGCTAAATTTAAATTAGCTGCGTAAATTCACTGTGATTTACATGCCTATCAGTGCTATGCAACAAAGCCTGTCTGGATTACTCAGGAATTTTGCAGGAATCACAATGCTTGCTTCTGGACACTGTATACAATAAAATTTATTATCTCTTTCTACTATAACATCTTTTATCACATTTTCTTCTCCATCTTTTTCAATGCCCTCACATACAATTTGTTTTAGATTTGATAAATAGCTGTTATGTTTTTCCAGTAGACTTGTTGGCAATAACTCCAAAACTTTCTCACTCACATAAGTGCCTGTTGAAACTAGGTCGGATATTTTTAACGAAAGAAGATCTAGTTGATGTTTTTCATGAATGGACAACTCGAACTTCTTTAGCAAGTGCACATTAGATATCAGATAATCTATTATTGATAATTCTTCGAAGAACACATAGTACGGCATGCCAAACCTGATCTTTTGACTTTCTCCAAGTTCTACAGATTTTATCCATTTCTTTATCATTTGTCCCACAGTCAGTCGCTTCTCACCACATAACCTAAAAGCTTGACGTATAGCTTCCAATACATTCGAGATATTTTCTTTCATACGTTCATCAACTTGTTCATATATTGCTCCATCTAATTGAAATTCCGACATCACTTCTGGACGGTTCATTTCTTCTTCGAGTTTTTCACACGATGCCCTAAATTCAGGCGTATCTTCATCCTCAGACTCATCCATAGCCTCATCTTCAAAATGCCTGCCATCATCTAGAGAACTAAGCTGCTCATTTATATCTTGCCCTACCATATATCCCCCTACTTGACATAATAAAACAAGAAATTCTAGTTGTATTATGCTCGCGTGATCTATAAAGTCAATAGTTAAATTGCAAGATTTCGGTTATAATTTACTGTGTATAGAAGGTGCTCTTAAATTATGCTAAAAATCGCTATAGTAGGCCTACCAAATGCTGGTAAATCAACTCTTTTTAATAGATTGGTGGGAAGAAAAGCAGCGGTGGTCAGCAATATTCCAGGGGTTACACGAGATAGAAGAGAAGGAATAGGCAGAATTAGCGATTTAGAGTTTAAAGTTATAGATACAGGAGGATGGAACGACCAAACTAATTTTTCACTACAAGTTATTGAACAAATAAAATTTTCTCTATCCAATTCAAACATCATTTTCTTTCTTGTTGATGCAAAAGTGCAAAATGAGCAAAACAAAGAATTTGCAAAGTGGCTGAAGAGAAAAATAAATAAACCTGTGATACTGATAGCAAATAAATGCGAGAGTCATAAGTCTGAAAATGTTGATTATTTGCAGTTTTTTGATTTTCTTGGCCCGGTGTATATCTCTGCCGAACATAATCTTGGCATGGTTGATCTTTATGATGCATTAGCTGATGTTATTGAAAATTTGAACGAAAACACTGATCTATTGGGCAATGAGTCCAGTAAACTTAGAATTGCAATCATCGGTCGCCCAAATGTCGGAAAATCAACTTTTTTAAACAGCCTACTTACAGAAAACAGAGTAATAGTGAATTCAGAGCCAGGCACCACACGTGATTCTGTAGATATTGTATATGATCATAATGGGGAGCTAATTACTCTCATTGATACTGCAGGAATCCGCAGAAAGGCGAATGTTATAGATGACTTAGAATCAAGATTTGTTGAAAAAAGCTTAGAATCAATCAAGCGCTCTCATGTGGTAGTTTTAATGCTAGACTCCCTAGTTGGTATTGAGCAGCAGGATTTATCAATTGGTGAAGCTGCAATTAAGGGAGGGAAAGGGATTATTGTTGTTTTAAATAAGTGGGATTTAATAGGTAAGGATGACAGAAGTAAGTTAATAAAATTTGTCAAACAACAGGAAGTGACTCGGTTATTCTTGGAAGTGCCAACTGTAACAATTTCTGCATTGAAAGGCATGCGCTGCGGCGATGTGATAGATAAGTGTCTTGAAGTGAGTGAATCTTTGAACAAGAAAGTCAGCACTGCAAAACTGAATAAGTGGCTAATTGATGCTTTAGATAGGCACTCTCACCCGCTTGTAAAAGGTAAAGCAGTTAAAATGAAGTATATCGCTCAAATTGGTACTAAACCTCCAGCTTTTTCTTTGATATGTAACATACCTGAAAGTGTTGATGAAAGTTATAAACGCTATTTAATTAATGATCTTAGAAAAAATTTCTTCGTAGATGGTGTGCCAGTCAGATTACTTTTGAAAAAAAATAAAAATCCCTATGCAAAATGAATACTCTGCTTTATACTTTCAGGGGTCTTTATAATAATTTACTTAAAGTCGTGTGTAATAACTCCAGAATTCCTACAATCTTTCTGCTATCAAGTGCTTTTGCTCTAATTTTTGCATATGTGCTAGAATATTTTTTCAACATGCTGCCATGCAAGTTATGTACATACGAGCGGGTAGTTTACTATGTTGCAGGGTTACTTGCAGTAGTATGCATGCTTAAAGACAACAAAATTCTAATCTATGCAACGTTTTGCAGCTACCTCATAGGTGCAGTAATATCTTTTTATCATGTAGGTCTTGAACTCCACTTATTTCATGATGTTTTAGGTTGTACAGAGCAAGCAAGTGGTAACGTTAGTATAGAAGAGCTCAGAAATAATCTACTAAATCCTAATTACTCTCCATCTTGTGACAGACCTCATTACGTTCTAGGTGTTTCCTTAGCAACATGGAATTTAATTTATCTCATAGCAGCTCTGTTCGTATCAGGTAAGGTGTATTGTGGAGAAAGAAAGAAATCTAAATAATTTAAGGTACAGCAACAATCAGTTCTTGCAACAGGCAATTAGAGTAAATCATGCTGGGGAATATGGAGCTATTTGCATTTATTCTGGTCAAAAATTTATTCTTAAAAAATCTTCTATAATCAATGAAATAATTGAAATGGAAGAGCAGGAAAAAAAGCATTTTCACTATTTTAATGAGAAAATCAAAGAGCAAAAAGTTCGTCCTACTGTTTTGTTGCCAGTTTGGCGTGTTTTAGGAGTGTCACTTGGCGTTGCAACTGCCATTATGGGCAAAAAAGCTGCTATGGCTTGCACTGCTGCAGTTGAAGAAGTTATAGGGGAGCACTACAAAGAGCAAGTTTCACATTTAGAAGATGGGGAATTAAGAGAAACTATAAGTAAATTTCGCGACGAGGAGTTAGAGCACAAAGATATTGCAATTCAGCACAATGCTGAAAGCGCATTTGGCTACAACATTTTATCTTCATTCATAAAAACAGGCTGCAAAACTGCTATTTACTTGTCCAAGTTAATTTAACTAAGCAGCTTTCTTAAAGTATTTTTAATGTTATGATGACAACAGAAACCAGGAAGGAATTCAAGTGTAACAATTATTTTATAACTATATTTACATATCACCATTATTAATCAATAATTAGTGTTTGTAAATTAACTGTGTCTAAAACATAGACCACAAAGGAAGGGAAAATGCGTTTTAAACTAGAAAAGGAAGATGCCCCAGGTAAAGACTGTAGTAACGCAACTCGTTATGTGATAACTACTAAAGTAAGAGTAAATAACGAAACAACAGTTAGTCTACCTACTACATCTTACGTTATTATTGATGAGCCTAGAGGTCAGCGCCTTATTGTGATTGACTATAGCTGTGGAACACAAAAGGTGCTGAATGGTTTATCTCAAGGACTACAACTAAAGCTAGAAAAAGTAGGAGATGACAACAAGTTAGCTTTGGTTACTGACTCAGGTGAATATTACTATTATTACCATGATGGCAATATTATTAATATAGCTACTATTGATTTTATACCTCAATCCCGCAAGAATGGTGAATATGTTCATGTATATGATTATGATACACGTTCTATAAAATTTAAACCACTTGAAAGTAGTAAGGTTTTAATAGATCCAAAAGATGTAATAAGTAGTAAAAATATGAGTCTTATTGGCAATAGACTTGATATACGAATTGGAGACAATTTTTTTAAGGGATCGGAAAATCAATTATACCAATCTTACAGGAGTGTTGAGGTATATAATTCCACTGGTAGTAAGGTTGGTATGTTGAATAATGTTGTTCCAATATTCGATCGGAGAAGTGATGGTTTCAAATTATTTCCTTTTCATGGAATAAAGAGATTGAATGTGAAAAATAGCTATTTCGCAACAGAAAAATTAGGTAATAATTATGTTGGCTGCATATCAGATGAAAATAGCGAATGTAAGAATTTTTATGGTTTAAAACCTGATTTTGTAGGATATAACTACAGCCATAACTTAGATTTATATCCTTATTATTATAACTTAGAAAATTTTGGTAACTTTTTGGAGGTTGATGTGGTGAATACTAGAGAATTTGAAGACTTAAAAGCAGAAGTTCAACATTTAAAAGAGCAAATTAAGCAATTAAGACATACAGAACAAGTAGAAGGAATGCCTAGACTTCCAGGTTATCGAGGTCCTCCAGGTTATCGAGGTCCTCCAGGTGATAAAGGTCTAAGAGGTTATGAAGGTTTTCCAGGTCCTAGAGGTATTCCAGGTATTCCAGGTGAAAAAGGTAGACAGGGCGAGCCTGGGTCGCCAGGCTTTAGAGATCATTCAGGTCTTCCAGGTGGAAAAGGTTATCCAGGTCCTAAAGGTGAGCCAGGAAGAGATGCAAAGCCCGAGAATGTGGCAGCTATTTTATTATCAAGTGAACTAGAAAGATTCGAAAAAGCGCTGTTTAATACACCTATAACTGAATTAAAAGGTAAAACACTTAATAACTATGTTACTCAAGACCTGCCGAAGGAAATTGCAAATAATAAAAACTTAAAAAAAAGTATAAAGGGTGAAAAGGGCGATCAAGGATTAAGAGGAGAAGTTGGTTCTCCAGGTCCAGTAGGTCCTAAAGGTGAGCCAGGTTATCCAGGTCCTCAAGGTCTAAGAGGTGAGAAAGGTTATCCAGGTCAAGATGGTAGAGACGGAACCCCTGGTCCTAAAGGACTAGATGGACCTCCTGGGCCAAGAGGTTTGCCAGGTCAAGGAGGCAAACCAAGACCACGTGGTCTCGATGGGCTGCCAGGCATACCTGGAGAAAAGGGCCAAAAAGGCGAGTTTTATGCAGTCTCAGGACTAACAGGAAAGCCAGGTCCTAAAGGGGATCAAGGTCATCCAGGTCTAAACGGGTTGCCTGGAGAGAAAGGTGACAAGGGTGATCAAGGTTATTCGGGTTACGGCTATCCAAGCCAAAAGGGTGATCCAGGTGCACCTGGATCACCAGGACTAGATGGAATGCCTGGAGGACCAAAAGGTGAAAAAGGAGAAGCTGGTGGCCCACAAGGTCCAAAGGGAGAAAAGGGAATGCCAGGGTTGAGTATAACGAGTCCAAAAGGAGATCGTGGAGAAACGGGATTGAAAGGCTCAAAGGGGGATATAGGGCCACAAGGCCCTAAAGGCAAACAAGGTGATTTAGGGCTTATAGGGCCACAAGGCCCAAGTGGAGCGAAGGGAGAGAAAGGTAATGAAGGTAGTAGTGGTCCTAAAGGGCTGAGAGGTTGGAAAGGTGAATCTGGTTTGCAAGGTAAAGAAGGAGCGCAAGGTAAAGCTGGTAAAGATGGAACCCCGGGTTCTAAAGGAGCAGATGGAGCTCAAGGTCTTAGAGGTCCAGTAGGTCCAAGAGGCTTTAATGGTACGCAAGGTGTACAAGGAGAAAAAGGTGATCTTGGTCTCAAGGGAGATAGAGGTGAAATTGGAGCACCAGGAATGGATGGATTGCCAGGTCTACAAGGCTTTAATGGCACGCAAGGAGAAAAAGGTGCTCAAGGTCTAGTAGGTCCTAAAGGTGATAAAGGAGATTCAGGTCCAGTAGGTCCTCAAGGAGTAGATGGAGCGCCAGGTGTGTCTGGTAATAAAGGGGATACTGGGTTGCCAGGAATGCCTGGAGAAAAAGGTGACCAAGGAAATGCAGGTCCAAGAGGCCCTCAAGGAAATAAAGGTGATCAAGGTTTAGTAGGTCCACAAGGTTTCAAGGGAGATAAAGGAGAACAGGGTATACAAGGTCCTAGAGGTTTCAAGGGCCTCTCTGGTTCAAGAGGCGCAAAGGGTGAACAAGGGCATAGTGGCATGGATGCAAATCCTGAAGAAGTTGCAGATAAGCTAGTCACTACTAGAGCCACTGGGTTTAAGGAGATGATGCTTAACTTCACTGATTCCAGTGGAAAAATGTTAATGGAAGAACTTGCAGGCAGTTCAAGTCTGCATACTGGGGTTGCACAAAAATTAATTGACAATGAAACCATTGCGAATAAAGTACTTGAATATCGTGATAAAGGTGGAAATTTACTGCTAGAGCAACAGATTATAGGAAGACTTTATGATGAAAATATTCACGAAGGAATAGCTACTAAACTAATTGATGACAGAGCTCAAGATTTAGCAGACGCGTTACTAAGTAGTGCTGACAATGATACATTGGTAGAGAAACTTGCAAACAGTACTGAGCTAACAAAAAGCATTTCAGAAGAATTAAGGAAAAATCCAGGAAAAGTTCAAGGACCAAAAGGTGGTAAGGGAGATAAAGGAGCAGATGGAGCGCCAGGAATACCTGGAGAAAAAGGTGACGAAGGTATACAAGGTTCTCAAGGCTTTAATGGTACGCAAGGGGAGAAAGGTTCTCAGGGTCTAAAAGGGGATAAAGGTGAATTTGGAGCACCAGGAACAGATGGATTGCCGGGAGCAAAGGGAGATACAGGTCCTCAAGGTCTAGTAGGTCCTAGAGGTGATCAAGGGGATATGGGTGCAAAAGGAGTAGATGGATTGCCAGGTCTACAAGGCTTTAATGGCACGCAAGGAGAAAAAGGTGCTCAAGGTCTAGTAGGTCCTAAAGGTGATAAAGGAGATTCAGGTCCAGTAGGTCCTCAAGGAGTAGATGGAGCGCCAGGTGTGTCTGGTAATAAAGGGGATGCTGGTCCTAAAGGCGATATGGGTGATAAAGGAGATACCGGATGGCTTTGTTGCATAGCTAGTGTTGGTTGAGGTTATTGTAAGAAGAAAAGCTTTTTAATATATGGCTACTAACGCATTTTGTTGTAAAATAGGCATTTTTCAAACAAGTACAACTTATGCCACAAAAAATGAGAGTAAGTAACCAAAGAGAATATAACGAGTTTCTCAAAAAAAGAGGAAATGTTTTTCATTTTGTTAATCAAGCCATAGAAAATTGGTATGAAAATAGTCCAAAAGTTGCAGGTGGCAATAACACTTATAGTGATAAAGTTGTAATTTTAATACACATAATAGTTCATCTTTTTAGAATTGGCTTGAGACAAGCTGTAGGTTTTGTAAAAGGTTATATGGTACAAATAGGCAAAAAACTTAAGATTATCAGCTATACACAAGCTTCCAGAAGATTTAAAAAGCTTAATTTGAAGATTGATGACCATAGAAGCAATAAAGATGATCTGGAAAATGTTGAAATTGCCGTAGATAGCACTAGAGTTAGTATCTACAATAAGAACGGTGGGCATAGTAAGCTTAATATTCGAAAAAGAAAATACAGTGGTTATGGTCAAGTAAGAAAATTACATGTTGTTTTAAACATAAATGATAAGAAAGCAATAAGCATGAACTACACTAGTGGTGTTGCTGTAGACTATTTGCCGGTCTGCGATATGTTAGAAGAAGTCAGTGATAAATATAACATTTGTTCTATTCGAGCAGATGCGGCTTATGATATAAAAAGTGTGTATAAAGAATGCAGAAAATACAATATTGTGCCTATTATTCGCCCTAGGAAGGATACTAAAATTTGTTTAGCTGACTACTTATCAGAAAGAAACAAGTATATTAGTAGAATTAGGTCATATGAGAATTATGAAGATGGTATTAATGAATGGAAGAAAAAAGTTAAGTATGGAGCACGGTCTTATATTGAAGTCTTTTTCTATAGGTTGAAGCAAATATTTGGGTTTGGCTTGAAAAATAAATCAGAGGTAAATCGTGAAAAAGAGCTGTTAATTAAGTGCTACTTATTGAACAAATTTACTGATATAGGTATGGCTAAATTTAAATTAGCTGCGTAAATTCACTGTGATTTACATGCCTATCAGTGCTATGCAACAAAGCCATCCCGCTACGTGTTAGCGGGATCTGGAGATACCGCGGCGGTATGACGGTCTGCGGCGGTATGACGGTTCGTGGTGACATGACGATAACCTCGTCATCCCGCTGCTTGTTAGCGGGATCTATGTGAGATACCGTGAATAAATCACGGTATGACGGTTAAGTAATTCGTCATCCCGCTACTTGTTAGCGGGATCTAGAGATACCGCGGCGGTATGACGGTCTGCGGCGGTATGACGGTTCGCGGCGGCATGACGATAACCTCGTCATCCTGCTGCGTGTTAGCGGATGAGATACCGTGAATAAATCACGGTATGACGGTTCGTGGCGGTATGACGTAGAAGCTATACTTTTATACTCACCAACTCAGTATCCAATCTGGATCCAAGTAGTCAGCTACTTGAATGACAAGAAAGGGGTACTTGGATGACAAAAAATAGGCACTGGAATTGCAAAGAGTTTGCAAATATTAGTTATTACCTGTAGAATACAGAGAAATTAGTAAGGATTTTAATAGGAATAATATGCCATCTGTTACTTTTGTTTTACCTGATGGGAGTAAGAAAAGCTATGAAGCTGCAGAGGGAGAAACTCTGCTTAATTTAGCCCACAGAAGTGATCCAGATCTGCTTGAAGGTGCATGTGAAGGCTCTCTTGCTTGTTCTACATGCCACGTGATTGTTGATCCAGAATTTTATGATGCTGTAGAAACGCATAATCCCATATCTGATGAGGAAAACGATATGTTAGATCTAGCCTTCGGCTTAACAGAGACATCAAGACTTGGGTGCCAAATAAAAATCACAAAAGATATCGACGGTTTGTGTGTAACCATACCAAGGGGTACAAGAAATATATCATTGGATAAACAGGGGAATAATTAGCTATGCGTAAGATTTTTATCTATATTATCATCTCTTTACTTTTGTTTATTCCTGTAGCGTATGGTGGTTTTTGGTATTTTTCTGCATGTAAGGTAAAAAATCTTTTAGCTGAAGCAATACTATACATTAACGACGAAAAGTTTGATATTTCACATGATTTCAGTGGACTTCCTTCTAACCTAATTTTCCGTGTGACAAACCCAAAATTTTCCAATAAGCAATTAACCATCTCATCTGATGCTTTATTGATAAAAAATAGATTGTTTGATAAATCAGTATATATCTACATACCAAGCAATGAAGTCAACATTGTTGTTCATGGTGATGAGAAAAAGAATATAAAATGCCACACAAACGATAGCAGCCACTTTGTTGTTAGACTAAATGATTTACCATCTTCATTGCGATTCAACAGAAATAGTACCGTGATAGACTATATAGATACACTTCGTTACGCAGATTATGGATTAAAATGTGATGTTTCAGAAAATCAGCAAAGTGTTATAACTGAAGTGAATGATAAAAGCAATTACATTCAATTTCACCTCGATAAAGAACCAAGTGGAAATACTAAACTAAGATTTGATTTTTATACTTATCGGTATAAAAATACTGCAAGTCCTGAAAGTTACCTTAGTATCGACACTAAATTTGATTACGAATTTGTAAACCACATCTCAGCTTCCAGAGTTAATTTCAACATAGAGAAATTTTTAATTCAAAGTAATAATTTTTCTCTTGCTGCAGATGGTGGAATGCAAAATTATAATTTGGTTACGTCTTCATTTAAAGACAAAATCAACGTGGCTATATCAAATTATAAAGAATTAATCTCGTTTATGATTGGTGACTCAAAAACTTCAGATGCGTTTGAAAAATTAATGTCTTCCTTATCAGAAAAAACAACTGATGACAGCGTTCAATTTTCAATAAAGTACGATGATGATGTAGGGTCAAGCTTTATTGGAAAGTTATCCACCACTGATTTTATGAACCAACTCAGTAAAATAACCCAATTAACCAAGGATGAGAGCAGTAGTTAGTTTACTTTTCATATTGATATTTCACTCAGGCGTAAACGCTTTTACTCTGGATAATAAACTCAGAGATAAAAGCATGGAAAAACGAGCAACCAGTTTATTTGAAATAATAAGGTGTCCAATATGTTCTGGCGAATCATTGTCTGAATCTGGATCTCAGATTGCGTATGATATGCGAGAAGCAATTCGTAAAAAAATCAATGATGGATACACAGATGAAGAGATAATCTCAGAGTTAAAAAATTCTTACGGCAATTCAATTATAACTACCCCACCTAGCACTTACATTTTGTGGTTTATTCCACTCACAACTCTGCTTATTGGGTGTTTTTTAATACGAAAGTATATCAGTATGTCCAGTATATTTAAACCTTTTATGTAATGTAACCGTTCACAGATTTCCACTTAATTCTTCAATCTCACTAATAGAAAGGCCAGTAAACTTGACAATAGTGTTGACATCAACATTATTAGCCAGCATTGCTTTTGCGACTTCAATTTTTCCTTTCTCTATACCTTTTTCTATACCTTTCTCTTCAGCAAGATCAAGTCTGTATTCAAGAATGGCTTCTTCTTTGCGTAGATCCATTATTCTTTCTTCGTAAGCTACTAAATCTTTTTCGTTCCAACGAAACTTATCTAACTCATCATATGCTAGCTTTATTATTGGTGCCTTTTCTGCAATTTTCTTTAGATCTTCATCTGTCGTTTCTTCAGCATATTTAAAGAAAAATAGCCAACGATCTACTATGCTTTCTAGCTGTTCTACTTTGCTTTTTGTAAATTTAGGTAACTCAATAAAGACAAATTGAAAATCTTTTAAGTAATGGCCGTTGGTTTTTATATCACGTATATTATGAGTAGAGATATAACCAACTTCTTCAGGAAGTAAGTTACAATTGGAAATAGCAATAAAGAAGACTTTCTTTAAATCAATGTAGTTGCCAGATTTATCTAATTGTCTTGAGTAAGCCTTAGCAGCATATAGTTGAGCGCGTTTCTCAAAACCTTTATCACGAGCCAGTTGCATCTCAATCACAAACCTATTACCAATAGAATCCTTGCAGAGAATATCAACAATACTTTGTTTATCAGAGGCAATTTCGGGATCCATGATAGTACTTAAGAATTCTACTTCTTGTATTGCACTTGCCTCAGCAAATCCTAAAATATCGTTCAAAAAGTGAATAAGGATATTCTTATTTTTTTCCGTTCCAAAGATTTTTTTGAAACACAAATCATTGCGAGGATCGAGAAATTTTGAAAGAGCCATAATGCTTGGAAAATATTAATAATTATACACTATTATTAACAATTATTCAACTATATTTTTGAAGATAGCTAGTTTCTGTATTTACTTTAAATTGAAGAAAGCTCAAATGAAAGATCGTGTTTTTCACAGAATGCAGTCTGGTTACTATATAATTTTTTGATTTTCACTTTTTTTTTAACCTTGCAATGATATTTTCTTTGCCGATAAAAATTAATAATTTAGCGAGCTCTGGTCCTGTTTCTGTTCCTGTTAAAGCTGAACGCAACTGCATAAATAAGTCTTTTGCCTTTATATCCACTGTCTGTCGAATAGCTTTTACCCACTCTGATAATGTGTTTTCGTTACAGTCGCCTTGAGGCAATGCATTGAACGCAATTTTTATAAGCTCCTTATCAAGAATCACAGGCTCTATATCAGATTTGCATATTTTCCACCACTTGGCCACCTCAGAAAACCTTTCTATATTGTTCCTTATAAAATACCAAAACTCTGAGGAGCCCACTCCAATTTGATTTAAACGTTCTTGTACAATTTCAAATGACATTTGTTGCAGCACTTTGCTATTTAGCTTGTATACTTCACTCAAGCTGAATTGTACAGATGCTGAGCTAAATTTTTTAATGTCAAATGAGTCAATCAAAGATTGCATACAGGCGCAAGCTTCAATTGGATTGGATGTTCCGAGCTTCACTAAATAACTAACTAGCGCCATTGGTTCAGTCTCATCTTCTCTTATGGACTTGATATCCAGCCCGCCTTTCCGTTTCGATATCTTGCTATCATCAAAATGTAGTAGAGAAAGGTGAGCAAATATAGGAATTTTCGCTTTTAATGCTTTAATCATTTGGATCTGAACTGCGGTATTAGTTACATGATCTTCCCCACGTACAACATGGGTTACATTAAAGTCAACGTCATCAATAACAGAAGGTAGCATGTATGTATAAATTCCATCTTCTCTTTTTACCACAGGATCGCTGATGTGACTTGTTGCAATATTTATTTCACCTTTAACTTCATCATTCCATTTAACAACTTCATTTCTATCCAATTTAAACCTGAAATGTGGTCTTCTTCCTTCTTGCTCATAATGAATTTTCTCTTGCTCAGTTAGAAGTAACGCGCTTCTGTCATATACCGGGGGAAGTCCTTGTTTTAACTGCAATTTTCGTTTAATGTCTAACTCTTCTCTTGTTTCATAGCATGCATAAACATGCCCTTCTTTTATTAACTGCAAAAACACCTCATTGTAACGCTCAAAGCGCTCTGATTGCTTAAAACTTGCATCCCAATCTATGCCAATCCATTTTAGGTCTTCTATGATATTATTTATATATTTGACATCTGAACGCTGAAGGTCAGTATCATCAAAACGGAGTAGAAATTTTCCATTTTGATTACGTGTGTACATCCAACAAACCAAAGCAGTCCGTACGTTTCCTACGTGGAGATAGCCAGTTGGGCTTGGAGCGAATCTTGTTAGCATTTAAATAGCAATATTGTAAAATAATAACTTATTTACTCTAATTTATTTTAATTTTATATAAATATACGGCTAAAGCAAGTGAGATCTGCTAATACAATTGAGCAAGAGAAGAATAAGTATGGCTATAGCATTGTGGCACCTTTGATATTTGATGGATTAAGACCATATGATAAATTCAAGAAAATTCACAACTTGACGACAAAGGCTAATGTAGCATCATATTGATATCATGACTAACTTAGAAAAGATGAGAGAAAAACTGCAAGATCAAATAAATTATCATAATGTTTTGTATCACCAAAAAAATAAGCCAGAAATAAGTGATGCTGAATATGATGAACTGAAGAAAAAGTTAGCTGAAATAGAGGCACAATTTCCAGAAATTTATGCAACACAAGATAGTGTTGGTGCTCCACCTGATGAGAGGTTTTCTAAGGTGGAACATCAAGAACCTATGCTTTCTCTTGAGAATGCTTATGATGAACAAGATGTAGAGAAATTTTTGTCTAAAATAAAGAGGTTTTTAATTGAGGACAAAATAGAGATATTATGTGAGCCAAAAATTGATGGGTTGTCGTTTTCTGCAATTTATGAGGATGGGAGATTTGTTAAAGCTGCAACTCGAGGTGACGGTTTTTTAGGGGAAGATGTCACTCACAATGTTGCAACAATAAAAGGCTTTCCTAAGTTTTTGCAAGGCGTGCAAGGAAGACTAGAAGTAAGAGGTGAAATATACATCAGTAACAGCGACTTTTTAAAGTTAAATGAAAACGATGAATTTGCCAATCCTCGAAATGCAGCTGCTGGTTCTCTAAAGCAATTGGATGCAAGCATTACAGCAAGTAGACCACTTAGATATTTTGCTTATTCTTTGATTGGTGGAGCAGAGAAAAGTCAAAGTGAAATACTAAATAAGCTTGAGGCACTTGGTTTTTGCGTAAATGAGCATCAGTCCTTAACGAGTAGTTTGGATGGAATGCTGAAGTTCTATAACGAGGTCTATAATTGTCGCTATAACTTGGATTATGATATTGATGGAATAGTCTATAAAGTAAATGATTTGGTACTACAAAATCGTCTAGGGAATACTCACAAAGCACCGCGCTCAGCACTTGCATACAAGTTTTCTGCGGTTTATGCAAAAACAAAGTTAAATAAGATATTTATACAGGTGGGCAGAACAGGGGTTTTAACTCCAGTTGCAGATTTAGTGCCAGTCAATATTGGTGGGGTGCTAGTTAGTAGAGCAAGTCTGCATAACCAAGATGAGATAAAACGTAAAGACATAAGAGAGGGAGATATTGTAACAATCAAAAGGGCAGGAGATGTAATTCCCCAGATCGTTGAAGTAAGCAGAGATTCTCGTCTTCCAAATACACCTGAATTTGTGTTTCCTGGAGTATGCCCTGAATGTGGTAGTAAAGTACGTCAGGTTGAGGGAGAGGCGGCAGTAAGATGTCCTGAGGAATTTGCCTGTAAAGCTCAAATAATAGAAAAACTAAAGCATTTTGTATCGAAAGATGCATTTGACATTGTTGGCCTTGGTGATAAGCAGATAGAGTTTTTTTACGACCTTGATCTGATAAAACAAATCCATGATATTTTTACTTTAGAAGAAAAATTGGATGAATTTAATCTGGAAGGACAGTCTGGATGGGGCGAGAAATCTATAGCTAATTTGTTAAATTCTATACAAAGCAGAAGGGTAATAACTCTAGATAGGTTTATATTTTCTTTAGGTATTAGATTTATTGGCCAAGTTGCAGCAGAATTGCTTGCAGATTATTATGTTTCTTATGATAATTGGTATAATTCGATGATTGAACTGTCATCAGATAATACTGAGCTAGTCGGTATAGACGGCATAGGAAAAAAAGGGGCTGAATCTTTGGAATCATTTTTTTCTAAGGAACATAACATCAAAATGTTAAATGATCTTACTGCTTGTCTTCAAATTCTTCCTGTGAACTCCAACTCTAGTGACTCTGTTTTAAATAATAAAATTATAGTGTTTACTGGTAAGCTACTTGCTATGAGTAGAGGAGAGGCAAAAGTAAGAGCCAAAACTCTAGGAGCAAAGGTCAGCTCACATCTTTCTGCTAAAACTGACTACCTAATTGCAGGAGAAAAACCAGGATCCAAATATAAAAAGGCAGTGGAATTAGGTGTAGAAATTTTAGATGAAGACCAGTGGCATAAAGTGATAAGTTTGGGAGTGTTCAAATAACATTTGGATTGTATATTAAATCAAAGTTGCAAGACTATAATGAGCAAGCTGTTAATTGGATTGATTGGATTACCACAAAAAAACTCCTTTCTTTCTCTCCATTTTTTCTGGGTAAGGTCATGGTGCTGGTACAGGTCCTATAGCTGACCCAAGCAACACGTCATACCGCGATTTATTCGCAGTATCTCAGCATAGATTCCGCTAACAAGTAGCGGAATGACGAATTTTTGTTTTTCAAATTATCGGTAAACCTAAGTCACTTTAGCTATAGCTATCTTCAAAAATATGGTTGAATAATTGTTAATAATAGTGTATAATTATTAATATTTTCAAGCATTTTTGCCATGGCTCTTTCAAAATTTCTCGATCCTCGCAATGATTTGTGTTTCAAAAAAATCTTTGGAACGGAAAAAAATAAGAATATCCTGATCCACTTTTTGAACGATATTTTAGGGTTTACTGAGATAAATGCAATACAAGAAGTTGAGTTTCTTAGCACTATTATGGATCCCGAAGTTGCCTCTGATAAACAAAGTATTGTTGATGTTCTCTGCAAGGATTCTCATGGAAATAGATATATAGCAGAAATGCAGCTCGCTAGAGACAAGGGCTTCGAAAAACGCGCTCAATTATATGCCGCTAAAGCCTACTCAAGACAATTAGATAAATCTGGCAACTACATTGATTTAAAGAAAGTCTTCTTTATTGCTATTTCCAATTGTAACTTACTTCCTGAAGAAGTTGGTTATATCTCTACTCATAATATACGTGATATAAAAACCAACGGCCATTACTTAAAAGATTTTCAATTTGTCTTTATTGAGTTACCTAAATTTACAAAAAGCAAAGTAGAACAGCTAGAAAGCATAGTAGATCGTTGGCTATTTTTCTTTAAATATGCTGAAGAAACGACAGATGAAGATCTAAAGAAAATTGCAGAAAAAGCGCCAATAATAAAGCTAGCATATGATGAATTAGACAAGTTTCGTTGGAACGAAAAAGATTTAGTAGCTTACGAAGAAAGAATAATGGATCTACGGAAAGAAGAAGCCATTCTTGAATACAGACTTGATCTTGCTGAAGAGAAAGGTATACAAAAAGGTATAGAGAAAGGAAAAATTGAAGGGAAAATTGAAGGGAAAATTGAAGGGAAAATTGAAGGGAAAATTGAAGGGAAAATTGAAGTCGCAAAAGCAATGCTGGCTAATAATGTTGATGTCAACACTATTGTCAAGTTTACTGGCCTTTCTATTAGTGAGATTGAAGGGGAGTGTTAAATAAACTGTGTCAAACCGCATTTTTAGTTCAACTCAATTTTCAATCTGCTAGGAAAGAAAACATCAAGTTGAGAGATAGTTAATGCCCAATCATGTACAGGCATCGTCCACTTTTCCTCTGCCTTCTTTATAGCACAATATACCTGCTTATACAAGGCATTTATGCTGGTAAATGAGCCTTTGGTCTTAGTGAATTTCCTAATTTGCCTATGTAGCCCCTCTATGGGATTGGTGGTGTAGATTATCCTCCTAACTGGACCAGAATACTTAAAATAACCAGACAAGTTTTCCCAATTATTCTGCCAAGATTTTATAACCATAGGGTACTTTGTGCCCCATTTTTCATCTAATTCCAACAGATAATTCTCGGCAATTTCCTTGCTTGAAGCTTGATATACCTTCTTTAAATCGCTCAAAAAACTCTTCGCATCTTTACTGGCCACATACTTCAGTGAGTTGCGTATCTGATGCACTATACACATCTGCACTTCCGCATTAGGAAAGACACTGTTTATAGCTGCAGGAAAGCTTTTCAGCCCATCAACGCAGGCAATAAGGATATCTTCTACTTGTATCTTGTCAAAAGCATCTAATGTTTTAAGCTTAAGCATTAGGTGGAGAAGGGAGGAACTCTGTGCTTCTTCTTAGATATAAAATCTGTAGAGGAGATAAGAATTCCCTTCTCAAAAGTATAGGCTGGACGGTATCGTAGAAAGACCTGAATGGTTCTAATTCTGTATTCACAAGACTAGCCTTACTTTTCATTTTTAATGGTAACGTATGGGGTTATATATGATCAACAACTTTTTGGGCATAGATATATCAAAAGATCGCTTTGATGTTTTTCTCTCATTTATAAGCAAAAAAGGAAAGCGTGAAACTAGAAAAAGAAGCTTTAAGAACGATGGTTTCAAAGTCTACTGAATTTTCTACACAAACATAATGTAGAAAAAGTAAAAACCTGCATGGAATCTACTGGTTGTTATAGCGAAGCACTGGCTGAATTTCTACACAATGCTGGACATTTTGTAAGTGTTGTAAATCCTTATTGCATAAAATCTTATGCAAGGAGTAAGCTGATACGACAAAAGAATGATCAGACCGATGCAGAAGTTATTGCTGATTATTGCCAAAGACAGGAACCTTCTAGTTGGACACCACCTTCTCCTGAAATGAAAAAATTAAAACATCTTTATCGTTGCTCAGTTGCGTTAAAAGATGAGTTAACATTAGTAAATAACCACTTAGAAAAAAAAGAGAGACTGCCTAAAGAAGTTGCAAATGCTTGGGAAGACCTTGCAATGAATATAGCTCAAAAAATAGAAACAATAAAAAACTCCGTACGTGAACTATTAAATCAACACAAAGAATTGTTGGAAAATTTTCAACTTCTATTGACTATTCCAGGCATAGGAGATACCGTCTTGTTAGTCAACAAAAAAATTATAAAAATTTCCCAAGTTGCATCATAAAATCAAAAAATACTTCCAATTGTGTAACAGTACACAGATTATAGTTAGTGGATATGTTGATAAGTAAATTAGTTTTATACGCACAAAACAGATGAAGTTTACTTATCAACATATCCACTAAACTGTACAGTCCCAGAGTGTGATGGTATGATAAAATATGAGAAAAAAATACCATCAAAGGAGGAGTTATGGGACAAATATTACATGGGTGCGCCAAAACAACACAGACGATTCGTAGAGCAATACAAAATAGAAAAGAGAGCATAGCAAAACTCTCCAAGCATTATAACCTTAATCCAAAAACTATTATTAAGTGGAGAAAACGTTCATTTACGAAAGATGCTGATATGGGTCCAAAGCGTCCAAGATCGACTGTTTTAACGCTAGAAGAGGAAGCTATAATAGTTACATTTCGCAAGTATACACTACTGCCACTAGATGATTGCCTTTACGCTCTGCAGTCTACAATTCCGCATTTGACTCGCTCTAGCTTGCATCGTTGTTTACAAAGACACAACATTAGCAGATTACCAACTGTTGATGGAGAAGTTAAGTCAAAAAAGAAATTCAAACAATATCCTATCGGTTACTTTCATATTGATATTGCTGAAGTTAGAACTGAGGAGGGCAAATTACATTTGTTTGTTGCTATTGATAGGACATCCAAATTTACCTATGTTGAGTTGCGTAACAGTGCTACAAAACCCATAGCTGCTGAGTTCTTACGTAATTTGATTAGAATTTTACCGTATAAAATCCATACTATTTTGACAGATAACGGTATACAATTTACAAACCAGAAGCGTCATAAGTATGCTTTCCAACACATATTTAATAGAGTTTGCGAAGAGAATGTTATTGAACATCGTTTGACAAAAGTTAGCCATCCTTGGACAAATGGGCAAGTTGAGCGTATGAATAAAACTTTAAAGGATGCTACAGTTAAGAAGTATTACTATCAATCGCACCAGCAACTTAAAGAACACCTTTATAACTTTGTTATGGCTTATAATTATGCAAAGAGACTCAAAACTCTTAAGGGTCTTACTCCTTATGAATTTATATGTTATCAGTGGACACAGTCTCCAGAATTATTTATACTAAATCCACACCATCACACTCTGGGACCATACACTAATTTTGTGAGGTATGAAATGAGTTTTAGCAAGAGTAAGTTTTTTAAAGAAGTATCAAGTAACGGATTTAAAGACATTAATAAAAGAAATGAAGAAGGAGAGACGATCTTGCATCAAGCAGTAGAAATCTCTGATTACAAAACAGTGAGATTATTAATAAAAAAAGGAGCAGAGGTAAATGCAAGAGATAAAAATGGTTATACACCTCTACAATGTGCAGTATTCGCAAAGAGTTTAGAAAATGTAAAAGTGCTGCTAAGGTCGGGAGCAGAAGTAAATGCCACTCAATATGTCACTGGATGTACGCCACTCCACTCTGCGTGCAAGATGGGAGGAGCAGGAGTTGAAATAATAAAAGAGCTGGTAAAGGCTGGAGCTGAAGTTAATCAACTGAATAAGTACGGCGCAACGCCAATGTATTACATCTGGGAAAGTGAAAAGTATCGTCTATGTGATAGCAAAGAGAGTGAAAAGGCGAGTAAATTTTTGAGAGAAAAAGGAGGAATAACAAAAAGTAGAGAACTGACGTGCTATGGAATAGAGGGGCTAGTGGGAGAAATAGCAGACATGTTGAATGGAAGCTACATGCCGGAGCTAAAAATAATAGAGATAGGAGAAATAAGGAAGAGAGACAAATCGCTAATAAAGAAAGAATGTCAAAATTTAGCAAGCAAGATAATGAGCAAAGTGAACGAAATGATAGATGAGGGGGTGAGAAGGAAGGCTTAGGGATTTAAATTTAAAGAAAAGGTGGGGTAAGTTATGGTAAAGCTGGGTAAAAAAGAGGAGTCACTATTAGAGAACTCGTTTAAAAATATTTATGAAAGAGACGAAAAAGGAAGAACAGCTCTACATTATGCAGTAGAGGTAAAAACAGTGAGGTTATTAGTTGAAAAAGGAGTGAATGTGAATGCAGCAGATGTGAAAGGATACACAGCGCTGCACCTAGCGGTAACGGAGAAACGTCTAGAAACAGTTAGAGAATTGATAAAGTCAGGAGCAAATGTAAATGCTGAGGAATATGGAGGTAAATGCACTCCATTGCACCTTGCATGTATGGTGGGGAAAGTGGAAATAGTAAAAGAGTTAGTGGAAGCAGGAGCAGAAATAGAGCAAGCGGATAAATTTGGAATGATAGCGATGGATTATGCAAAAAATAGTGAGGAAATAGCCGAGATATTAAAGAAAGAAACAGATAGAATTGAAAAGCTATTTATGAAGGGCTAAAGATATGGAGAAAGAAATAGAAAAGAAAGTAATGAATTTAGAGAGAAAACCTTTGGGTGAGCTGAGAAAAACGTGGAAGAAGGTATTTGGGGAAGAGGCGCCTAGATACTCAAAGAAATATCTGATACCAAGATTAGCTTATAGAATGCAGGAAAAAGCGTATGGAGAAATGTCAAGAAAGGGGACAAAAAGACTAGAGTATCTGGCAGATCGGCTCGAGAAAGGAAAAAGAATAAGTAGCGATAAATTACCAGTAGAAGGGACAGAGTTGATATTGGAGAGAGGTGAAGAGACGCATGCGGTAATGGTAACAGATAAGGGTTTAATCTACAGAGAAGAGTTTTACACGTCATTGTCAGCAGTGGCAGGAAAAATAATGGGAATGAGCTACAACGGACCTTTATTATTTGGGATGCGTGATAAAAATGGAAGTTGAAAATGTTAAAAGAAGTAAGATGTGCGATATATACGAGAAAATCAAATGAAGACGGTCTAGAACAAAAGTTTAATAGTCTTGATGCGCAGCGAGTAGCATGTGAAAAATATATAAAGAGCAAAGAAGGCTGGGTAGCATTGGCCAAAAGGTACGATGATGGAGGCTTCTCAGGAAAGAATTTAGAAAGACCAGCAATAAAGGAATTGTTTGAAGATGTAAAAAAAGGAGAAGTAGATTGTGTAGTGGTATATACTCTGGATAGGCTCTCAAGAGAAACAAAAGATAGCATAGAAGTTACATCATTTTTTAGAAGGCATCGAGTAAATTTTGTAGCAGTAACACAAATATTTGACAATAATACGCCAATGGGAAAGTTCGTACAAACGGTATTATCAGGAGCAGCACAACTAGAAAGAGAAATGATCGTAGAAAGAGTAAAAAACAAAATAGCAACATCAAAAGAACAGGGATTATGGATGGGAGGAACTTTGCCATTTGGGTATGATGTAAAAGATAAAGAATTAATAATAAATGAGAAAGAAGCGAAAATAGTAGGGCATATATTTGAAAGATATTTGGAACTGAAGTCAATGGCAGAGTTGGCAAGAGAGTTAAATAATCAAGGTTACAGAACAAAAGTAGATATCTTTAAAAAAGCGACGGTAAGGAGAATAATAACAAATCCAATATATGTGGGAAAAATCAGACATTATGAGAAAGAGTATGAGGGAAAGCATGAAGCAATAATAAAAGAGGAAAAATGGCAAAAAGCGCAGGAATTGATAAAGGATCAGCCATATAGAAAAGCAAAATATGAGGAAGCATTGCTTAGGGGAATAATTAAGTGCAAGAGCTGTGAAGTAAACATGACACTGACATATGCAAAAAAGGAGAATAAGAGATATCGATATTACGTATGCAACAATCACTTAAGGGGAAAGAATTGTGAATCAGTAAATCGAACAGTAGTTGCTGGAGAAGTGGAAAAAGAAGTAATGAGAAAGACAGAGCAGCTATATGAAAATGGGAAAGAATGGAAGAATTTAAGCTTCAGAGAACAGAAAGAAGCGATGAAAAAATTAATAAAGGGAGTAATGATAAGAGAAGATGGAATAGAGCTGAGTTTAGAGGATAAGGTGGAATTTATACCAATAAAAAAGAAAGGAAATAAATGCACAGTAGTAGAGCCAGAAGGGAAAACAAATAATGCGCTACTGAAAGCAGTGGTAAGAGCCTACCTGTGGAAACGTCAACTAGAGGAAGGAAAACATAGAAGTGTGAAAGAGCTGAGCATTAAAATTAACATAGGTACAAGACGAATACAACAAATTTTAAGGTTAAATTATTTAGCTCCGAAGATTAAGGAAGACATAGTAAATGGGAGACAGCCAAGGGGTTTGAAGTTAGCTGATTTGAAGGAAATATCGATGCTGTGGAGTGAGCAGATGGAGAAATTCTATGGTCTTAATTTATAAAAGCGACAGTATGCGCCAGAAAACTGACACTTTAAAAATTTTGGTAAATCAGTTAAAAACTTAACTATATAATGAAAATAGTAAAGATCTTTAATTCGTGTGTAAAAAAGCTAAAATAGAAATCACTGTGCAAGACAAAACCCTTCTAATAAACTTTCTTCCAAATCATATTTTGATAGTAAATCTGGCAAAGAAAATACTACAGGTGAAAAAGAAAAACCGCTAATGCTACAAAGTCTGGCTGGTAGCCTGCTATTGGTAGATGGAATTTACTGTTCTTACTATATACAACGACTTACTGTTTCTTTGAAACTTGAAACTCCTATTATTTTGTCAAGCTTTGTCAAAGGCGTTTTTTCATTAGATTGACTTATTGATTCAGAATGCATTAATTTTCTAGATCTTTCAAAATATCCTTGCTCAATAGCATAGTAGACCCAATACTTACCGAGCCCGCAATCATTGCCTAACTCTTTTTCGCGACCTTTGAATTTTTCTAATATTTCCTCTCTATTACTCACTTCTACTATAATTTTGCTTTTATCTTGTACGTCAGGATACAGTCTAACGTCTACATTTCCTAAACTGGTATAGAAAGTTAATACTATACTGCTACCTTCTGTAAGATCTGTGTAATACCTTATGCCGTTTTCGGTTATAATTTCCACCTCACTTTTGCCAATTTTTATTATATCCCTTCTATATGATTCCTGGATTAGTTCCAGATTTCTTGTTCTATCTGTGATTCTTGCGACATCTATTATACTATCCTCTGAGTATTCTAAGTAAGATACATTATTATCGATTTTTCCATCATATAGTTGACCGCTAGTAGCATCCCTTGCAATTCTAAAAATATCTTCAGTATTACTAACATACTCTAAATGAGCACTGATCATATTAGCTTTATGAGCTTTGAACTTTAATTCTATTGTATCAATGACTTTTAAACTTTCTGACCTTTTTAACTTTGCCCCTCTTGATATTAATGTACATACTATATTACTAGCAATTTCATAATTTTCTCCTAGTTGAGCAATTTTTTCTAGTATTTCATCTGTGCAATAACACTCTTCACCCTTGGCCAAATTTAGTCTTATTCCAGAAGATATGATTTCGTTTACAACTTCTTGTAATTCAATCATGCTTTTAGCTTTTACTACCTTACTTAAAAACTCATTGCGTTTAGCAAGGTAATTTATTTGATAAATCTCTGATAAGAAACTATCGCATTTTTCATAATTGTCTTGTTTGTTACCTATAAAATCAGCTGCTCCTGCTTTTAAGAGCAAGTCTTTTACATTAGGAAATTGACGAGATGGCCAATCAAGAAGTACTGAACTATCATCCTTAACATTTAAAACTATCTTTAAGTCGTTGTCATTTTCATATTGATTTAAAAACTTCCTTAGATTTTCAACCTCTGGATCATAAGCACTATCCCAATCTTCATCAGAAATTGTAGCGAGAAGCATTTTACCTAGTTGCTTTCTTAATTTTTTTTGACTATTAGTTAATAAACATTCTATAATATTGCCATTATCAATTGCAACTTGTAGTGGAGTTTTTCCATCGTTATTTTTTATGCTTAAATCAGCTCCTTTGCTTATGAGCAAATCCATAGTTTTTCTGCTATAATCACTACACTTAGCAGCATAATAGTGTAAAGGTGTGTTACCTTTTTCATCTTGTATATTTGGATCAGCTTTTGCATCTAAGAGATACCCAAGATCTTCATGTCCACCGGAATAAATAGCAGTATCATGCAAAAGTGTTTTACCTTTATTATCCTGCATATTTAGATCAGCACCAGCTTTTAGAAGAGAAGGAATAACCTCGTCGTGTTCGAGAAACACGTTCAATATTGTTGTCCCTAGATGTCCTCTTTTTAGATTAAGAACGTGCCTAAGGTCTTCATTTTTCTCATTACTTTTTAAAAAGTGCTTAAGATTTGAAAATGAGTAATAATCCTTCAGATTGAAATCTTTTATAATACTATTTAGTAGTGCTTGATTTAGCTTTTTTTGACTCTCTTCCAGTTTTAAGTTAGGTGAATGAATAAACCACTCGTCTACTAGATCCTCCAGATACTTTTTATCATCAATCAAACTTCTATCAGCCCAAAGTAAACCTTCCTTAATGAATTCATAATAACTATCTACTTCGGCAGTCACTATGCTAGGTTCTCTTGACTTTTCAACCATGATAACACCTCCTAACTTGAACAGACAACACGTTATATATGATTTATATCATATAAGTCAAGCCAATTAAACATAATTTTAATGTCCTTGAATAAAACTCCTGCAAGCGGGAGAGACAAGAGGATTACTTAACTCACCTTTTCTCTGCACTAGAATACTCAATTTTTCTGCTCTATCTTTTGTTTTTGAATAAAGTTCTTTGAAGTTTTCTAAGCAATCTTCAATTGTTTTTAAAGCCAAAAACCCTTTCTGTTTTCTTTCACTGGAATAAAGCAATTCCAAATCTTCTTTCTCTCGTTCTATATTGGATAATGTTTCATTTATGAAGGTGACCAGCTCTTCATTTTTACTGAAATAAGTGGTCATTTTATCAGAAAGAGTATTGTTTGTTTGAGTAAGCAAGTTAACTTTTTCCATTAATTCTTCTATTTGATTATTCATTTCTTCTATAACTTTTTGTTTTTTAAACGATTCTTCAATTTGATTTAGCATTTTCTTTTGTAATTGTTTAACATAAGGTGAGCTAAGAGAATGTTCTTCCTTACATTTTATTTTATTTAAATTATAATCTAGTTTTGCAGGGCAAGCATCTTTCTCTGCAATTTTCTGTTTCATAATTCGGCATTTTTCCATAAGAAAATCTAATTGATTTTTAAAATTGTTTTTTTTCGCTTTCAATATCTTAATCTTAGGATTATTGTGTTCACTAACCTTCATTTTATCATTAAGATAACCTAACTGATTCTTTAATTCCCTGATTTCACTGTCTTTATCATTTAACTCTTTGTTTTTTAATGTGCTCAATTTTTGTATTTTTTCTTCTTGGCTTTTTAACTCTACTTCTAATTTTTCCTTTTCTGTTGTTAATTCAGAAATGTTCTTACATTTATCATCCAATTGTTGTTTTGTATCAATTATCTCTTTATTTTTCTGCTGTAATTGATTGTTTAATTCTTCCACTTGATTGTTTGCAGTTTCTTTAGCTTTTTGCTCCAGAATGAGCTCTTTTTCTAGCTCTAGCCCTTTTTGAGCAAATTTATTTTTCCTAGCCTCGATTTCTTTGTTATTACTAATTATTTTATATGAAAGCACAACTACTAAAACAGATAGTATAGATAAAACAGTTACGACGGTAAAAGTTGAGCTTAAAAATTCAACTGAAGACAAAAAATCGAAATAAGAGGATTCAGACAGTGCTACAGATGCAAGCAATATAAAGGTGGCAAAAGCACTAGCTATGATATAAGATGTATGTTTCATTGGATAGATTTCTCATTGCGATAATTACATTATTAGAAGGAAGCAAGTTATAAAAAATTAACATAAACCCAAACTCACTGTACATTTTCTACTTTCAGCCTTCAAGCACTGCTAAAAGAATTTTACTATCTTTTTTAGCTTTCACAAGGTAAAAGTCAATAGTTATAATTGCTTGAAGTATTATTGACGCTTAGTTATTCTAAGTTGATTAAATAATTAGCTCAAGCCAAAGTTTAAGGTAGTCAATAAAAATTTGTATTGGAACAGGCGGTATGAATAGAAACATTTTGCAAAGGAAAAGTCTAAAATCATCACCTTTGGAGAACAAGTTGCAACCTAATCCTGAAGAGTTGAGCGGTGTGTGTGACTCTGATTGGAGAGAGAGAAAAGATGAGAGTGAGAACAAGAATTTAGAACAGGAAAGTGATGTTTCTAATATGATTGGTTTTCATACATTGGGTGACACGTTTGGTAGTCTTAATAGTTTCTGTATTTCAACTGGTACACTTGATGAATTAGAGGCACAGGGACTTTCTTGGGATGGTTACCTTCCGAGCTATACTAATGAGAGTACTGACTCGGGCATAGTGCAAGAGACATCGACTGAAAATGTATCAAGTCCTATTTTCAGTGAAGAAAGTTTTTTTACTGATGAAAATGAAAGTGAACCATATGAAAGCCCTAATAATAGCATTTTTATGTATTTAAATAGTACTAAATTTGATGTAAGTAAAGATGGTATTTATACACACGATGATCCACAGCACAGTGAATCACTGATTTCAGGAAGTAGAACTCCAGGCAATTCGCCAAGAATTCCTCAAGCAATCTGTTTCAGCGCTAGAGATACAAGTAAAGGTGAAGAATTAATTTACAAAACTTCAAGCTATAATCCATCGCAGAAAAATTCTAAAGGAAAGAAGATCTTTTTGTGTCTTACAGTATTGTCATGTACTCTTTTTTTTGGATCACTAACTTCTTCATTTTTAGGAAAGCCTCTTATCTCTGATCAGAAAAGTAATCTCATGTTATTGGCAATTTTGGGTGCTGCTTTTGCCATTTTAGGTTCTATTGCCCTAGTTCTATATTGTTATACTCAACCTAAAGAAAACAAACCACTTGATGCATTAGATCAAGTTAGTATATATATACTAAAACCAACATGTTATCATCATAGGTTTGTGCAGCCATTTATCGAGGTACAGGATGTTTATGCGGTAAAAGGATACCAGCATATGAAGGTATAGTTTAGCAAAAATTAGAGATATTATGAGGAATTTAAAATGCGGACTTGGGAAGTATTAAGCTTATCGTTTTTGATGTTAAGTAGTAGTTTTGTACATGCTAGTGGAGCATTAGTATCTTCATGCGATAAAATACCTTCAGGTTATAGAGGCAAGGTTTTTAAAATTAAGACTGATTACCTAGCTGAAACGAGTAATAAAGAAAGACCATGGGAATGCATATCATTTAAAGAGGAACCACAAAAATACGCCTATACAATTTTAAAGTATATATATGATGGGAATATAGACTGCGATTTTGATTTACATTGCAATAAGGTTGCTAATTGGTATCATGCGCCATGGATGCACTACGGGATAAATGGTAGAGAATTTGTTAATGGTTTAACAAGAGAACGATCCTTTAAGCCTGGTGAATTGCATAATGATCAAAAATCCATGCTACAAAATTGGGCAATTTCTATTGTTAATGAGCAAGGTAGCTATACATATGGGCAAGTCTGGAAAGATATAAACAATCCTGATATTACCAAAGGGGAATTCTTAGATGGTACAGTAAATGCAAAATTAGTATTTACAGAAGCAACGGAGGATGATATACCAACTCTTAAAAACAGCATTACTTGGACTGGTTACGTAAATCAGTCTGAGAAAGGGACTCCAAAGGTATTTAAGCAGCTGAGATTATTCCAAATTGATTTTTTAGTCAAAGATAAGAGATCAGAAGAAACAGGGTGGGTTGCAGGTACATTTATTTATGATTGTACTATAAATAATAAGAATCCGTGGTTTAATATGAAGTTAGTGGGTGTTGCTTGGGGTAATGACCCTAATTATTTTAGGGCAGATTACATAATTGGAAAGAGGTTGTTGGAATGTTGGATAAATCCCGATGTAATGAAAGGGTGCGCCGTGGTACGCATTAAGAAATACTTAGCAGAGCTAAGCGGGGTTCAGAATAAATGGCCTCGAGGTGAACAACTAACTTTAACCCGAAAGGGAAGGAGGACAAGAGCATGTATGTAAAGCGAGAGTTATCTGAAGATGTGTAAGATAACGGCTTGCAACACCTGATCAATATGGTTAAAGCTAAACTGCTTGAATTCTAATCTTCAGGGGTGGGACTTCACATCCATGGGTATCGCATTTAAAACCCCATGTCTACGGTAAGCACAGATTAAACTTTCGTTTGTGTGACATTCTGGCTGTAGAACGATAAGTAGTGAACTTATTTAAGAGGATGAATGGAAAACCTAAGTTGATCTAGAACAGTTCTTAGTGACGGAACATGGGATGACCTAAGGAACGCGAGTTCTATGGTTACGGAGTCATCGTAGTAGTCGTGAAAGTAACGAATCACCGGGGAGCGTGGGAAAGCCACATACAGGGCAAAGGGTGACAGATAATTGAATGTTGAAATTGGGAGGTACGCAAGATGCGGAAAGCTGAAACAATACTTAACATTATACGTGAACGTGGACAAAGAAATTTGCCGGTTAAAAACGTATATCGCCTACTTTATCAGCGTGATCTTTACCTTCGAGCGTATGGCAAACTTTGTCGTAATAAAGGTGCTATGACAGAAGGTGTGACAACTGAAACAGTTGATGGTATGTCTTTGGAGAAAATCGATAAAATCATAGAGGATTTACGCTATGAGCGATATCGGTGGACACCAGTAAAACGTATCTATATTTTAAAGAAGAGTGGTAAACGCAGGCCGTTAGGATTGCCAACATGGTCAAATAAGTTACTTCAAGAAGTAATCCGATTAATATTGGAAGCCTACTATGAGCCTAAATTTAGTGAATGTTCACATGGATTTCGACCAAAGCGTGGATGCCACACTGCATTAAGAGCAGTAATGCAAAAAGGCAGAGGTACAAAATGGTTTATAGAGGGAGATCTCAGTGCATGTTATGACTCAATTGATCATACTATGTTGTTGAAAATACTGAGTGAAAGCTTCCAAGATAACCGTTTTATTCAGCTAATCAATCGACTGCTAAAAGCAGGATATATGGAAAATTGGAAGTACAATAAGAGTCATAGTGGGGTACCACAAGGTTCTATTATTGGTCCAATTTTGAGTAACATATTACTCGATCGGTTAGATAAACATGTGGAACATATACTAATACCAGCAAATAACCGAGGTAAGCGAAGAAAGACAAATCCAAAATATTTAAGGTTAACCATGCAAGTATCGATGATGAGAAAACAAGGGAACTGGGATCAAGCAAAACAACTGCGTCAATTAGTGCAGGGTATGCCATCTAAGGATTCTTGTGATCTAAATTATCGACGTCTTTGGTATGTTAGGTATGCTGATGATATTCTGGTAGGGTTTGCAGGACCAAAAAATGAAGCTGAACAAATTAAAAATGAGATTGCTAAATTCCTCAATGAGGAGCTCAAACTTATGCTTAATGAAGATAAAACGCTTATTACACACGCGTGTGATAGCAAAGCCAATTTTTTAGGTTATAAAATACACGTCTTGCATGCAGATGATAAACATGATCATCGGACACAACGATGTATTAACGGTAGTATTGGGTTACGTGTACCACATCATATAAAGCAGAAAAAGTGTTCTGAATATATGCGTTGTGGAAAGCCTATACATTTACCTCAACGTACACTTGATACAGCTTACAGTATTGTTGCTCAGTATCAAACTGAATATCGAGGAATTGTACAATATTACAAAATGGCCTACAACCTTCACACACTAAGTTATTTGAAGTATGTGATGGAAGTATCATTAGTAAAGACTTTAGCATCTAAATACAAAACAACTTGCAGGAAAATTTATAGAAAATTTGGTGCAATGATTGAAAACGACGAAGGTGAAAAACGAAAAGTCATCCAAGTCAGAGTAGATCGTTTACCATCAAAGATACCATTAATTACACACTTTGGTGCTGTGTCACTAAAATGGAATAAATGGGTAAGTATAAGTGATAACCTTATACCAATATGGAATAAGCGTAGTGAAATAGAGCAAAGACTATTGGCACAAACTTGTGAATTATGTAAATCACAAGAGCAGATTGAAGTACATCACGTACGTAAACTTGCTGATTTGCTAGGTAAACGTAATACTGAGCTACCGAAATGGAAAAAGAGAATGATTGAACGACAGAGGAAGACTCTTGTTGTTTGTCATGAATGCCATAAGAAAATCCAATATGGAAAATATGATGGTGACTCCTTAAAACGTTAGATTATTGGAGAGCCACGTGATACGGAAACGATCATGCGTGGTTCGGAGAGGGGTTGTTGGAAAAGTACTTAACAAGTAACTCGCTGGCTGCCCACTCTACATGGATGATTTCATAACTGCAAGAAGGAAAGATGATGCTGTAGTATCTGTTTGTCAGGATAATAAGAAAAAAAACGTATTAATTTTAGGGCTCAATCAAGCCGCAAGGAATTTGTTAAAATACGAGGAAGGGAATTTACTTAATAAGCCGTTAATCAATATTTTAAGTGCAAGAGCAGCTGACGACATGAAGAATTATTTAGAGTATACCGAAAATGGACACGATTTACTTGATGTATTACCTAAAGTGATAGGTTTTTCCTTAACTGATGCTAAAGGAGAAGATATAAAGACAAAAGTAAAAGTTTTCCGCACTGCACAATTTGCTAGTAATAAAATAAATTATGAGCTATTGATACGTGATATCAGCTTGTCTCATAAATTAGGAATCTTTAGAGATGAATATCTAATGGGTAAAAAATATAAAAACCATGACTTATTCGATATACCAAACAATGAGTCTACTATTCTAGAGTTATACGTTATATTAAATTTTGCCTTTCAACATCAAATTAATGCAGCTATAGGAGTGATTGGCTTAAATAGTAGCTGTATTGAGACAAATGATGCACTGAAAGTTATCATAGAACATTTTTGTAAAAATTGCCGTAGTGATGATTTTCTAGGGTATATTGATGAGAATAAAGTGCTTTTTGTTTTGATTAACTGCGATGTAAAAAGTACGTCTAAAATAATTAATCGTATACATTCTGCCATTAATAAGCAGTTATTAAAGCGAAAATTACCAAGTGTATCAATAATTTATGGGAATATAGCTCAAAAACGGGCAGCAAAATCTACCAGCGGCGCCTTCTGAAAAGTTGTTTTTTATTTATATTGAGTTTAAACTTAAATTTTTATAAAAATTTAAGTTTATTTATGAAGTTAAGGTACTACCTGGTAGCACTGCTTTCATCATTATTTTTGCAGAGTAGTGCTAGCTCTAGAACAATTTTGGATAAGGAAATATTTTATGTAGAACTAGACGGAAAAATAGATTTGAGATTCGGCTACGCCTTCAACAGAGGTTCTTTCAATGCTAAGGCTAAGGATAAAACTTCAAGTTATTCATACTTGCGCTTTCTTTATTTACAGCAAGTTTATCCAAATACTCAAATGGGGTTTAATGTTAAGGCAGGAGTTTCTGGTATTGCAAACCTAAAAGCGTTAGACATAGAAAAGTTAGACATGGAGGAATGGTATTTCATCATTAAAAATCAGGTGCTTGGATCAATTGAATATGGTAAAAGAAGTTTAGTTAGTCAGGGCATGTTAATTAACACTTCAAAAATTTATACAGCTGCTGGAGGAGTAAATGGTCATTGGACAAACTATGCAAATTTGCGTGGTAACGAAAACAGAGATAATGGCCCTGGATATGATAAAGACAAGGTATTTTGGGTAAAACCCAACATTTACAGTAATTATAATGGACTCGAACTAGGGTTAAAACAATCATCAATTAACTACATCTCCCCTGAAATCTATAACTTTCAACTCGGGTTCAGTTATGTCCCAGGAAAAAATAACTTACAGTACAGCAATTTAATTGCTGCTGGCCTTTCCTATAAAAATGGCCTATCAGATGATATAAATTTTACTACTGCCTTAACTGGTGAATTTGCAAGAGAAAATTTAACTGATTGCTCAGATGGAACTTCTAAAAATTATGAATGTCGTAATCAATTACTGCACTGGAATTTTGGTTTGAAGCTAAAATTGTTCGATCTTGATTGCATTTTTTCGTATGGTAATGGCGGTAAATCTGGTGAGAAGCGTAATCCTGAAATAAATAATACGTATTATATGAATGCAGGTATTGCTTACCATTCTGATTCTCGCAAATTGAGCTTAACATATTTCAATAGTGGTAGGGATATTGCAGCAAACGAGTTAACATCATATGCTTTAAGCCTTGAATATCCATTTTTTATGGGCACTTCATACTATTTCGATATTGTAAAATTTAGTACCAAAGAGCCTGAAGTAGAAAATAGCAACTCTGGTTATGTGCTCTTGACTGGACTGAAATTAAGTTTTTAATGAGGTTACATTGCCTCCTGTCATCCCAGCACTCTTTTCTGTCATCCAAGTAGCGGATAACATAGAAACGAAAAACTTACTTGACACGTTTTGCCAGCCCCCTTATCATGATAAGGGGGCTGGCAAAACGTGTCAAGTAAGTTTTCGTAGCTCTCATGGTTTAAAAAGCTGGATTCCAGCTTCACGCGCTGCCATGTGGTATACAAATTTCCTTCGAATTACAACGTACGTGCACTCTATATGCACTTGATTGACAAATGCTCTCTTATCAAAATCTCAAGAATCTGCACTATATTTAGTGCTGCACCTTTGCGCAGGTTATCAGCCACTATCCACATATTTAATCCGTGCTCAACAGTATTGTCTCGTCTAATACGCGATACATATACAGCATTCTCCTGTACAACATCAATTTGAGTTATGTATTCACTGTCTTCACGCCTGTTGTATACTAAAACTCCACTATCTTCGGCTTCACTTAGCACTTCACGAGCTTGTTCTTCAGTGATATGTTGACCAAATTCCACATTTACTGCCATAGCGTGGCCGATAAAGACGGGTACCCTTACACAAGTTGCAGTAACTTTTATATCTTCCTCTAAAATTTTTTTTGTCTCCTCTTGCATTTTCCATTCCTCTTCTGTAGAACCATTCTCCATGAATTTCCCTACATGGGGAATGCAATTAAACGCTATTTGCTTGGGGAATATCTCGGGCTTTTTAGTCTCATTCATGAAGATTTTTTTTGTCTGGTCATAGAGCTCATCCATTGCTGCTTTGCCTGCGCCAGAAGTTGATTGATAAGTTGAAGCAACGATTCTCTTTATTTTTGCTTTCTGGTGTAATAGATGTAGTACTAGCAGCATCTGTATTGTAGTACAGTTTGGGTTGGATATTATGTTATGGTTTTTATATTCCATAATTTTTTCTTTATTAATCTCCGGAATAATGAGTGGCACACCCTCTTTCATTCTAAAATGGGAAGTGTTATCTATTACGATGCACCCAGCCTCAATTGCAGTCGGTACGTGTTTCTCAGAAACATGAGATCCGGCACAGAAAATGGCTATATTAACTCCAACGAAGTCATAATTCTCAAGGCACAAGACAGTTAATTCTTCATTACCGAAACTCACCTTCTTCCCTTCTGATTTTTTCGACGCAAGTGCAATAACAGAATCTATTGCCTCATCTTGAAACTCAGCAAGCGTGCTTAATACCTCACGCCCTACTCTTCCGGTTGCTCCAATAACAGCAATTTTGTATCCCATATAGATGAACCTCTAACTTTAAAGTTCTATTATATTTTTACTGACAAAATTTACAATTGTTTTAATATTTTTACCTTGCAATTAATTGTAATTTAGCTATTATTATGCAATATTAGTAATATTACATAATAAAGTGAAAGATGAATAAAGAATACAATGAAACTAAGGTTAAACCTGCAATGTCTACACCTCAAGAGCCTGAAAGAACCAATGGATTAAAGGCTCAAAATGTTCTTTCGAAAAAAAGAAAGCCTGCAATAAATTTTGATGATAAAAAGTATGGTGTAAAAAACCTTAAAATAGACCAACAGTTCCTAAATAAAAGACAAGAATCTTCAAAGCTAAGAGATTTCTTAAGATCAATACCAATAATAGGGAGATTTTTAGCAAGGATTTTCACACCTGAAAAAATAGAGATCATCAGTAACCCTATATATGACAACATGGAAGCATATGAAAAATCGCAAGCAGGTCACTCCAGTAAGATAAAAGATGAGACTAGTGTAGATGATGAACACGCAAAAGAAGTAGATAGTAAACTTGAGAAGGGTAATGTTGAACAAGTGGACAATAAGAAAAGTCGTTAAACTCTATTTTATTGTGCAGGAGCTCTGCAGTACCAAAATAAATAAATGGGTATGCCACTTGCGGTGAATAAGCTTGCGATCAGCAAGGTATTCACAGAAGTTTCAAATATTACCCAGCAGCAAAAGGTTGTTGCTATACTGCCAATTAAAAATTTGTAATAGTTTTTCTCCTTTATAATAACCTTGAGAAAAGCAAGACTGCATGCAAGGTAAACAAATAAAAATGAAACTACAGAAAAGTCGATAATTGATGTGATCTGTTTAGCAAAATTGTTGCTTGAAGTGAGAATTAGTAGAACTGAAGTGCCAACGGAGCTGATTGTTATGCCCCAGAAAGGAGAACCGTGCTTGTTTCTTTTAGCAAAGAACTGTGGCATCAGTTTATCTTCTGCAAGGCCAAGGGCCACTTGTCCACTAGCTAGTACCCAAGCATTTAAACTGCCAACACAAACAATAAAAGCAACAATAGAAATGATCAAATGCCAATTACCAGGAAACATAATTTTTATTGCGTCAACATACGGCGCTTTTGAATTAACTAGATCATTGCCGTTTATCAATCCCATGATTGCAAGGCTATTAATGAAATATATAACTGCAACAGAGATTGTGCCAAGTACTATGGCTCTTGGTATAGTCTTTGCTGGATCATTGACTGATCCTGCAGGTGCTGTTGCTGATTCAAGTCCAATAAAACACCATAGAGTGAGTAGTGTAGAGCGAGCAAGGACTTGAGACATCGTGAGGGTTGATATTTCCTCACTTATGATAAAATTATTCCTATCAAAGAAAAACAACGCTGTTACTGGTATAGCAAGCAGTGCGGTAATTTTGACAGTCATCAATAAAAGCTCAACACATCCAGCAGCAGTGACACCTCTTAAATTTATTAGTGTAATGATCGTAAATAATAGTATTTCTAAAAATAAGCGTATATTTTGAATATCTCCATGAAAAAGCGAAGTAAGATAGCCAATACTTGCAACGATTACTGCTGTCGTGCTAACCCATGAAATTACCCAATATGTCCAACCAACAAAGAAAGCTGCAGCAGGGCCAAAAGCATGCTTTACATAAACGTGAGGACCACCCGTTTCTGGAAATTTTGCACAGAGTAAGGCAAAAACCAAAGCAAGAGATATAGCACCAAGCCCTGATATCACCCAGCTTACAAGGCTGTACATGCCATATGGAGCAAGGCTAATTGGAAGCATAAAAATTCCAGAGCCAATTTGGCTACTAATCACTAAGGCAAAAATAGCCCAAAAACCTATTTTATTTGACACAATAATTTTTATCTAAATAGACTAACGATATAACTGAAGCTCAGAAATTTCAATCGATCTTTATAAAAACTTGCATTTTTTAAATTTATGCATATAATGAAATAGATTATTAGGAGAAGGCTATGAATCCGAGGTTAAAAACATTTTTGGTTGTTTGTGGGTATGTTTTATTAATTGGTGCTGCTATTGGAACATTATTTTATCATGATTCTCTGCTTAAGATCTTTATTAATGCGCTTTATGCATTCCTTCTTGCCAAAACTTCAAGTGAGGTATTAGCTGCTTTTGGAACACTTGCAATTTCTCTTGCTGCCTGTGTTGCATGCTATGGCATACATAAGCTCTGTTCTATCTTTACAGAAAAAATTACAAGCAACTATCAGTCTTTCAAAAATAAAAACAGTGATGATAGTATTTTTTCTGAAGTATATAACGACCCAACAATAGGGTTGAAAGATAAGATTCTATTTTTCTCTATATATTTAATATATTACATTCAATTACCATTTTTGTACTGTGCATCGAAAATATCTGCCCTTAATGGGTGGCTGCTACTGAGTACTAGAAGAGAAATACCAAGTAATCACATATTTCTTGTGCTTATAAATGCTGTATTATTAATTCCAGTAGCACTTCTTGAATTGATAAAGTATCCATTAGTGAGGCTTTTCTCACCTTTGGGTTTGAATGTAAAGCAGCTAAGCTTTTTGTTTAATGTAAGTGATGTGGGCACTGGCAGTCAAAGTGTTCACACGAGTAGTTTTGAACATAGTATTTTCCAATGCGCTCAAGAGTTAAAACAGAAATTTGGAGCTCAACCAAATGTACTCAATAAAGAGTTTGAAGACTACATAAATAATTCAGATGAGCTTACAACTGAGCAAAAAGAGCAATTAAAACTTTATCTTAACTTTAATGGTTCCAATGGAGCAGCTTATAGAGAATCAAAAACTAGCCTTACTCTCACGCAAGCTGCAAATTTAGTTTTGACTGCAGCTAAGGATCAAAAGTCAGATATAGATTTTCTAAAGTGCATGTTACTGATACGTTTCAAAGAGGGAAATGGTAAGTGCAATCTAGGAATGTTCAATCGTATTATTTATTCACTCAGTTGTCTTGAAGCTAAAAATAACTTTACAGTTGAGGTAAACGCTCAAGTGTATGAGAGAATGCCAAGCATTACAGAAAAATTCCTGAGAAGCTGTAACAATAAAAAAATTACAGTTTTAAAGGACAATTTTGATAATTTTTATTCTGATGGTGATATGGATCCTCAAATAAAAAGCAACATCAGTAAACTGATAGAAGAAGCAAAACAATCTGTCTTTAATGAATTATATGTGGATTATTACAATAGGTATGGGCAAGATGTTGGAAGAGGCCCTATAAAGCATAAATTAAAAGAGTTAATTACAAGCGATGATGTAAAAGAAGCAATAAGCGCTGTTATAGATGGTATAGAAATTCCTCCAGTACCACCTACTTATCTTGAAAGAGTAAAAGCATTTTTTGGAGGTCATGCAAGGTCTTCTGCTGCTTAGTAGTGCTATAGCAGAAAACTTTTTTATTTTAACTAAAAAAATTACTTCTGCATATTCAAAGCCTTATTATAATGACAATTAGAGATATTTAGAGAGCTCAAAATCTATCTCCGTCTGCAGACTTTTCATCTGAATTTCAGTTAAAAATGTGGCGTATCTTCTTCAGCGTGTATACATATACTTAATCTCTGCCCAATGTACGTTGCATTTTTTCTGAATCTTGTTCATATGGGGGATTCTATGTCTAAAATTCCAGACACTTGACTTTAGCTAAAAACCATCTGGCGCCTATGGTTTTTTATAGTTTTGTCTTCCCTTTTCTGAATGGTTTGCAAGCTGCTGTAGCTAACCAAGAAAGGTTTCCCTACGTCATACCGCCGCGGTATCTCTTAACCGCTAACAAGCAGTGGGATGACGAAGTTATCGTCATCCCACCGCGAACCTTCACATCGCCGCAGACCGTCATACCGCCGCGGTATCTCTAGATCCCGCTAACAAGCAGCGGGATGACGAAGTTATCGTCATCCCACCGCGAACCGTCATATCGCCGCAGACCGTCATACCGCGATTCATTCGCGGTATCTCTTAGCATAGATCCCGCTAACACGTAGCGGGATGACGATTCTTCAAATTGTCAAGGTGTCATCCGAGTAGCTTGACTACTTGGATCCAGAAAACTTAACTTTAAATAAGTGGCTGCATAATAAAGACTAGATTCCAGCGTCACACGCTGGAATGACACCATTTTCGGTCTCTTAAATTGCTTTAGCTACAAACATTAAGAAATCTACCAAACGAAAAAAAGGCAAAAGAAGCCCCGTGGTGCGAGTTTTGACTCTATATTACTGTAAGTGGCGCTGTAATAATGTGCTAACGCTTAAAATAAGCGCGATTTGGCTGAATGTAGAAAAAATTTAAAAGACATGCAGCCGCTATAATTTTATGTAATCCGCCAAAAAATACCCTAAGTTTTTTACTGAATTTTGTTATTGAGCCTGCAGGTCAAAAACAAGTTTTGAGTCATGAATACCCTTGTTATCATAATAAGGGGGCTGGCGGAGTTTGTCAAGGAAGTTTTTTCGTTTCTGCGAGCTACCTGAGTTTATTGACTTCATTAGAGCTAAAACTCTTGAGACCTAGGTGATAATTCTATCTAAAAGGATGCCAAAAAAGAGAAGCAACCCTACGTAGGAATTATTTTTAAATATGGACATGCATTGACTGGGATCGTCAGGATTAAAATTTTTGTATTGGCGGTGAAATATGAACCCTACAGCAAGTAGAGCAATATAAAAGATGTTATTTAATGATGATAAGATACCAGCATATAGCCACGTCATAAGAGATATTAAATAAAATCTTTTCAACCAAGATTTTGTTGTATCACCAAAATATAATGCGGTAGATTTCATTCCGAGTTTTTCATCATCTTTTTTATCTTGATGAGCGTATATGGTGTCATAGCTAAGTGTCCAAAAGACGCATCCTATATAAAACAGCAAGGATTCTATACTGATCTGGTTTATTATTGCTGCTGAGCCCATGAGCGATCCCATATTGAAGGTAAACCCTAAGAACAATTGTGGCCACCAAACATACCGCTTTAATAAAGGGTAAGTAGCTATCATACACATTGAGATTATTCCAAGTATGAGTGTGGTTTTATTAGTTAACAATAAAATTACCAAGGCGATAGATAGTAGCAGTGAGAGTAAAACCAAAGCCTGCTTTATGTTTAATGCACCACTTGCAAGTGGCCTATATTTTGTTCGTTCAACGTGCGCATCTATTTCCCTATCGAAAATGTCATTGATTATGCACCCTGCAGGTCTCATTAAAAATGCACCTATAGTAAATAAAACAAGGAGAAAAAGAGCCTGATACGATAGAGAAGTTGAGGCTAAAAGAATACCGCTCAAACTGGGAAATAGCACAAGCCACAAACCTGTTAAACTGTGCAGTCTCATTAATGAAAAGTAACGGTTGAAATACATTAATTAAGTGTGATTATGTAATATTTTGCTTACATTAACAAAATTATCGAACGCTAAATCAGGCTTGAAAACTAACTCAGGTATAAATCGCAAATCAACATAACACAATATAGATTTACGTATTGACCATGCAGATTGGTTCATTTCATTAACAACAGTGTTAATATCACAATTATCCTCAGAAGGATCTCCAGTGCGTGATGCTGAAATCCATGTACTTTTTTCTAAATCTGAGTAGTCAGCTACTTGGATATTCAATGAAGATAACACAATATATACATCTGCTTTTTTCAAATCTTTACTTAATTTTACGTCAGATACCGCTACATTTTTATTGAACACCTTACCTTCCATTAGGACTCTTGATATTGCTCTATGCAATACCGATGCTATTTTTAGGTTTCTAATTTCCTTTTTCATATCCATCTACTATAACACCCTTTCTTCTTGCACTAATTGATAAGCTTCCAAAATATCTCCAACTTTAATATCGATATTACCCTCTAGTGATACTCCGCATTCAAAGTTTACACCTACTTCTTTAACATCATCTTTAAATCTACGTAGTGCTTTTAACTTTCCTTCATGCACCAATTTGCCACCACGCACTACCTTAATTAAAGAATCTTTTCTTATGACTCCATCACTTACGTAACATCCAATGATATTACCAGCTTTAGATACGTTAAATATTTGCCTCACAGATGCAGAACCAACACGAACCTCTCGTGTAACAGGCTTTAACATTTTAGTTAAATACATTCTCATGTCGTCAATGAGCTCGTATATTATGTTATAAATATGTATTTCTACACCTTTTTGTTTTGCCAAGTCCCTTATTTTTGAGTCCACTTTTACATTAAAAGCTAAAATTACTGCACTTGATGCTTCTGCAAGCAGCACATCTGAATCTGTTATCCCTCCTACTGCTTTGTGTAGGATATTTAATTTCACTTGGTCTTTACCGAGTTTATCAATTGAACTTGATATCGCTTCAATAGAACCAGTTACATCGCACTTTAAAACTACAGATAGTTCTTCTGTTTCACTGTTATTACGACTGAATATATCTAAATTATTGTCGTCTAAATCTTCTTTCTTTTTCTTGATCAACTCTAGCCTGTATTCAACAATTTCACGCGCCTGCTTTTCAGAATTTACAACAACAAATTTATCTCCAGCATTTGGCACACCATTTAGACCAGTAATTTCAATTGGAGCGGAGGGTAGTGCTGCTTTTTCTCTTTGACCAAGGTGATTAACCATACTACGTACTTTGCTGTATGTTGTACCAACTACCAATATATCACCAACCTTTAACGTTCCTTCCTCAACTATCAATGTAGCTGATATTCCTTTCGCTTTATCTATTTTGGATTCTATTACCCATCCAAGTGCTCGACAATCTTCTATTGCTTCTAGCTTCATTAATTCAGCGATTAACAAAATCGCCTCTTCTAGTTTATCTAAATTAGTTTTCTTTTTTGCTGATACTGGCACAATCATAATATCACCACCAAGCTCTTCAGAGATGAGATCATATTGAGGCAAACTATTAATTATTTTTTCTACATCACCAGGTTCAGATTTATCAATTTTATTAATAGCAACTATAATAGAAACATTTGCTGCTTTTGCATGATTTATTGCTTCAACTGTTTGTTTCATGATTCCATCGTCAGCTGCAACTACTATTACAACTATATTAGTAATATTGGCACCACGTGCACGCATCGCAGTGAACGCTTCATGTCCTGGTGTATCAATAAAAGTAATTTTTTGCTTATCTTTTGTCGTTATTTGATAAGCACCTATGTGTTGAGTTATGCCACCTGACTCTCTTTCTGCAACATTAGATTCACGAAATGCATCGAGCAATGAGGTTTTACCATGATCAACGTGTCCCATAAAAGTGACGACTGGTGGTTTAGGTTCTTTAGACAAGCTTTCCCTGTCTTCTATGAAAAATAAATCCTTTTCTCTGTTGGTATCGCTCACTCGTTTAGCCGTATGATTGAATTTTTCCACTATTTCATATGCTATATCTGGATCCACCAGATCATCTACTCTATAACTCTCACCGACTTCTTCTTTGAACATTTTTAGCACACTCTTGCTATCTTCTGCCATACGAACAGATAACTCCCTGATAGTTATTTTGTCTGGTATAATAACTTCTCTTGATATATTTTTACCCTTAGTAAACTTTGACTTTCTACTTCTTATACCAAATCTTTGCTTAAATACAGGGGGTTGTTCAGTTTTTTCATCTATTGCCTGTGCAATTACCAGTTTAGAATGCTTAGAATATATATCTTTGTTGACTTTAGAAGACTTTTTATCGTCGCTCTCATAGTCAATATTATCTTCTCTTAGTTCAACTAAGTGAGTATTACTTAAAACTTTCTTATTTATTTCTTTAGATAAAGTGTCCGCTTCATTTTTCTCGTCAATCTCTTTATTGCTGTCTTCTTTTGCTGTTTTCTCTTTTTCTTCTCTCTGATTTCTTTCTTTCAGCAAAGCAGCATTCTGCACAGCATTAATGCGGAAAATTTGTTCTTTCTCTGTTAAAGAACCTAATTTACTCTCGTCAAATAAATTATGTTCTTCTGCATCATGAGATTTTTTTCTTCTTTTTTTTACTATTGTAGCTCCAGTACTTGGGCTAGCTGAAGAGTTTAAATTGAGGTCTAATTTAAGCTTGCTTAAGCCTTGGAGCGTTAATTTTTTATTACTGATATCTTCATTATTCATATTATTTTATTATATTAACCCAAGCTTTTTACGTGCTTCTATGATTATTGAGTCTACTGTATCTTTTAGATTTTCTTTACTATCAGCTGAGGAAGAGAGTATGCTGCAAAACTCATAACTTGATAAATCTGCTATGTCCTCTAAAGTCTTAATATCATGTTTACTAAGAGCAATTTTATTGTCTATTGATAAAGTTAAATTGATTACATCATCTTCCATACCTAGACTTTTTAGCTCTTCTATTTTTCTATCATTTTCTGCTTTCAGGTGCTTGTTTGCTCTGTTATGAAGTTCGTTTGCAATATCCTCATTAAAGCCCTCTATTGAAGAAAGCTCTTTAATTGAAGCGTTGGATATATCTTCTACGCTTGAAAAACCTTCTGTTACCAATAGCTGACCCATAATCTCTTCTAAGTTTAAAGCTTCAGCAAATAAAGCTGAACATTGACTAAGTTCTTTACTTCGCCTTTCTGATTCTTGCTGAGTGCTTAATATCTCAATTTTCCATCCAACAAGCTCTGAAGCTAATCTTACATTCTGGCCCTTTTTTCCTATAGCTAAACTCAATTGATCTTCAGCAACTATTAACTCTATGCAATTTTCATTTTCATCAATAATAACCTTCGATACTTCTGCAGGAGTAATGGCTTTAATAACAAATTGACCCAAATCTGAGGAGTAATTTATAACGTCAATTTTTTCACCATTTAATTCGTGTATAATAGTTTTTATTCTATCTCCCTTAACTCCAACACAAGCACCTACTGGATCAATGTTCTTGTCAGGAGAGAAAACAGCAACCTTAGACCTTGAGCCGGCGTCTCTAGCTATACCTTTAATTGTTACTAACCCGTCAGCAATTTCTGGTATTTCTTGATTTAATAATGCCTCTAAAAAGCCTTCATGAGTCCTAGAAAGAATAATTTGACGTCCATCATCAGAGCGCTTAACGGTCTGTATGTAAGTTTTAACCTTATCGCCTTCACGAAATGATTCACCACCGGTCAAATTTCGCAATGGAAGATATGCCCTAGTGCCATTTATGTCTATAATAAGATCTGAATATTCTACTTGTTTAACAATACCATACCTTATTTCTCCCACCTTATCTTTAAATTCCTCATATTGCTTTTTTGACTCTTCATCTTTAATTATTTGAGCAATCTTTTGCTGGGCAATCCTTGCTGAAGCAAGATCAGTGTTAAGAGAGAGCAATTCACTAACAGTATCTCCAACTTTTGCATCTCCTTTTATTAATTTAGCTTGTGTCAGCGTAATTGATTCATACTCAGTGTTCTCTTCTTCATTTGATTCGTCATCAATAACTTTTAGTTTTCTGTATGAAGTAACTTTGCCTGTATTTCTATCTATATTAACTACAATTTTACTTTTGCTACCATACTTTTGATAAGCCACTGCTTCTATAGCACTTTCTAGTGCCTTTATTACAACATTAAAATCTAAACCTTTTTGAAGTGAAAGTTCTCCTGCTGTTTTTATTACATCAAGGCTTCCAACTATGTTATTCTTGTTACTTTTCTGCTTAACACTGCTTTTACGATTAGCAATCATAATAAATAAATCCAATGTAATTAGTTATAATTATAGCTTCAACGGGCAAAGAACGCTATCTTAAATGTTAAATGATTGCTAATTTAAGTCAAGTTTTTTCATGTCTTTGTATGACAAGCAACGCCGGAGTAAAGAATAAAGTTAAGACCGTTGCAGCCAATATTCCACTTGCTATGGTTGTTGAAATGTCAACCCACCACTGGCTTGATGGAGCATCATATGTGATTTGTAGCGTAAAAAAATTGATATTTAACCTGGTAATCATCGGTATTAAACCAAGAACTGTGGTTGCAACGGTAAGCAATATTGGCCTAACGCGAGAAATTGCAGCGTTTATTACACATCGCTTGATGTCATTTTTGTGTACCTTAATTTGGTGATGAAAGGCATCAAGCAATAGTATGTTATTATTTACTATAATTCCTGCCAAAGCAATTATCCCCACTCCACACATAACAACTACGAAAACTTGTTGGATAAGAAAGAAAACAAAAAACACACATGTTGTGGATAAAAACACTGCTGTCATTACGATAAATGTATGGTATACATTATTAAACTGTGTCACTAATACCAATATCATTAGTGTAATTGCTAATATAAAAGCCTTTAACAAAAATGTTCCTGATTTTTGTTGATCTTCTTTGTCGCCTTTAAAATCAATTTTTACTCCCTTGTCCCAATCCTGGGCGGCTTTGTTGCATCGCTAGCTATGATGGATTAAAGATAAAAAAGATGGAGAATATCAGTAGCTTATTATTCTGGTATTTATAACAAGAACGGTCAGTGAATACCTAAATTTGAGTAAAAGAAATTTCACTACCACTCACTAATCCGGCTAAAATTCAAGAATTTCAATGCTTTAGCTATTTTCAATAGAATTAAGTTTATTAATATAAATAATAAATTACTATTCTTAAATTTGATCAGATTGATTGCAAAAAAACAAGATTTTCAATAGGTTGCTTATAATCCTAGCTATAGTTAGCCTTTCATAAGTAGCGATGCAACAAAGCCATCCTGGGCAATAGAATTCTGAATGAACTTTACTCTTTCATTAACAAGATAGCCTGTATCCACATCAGCGGAAATTGTCACTGTACGTAATCCATCAATCCTATTTAGTTTGTTTACCTTTTTTTCGGGAGCATATTTTACTATGTTGCTCATAGGATGCGGGCCATTAACTGTATTGATAAAAAGATTATTTATAGTCTTCATGTTGCGGTCCCTTCTGGGGAAACGGAGTACAATATCGATTTCTTCATCCGTGTTATTTGGTCTATATTTTCCAATCAACACTCCATTTGTAACCATCTTTATAAAATCGCCAATGGTTGCAACACTTACTCCAGAACTTGTAGCCTTACTCTTATTAACACTCATATTCCACTCTATTTCAGGTGCTGATCTGCTATCTTGAATATTTATAAACCCGGATGAAGGTTGGTCCATAATTTTTAGAATTTTCTCTGCTGCTAAATTCAGATTGGATGCACTTCCGCTGAGGTTAATTTGTATTGGCTTGTCAGCCGACGGTCCTGACTTTTCCTCTTGAACATTAATTATTATTCCTTTCATGTCTTGCACACTGCTCCTTATATCGTTTAATATGTGCTTAGCTTTGCGCCTGAAGCGCCAATCCATAAGTTCTAGTTGAATTCTGGCGATAACGTTGTCTGAAAATGCTCCTGATCTAGCATAAGAAACATGAATTTCTTTTTCAACGCTCAAAATGCGTTCTTCCACTTCTTTGAGTATCAGATCTCGTTCTTTGGCTGATAAGCTTTCTTTTGCTTTAACACTGATTAAAATATTATCTGAATCCACTTTCGGAAAAAACTTCACTCCAGGACCAAAGGTAAAGTACAGCACACTAAATGAAAACAGGACGAATACAGTAGCACATATGAATTTTTTAGGATGATCTAAAACCTTCTCTAGCATGCGTATGTAAGCTCTTATTATAGACCCAGCATTTTTTATCTCACCACTTTCTATAGCACTCATTTTTTTTATTTCTTTTTTTGAAGTTATTGAAGGCTTACCAAATATTGCACCAAGTGTTGGTATAAAAACCAAAGCCATAATGAGCGATCCAGTCAAAGTTAGAATTATTGTAATTGGTATGTACTGCATGAATTTACCAACAGTATCAGGCCAGAATAATAGAGGAAAAAACACTGCTAATTTAGTTAACGTCGATGATAGAACCGGATAAAACATATCACGAACTGAAGTGTGAAAGGCTTCTACTTTGTCCATTCCGCAGATCATCTTTCTATCGGCATATTCGCTGATCACAATTGCATCATCAACCAGCATGCCAACAGCCATGATTAAACTGAAGAGCACAACGATATTTAAGGTTATGCCCATAAAGTAAAGAGCTATTATCCCAATGAGAAAGGAACCGGGTATCGAGAGTGCCACAAGAATAGCAATCCTTGTTCCCATAGAAAGCATCATTATGATCAATATTAACAACACAGCGAATATTATGCCGTTTTCCAAGTCATCAAGCACATCGCGGACGTTTTTTGACTGGTCATTTAAGTACACCACTTTTAAATTTTCAGGTAATTGATCTTTTGCCTTATCCATTAAGTATTTTACTTGATTTACTGTGTCTATTATGTTTTTTCCGTTACGTTTTGAAATTTCTAGCATGACACTAGGTAATCCATTAATGTGAGCAAACCCTTGGTGATCCTCAAACCTAGGGTATACTTTTGCTATATCTTTGATTCTCAAAACTGCATCGCCTTGAGATCTAATAGGAATATTCATAATATCTTCTATATCTTTTAATAACCCTGATATTTTAATCGAATATTTACCGGTATCATTTTCCAGTGACCCAGCTCCCACTAGTCTATTATTGCTTGATATAGCTTGGAATATTTCGTTTGATTGAATGTTATATTTTGTTAGAACTGTGGGCTCAATTATAACTTCCACTGTTTCTTTACGCATACCTGCCACTTCAACTTTGAGAACATTTGGCAGAGATTCTATTTCTTTCTTTAGCTTGCGTGCTATTTCAGTTAAGGCTCTTTCTGGCAAATTACCAATTAAGCCGACATTGAGTATCGGAAATAAGCTCAAGTTTATTTCATTGATTATCGGAGATTCCGCTTCAACAGGTAACTTCGATTTTATGTTTGAAAGCTTTGAACGGACATTATCGAGCACTTCTTTATTATCATACTCTGTTCCAAATTCGAGTATCATGTGAGCACCATCATTAGTTGCAAAAGCTCTCAATTCTCTTACACCTTCGATGGATCTTAGTTCATTTTCTATAGGCAGCACTAATAGCTTTTCACTATCTTGAGCAGAAATCCCAGGAAGTCCAACAAACACGCTGATTATAGGAATCTGTATATCAGGGTTACTTTCCCTTGGCATTTTTACATAAACGTATGAACCGAAGATAAAAATTACTATAAGTAATAATACCACCGCCCTGTTTCGCTCTATGAGTAAGCTCTGCATGTTGAATGTTAACTAAATATGTGTGTTTGTACAATATTATAGTCGAGATACGTTGCATATTAATTAATCCTTGTATAGCTTTAAAACTTTACGCAAATAATTAAAATTTTCGCAAAATTGCAAGTATAAGAAAATTTCTGTATAATAATTCTAGAACAGTATTTGAGAGGTTATTATGGTGGCAATTTTAAATGTAACAAAAGGCAAGAGAAAAGTTATTGTGTCTGGATTAGCTGGAGCTTTATCAGCTTTAATATTTTTAACAGCAATCCACATTGCCGCAAAGATAGCCATTATCGTTTCTGCTGCTGCAGTTACTTACTTATTACTTTTGCTGATTCATAAAATAAGAACTAAAGCTGAAATTACTCGTGTTTCAGAAGATGAAGGTGAAGAAAAAGATACGGAAATATCCGTAAAAGAACCAAAAAGAACTGAAACTGAGCTAGCAGAAGAATTAAAAAATAAAAGAGCACAAGAAGAAATGAAAAATGGACTACCTGAACATATGGATTTCAAAGGTAATTCACTTTCTAAAAGCACTAACGCTGATGATACAAGTCGGACTAAATACGCAACGAACTATATGGACTTAATGCGATCCCCTCCTATGCATATGAATGGATATGACAAAACAATCAAAGAACTTACCAATGCTCCGAGGACTTTTTTCAGTGATAACTTAATGAGAATGCCAGAGCGGCTAACTATGGAAGATATTGTTAACCAACGTGGTTAGAGTTTATATCAAACTCTTCATCTTATATTGAGAATCAGATGCAATGCCGTAGACCCTATTTGGCGGAGCAATTTTGTTCTCTATACCAAAAACTATACCTTCAATTATTGCTGTGAGTACTTTTTCAAGGTTACAGTCTGCTCCAGGAACACGGTGCTCTAGGCGGCATCTTTTGGAATCGTTGCCAAAATAGGGAATTCTTATCGCAGCAGTTCTGTTATTTACTCCCCAACTAATCGTAGTTGGAGTGTGAATATCCGGGTACTGAAATCTTAAATATGAATCATCATTTGGAGCAAAAAACAACATATGTTTTTTCATCATTGCACATAATCCGCCAATACTATGAATCAAATAATCACTATACTTTTGCTCGTTGATATAAAATAAGTTATCGTTATTTGAATTCACGAGATTAACATGCACATTTAATGCACTGCCTGCTCTATCCAAATAAGGCTTTGCTTTAAAAGAAACGTTCCCACCAAGTTTTTGTACTACTTCAGTAAGTAATTGTTTTGCTAACTCAAAATGCTTAATTAAATTGTCGGAGTTCGTATAACAACCACTTTTTATCTCATATTGATGTGTAGAATTCTCCTTCTCGCAGGAAAATTCAAGAAATGCTATTTTATTTTTGATGCTATTCAGAAATAAATATTCTTTTTCTATTCCTTCAATGTAAAACTCTAGTTCAATACCGAATACAGCATGACAACTCAAATTACTTAATATAATCATAAATTTGCTTCAGTAAATCTATATTAGGTTAGCTATATTTATATGAATACTTTACTTATTTGCCAGTAAATTTAACATCTTATTTATACATAATGTATTACTATTTTTAATAGCATGCTTCTAATCCTCGATACAAGCGACATTTACAAATTTTTCATTTTTTTGAAATAAAAATGATCAATTTTAGTGTTTTTATACCCTTTACAACTCATCAAAAAATCACCATAATTTTTAGTATGTATTAAGTAGTATTAGCTTTTCATTTTGCAGTAAGCTATTGATTATCTTATATTTTTCTAATTGTTGCTTTTTTCTTGGTATGGTATATGAACTTAACTAGCCCTAAGGTTTCTACTATGTTTTTTGATCAGATTATTACAGTAACGGATCACAATGTTACTTGGGAAAAAATCCAAAATTGTCTTTATAATCTTTATGGAGAAGCAACATATAACAGCTGGCTGAGTTCGCTAAAATTTGTCAGTAGCAGAAATGGGGAAGTTCTTTTATCCGTGTCAACAAGGTTTATAAAAGAGTGGATTACAGTTCATTACATGAAAAAAATATTATCATTATGGCAAAGCGAAGATAAAAGCATACGTTCTATTGATATTCAAGTAATTGAGGAAAGGAATTCAAATTTTAATGTTATACTAAAAAACAGAGAGGAAAGTAATCATAATCTTGGTTCGCCGCTGGATCCAAGGTTCACCTTTGATAATTTTGTAGTGGGAAAGCCAAATGAATTAGCATTTACGGCGGCAAAGCGTGTGGCAGAATCTATAGATCCAATATTAGGCAGCAATCCTTTGTTTCTATATGGTGGAGTGGGACTTGGTAAAACACATCTAATGCATGCTATAGCCTGGCACATAGTCAATTCCCCATCAGAAAAAAGAAAAGTAGTATATTTATCAGCAGAGAAATTCATGTACCAATATATTACAGCGCTGCGAAGCAAAGATATTATGTTATTTAAAGAGCAATTTAGATCAGTAGATGTATTGATGGTAGATGATGTGCAATTTATCAGTGGTAAAGATAGTACACAAGAAGAATTTTTTCACACTTTCAATGCATTGATAGACCAAAATAAGCAATTGGTTATATCAGCTGATAGGTCTCCTAGTGATCTTGATGGAGTGGAAGAAAGAATAAGATCACGACTCGGTTGGGGGTTGGTGGCAGATATTAATGAAACAACTTTTGAATTAAGGCTTGGTATATTGCAGGCAAAAGTGGAGCAGATGAATATGTATGTTCCGAAAGATGTCCTAGAGTTTTTAGCAAGGAACATAAAATCTAATATAAGAGAATTAGAAGGAGCATTAAATAAGGTTACCCATACCTCATTAATTGGAAGAAGTATGACGGTAGAATCAGCTATTGAAACCCTAATCGATCTTCTTAGGTCAAATCATAGGTCAATCACAATAGAAGAAATACAAAAGAAAGTAGCTGAATTTTTCAATATAAAGGTTGCAGATATGCAATCCAATAGAAGACTTCGCAGTCTTGCAAGGCCAAGACAAATAGCTATGTATTTTGCCAAAAAATTTACGCAAAAAAGCCTACCAGATATTGGGAGAAACTTTGGTGGCAGAGACCATGCTACCGTTATACATGCAGTAAAACAAGTAGAAAATTTTATAAAGACCGACTCAAAATTTGCTGATGAAATCAATCGATTAAAAAAAATGTTTAAGTAGCGTTGTTAAAATAGCTAATAACAAGTCCTAAAATGAATCGACTATAGTTTTAATCCGTTTAAGTTTAAAATCTTCTGTTAGCTTCGCAGAATACATTTCCTTATTGTGTTGATTATAGAAGGTAAATTTGTGATCATCTAAGTTTAGTATTGCAAAGCCAAAACCGAAAAAGTTTCTAACCTCGTGTGCTAAGTAGTTTCTACCATTTGAATAGTCAAATTCTACATTTTGATAAACAGGCTCTTGATCTTGAGCGTGTAATAATGCACCACCGTTTCCAACTATAATCTGGTCTGGAACATTATCCATTAATAAAATCTGGGCTATATGAATGTGGCCAGAAACTATGGTAGTGACATTGCTTGGAAATTTATCTCCAAAAGCTTCAATTTGTGTAAGATTACCATGGCTTTTTAATGTCAAAAATTCTTTTTTTGGAGATCTCCAAAGCGGTTTATGAGTTAAAAACCACGTGGGCTTATCTTGTATCAATTTATCAAATTGCCTTTCAAAAGCATCAATTGTGCTTTGGGTTGTAAAAATATCCTCACCGGATGAAGAGTCGAAGATAAAAAATTTCATCGGTCCAGCATCTAAGGACCAACTAGAAACGAAGTTTCCACATTTTTCAGACGAAAAGGGGTATGAATCTAGATACCTGAACCATCCTTCATAAGCTCTATTACAACTCTCATGGTTTCCACGAACAAAAAGGAAGGGGGATTGTAATGAAATATCCTTTGCAGGCTCAAACCAATCAGCGTACCAAGCTTTTTTATTATATCCATAAATATCGCCACACTTTTTTGTATTTCTACATTTTGTTTGTCTATAATGATAATCACCAACATGGATAATTAAATCTGGTTTATGAAGGGCGATTGAATCTAAATTTTTTTTTAAAGGCCAGCTATCTACCGAATTACATTCCTGCTGAAATAACATATTTATTCTACAACCCGTGTCACCAATAAAAGCAATTTTATTAACCTTTTCTGGTAATATAGGAACTCGTAGATCCTCAATACTAATGTTTTTGGCACTTGTTTGTACTGTCAGTTCACAAGCTGTTTCGTTATGATCACCATTGTTAATTGAGCTGCGATTCAGCATTTCTATTTCCTCGCCATCGACATAAACAATGGGACACATGTCATTGTCTGTAATTGCACGTATGCTTAATTTATTTTCTGGGATAACTTGAGACCATGTGTATAATATCTGTGCATGGACGAAATGAAAGCTAGTTATAAGAGAGAGAGCTAAAAAAATAAAGATATTAGCTACATTCATTTGTATAAAAACCTAAGTTAAAAATTAGTAGTAAGGTTGTCTTAAATGATTAAAATTTATAATCACAAAATTCATAATCAAATTATACAAGTAATTTCTAAATTATTCTAGTATCAGATTGACACTCTAGATGAAAAATTCTAAAATGATTAAATAATTTAAAATAATTATATAAAAACTAGAATATAGTGCGGCCGTGGTGGAATTGGTAGACACGCAGCGTTGAGGTCGCTGTGGCTCATAAGGCCTTGGAAGTTCAAGTCTTCTCGGCCGCACCAGTTTTTTCATAGCTGCTTAATATGGGTAAAAATGTTTATAGGAAATCAGAGTAGCAATAAGGTAGAAAGAGCTATCAGCGAAATCAGGCGCGGCCGGCCAATTGTAATATATGATAAAAGTAATTACCTATTGTTCGCTGCTGCTGAGGCTTTAGAAAGAGATTTATTTAATCAATACAAGCTTATATCAAGTAATGTATATGTTACTTTAACTTCAAGTAAGGTAAAATACATATCTCAGAATAAAGAACATAACAGCAAACGTCTGTTGGTGAATAATTTTGATGAACTGCTCCATTTAATAAACTGTTCAAAGGAAGATTGCATAAGAGAGTTGCAATGCTCAAAGACAATAGATGAATGTGCTATTGCCTTGCTTAAGTTCTCAGAATTATTGCCATACGCGTTAGTGGCTGATATGACTTTTGAGAATAACCATGAAATGCGAAATTGGTGCGAGAAAAATGACGTTATTGCACTGGACACGTCATTCATAAATAATTTTCAAGAAAATCAGGATGTATATGAAGTGTGCAAAACATCATTATTTTTAAAACAGACTCAAGAAGTAAATATCATATCTTATAGAACAGAAAGTGGTGGAAGAGAACATCATGCAATTATCATTGGCAATCCAGATAAAGATGGCGAACCATTAGTAAGAATTCATTCTTCGTGCTATACGGGTGACTTGTTAGATAGCTTATCATGCGATTGCAGAAGTCAGTTACATCAAGCAATTCAAATGATAGCTGACTCTGGAAGTGGTATTATATTGTATTTGATGCAAGATGGAAGAGGCATTGGTTTAACTAATAAGTTAAGAGCTTACAGTGTGCAAAGAGGACATAATCTTGATACTGTTGATGCAAACAGAATATTAGGTTTTGAAGATGATGAAAGGAGTTTTGCTGTTGCAGCTAAAATGCTTAATAAATTGAACATTAACAAAATCCAATTACTTACAAACAATGATAGGAAATTGTCAGAATTGGAAAGTAGTGGTATAGGAGTTACAAAGTGTCTACCACTTATTGTGGAACGTAATAAATATAACGATTCATATATGGAGACAAAGTTTGGTAAGCTAGGCCATAGATTAAGAGTTTTTTAGCTTTTTTGTTGTAACTACTTTGTTAATTTGCTATGTTTATTAACATAAGTTAAGATTTTTAGGAATACTAAAATGCTAAGATTTTTTAAGCGAGAAAAAAATACTGAATCCTTAGATAAGGATATAGATTGGAATTCAAACCGCTACAGCACAGTTATTGCTCAAAGGAATATTCTACTTTTATTTGCATTAATATTATTAGCAACGATCTCTATCAGCATATTAGTCATATTTAAAATTAGCACAAGTAGCACTATTGAGCCATTTGTTATAGAAATTGACAAGAAATCAGGAATAGTGCAATTGGTTGATCCTGTCACAGTAAAACAATATTCTGCAAATGAAGCGCTAAACGTTTATTTTATTTCAGAGTATATAAAAGCAAGGGAGGTTTTTGATCCATATCATTATAATTATAACTATTATACAAAGGTGAGGTTGTTTTCCTCACCTAATGTGTATAATGAATTTAGAAATTATGTAGGATCACAGAATATGGATGATCTTTTTAATTTGTACTCAGATACCAAAAGTGAATTTAAAATTCGCTCAATTCAAAAATTGGGTAACGATGCTCTTCAGGTGAGGTTTTTTGTGGAATTTATACGGAAAGATGGAAGTTCCACAAGAAAAAATAAGATAGTTATTATGTCATATAGATATGCATCGCTTGAAATGGATGATCAGCAAAGATATATTAACCCATTAGGATTTCAAGTTATTTCATATAGAGTAGATGATGAATATGTATAGGATATTATTAGTTTTAGCTTTACTTGTAAGTGGCAATTTAAACGCATCCATTAATTATAATGAGCCTATTTCTGTAGATAGTAGAATAAAGACTTTTGTGTATAGCCCTAATGAAGTATTTACGGTGGTTTTTAGTCAGGGTTACTATTCTTATATTGAATTTGCGGAAGGAGAAAAAGTTAAAAATATCGCTGTTGGTGATGCATCAAGTTGGAAAATTAATCCTTATGACAATAAATTGCTTATCATGCCATTTGAAGTTAGTAGTCGCACTAACATGATTATTACAACAACTAAAAAAAGAAATTACATTTTTGATTTAATCTCAAGGCCAAACTACGATAAATACCCAGATACTGATGCTAAGAAAGTGGGTCACGATTATTCTGCTGAAAAGGATATATCTTACGTAGTACGTTTTTATTATCCTCAAGAAGAAGGTGAATTTGATCTTGATTTAGATGAGGTTTCTTTACCTACTCAAATGCAATATACTACAGACAAGCCAGAAAAAATAATACAAGAAAATGATACGAAGTACAATTATACATATATTGATGAAGGTGGTAATGCGGATATAGTTCCGATTGAGCTATTTGATGATGGTTATTTAACCTATTTAAAATTTAGAAATAATAATAAAATACCTCAGATTTTTGTAGAAGAGGAGGATAAACCTTGTAAAAGGCTGTTATTTGATGATTATGTTATAATAAAAGGAGTACATAAAAAGCTATTTATGCGTTATGAAGATGGTGAAGTTGAAATTATAAATAGGTCACTTTAGCTGTGGTATATGCAATATGAATAAAGAAAGGCGTAACAATTCAGAAGATGAATCAGAAATAGAGAACAAGGTAGTAACAGTTGGCTCTAATCAAGGTCATAGGGCATTGATGGTCATTATTTTAGTGCTTCTGGTTGGTGGAGTGTATTATCTCTATTTTAGTCCTTCTCATAAAGAGGGTTCAGAAGTTATTAAAAAAGAGGAAACAAAGCAAAATGTTCAAGAATTGAAGGGAAAGTTGGAACAAGTTCCAGATAATGTAATGGTTCCTGAAAGAATAATAACTGATCCCTTACCACCCTTACCTCCTCTTCCTACACCACCAATCATACCAGAAATAAAACAAATTAGAAAAGAAGAAGAGAAACCAAAAGAAACTCCTGTGTCAAATATACCTATTTTGCCAAAGCAAAATTTTCCTTCTAGTAATGTTATGGGCAATTTACCTACCTCGTTTCCTACAATAGGGGGTAGCGGTTATCCTAGAGACAGACGTAGTGCACAAATGTTAACAATTTCAAGTGATGGTGGAGAGAATAAGGCTGCTGATGCTATTTTATCTGACACTTCAGCACAATCGAGCAAAGCTACCAGAGTAGGAAAGCTTGGTTTAATGGTTACTCAAGGTAAAATTATTGATGCTGTTCTTGAAACTGCAATAAACTCTGATCTGCAAGGAATGCTGCGTGCTATGGTGAGTAGAGATGTTTATGCAGAAACTGGTGATACAGTTTTAATACCTAAAGGCTCAAGATTGATAGGCAGTTATTCATTTGACTCGAATGTCGCAAGAGCTCGTGTAAATATAAACTGGAGTAGGGTCATTCTTCCTCATGGAATAGATATTGCTATTTCATCACTTGGTACGGATGAACTTGGCAGAGCAGGAATAGCTGGAATAGTTGATAATAAAATAGTAAGTGCATTATTCTCTTCATTGGCACTTGCTGGTGTTTCAATTGGTTCGGCTGTTATAGGGCAAAAGGCCTCTAATCTTATTGATACGCTAACTGCTATGGATGCGGTGAGATCCATCACTGCAACTGAAATAGATATCTCTTCTCTCAAAGGGGCTATTGTTGAGAGATTGGAGGATGCTATAAAAACTGAAGTTGGGAGGGTAGGAGACGAAAAATGGAAATTGGGTCTTAGGGCTATTGAAAAAATTCGGAATGCTAAAAGTGATCAGGATTTACTGAGAATAATAAAGGAAGAAATAGTAAGTGTGATAAAAAGTTCTGGAGCTAGTGGAGTTGATGCAATTACTAGTGACAATATCGGTATAACTTTAGACGATGTACGTCAACTGTTGAGGCAAACTCAGAAAAGAAGCAAGTCTGTTTATGATAAAGCAATCGGGAAATCAATCGAGGATTTTTCTAAAGATATGCGGGATATAGTAGGCAGATACACAGATAAAAAACCAACTATTTATGTTGATCAAGGCACCGCGTTGAAAGTATTTGTTAACCAAGATATAGTATTTCCTCCACAGGCAATATTAAATCAATGAAATGAATTATGCTGCACTTGATACATATTTGGAGCCATTACAAAGCATATTTCAAGAAGAAGGCGTAAATGAAATATCAATAAATAAGCCAAAGGAAGTATGGATTGAAAATCGCGGTGAAATAAGGTGTGAAAAATTAGAAGTATTCGATCTTAACCATTTGAAATCTCTTGGCAGACTGATTGCTCAAGCTACAGAACAAAAACTTAGCGAAGAAGCACCTTTACTTTCGGCAACATTACCAAATGGTTATCGTATACAGATAGTATTTCCACCAGCATGTGAACCTGATAAAGTAGTCATGTCGATTCGTAAGCCTTCTAGCATGCAATTAGCACTCGATGATTACGAAAAAATGGGGGCTTTTTCTGAAACTGTTACAGAAGCAACTGATAATCCAGTTGACCGTCATTTGGATTTACTGTTAAGGCAAAAAAAAATAAAAGAGTTTTTAGAATACGCTGTAATAAGTAAGAAAAATATTATAATTAGCGGTGGAACTTCCACTGGTAAGACTACTTTTACTAATGCTACTTTGCGTGCTATTCCAACTGAGGAAAGAATTATTACTGTTGAGGATGCAAGGGAAATCGTTTTGAACGATCATCCAAATAGAGTGCATCTGATTGCCTCCAAAGGAGGGCAGGGCAGAGCAAAAGTAACCACTCAAGATTTGATAGAGGCGTGCTTACGTTTAAGGCCAGACAGAATAATAGTTGGTGAGCTCCGTGGAGCGGAAGCTTTTAGTTTTCTTAGGGCGATAAATACTGGTCACCCTGGATCAATATCAACCCTTCATGCGGATAGTCCAACAATGGCCCTTGAGCAAATAAAATTGATGGTTATGCAGGCAAATCTTGGCATTCCTCCAGACCAAATTATACCATACATTAGAAATGTGATTGATATTGTTATTCAGCTAAAAAGAACCGGTGGGGGCAAAAGAAGCATTTCTGAGATATTATTTACTAGATCTGCAAGCGAAAATGCTTAAATTTATACATAAGTTAAAAAAGAGTAGTTTATGAGTAATGGAAATCACCTACGTAATATTCTCATAGGAGGTGTAGTAGCTTTTAGCGTACTTGAGTTTTGCTTCTATCTATCTGGTATATTGTTCTTTCTATTAGTTGACGGTCCGGATGCTGTGGATTTTAAGGCAATTAATCCTAGTTTGACGCCTTTCCCTCAAGCTCTTTGGCCAACGATTTTTGATCATATACAATATTGTTGGCACCACCCAGAGTTATATAGCCTTGAGCTCAAATTAAAATTAATTCTATCTTCTACAATGCCTATTGTTGTTTTAATGATTATCTTATGGAATTTAAGAGAAAGGATAATTGAGTGGCGACCATTTAAAAAGAAAGAATCACTTCATGGAGACTCGCAGTGGGCATCAGAGAAAGACATACGAAAAGCAGGATTAAGAAGCAAAAAGGGATTATTGCTTGGTAAAGATAAAAGAGGATACTTTATTGCTGATGGGTTTCAGCATGCATTGTTATTTGCACCTACAGGTTCTGGTAAGGGTGTTGGCTTTGTAATTCCTAATTTATTATTTTGGACTGACTCGGTAATTGTACACGACATAAAATTAGAAAACTATGAAATAACAAGTGGTTGGCGAGAACGACAAGGACAAAAAGTATACGTATGGAATCCAGCGCAGCCAGATGGAATAAGTCACTGTTACAATCCATTACAATGGATTAGTAAAAAACCTGGGCAGATGGTTGACGATGTGCAAAAAATAGCTAACCTCATCATGCCTGAACAAGACTTTTGGCAAAATGAAGCAAGAAGCTTATTTGTTGGAGTGGTATTATACTTACTTGCTGCACCAGAGAAAGTTAAATCTTTTGGTGAAGTTGTGCGTACGATGCGTAGTGATGACGTAGTTTATAATCTTGCTGTTGCTCTTGATACAATGGGTAAAATACTACACCCTGTAGCATATATGAATATTGCAGCTTTTTTACAAAAAGCTGATAAAGAAAGGTCGGGTGTTGTATCAACTATGAACTCATCGCTTGAATTGTGGGCAAACCCATTGATTGATACTGCAACTGCGTCAAGTGATTTTAATATTTTAGATTTTAAAAAGAAGAAAACTACAGTTTATGTTGGTTTAACTCCTGACAACTTGACTAGGCTCAGGCCTTTAATGCAGGTTTTTTACCAACAGGCAACTGAGTTTTTATGTAGAAAATTGCCATCGGATGACGAGCCTTATGGCGTATTGTTTTTAATGGATGAGTTTCCTACACTTGGAAAAATGGAGCAATTTCAAACAGGTATTGCATATTTTCGTGGTTATCGAGTTAGGTTATTCTTAATTGTTCAAGATACTGAGCAGCTCAAAGGAATATACGAAGAAGCAGGAATGAACTCCTTTTTGTCAAACTCGACTTACAGAATAACTTTTGCAGCCAATAATATTGAAACAGCTAATTTAATATCGCAACTTATAGGAAACAAAACTGTACAACAAGAATCGTTGAATAAGCCTAAATTTTTAGATTTAAATCCTGCTTCAAGGTCGTTGCATATCTCTGAAACACAGAGGGCATTGCTATTGCCTCAAGAAGTTATTATGTTGCCACGCGACGATCAGATAATTTTAATAGAGTCAACTTACCCAATTAAATCAAAGAAAATTTTGTACTATAGTGATAGCACCTTCACAAAAAGACTGCTCAAGCAAACTCGTGTGCCTACACAAGAACCATATGACCCAAACAAAGTTCTTTCTGCTGCTGCGAGCAAAGATAAGGTTAATAACGAGGGGAATAATGCTCTTGAGGGGCCTAGCGCTGCTGATTATCCTGCTGAAACTAAAACAGAGGATGCAGTGTATGATGAATCAGATGAATTTGCAGACGAAGATATTGATGATGAAGATATTGACGATAAGTTTGAAGATGATGATGACGGGTTTGATGACGAGAGGAGCGATGATGGGTTTGATGACGAAGACGAGGAGGATGAATTTGAAGATGAGGATATTGACGATAAATTAAAAAATGATCAAAAATAAAGGTTAACTTTGCCTATTTTTAGCTCAGAAAAGTGCAAGTTATGCAAATAATTAGGTTTTTCATATTAAGCCATTTTTAATTAATTAGTATTAGATTAGCTATTTTAACTAGGGGAGTAGTAATGATTAGTAAAAAAACATTAGCGGTTACAGCACTTGCTTTGCTGTTGTCACAACAATCTTTTGCAAGTGAAACAGAAGGGTTTTACTTTGGCAGTGGGTATTACGGTCAATATTTAAATTACATGGGTGAGTTGAAAGCAAAAATTGGAGATACTGCTGCTACAGCTGCCAATAATGTATCTGTAAATGACAGGAGTGCTCAGAATACAGAAGGTCAATCACTAAGTAAGTATAAAGGAGATTATAATCCACCTTTTGCTGCAAATGTGGCACTTGGTTATACAGGGGAATTGAATGGCAATAGCTACAGAGCTGAATTGGAAGGAATGTATTCTTCTGTAAAAGTGGATAATATTGGTTTAGCAAGCAGCCAGATAACAATATCCTACATAAAGGATAAAGCTAACCCAGAAGAGAGATATGGAGCAATAGTCAATCATGACCAGATAGAAAACGCGTCTTTAATGGCAAATGTTTATCATCATTGGAAAAGTGACCGTTTCTCTTTTTCTCCTTACGTTGGTATTGGAGTCGGTGCAACAAGAATGAAAATGTTTGAAAAATCGTCAATAAGACCCGCAGGTCAATTAAAAGCTGGCCTTGATTATCGCATAAACGAAGATGTAAATATGCATATTGGATATAGAGGTTTTGGTGCTATTGGTAGCAGTGAGTTCAAACTAGAAACCTCAAAGTGGGATCCCAATTTTAATAATGGCGCAGGTAAGCCAAAAGGTAAAATGGTTGAACAAACAGGAGATAATCAAGTATCTACTACCATACAGAATGGCTTTTTTCATACACACGGCATAGAGGCTGGCCTTACTTTCCACTTTGCCAGCAAAGCTTAAACATGTTGCCCTTTTAAAAAATGCATAAAACCGTTCCTGTCATCCTATGGCTTGACCATAGGATCTAGTTAAATATAGATCCCAGTGTCACGTACTGGGATGACGAGGTAGAGGGTACTGGAATGACATAGGATAATATGGGATGAAGGAGATAATACAAGAAAACATTAGCTATGTTTTTTGCACAACAATGCACCTCTTCATTCCTGCCAAATCATGTACATATTCCTGAAAAGCTAATTTGTATGAGGGTATTATTTTGTCAATATCATTTTGATCTTCACCTATCTCCAATATCGCAAACCCATTTTTTTTAAGACACCTCCTTAATATTGAAAAAATACTCAAGTAACAGTTTAAACCATCAATTCCACCATCAAGAGCAATTCTTGGCTCCTTTTGCACTTCGGCTTGCAGGTCTTTCAATTTGCTTCTTTTAATATATGGAGGATTACTGATTATAAGATCGAATGAACCTCTGCACTCTGTCCATGAGCTTGGAAATATTTTGGCTCTGCTGAGAAGATTATGTTTCTTTGTGTTCTGATAGGCAACTTTGTATGCTTCCAAGCTTTTTTCAAAACCGATCCCAACGGCATTTTCATACTCACTAAGTACGGATATCAATAAACAACCTGTGCCTGTACCAAAATCTGCAATTTTTAGTCTCTGCTTTTTATTTGGGTAATATTTTAACACTGCTAGGATTATTGTTTCACTATCTGGTCTTGGATCCAAAACATGCTGGTTAACTATAAAATTTTTACTCCAGAATTCACGATTACCTATTATTTGCGATATTGGATATCTTTCCGCTCTTTTTTTTGTTAATTTCCAAAATAAAAGTTCTTTCTCCATCGGCACTTGATCAGCATGGTTCATAATTATGAATGATCTTTCCACTCCAAGTACGTGCTGCATGATGATTTCACAATCTAAATGTGGTGATTCAACTTTATGTGACGATAATAACTCCGATCCTTCTTGAATTAAAGTGCTGATTGTTTTCATTATTCTAAAAATGTGTTCCTTTCAGCCAAGAATAGCAATTCCAATTTAGGGTAGCTGCACTAAATCCAAGTGTCAAGCATGGGTTCTTGCATAACCTAAACAGAAAAAAGATACAAGGTATTATTTTAGATATAAGCTATAAATATTTAAGAAATTTACCAAATAAAAAAAAAGGCAAAAGAAGCCCCGTGGTTGGCTAATTACTTACATTATACTTTCAAGTATGGCGTTTTTTAAGTCTTAAACACTGCAATTTAGCTGCTTTTAAATGCAACTCACCTTAGTTTAAATGTTTAAGAAATTTACTAAGCAGAAAAAAAGGCAAAAGAAATCCCGTGTTAGCTAGTTGTCACTCTCTAATCCTGCAAATTGGCGTACTATACTGTCTTAAACGACTTATAAGCGCGTTTCAGCTTATATAGGTAAAAACCCAGAAATGTTGTGAAGACATAAGGTGCACATAGTGCAAAAAATTAAAAATAAGACGCCAACTACGTTGTTTTCTTGCTGTTTAATCTGCACAGATGAAGATAACTGAATACCTTCAGTTTCATGATAAGGGGGTTGGCGGAGTTTGTCAAGGAAGTTTTTTCGTTTCTATTCCCAATAAAAGTTTGTATGCAATAACACAGAAGCATATGCTGCTATTCCTTCATTTCTTCCAAGAGAACCTAATTTTTCTGCAGTGGTTGCTTTGACATTTACGAATTCATCATCAATCTCTAATGCTTTTGATATGAATTTCTTCATTTCTACTTTGTAAGGCGATATTTTAGGCTCCTCACAAACTATAGTAATATCTAAATTAGACACGCTGTACCCTTTTTCCTTTGCTTTTTTAGCAGCAAAGTCAAGAAAGTGAGATGAATTGCAATCTTTCCATTCAGAGAAACTAGGAGGAAAGTGCTCTCCTATGTCGCCACATCCCAGTGCTCCGAGTATTGCATCAACGATTGCATGTATTGCAACATCACCATCAGAGTGCGCTTCTATTGCCATGTTGTGTTCAATTTTCACACCGCAAATTTTTATAAAGCTCTCAGCACCATTTTGAACTTTAATGAACTTATGTATATCATAACCAGTTCCGACACGAAATTTTGGCTCTTCAAAGAGAAGCTTTGCCATATTGATATCCTCTTTTGTGGTTAACTTAAAATTGCTTTTCTCACCTTTAATAATCGCAACATGTTTTTTGTGCTCTACCATTAGTGATGAATCGTCAGTAAATTCTTTGTCTGATTGATGGCACGATAATAATTCTTTGAAATTAAAAATTTGAGGAGTTTGTATGGCTCTGAGTTTTCCTCTTGAAATCGTAGATTCAACGAAATTATTACCCACCAATGACATAGTGTCTTCGACTTCTATTGCTGGTACTACTCCTGTATATTGATCATTAATCATGGACTGAGCCAAGTTATCTATCAGAACATCTGACACAAAAGGCCTACAAGCATCGTGTATAACTACAAAATCTGGGTTAATTTTTTGTAAGCTTTCAAGCCCTAGTTTAACTGAATTTTGCCTGTTTTCTCCTCCATATATTGGACTTAGTAATTTAGTATCTACACCTCCTGTCATCCAAGTAGCTTGACTACTTGGATCCATACTTTCTTTTTTTCTAGATTCCAGCGTCACGCGCTGGAAGGAGTGTACTGCTGATTTTTCACTTAAATAATGGTTGGATAAGAGATCCATTGCTTCCCTATAAAAACTTTCATGGTCTCTATTAATTGCTATTCTTATGTAATCTATATATTGGTTAGCCAGAAATCTTTTAATTGCATGAAATAAAACAGATTTACCTGCAAGTTTTGTATACTGCTTAGGAATTGTGTTACTGCATCTACTGCCTACTCCTGCTGCAACTATTAATGCTGCTATTTTGTATTTCTTAAGTCTGTTAGTGTGCATATTTATCATTTTCAGCGTAAGTGTATAGTAACAAGTTATTTACAGTTTTAAAAAAAGAGTGTATTATCTTATAAGATATAATACGATGCTAGAATGCACATTACTAAGTGTAATAAAGAAAATGAGATACACCTTATATTCTTTCATGGAATAGGGGATAATCATAAAAATGCTCAACAATGCTTACAGCATTTATGTGGCAGAAATAGGCTAAAAGCTATTGCTCATACACATAAATATCCGGCTATATTCCAAAACTACATAACTTATGCTGCAGTTAGCTTTTTGTTCCTCGTGGCATCTGTATCAGCGCCCATTGCAATATTACTACTTATAAGCCCCATAACAGCTGGAGTAGTTGGTTTAGCAAGCTTAGCTGCTCTAACTTGCATTTTTTTATCCGTAATGCTTATTATTATTCCCTTTATAAATAGAGATCAAAGTTTGCTTAAGCCCTCGATAGAAGAAATCAATGAATTAATGGACAAGGGTGTGAGGCCTGAAAACATTATACTTTTTGGCCATTCCTTTGGAGGAGCAGTTGCATCGGCAGTTTTGAAGCACTTTGCAGACAAAAACGTTAAACTTGGAAGTGTTATTTTTACTAGCACTTTCAGCTCTTTTCATACAGCAATAGGGCATTTTCCGATCCCTCAAGCAAAAATTTTAAGTATGTTGCCCTCATCCATTTTTAAAAAATTGCTAAAGGCTTTAGATCTAGATTTTGATTTAGTGAACGATATACGAAAGTTGCGAGATGAGGGAAAATTGAATATGCCAATAATAGTTATTAATAGCAAAAGAGATTACTTAATACCACAACCTGCACAATTGGCGCACGCAATAGAAAATGATGTATTGCTACGTGGAAAATTGATCAAGATTGTTAATTCGAAAAGGTATGAAGATGATCCACATAACGGAGTTTTATCTAGTTGGGAATTGGGTGAAAATTTGATTGACCTAATACTTAATAAAATTGATAAAACAATGAATAGATAGTATTTACAATAAACTGTATATTTTTCAGTAAATTGACTATGCTAAACGCATGCAAAAACGTCATATAACTATTTGTTTTATACTGCTTTTTATAATAGGGATGTTATTCCTGATGCGTCCTATGATTTTTCCATGTTTAATGTCTATTGTTATTGCATATTTGTTTAATCCGCTAGTAGTCAAGTTTGAAAAGTATAGAATACCGCGTTCATGTTCTGTAATTTTTATAATACTTGTTTTATTAATAGCTTTTATACTAGTTATAACATTTGTTTTACCTATTATATATGTTCAAATTACTTCAATATTAAATTTCTTAGTGAGTAAAGTGCCTTCATTAAAACTTAAAGTAATCCCCTCTGTATTAGAATTTCTTAATATAAAAATCGAGGATAGCTTATTTGATCACTTATCTAAAAATCTAGCAGAAAATTACAGCGACTATGTATCTTATTTCATAAATGCTCTTGATATTGCTAGTAACTTTATAATCCAAGTGTTAAGTTCAAGCTTTAGCTTGATTCACACGGTATCATTAATGGTGATTACTCCTGTAGTGTTTTTCTATATATTACGTGATTGGCCTTTAATTATAGAAAAAGCTAATAAATTAATTCCTGTTTCTTATAGAGAAAAAGTTGCAAATTATTTTTCCAAAGTGGATTTCATCATATCTAATTATCTAAAGGGGCAGGTAAATGTATGTATTGTCATGATGGTCTTTTACTCTGTGAGCCTGAGCATAATCGGATTGAAACACTCTATTGTTATTGGAATTTTATCAGGAATATTAACGTTCATACCTTACGTAGGACCATTATTATATACCATTATTGGGTTTTTGAGCGCTATTACTCAATTTAGTGAATGGTTTGAAAGTGCTGCCGTTTTGCTATTATTTGGTGTTGGACAATTAATAGATTCAAACATATTAGTTCCTTTATTAATAGGAAAAAAAGTTCATATACATCCAACTGTAATTATTCTGGGAATTACTATATGCGCTTCATATTTTGGATTTACAGGTATATTACTTTTTATTCCAATAATAGCAATGTTCAATGTATCAGTAGAATATGCAATCAATAAATATTTTAAAAGTGAGCTTTATAAAAACGGCTAACAGACCTTTTGCATAATCAATTTATGGTAAGAGGAGAAATGAGCCCAGAGTACCTGAGATATTTGAGGAGCGTAAGTAAATTTATGCGCAAAAATTACTACCAGAAAGAGGTTACGTAAGAGGTTTAATGTGCAATTAAATTTATTTAACAACAATCAAGCTGATTATAGTCGGCAAAATTACATCATCTTAGATGAAAATAAGCACATATATAATTCAGTAATTGAGGATTTATCTTGGAAATCTCTCATTCTTTTTGGACCTAAAAGCTCTGGTAAAACTCATCTTGCTCATATTTGGCAGTCAATAAACGATGCAATTTTTATCAATGTGAATAACTTTGTAAGCGAGATTAGGTATAGCGATGCTTTTATTTTAGAAGACGTACAAAACATTAAAGATGAAGAAATGTTATTACATTGTTACAATTACATGAAAGAAAATGATAAGAAGCTGCTAATCACTTCTTCAATTTCGCCAAAAAAACTTAACTTCAAACTAAGAGATTTAAGTTCTCGAATATTATCAACTATCAGCGTAAAAATTTTGCCTGCAAGCGAAGAATTATTAAGAATCATGCTAATAAAACGATTTTCAGATAAACAGTTAAAAATTGATTTAAAAGTGATTAATTATATTTTAGCAAGAATAGAACGTTCTTTCTATAGCATTGATAAAATTATAGAGAAGATAGATAATGAATCTATAGGGTCAAATGTGACCGTTCCTTTTATTAGCACTTTATTTAAAAAAGATGCCATTTGATTTCTTCTTTTGTAAAGTACTCATTGTATATATTAAAAATTTATTAACACCCATAACACTAACGTAATTGAAATCTCTATCTGTCCATGTTAGAATTATAATAAATGTTATGTTATAATAAATATAGATAGATACAGCTAAGAAGTATTCTATATTTATAGTAGAGCTCACTTTATAAGGTGTTTTTTATAGATTTGACGTTATAATTTAACTATGATAAGAGTAAGATTAAATTTAAAAAAAAGGTTAAAGCAAAGGTTTGTGATGTTCACTCTATTGATAAATGCCTTATTTGTCTCATATTTTCTCATAAGACACATAGGAAACACTTCCAATCAAATTATAGCCAAAGAAATAAATATAGGAGCTGATAATGAAAAATAAACAGTCGCAAAATAAAAAAGAAAATCTTTACATAACATATTACATAGATGCTTTGGCTTCAGAGAGGTCCGCTACACAAAATACTCTGGAAAGTTATCGTTCGGATTTACACCAGTTTGAAGAATTTTTATTAGAAAGCGGCACTACCTTGGTTGGCGTAAACAAAACCAATATTAAAGATTATGTGAAATATCTATGTACACAAAAAAAATATAAAAGTAGCTCTATATCAAGAAAAATATCCGCTATGAAAAATTTCTATAAGTGTCTATTTAATGACGGAATAATAGATTTTAATCCAGCACCGGCTAATGATGCTGAATTAAAGAATCCAAAAGTTTCTCGTCCTTTGCCTAAGTATTTAAGTGTCGAAGAAATATTTTTGCTAATGGACGCAGTGAGAAAATCAGCAAGCGAATCGAATAAAGAGATAAGCAGTAAAAGGCTATGTGCGATTTTAGATATCCTTTACTCTTCTGGAATGCGTGTTTCTGAACTAATTGATATAAAGTTATGTGAAGTGTCACATTTAATAAACAGTAATAACAAAGAATGCTATATAATAATAAAAGGAAAAAGTGGTAGAGAGAGGCAAATTCTTTTTAATGAACAAGCATTGCAGAGCCTTAGAAATTATTTATCAGTTCGTGACAATCTGATCCCTAACGAAAAGGAATCCGATTGGCTATTCCCAGGTGATAAACCTAATAAACCAATTACAAGGCAGAGGGTCGGTCAATTAATGAAGGAGTTAGCAAGAAAATGCAATATTGATGAAAATAAGATCTCTCCACACGTGATTAGGCATTCTTTTGCTACCCATCTACTGGATAGCGGAGCAAATATTGTGTTGATACAGAAAGTTCTTGGCCATACTAACCTTTCTACAACACAAATATATACTCATATTGCTAACGAAAAGTTAAAGGACAAATTAGCTGATTCGCATCCTATTACTCAGATGATCAATAATTAAACTTATTGCTTTTAATTTGTAGTAAAGTTAAATTCAAATAAGTTTATGTGAGTTTGTGATTTCAAGTTTATTGTTTAATTTCTTCCTTATATTATGGGAAGTATTCTATACTTTAATTGCTCTCCCTGTAATTTTCTTTCCTGAGTATGTAATAACCATTTTCCTCGTCTGTTCGGTGAGAGTTGTATTATTCATGCTGCGTTTATTATGTGGCATTAAATATGAAGTGAGGGGAATGGAAAACATTCCTAAGCAACCTTTTATCATTGCATCTAAACACCAATCTCCATTTGAAACATTTATTTTTATACTACTATTTAGAAAAGCGGTTTTTATTTTAAAACGTGAATTGAAATGGATTCCATTCATTGGTTTACATCTTATAGCGCTGAAAATGATTTTTATTAACCGTTCAGATGGTATCAGTTCTATACGCCATATAATTAAACTAGCAAAAATGCGTATAAAAGAAAATAGAAGCATAATAATATTTCCTGAAGGTACAAGAACGACTATAAACCAAAATATAAAATATCAACCAGGTATTGCTGCTTTATATAGCGTATTATCTGTTCCTGTGTTACCGGTTGCTTTAAACACTGGTTTGTTTTGGCCAAAAAGCATACTTTCTCTGAGAAAGAATCCCGGAAAGGCAGTAATAGAAATATTGCCCCCAATATATCCTGGGTTAAACAAAAATGAATTCTTGCAAAGTTTAGAAAAAATTATTGAAGAGAGAAGCAGTAGATTAACCATAGAAAAAACTGATATTGCAAATTAACAAAAAAACTTTATAATTAAAAAAAAGTACAGTATTTTAGGTATTAATATATGGCAAATCATAAGAGTGCTAAAAAAATGATAAAGGTAATAGCAAAGCGCACTTTAATAAATAAGATGCGGAAAAGTAAAACTCGCACCGCTATTAGAAAATTGGTTGATATAATCAAGTCTGGCGACAAAGAAAATGTTGTTCTGGCATTTCGGAATGCTGAATCTAATTTACACAAGTGTGTGAATAAAGGTGTTATTCATAGGAATACTGCTGCGCGTAAAATAAGTCGCTTAAATGCAAAAGTAAAAGCATTGATGACCGCTTAATATGGTTAATGTAAAGTTAACTGTATTAATATATACTCTTCAGTTTGTATATTCTGTATAAAATTTAAGTAGCTTAAGTGATGGATAAAAAAGTGCTATTAGAACTAAGTGATGGATAAAAAAGTGCTATTAGAACTAAGTAATGGATTAAAAATTGAGCTACCCATATTAAGTGGAACAATAGGTCCTGACGTGTTAAATATCAAGGATTTATATAAGACGACAGGATTATTCACTTATGATCCGGGGTTTGTTTCCACAGCTTCATGTTCTTCTTCGATTACATTTATTGATGGAGATGAAGGAGTTCTTAAATATAGGGGACATGATATAGCTGATTTGGCAGAGAATAATAGTTTTACTGCTGTGATTTATTTATTACTCTATGGTGAACTACCCAGTTCAGAGCAACACAAAAAATTTCTTCTCAAAATACAAGAATCATCCAAAGTATCAGAGCAAGTTACAAATGTAATCAAAGCATTTCCAAAAACTGCTCACCCTATGTCGATTTTAGTTGCATGTTTTGCAAATTTGTCAGCATCTTACCATGAAACACATGGCAACAATTTCAATGGTGAAGATTTAGATTTTGGAATTTCTGCAATAGCACAAGTTCCTGCAATTGTTGCAATGATTTATAGGCATATCAACAATCAGGAATTCATAAATGCTAACAATGAATTAAGTTACAGTGAAAATTTCTTAAAGATGATATTTGGCGATGCTGTTGATAATGATAAAAGCGCCCTTTTTGCAAAAGCTCTGGATAAAATATTTACTCTCCATGCTGATCATGAACAGAATGCTTCTACGGCGGCTGTCAGATTGGTGGGATCGGCTGGCTCTAATCTGTTTGCAAGCTTCTCTGCAGGAGTTGCTACACTTTGGGGACCAGCACATGGTGGAGCTAATGAAGCAGTTATAAATATGCTAAAAGAGATAGAGCAAAGTGAAGATATAGATAAATTCATCGAAAAAGCTAAAGATGATAAAGATCCATTTAAATTGATGGGATTTGGACATCGTGTTTATAAAAATTATGATCCGCGCGCGCGGATATTGAAAGACGCTTGTCATGAGGTTCTAAGTAAACTAGAACAAAATAATGAATTGCTCAAAATTGCAAAAAAACTTGAAGAAATAGCTTTAAAGGATGAATATTTTATCGTGCGTAAGTTATATCCAAATGTTGATTTTTACTCAGGTATAATAATGAATGCTATCGATATTCCCTCAAATATGTTCACGCCTATTTTTGCACTTGCAAGAACCACTGGTTGGGTTACTCAGTGGTATGAAATGATAAATGATAAAGAAACTAAGATCTGTAGACCAAGGCAACTCTATTTTGGTAAATAAATTTATTTTCACTTCATTAGACTTCTTGTATAACCCAAGCTAAGTAGAAAAAAGGTATAGCTAACACGTCATACCGTGATTTATTCATGGTATCTCTAGATCCCGCTAACAAGTAGCGGGATGACGAGATGCCACCGCGAACCGTCATACTGCCGCAGACCGTCATACCGCGATTCATTCGCGGTATCTCATCCGCTAACACGTAGCAGGATGACGAGGTTATCGTCATACCACCGCGAACCGTCATACCGCCGCGAATCGTCATACCGCCGCGGTATCTCACCTGCTAACAAGTAGCGGGATGACGAGTTACTATACCACCGCGAACCGTCATACCGCGATTCATTCGCGGTATCTCTTAGCATAGATCCCGCTAACAAGTAGCGGGATGACGAGCTTATCGTCATGCCACCGCGAACCGTCATATCGCCGCAGACCGTCATACCGCCACGAACCCGTCATACCGCCGTGGTATCTCTAGATCCCGCTAACAAGTAGCGGGATGACGAATTACTTAACCATCTTCTACACCGTCATACCGCCGCGGTATCTCTTAGCCGCTAACAAGTAGCGGGATGACGAGATGCCACCGCGAACCGTCATGCCACCGCGAACCGTCATGCCGCCGCAGACCGTCATACCACCGCGAACCGTCATACCGCCGCGGTATCTCTAGATCCCGCTAACAAGCAGCGGGATGACGAATTACTTAACCATCTTCTACACCGTCATACCGCCGCGGTATCTCTTAGCCGCTAACAAGTAGCGGGATGACGAGTTACTATACCACCGCGAACCGTCATACCGCCGCGGTATCTCTAGATCCCGCTAACAAGCAGCGGGATGACGATTGTCGTTTAGCCACAAATATTAAGAAATTTACCAAATAAAAAAAAGGCAAAAGAAGCCCCGATTAATATCTATTTAAAAACATTGGCGTTTTTTAAGTCTTAAACACTGCAATTTAGCTGCTTTTAAATACAACTTACCTTAGCTAAAATGTTTAAGAAATTTACTAAGCAGAAAAAAAGGCAAAAGAAACCCCGTGTTAGCTAGTTGTCACTCTCTAATCCTGCAAATTGGCGTACTATACTGTCTTAAACGACTTATAAGCGCGTTTCAGCTTATATAGGTAAAAACCTAGAAATGTTGTGAAGACATAAGGTGCACATAGTGCAAAAAATTAAAAATAAGACGCCAACTACGTTGTTTTCTTGCTGTTTAATCTGCACAGATGAAGATAACTGAATACCTTCAGTTTCATGATAAGGGGGCTGGCGGAGTTTGTCAAGTAGCTTTTTCGTTTCTATTCCCAATGTTATATGGTTATGCAAGAAGTCTAATTGGTATAACCATGCATGAATGCTATTTTCGGCAGAATCTCTTACAATGCTCAAAAGCAGAAAAACAAAAACTTGATTTTCGCAGCTAAATAGTGGACCATCAAAAGCACGCATAAATATCTACAATGAAAGAAAAAACTTTCACAATCATCGATGGCTATGGTTTTCTTTTCAGAGCTTACTATGTACTACCTCACTTAATTACCACAACAGGAATGCCAATAGGTGGTGTATATGGCTTTCTGAATATGGTTCTTAAGTACATTGCCCATTCGGACTACTTAACTATAGCACTTGATGCAGGAAAAAAGAATTTTAGGCACAATTTATATCCTGAATACAAAGCAAACAGAGTAACGCCTCCTGAGGATCTAATTCCACAGTTCACCATACTGAGGGAAGCGGTAGAAGCTTTTAACCTCAGCTATGAAGAAATTGAAGGTTATGAAGCAGATGACATAATCGCAACACTAGCTGCAAAATACGCCAACCACCAAGACTTTAAAGTGGTAGTCGTTTCATCAGATAAAGATTTATTTCAACTCTTGAACCACAATATTTTAATATTCGACCCCATTAAAAATATATATATAGATGAAAAACAAGTAATAGAAAAATTTGGTGTAAACTCACACAAGCTTCTTGATTTATTTTCTCTAACTGGTGATGCATCTGACAACATTCCAGGCGTTCCGGGAATAGGTCCGAAGACTGCAGCTAAATTACTAGATGAATTTGATTCATTGAATAATATTATAGAGAACATTGATAACATCGAGCAAACGAGGATTCGTAATATTCTTGCTGAACATAAGGAAAAAGCGCTAATTTCAAGAGAACTTTTATCACTATGCGAAAAAGTAGACCTTCAACATGATATTGCAAAATGTGAAGTTCGCCCTCCAAATATGGAAAAACTATTATCCTTTTTAAAGAAGTATGAATTCAATTCCTTAATAGGTAAAATAGAAAAGCTTTTTTCCTATAATGGATCTAGCACAAAAGAGAAAATAGAATATAGTAGTGAAGAGTTAGAGAAATTTTTGGAGCATTGTAGATATGAAGGCAAAATTGCAATTCATTACCACCTTGAAAACAATGTATTAAGTCTATCTTATAGCGAAAGTAATATTTTTTGTATAGAGCAAGATAGCATACAAAATGCACTCATTACAATCAACTCAACTTTACTCTCAAATGGGGTGCTTAAAATAATACATAACATTAAAGAGATGAGGAAAATCTTCCCTGCAGTGGAGAAGATGCTAGATTCAGTTGATGATTTGATGATAATGTCGTATAGCTTGGATACAGGAAAACATGATCACAGTATTCCAAACATAGTTGCGCATAATTTGAGTGAAAATGCAGAAATTTTCTCGGCAAAAACTTTAATAGCAATTCATGAAAAGCTAAAGCAAAGGTTATTTCAGGAAAAATTGTTCACAATTTACGAGCGCTTCGATAAGCCACTTATGAAAGTGATATTTAATATGGAGAAAAATGGAATATTGCTAAATATTCAAAAATTACAGGAGCTGTCCGATAAATTTCAGCAGGTAATTGCTGTACTTGAAAGTGAGATATATAATTTGGCAGGGGAGAAATTCAACATTGCGTCACCAAAACAATTAAGTGATGTTTTATTTAATAAAATGGGGCTTAATAAAAAGAAAAAGTCAAAATCTGGATCGTATAGCACCAATTATGAAGTTCTAGAGGCACTCGAAGAAGAAGGGGTAGAAATTGCAGGTAAAATTTTAAGTTGGCGACATTCAAGTAAATTGAAGAGTACCTACACTGATGCATTAATAAAACAGGTTGATCCGCTCGATGATAGAATACACACAAGCTTTTCAATAACTGCAACTGCAACTGGAAGGCTGAGCTCCAGCAATCCTAATTTACAGAATATTCCTATCAGAAGCGAAGAGGGAAATCTTATCAGACAAGCATTTATTGTGCCAAAAGGGTGCAAGATAATCTCTGCTGACTATTCGCAAATAGAATTGAGGCTCCTGGCACACGTTGCAAACGTTGCAGCATTTAAAGAAGCTTTTGCAAACGGACAAGATATTCACGATATCACCGCTAGGCAAGTTTTTGGAGTGCAAGAAATAGATGAGCAATTAAGACGCAAAGCAAAATCCATTAATTTTGGAATTATATATGGAATCAGCCCGTTTGGCCTTGCAAAACGGCTTGGAATTACCATTGCGGAAGCTGCTGAATACATTAATTACTATTTTTCCTGTTACCCAGAAATAAAGGCCTATATGGAAAAAGCAGTGTCTATCGCAAGATTGCATGGTTATGTAGAAACTTTGTTTGGCAGGAGATGCTTTGTAAGAGACATAAACAATACAATTCCTTATGTAAGACAATTTGCAGAAAGGGCAGCGATAAATGCACCACTGCAAGGAACTGCTGCTGATATAATAAAACGTGCGACGATTCAGCTTTTTGATCAGTTAAAAGTAGGTAAAATAATCCTCCAAGTTCACGATGAACTACTGGTTGAAGTAGAAGACGAAAAGGTACAAGAAACAGCAAAACTTATGAAAGACGTAATGGAAAATGCAATAGAAATTTCTATACCACTTGAAGTAGAAATAAAAATTGGCGACAACTGGGCTCTTAATTATGACTTAAACATGGCGGATTCTAAGAGTATAGATTATTTGAATTAATATGAAAAATATGCTACAATTAAAGTATAGTAAATGTGAGTAACTCAGTTATGACAAAAATATTAACTCCACAAACAAAGAATTTGGAGCCTTCAAATCAGGTAACTAACAAAGATGAGAAAGTTTTTAAATTTAAAAACGAGGAGCACCAGTTAATCTATCGTGCTTTCCTAGATACTTTAGAAAATCCAGAAACTCTAGAAAATCTAAAAAAGCAAACGAAACAGGAAATAGAAAAGAAGGAACAGAAATTGAAAGAAGAACTTCCAGATCGAGAAAAACAAGAATTACATGATGATCTGAAGTCATTAGATGAACGATTAGAGCGATTACAGAATGGAAATGAAAAGAAAATTTTTACTTTTATATCAAAAAATCATGAAGGTATATTCAATAATATTAATCAAGAAGATATAAAGTTACTAAGTGAAGAAAACTTTTGTCAGCTTTTACTTTCCGTATTTGAAAAAATTAGAGAAAAAAATTTAGCTAGTGAAGAGAATTTAAAGAATGACAAAATAAAGCAAGAAGTAGCTGAATGTGTAGCTGATATACGCGGTACAGAAGCTAAAGATTCACTCATAAAGCTTGCTGGGTGGCCGCTTGGAATAAAGATAGACCCAAAAAATATTTCCAGCTCTTTTATGAATGGGGTGAAAGAAAAAATACCATTCTTAGGTAAAGATAAAAAAGAAGAGGATGAACCACCACTCAGTGATGAAGAGATGGCAACAGCATTCTTACGTAAGATTTTTCTTCCTATTTCTTTTTCCATTGCTTCAATATTAATTTTTGGTCCTACTACACTCGCGATAGTTGCTGCCGTTATTGGTACAATATTCGCCATAAAAGGGGGAGTGGAGGTTCTTTTTTCAAATGACAAAAAAGGTACTTTATATAACCCTCATTCACGAGATGAAAAGAAAAAAGAAGGATGGGATGGGAAAATTCTTGATGGTATTAGTAAAATTTTAGGATCCAAAGTTAATGAAACTGGGCAGGGTAATCAACCTGCTGTAACAACTGAGGAGCAACTTACTCAAAAGAGTGAGCAGTCTACTGTGCTTGAACAAGTTACTTTAGATCAGCAAAAAACCACAGGGCAGCAACCAAGTAAGACTACCTGAGTTTGCCAATAAAGTGAGTTGTGTAAGAGGTCTACTATTATTCTATAACGCATACAACAGGAGTATGATCAGACGGGTTTTCTAGCTTACGTAATCTATCATCTACGTAGCATGTTTCCAATTTATCTACAGCTTGTGGCGATAATAGCATATAATCTATTCGCATTCCTTGATTGTTTCTGAGTGAATTGCCTTGATAATGCCACCAAGTGAATTGTTGCAAATTGGGGTGGGATATTCTAAACGTGTCTTTAAACCCAAGATTCAAGATTGCTCTTAACTTCTCACGTTCTTTTATATGAAAGCACACTTGGCCATTCAATAAATTTGAATCAAAAACATCAATTTTATCCAGTGCAACATTATAATCGCCAGCTATAATAGTTAACTCTTCATTTTTCAACAAAGTGCTCATCCTTTCATATAGGTTATCAAAAAACTTGAGTTTATACTCAAACATATGAGAGTCTGGGCTTTGACCATTTGGAACGTATACACTTCCTACCCTTACCTTATGATTGGTGTGTTTTATCACACATTCTATATAACGTGCTTCTTGATGACCCTCTACAACATCAATTTTTAATTTTTCCAGTATCGGATATTTAGATAAAACACAAACGCCATTTCTTGCAACTTGTCCATAGATAGCATATTCATATCCTAACTTTTCTATCTCTACATAAGGAAATTGCTCTTCCGTACATTTTATCTCTTGCAGCAAAACTATATCTATCTGACTGTCAACTATAAAACTACAAAGTTGGTTAACTCTTTTACGTATGGAGTTTACATTCCAAGTTGCAATCTTTAGCATCAACAATCCTTATTAATTATATCAATTAAACTCTCCCCAGTAGGCAACCTCGATGTTATAATTTTTTTCCATTTGATTAACCTTAAACTATCAGCAATGTTTTTACTCATGGTATATGCAACTGTATTATTCATCACATGAGATAGCCCACTTTTTAGAACTAATGAACAAAATACCCTTGCTGTCTGTGAGGAAAAAAAAGCAACACTATCAATTTTACCATCCAACAGTAAATTTTTACACCTATTAGTTAGACTCCTTTTTATAATTGTTTTATAGAGTACAACTTCTCTTACATTAAAATCTTCTTCAGATAATCTCTTTTTTAGGTCACATGATACTTCTTGTCCCCTTATATACAAGAACTTTATTGCGTTTGAATAATGAGCTTTTATGAATGATATCAGACCATCAACGTTGCTGTCTGCTGAGATTATATCAGAAAATCCCAAATTTTTTGCAGCCTGCATGGTTGAATTACCAACTGTAATAATCGGAAAGTCATCCTCTTTGCATATTTGACTAAAAGCCTTTACACTGTTTTTACTTGTAGATATCACAACGTCAAATTCGTACGCAGATATATCAGGATTTAAGTACTTTATTGTGAATACTGGTTCTATAAAAACTTTGTATCCATACTTTCTCAATATATTTCTTGTATTGAACGAATCCAATAAAGGCCTCGTTAATAAAATAGACTTCATTCTGATTTATTTCACTACTAGTAAAATAGTACCCTTTATACACAAATTACTGAATAAAAATTTTTATTTTGATGGCTTGAGCAACTATTCAAGTAATTGATGTTGAAATAAGGATACTCAGTCCCCTATTTACCACTAAGCTTTAAATTCACTTATACTTTTCTAATGCTAATTACATTGAACTCTGTTGAATCATTCCATTTACCTGGAGTTATATTGAATACTAATTCTCTCTCATCTAAAGATAAAGTTCCATTATCTATCTTATAGTTATTTGTATAACACTGTTCGATTCTGCTATCTTCTATCCTCTCTTCTATTTGTAAAGATTTTGGATTAAGCATTATATCTTTATGTACGTTTCCATCGGAACGTATATATGTATATAAGTTTTTGAATACCAAATTCTCATATGCATCACGTTCTACTACATATGTACTAAGATCTGTAAGATCTCGATTATCCGTATTATATTCAGATATTACATAATAAGCATTATCCTCAAAAAAATCTGGGTGACTGTTTAAAAAATCCATATACTAACCTCTTTTATTATTAAACTATTAATATTATAGCTAATATTCCTATACAAGTCAAATAAGTTAACTTGTTGACACTTAAACTGCTTTTACAGATGGAGAGAGGGTATCAGTAGGTTTTTCTGCCTGTGGTTTGCTGATCAAAGTCCGAACGATATTAGCTGCCATAAAGGTACAGCCTAGAATAAAAAAGGCAGTAGAAACAAAAGGAATGATAGGAGATTCGAGAGGCAATATAGATGCAATTCCTCCTATTAAAAACGAAACGTTAGATGTAATATCAAGACAGATCTTTGTTAGTTTTTTTTTGTCCTGCTACACCAAGTTGCTTCTGCTGTAGGAAATGATCCTTTAATGACCATATATTTAAAGCAAACGAAAGTACACTTAATATAGTGCCGGCAATACTAAAATACAGACTTAAGACAGGAATACTAAAGGCTAATGCTGCTATATATCCAATAAAAGAAGCAGTAGATAGTGTAGTAACTAAGCGTTTCGAGTAAGTTCGTACCTTCTTTCTGTAGGCTAACTTATCTTTTTCACCATACATAGCATAAATATTACCTAATACGTTATATTGTAGCATTAATTAATTCAACAAGCAATATGGAAGCTAAAAGTGCCCGAGAGAAGACTTGAACTTCCACAACTTAAAAAGTTACTAGCACCTGAAGCTAGCGCGTCTACCAATTCCGCCACCCGGGCTTTTTATAGTTTACTATGTTAAAGTTAAATAATATACTTAAACAATTTTTAGTTCAAAGGTAATGCCAAATCTAGATCAAATATTTTTCGCTCAAAACAATGTTAATATTAATAACGTATATAAAATAGTCAATAACGCTTTGAGCAATAGCGATGGTGGTGAGCTGTTTCTAGAATTTTGCCAGTCGGAGTCCCTGATTTTCGATGATAACATATTAAAACACGTGGATTTGAATACCAGAAGGGGATTTGGTTTAAGGTCTTTTTGTGAGGATAGTACATCTTTCGTTTGTTCTTCTGAGATCAGCGAAAAAGAAATTAGTAATGCTGCTTCTATGGTAAAAAGCTCAGTGTCTTTAAACAAGACAAATTCAATAAATTTAAACGAAGAGACAAAAAGCCTATATTCGAGGATTAACCCTACAAATGAAATGGATCTGAATTCAAAGATTAAACTACTCAATGAGGTTAATGAGTATGTAAGGTCCAAAAATAACTGCGTGAAGCAAGTAAAAATAACTCTAAGTGGAGAATGGCAAGTCGTACAAATAATAAAGGGTGATCACAGATTAAGCGATATCAGGCCTCTGGTACGTTTTAATGTGCTAGTCATTGTAGAAAAGGATGGCCGTACCGAGAGAGGCTCCGCAGGACACGGTGGAAGGGATTCTTATAGTAAGTTTATTTCTGAGAAAAAGTGGAAAGAAGTTGCAAACCAGGCTTTGGAACAAGCACTGGTAAATCTTGAAGCAATTCCAACTCCAGCCGGAGAAATGACAGTTATTCTAGGTCCGGGCTGGCCGGGAGTATTGTTGCATGAAGCTGTGGGTCATGGACTCGAAGGCGATTTTAATCGTAAAGGAGTCTCAGCATTTTCAAATTCTATTGGTAAACAAGTAGCAGCTAGTGGCATCACAGTAGTTGATGATGGAACTCTGCCTAATTTGCGTGGTTCTATTAGCATAGATGATGAAGGTACTCCACCCAGTTATAATGTGTTGATAGAGGATGGAATTCTCAAAGGCTACATGCAGGATCATATGAATGCTAAACTCATGGGTGTGAATCCAACTGGTAATGGTAGAAGAGAAAGTTATAAAGAAGTTACTATGCCGCGCATGACAAACACCTATATGTTACTAGGGAAACATACGCCGGAAGAAATAATATCTAGCGTAAAGAAAGGTCTGTATGCAGTAAATTTCGGTGGTGGGCAAGTTGATATAACGTCAGGGAAATTTGTTTTTTCATCTTCAGAAGCTTACTTAATAGAAAATGGTAAAATTACACAGCCAGTCAAAGGAGCAACACTAATTGGTGATGGGCCAACAGTGCTAAAAAAAGTATCCATGGTTGGCAACGACTTAAAGTTGGACCCCGGTGTTGGCACATGCTCAAAAGATGGACAAAATGTGCCCGTTGGAGTTGGTCAACCAACACTCAAAGTCGACGCAATAACTGTTGGTGGAACTGAGATATAGATAAGGGCTAAAACGGGTTCCAGCGCATGACGAACAATTGTACAAACATTGTAGCCGTTATTCAAGTAGCCCGCAGAAACGAAAAAACTTACTTGACAAACTTCGCCAGCCTCCTTATTATGACAATAAGGGTATTTATGACTCAAAACTTGTTTTTGACCTGCAGGCTCAATGACAAAATTCAGTAAAAAACTTAGGGTATTTTTTGGCGGATTACATAAAATTATAGCGGCTGCATGTCTTTTAAATTTTTTCTACATTCAGCCAAATCGCGCTTATTTTAAGCGTTAGCACATTATTGCAGCGCCACTTACAGTAATATAGAGTCAAAACTCGCACCACGGGGCTTCTTTTGCCTTTTTTTCCGCTTGGTAAATTTCTTAATGTTTGTAGCTAAAGCAATTTAAGAGACCGAAAATGGTGTCATTCCAGCGCGTGACGCTGTAATCTAGTCTTTATTATGCAGCCACTTATTTAAAGTTAAGTTTTCTGGATCCAAGTAGTCAAGCTACTCGGATGACAGCTACCCTGAAAACCTTCATCCCGCTACGTGTTAGCGGGATCTATGCTAAGAGATACCGCGAATGAATCGCGGTATGACGGTTCGCGGCGGCATGACGTAGGATTGCTGTCATCCCGCTATGTGTTAGCGGCTGAGATACCGCGAATTAATCACGGTATGACGCAGAGCTCGCGTTAGCTATACTTTTATACTCCAACTCAGTATCCAATCTGGATCCAAGTAGTCAAGCTACTTGGATGACATCTTGACCTTACCCATAAAAAGTAGACAGAAAGTTAAGACGTTTTTGAAGTAAAATAAAACGTTTTTTCAAAGAGGTGTGGTATGACAAAAAGAAAAGAATATACAGCAGAATTCAAAATTGAAGCTATAAGACTAGTAAAAGAAACAGGTCAATCATCAGCAAAAATAGCAAGAGATTTGGGTATTAGCAGTGATTCATTAAGCAGATGGGTAAAAACATACAATGATAGAATGTCTGGAGTAGATGCGTTTCCAGGAAAAGGGAAAGTAGCTCATTGTGACAAAGAAAAGTTTGATTTAAAGAAAGAGCTGGCAAGAGTAACGAGGGAAAGAGACATTTTAAAAAAAGCCCTGGGATATTTTGCAAACCAAAAAGAGTAAAATATTCTTTTATAAAAGAGCATGAAAACTGCTGTAAAATAAGAGAGCTATGCAGGTTTTTGAACGTATCTGCTTGTGGTTATTATAAATGGATTTCTAAGGAAAAAAGTAATAAAAAATCAACAAGAGAAGAGCTCATAAAAGATATTCAAAAGATATATCAAGCGTCACAATGCAGATACGGAGCTCCCAAAATCCACGCTGAATTAAAGGTTTTAGGTAAAAATTATAACATCAAAACAGTGCAAAATGTTATGCAGGAAAATGGCATTCAAGCCCAACTTAGACGAAGGTTTAAGACTAAGAAACTTCAAACAGACAATAGAGTTATAACTCCTAACATATTGGATCAGAATTTCACCACTGATCAGCCAAACAAGATATGGGTAACTGATATTACACACATAAACACCAACGAAGGATGGCTATATTTGACAGCAATAATAGATTTATATTCACGCATGGTAGTTGGTTGGTCAATGAGTAATTCAATAAATAAGCAATTAGTTATAGATGCTTTATTGATGGCTGTTGATAGGCGCAAACCCGTTAAAAATCTACTATTTCATAGCGATCAAGGATCGCAATACACCTCTAAAAATTATCAATTTTTACTAAGTACAAAAAATATTACTTCTAGTATGAGTCACAAAGGTTGTTGTTATGATAATGCTGTTTCAGAGAGCTTTTTTAGTTCACTTAAGAGAGAGTTACTCATTGATACTTCACAACACTCTGCACAACAAGCTAAAACCGCAATATTTGAATATATAGAAATTTTTTATAATAAACAGCGTAGACATTCTACTATTAACTATTGCATTCCTGAAAAATTTGATTCATCATTTTCATGAAAAAAACGTCTTAACTACCTGTCTACTTTTTCTGGGTAAGGTCATCTTTCTTCTTGGTATAAATTACTTTTATATCTCAATGTTCATACAGCTATGCACGTTGCCGCATAGTGGATGAGGTGTATTACCTCTAAGAGTATGATTTTTACATAATAATATAATATTCTGTTCATAAATCAATGTTTCAACGTACAACAAGAACATTTTCATTGTGATTAAGATTTCTAGTATGTATATTAATAAATCTTGTTCTCAACTAAGTAATGAAAGTAATAATTGTTATAATAATGTTATTGTGTAGCAGTTACACAATGGCAAGCGAGCGAATAAGTCTAGTGGATAAAAAACTATCTCAAGGATATGTAGCTCCAGTGCTTACAGAAGATAGCGTTATTTTATCAGACAAGCACGGCGCTTTATATTCCTTTGATATTGATAACTCAAAGGCTATGAATTGGAAATTACACCTCTCACGTAGGAAAAAAATTGGTAACATGAGCCTATCGCATTATGAAAAAAATGTTTTCTTTATAGTGGATAACACTTTACACGCAATAGATGCAAAAACTGGCAAGATTGAGTGGGAAAAAGAATTGAGAGCTCCAGTAAGAGGGAAAGCAGCAGTAATAAATAATAAATTGGTAGTATTGACTATTGATAATTATCTGTACGTGTTTGATATAAAAGATGGCAGCTCCGTTTGGGCTTATCAAAACGGTATCAATGAGGTTCGAGGTTTGTATTCCATATCGCCAACAATTTCTAACGATAAAATAATAGCACCATTTTCAAATGGTGAGTTAATAGCTTTTAATGAAGACGGTAAAAAATTGTGGAGCCAAAAATTGGCTACAAACCTTTTGGATACACAGCTCACAGATGTAACTACTACACCGAGAGTGCTTGGCGATACTTTAATAGCTACAAACAATTCTTATATTTATGGTATTGACGTGAAATCAGGAAATATTTTGTGGTCAAAGTCACTGCAAGTAAAAAGTGTATCAGACATTGAGTCATATTATAGTCCTCTTATTCCTGCAGAGAAACAAAAAGAAGGCGGAAGAATTTTTATAGTAACTGAAGATAATAAAATAATCGTCCTGGATATAAAAAATGGAGAAACAGTCTGGGCATCTGATTTAATAGAAAATACGCAATTGTTTGCTCCAATTGTGCATGCCCATACACTGTGGGTGACAAGCAATAAAGGTTCAATGCTTGCTTTTCCTGGATCTGAAAGTGCAGGAAAGGTAATCAAAGTACCTGGTAATGTGTTTCACACTCCAGTGTTTACTCACGATAAAATATATGTAACAACTGAGGGAAATGGTGTTTATTCTTTAGAAAATAGGTTTGTTCTTTATGATTGATTATGACCTGATTGTTATAGGTGGTGGTCCAGGCGGTTATAAGTGTGCTATCGCTGCTGCAAAACTTGGATTGAAAGTTGTCTGCATAGATAAAAATAGCATTTTTGGTGGTACATGCTTGCGAGTTGGGTGCATACCTTCCAAAGCACTACTTCATTCTTCCTATCAGTATGCTCACACGAAAAATGATCTGTCGAAGCTTGGCATAAAAATTAAGGATGCAAGTTTCGATTTAAAAGAAATGCTAGGCTATAAGGACGCCAGAGTTCAGGAACTTGGAAAAGGTATAGAATATCTGTTTAACCTTCACAAAATCACTAAAATCAATGGACTTGGGAAAATTACTTCTTTTGACCAAGGTAATCTTGAAGTTTCAGTTGAAGATAAGGTGCTGAAGACAAAAAATATAGTAATTGCAACCGGTTCTGACGTTATTTCTTTGCCAGGAATTAATATCGATGAGAAAAGTATTATTTCATCAACTGGTGCATTGTCTTTAACTGAAGTACCAAAAAAACTTGTCGTAATCGGAGCCGGGGCAATAGGGCTTGAAATGTCTTCTGTATGGAGGAGGCTAGGGTCTGAAGTCACTGTAGTAGAATTTTTTGACAGAATCGCTGCAGCAATGGATGGAGAATTAAGTAAGTCTCTACTTTCTAGTCTACAAAAACAAGGAATAAAATTTTTACTTAGCACTAAAGTTGAGGGAATAAAACAAAGTAGTAACTCTTTGAGTGTGAAAGTTTGCTCTGTAAAAGATAATCAAACAAACACTATAGAGGCGGATAAGGTATTGGTGGCAGCAGGACGCAAACCATGCACTGAGAATCTTAGTATTGATGAAAAAATAGAAAAAGATAATCGCGGTTTCGTTCAAGTTAACAACAGATATGAAACTAATGTGAAAGGAATATTTGCTATTGGTGATGTGATTGGTGGAGCAATGCTTGCTCATAAAGCAGAGGAAGAAGGAGTGGCAGTTGCAGAGATAATAGCAGGACAGTCACCTCACGTTGATTATGAAATTATACCATCTGTCATTTACACTCACCCTGCGGTTTCTTCGATCGGTAAAGCCGAAGAGGAACTCAAAAATGCTGGCTATAAGTACAAAGTTGGTAAATGTCAATTTGCTGCAAACAGCAGAGCAAAAATCACTGATGATGCTGAAGGATTCGTGAAAGTGCTGACTTGTAGCAGAGCAGATACAATACTAGGTGTGCATATCATAGGAGCATACGCTGATACGCTAATCAACGAAGCAGCGGTTGCAATGGCATATGGCGCAGCAGCAGAGGATATATACAGAATTTGTCATTCTCATCCTGATATAAATGAAGCCTTTCGAGATGCGTGCATCGATGCTTTCTTTAAAAAATAATTGTGGACCTCGGTTCAATCATTGAAAAATGGTATGAGTGGCTGAGGTGCAACAGATCTTATTCACCAAACACTTTAGAGTCATACATGAGGGACTTGAAGGATCTTATAAGTTTCCTAAATACTCACATTGGTGGAGAAGTAAATGTTGGTACTCTGAAAAATTTAAGTATACCTGAGTTAAGAAGTTGGCTTACCTCTCGTTATGCAAGAGGTGTGAATGCAAGATCTAACGCTCGTGCATTGTCAGTAATCAGAAATTTCTTCAAGTACATAAAAAACAACTACAATATAGACAATGAAGCTGTATTTTCCTTATCAAGGCCAATTCAGAGAAGAACTCTGCCCAAAGCATTATCAATACCTGATATAAAAACTTTGGTGAAAGAAATGAAATTATCTGACTTGAGCGAACCTTGGGTGGTAAAAAGAGAAATTGCAATTATCGTCCTGCTATATGGTACAGGCTTAAGAATCAGTGAAGCGTTGAACCTTGGGGTTAGTGATATTAACAATGAAAGTTTAATAGTAACAGGTAAGGGAGATAAACAAAGGCAGGTATTCATTCTTCCGGTAGTAAAAAAGTGTATACAGGAATATGTAAAAGCCTGTCCTTATCTTGGCATTAATAATGAAACACAATATCTTTTTTTGGGAGTAAGAGGAAAAAAATTGGGAAGAACTTATGTGGCTAATCGTTTGCAGAAAATAAGGAGAATATTAAATCTGCCAGAAATCTTATCTCCACATGCATTTCGTCATAGTTTTGCTACTCATTTGCTTCAAGAAGATATTGACATAAGATCAATACAACAACTGCTTGGCCACTCAAGCCTGGAAACCACCCAGGTTTACACTCACCTCAATTATCAAGATGTTTTTAACATGTACAAAAATTTTCAGCAGGGCCTGGAGAAGAAATCAAAACCCTTGTAACTTGAGGATTGTCGGTGGTACCACCAGGTCCTATATCTCGTTCATCCGCTTTACATAAATAATATCCTACTAAAAAAAGAACCAGTGCAACTGCTGTAAGACAAGCACCTATTACTAGATAATCGTATAAAATTGCTAAACCTACACAACCAGTCAATGCTCCAGATAATATAAAAAATGCATAAGCATAGTTGCTTTATTTTTTACCAGGAGAAATTGCCTCCGAGGATTTTTCGTTTTTATTACTCAGACTTTTAGTACGGAGCAGTATATTTTCTGATGAAAGCCTATCTCTTTCTTCCCTTACTTGTTTCAAATCTCTTTCTAATTGTGAAATTTTGCTAGTTTCGCTCGTTTTTTCACGCACAACCTTATCCAGCTTTTGCTCTGTTTCTGCAAGTTGAGCTTTTGTCTTTTCAAGTTCATCTACAAGTTTTTGTGCAAACTCCTCAAAACCTGCTGGTATATTATTCGTATTTGCTACAGGTTGCTCTGCACTTGTAGGGAATTTTTCATTTAGATAATTTCTGATACGTTCAATACTTTCAAATGCAGCAGTAACAATTGCACGATTTATGAAACAATTATCCTCTACTAACTTTTCTACATCATCTAAATCTTTTCTATTAATAGCATCAGTTAATCGCTCTGTAATAGCTTGTTCAATTATTTTCTTCAACCGTGAATTTTGCTCTATAGCTCGTATTGGCTTTATTTGACTAAAATCTAGGTCTTTATGTTTTAAAAGTTTAATCAATACTTCTTCGTTATCTTGTGTTATTCCTTGTAAACATATTAAGCTCAGGGGTGTTTCTATTTCTCCATTTTGGTTTCTTTTCCAGCAATTAGGATTAAGCTCTTGAGCCAACAGTGTTTTTGCTCGGTTAATATTTCCATTAAAAAGAGCATCTAATAATTTTTTTCCTTTTTGTGCTTTTGTTATTTCCATTGTAAGATGCGAAAAGTCCTTTTTTTGTATTCGCCCTATTTTTTCAATATATTCCTTAGAAGTATAAAAAAAACATTGGTTGTACTCTGCATGTTCTATAAGATATGCTCTGGTACGATCATGTTCAGGCTCAAGATATTTATCCTGAAGAAGAAAAACTTTGTTTTTACTGTTTGTATTAATGCTAGGATGTCTAAGTAACATCCGTATAAAATTCTTATTTTCCATGTGAAAGGCTAGATGTAGAGCTGTATTACATTTTTTAGTTTCTTGAGCATTAATATTTAAATTTTGATGTTGTAAAAGCAACATCATCATTTTTAAGCATATAGGGCTGTCATCACCATTCATGATAATAGTCATTAGTGGTGTATATCTCTCATCAAACGCATTAACATCCGCACCTTCTGCTAGAGCTTGTTTAAAATTCTCTAGGTTTTCATCATCAATAGCTTTAAATAACTGTTTTGTTGATTCACTTAGCTGTCTTAAAGTTGTCGAATTTCGAGCTTGCGATGCCGTGTTATCACCACCTCCATAAGCTCCATAATATGTTACACCGTTTCTATAAGGCATACTAAACCCTCTTTATTAATGATTTACTAATATAATTATGTAAAAAAAAAGGAAAATTGCAAGCGATTTATCTATAGCTAACCCAAGAAAGGTTTTCCTACGTCATACCGCGATTTATTCGCGGTATCTCAGCATAGATTCCGCTAACAAGTAGCGGAATGACGAATTTTTGTTTTTAAAATTATCGATGAACTTAAGTCACTTTAGCTATAAAATCCTAATTCTGAGTTAATTAATTACGACTCTAAAAACTTCTCTGCATCAAGTGCAGCCATGCACCCTGTTCCTGCGGCAACTACTGCCTGGCGATATACCTTATCTTGAACATCACCTGCAGCAAATACTCCTGCTTTACTAGTTAAAGTTGTTCCAGGTTTTGTAATTATGTAACCCTGTTCATCCATTTCAACAAAGCCTTTAAAAATACCTGTATTTGGTGCATGCCCAATTGCAATGAACACTCCATCGACTTTCAATTCTTGAGCTTCCGTTGATTTAACTATAATACCAGTAACTTTTTTCGGATTTTCTTCTCCAAGAATCTGCTCTACGGTATGGTTCCACATTACTTTTATTTTATCATTTTTAAAGAGCCTATCTTGCATTACCTTTTCCGCTCTCAATTTATCACGCCTGTGTATTAATATCACTTCTTTGGCAAATCGAGTTAAAAATATTGCTTCTTCAACAGCGGTATTTCCACCACCAATCACGGCTACAACTTTATTCCTAAAAAATGCACCATCACAAGTTGCACAAGCCGAAACTCCGTAACCTTGAAATTCCTTTTCACTCTTGAGACCAAGCCACTTCGCTTGCGCACCAGATGCAATTATAATTGCATCTGAATAGTAGTCATTAGTATTACCAGAAGATCTAAACCTATACTCATTAGAATCCTCAAGTTGTTCAACGCTTTTTATCTCATCATCTATTATTTTTGCTCCAACCTGTTCTGCATGCAACCTCATTTGCTCCATTAGTTCTGGACCCTGTATTGAAACAAAACCAGGATAGTTTTCAACATCTGTAGTAATTGTAAGCTGACCACCAGGCTGCATTCCCGTTACTACAATTGGCTCTAAGTTTGCACGTGCTGCATATATAGCAGCAGCATAACCCGCTGCTCCAGATCCAATAATAAGAACTTTTGTACTAAATCTATAATTCTTCACTGTATGAGTTTAGATAATCAGCTACTCCTTCATCGCTTGCCTGCATTGCTGGCTTACCTTTTTTCCACCCTGCTGGACATACTTCACCATGCTCCTCATTATGTTTAATTGCATCAATGATTCTAACGAATTCATCGATATTACGCCCTAAAGGCAAATCATTTATCGATTGATGACGTACAATAAATTTATCATCAATAACGAAAGTTGCTCTCAGCGCAATTGAGTCATCATATAAGACCCCATAGTCTCTTGATATAGACTTTTTGATATCAGACACTAAAGTGTAGCTAACCTCTCCAATACCACCATCATTAACTGGAGTGTTTCGCCATTTATAATGTGAAAATTTTGAATCTACACTTATTCCTATCACTTCAATACCACGCTTTGCAAACTCATTTATTCTATTATTGAGCGATATCAATTCAGTTGGGCAAACAAAAGTAAAATCAAGTGGATAGAAAAAAAGGACAGCATACTTATTTTTTATGTGCTTACTCAGACAGAAATCATCAACAATTTCTCCGCCGGAGAGAACAGCTGAAGCAGTAAAATCGATAGCAGATTTTGTTACAAGATTCATAATTGACCTATTCTTTTAAAACAACTCTAATTTTACACTTGATGAACTTATATGCAAGTTTTCTTTAGTTTTAGCCCTATAAAAACTTCCTAAAATAGCTCTTCTTTTTTACCGATAAGATACAATCCAGATTGGACACTGAGTTGGTGAGTATAAAATTCTACGTCATTCCACCATGAACCGTCATACCGCCGCGGTATCTCTAGATCCCGCTAACAAGCAGCGGGATCCAGGATTTTGATTGGGTTGGTAAGCATAAAAGTATAGCTTCTACGTCATACCGTGATTTATTCACGGTATCTCACATAGATCCCGCTAACAAGCAGCGGGATGACGAGCTTATCGTCATTCCACCACGAACCGTCATACCGCCGCGGTATCTCTAGATCCCGCTAACAAGCAGCGGGATGACGATTGTCAGGCTAGCTGTCATCCCAGTTTGGAATCCAGGAAAAAGAATGGTGTCATCCCAGTGCCCAGACACTGGGATCCAGGAAACTTTGATTGTAAACTAATTTGGTAAGCATAAAAGTAAAACACAACGTTCTTGATTATGTTAAATTAAAAACTAGATCCCAGTGTCTGGGCACTGGGATGACATCCTTTCTAGTGTAATTTATTCGGGAGATTTGCTAAGCGGTAAGATTTTTCCTGATACGCTGCAATCGTTAGAAGCTAACTCCACAAATTTGTCTGTTAGTTTATCAGGTGACACCAATTCAGATCCAGGAAATGCCTGCTCACTACCCACAGGTCCTTTCGTGTATACAGCATTTACACATAATTTTGTATGTTTTGTCTCAGATGCATATATCTGCACCATTATTTCTAGTGCAACTTTACTTGCAGCATACGGCATCCAATATGGATAAGAGGAAGGAGAAAGTGTCACCTCTGAGGTCATGAATATCACTCTTCCAGCATTAGACTTCTTTAGCATTGGATCTAAGTTTTTTAGTAAGTACCAATTGGCAGTAAAATTTGTATTCATTACGTTCTGTAGCTCTTCAATCTCACAGTCGTGAATAGGGTTCAATTTGCCTAAAATTCCAGTACATGCAACTAATATATCAAGTGCTCCAGATTCTGATAATTTCAGGCTTTCTATCATGTTTGTCAGTATCTTTACATTCTCAAAGTCTAAAAGATCAAGCTGAATTAGTTTCACAGAGCCTTCTTTAAATTCTTCAAGCTCTTCAATTTCATTATATAGTGGCTTGAGATTATCAAGAGATCTTGAAATCAGAATTACACATGCACCTTCTTTTACAAATCTTTTTGCAACAGCAGAGCCTATTTCACCTGAAGCTCCGGTGATTAAAGCTACTTTACCTTCTAACTTACTCATTTCTTTCTCCTTAGCGAGATTCATTGAAATATTTTAGCTGAAAATTAAATTTTGCTCCATATATAAAAATCAAACTTAGCATATAAAAAAATAGTAATGACACTACCATACCACCTAAACTTCCATATATCAAATTCAGTTGATCAAAGGAAGCTTTTAAGTATTGCTTGAAAGCTGAAGCAGAAATTGTCCAAAGAATAACAGCCACACAAGATCCAGGAAAGACGTCTGATAAATTTTGTTTTATGTTTGGCAACATAAAATATAGCCAAGAGACTACTGTGAAAAGTACAAATTCAATGAGGAGATATTTAGTATAACTAATCCCCTGATAGGAAAAATCAATTAGCATTGGCACTAATGTAGAGAACACTATAGTTAGAGTTATAATAAGCGTGATCACTAAAAATTGTAGTATACTTAACAACCTTCTTAATATATAAGGTGGCGAAACCGGAACTTTATAAGCTTTGTTCAATATTGTTCTTAGCCCTTCAATTGTTGACGAGGCGGTCCAAACAGCGCCTACAATTGCTAAAGTTAGTAAGCTTTGCGGCGGGCCTGATATTATCTCTCTGATACGCGGCATCAAAGATGATAAAATATCCTGTGGCATGTTATCAATGATAAATACCCAGCCAATGTTATACTGGTCTAAGAAATTTGCGAATGTTGACGCCACAGCCATTAAAACGATGAGAAAAGGGAATATTGATAACAGGATTAAAAATGATAGATACCCTGCATGCTCCACTCCATCATTATGAATTGTGTCAATCAAAGCACGATAAAGGCAATAAACGATGCTGTAAAATTTCTGTAGCATGTAATATAAACGAACCAAGAAAAGTATTCTAAATGAAATAAAGGATACTTTTAAGCAAAAAATCCTCACCATTTACTTAAACTTAATCAATGTGATAGATAATCAAATATGAAACAGAAATTATAGGAGGCGTAATGAAAAATTTTCTTCTACTTGTAGCTTTAATTCTCTCCTTTGCATTTGATGCAAATGCTGATACTAGTCCTACTTTTGTTGATCAAAATGATACAACATCATTAGTGATATGCAAGATAATAGGCTATACTCATGGCATAGGTGGACCAATGATCACAATAGTGATAATTGGTGCAGCGTTGCTTGCAATATTCGGCAGAATGCCGTGGCCAGCGCTTTTTGCACTCGGTGCATTTACTGCTGTGTTTTTTGGCGCTCCTATAGTCGTTTCAAAAATAACACCAAGCGGTGTGATTTGTAAAGACGGTGCAGTAGCGGTTCATCCATAGAAATTATTGGAGGCACAAAACGTAGTTTTCTTTACTTGAAAGTGGTAAGTTTTACCACTTTCAGTGTCTATGACTACCTAATAAATTCTCTTTCTGTAATCATATCAGTTAAAGTCTGGATTCCAGCGTCACGCGCTGGAATGACAAGGTTATCGTCATGCTGCCGCATACCGTCACGGTATCTCTAGATACCGGCTAACAAGCAGCGGGATGACGAAGTTATCGTCATGCCACCGCGAACCGTCATATCGCCGCAGACCGTCATACCGCGATTCATTCGCGGTATCTCTTAGCATAGATCCCGCTAACACGTAGCGGGATGACGATTGTCAAGGTGTCATCCGAGTAGCTTGACTACTTGGATCCAGAAAACTTAACTTTAAATAAGTGGCTGCATAATAAAGACTAGATTCCAGCGTCACGCGCTGGAATGACATCATAGGGGCTACTCGGATGACGAGAAAGGAGCACTGGGATGACACCTTCCTGCCCAGTTCATGTTAGCTATAAACATTAAGAAATTTACCAAACGAAAAAAAAGGCAAAAGAAGCCCTAGTCATTGTCTATTTTCAGTATTTGGCGTTTTTTAAGTCTTAAACACTGCAATTTAGCTGCTTTTAAATGCAACTCACCTTAGTTTAAATGTTTAAGAAATTTACTAAGCAGAAAAAAAGGCAAAAGAAACCCCGTGTTAGCTAGTTGTCACTCTCTAATCCTGCAAATTGGCGTACTATACTGTCTTAAACGACTTATAAGCGCGTTTCAGCTTATATAGGTAAAAACCCAGAAATGTTGTGAAGACATAAGGTGCACATAGTACAAAAAATTAAAAATAAGACGCCAACCACGTTGTTTTCTTGCTGTTTAATCTGCACAGATGAAGATAACTGAATACCTTCAGTTTCATGATAAGGGGGCTGGCAGAGTTTGTCAAGTGATTTTTGTCTCTCCATGCTACTTGGGTGACACCAACAGTTGTATTTTATATTATCTTTTTGCTCTACTAGCACTCAAGTTTCCTATTTAAAATTTTTAATATTAAATTCAATTCATTTGGATTATTATACCGTATCATAACTTTACCCTTAGAATTACTGTCATTAATTTTGATCTTTAAACCAAGTTGAGAAGATATAGCACCTTCTAGTGCTGCCATATCTTGATTTTTGGTATATCTCTGCTCTTTTTGGTTGTTACTTTGATGTAAGTCTTTTATCAATTTTTCAGTTTGCCTAACGCTTAAGCCTTGGGAAATTATTTTTTCTGCAATACTTTCCGCATTTTCAACATTAATCAACGCTCTTGCATGGCCCATAGATAGCTTTTTTTCGTTGATCATTGTTTTTACTCCATCAGGAAGTGACAACATCCGAATCATATTGGTTATGTGACTGCGGCTTTTGCCTATAGTTGAAGCTAATTCTTCATGTGTATAGGAAAACTCATCTATCAGTCTCTTATACGCTTCACCTTCTTCTATTGGATTAATATCTTGCCTTTGTATGTTTTCAATAATGGATACTTCCAAGCATTCCTTGTCGCTCAGATCTTTTATGATAACGGGTGCACTATCAAGATTTGCAATCTTGCTTGCTCGCCAACGACGTTCCCCAGCTATTATTTCGTAACCATCATCATTTGAATCTTTGCGTACCACGATAGGCTGTATAATGCCACTTTTCTTTATCGAATTTGCAAGTTCTCTTAATGACTCCTCGTCAAAATGTTTCCTCGGTTGAAATTTGCTTGGGTGCAGTAATGAAATAGGCAAATACTCTTGTCGATCTTCTTTATTATCATAATTATCGCCTATGAGGCCGGCAAGACCTCTGCCGAGGCGTCTATCATCCTTCATACCACGCCCTCACTCACTAGCTTCTTCTCCTTACAACTGCTCGCGTGCTTTTTTAAAATTTCCCTTGCCAAACTTATATATGCTTGTGCACCAGGACACTTAAGATCATACACAATAGCGGGTTTTCCATGAGAAGGCGCTTCTGATAACCGTACGTTACGTGGAATAACAGTCTCATACAATGGGATGATAGTTTTGTATACTTTATCATTTAAATACTGGCAAATATCGTTTTTAATCTGTTCACTGAGTTTGTTGCGCCTGTCATACATTGTTAACACGATCCCTTCTATTGCCAAAAAAGGGTTTAGGTTATTCCTTTTTATCAGTTCTACAGTTTTAACTAAATGGCTTAATCCTTCCAGAGCAAAAAACTCACACTGAAGAGGAACAATAATAGAATTAGCAGCAGTCAAAGCATTTATGGTTAGAAGCCCAAGTGATGGAGGGCAATCGATGATTATATACTCATAATTATCGCGTATCTTCTCTAATGCGCTTTTTAGCACAAATTTTCCTCGCTCAAGTTGCGATAATTCAATTTCTGCAGCTGACAGATCAACTACTGACGAAATTAGTGATAAATTTGGAATTTCCTTTATATTGAAAATTGCCGATTCTATCAATTTATTTTCTCTGCTCAGTAGTATTTTGTATATATTTTTTTCTTCCCTACTACGATAAGAAATCCCGAGTCCGGTGCTAGCATTTCCTTGAGGATCAAGATCTACCAATAAAGTGCTTTTTCCCACAGCAGCAAAGGCTGTCGATAAATTTATACTAGTTGTGGTTTTGCCAACTCCACCCTTTTGATTTACTATTGCAATAATCTTGCTCACGCCTTTTATCTTATGTATAAAATAATTCTATTGTATATATGCAAGAAACTTTTGCATTAGAAAATTTTTTTGTTGCTAATCACACTAAAATTAGACTGTCTTTTTTGCTTTGTGTAACACACTTTGAACCTTGTTTCCTAATTCATTCAGAGTGAATGGTTTTGGCAAAAAGTGAAAATCTTCTATATTGATGTCATCACTCTTTAAAAAAGCATCTTCTGCATACCCAGAAATAAAAATAACGTTGATATTTGGCCTATGGATCAATGCTTCTTTAACTATTTCTGGACCACTCACCTCTGGCATGATTACATCAGTGATTATTAGATCTATGTGTTGATTTTTTTTACTGATTATTTCTAGCGCCTCGCTGCCTATGCTCGCTTCTATTACATCAAATCCTTTTCTTTTGAGTGCTTTAGAGATGAATTCCCTTACTGAATTTTCATCTTCAATCAATAAAATTATACCATTACCTTTAATTTCACTTACTACCGGTCTTTCTATTTCTTCACTATCTTCCTCTATCAGATTTTCATCTGATATGTAAACCATGGGCAAAAATATGCTAAATTTAGTTCCATGATTTACTTTGCTAGCAACATAGATGTATCCTTCAGTTTGTTTAATAATGCCATATACAGTAGAGAGGCCAAGACCTGTACCAGAGGTAATATCTTTGGTAGAAAAAAATGGGTCAAATGCCTTTTCAATTGTATCACTTGTCATTCCACATCCAGTATCAATTACTTCAATCACAACATAATTTCCATGTTCGATCGTTTCCTTGTCTGGAGAAAACATGTCCTGAGATGTAGAATTTAATGAGTCAATCTTTTGATTAAAGGTTCGTATAGTTAATTCTCCGCCCTTTTCCATAGCAGCACTAGCATTGACTGCTAAGTTAAGTATAACTTGCTCTAATTGCCCTTGATCAGCCCTAACAGCACCCAAGTCTCTACCATAATAAATATTAAACTTTATATTTTCACCTATTAATCTTTTTATCATTTCATAAAGATTAGCTATAGTACTATTTACATCAATAATTTTTGGCTGCAAGGTCTGTCTTCTTGAAAAAGCAAGCAATTGTCTTACTAAATTTGATCCACGCTTTGCATTTTGCTGTATCTGTATTATATCTCCAAAAGATGGATCACCAGCTGAATGTTGGAGTAAAAGCAAATCGCAAAATCCTATTATCCCAGTCAATATATTGTTGAAATCATGCGCAATACCACCTGCTAACTGCCCTATAGCTTGCATCTTTTGATAATGCTCAAGCTTTATCTCTAGGTTTTTGTGTTCAGTATTGTCAATAAAATAACAAAGTATGAAGATCATTTTATTATGAAGAAACTTATTGAAATATATTTTTATGTTATTATCGCCGTTGAGCTGTACATCAAAGGACGCATTATTTATTCTATTACTCGAAAAATATTCACGTATTTTCACATGATAACTATCTAATATCAATGTAAAGATTGAATTATTATCTGACCCTGCAAGCTTTATTAGTGCCGTATTTTTCTTTACAAAGTTGCCGTTTATGTCACATTGTGCAATAGCAATTGATGAATTTGCAAAACAAGGGTGTAATTGATAATCAACAATATTTGATTCGGTTGGTGTTATAAAGCCATATATATAGCTATGGTTGTATTTATCACAAAATATAGCAGTGCTCATATAAGCCTTGAATGGAATACCACTTATAGTAAAAAACAAAATTTCATTATCGGTTGTTGTATTGTTATATTTAGATTGAGATATAAAATCACTGATTGAGCTACCTTTTTCCAGTTTTTTCAGTTCAAATATATCTAAAAATCTTTTATTTACAGATAAAATCACCCCTTTGGCATTTGCAATGTAAGTTCCTATACTGTGTTTTTCTATTAACTCTTCATATATCTGCTCCTTGTTTATCTGTGTTGCTTTTAACACAAAATACCCATCTGGCCTTGCTATTGGCACTAATGATAAATTTAAAATCTTATTACTATTTATAGCAATTTGGGGATTATCTGGTATCGGCTCAAAGAGCAAAAGAAAGTTAGATACTCTATTCTTCTTGTTTAAGGAAATGCATACTTGTACAGAAGAGTTATTTTTTAGTGCATGATAGAGTACTTTTTTGTCTTCTTCTGAAACATCTCCTATTTCAAAAATCTTGCCTAACGTAATGTCATCATCTATATGATCTTTAAACCTTTCGTAGAACCTTGCATCAGCATAAATAATACCCTCATCTCTATGTAAAATAAGGCAAAATTCTGTATTATAATTTAGTGCATTTGCAAATATTGCATTTTGAAATTCTATAGTATTAAGTAGGTGTCTGTAGCGTTTTACATTATATATCATAAAGAGAGTTGTTAGAATGCTCACTAATAAATTAATCTCTATATTAATATGCTGACTATATATATCAAAAAAGTAGAGTATCGATATTGCTACTGGAGGTAAGAGCATAATAACTGCCATCACAACAATTGACATTCCATAATTTCTTAGTATGAAGTCAACCCTGTTCTCTTTCTTGTTATCTATGTATCTTTTATTCATTATTGCTATTTGGCATTGTTGTATATACGAAAATGTTTTATTATATTGATTTAATTATTATAGATTTATTAACGTCTTTGATAGATAATTATCATCCAAATCTAATTAAGTTCCTTAAATATCAGATATAACAATGTTAATAAGCTAGCAAGAGGACATTATGGAAAAACAAAAAACACAAGCATTTAAGTGGTTCTGTGCACTAAGAGATAAGATCATAGAATCTTTCTTATTAATTGAAAAACAATCATCCACAGAGCCAAAGATTGAAAAAAGAAAGTGGGATCGCCCAGGTGGTGGAGGTGGTGAATCTACAATTATTTTTGGCAATGTTTTTGAAAAAGTTGGAGTAAACGTTTCAAAAGTACACGGAAAATTTGCAGATTCAGCCATTAATGAAATTCCTGGTGCAAGTGAAAGTAACGGAGAGTTTTGGGCAAGCGGTACATCTTTAGTGTCTCATATGCAATCGCCCCTTATCCCTGCAGCACATATGAACACAAGGCTGATATATACTTCAAAACAATGGTTTGGTGGAGGGATGGATTTTACGCCAATATATAAAAATGAAGAAGATTGCAAGTATATTCATGAATCAATCAAAATGACATGTGATAGATTTGACACCGGATATTATCCAAAATTTAAAGAGCAATGTGACAACTATTTTTTCTTACCACATAGAAAAGAGCCGCGTGGCATTGGTGGTATTTTCTATGATAATCTGAGTTCTGGCAATTGGAGAAATGATTTTGAGTTCACAAAAGCAGTAGGTGAAGCCTTTTTGGAAATTTATTTGCACATCATACGTAAACATATACAAAAATCTTGGACAAAAGAACAACGAGAAAATCAATTAATAAAACGTGGCAGATATGTAGAATTCAATCTGTTATACGATCGTGGCACAAGGTTTGGTTTAATGACTGACGGCAATCCAGATGCAATTATGATGTCAATGCCACCACTTGTTAAGTGGTTATAGAGAGCTGCTATTAGCAGAAAATAAATCATCATAGTTTAAAGTTGTACCATGATAGTGAGCTTTTATATAGGGGGTATAATCATGGGTATAATAGATAATTTTTTAATTAAATCTGTCAAAAACAATGACATAAAAGGTGTTAAACTGACTCTAAGTCTCTACAATGCACTAAAAGGCTGGCTTTAGTGTAGAAGAAATAAAGCAGAAATATGAGCGTAGAGATTCTGGCTACGATTCTGGCTATGATTCCGATACAAAAGTTGAACAACAATTAGAATTAGGATCTAAAACTCCTAAATCTGAAATAAATTCAGTGAATATTAAATATGGAATAGAGAAAGACGTTTGCGCCATAAAATAATTGACTTTATGTGCATAATCAATATAACTTGAGTTAATTCGCATTGACTCTTTCGTCTAGTGGTTAGGACACCACCCTTTCACGGTGGTAACACGGGTTCAAATCCCGTAAGAGTCACTCAAGTAGAATATAATTAAAGTTTTGAATGGGAAAAATTAGGCTTTATTTTGAAGAAGCTTTATCACAAGGCGTGAGTTTAGCACTTAATCCACAACAAAGTCACTATATTTGCAATGTAATGCGGCTTAAGAAGTATGATAATCTCTCTCTTTTTAATGGAAAGGATGGAGAATGGTTAGGAGAAGTAGTTAATATATTGCGTAAATTAACAAAAGTTACACTCAAAGAATGCACTAAACAACAGCAATATGAGGAAAATTTATACTTATATTGTGCCATGGTAAAAAGTGGTGCTTTAGGCAACATAGTAAGACAGGCAACTGAAATGGGAGTAACCTGCATTCAATTTATTTCAACGGAACGTACAGTAGTAAAAAACATTAACCTAAGTAGAGCAAAATTACAGGCAATCGAAGCTGCGGAACAATCCGGTAGGATGAGTATACCAGAGATTTTGCCTCCTATTAACTTTTGTGAGTTACCTGATTCCCAGAGTAAAAATTTTGTTTTATGTGATGAAACAGGTAAAGCTGATAAAGTGCTGAAAGGTAAGAAAAATGTTGCTATTATTGTTGGCCCTGAAGGTGGTTTTTCATCTTATGAACTTGATCTTGCCGATAAGTTTTGTCAAAAATTGAGTCTAGGAAAAAGAATTTTAAGGGTCGATACTGCTGTGGTTGCTGCACTAACTTTCACCAATTGGTGTAGCTAGATTTTTAAATATGGCTAAGGTTTGGGCCATAGAGAAATCTGATTCAGTGTTGCACGCGCTAACTGTACAAACTCTATAGGCCGCCTGCGAAGCAGTTTGCTACTAAAGAGGAGCTAATAAAAAACATATTCTAAAATAATATTAAATCTTATATTATATTTTTTCTAAAATAAACAAATGAATCTTGCATTTTGCCTGAGTTATTGATACTCTGAGTAAAGAAGTCGGGGCGTAGCGCAGCCTGGTAGCGCATTTGGTTTGGGACCAAAGGGTCGGGAGTTCAAATCTCTCCGCCCCGATGCTAGCAGAAGTTTTAACGCTTTTAATAGTTAGAGCTTTTAAAGGCATTTCGTTCATATTGCAGTTTAACGCTCAAGTTTATAAAATAATTGACAATGTTAATTTTCTAATTTATAAATAAATTTTGAAATGATTACCGAAGGAGGTATAGAGTTTGATTGAAGTATCAGTCCATTATGGTGATGTAGACAGAGCTCTTCCAGTATTGAAAAAAACAATTCAAAAGGAAGGAAGAGGGTTGAAAATGAAAAAACAATATCATGAAAAAAAATCAGAAAAAAGAGCTAAAAAGAAAGCTGAAGCGAGAAAAAAGAGGCACCAGCAAGAATGCAGAAGGCAGCGTTACGGTTGGTAATTTTTTAATAGTTTATCATTGGTTGTTTTATGAATATTCACGAATATCAAGCAAAAGAGATTTTGCATAAATTTAATGTCTCGGTGCCAAAAGGTTTTGTCACTATATCTGCAGAAGGAGTAAAGACTCAAGTAAGTCAATTAAAATCTGACGTGTTTGTGGTTAAAGCTCAAATTCATGCAGGTGGTAGGGGTAAAGCCGGTGGCGTAAAGCTAGCAAAGTCAGCTGAAGAAGCTCAACAGTTTGTAAAAGACATGATTGGTATGACTTTAGTTACTCATCAAACAGGGCCAAGCGGGCAGCAAGTAAGAAGAGTATATATTGAAGAAGGCTCAAGCATTAAGAAAGAGTATTACTTAAGCCTGGTAATTGACCCGAAGCTCAGTAGGCCAATATTCATATTTTCCTCAGAAGGTGGAATGGACATCGAAGAAGTGGCGAAAAATTCTCCCGCAAAAATTGTGAAATTTGATATTGATCTTGCTACAAGTTTTGATAGCAGCAAGTTAAGCAGCAGTTTTAATTTGAGTTCAGAACAAATAGAAAAAATAACAAATGTTGCAAAAAATATATATGATGCGTTTATTGCAACTGATGCGAGCCAAATTGAAATTAATCCACTGGTTGAAACAAGTTCTGGAGATTTTATTGCGCTCGATGCGAAAATTAATTTTGATGACAATGCTTTATATCGTCACCCAGAAATTATGGAACTTCGTGATTATGATGAAGAAGTGAAAGAAGAGATAGAGGCTTCAAAGTATGGGCTCAGTTACATCAAAATGGATGGCAGTATTGGTTGCATGGTAAATGGTGCAGGTCTTGCTATGGCAACAATGGATATAATAAAATACTACGGAGCAGAGCCTGCTAACTTTTTGGATGTTGGTGGTGGAGCGAGTAAAGAAACTGTAACTGAAGCATTTAAAATCATATTGTCTGATGGCAATGTAAGAGGAATTTTGGTTAACATATTTGGTGGTATAATGCGTTGCGATATTATCGCAAGTGGAATTGTTGCGGCTGTAAAAGAAATGAGCATTAAAGTTCCTCTAGTGGTTAGATTATCAGGCACTAATTTCGAAGAAGGAAAAAGAATTTTAGAAGAGTCAGGATTAAATATTATTGCTGCAGATGAACTGGGCGATGCTGCGCAGAAAATAGTACAAGAGGTGAAATAGAGTATGTCCGTTTTAGTAAACAAAGATACAAGGTTAATATGCCAGGGTTTTACTGGTGCGCAAGGTACATTTCATTCAGAGCAAGCAGTTAGCTACGGAACAAAAATGGTTGGTGGTGTAACTCCTGGCAAGGGTGGTAGCACTCACCTTAACTTACCAGTTTTTAATACTGTAGCAGAAGCCAAAGAAAAAACTGATGCGAATGCCACGGTAATATATGTACCTGCTAAGTTTGCAGCTAATGCAATACTTGAAGCAATAGATGCAGAGATAGAGCTAATAGTTTGCATTACAGAGGGCATTCCTATACTTGACATGGTAAAGGTGAAGCATGCTCTTGCTCGTTCAAAAAGTCGATTGATTGGTCCTAACTGCCCGGGAATTATTACGCCCGAAGAGTGCAAAATAGGGATTATGCCTGGCCATATCCATAAGCGTGGACATATAGGGATTATGTCTCGTTCTGGAACTTTAACTTACGAGGCAGTAGCACAAACGACCGCTGTTGGTCTTGGTCAATCCACGTGTATCGGAATTGGGGGGGATCCAGTTCATGGTATGACATTTGTCGACTGTATGGAGCTCTTTTTAAAAGATGACGATACTCATGGTATTGTAGTTATTGGTGAAATAGGTGGAAACGAAGAAGAAGATGTATCACATTTTGTGAAAACAGAAAAAACTAAAAAGCCAATCGTTGGTTTTGTAGCAGGTCAAACAGCACCTCCAGGAAGACGTATGGGACACGCTGGAGCAATCATCTCTTCCAGTGGTGGAAGTGCTGGTGCAAAACTAGAAGTTATGCGGAGCGCCGGGATTGCAATTGCTGAAACCCCTGCAGTGATTGGTAAGAAGGTATTGGAAGTAATGCATTAGTGCCTAATCTAAAACGCAGCTGTACGAACGTTGTGATTTGAGGAGCAGTTTCTGCTAGAAAGGGTGTCACTCAAGTAGCTGACACTGGTTCACTCTATAATGGTGTCATCCGAGTAGCTTGACTACTTGGATCCAGGAAAGTTTGCTTGTAAGCAAGCAAACTGATTTGGTGAGTATAAAAGTATAGCTAACGCTGACTCTACGTCATACCGCGATTCATTCGCGGTATCTCATCCGCTAACACGTAGCGGGATACTTGACCTTTACAGGGATGACGGTTGTCGGTAGGCCTAAATTACTTTAGTCATAAATATTAAGAAATTTACCAAACAAAAAAAAGGCAAAAGAAGCCCCATGGTTGGCTAGTTATTTATATGTACTTCAAAATATTGGCGTTTTTTATTCTAAACGCTGCAATTTAGCTGCTTTTAAATGCGACTAACCTAAATTATAAACGTTAAGAAATTTACTGAGCGGAAAAAAAGGCAAAGAAACCCTAGGGTAGCTAGTATTCAAATTCTCCCTTGTCTATTTGACGTCTTTTACTGTCTTAAACGCTTTATAAGCGCGTTTCAGCTTATATAGGTAGAAACCTAGAAGTTTTATAAAGACATGAGGTGCACATAGTGCAAAAATTAAGCATGATTTACGCCAAATACATTAAGTTTTTTGTCATTAATCCACTGCAGAGATTGCGAAGATAAATAAATAGCTTCAGTGTTATGATAAGGGGGCTGGCGGAGTTTGTAAAGTAATTTTTTGTAGCTCTCATGGTTTTTGGATTCTAACTAACGTCACGCGCTGGAATAACACCCTTGGTGGTAACAACTAAAGAAAAATATCAACTAGGTTTATAATCTATCACTACCGTGTTTGCAATTTTGTCATGAAAAGCTTGTTTATGTTCATCATCTACTGCACATACTAAAACTAGGATTAGTATAGCTAAAAGTAAAATAGGATTATAAAGCGATATACAGTAAATTATGAAAAAAGCGATGGTTCTTTTTATTGCTTGTATTAGAGTGATCTGCTCAAGTGTATCTTTGTCTCTTACACGCATGCTAAATAACAAGTGCCCTAGAGTGCCGCCAAATTTTACTAGCATGAATATATGAAATATACATGGTATCATTAAAAATAAAGAAAATACAATCGTGGTGATTACAATTATTGCACCCATGATCCCTTGTATTACGTGTGTAAGTGAGAAACCTACCGCCATTAAAGCAAATGGTATTGCGATAAATAAAATACAATCAACTATAAATGCTAGAATACGCCTTATCATTTTTGAGTAGTTTACGTTTTTATCCATACACTGCCTATAAAGAAAAATATCAACTAGGTTTATAGTCTATTACCACTGTTTTTGCAATTTTATCATAAAAGGTCTGTTTACGTTGGTCAAATATTGCAAACATTAAAACTAAAGTTAGTATAATAAAAAGGCATCCAGAAACATAGCCAGGCAGAAGATAAGACAGAAAATTATAAATAACCCAAATGCCTTCCCTAAAAATGTATCTTATTGTTGCTTGCATTAGAGTAACGTTTTTAAATGTATTTGCATCTTTTATACGTACGCCGCACAGTAGTCTTCCTGGAGTGCAACCGTACTTCGTTATTGTTAATATATTAAATACTATATATGTTATAAGCAGTGTTGCCATAAGGATTATCCTATGGGTAGATATATCATCTACATCGTAATTTAGAAAAAGGAGTGAAACAAGTGCTATTATCATCCATAAAACACCGTCGATCGCACATGCTGAAACTCGCCTCAGAATCCCTGCATAACTTACTTTAGTATCCATACTCTGCCCATGTTCTACTGTGACATAACTAGTATAAAAATATGTTATTAAATAACCGTAAATATACTAATTTGGATAATACTAGCTACTTGTGCCACTCTGTTATTTGAATTAATATTAAATCATTTATAACTAGGAAAGTTATGTCAACACCAATCACAGTTGCATATGGTGATGGTATCGGACCAGAAATCATGGAAGCGGTGCTGTCGATATTGCGCAAAGCGGAAGCAAAAATCTCAATAGATATTATTGAAATAGGTGAGCGTGTTTATAGTAAGGAATGGTCTCACGGAATTTCTCCAAGTGGTTGGGAATCAATTGAAAGGACAAAAATATTATTAAAATCTCCAACAACAACTCCTCAAGGTAAAGGCCACAAGAGCTTAAATGTTGCACTCAGAAAAAATCTAGGGTTGTATGCAAATATCAGACCATGCGTTTCATATCATCCTGTTATAGAAAATAAATTCGATAAGTTTGATATCGTAGTGATACGCGAAAATGAAGAGGACGTTTACACCGGAATAGAGCATAGGCTCACTGGTGATTCTTACCAATGCACTAAAATTATTACTAGATCTGGCTCAGAGAAGATATGCAGGTATGCTTTTGAATACGCGAAAAAACACAACAGAAAAAAAGTAACTTGCCTGACTAAAGACAACATAATGAAAATGACTGACGGAACTTTCCATGCAGCGTTTGATCGCATTGCAAAGGAATACCAGGACATAAAGGCAGAACATTATATAGTTGATATTGGAATGGCACGTGTTGCCACAGAACCGGAGAATTTCGATGTTATAGTAACTGAAAATCTATATGGCGACATATTATCAGACATAGTGGCACAAACCTCTGGATCTGTGGGACTCGCTGGAAGTAGCAATATAGGTAATGAATATGCGATGTTTGAAGCGGTTCATGGTTCTGCTCCTGATATTGCAGGAAAAAACATAGCTAATCCTTCTGGTCTTTTAAATGCTGCAGTGCATATGCTAATTTACATAGGTCAAGTGGGTACTGCAAAACTAATCTACGATGCATGGCTGAAGACTTTAGAGGATGGAATACACACTGCCGATTTGTATAAGGAGAAAAGAAGTAAACAGAAAGTTGGTACAAAAGAATTTGCAGAAGCTGTTATAGATAATCTAGGAAAGAAACCTGCAACATTACCTGAGCTTATAATTAGCAGTGGTTCAGATAGTAAAATAAATAAAGTACAAGACAATTACGAACAAGATTACAAAGTTAAAAAGCTAGTGGGTAGTGATATAACGCTTGCTTGGGACAAATCCAGCAATTTTGATCAAATAGTAGGATTAAATAATCTGCAAATGATAGCAATATACTCAAAAGGACTGGCAATTTGGCCAAGAAGCTCAAAATCTTCAAGCAATCAAATAACCTGTAGGTTTATCGCAAATAATGAAAAGAAAACTATTACAAATATTGATGTGAATAACTTGCTAATCAAACTCGAAGAAAATAGCTTTGACGTGGTGAGAATGGATAAGTTGTATTTATATGATGGGAAAGAGGGGTTCTTTTCTTAATTCTTTAAAAGAGGTGTGATAAATGAAATGGATTCAAAAAAAGTAGAATTGATATTTGAAAAGTTTCAACAATCAAATCCTATACCGAAAATAGAGCTAAATTATACCAATCATTTTACGTTATTAGTTGCAATAGTTCTATCAGCGCAGACAACCGATGTCAGTGTTAATAAAATTACAAAGGAGCTATTTAGTATCGCTGATACGCCAGAAAAAATGCTGAGCTTTGGACAAAATGAGCTGAAAAAATGCATAAGCAGTATTGGTTTATATAATTCCAAAGCAAAAAACATAATCGGGCTCAGCAAAATATTGATTGAGCAGTACAATAGCAAAGTGCCTACTGATTTCGATGATTTGGTATCTTTACCAGGGGTTGGGAGAAAGAGCGCTAATGTGTTCTTAAATTCAGGACTTGGTATTCCAACATTGGCAGTTGATACTCATGTTTTTAGAGTAAGCAATAGACTTGGACTTGTGAGAGAAAAAGATGTGTTTAAAACAGAGCAATCTCTTTTAAATGTAGTTCCAAAAGAATACCTGCTTTATGCTCATCACTGGCTAGTTTTGCATGGTAGATATGTTTGCAAAGCGCAAAAGCCTTCGTGTGAAACGTGTATAATTCATGATTTGTGTGAGTTTGAATGCAAAAGGTATAAAGTCTAGCACACTATGATCCCTTTCTTGTCACTCCGATATTCCTTCCTTTTATCATCCGAGTAGCTGACGCTGGGATCCAGGTTGCTCATAAGCAAACTATAGTATTTTCAAAAGCGAATGATAAAGGTATAATATGTTTTTTTAAAGTAGGGAAAGCGATGGTATATAGTGTAGATTTAAGGGAAAAAGCAGTGTCTTTGGTAGAAAAAGGAAAGTCAAAGGTTGAAGTTGCAGAGGTTTTTGAGATAGAAACTATATAGATGGCTAAAAAAGAAAGCTACTGGCCAAGGTCTCAAAGCGGTAAAAAGTACTGGTTTTATTCGGAAAATAGACCCAAAAATACTTGTAGACTATGTTAAAAAACACCCAGATCACACACTAGCAGAAATGAAACAAAACCTTGGCTTTGGAATAAGTGCAATTTGGTATAGGTTAAAACAGCTAAAAATAACCTTAAAAAAAGTCACATTCTATCAAGAGCGCAATCAAGAAGATAGGCAGCAATTTATCGATAAAGTCTCAAAAATAGACCACTGTAGCATTTTATATATAGATGAAGCAGGAGTTGATAATAGACTATACCGAGAATATGCATGAGCTCCAAGAGGAGAAAAAATATATGCTGATGTTCCAGGAAAAAAGTGGGAAAGAGTGAGTATAATAGGTGGATGGATTGAAAAGAAGTTTATTACACCAATGACCTTCACAGGAGAGTGTAATAAAGATGTATTTAATGTATGGTTAGAGCGAACCACAATTGCAGGGAGTGTTAAATAAACTGTGTCAAACCGAAAAAAAAGTAATAAATTGATATAAAAAAATGGAGGTTTGACAATGAGTCAGAAAGTAGTAAACAGAACTACCGGTTTGGTAGATTATAAAGAATTAGAAACAAATATCCTGTTGTCTATACGAGAAGGAAGACCGTTGACAGGAAGAGATGGAGCATTGACTCCTGCAACAATGTTGCAATAAACTTTGGTCCGCTTTTCCACTGTGTGTGAAAGAGTCTGGCAGCTCTTTTACTCGAAACACGATATGCACGTCTTCATGGTTAATCTCAATTCGCTTAACTAATGTTCTAATGATATCACGTCTAGTTAGCCAATCTGCGTTATCAAGACTTGAGTTAACGCTAGAAGAAAACTCTTCTAAAGTAGTCACCACTAGAGTTAAGTCTTGTTCAAGTCTTTTTTGATCAAATATCTTTTTCTTTTGCTCTCCGATCATTTGTAAGGTTTGTTTCATTGCTTTAATTCTTGGTTTAAACTCTTCTTCATTGATGTATCCTTGAGTATAGCCATCAATAAGCCTTGCAATGCCACAGTTTAATTGATCTTCTTTTTTCTCAAGAAAGTCACTTTTTTGATCTAATGGTGATTTTTTAATCTCTGAAAGTCTACGCTTGTATTCTTCTAATATCCGAGTAGGATTTTTCAATAGGTATTTTACCTCTTCCCATACAGCCACGTCTAATACATCTGTACGAATCATTCTATTATTACACATTTTATTGCCACCAAAGTGACCTCGCTCCGTACCAGTACAACGATAATATGTTCGACGAGCGCTAGAGCAAGTGCTAATACCATGATATCCATAATGACAAAGCTGACATACTGTTAAACCTTGCAACAAGTAATTTGCTCCCATTCGTCTTCTCCTAGCTATTCTTTTATTTTCAGTTAGCTGTTCTTGAACTATATCAAATAAATCTTCGTTTATAATATTAGGTACAGGAATATAAATCCAATTTTCTTTATCAGTACGAAAAGTAGAATAATTGTCTTTCGGTTGCTCACAAGAGCGTTTCTGTGGTCTTACGTGTTTTAATTTTACTCCTAGCTTTTTTTTACCGAATGCTGCTTGTCCTTTATAAGCAGGATTTTGTAATAGACGACAGACTACACTCCTATCCCAATACCTTTTTCCTGTTCGTGTTACGATGGACATAGCTCTTAATCTATGACATACTTCTCCAATGCTTACTCTTCCCCTTCCCACCCAAAAAAACATTTTACGAATGACTTCAGCTTCCTCTTCATTAATTTCAAAAAAGGCTTGTCCTCCTCCTATATGCTTATTTATATAACGATAGCCATAAGGAGCTCCACTCATTACATTTATACTGCCTTTATTGGCTGCGTGAATCTTGCCTCTACGACTTCGTTCCATAATTTTTGCACGTTCATATTCTGCTATCATACCCTGTATTTGTAATAGTAATTGAGATTCTGGATTATCGTCAATTTGACAATTCAAGAAAACTGTTTCTACACCCAATTTCTTAAATTCATCAACTAATAACATTTGATGTACATATTTGCGAGCCAAACGATCAGGAGAATGAATATAAACCTTATTAATATTACCTTCTGCTATTTGATCTCTTAATTTTTCTAAACTAGGACGTATTATATCAGAGCCACTATAACCATTATCAATAAATTTATATTCACTTAGTAATTTATGTCCATCAGCACTAATCTTATTCTCTATAGCAGTAATTTGGCTTGCTATTGTATCTCCTTGCACTTGTTTTCCTGAAGAAACTCTCGCGTACAGACTAACAGTTATCATTGCTCCCCCTTAAATTGATTCTATTGTTACATTCAAAAATTTTCTCCTTTTGGCTCCCATTTACTTGTTTATTTAATGCTAGTTTTTTATATGCATCTAATAAGTACAATTCTGCTAACCGATTAGGTTCATAACTATAGCTAACACGAACAGTCAGTTTCTTTTTTCCCATGAGCTTTCCTTGAAAATATATAAATATGTTCATATATCACTCATCGAAACAGATGGTCAGTTGATCGTTGGTTCTATAAGTGAAAACAACTCCTCGTTCTTTGAGTAGAAGCTGCCGGGAAATTATTTTTTTTAGTTTTATGTTTGTTGCAACATTGTTGCAGGGGTATTAACACCGTTTATAAAAAAGTTGCTGGAGGTAAGCCTGGAAGGTGAAATAGAAAACCACTTGTCGGCTGAAAGCGAAGAGAATAATCGAAGAAATGGGAGGAATGCAAAGACTTTACGTACAAGCGCAGGGTCATTTGAGCTTTTGACGCCAAGAAGATAGGGAAGGAAGTTTCGAACCACAAATAGTCAAAAAAAGGCAAACAAACTTACATCCAGAGCTTGAAACGAAGATTTTGAGCACATTTGCCAGTGGTATGGGCTATAGAGATATAGTGTCACATGTTGAGGAAATTTATGATCACAAAATATCGGTGGCAGAGATATCAAGTATTACTGACAAATTGCTACCAGTAATCAACGAATGGCGTAGTCGCCCGCTGCAGTCTGTATATCCGATAGTTTTCATGGTTTTTTAAAGTCAAAGAGGACGGGCATTGCGTAAGTAAATGCATGTATAACATATTAGGCATAGATCAAAATGGCAAAAAAGAAGTATTAGGTTTTTATTTGGCTGAAAGTGAAGGAGCTAACTTCTGGTTGGGAGTGCTAAATGACCTCAAAGAAAGAGGAGTAGAAGATATCCTTATTGCCTGCGTTGATGGGCTGAAAAGCTTTCCTGCAGCTATAAACAGTGTCTTTCCTAATGCGGAAGTGCAGATGTGTATAGTGCATCAGATACGCAACTCACTGAAGTATGTGGCCAGTAAAGATGCGAAGAGTTTTTTGAGCGATTTAAAGAAGGTATATCAAGCTTCAAGCAAGGAAATTGCCGAGAATTATCTGTTGGAATTGGATGAAAAATGGGACACAAAGTACCCTATGGTTATAAAATCTTGGCAGAATAATTGGGAAAACTTGTCTGGTTATTTTAAGTATTCTGGTCCAGTTAGGAGGATAATCTACACCACCAATCCCATAGAGGGGCTACATAGGCAAATTAGGAAATTCACTAAGACCAAAGGCTCATTTACCAGCATAAATGCCTTGTATAAGCAGGTATATTGTGCTATAAAGAAGGCAGAGGAAAAGTGGACGATGCCTGTACATGATTGGGCATTAACTATCTCTCAACTTGATGTTTTCTTTCCTGGCAGATTGAAAATTGAGTTGAACTAAAAATGCGGTTTGACACAGTTTATTTAATACTCCCGTCTAAGGTGTCTGGGCACTGGGATGACATCATAGGGGCGCTGGGATGACACCCTGACAATCGTCATCCCGCTACTTGTTAGCGGGATGAAAATGTTGTACCAAGACCACGGTAGCTATAAAATTATCAAGGGAAGTACCACACACTTCCCTTCTTTTTCAAAATAAGTTTACCTACAGGTCTGATTGTATTAAGATTACTTAATACAATCAGGTCTATTATATGCGTTTATCCAAATATTACCTACCAACTCTAAAGGAAAAGCCTACCCATGCTAAAATTATCTCCCATCAATATTCTTTACGTGCAGGTTTAATAAAGCAGATAGCATCTGGCATCTATACGTGGTCGCCGCTTGGTCTGCGCGTGCTTAAGAATATTGAAGATATTATCAGAGATGAAATGGATAAATCTGGTGCAATTGAAGCATTAATGCCTTGTGTGCAACCAGCAAATCTTTGGCGAGAATCGGGACGTTACGATGATTACGGTAAGGAAATGCTACGTATAAGGGATAGGCATGAGGAAGATATGCTTTTCGGTCCAACGCATGAGGAGGTAGCAACTGATCTAATTAGAGATGTGGTAAAAAGTTACAAAGATTTGCCACTTTGTTTGTATCATATCCAGTGGAAATTCCGTGATGAGGTAAGACCACGTTATGGTGTTATGAGGGGTAGGGAATTTCTGATGAAGGATGCATACAGTTTTGATGTAGATTACGAAGGTGCACTGAATTCATATAATTTGATGTACAAAACTTACATAAAAATCTTCAAACGCATGGGACTTACTCCAATTGGAGTGAGAGCGGACACTGGGCCAATTGGAGGAAATTTGAGCCACGAGTTTCATATATTGGCAAACACTGGTGAGAGCACTTTATATTATGACAATAAATTTTCTGAACTACTGGAAAGTGAAGATGTTGAAAGTTTGAAGAATATATATGCAGTTGCAGATGATATGCACGACCCTAAAACTTGCCTTGTGCCGCAAGAGCAGTTAAATGTTAGTAAAGGTATTGAAATAGGGCATATTTTTTATTTTGGCGACAAATACTCAAAGCCTATGAAGGCAAGTGTTACTTCTCAAGATGGAAAAAATGTCAACATGCATATGGGTTCGTATGGCATTGGGGTTTCAAGGCTTGTCGGTGCAATAATAGAAGCTTTTCATGATGATAAGGGAATTATCTGGCCAGAAGCGGTAGCTCCTTTCAGAATTGGTTTAATCAATTTACAAACGAAAGTAACGGAGGCTGCAGATAAAATATACAAAGCTTTGAAAAGTGATGAAGTGCTTTACGATGATACGGAAAGAAGTATAGGAGTAAAATTTTCTAGAATGGATCTGATAGGCTTGCCGTGGCAAATAATTGTTGGAAAAAAGGCAATAGATGAAAATATAGTTGAAGTAAAAAATAGAGCAACTGGAGAGGTAAAAGAAATGCAGATTGAGGAAGCAATAAATCGCTTTAGCACAAAATGATACGCGGTATCGGCACTGACATAGTATATATACCAAGAGTATTGAGAATATTACAAAAATACGGGGAAAAATTTCTCAATAGAATCTACACTGAAAAAGAAATAGAGCTAAGTAGAAAGTATAATAGTCAAGAAATGCGAGCAAGGTATTTTGCCAAACGCTTTGCAGCAAAAGAAGCTTTTGTTAAAGCACGAGGTACTGGATTTAGCCAGGGCATTATAATGAAAGATATAGAAATATACAGCGATGTAAGAGGAAAACCATATATTGCTGTCAGAAAGGATTTCATCTCAAAGGACTACAAGATTCATCTTTCTCTGAGTGACGATGGAGATTACGCTACTGCATTTGTTATAATTTGCGTCTAGCAGATATTGTTTCAATTTATGCAGTTGACTTTATGCTATCTATATAGCTAAACTGACTTAGGTTTACCGACAATTTGAAAAACCGTCATTCCGCTACTAGTTAGCGCCGCGGCGGTATGACGGTTCGCGGTGGCATGACGATAAGCTTGTCATCCCGCTACGTGTTAGCGGATGAGATGCCGCGAATGAATCGCGGTATGACGTAACGACAAGTTCGTCATACCGCTACGTGTTAGCGGGATCTATGCTAAGAGATACCGTGAATAAATCACGGTATGACGGTTCGCAGCGGTATGACGATAACCTCATATCCCGCTACTAGTTAGCGGATGAGATACCGCGAATGAATCGCGGGATGACGTAACGACAAATTCGTCATCCCGCTACGTGTTAGCGGGATCTAGAGATACCGCGGCGGTATAGCTATAGCATACACAAACAACTAGTTTGCCAAAAAAACATGGCGGTTTTTCTATGATTTGAGTATAATTCTAGCTTTACCTAAACAGAAAATTTAATGGACTATATCTTAATGTATCTTTCCTTACCATTTTCAATTACTGAGAATTACTTATTAATTACTGCGTTGATTCCGCTTTTAAGTGCTTTTGTTATCTTTTTTACTGGTAAATGGCCCGGAGTGAACAATAGTATTACTGTCATTTCTTCTGTACTTCTGTTTACGTATACGTGTCTGTGCACTTTATATTGGGTATATGGTGATCATTCTCAATTTATTCTCATGGATTTTGGTAATAATTTGCACATTAGTTTAAAGCTAGAGTCTACCGGAGTAATATTCAGTTTATTAATATCGTTTTTATGGATACTAACCAGTATATATGCAATATGTTATATGCAGAATAACTATGCTGATGGCAATCACTCAAGTTTTCTATGCTTTTTTTCAATATCGATTAGCTGTGCAATGTTTATTGCTTTTTCTGGAGATTTGCTCACTACATTTGTTTTTTATGAGCTTCTAACTATTAGTACATACCCTCTGGTTACTTACAACTCAACAAATGAATCAATGATTGCAGGGCGCTATTACTTTGGCGTGCTATTTTTCTCTTCTTTAGTATTATTTTTTCCTGCAATAGGCCTTTTATATAATGAATTTCATACTTTAGACTTTGTAAGTGGTGGAATATTCAAATTTGATACTTCACTCATCACTTTCATTGCAGTGTGTTTTGCTATGCTGATTTATGGAATAGGAAAAGCTGCATTAATGCCAATGCATTTTTGGTTACCAAAAGCAATGGTTGCACCAACTCCTGTGAGTGCACTATTACATGCTGTTGCTGTTGTGAAATCCGGAGTTTTCATCATCATAAAAGTTATATTATACACTTTCGGCGTCGATAATATACAACGTTTTGTGCAGCAAAATTGGTTTGCTGGAGGGTGGCTTCCGTACGCTGCTGGATTTACTATTATTACTGCATCATTGATTGCATTAAAGCAAAAAGAATTAAAGAAATTGCTTGCTTACTCTACCATCTCTCAATTGTCGTATATTATATTATTTGCTTCAATTTTTAGTGAGCTCAGCATGAGGGTTGCAATTTTTCAATTAGTTTGCCACGCATTTGCAAAAATCACTTTGTTTTTCATTGCCGGAGCAATAATAACGAAAACAGGTGAGAAATATATAGATAAGATTCACGGTATAGGACGCAGTATGCCAATTAACATGACAGCATTTGCTATAGGTGCATTGTCTATGATAGGGGTGCCGCCTGCTCCGACTTTTTGGGGTAAATTTCTCATTTTTCAAGCTGTTTTCAACTCTGGCAATGTAATACTTTCTGTGTTTGTAACTCTAGTGTTAATTGTTAGTACTATACTTAACGCTCTGTACTTTTTACCGATAATTTACAATGCCTTTTTCTTAAAACCTTCTCAGAATTACTTTATTAAAAAAACGCCAATTCTTCTAGTTTTACCTCCAGTTATTACTGCTACATGCACTTTAGTTATTTTTTTTAGCTACCAAGTAATATTTTAAAATCTGTATTTATAACCATTAACAATAAATTTAAATGGTATTATACCAGCCAGAGTTGCTTTTATACTCGACAAAGTGAAGCTAATCTCCACAGTATGATCTTTCACCTCCTTATTTTGCTCGGTTGTAAAAACTACAGTAGCATTTCCAGCAAATGTAACTAAGTCCTTGGTCGATCGATCAATAGATAATGTTATTACATTTATGTTGGCAGTTTTTCTTTTGGATGAAGGTGAACTAACAGCTTCATTGTTCGTTTTTTCCTGAAAGCCTTGATAGATTTTATGTATAGAATTGTTTCTTATAAAATTTTCTTGGTACTTCGGTTCAACGATCTTAATGGACTCGTATATTTCAATGTATTTACTTATTAAGTACCTCGCTGTGGAAGTGTATTCATCTTCCTTTTTACTGAAACTAAGCTTATGCATTGCAGAGAACTCATCTTCTGTGTGGTTCATGTACTTCACAAAATTTAAATCTTTTTTAACAGGAAATAACAGGTATATGTTTAATATTAATAAACATAAGCATACTAGGAGAAGCGATACTATTAATGCCATCCAAGATCTTTCTGCTACACAAAACAGATACCTATGGCAGTACCATTCGACTGCTTTACTGAAATAACTTTTGTTTTTTACTGATTCAAGCAATTTATCTTCCATAACACAATGCTACCAAACCCAATTATAATAACAATAAGATTAGATACTCTAAAAAACTTTAAAATATGTCTAAATTTTCCAAAATAGGATGAATGATTATATCACCTTGTTCCGCAATAAGGTAGAATTTATCGATTTTGCTCACATCTACATTGATCATTTTTACACTGAAATTTTCAGGATTGTAAATATTACTTTCAGCACTTTTGTGATAATTATAATAATGTAATTTATTTTGATCATCAAAATAACCAAATTCATCAGCGAGGGTTCCCACTTTGCTACCTTTACCACTTTTGACTAGCTCAAATAGATCAATTGCATGGTTTTGAGATCCAGGCTCAATAGGCCCTTCTGCAGCAAAAAACTTAGGTGCATGACCAACGTATTCCTTAAATTTTAGATTATGAGTCTTTTTTACACTACCAAAATCCACAAACTTATATTCATCTGAAACGCCAGAATATTGTGGATCATACTTTTTATATTCAAAGAACTCATTACCTAAAAAATTACAAAACGTTAATTTATAATCATCATGATCGGATTTAACGACTTTAAGGTAATGAAAATCTCTAGGAATCTTTACTTCCTCTTCCGTGATATGATTACGTACAACAAGCTCACCATTTAGCATATGATAGCCAATTTTTGGCAAAGTAGCTATATTGATTGCCTTGTTTAGCTTAAAATTTGCTTCATAAATGCCGCTTAACAACTCCTTTCCTTTTTCTAAGGTGACGTCCTGGTCTAAAGCTATATTCTTGATTGAACTTAATTCTTTCTGCATGTTTAGTATGGCTTTCGTCAAAACTTCTATTGATTGCCATACAGTTAATTTATTATCAGTCAAATTATATACTTTGAGTATTAAATTAACAGAATTTTATCATGAATTTATGTTAAAAGTATTATACTTTGTAAACTTATGTCATGATATTAACTACATTAGCTAAAACATGCTTTTTATCTAAGTGAAGTTGCTTAGCAACAACAAAAAGTTCATCTATTTTTTTCCACTGACCTAGTAAAATTTCAACACCATTTACCTCTCTCTTTATGCTTTCTAAAATGAAGGCCTGAATTATATATGATGCTAGTTCTAGTTCGATTTCGCTATTAATTACTTTATTAATCATATTGGGATTCTTTAAATCATGAAGAAATTTATAAAAGCATTTGTATGCTTCATAAGCATCACTACTTATTGCATTTATTATCATTCCTGGCATTCCAGGAAATAAAGTAATCATTTCGTCAAACGTTTGATCATCAAATTTACATTGAGATGAAGCAACTTGCTTTGTTTCGTCATAAGTTAATGGAAGTAAATTTAGCTGAAAGCACCTACACTGGATAGTAGTTTGTATATCATATGGCTTATGGCTAATTATAAATATCTTAGAATTTTTTGGCGGCTCTTCTAATATTTTCAATATTGCGTTTTTAGCGTTATTAGTCATTGCCTCTAAGCTATCTATTATAGCTATTTTGTGTTCTGATTGAATGGGACTTAAGTGTAGAAAGTTTTTCATTTCTCTGACTTTTTCTATTCCGATAGTATCACCTTCAACAATGTGTAAGTCCAATGCTACTTCATTATAGCTTTTTATGAGTAACCAATTGGAGAAGGATTTTGCAAGTGTTGCTTTTCCTATACCTTTTTTACCACAGATCAGCCAAGACTGAACAGATAAGTTGTTCATTAATTTTTTTTTGGCCTGGTTGTGACCTATTACTTTTTTCATTCTTTCTCCTATAGATCTTAGTTTGAAAATGCATTGGTTACTGTTTGTAATAAAATTGCACCTTCCCTTAAAACCTTAATCTTATCTTCGGTTAAGTCAATAATAGTAGATTCTATACCAGAAACTAATTCATCATCTTCAATCACTGCAGATAAATGTTGCTTAATGGATTGTGGTATATCGTCTGCCTTACATACACTTTTTTCTCCTGAAATATTTATACTAGTTGCAACTATTGGAACTTTCAGTTTGTTTAGTATTGAAATTGCAATAGGATGCTCAGGGATTCTGATGCCTATACTATCTTTAAAGAATTCGTTTGGCAATATATTATTGTTTTTAAGTGGTAAAATATAGGTAATCGGTCCAGGAGAAAAGTGATTTACTAAACCAATATACTTTTTCTCTAGCTTTGCTATTCTCATCAAGCTGCAAATATCACTAACAAATATAGACAGTGGTTTATTTTGAGAGCGTTTCTTTATCTGATATATTTTTCCTATAGATTCATTATTTAATGCATTACAAGCAAGAGCATACACTGTTTCTGTTGGAAAACACACTAACAAGTTGTTCTGTATTGCATTTATTATTTTAGATACCATATAGCTAAAAACTTATTCATAACAACTAGATCAGTTTTGTTGCATTGTATCTTATATAGTAACTGCTAGTTTTTGTGAACGCAATGCAACGCAGCTTACCATTTGTTATGCAGACTTGCTACAACCCAAACTCTTCATTGATTTTATCAACTATTGCCTGTGGTGGATCCTCTCCCCATCCTGAATACAAAATCTCTCCATAGTCTGCAACATCTATAGAGCCAGTTCTGCTTTTTGCTAGAAACATTTCTCTTTTCTCTTTATCAACTAATACATAATGCCACGCTGATTTTCCACGATCTTTACCACGGACTAAATATATAAGATCTGACCTACTTCTTTTTGTTGCATCAGCAAAAGATCTTTCATTGACAGTTCTGCTTTTACTTTTTATGCCGCCACTTTCAGAAAAAGCTTCCTTGGATTCGGTTTTTTTGTTTGCTAATTCAGAAATTCCCCCTTTTTCCCCTAATGCCCGTTCTTTGGTGTTTTGAGACGAATACTTACTGGAAAAACCTTCCCCTGTACCGCCAGGAGTCCTGTTTGTGAAACGCTTAATAAATGAATTATTGTCGTTGTTTTCTGCCATAAAAATCTCCAAACTTTAGATTGTAGGACCCAAATTTTTACTACACTCTATCATATGTTAATTAAATTAATATAAATGAAAAATAATATAGTAATTATTACAGGAATTACAGCTTCAGGTAAATCAGAATTGTGTGATAACCTGATAAAAAAATATAATAATATCAGCATAATAAATTGTGATTCAAAGCAGGTATATGAAGAAATTCCCATAATTACTGCTCAACCACTAAAGCAAGAAGAATTTTATAAATTATATGGTTATGTTTCAGCAAAAGAAAATTATTCCGTGGGTCTATGGTTAGAGGATTTAGAAAAAGAAGTTAATCACGCATTAGAAAATGCTCAAATACCTATCATCACTGGAGGAAGCGGGCTTTACATCAGCAGTTTAATCAAAGGCTTATCATCAATGCCACAAATAAGTCAGAAAGTAAGGAAAAATGTAAGCGAATTAAGGAAAAATTTAAGTAAAGAGGAGTTTTACAAATTAGTGCTAAGCAAAGATCCAAGGATTCAAGGTAAAGTATTCATGAATGACTCGCACCGCCTTTCAAGGGCACTTGAAGTTATCACTGAAACTGGTAAGACAATCTTTGTATGGCAAGAAAATAGACAGCCTCCTTTATTCGATAATTTTAAGATATATACAATTTTGCCTAAACGTGAGGATGTATACCAAAAAATAAATTCTCGTTTTATCAAAATGATCGAAAATGGAGCAATTGATGAAGTAAAAAAGCTACTTAGTATGAACTTAGCTCCACATTTGCCAGCTATGAAAGCACATGGAGTGCCAGAAATTGTAAAGTATTTGAAAGGTGAGATTACTTTAGACGAAGCGATACAGATTGCTCAAACAAACACAAGACACTACGCAAAACGCCAGTACACTTGGTTTAAAAACCAGTTCCCAAGTTCTGAAGTAATTGATTGTGCAAATGAGCTAACAGCGCTTGAAATATTTTAATTGTTAGTTTCCAGGTGTATTTCCATGCTCATTGCTATGAATGGGCGGTTCCATATTTTCCAGATGGCTGTTTACTTCTAGTGGATTACCTAAACTATGTTCTATCTCTGCTTCAAACTTAAATCCTAACTTCTCGCAAAATTTCTGGAAATACTCTTTAATAATATCAAATAAATTTTTGCCATCAATTTTGTAATTTTTCAGTTCTCGAGGAGCAGTAAGTAACAATTTACCATCTTTATATGTTACATCATTTTTCTCATCTTGGAATGCAAGTGTAAACTCTAATGAGCTATTTATCTGACAAACTTCTTCTTCTGGATTATCAGATTTTACCGTAGGCACTGCCATCTCAGATTTGACTTTTACATGATTTGGATCAGTGCAATCAATAACTATTGTTTTTTGAGGACTTAGTAGCGTAAATTCGGACTGGCGAAATGCTTGAAAGAGAACATCAGTGAATAAAGTGCCTTCATACCCTGCTTGATTACAATTAGTAATTAGCTCTTCTAGAATAGAATCACTTGGAACTTTTGCTTCAGCATATTTAAACATTTCCTTAAAAACTTCTTTTGCAAACGGGCGATAATTTCTGGCTTCTTCCTTTGGTAATAGGTGAGCATACTCCTTGCCTAAATTGTAAAATCTCTCAAATTCCTTTTCATACTGGTCAGTTTTTTTATGATCAGGAGTATTGTCATTTTCACAATATTCGCTCCAAATTTTATCGAATTCACGTTGCTTAGCTCCTTCCATCAACGCACTAGTTAAAGTTTGGTCTATACTTTTACCATTAATAACAAAATCCATTCTATTGATGTCTTTATACATCTGTTCACCAGAGTTTGCTTCAGCATTATCTTTACCAGCTCTTAATTTGCCAAAATCAAACTCTTCTGCTTGAGCCCTTAATGTAACTACTGGATTGGTACTATTCATTTCTATCATAGACCTATTAACATCATAATTAATTATATCATAAATTATTAATAATTCAATAAAATACCTGCTATAAGCCCTATGATAGCAAATATAGTTAGGGGTAACTTAGGCTTACTGACAACCGTCATCCCGCTGCTTGTTAGCACCGCGGTGGTATGATGTTAGAGAGCTGTGCTAGCTATAGTGCATACCTGACCATAAGGTGACAAGATTTTAAAAAGGCTCTATTATTGATAAACAGTTTTTACACATGTATGAATCTCAATGAGCAATTAGATGTGCTGGCTTTTCTAAATGGCAAGCTGGAAAATATGCTTAAGTTCCATTCCGCAATATTACCTAAACTCTGTGGTGGGAACAAAGTGGTGGACCTGCTGTTTTATAGGCCGCTTGGTTATATAGATAGAAGTAAGTCACTACTTGATACTCGAGTTGGAGAATTTACAACTTTCATGGCAAAAGTTTATGAGCATCAGTCGCCCACTTTTAGAGGTAGACCATATAAAATAGTCGTTGAAAGTGAGAGTCAGTATATATTCATAGTCTTTTTTAATCACTCAGTTAAGTATTTATATAAACTATTTCCAGTTGGAGCCTATGTAATCATCAGTGGCAAACTCGAAAAATTTGCTGAGCATTGGCAGATTACTCATCCAGATTACGTGTCGCTTGACATCAACCAATTTAAAGAAATAGCTCGCATAGAGCCAGTCTACCAATTATGCCGTGGCATTACCAATAAGAGCATTGGAAACATAATAAGCTCTAACCTGAAAGAATTGCCTGATTTGCCAGAGTGGATAGATGATACATTAATCAAGCAAAAAAAATGGCTAAGTTGGAGGGAAAGCATCATAAAGTTGCACAGACCAAGCTCATTGGCGGAAGCCGAGGTTTGTAGAAAAAGGCTTGCTTATGATGAATTGTTTGCGTATCAGCTAGCACTGAAACTTGCAAGAGAAAATCATGTAAAAAAAAGGGGAAGAGAATTTATAGTATTGAATAAATATAAAGAGCAAGTTTTAAATGAATTATCGTTTCAATTAACAAACGATCAAATTCGTGCAATAGATGAAATTTCAGAGAGGCAAAAATCCAAGTATCGCATGATGAGCTTGCTGCAAGGTGATGTTGGTAGTGGCAAAACCGTAGTTGCACTTTTTGCGATGCTAAATGTGGTAGAAAACAACATGCAGGTAGCTCTAATGGCACCGACTACTATCTTGGCGGAGCAACATTATAATTGGATTGAGGAAGTTTTATCCTGTACCGATATAAAAGTTGCGCTGCTTACTGGTAAAACTTCGCGCAAGGAAAGAAAGATTATCATGAACGAACTTGCAAGTGGTGTTTTAAATATAGTGATTGGCACCCACGCGTTATTTCAAGCTAACGTTACATTTAAAAATTTAGGGCTTGCAGTCATAGACGAGCAACAGCGATTTGGAGTGATGCAGAGAAATCGCTTGGTAGGAAAAGGAGAAAATGCCGATATACTTTTCGTTACTGCAACTCCCATTCCAAGAACCTTGCAGCAAGCTATGTATGGTGACGTTGAATGTTCAATTTTGAGAGAAAAACCAAAATCCAGATTGCCAATAAAAACTGTAACTATGAACATTAGTAGGGTGCCAGATGTTATTGAAAAGCTAAAAGGTGCTATAAACAGGGGCGAAAAAGCATATTGGATTTGTCCATATATAGAAGAAAACGAAGAGACCAATATTGCTGCAGCAGAGATGCGTTTTCAGGAATTACAAAAAACATTTTTTGATAGAGTCGGGATAATACACGGAAAATTGACTCAGGAGCAGAAAGATCAAGTTATGTTTTCCTTCAAAAGAAATGAATTTTCTTTGCTTGTTGCAACCACTGTGATAGAAGTTGGTATAGATGTGCCAGATGCAACCATTATGATTATAGAAAATGCAGAGCAATTTGGGTTATCGCAATTACATCAGTTAAGAGGCAGAGTAGGGCGAGGAAACAAGCCATCTTTTTGTGTATTATTATACGATAATTTAAGTAAAAGCTCATCTTCAAAGTTAAAGATCATGTGTGAGTCACAGGACGGATTTTACATTGCTGAAAGGGATATGATGCTAAGAGGCAGTGGAGATATTTTAGGCACAAAACAATCAGGATGTATGGAATTTAAATTTGCTGATTTATATCAGGACAAAGAGCTGCTCAATCTCGCGTATAATAACGCAAAAGGCGCAATGGCTAATTTTGAATTACTGCTTGATATATTTGAATATAGAAGTAGATTACATTTTTCAAAATTTCAGTAGGAAAACCAGGTAGCTCGCAGAAACGAATTAAATGCAAAAATTCCTTGACAAACTCCGCCAGCCCCCTTATCATGATAGTGAAGGTATTCAGTTATCTTCATCTGTGCAGATTAAACAGCAAGAAAACAACGTAGTTGGCGTCTTATTTTTAATTTTTTGCACTATGTGCACCTTATGTCTTCACAACATTTCTGGGTTTTTACCTATATAAGCTGAAACGCGCTTATAAGTCGTTTAAGACAGTATAGTACGCCAATTTGCAGGATTAGAGAGTGACAACTAGCTAACACGGGATTTCTTTTGCCTTTTTTTCTGCTTAGTAAATTTCTTAAACATTTAAACTAAGGTTAGTTGCATTAAAAAGCAGCTGAGTCGCGGTTATTAGACGTTTAAAACATAAAAAAACGCCAATACTGAAAATAGACAATGACTAGGGCTTCTTTTGCCTTTTTTTTCGTTTGGTAAATTTCTTAAATATTTATAGCTAACATGAACTGGGCAGTGCGTCACGCGCTGACCATTTACTGTGCAAATCACCTTCAAAAACAAACGTTCGTACACATATATTCTAGTTATATGATAAAATAAATGAAAAACATCAATTATCTAAATGAAATTCACATCTTAAAAGGATCATATACATCGATTTCCTTAGAATTACTCTTTTTCAATTTTTCACTTAATAATCTTAAAATAGGCTGTAAATCACCATTAATTGATAAGCACAGCACTTCTTTATTGAGATAATTAGCTAGGTGATTCTTCTTTTCCAGAATTTCTGCTTCCCTCAATAAGTCGCATTTGTTTAATACTACAATCTCTTCTTTTTCAACAAGATCACTATTGTAAAGTTCCAATTCATTATGGATACAACTATAAGCCGAAACAACGTCATCGTGAGTTACATCGATTAAATGAAGTAAAATTTGACACCTTTCTATGTGCTTTAAAAATTTATGCCCGAGCCCAACTCCAAGGTGAGCATCAGTAATTATTCCAGGAATATCTGCTATTACAACTTCGCTATCATCCACTTTTGTCACACCTAAGTGGGGTCTTACGGTGGTAAATGGATAATCGCCTACTTTTGTATCGGAATTTGAGCAGCGAGTCAAAAATTTTGATTTACCTGCGTTTGGCATGCCAATAATTCCAACATCTGATAAAACTTTTAGTTTTAATAATACATGTTTTTCTTCGCCAGGCTGACCGTAAGTAAAATGTCTTGGTGCCTTATTAGTAGAAGATTTAAAATTAGTATTTCCAAGTCCACCTTTTCCACCCTGTGCTACTTGAAATTCCATACCAGGCTTGTCAAGATCTACTATTATCTCTTCACTTTCTTCATCAATTATTTGTGCACCGACTGGAACTCGAAGTATAACGTCTTTCCCTGCTGTGCCAGATCTATCCCTGCCTGCACCATTTTTCCCATTATCTGCTTTAATGTGTCTTCTATAACGAAAATGAAGCAAAGTGTTGAGATTAGCGTCGCTGATGAAAACTATGTTTCCACCCTTTCCTCCATTACCACCATTTGGACCACCAAATTCAACGAACTTTTCTCGACGAAAACTTGCACAACCGTCACCACCATCACCGGCTTTTAAGTACAATTTTACTTCGTCTATAAAACCCATGCTAACCCATGATAATATTTAGCATCTTTTTCTAATGTGCCTTCTATTCTCATTAGCTCGTTATACTTCGCGAGCCTATCAGAACGCGACAGCGACCCGGTTTTTATTTGCCCGCAATTTGATGCAACTGCTATATGAGATATTGTTGTGTCTTCTGTTTCACCTGAGCGGTGAGAAATAACAGCTTTGTAGTTGTTTGATTTTGCCATTTCAATAGCAGCAAAAGTTTCTGTTAACGTCCCTATTTGATTTGGCTTGATCAGTACAGCATTTGCCATTTTTTCTTCTATTCCTTTGCCTATTAGTTCACAATTTGTAACAAATAAATCATCCCCAACCAATTGAATTTTACTCCCCAATTTTGCAGTAAGTAATTTCCAACCTTCGTAATCGTCTTCACTCATTGCATCTTCTATAGAAATTATTGGATATCTTTCCACAAGACTACAACAATATTCAGTCAATTCTTTTGAAGTAAGCTCTTTATTTTCAAATTTGTAAATTCCATCTTCATAAAAAGTAGATGAAGCAACATCAAGGCCTAGTGCAAAATCACTTTGCGCTGAATAACCTGCTGATTCTATAGCGTATATGATCAAGTCAAGTGCTTCTTCAGTACTTTCAATATTTGGTGCAAAACCGCCTTCATCTCCTACGTTTGTGCTATAACCCTTTTTCTTAAGAATGCTACGTAAGTTGTGGAACACCTCCGCAGATATTCTGATTGCTTCACTGAAAGTCTCAGCACCGACCGGAAGAATCATGAATTCTTGGAAATCGAGCTTATTGTCTGCATGTACTCCACCATTAATTATGTTAATGAGTGGAACCGGCATCTGCTCTCCTCCCAAATATCTATACAACGGTATTTTGAAACTGTTTGCTGCTGCTTTTGCAACCGCAAGAGACACACCCAAAGTTGCATTTGCTCCAAGTTTAGATTTATTTTTTGTTCCATCTAGTTCAATTAATGCTTTATCAATTGCACTTTGGTTTGTTGCATCCATGCCAATGATTTCATTTGCTATCACTCCATTTACAGCTTGAACAGCTTTCAGCACTCCTTTACCACAATACCTTTTCTCATCTTGGTCTCTGAGTTCCAAGGCTTCTAATTTACCAGTTGAAGCTCCAGAAGGTACAGAGGCCCTACCTATTGCTCCATCACAGAGTTCAATTTCCACCTCAACAGTGGGGTAACCCCTGCTATCTAAAATTTCTCTTGCAAATACGTTGTTGATTATCTTATTCATCGCATTAAACCTTAACTTCCGCAATAAGTGCTGCAGTTTCCTTTGCCAATTTAGCTATATTACTACCAGCACCAATAAATAATACTATATCACCTGGACTTGTCGAATCACTAATAAAATGTGAAATGAGTAGAGCATCATTCATAATCTTTACATCATTAAACCCATTACTGATTAAAGCTTTTTGTATATCATCAATCCCACAACCAGGAATAGGCTTGTCTTCTGGGGGATGAATAGGAGTAAGGATTACATAGTCAAACATCATAAAGATCCTTATGAATTCACCAAAAAAATTACGAACGCGAGCAAAACGAAGTGGTTCGATAATTCCTATTACTTTTCCTTTAGTAATCGAACGTGCAGCCGTTAAAGTTGCATATATTTCATTTGGATGATGGGCATAATCCTCAATTAACTTAACACCTTTAATATTGGCAATCAAAGAGAATCTTCTTGCTACTCCTTGAAATTCCAAAAGGCCTTTTTTAATCTCTGCATTGCTAATCCCGAGCTTTATCGCAACTGATATTGCAGCCAAGGCGTTACTCATTTTGTGAATACCTATTGCGTTTGATAGTACTATGTTTTTTAAAGGGCTGGATCCCAGTGTCACGCACTGGGATGACAGAGGGTGATGGGATGACAGAAGGTGATGGGATGACACCTGCTTTTTTGTCATGCAAGTAGCTGATGCTGGAATCCAGTTGTTCAACACGTTAAATTCTATGCTGTTAGCATGCTGTTTAATGTTGCTGGCTCTTATGCTACCATTCTCAAACCCAAACGTTATAGAATTACTCGCATCATAATTAATGCCTACAGAATCAGGCAAAACTGCAAAACCTGCTTTGCTTATAAACTGAGAAAACGCATTTTTAATATCGTCGAATGTACCATAATGATCCATATGATCGTCGTTAATACTCGTTATGACAGCAATATTTGCAGGAATTTTTAGCATGGTTCCATCAGACTCATCAGCTTCGATTAAAAAAATGTCACTCTTTCCAAGTCTTGAATTACTCTGATACGAATTTAGTATTCCTCCTACAATTACAGTCGCATCAATGCCAGAATGATCAAAAATAGAAGCAATCATAGCCGTTGTTGTCGTTTTTCCACTTGAACCTGAAACTGCTATCACATATTTATCTTTCATAATTTCAGCAAGTATGTCTGATCTATGCAAAATGGTTTTATTGTTATTTCTCGCTGTTACTAACTCCACATTATCAGATTCTATCGCAGAAGAATGTACAACTATTTGAGCTTGGCTTATATTATTAGCATTGTGACCAATAAAAACCTCTATGCCCAGCCTTTGTAATCTATCTACATTGTTGTTTGATTGTGCATCACTGCCTTGAACTTTGTAATTGGAATTGTGAAGAATTTCAGCAATGGCACTCATTCCGATTCCACCTATACCAATTATATGTATTATTCTTTTTTGAGTTTTGTTAATATTTAGCAGTAGATGTTTACTCATTACTAAATTTATTATAGTATAATTTAAAATCCTCATAGTATCGAACCCTCTTACCGAATACAATGATAAAAAACCTAGCCTTCCTATGTCTAATATTTGTTTTGATAAGTAGTTGCAGTTTTAGCAACAGGTTTAATTGCACTGCAGGTCATTATAAAATTGGCTGCAGCTACACAATAAATGGTATAACTTATTATCCAAAAAACTGTAAACACTATGAAGAGATAGGGATAGCGTCGTGGTATGGAATAGAAGATCATGGCACGCTTACAGCAAATGGTGAAGTGTTTAACCGTCACTTGATCTCTGCAGCACATAAGACTTTGCCCCTACCCTGCTTTGCTCTTGTCACTAATTTAGAAAATGGAAGAAAGCTTGTTGTAAGGATTAACGATAGAGGGCCTTTTATTGAAGGCAGAATAATAGACTTATCAGAAAAAGCAGCTCAAGTCTTAGGATTTCATAAAGTAGGGCTTGCAAAGGTAAAAGTCCAATACCTAAGAAAGATGTCAGAACAATTGATACAAAATACTCCTCATTACAGAAAGCAATATGAAAAAGAAATGCAGAAACGTCACCCGAAACAAGACAGTGCAGAAAGTAAGGGATATGTTGCATTTTTTAAAAGTGCTCAGGCTGCTAAATCAGCTGCATCAAAGCTTCGCAATCAAGGAATAAAAAATGTTAGATTGCTTTTTAAGAACGATCAATATTGCGTGAAAGTGAGTTATAGGTAGTGGTGAGTGCAGAATTCGAAAGATTTGGTTAATGTAAGAAACGCTGGCTAACTATTGTAAGTTAAAAATGTGATATAAAAAAGATATCAACAATTTATAGCTATACCGCCGCGGCGCTAACACGTAGCGGAATGACGAGTTACTATACCACCGCGAACCGTCATACCGCCGCGAACCGTCATACCGCGATTCATTCGCGGTATCCCAGCATAGATTCCGCTAACACGTAGCGGAATGACGGTTTTTCAAATTGTCGTAAGTCAGTTTAGCTATAGCACTATAGAGACAAAGATCGAAATTTACTTATTTACGTCTCCAATTTCATTGTGTATAATGGAGACAAAGATTTATATTTTGTATTTTATGTCTCCATCATTTATTGGTAGGCAAACCGAGTTGAAGCAACTGCTGGAGCTTACGGAAAAAAACACTGCATCTTTTGTAGTAGTCAAAGGAAGGCGTCGTATAGGAAAAAGTCGTTTAATTCAAGAGTTTGGTAAACATTTCGAACAACATTACTCATTTGCAGGTTTGCCACCAGAAAAGCATACTACAACATCCCACCAACTTAATGAATTTTCTAGACAAGTTGCTAGACAATTTAATACATCTTTTGCTAGATATGACGACTGGAGTGACTTACTATGGGCAGTTGGTGAACGTTTACTATCTGGCAAAATATTATTGCTCCTTGATGAAATTTCTTGGATGGGCTCAAAAGATCCAACTTTTTTAGGCAAAATAAAGAATTTTTGGGATACACAGCTAAAAAATAATAACAAGCTAATTTTTGTTGTCTGTGGATCAGCTTCATCCTGGATGGCTTTGTTGCATAGCTAGTGTTGGTTGAGGTTATTGTAAGAAGAAAAGCTTTTTAATATATGGCTACTAACGCATTTTGTTGTAAAATAGGCATTTTTCAAACAAGTACAACTTATGCCACAAAAAATGAGAGTAAGTAACCAAAGAGAATATAACGAGTTTCTCAAAAAAAGAGGAAATGTTTTTCATTTTGTTAATCAAGCCATAGAAAATTGGTATGAAAATAGTCCAAAAGTTGCAGGTGGCAATAACACTTATAGTGATAAAGTTGTAATTTTAATACACATAATAGTTCATCTTTTTAGAATTGGCTTGAGACAAGCTGTAGGTTTTGTAAAAGGTTATATGGTACAAATAGGCAAAAAACTTAAGATTATCAGCTATACACAAGCTTCCAGAAGATTTAAAAAGCTTAATTTGAAGATTGATGACCATAGAAGCAATAAAGATGATCTGGAAAATGTTGAAATTGCCGTAGATAGCACTAGAGTTAGTATCTACAATAAGAACGGTGGGCATAGTAAGCTTAATATTCGAAAAAGAAAATACAGTGGTTATGGTCAAGTAAGAAAATTACATGTTGTTTTAAACATAAATGATAAGAAAGCAATAAGCATGAACTACACTAGTGGTGTTGCTGTAGACTATTTGCCGGTCTGCGATATGTTAGAAGAAGTCAGTGATAAATATAACATTTGTTCTATTCGAGCAGATGCGGCTTATGATATAAAAAGTGTGTATAAAGAATGCAGAAAATACAATATTGTGCCTATTATTCGCCCTAGGAAGGATACTAAAATTTGTTTAGCTGACTACTTATCAGAAAGAAACAAGTATATTAGTAGAATTAGGTCATATGAGAATTATGAAGATGGTATTAATGAATGGAAGAAAAAAGTTAAGTATGGAGCACGGTCTTATATTGAAGTCTTTTTCTATAGGTTGAAGCAAATATTTGGGTTTGGCTTGAAAAATAAATCAGAGGTAAATCGTGAAAAAGAGCTGTTAATTAAGTGCTACTTATTGAACAAATTTACTGATATAGGTATGGCTAAATTTAAATTAGCTGCGTAAATTCACTGTGATTTACATGCCTATCAGTGCTATGCAACAAAGCCATCCTGGATTGAAAAAAATATACTTAGTAGTACTGGTTTTGTAGGAAGAATATCGTTGACTTTAACACTCGGGGAGTTATCACTTTCTGATTGCAATGAATTTTGGCCAAAAAATATTTCAGCATACGAAAAGTTTAAGGTGCTTGCAGTAACCGGTGGAATTCCAAAATATTTAGAAGAGGTAAATTTTAAACATGGTACTGAAGAAAATATTAAAAAGCTTTGTTTTACAAAAGGTGGGTTTTTAGTTGAGGAGTTTGACCAAATATTTTCAGATCTATTCATGCGAAAAACAGCTTTTTATAAGCAAGTAGTGAGAGCTCTTTCTACTGGAGCTAAAGAACAGGAAGAAATTTGTACTGCTTTAAACATTGCAAGACACGGACGCATTTCTGAGTATCTATATGAGCTCGAGCTTGCCGGTTTTATTGCAAAGGATCACACTTGGGATATAAAAACGGGTACTGATTCACGACTCAGGAAGTACAGACTTCAAGATAATTATTTAAGGTTTTATCTAAAATATATTGAAAAAAATCTAGGAAAAATTAATCGCGACACCTACTCTATAGGGTTACTTACATCTCTACCAGAGTGGCATACAATTATTGGACTTCAGTTTGAAAATTTGGTGCTTAACAATAGAAAGAGCATACATAATATCTTGAGAATTGATGGAATAGTAAGCGAAAATCCATTTTTTCAGAGGAAGACAGGTGCTGGTTGTCAAATTGATTACATGATTCAAACAAGGTTTAACACTCTCTACATTTGCGAAATCAAATTTTCAAAAAATAAAATCGGTCATTCAATAATACAAGAAGTACAAAAGAAAATAGATACACTAAAGCGTCCAAAAGGCTTTTCATGTCGTCCAGTCCTTATTCACGTTAACGGTGTGAGTGATGACGTTATAGATAGTGATTACTTTTCAAACATAATTGATTTTGGAGAATTATTGAATTGTAAGTAATTCTTGCTCTACTTTTTCAACTTTGTGTTGTTTAACATTGGAACAAGATTCCAGATGACATCTTTCATGAACTCTTATTATAACAATGTTCGTACAGATGTGTGCCACGCGCTGGAATGACATGGTGAGGTGTCATCCTGCTGCTCCTTTCTTGTCATCCCGCGCGGAATAATTAACCGTCATACCGCCGCGGTATCTCACATAGATCCCGCTAACAAGCAGCGGGATGACACCTCTCTTGGGCTCTTTTAGCTATAAACATTAAGAAATTTACCAAATGAAAAAAAAGGCAAAGAACTCCCGTGGTGCGAGTTTTGACTCTATATTACTGTAAGTGGCGCTGTAATAATGTGCTAACGCTTAAAATAAGCGCGGTTTGGCTGAATGTAGAAAAAATTTAAAAGACATGCAGCCGCTATAATTTTATGTAATCCGCCAAAAAATACCCTGAGTTTTTTACTGAATTTTGTCATTGAGCCTGCAGGTCAAAAACAAGTTTTGAGTCATAAATACCCTTATCGTCATAATAAGGGGACTGGCGGAGTTTGTCAAGTAAGTTTTTTCGTTTCTACCAGCTACTTGGATGACACCACATAAATTAATAAATAGGAAAATTACTACAAATCTTTTCAACTTTAGTTTTTACTGCTTTTTCGACACTTGAGCTATTTCCGCTGATTAATCCCTGAACCACTTCATTTACTAGGCTGGCTATCTCTTTAAAATTTTCTGCCTCAAGTCCGCGTGTTGTCTCAGCAGCGGTGCCAAAACGGAGCCCTGAAGTGATGGTTGGCTTTTCTGTATCAAATGGTACAGAGTTTTTATTGCAGGTAATGCCAGCCCTCTCAAGGCTATCTACAACGTCTTTTCCAGTTAATTTCTGCGATCTTAAGTCAACTAGCACTATATGAGAGTCAGTGCCACCGGTTATAATGTCGAGTCCATGCTTTTGCAATTCTTGAGCTAGTACTTTCGCATTTTCCACGATTTTCTTGCTATAAGTCTTAAACTCTGGCGCTAATGCTTCTTTAAATGCAACAGCTTTTGCAGCTATTACATGCATAAGTGGCCCGCCCTGCAATCCTGGAAAAACTGCAGATTGAATTTTTTTGTGTAATATTTCATCATTGGTCATCACTATTCCACCACGAGGACCACGCAAAGTTTTGTGAGTCGTGGAAGTCATAACATGTGCATATTCAGCAGGAGATGGATATTCGCCCGCTGCAATAAGCCCTGCATAGTGAGCAATGTCTGCAAGCAAATAAGCACCAACTTTATCTGCAATTTCGCGAAAGCGTTTGAAGTCCATTTTTCTCGGATAAGCAGAAGCACCAGCTATGATCAATTTTGGTTTATGCTCCAGCGCCAGCTTTTCTATCTCATCCATATTGAGCAGATAAGTGTCTTTGTTAACTGTATACTGAATTGACTTAAACCATTTACCAGAAAAGCTTGGTGCCGCACCATGAGTTAGATGTCCACCGCAACTCAGTGATAATCCAAGTATTGTATCGCCTGGAGTAAGCAGTGAAGCAAATACCGCCTGATTTGCCTGAGAACCAGAGTGAGGTTGAACGTTTGCAAATTTAACACCGAACAGCTTACAAAGTCTTTCTATAGCTAGACTTTCAACTTTGTCCACATGCTCACAACCACAGTAATACCTTTTTCCTGGATAGCCTTCTGCATATTTATTAGTCAGAAAAGAGCCTTGTGCTTCCATTACTGCTTTACTTGCAAAATTCTCTGATGCAATTAATTGCAATTGTGACTTTTGACGTTGTAACTCTTTTTCTATAAACTGATAAACCTCGTTATCAAAAGACTTTAAACTATTTTTAGAGCCACAGATTTTTTTTAAAACACTCATCATAGATCAAACCTCGCTTTAATTTTAAGATGCACAAGCAATTTTAAGACTACTTATCCTGCTTTTTTAACCATAAGAGCCCAAAAACAGCTATTAGCAAACATACAGGAATAATAGATGTTGCTTTTATCAGCAATTCAGCACTATACACAGGATTTCCTTGTATTACTGTTCTATCCCAACACAAATTTATTATTTTTGCGATTCCAGTGTGAAAAAAATAGCCAAAACCCATGACTATCATGTTTGACACAGCTGTAGCTAAGCCTACTAAGTTATTATTTACATAACTTAGTGCTTTATAAATTGTAACTACTTGATATCCAGATGCAAAGCCGATAATAAAAAGCGTAGGTAATACAACATACAAGCCACCAATCTGAGTAAAAAGTAATAGAAAACCGGCGATCATTGCAAATGAGCATGAAATTATTACTTCATAATGCTTATTTTTATACTTTTCCAATAAATAAGCCAAAGAGAATGATCCTGTTAACATTCCTATCAATATTACGGAAGAGAGAGAAGATGCCAAGCCTTCATTCATTTCATATACTTCAAAAAAGAATGCTTTCGCCCAACCATCAGCAAAACCTTGCATTGGACCGACCATGAGTCCACCAAAAAAGCTAATTAGAATAATATGCTTGTTGAAAAGTATGTTTTTCAAGTCTCTAATGCTAACTTTTTCCTGTTGAGCATTGCTTTCAGGCGTTACTAAGAACAGTAGCAGAGCAAGTAAACACCCGAATGCTGAGAAGGTATAGATAACATAATTCCAGCCAAATTTATTGAGTAAGAAGTCTAACGGTAATCCGCCACATATCCCCCCCAAAGTTCCTATAATTATGGATAAACTAGCCATTCTTGCTGATTTTTCTTGCGCAAAATACATGCTTGCAACTTTAAAAAGCCCAATTGCTGAAGCGGACGACCCAATTCCAACGACTATTCTGCCAAGTATTGAATAATACCACTCATCAAAACATATAAGCGGTAATGTTCCGGTAAATGTTAAAACAATACAAGCAGGCAAAACAAATTTTGGCCCAAATCTATCAAGGAAAAGACCAACAGGTATATGAGCTAGCGTATAGCCTACATAGTATAACCCACCAAACTGGCCAACATCTGTAATACTTATGTTAAATTTTGTTATCAATCCAGGCGCAATTATGTTTGGAATTACGCGTAATATATATTGGTACGCATAAAACAGTGACGCCAACAACCAGATTAAAAAATTCCTCTGCAGTACTTTACCCCAAAGCTAGTATTATAGATACTCTGTTTATAGAAAACAATATTTTTATGAATACTTATTTTAATTTACCGGAATTTTATACAGTTGAACTCATAGCCAACATAAGTAGTTTATGCATTAACTAAATTTTCCAGGTTCAAGTTTGGATGATGGAAAAAGTTCACTTTTTCTATTTTTAAAAGAGACCTTTTATTTTACTTATAATTTTTTCTACCATATCTACAACTGGCTCATGAATAAGGTATATGAAAAAAATTACACCACAAATGACAAGTATATTTATGATTTTGCCCTTATTCATCTTTATCTTGAGCTTCACTTTTGTTACAAGATCCATTTTATTTATGTTTTTATTTCATGCTAACAATTATATATTAAATACTATAATTTTCAGTAAAATTTGACTTCAGAAGTACCCTATTAACTCAATATTAACCTTTCTACATGTAAAATAGTTAATATAACATTGAGGTAGGTTGATGAACATAAGCACAATAGACAACACACTGCAAAATTACATAACAAAATACATTGAACAAACATTCGCTACACATGTGTCAGGCAATAGATATGACAAATTGTATAGGGAACTTCTAAGTGGTATAGAAGAGATAATAAAACTCACTATAAACGAAGCAAAACATTATGACAAAAGTTTGGAAAATCTATATAACGATTCAAGATTTAATAAGAAATTTATTCAAGCTGTTGCTAAACATCAGGTGTCGGAATTTTTAAATACTCACCCGAAAAGAAAAGAAATTGTTGCAGAATTTTACAATGAACATCACATTAACGAAAGTGATTTAAAGACTCTGGAGAAAGGGAAAGATTTAGTAAATAAAATAAATAACATTAACTTACTGCAACGAAATGAAAAAAATGAGGAGTTCAATATTAGAAAGACACTTGCTCACTCAATAAAAATGCCTTCCATAGAAAAATACAAGTTAGAACATTCAAGATAACCTTAGTGAAGGGAGTGTTAAATAAACTGTGTCAAACCGAAAAAAAAGTAATAAATTGATATAAAAAAATGGAGGTTTGACAATGAGTCAGAAAGTAGTAAACAGAACTACCGGTTTGGTAGATTATAAAGAATTAGAAACAAATATCCTGTTGTCTATACGAGAAGGAAGACCGTTGACAGGAAGAGATGGAGCATTAACACCGTTTATAAAAAAGTTGCTGGAGGTAAGCCTGGAAGGTGAAATAGAAAACCACTTGTCGGCTGAAAGCGAAGAGAATAATCGAAGAAATGGGAGGAATGCAAAGACTTTACGTACAAGCGCAGGGTCATTTGAGCTTTTGACGCCAAGAGATAGGGAAGGAAGTTTCGAACCACAAATAGTCAAAAAAAGGCAAACAAACTTACATCCAGAGCTTGAAACGAAGATTTTGAGCACATTTGCCAGTGGTATGGGCTATAGAGATATAGTGTCACATGTTGAGGAAATTTATGATCACAAAATATCGGTGGCAGAGATATCAAGTATTACTGACAAATTGCTACCAGTAATCAACGAATGGCGTAGTCGCCCGCTGCAGTCTGTATATCCGATAGTTTTCATGGTTTTTTAAAGTCAAAGAGGACGGGCATTGCGTAAGTAAATGCATGTATAACATATTAGGCATAGATCAAAATGGCAAAAAAGAAGTATTAGGTTTTTATTTGGCTGAAAGTGAAGGAGCTAACTTCTGGTTGGGAGTGCTAAATGACCTCAAAGAAAGAGGAGTAGAAGATATCCTTATTGCCTGCGTTGATGGGCTGAAAAGCTTTCCTGCAGCTATAAACAGTGTCTTTCCTAATGCGGAAGTGCAGATGTGTATAGTGCATCAGATACGCAACTCACTGAAGTATGTGGCCAGTAAAGATGCGAAGAGTTTTTTGAGCGATTTAAAGAAGGTATATCAAGCTTCAAGCAAGGAAATTGCCGAGAATTATCTGTTGGAATTGGATGAAAAATGGGACACAAAGTACCCTATGGTTATAAAATCTTGGCAGAATAATTGGGAAAACTTGTCTGGTTATTTTAAGTATTCTGGTCCAGTTAGGAGGATAATCTACACCACCAATCCCATAGAGGGGCTACATAGGCAAATTAGGAAATTCACTAAGACCAAAGGCTCATTTACCAGCATAAATGCCTTGTATAAGCAGGTATATTGTGCTATAAAGAAGGCAGAGGAAAAGTGGACGATGCCTGTACATGATTGGGCATTAACTATCTCTCAACTTGATGTTTTCTTTCCTGGCAGATTGAAAATTGAGTTGAACTAAAAATGCGGTTTGACACAGTTTATTTAACACTCCCACAACAAATGGTGTTATGCAAGTAGCTGACACTGCTCTCCTTTGTCATCCCAGTGCCCAGACACTGGGATCCAGGAAACTTAACTCTACACCAAGTAAATGTACAATAAGAACTAGATTCCAGTGTCAAGCACTGGAATGACAAGTTCTCGGCAACCCCTACATCATACCGCCGCGGTATCTCTTAGCCGCTAACAAGTAGCGGGATGACGATTGTCAGGGTGTCATCCCAGCGCCCCTATGATGTCATCCGAGTAGCTGACACTGGGATGGCTTTGTTGCATCGCTCAAGTGAAAAGAACTGGCAGTTACTGACAAAATTCATTATAAATAGCCATTTAACTGTTGAAGAAAAAATATGCCACAAAAAATGAGAGTCAGTAACTGCCATGAATATAACAAATTTCTCCAAGAAAGAGGAAGCATTTTTTGTTATATCAATGACGCCATAGAAAATTGGTACGAGAATTGTCCAAAAATGCAGGGCGGCAACTATATTTATAGTGATAAAGTTGTGATTTTGGTGCATATAATCGTCAGTTTCTTTAGAATTGGTTTAAGACAAACAGTCGGGTTTATAAAAGGGTATTTGCAATAAATAGGAAGAGATTTGGCAGTTATCAGCTATTCACAAGCATCAAAAGAAACTTAATATTAAGATAAATGATTGCAGAATTGATAAAAATAATATGGAAGATATCGAAATTGCTATAGACAGTACAGGAATTAGTATATACAACAACACACAGCAAGGAAAATAGCACTGACAGAAAATATCGTGGCTATGAGCAAACGAGAAAATTGCACGTAATGTTGAATATAAACAACAAAAAAGCCATAGCTGTAAAATACAGTAACGGTGTCTACTCTGATCACTATGGAGCTTGTGATTTGCTAAAAGAAGTTGATTTTCAGCATGCCATAAAAGCACTATATGCAGATAGAGCATGTGATAGGCACAAGTTTTATAAGTTGTGTAACGAATATGATATAAAGACAAAAATTCCACCAATAAACAATGCGGCAGAACATCCAGAAATAGATTATATGTCTGACAGGAATGCTGCTATTAGGTTAATAAAATTATACGGTGAAGATGGCATGAAAGAATGGAAAAAAGAAGTAAATTATGGGAAAAGATCTTATATTGAAGGGTTTTTCTCAAGATTAAAGCAAATATTCGGATTTAGTTTTAGGAATAAATCTGAGATAAATCGAGAAAAAGAACTGCTAATCAAATGCTATTTGCTTAATAAATTCACTGATATTGGTATGGCTAAATTTGAGATAGTTACATGAATTTACCATAAATCACCATCTCATAAAGTGTGATGCAACAAAGCCATCCCAGTGTCTGGGCACTGGGATGACACCGTCATAAAGGAACCAGTGTCAGCTACTTGGATGACAGGAGAATGACACCCTCCTTGGTAGGCCCAAATTGCAATGTTCGTACAGTTGTGGACGTAGAGCCTATCCTAGTGTTGCATATCAAGCTCATACTCAGTATGTAAATCTTTGACCAAAGCTACAACGTATTCTTTTTGAACAATTATACTGATTTTGATTTCGGATGTTGTGATAGCAAGTATTTCTATCTTTTTTTCGCTTAAAACCTTGAGTGTGCGGTGCATCACTTCAGTGTTAGACATAACACCAATACCAATTATTGAAATTTTAGCTACATTATCGTTTATAGCATAATTTTCATTCTTATTCAGTAACTTTTCCATTAAATCAATATCAAATTTGGAGATAACAAAACTTGACCCATGTATCATATCAATTTTAACGTTTGCCCCTACTATATCTCTTAAAGTACGCAAGTTATTTGCAAGGTTAGTGAAAGTTACAAGAGCTTCATTAGTGCTATAAGCTATTCCAGTAATTAAGTATCTCTCTAGTACATCCCTTTTGTGTAGTACTGTGGTGCCTTCTACTTCTTTAAAAGTGGATAGCACTTGCACTTTAATGTTATGCTTCATTGCAAGTTGTACTGAACGATTATGCAGTATTTTAGCACCAGATGACGACATTTCCAACATTTCATCGTAAGAGATAAATTTGAGCTTGCGTGCCTTTGGAACAATTCTCGGGTCTGCTGTATATATTCCATCAATATCAGTAAAAATTTCGCAAGTTCTAACACCAAAGGCTACCGTGAAGGCAACTGCTGATATATCAGAGCCTCCTCTTCCAAAAGTAGTGATTCTATCATCATTTATACCCTGAAAACCAGCGATGATCGCAGCAGTATAACCCTCAGCAAAAGATCTTTTCACACGGTCAATCTTTATTGTTTTTATTTTAGACTCAGAATAAAAATCATCAGTTACAATCGGTAACTGCCAGGCAAGCCACGATTTAGCATTAACTCCGATCGATTGGAGAGTGATAGCTAATAGACCGCAAGAAATTTGTTCTCCTGCTGAAAGCATAACGTCATACTCTGATAACTCTTGTCTGCAACTTAAATTTGAGATTTGCCTAGCCTGAAAAGCCATTTGGTCAGTAAATCCTGCAACAGCAGATACAACAACGATTACATTACAACCTTTCTCAATATCGTTTTTTATCAAATTTGCAACTCGGTTTAAATCAGTTAGCGAAGTCCCACCAAATTTTTTTATGATTATTTTGTCCATAGTTACAATATAACTCTCTTCTGAAGAAAAATATAGTTTTTGTAGAGATAGAGGTTGTCCGGAAACTAGAATTAAGGTAGAGTATAAGATGTATGGTTCCAGAGTGTGATGGTGTGGATCTATTATAAATAATTCAGGAGACTTTGTCAACTGAGAACATATAAATTCAAAAGGCGTAAGACCCCTAAGAGCTTTGAGTCTCTTTGCATAATTGTAGGCCATAACAAAGTCATAAAGATGCTCCTTAAGTTGCTGATGCGAACGATAGTAATATTTCTTAACTGTAGCATTCTTTAAAGTTTTATTCATACGTTCAACTTGTCCATTTGTCCAAGAATGGCTAACTTTTGTCAGACGATTTCAATGTTATTTTCTTCACAAACTCTATCAAATATGTGTTGGAAGGCGTATTTATGGCGCTTCTGATTTGTAAATTGTATGCCATTATCTGTCAAAATAGTGTGGATTTTATACGGTAAAATTCTAATCAGATTACCTAAAAACTCAGCAGCTATGGGTTTTGTAGCACTTTTGTGCAACTCAACGTAGGTGAATTTGATCTATTGCAACAAACAAATACAGCTTTCCTTCTTCTGTTCTAACTTCCGCGATATCAATATGGAAATAGCCTATAGGATATTGTTTGAATTTCTTTCTTGATTTAACTTCACCATCGACATCTGGTAGTCTGCTAATGTTTTGCCTTTGTAAACAACGATGTAAGCTGGAGCGACTCAAATGTGGGATTGAGGTTTGCAAAGCGTAGAGACAGTCATCTAATGGCAATAGAGTATGCTTACGAAATGCAACAATTATAGCCTCCTCTTCTAAAGTTAAAACAGTTGATCTTGGATGCTTTGGACCCATACCAGCATCTTTGGTAAATGAGCGTTTTCTCCACTTAATAATAGTTTTTGGTTTAAGGTTATAACACTTGGAGAGTTTTGCTATGCTCTCTTTACTATTTTGTATTGCTCTACGAATTGTCTCTGTTGTTCTGGCGCACCCATGTAATACTTGTCCCATAATTCCTCCCTTTGATGATATTTTTTTCTCACATTTTATCATACCATCACACTCTGGAACTGTGCATCTAATACAATTATAGAACAAGTTTAAAAGTTCTGGTAAAGTAGTTTTATTTACAAAGAATATGCTACTTGAAATTGAAAAGCGCAGCATAACAAATGCATTGTGGAAGTTGCAAGAAGCAGATCAAAGGGAAATCTTAACTCTTATACAGAGATTTGAGTTGCCAGAAGTACTAGCAAGAATATTGGTTACTCGTGGTGTTAACATGGAAAATGCGAGCGACTTCTTATATCCACTAATCAGATCGCTATTACCAGATCCCTTTCACCTTCTTGATATGGATAAAGCTGTTTCTCGTATAATACGGGCAATAAAGAATAATGAAAACATTGCAATATTTGGTGACTATGATGTTGATGGTGCAACGTCGTCAGCATTGATTAACAGGTACCTGAGAGCAATCGATATACACTCTATAATCTACATTCCAGATCGTGTTGATGAGGGCTATGGATTAAACACAGATGCTTTATTACAACTTAAAAAAAACGGGATCGATTTATGTATTTCCGTTGATTGCGGTACGCTTGCATATCAACCAATAGAAGATGCAAAGGTCTTTGGTCTTGATATTATAGTTGTCGATCATCATCTTGGTACGGAAAAGTTACCAAGCGCCGTAGCAGTTGTTAACCCAAACCGCCTTGATGAAAGCTCTCCTTATACTAACCTTGCAGCAGTTGGAGTGTCATTTCTGCTGATTATTGCTCTTAATAAAAGCCTACGTGAGCAAGGATTTTTTACCAACAAAAAAGAACCAGATTTATTTGATCTGCTGGATTTAGTTGCCCTTGGAACTGTTTGCGATGTTATGCAGATTACAGGCCTCAATAGAGCATTTGTCTCACAAGGATTAAAAGTTATGTCAGCAAGAAAAAACGTTGGCTTGCGTGTTTTATTTGATGCTTTGGGGATCCTTGAAAAACCAAGTGTTTCACGATTAGGGTTTAGTATTGGGCCATGCATAAATGCTGGAGGAAGAATTGGAGAAGCATCGCTCGGTGCAAGGTTGCTTTCCACCGATGATGATGAAGAGGCACATTCAATCGCGCTAAAATTAATAGATTTGAATAATGCAAGGAAAGTGTTAGAAAATGAGGCTCTCTTGGAAGCTACAGCACAAGCGGAAAAATTTGCCCAATTAGGTGTAAATTTTATAATGGTAAGCGGCAACTGGCACCAGGGAATAATCGGTATAATTGCATCGAGGCTAAAGGAGCAGTTTCACTTACCAACAATAGTGATGTCTTTAAACAATGGAATAGGAAAAGCAAGCTGTAGATCAATTTTGGGAGTTGATATCGGTGCTGCAGTCCTTTCCGCAAAGTTTACAAATTTAATTATTGAAGGTGGTGGCCATAGTATGGCGGCAGGATTTTCAATTAAAGAAGACAAAATAAATGATTTGCATGATTTTTTTACTGAAAGATTTTCAAACTCTATAAATGAGAAAACTTTAAAAGCTGATAGTATAGTAACTGCTAAAGCAATAAATTTATCTTTATGGAATCAATTGCAACGCTTGGGACCATTTGGAGTTGGGAATCCTGAACCAAGGTTTATTATCCAAGGAGCAAAGATAAGAAAGCCTGAAGTTATAGGAGTTGACCATATAAAATGTTTTATTGCTGATGATAATATTATGGTAAGAGCTATTGCATTTCGTTCTGCAAATACTCATCTTGGCTCTGCTATCATGCAGGGTAATGTTAAAGCTATTTTGGGTAAAATCTCTATGAATTACTGGAATGGCAATGAATTTGTACAATTTTTAATAGAAGATGTATTGACCATTAGTTGAGTTGCTATTTTACAATAATTACCTATCAATCTCACCAAAAACTATATCGAGTGAGCCAATAATTGCTGCAACGTCGGCAAGCATGTGTCCTTTTGCCATAAAATCTAAGGCTTGTAAATGTGCAAAGCCAGGTGCTCTTATTCGGCATCTGTAAGGTCTATTGGTACCATCTGAAACTATATACACTCCAAACTCGCCTTTTGGTGCCTCAACAGCTGTGTAAGCCTCACCTTTTGGTACATGATACCCTTCCGAATAAAGTTTAAAATGGTGGATGAGAGCTTCCATAGATTTTTTCATCTCCGCTCTTGGCGGTGGAGAAATTTTTCTATCTTCAGTTTTTACTGGCCCTTCAGGCATTTTCTCTATACACTGCTTCACTAAGCTAACAGACTGCCTGACCTCTGCCATTCTAACTAGATAACGGTCATAACAGTCGCCATTTTGGCCGATCGGTATATCAAAATCTAGTTGATCATATATCTCATATGGCTGGCTTTTTCGCAAATCCCAAGCAAGCCCAGCAGCGCGCAACATTGGGCCACTAAAGCCCCAATCAAGTGCTTGCGCTACTGATATTTCACTAATTCCTACAGTGCGTTGCTTCCATATTCTATTTTCTGTTAAAAGTTCATCAACATCGTCTATATACTTTGGAAATTGCTCTATAAACTTTGCAATATCCTCAATCAAACCTTCTGGAACATCTGCTGCAATTCCACCTGGCCTGATGTAAGCTGCGTGAAACCTTGCACCTGAAGCTCTTTCGTAAAATTCCAGTATTTTTTCTCTTTCTTCAAAGAGCCATAAAAGGGGAGTCATTGCTCCAACATCAAGTGCTTGAGAAGAGACGTTCAGTAAATGATTTAGTATTCTCGTCAGTTCACAAAACAAGACACGTAAATACTTTGCCCTAATTGGAATTTCGCATTGCAACAATTTCTCCACACACAGTGAATATGCATGCTCTTGTGACATTGGTGATACATAATCAAGGCGATCAAAATAAGGCAAAGCTTGAAGGTACGTTTTATGTTCTATTAATTTTTCAGTACCGCGGTGCAAAAGCCCAATATGAGGATCAGCTCTCTCAACCACTTCGCCGTCCATCTCTAAAACAAGGCGCAACACTCCATGTGCAGCTGGGTGCTGAGGGCCAAAATTTAACATCATTGTCTTTAGATCGGGCATGTCCAGTAGTTTAAGATATTAAAATTGTATAGGCTAAAGTGCGCTCAAAGTCAATAGACTTCTTGCATAGGCTACAACTGTCATTCAATAGAAACAAAAACTTTTACAATGCTAATAAGTGTTGGTAAAACTAAGTCACTTTAGCTATAGAATGACAAAAAAGGTTTGCATTAGCCAAATTTTTAGTTGAGGTAGCATAAGAGGTTAAAGGAAAAGCTTTGTGTTAATGGATTCATTTCAGGTATAATACAGATAATACCACAATACTTATAAAATGGATCATGTTGTTAATGCGTACAATAGACTTGACACTCCTATAGTTAGGGGAGAAGGGGCATATCTTTTTGACAAAGATGGTAAAAAATATTTAGATTTTGCTGCAGGTATTTCTACAACTTCTTTAGGGCATTGTCATCCATACATTACAGACAAACTGAAAGAGCAATTGAGCTCACTATGGCACTGCTCTAACATTTTCACTATTCCCGAGCAAGAAAGGCTTGCTGACCGTTTAACAACCCTTACTTTTGCAGATAAAGTTTTTTTCTGCTCAAGTGGGCTTGAAGCAACAGAAGCTGCAATTAAGTTTATTCGTCGTTACTTTTATTCAAAAAGGCAAGCAAAACGTAATCGTATTGTTACAATTGAAGGAGGGTTTCATGGCCGCAGTATTGCTGCAATTTCTGCTGGAAACAGTGAAAAATCACGCGAAGGTTTTGCTCCGCTTCTTTCTGGTTTTGATAAAGTGCCAAGAAATGACATTAAAGCTTTGGAGAAAAAAATCAGCAATGAAACAGCTGCTGTGTTTTTAGAGCCCATACAAAGCGAAGGCGGAGTATATCCACTAGACGTAGAATATCTTCAAAAAGTAAGGAAAATAACAAAAGCTCAAGGGATAATTTTGTGCTTTGATGAAGTGCAATGCGGATATGGACGCATCGGTTCTTTATTTTATTATCAAAATGTCGGCATTGAACCTGATATGCTAACCTGTGCAAAAGCTATGGGTAACGGTTTTCCTCTAGCTGCATGTTTAGTAAAAGATTACATAGCAGAAGCAATCACTCCAGGAACTCATGGATCAACCTATGGTGGCAATCCACTTGCCATGACTGTTGGTAATGCAGTGCTCGATATAATGCTAAAAGAAGGCTTTTTTGATCATGTTAAGAGAATTAGTAAATATTTAAAAGAAAAGCTGTTGCCTTTAGCTAAAGAATTTCCTGAGATGATTTCAGAAGTTCGTGGAGAAGGGTTACTAATGGGAATAGAACTAGCAACTCCTGTAGCTGATAAAGTTATTAGTCGATCTCTTGATAAAGGTTTAATAATAACTAGGGTTTCAAACAACAAAGTAGTAAGGATAACCCCACCACTTATCATTGAGGATGAGCATGTGAATGCGGCGTGTAATATGCTTTATGATTTATTTTTTAAGATTAAAGATATATAAAATTCGGCAATATAAATTCAGGCTTGCAAATACCTCTCATAACATGTAAAATTAATTTTATTTTTTATCACAATAACATCGTACTTTAATGGATTGGTTATTGGTCTTAGTATCATCAGCAATTTTTATTTTGTTAATTTTATCGTTTTTGTTCTCAGGAGCAGAAATAGGCTTAACCTCAATTAGCCGTTCTCGAGTTAATAAGCTAAAGCTAGACGGTAACAAAAGAGCCAGGATAATAGACCGCTTATTAAATAAGAAAGAATTGACAATAGGAACGGTATTGCTCGGCAATACAATTATTAATATTACTTGCTCTGCTTTATTTACAGCAATATTTATCAATCTTTTTGGAAATGAGGGCATTCTCCTATCAACAATTATAATGACATTTTGTATTTTATTATTCTGCGAAGTTCTACCAAAAACTTATGCTATTCAAAATCCTGAAAAATTTGCATCATTTTCTGCTTATTTTGTATTGTTTTTTGTAAAGATTTTTTCTCCATTGACGCTAGGTATTCAATTTATTGTTAACCTCATCCTGAAATTATGTGGGCTGCATAAAGATAAGGAAGTAATATCTGCAGCGGATGCAATGCGTAATATGATTACTCTTCACCGCAGTGAAGGAACTATGTTACAACAGGATTTAGATATGCTAAGCAGCATACTTGATTTGGCTGAGACAGAAATATCACAAATTATGACCCATAGAAGAAATTTATTTTCTCTTGATATAAATCGAAGTAAAGAAGAGTTAATAAGGGAAATTTTAACTAGCAGTCATAGTAGGATACCTTTATGGCAAAAAGAACCAGATGATATTATCGGTGTAATTCACGTGAAGGGTCTAATAAATGCCTTGCGTGAAAAGAATAATAAAGCGGAAGAAGTTGACATTACCCAAGTTATGTCAAAGCCTTGGTTTATACCAGAAAGTACACCGCTCAGCGTGCAACTTCATAACTTCCGTAAGAACAGGAAACACCTTGCATTTGTTATTGATGAGTATGGAGCACTGCAGGGAATTGTAACTCTTGAGGACATACTGGAAGAAATAGTTGGAGAAATTTCGGATGAACATGATTTGATCACGGAGAATTTCATAAAGAAAATATCTGACAATATGTATCACATAGAAGGAAAATCTACTATTAGGGACATTAACAGGCAGTTACACTGGAATCTCCCTGATGAAGAAGCTACAACTCTAGCAGGTATGATTGTGAATGAAATAGAGCGCATTCCTGACGAAGGCGAGGAGTTTTCCATGTATGGTTTTCGCTTTAAGATTTTAAAAAAAGATAAAAATATTATTACTGTTGTTGAAGTGCAAGTAAAAACTGGTAATACTAGTAGCAGCAATTAATTAGTGGAGTTTCATGGAAGATACAGTAAAAATAACGGCTGAAGAGTTGAAGGGTTACATAGAGAGAATCGAAAAACTTGAACAAGAAAAGAGGGATGTGCAAGATCACATTCGTGATGTATATGTAAAAGCCGCAGATGAAGGTTGGGATATAAAAGTGATGAAACAAATTATTAGGCTGAGGAAGATGGATGATGATGACAGAGAGGAACAGGAAATATTGCTTGATACCTATAAACGTGCATTGGGAATGAGCTACGAAGAAGAGTTAAGTGAATAGCAGAATTGTAATTGGAATAAGTGGAGCATCTGGTTCTATTTACGGTGTACGTATTTTAGAGGCGTTAAGAAATATTAATAGATCTCTTATCCCTGTCATCCGAGTAGCTGACACTGGGATCCAGGGAAAAAGAAATATAGATTCCAGCGTCACGCGCTGCAAATTTGGTTATGAAACTCATTTAGTGATAAGTCGTGCTGGAAAAATAACTCTAGCTCATGAGATTAAAGAAAAACTTGAAGATATTACATCACTTGCAGATTTTTACTATTCTGAAGAAAAAATAGGAGAAAAAATAGCAAGTGGCTCATTTAAAACCTCAGGAATGATTGTAGCACCATGCTCTATGAAGACAATGTCTGAAATTGCATCAGGTGTTACTTCCAATCTATTGACAAGGGCTGCAGATGTAACGCTAAAAGAAAGAAGAAAATTAATTCTTATGGTGCGAGAGTCACCACTACATCTTGGGCATTTACAAAATATGTTAAAATTAACGGAGATGGGAGCAATAATTGCTCCACCAGTGCCTGCTTTCTATATTAAACCAAAATCGTTGGATGATATTATTAATCATTCTGTTGGCAAAGTATTGGATTTATTTGATATCAAATTACCTGACTTTAAGGAGTGGCAAGGAAGTGACAATTATTATTGATGGTAAAAAAATAGCAAACGACCTATGTGAGAGGCTATCACAAAAAATTGATATTTTAAAGAGAGAGTATAACATTTTTCCTTGCCTGAAAGTAATTCTCGTGGGCAGCAATCCAGCAAGTCAGGTTTATGTTCGCAACAAACAGAAAAAAGCGGAATCAATAGGCATAAGTTCTGAGACCATTGTTTTGCCTAATAATATTTCAGAAGATGAATTGATTGAAAAAATCAATGAGTTAAATGAAGATCGATCTGTGCATGGCATTTTAGTACAGTTGCCTTTACCAAATCATATTAGTGCAAGCAGAGTAATTAACGCAGTAAGTATTGAAAAAGATGTAGATGGCTTCCACGATGAAAACGTTGGTAGATTAGTTAAAGGTGAAAAAAACTGCCTTATACCTTGCACTCCTAAAGGTTCTTTGCATTTAATTAAATCAATTGAAGAGAACCTTTCCGGTAAAAACGCAGTGGTGATTGGTAGGTCAAATATCGTGGGCAAGCCAATGTTTCACCTATTGCTGCAGGAAAATTGCACTGCTACCATCTTGCACTCACAGAGTAAAGATTTAGCTGAATATTGCTCTAAAGCGGATATAGTAGTTGCAGCAGTCGGAAAGCCAAATTTTGTTCAAGCAGACTGGATAAAGAAAGGTGCAATAGTGATCGATGTTGGCATAAATAGTGTTAATGTAGGAGAGCTTGTAGGTGATGTTGACTTTGAGGGAATAAAAGGGAAAGCCAAAGCTATTACCCCAGTACCCGGAGGCGTTGGCCCAATGACAATTGCATTTCTAATGATGAACACTGTTATTGCTGCTTGCTTGCAGAAGGGAGTTGATGCTTCTAATTTCATTAGTTGAGGTATGAAGAGGGAAGCTATATGAAGATAGAATGTACCACATCTCACAATTAATAAAAAATTGAGATTTTTGAAATTCCTCAGTAGTCAAATTTATTAAATATTTAGGATCATCATCTATTCTTTTTTCTCTACAAGTATAGTATTTTCAAAAGCGAATGATAAAGGTATAATATATTCTATACTGAGAATATGCACGAGCTCCAAGAGGAGAAAAAATATATGCTGATGTTCCGGAAAAAAGCGGGAAAGAGTGAGTATAATAGGTGGATGGATTGAAAAGAAGTTTATTGCACCAATGACCTTCACAGGAGGGTGTAATAAAGATGTATTTAATGTATGGTTAGAGCGAACCACAATTGCAGCGTAATACAACCATAGTTATGGATAATGCTACATTCCATAAAACTCCCAAAACAAAGTCATTAATAGAGTCTTTTGGCTGTCATTTGCTTTATCTTCCAACATATTCACCTGATCTAAATCCGATAGAGCATTGTTGGCACAACATCAAAAGTCGCCTCAGACCTCTAATGCATCAATGTACAGACTTACACCTTTTAGTTGGTAATACCATTTTAGACGTTTATCATTCGTTTTAGAAAATACTATACTTGTAGAGAAAAAAGAATAGATGATGATCCTATAGCTAACCCAAGAAAGGGTTACCTGAATACTGAAAAACAAAATCAATAGCAGAATTGATATCAGGCCAAAAGCTTGGCAGCGCTTTTTTTATGGCATGCTTGATGGCAAACCAGAACTTCTCAATTGGATTTAAATCAGACGAGTATGGCGGCAAAAATAAAACTTTACATCCAACACTTTCTATTGGGAGTGTTAAATAAACTGTGTCAAACCGCATTTTTAGTTCAACTCAATTTTCAATCTGCCAGGAAAGAAAACATCAAGTTGAGAGATAGTTAATGCCCAATCATGTACAGGCATCGTCCACTTTTCCTCTGCCTTCTTTATAGCACAATATACCTGCTTATACAAGGCATTTATGCTGGTAAATGAGCCTTTGGTCTTAGTGAATTTCCTAATTTGCCTATGTAGCCCCTCTATGGGATTGGTGGTGTAGATTATCCTCCTAACTGGACCAGAATACTTAAAATAACCAGACAAGTTTTCCCAATTATTCTGCCAAGATTTTATAACCATAGGGTACTTTGTGTCCCATTTTTCATCTAATTCCAACAGATAATTCTCGGCAATTTCCTTGCTTGAAGCTTGATATACCTTCTTTAAATCGCTCAAAAAACTCTTCGCATCTTTACTGGCCACATACTTCAGTGAGTTGCGTATCTGATGCACTATACACATCTGCACTTCCGCATTAGGAAAGACACTGTTTATAGCTGCAGGAAAGCTTTTCAGCCCATCAACGCAGGCAATAAGGATATCTTCTACTCCTCTTTCTTTGAGGTCATTTAGCACTCCCAACCAGAAGTTAGCTCCTTCACTTTCAGCCAAATAAAAACCTAATACTTCTTTTTTGCCATTTTGATCTATGCCTAATATGTTATACATGCATTTACTTACGCAATGCCCGTCCTCTTTGACTTTAAAAAACCATGAAAACTATCGGATATACAGACTGCAGCGGGCGACTATGCCATTCGTTGATTACTGGTAGCAATTTGTCAGTAATACTTGATATCTCTGCCACCGATATTTTGTGATCATAAATTTCCTCAACATGTGACACTATATCTCTATAGCCCATACCACTGGCAAATGTGCTCAAAATCTTCGTTTCAAGCTCTGGATGTAAGTTTGTTTGCCTTTTTTTGACTATTTGTGGTTCGAAACTTCCTTCCCTATCTCTTGGCGTCAAAAGCTCAAATGACCCTGCGCTTGTACGTAAAGTCTTTGCATTCCTCCCATTTCTTCGATTATTCTCTTCGCTTTCAGCCGACAAGTGGTTTTCTATTTCACCTTCCAGGCTTACCTCCAGCAACTTTTTTATAAACGGTGTTAATGCTCCATCTCTTCCTGTCAACGGTCTTCCTTCTCGTATAGACAACAGGATATTTGTTTCTAATTCTTTATAATCTACCAAACCGGTAGTTCTGTTTACTACTTTCTGACTCATTGTCAAACCTCCATTTTTTTATATCAATTTATTACTTTTTTTTCGGTTTGACACAGTTTATTTAACACTCCCAAGAAAGAAGCTGTTTATGGCACAGTTGCTGTGATAGCTGCTATAGTATTCACAGCATCTGCTATAGCTGCTATCATTACTCAAGCAATTCCTTTTGCATGTCTTACTGGAATTGCTTTAGTCGTTGGATGTGTTTGTGTATATCAATTAACGCAGAGTCATAAGAACATTAACGAACTGAAAAGTGAGTTAGAAGAAAATAGTACCCTTACTTTTCTAGAAGAAATAGGATTAAAAATGCACGGTCTTATTAATAAAGCAACTTTAAAAATTTAAGATCTTTCCTGTTTTACTACACCACCTCAATTTTACTTTCATAGGAGGACATATGTCATTCACAGAAATTAGATTTCCAGAAAATATATCTTATGGTTCCACTGGAGGACCGGAATTTTCCACTGACGTTGTAACAACTCATAACGGTTGTGAACAGCGCAACATCAATTGGTCTCATGCACGCACTAGATACAACATAGCTTACGGGGTCAGATCAAACGAGCAGCTAACAGAACTCATAACATTTTTTCATGCACGAAAAGGTAAAGCAATAGGGTTTCGTTTTAAGGATTGGTCAGATTTTATAGCCATTAATCAAAAGATTGGTATAGGAGATAACAAAAAAACGACTTTTCAGCTAATCAAAACTTATGTAAGTGGGGAAGATAAGCATATACGCATGATCAAAAAGCCAGTACATGGGACAGTAAAGATTTATTTAAATGGTAAAGAAGAGAGTGAATATTCAGTAAATTATTCAACGGGAGAAATAACATTTATGAAGCCACCAGTAAAAGATGCGATAATCACTGCTAGCTTCGAATTTGATGTGCCCGTGCGCTTTGATACAGATTACTTAAACGCTTCTATTGATGACTATGGAAGCAATAGCTGGAATAACATTCCACTAGTAGAGGTGAAGTTTAATTAAGCTGCTTTAAAATTTCCTCCTGTTGCTGAGTGTGAACACTAGCATAACCACATGCAGGAGATGCAGCAGCAGGTCTTGCGATACACTTAGGTCTTTTTGCTTGAATATTGAGGTCAGATAACACCTCGTCTATCAATGGGTTGACAAAAAACCATCCCCCCATATTTTTTGGTTCTTCTTGACACCATATAATTTCAGCGTTCTTGTACTTTTCAAGTTCGCTGCTTAATTTATCGGCTGGAAACGGATAGAATTGTTCTAAACGTATCACTGCTATATCGTTTATTTTTTGTGTTTCAAGCATTTCAATTATATCGTAATAAACTTTACCACTGCATATTACAACTTTACGTATTTCATTATTTGAAACTAAACCTGTTCTACATTCTGGAATTACCGTGAGGAATTTTCCTTCAAAGTCAGATAGGTTAGAAACTGCTCTTTTATGACGCAATAGTGATTTAGGTGTAAACACTACTAAAGGCTTACGAAAGTCTCTATGCATTTGTCTGCGTAAGACATGGAAGTAATTCGCCGGAGTGGAACAATTAACTACCTGCATATTATCCTCTGCGCAGAGTTGCAAAAATCTCTCTATACGTGCGGAGCTATGCTCAGGTCCTTGCCCTTCATAACCGTGGGGCAACAATAGAACTAGACCGCTTGATCGCAACCACTTTGTTTCTGCAGATGCGATAAACTGGTCGATCATAATTTGTGCACCATTTGCAAAATCACCAAATTGTCCTTCCCAGAGCACCAGTGAATACGGAGAATCAAGACTATATCCATATTCAAAGCCCATTACAGCATACTCTGATAAAGCGCTATCTATGACCTCAAAGTGAGCTTGCTTTTCATTTATATTGTTTAGCGGAATAAACGCTTCTTCTGTTGCCTGATCAACAAGCCTTGAATGACGGTGCGAGAAAGTCCCACGACCAGAATCTTGTCCTGATAAACGCACTCCTATTCCTTCTGTAAGCAGTGACGCAAATGCAAGACTTTCGGCAGTTGCCCAGTCTATATTGCTACCAGAATTTATGCTGTCTATTCTTCCATCGAGTATTTTTCTAACCTTATTGTTAATGTTAAAGCTACTTGGAATATTGCTATTTATATGCACACCCAATTTTTTCAACTCATCTGGCGGAACACCAGAATCCGTGTAGTATTCGCTCAAATCGTTCAGCTTTGCTCTTCTTAATTTTGACCACACTCCACCGAACCAGTCAGCTTTTTTTGGAGTGTAAGTCACTGATTCAGCAAGACTTTTATCTAATTTTGCCCTGAACTCACTGCGCAATTTATTTACTTCATCGCCATCTAATACTTTCTCTGCAGTCAATTTTTCTTCATACAATGTTCCAGGAGTTTTATGTTTTGATATCAGCTTATACATAAGTGGCTGAGTGAAATTCGGTTCATCGCCTTCATTATGGCCGTATTTGCGGTAGCATATTATATCAATCACTACGTCCTTTTTAAATTTCTGCCTATATTCCATCGCCAGACTTGCAGCAAAACTCACAGCTTCCGGGTTATCTCCATTCACATGGAAAACCGGAGCTTCTATTGATTTTGCTATGTCAGTGCAATAAAAAGAGGATCGTGCGCAGCATGGGTTAGCAGTAAAACCAACTTGATTGTTTATAACAATGTGCACAATACCACCCACTTTATAACCTTCAATGTTGCTTAGGCTCAAGGTCTCGGCAACGACACCTTGACCGATGAAAGCCGCATCACCATGAATTGATATGCCAAGCACGGACCTTATATTCTGTTTTGCTCTTATTCTTCCAGCCAAAACCGGATTCACCGCTTCAAGGTGAGATGGGTTAGGGCATAAACTTAAATGTATTTTTTTGCCACCTGTAAGTGCTCGATCAGAAGAATAGCCAAGGTGATATTTAACATCACCAGACACCTCAAGACCACTTGGGTATGCAAGGTTGCCTTGAAATTCAGATAGCATTGCCGCATATTCTTTGCCCATAACTTTGGTTAGAACATTGAGCCGTCCGCGGTGAGCCATGCCAAGGACTATTTCTTCAATACTAAAAGCTGCAGAATCACTAATAATTTTTTCAATAGCAACGATAGCTGATTCCCCACCTTCGATAGAAAAACGTTTATATCCAGGAAATTTCATATGGAGAAATTGCTCGAACATCTCAGATTCGATCAAGTGCCTCAGGATTTCCTTTTTATCTTGTGAACTCAGCGTATAGGTTTGATTTTCGATCTTTTCCTGCAGCCATATTCTCTCCTCATAAGAGGAGATATGCATAAATTCAAAACCGATATTCTTGCAGTAAATATCTCTATAGATTTCAGCGTCACTTGCCGGAGATAGATTTGAATATTTTTGGTAATCTATTAATTGATTCTCACTTGGTGACAATGGGTTTAAGTCTGCAAAAAAGTGACCATAGGACCTGAAGAAATTTGCTAAACTAGAAACTGAATCATCTACCTTAGTTGCATTGCAGGGCTCTGCTTTATTAACTTCTAAATTGCTTGAAAAAATTCTATACCAATCTTCCCCGATTGATTTATCGCCCTGCAGATAACGGCTATACATTTCTTCCACAAATTCTGCATTATCACCATAAAGGCAGCTTAAATTCGACATAATCACTATAAAAAGTATCAAATACTTATAAGTATAACTTAAGTTTTTTAAAAAAGAACTTTTTTAGTTTCTATACGTCATACCGTGATTTATTCACGGTATCTCATCCGCTAACAAGTAGCGGAATGACGATTTATCAGCAATCTAAGTCATACCGTGATTCATTCGCGGTATCTCTTAGCATAGATCCCGCTAACAAGTAGCGGGATGACGAATTACTATACCACCGCGAACCGTCATACCGCCGTGGTATCTCTTAGCATAGATCCCGCTAACAAGTAGCGGGATGACGAATTACTATACCACCGCGAACCGTCATACCGCCGTGGTATCTCTTAGCATAGATCCCGCTAACAAGTAGCGGGATGACGAATTACTATACCACCGCGAACCGTCATACCGTGATTTATTCACGGTATCTCATCCGCTAACAAGTAGCGGAATGACGGTAAACCTAGACTACTTTAGCTATAATTATTAAGCTGCACCTGCTGGATTTGGTGATTGACTATTAAGAAATTCTGCTCTAGCTTCGGTAAAATCTGGTGAGGGTTTTGAAAAAAACGCAGTTTTTATTGCACAGTATGCGCAATATAATGCAACAGCAGCAGTACTTACTGTAAAAATGGCAAACCCGATTTTATCTGCTTTTCTGAAATCTCCAACTGCAGCCTCAAGTGCGCAGCAGATACTAAAAAGCGAAAAATCACTATACCACCAGAGTATAGTAACACCGTATCACGATCAACGGCACCAAATAGCTGCCCAACTTTACTGTTGTGTTCAGCATAATCTACTGGTCTTTTATTGTAATGATCTTTTAAGTCTGGATGGCTTTGTTGCATAGCTAGTGTTGGTTGAGGTTATTGTAAGAAGAAAAGCTTTTTAATATATGGCTACTAACGCATTTTGTTGTAAAATAGGCATTTTTCAAACAAGTACAACTTATGCCACAAAAAATGAGAGTAAGTAACCAAAGAGAATATAACGAGTTTCTCAAAAAAAGAGGAAATGTTTTTCATTTTGTTAATCAAGCCATAGAAAATTGGTATGAAAATAGTCCAAAAGTTGCAGGTGGCAATAACACTTATAGTGATAAAGTTGTAATTTTAATACACATAATAGTTCATCTTTTTAGAATTGGCTTGAGACAAGCTGTAGGTTTTGTAAAAGGTTATATGGTACAAATAGGCAAAAAACTTAAGATTATCAGCTATACACAAGCTTCCAGAAGATTTAAAAAGCTTAATTTGAAGATTGATGACCATAGAAGCAATAAAGATGATCTGGAAAATGTTGAAATTGCCGTAGATAGCACTAGAGTTAGTATCTACAATAAGAACGGTGGGCATAGTAAGCTTAATATTCGAAAAAGAAAATACAGTGGTTATGGTCAAGTAAGAAAATTACATGTTGTTTTAAACATAAATGATAAGAAAGCAATAAGCATGAACTACACTAGTGGTGTTGCTGTAGACTATTTGCCGGTCTGCGATATGTTAGAAGAAGTCAGTGATAAATATAACATTTGTTCTATTCGAGCAGATGCGGCTTATGATATAAAAAGTGTGTATAAAGAATGCAGAAAATACAATATTGTGCCTATTATTCGCCCTAGGAAGGATACTAAAATTTGTTTAGCTGACTACTTATCAGAAAGAAACAAGTATATTAGTAGAATTAGGTCATATGAGAATTATGAAGATGGTATTAATGAATGGAAGAAAAAAGTTAAGTATGGAGCACGGTCTTATATTGAAGTCTTTTTCTATAGGTTGAAGCAAATATTTGGGTTTGGCTTGAAAAATAAATCAGAGGTAAATCGTGAAAAAGAGCTGTTAATTAAGTGCTACTTATTGAACAAATTTACTGATATAGGTATGGCTAAATTTAAATTAGCTGCGTAAATTCACTGTGATTTACATGCCTATCAGTGCTATGCAACAAAGCCATCCAGAGTTAATCAAGTGTGTTTACCATTTTGACAGAGTACAAAAAAGAGGGTTTTCTCCCTTTATTCTACAAAATTCCCCTAGGCGGATGAAAACTCCTTTTAAAAACTTTTTATCAAAGCAAATTGTTCACGAACTACTGCAAAAATATGATGCTGAAAAAAATGATGGCTTTGAAACTCAACTACAAGGTTTTTTCTATCATCATGATCGTATATACGTGTTTATACGTCGTGCTGGCAATAAGGACTTACTCTTTAATTCAAACCGTATTATCCATGGATATAGACCAGATCGGATTATTCTCGATTTTTCTCTACATGGTAATCAGTTAAATCTTTCTGCCAAAAACTCTGATGAAAGTCTAAAAATAGCAAATAGTATCGTAAGTCGTTACTTTCAACGTGAGTGCTTATTTATCGATATGCAAGACCAAAATTGTACACTTCTTGTTGCAGCATTCTTAAAGTCTTCCATAGAAGGGGCTGACCCTCATATTTGCCCTTTTGAAATAAAGTTCCGTTCAACTCAGCTCAAGAAAGATACATACTTAGTTGTAGCCACTAATCCATTTAACTCAATTGCTCGCGAATTACAGATGTTAAAATTAACACAAGATAATTCTGTTGTTGAGTCCATTCGCGTTTTGTTTCAGAATAAAAAAGTAACTTTATTTTTTAAAAGAAATCAGCATTATACCATTATTTATTACTCAGAGCATGTACTCAATAAAAAAGAGCGTGAAGATTTCAAGTCATTAATGAAGGAGAGCTATGGACTTACAATCCTACCAAAAGCAAACTATTGCAGATGTTCTGGAATCCAATGAACCCTATATTGACCCGAGCAAAGCTTACTTGAAAACTGCAATCTATTTATCTAGCCTTGGCTTTATTAAGCTAAAAGCAGTTGATTTTGTTATTTGTTCTCGTAAAGAGGATCATTTGGATTGGCCTCACGTATTTGATCCAGATTGCACTAATGAAATTCCTATTAGTCCAGACTTTGATGAAGAATGTGATGACATGCTTTGTGAAGATTGTTGCCGCTACATTCTACCCAATACTCATCAAAAGCAACGATTTCACCTACTATCAACCAATCTTAACCTAGAAAAAATTGCACATTGGTTTGAGAGTCTATTGAACAACTCAAAGTTCATCTGGCAAAAAGCAGCAGAAGGAGTTTATCACATAAGTAGCCAAGGCAGTATTGTTAGCATAATCATTCTTGATCTTTGCTCTGATACCGTATATTTAACCATAGATAAGCTTAGAATCCAGCCCACTGTCTTAATTACCGTAAGAGAGAATATACCGGACTGGCTTTGTTGCATCGCTACTTATGAAAGGCTAACTATAGCTAGGATTATAAGCAACCTATTGAAAATCTTGTTTTTTTGCAATCAATCTGATCAAATTTAAGAATAGTAATTTATTATTTATATTAATAAACTTAATTCTATTGAAAATAGCTAAAGCATTGAAATTCTTGAATTTTAGCCGGATTAGTGAGTGGTAGTGAAATTTCTTTTACTCAAATTTAGGTATTCACTGACCGTTCTTGTTATAAATACCAGAATAATAAGCTACTGATATTCTCCATCTTTTTTATCTTTAATCCATCATAGCTAGCGACGCAACAAAGCCTACCGGACTTGCCAGTTGTTTTGCCCATCGTAAAAATGTCTGATCTTTTTTGTGAGAATAAGACCTTATATGAAATACTTCTTGAAGCAGCTATACCAGAGTTAATTGCTAATGTCTCTACACAAATTTTTCCTGTCATTTCACTAAAACAAGTTAAACCTAAATCACCAAAGAAAACTCTACAACTTGGGTTCTCACATGGTACGGTCTACGTAAATGACATTGAAGTAGTAAATACCCCTGCAACAATGTTGCAACAAACATAAAACTAAAAAAAATAATTTCCCGGCAGCTTCTACTCAAAGAACGAGGAGTTGTTTTCACTTATAGAACCAACGATCAACTGACCATCTGTTTCGATGAGTGATATATGAACATATTTATATATTTTCAAGGAAAGCTCATGGGAAAAAAGAAACTGACTGTTCGTGTTAGCTATAGTTATGAACCTAATCGGTTAGCAGAATTGTACTTATTAGATGCATATAAAAAACTAGCATTAAATAAACAAGTAAATGGGAGCCAAAAGGAGAAAATTTTTGAATGTAACAATAGAATCAATTTAAGGGGGAGCAATGATAACTGTTAGTCTGTACGCGAGAGTTTCTTCAGGAAAACAAGTGCAAGGAGATACAATAGCAAGCCAAATTACTGCTATAGAGAATAAGATTAGTGCTGATGGACATAAATTACTAAGTGAATATAAATTTATTGATAATGGTTATAGTGGCTCTGATATAATACGTCCTAGTTTAGAAAAATTAAGAGATCAAATAGCAGAAGGTAATATTAATAAGGTTTATATTCATTCTCCTGATCGTTTGGCTCGCAAATATGTACATCAAATGTTATTAGTTGATGAATTTAAGAAATTGGGTGTAGAAACAGTTTTCTTGAATTGTCAAATTGACGATAATCCAGAATCTCAATTACTATTACAAATACAGGGTATGATAGCAGAATATGAACGTGCAAAAATTATGGAACGAAGTCGTAGAGGCAAGATTCACGCAGCCAATAAAGGCAGTATAAATGTAATGAGTGGAGCTCCTTATGGCTATCGTTATATAAATAAGCATATAGGAGGAGGACAAGCCTTTTTTGAAATTAATGAAGAGGAAGCTGAAGTCATTCGTAAAATGTTTTTTTGGGTGGGAAGGGGAAGAGTAAGCATTGGAGAAGTATGTCATAGATTAAGAGCTATGTCCATCGTAACACGAACAGGAAAAAGGTATTGGGATAGGAGTGTAGTCTGTCGTCTATTACAAAATCCTGCTTATAAAGGACAAGCAGCATTCGGTAAAAAAAAGCTAGGAGTAAAATTAAAACACGTAAGACCACAGAAACGCTCTTGTGAGCAACCGAAAGACAATTATTCTACTTTTCGTACTGATAAAGAAAATTGGATTTATATTCCTGTACCTAATATTATAAACGAAGATTTATTTGATATAGTTCAAGAACAGCTAACTGAAAATAAAAGAATAGCTAGGAGAAGACGAATGGGAGCAAATTACTTGTTGCAAGGTTTAACAGTATGTCAGCTTTGTCATTATGGATATCATGGTATTAGCACTTGCTCTAGCGCTCGTCGAACATATTATCGTTGTACTGGTACGGAGCGAGGTCACTTTGGTGGCAATAAAATGTGTAATAATAGAATGATTCGTACAGATGTATTAGACGTGGCTGTATGGGAAGAGGTAAAATACCTATTGAAAAATCCTACTCGGATATTAGAAGAATACAAGCGTAGACTTTCAGAGATTAAAAAATCACCATTAGATCAAAAAAGTGACTTTCTTGAGAAAAAAGAAGATCAATTAAACTGTGGCATTGCAAGGCTTATTGATGGCTATACTCAAGGATACATCAATGAAGAAGAGTTTAAACCAAGAATTAAAGCAATGAAACAAACCTTACAAATGATCGGAGAGCAAAAGAAAAAGATATTTGATCAAAAAAGACTTGAACAAGACTTAACTCTAGTGGTGACTACTTTAGAAGAGTTTTCTTCTAGCGTTAACTCAAGTCTTGATAACGCAGATTGGCTAACTAGACGTGATATCATTAGAACATTAGTTAAGCGAATTGAGATTAACCATGAAGACGTGCATATCGTGTTTCGAGTAAAAGAGCTGCCAGACTCTTTCACACACAGTGGAAAAGCGGACCAAAGTTTATTGCAACATTGTTGCAGGAGTCAATAAAAGAGCTATATTGTGTATTAGTATCTTTCGCGTTTTACTCAAACAATTCCTCGATGATTTTGAAAATGGTATACCATTAAAACATCATGTACCTCTTAGCACCGAAAAAATAGCAGATAGTTTAATTTTTCATTCAGAAATTACAGATTTAGAACAACAAATAAGATATCCTCTGAATAAAATGCAAAGACAAATAAAAGAAAAACTGGCCAACCAATCAGGATTGAGCATCGAACGTGATGATGTTATTCAAACCATTGGTTGGCCAGAATTAATTTGTAAGGAACATGGTTATCGCCTTAATCCCTTCACACTTGTGTTGACAAAGTAATCAAGCTAATGCCACAATCTTAGAAGCTTTCCAACATCCGTTAGCTCTGCTAATGAATTTTGCTGGTATAGGTTTTCCGTTTCCAAGTTCATACACTACCTGTAGGATATTTTCACGTCTACTCGGTTGAAACATTACTATACCAGACGTATAGAAACTTCTGAGTGCATTAGCTCCAACCAGAGCCTGAAATGGATTTTTTTCCAGTGTAGCTGTGGATACTTTCTTAGTGTGATGGGTCATGATTATTCCCACTGCTGGGTTAGTTGCAGAGCGTAATTTTTCAATTCCATTCTGTAAAAACGACAGCATCATAAAGTGTGTTGTAAGCGAGTCTATTGCAATAAGGTCAACCGTCTTTGTTCCAAATTTTTTCATGATAGTATCTTTGATCCACTCTATTCCTTCATCATTTAACGTTATCTTGATTTCTGCAGTAATAACTAGGTTTTCTTTCACTAAGTCCATGAGCTTTTGGTTAATCTTGAGTTGCTGTACACGCCTTCTCACACCGTCACGATTCATTTCGTCCTGTAAATATAGTATCTTTAGTGGCTTTGCAGGCTTCATATTAAGAAATGATATTCCGGCTGCCATATGTGCTAACAGAGAGAGTAGAAAACTGGTTTTGCCAATCTTTGGAGTACCGCCTATAACTAAAAGCCCTCCTGATGTTAAGATCTCTGGACCTATGACATCTTTCGGCATTGGAGATTGATCGCTTAAATACTGTCTTACAGAAAACGCCTTTTCCCCTTTTTTTATTGCCCCCTTTGCTTCTTTATTTTGTAATTTCTCAGTATTTTTAGTATTTAACCACTCCTTGGCAGAATCTATATTACCTTTGATTAAAGTCCAAAGATCAATAATGTCACCACTAGTCCCTGTGGTAAAATTACGCCAATTACCAGCTTTTTTACCTACTATTTTAACCATAATGGTATCTCCATTTAAGCTGCCGACATAAGTCTTCTCTTGGTAAAACTTACCTTCTGGAATTAGATGAGACACACATTCCTTAATATTATCAATTAATGACGCCTTTATTTCCTTTTTAGACATAAAACCCCCATAACCTACCAACATGTTTTTCATACGTTTAGAGCTGAGATTAGCTAGCTCACAAACAGTTTCAAAAGACTCTGAATTTAACCATTTTATCGCTTCTTCTTTCAGTTTTACGTTTTTTCCTACTGCATCTTTGATAGCCCTCTCAATGACAGCAATCCAGAGCTTCTCTTCGTCGTACTTCAAAATGGCACCCAATCAATTTCAGTATTTTGGTGTTGCTCTGGAGTAACAACTGTAGCAATCTTGTTCTTTTCTCCATACCGATCAGCTTCAATACCTACCTTTGCTCTGAATTCTAAACCATTTAAATCTGCAATAGAGTTCAGCTTACGAGCAAGAGTTGCCTTTTCTGAATTATCATGTGGATGAATATTGCGTGCTGACTCTAAAATGCTTCGAATCATAGCACGACCCATTTCTCCCCAAACATCCTCTCTTTCAACGCTTGCTTTGCCACTTTTAATACCAATTACTTGATAAATCTTACGTTTTGCATATGGCCCTTCAATGACGGTAAATTCTGCGTTTAAATAGATACTACCAGTAGTGGGACTTTTAGTGAGCCAGCATTCATAACCCCCAGGTTTAATAGCCATTTTGACTTTTACCGTTGTACCTTTAGGTATTAAATTACTTTGCGACTTTGCCGTGTTAAAATCAGTTAAATCTTGTAACATAAATGTCCCCATAATAAAATTGAAAAAGAATCAGCTATTCCATTGGTCCACAAACTGCCAGCGACCATCTATCTTGTCGACATTCTTGCGCAGGATATGCTTTCCATTGCGTAACTCAAAAACTATTTGACATGCGGTTTTTTCTTTTCCGTTTTCTTCTCTGTTTTCTTCATCCTTCCGAAACATCACCATACCTGTAGTGTAGAATCCCCTTAAAGACCCAGCACCACTTAAACCTTGAAATGGATCTTCTTCCAGCATTTTTTTGGATAATTTTTTAGTGTGGTGGGTAAGTATTATACCGGCATCTGGATTAATAACATTTCTCAGTCTTTCAAGCGTTTTTTGCAGGAAGAATAGCATAGCGCTGTTATCGTTCTCATTACCATATTCACCTGAATTAAAGATATTTCGTAGAGGATCTATGGCGATAATATCTGGCTTGAAACTTTTTTCCTCCAGAGAGTTTTTTATTTCATCTATCTCTTCACTACTAAACGATAGTTGTACTCTTGGCGTGATCATGAAGTTGTTTGCACCAATATCCAAAAGCTCTTTATCAAGTTTTAACTCCTGTAGACGCTCTTTTAAATATCCATCATCAATTTCAGTCTGCAGACAGAGAACTTTCATAGGACGACTTGGAGTCATACCCAGAAATGAAACTCCTGCTGCCATGTGCATGAGCCATGAAATTAGAAAATCGCTTTTACCAATTTTAGGTGGCCCGCCAAATACCAACAAACCCCTTGGAGTTAATATCCTTGGGTAGATGATGTCTTCTGGGATTGGTGCTTTGTCACTTAAATACTCTTTTACGCTGAAAAAAGGGACTTTTTGACCAATAGTGAAAATGTTTTGTAGCATAGTTATTCTCCATTAAGCAGCAGTAGAAAAGGCTTTAGCTTTGATTTTCGTAAGTAATTTTCCCAGATGCGGCTCTTCAACCATATCAAGGCATCCACTTCGATCTTTAGCAGGGTATCCCCAGGAATTAATGGTCTGACAGACAAATGAACGTACCTCTGTGCCATCATCTTTCTTGATTCCAACCATGCTGATTACTTCATCAACAATTCCAGGAATTTCACTGGCAGTTTTAGCCCCTTCACATTGAGGCAGCCAGGTTGGACGATTGCAATCATCAAGATACTGACCTAAAGTGCCAACTATGATGATGTCTTTATCCCGAATATGTTGAAACTGATTGAGCCAAGCCATCATCTCCTGAGCAAGTGTGCCGTAAGCAGCTCTTTTATCTTCTCTTCCCGATCTATCGGAAAAAGCTTCAGGTTGCATTCTTGCCCATAAAAAGCATAAACGTGATGCAACAGTGATACTATCGATAAAAATGCAATGATATTTAAAAAACTCCGAAGAAAGATCTTTGTACTTGCCAGATACATGCTCATAGTGCCTTTGACTATATGCTTGATCAGACTTCAGTGCAGGATGGCTTTGTTGCATCGCTAGCTATGATGGATTAAAGATAAAAAAGATGGAGAATATCAGTAGCTTATTATTCTGGTATTTATAACAAGAACGGTCAGTGAATACCTAAATTTGAGTAAAAGAAATTTCACTACCACTCACTAATCCGGCTAAAATTCAAGAATTTCAATGCTTTAGCTATTTTCAATAGAATTAAGTTTATTAATATAAATAATAAATTACTATTCTTAAATTTGATCAGATTGATTGCAAAAAAACAAGATTTTCAATAGGTTGCTTATAATCCTAGCTATAGTTAGCCTTTCATAAGTAGCGATGCAACAAAGCCGTGCAGGATTTGGCCCACCAATAAGACAAGCTATATCTCTTGCCTCATTCCAAGTACGAACGCTGATTGAATCTCCTTTCCAGTCTTGCACGGCTAAAAGCCCTGCTTCAAAATCAAGACAGAGTGTTGTCGACTCATCGAGAGTTTTAAGTAGACTAGTTTTGCCGATTCCATAAGGTCCAAAGATTACCATTTTTACACCTGTTACTGTTTTTACTCTTTCTTCGTTACTTATTATTTTTAGAGTCATAATCTCCCCCTATGTTTTATATACCGGAATGGTTCTCTGTTGTCGGAGGTTCTAGAAAACTTTTTTTGTATGTCGTCTTATTCTTCTGAGAATGTCATAGACTGTTGTCCTTGCTATTCCACGTATTTCAGCTACTTCTGGAACACTGAAGATTTCTAGCTGTCTGCATAGAACTTGCCATTCTTGAGGTAGTGTTGAGACAATGTAATCAAGATCACTACGGTCTGCTATTTCATCTTCAAAACGGCACCTTTCATCAGCAATGTTATCTAAAATAGTATGATCTATGTATAATATACCTTGTTTGCCACCACGCTTTTCGCATGATTGCCTATACACTAAGTTAATGGCACGGCACTTAACGAGTTGTTTAACAAAAGCAACAAAACAACTTTTACTCTCGTCATATTGAATAATTGTTGGCTAAACAAGTAAAAAAAGTTCTTGTTCAATATCTTCAATGCTTTCATCGGCAAAACATTTAAGGCGTTTAAGACATTTTGCATAATACTTTACGTACTTAACAACTATAGGATTAATTCCCGAGTAAGAGTTCTGCGATTTCATAATTTTTCTTGAATAATTAACTTCTTCAAGAGTGATCGTTTTCGGAGACTGATTGTAATTGCGGAGCAAAATTAAATAATTGCGATGCGATTTTAACCTACTGATATTCTGCGCTTTTTTTCTGAGAATAATGGCGATAGCAATTTAAATAATGGTGATGGCGCACAACAAGCAGCAATTACGGTATAGAGCACATAGGGAACATTTAAAGGTTTTGAACTATGAATTTCGGTTTAAGCAGTAAAGCAGAACTATTGTTGCAGATAAGATCGTGTCTTTCGTACTTACTACCTAATGGCACTTTTTGCAGAAATGAGTTTCAAGTAGGGGATATCTGGGGTAATAGAGGAAAAAGTTTAAGAGTAGAGCTAAGTGGCAGTAAAGCCGGGTTATGGAATGATTTCGCAACCGGGGACGGTGGTGACATTATCGATCTTTGGGCGGCCGTGCATAGAAAAAACGCCAGGACAGAGTTTCCTGAAGTAATGGCTTCTATAAGTGAATGGCTTGGCAAACAACACACTAGAGAAAAAAAGAGTATCAAAGATCTAGAACAGTACATGACTTGTAGCTGGAATTATTACGATGAAAACAACCAAGTTATTGTTATAGTTTACCGATATGATCCACCTGAAGGAAAAGAATATCGTCCATTTGATGTTAAAACGTTGAATTATGCTTCACCAGAAATAAGGCCTCTATACAATATTCCAGGCATTTTGAAGTCTGATAAAGTTATTCTGGTTGAAGGAGAAAAATGTGCTGAAGCGCTGATAGAACAAGGGATTGCAGCTACAACAACAATGTCTGGAGCAAACGCACCAATTGATAAAACAGACTGGTCACCACTTAAAGGTAAGCATATTATCATTTGGCCAGATAATGATGAAGCAGGTAAAAAATATGCTAAAAATGTTGAAAAAAAGCTTTTAGAGATCGGAGTTGCATCACTTGCTGTTCTTGAGATTCCGCAAGGTAAACCTGAGAAATGGGATGCTGCTGATTGTGTAGAGGAAGGTATAGATGTCAAAGAGTTTTTAGCTTCAACTCTGTTACTTACTATTGATACTCCAGCTACTGATACTTCAAATATGAAAAGTTTAGAAAGATCCACAAAACAGCCACTTAACATTTTAGATTGGAGTGCAGAGCGCTTTGTAGGTCCGGTACCAGAGCAAAAGTTTCTTGTTGAAGGGATATTTCCTTTAGGTGTTACTTCAATAATAGCAGCAATGGGAGATACAGGCAAAGGAATGCTACTTCTTGATTTAGCACTTAAAGTTGCAAGTAATAGAGATCAAATGTGTGGCTTTGGTTCACTTGTTACTGAACATGGATCAGTAGTGATTTTTTCAGCAGAAGATGATGCAAGTGAGATACACCGCCGCTTAGAACGACTCGACCCTAAGTGTGAAAGGTTGAAACATAAAGATAAATTATTTATTGTACCACTGCCAAACGTTAGAGGATCACTTACAATACTCAGAAATGTTCGTGGTAAAATCGTCGAAGTTTCTCCTGAATTCGAATCCGTAATGAAACAGCTCGAGGAAATTAAAGATCTGAAATTGATAGTATTTGATCCACTTGCTTCATTTATCCATGCAGATATAAATGCTGATCCTGCTGTAGGGGATTATCTAATGTGCTTATTATCTGATTTAGCATGTAGTACTGGAGCTTCGATAATTACTGCTCATCACATGAGCAAGCCAAAAGGAGAAAAACCGATATTAACTGCTGAACAAGCACGCGATGCAATTAGAGGTACCTCTGCTCTTGTTAATGGTGTTAGATGCTCATACGCTTTTTGGCCAATAGAAAATACAGCTAGGCTAGAAATCTTTAAGGCAGTAGGAGAAACACCAAGACAGAATGCTTTGTTTCATGGGGCAGTTGTGAAGGCCAATGGTTTAGCTGATCGCACTGTAAGAACTTACCTAAGAAATCAGGAAACAGGGCTACTAGAAGATATAACAATACAACTAACAGTTAAAAATGCTAGTGAAAAAGACCTTAAAATATGTCTTACTGATGCAATTACACGATCTGCTGTTGCAGGACACCCATTTACTCACACAGGAAGCACAGGAGTATATAAGCAACGGCATAGACTACCTGAAGTTTTTCACAGCATGGGAAGGGATAGACTAGAGCGTATGGTACAGGAACTTTTACAGGTAAAGCAGTTAGTTAAAGTGATGTCTACAGGTTCAAAAGAGGATAAGTGGCTTGACATTCCAACTGGACCATTTGCTTGTGGTATAGGAAAGTTCACTCTTGGAGCTGAAGATTTTAGCTATAGGCAAAATTTAATGTTAGGATAAGTCTTTTTTTATGGGTAAAAATATTTTAGAGTTTACCCAGTTTTCTCTATTGCCCTTTCAATCTATAGCTACTATCAATTTACATCCACTCAACTAAAACGCTAATCTTAGCACTGAAGATTACGATATAATTTTCAACTAAAGATAGGTAGAATATATAAGAAATAGCACCGCCAATGATTGTATTACATTCCTAATTCCTAGGTTCCTAAATCAGTAATTAGAAATCAGGGATCTAAATTCTGCGTGAGAGCTAGCTTTTTTACCTACATTCCTAAAAGCGTTCCTAGAAATCATGTATCTAAAGTCAGCCATTATAGCGGATTCTACGTTCCTAAAACCCTTATATATTATATATATATAATAGTAATAAATAATAATAGTAACGATAATAATATAAAATAATAGTAAAACACAAATAGAGTACAATAACTTAAACAGCAAAAAAAAGAAGTCCAGAAAGGTTGCCACAAAACATTATTAAGATATTTACATTTAATGAAAGATACAATTAGCGCGGTTTTAAAACGATTCTACGACTTCAGGGTACAATTATACCACCAAGACCTAAGTTGCTCATGTAGAGTAGCTTAAAACTCGATTACAAGGCATTTCTAAATTATTTTTTACTTTAAACTTTTACTTGTTATAAAAAAATCCCTGCTTTAGTTTATCACGTTTTTTATTCGTTGTAAAATATTTTTTCAAAAAAGTGAACAGTTTTCATAATTTCGGTATAGCAAAGTATGTCAGTAGAACAGCTTTTGTTTAAAATCTCTGAGCAATTAATTGCAAAACTCTCAGTGATGAAATCAGCAAATTGTAGAGGTAGCTCAAGGAAAAAAGTTTGAAGTTACTGCCATAGAAGAAGAAACACCGGATGAGAGGCTCATGGAATATTTCGATGATAACAACAACCCTTTTAATGCAAAAGCAATAACAGGTTTCTTTGCTTAGGCGTCTTATGTTCATTATGCACTCTTCAACTCATGATAAAGATTTAAAGCAACTTAGACAAGCTTTTGCCTAAAAAAACTAAAGCTGAGACTAACAAATATGAGAAATCATGCAGAAAAGGAACTTAGACTTTTTGCGCGACAATATTGATGTTTTTAGACTTTTAGAAGAGGCTGAAATCTATGGCTATGTAGAAAAAAGAAAAGAAGCAACGATTGAGCTCATAAGGCTATTGACAATACAACCTGAGCTGAATTATAGAGGAGATAAATTTATACTAGATCTTATTTTGGATTATATAAAAGTTTTTGGAAAAGAGGTAGAAAGCTTAGAATCTGATATTAATATCTTAATCAACTTGCTGGAAAAAAGTATAGAGAGAAGAGAAATAGAAGAAAACTTAGATTCTGATATCGAAACCCGGATAAAAAAAAGGATAGAAGAAAGTAAAGACAAAAAAGAAGTGGAAAACTTAAAATCTGACACCAATGCCTTCATTGACCTACTGGATAAAAGGATAAAAGGATAAAAGAGTCAGAAGAAAACTTAGAAGAGATTGAAAAATGTAGAAATGAAGTGGAAAAGACTGAAAAAGAAACAATGGATAAAAGAAATAAGGTAGTGGAGCAACTATCAAGATTTAGATTATCTCAAACACCTTTACCAAATTGTGCAATAAAATGATAATTAATACTGAACAAAAAGTTACATTTACTGTATATAACTATTAGGGGGAGGAAACTCAGCTTATTGGGCATTAGCAAGTTTTTGATTGTCAAACAGGCTACTCATAGTTTTAAACAGTAAAATTATAGCAAATGCTAACACTCGACCTCGGCAAACAAACTGGCTGGGCTATTCTTACAGATGGAGTAATTCAAAGTGGGAGCAAAAATTTTCATGGTAGCCGTTTCAGCGGAGGTGGCATGTGCTTCTTAAGTTTTAGTAATTGGCTTAATTCCTTGAAAGACATTTCTGTAGTGTATTTTGAAGAAGTAAGAAGACACCTTGGAACTGATGCTGCGCATTGTTATGGTGGTTTCTTTGCTGTTTTAGCTACTTGGTGTGAAAAGCATCATATACCATACAAAGGTGTTCCGGTGAAGACGATAAAACGTTTCATAGCAGGCAAAGGCAATGCAAGTAAGGGTGAAGTCATTGAAGCTGTGAAAGGCAAAGGTTTTTTTCCTCAAGACGATAATGAAGCAGATGCTTTGGCATTAATGTTTTACATAATGAGTTTTAGCGAATGCTGTGATATTAATATTTTACATAATGAGTTTTAATACTAATTCTACTATAAATAACGATTTTCATAACAAAGGACCAGAGTGAAATATGGGTCCTTCCCGCCAGCCAGGCTGACTTGGTAGCAAAAAGCCCAAACCTTCTCTAGCGTCAGACGTATTTTGATTATTAACTTTTTAATTAGTTGTTAAGAATTTAAATATAGCAATTTAATAAAATATTAAGAATATGAATTTAGCAATACACTACTATCCTATTGAAAATCTTGTCGAATATGATCGCAACCCTCGCAAGAATGACGATGTAGTAAACAGAATGTGCGCTTCAATTCGGGAGGGCTTTGTTGCATCGCTACTTATGAAAGGCTAACTATAGCTAGGATTATAAGCAACCTATTGAAAATCTTGTTTTTTTGCAATCAATCTGATCAAATTTAAGAATAGTAATTTATTATTTATATTAATAAACTTAATTCTATTGAAAATAGCTAAAGCATTGAAATTCTTGAATTTTAGCCGGATTAGTGAGTGGTAGTGAAATTTCTTTTACTCAAATTTAGGTATTCACTGACCGTTCTTGTTATAAATACCAGAATAATAAGCTACTGATATTCTCCATCTTTTTTATCTTTAATCCATCATAGCTAGCGATGCAACAAAGCCATCCGGGAGGAGAAGAAGTATGGGGAAAACTTTCGGAGCTACTCAATCATCATTTTATCGGTGAAAATGGGCTTGAATACATGATAAGTATGATGGCGGTAGATGCTGGATATGCAACACAAGAAGTATACAACTGGGTAAGAGGTCACCAGGGCTCTGGGAGGGTAATGGCAGTGAAAGGTGCAAACAAAGCGCTAGTGCCACTTAGCAGCCCAAGTAGAGTAGATGTAACAGTTAGCGGACAAAAGCTAAAGAGAGGAATGAAGCTGTGGCCAGTTGGAGTATCGATATTAAAGTCCGAGCTTTTTCAGCTACTTAATGTTTTAACAGAAGGGGCGCGGGGGTATTGTCATTTTCCCGAATATCCACCTGAATATTTTAAGCAGCTAACCGCAGAGCAACTAATTACCAAGGTAGTAAAAGGATATACCAAACAAGAGTGGCAAAAGATAAGAGACCGAAATGAAGTACTAGATTGCCGAATTTACGCAAGAGCAGCGTCTATTGCCCTGGGGATTGATCGTTGGCCAGAGAGTAAATGGGAAAGTTTAGCAGGTGAAAAAGCTAAAAAGTCAAAGAGAGTGAGAAGAAGTCAATGGTTGAGTGAGAAAAGTTGATGTACAACCAAGAATATTTAACTCAAGTAGAAGAAGCGATAAAGAAGCTACAGAGCGGAGAGAGAGTAGTATCAATTGCGTACAGCGATCATGTGGTTAGGTATGGGGAAGTTCAGATAAAAGATCTATTGGATTTAAGACAACGAATCAAAGCAGAGTTAAAAGTTGCAGGTGTGAAGCCAAAGAGAAAGATTGTTATTTCAACGAGTAAGGGGATTGACAAAATTGTGTAAAAATGTTATAGTCTATAGTTGATGTTTTCTGGTTAATCATATGGCTCAAAGTCAAAAAAAGCTCAATATTAATGTAAGTTTCGAGGGTGAATTTGCTCAGTATCTTACAGAGGTCGCAAAAGCATGGAATAAAACTATACCAGAAGTTTTAGTGTGTCTTGTGAAAGAAGAATTTGAAGCAGAGAAAGAGATGGCTGAAATTATAAAAGAACGTGATGTGCCAGATGCAAAGACGGTCAGAAGTGAGGATGTCGATTGGGATAAAATATTATCTGCAAAGACAATTAAAGATGAGTGAAATACAATATTATCTATTCAGAAAAGGTTCTTGAGAGAGATTTCCTTACTTTACCACCAACAATAAGATCAAGAATTAGAAGAGCTATAGACGAGCGGCTTACAATTGATCCAATTAATCTTGGTAAACCATTAAGTGGTAGATTAGTAGGAAGTAAAAGATTAAGAGTAGGCGATTATCGGATTATTTATAAAGTAGATAAATTAGAGAACACAGTAATCATCACAGAAATAGGACACAGAAGTACCATTTATTAAGAGGTAAAGGGAGTGTTAAATAAACTGTGTCAAACCGAAAAAAAAGTAATAAATTGATATAAAAAAATGGAGGTTTGACAATGAGTCAGAAAGTAGTAAACAGAACTACCGGTTTGGTAGATTATAAAGAATTAGAAACAAATATCCTGTTGTCTATACGAGAAGGAAGACCGTTGACAGGAAGAGATGGAGCATTAACACCGTTTATAAAAAAGTTGCTGGAGGTAAGCCTGGAAGGTGAAATAGAAAACCACTTGTCGGCTGAAAGCGAAGAGAATAATCGAAGAAATGGGAGGAATGCAAAGACTTTACGTACAAGCGCAGGGTCATTTGAGCTTTTGACGCCAAGAGATAGGGAAGGAAGTTTCGAACCACAAATAGTCAAAAAAAGGCAAACAAACTTACATCCAGAGCTTGAAACGAAGATTTTGAGCACATTTGCCAGTGGTATGGGCTATAGAGATATAGTGTCACATGTTGAGGAAATTTATGATCACAAAATATCGGTGGCAGAGATATCAAGTATTACTGACAAATTGCTACCAGTAATCAACGAATGGCGTAGTCGCCCGCTGCAGTCTGTATATCCGATAGTTTTCATGGTTTTTTAAAGTCAAAGAGGACGGGCATTGCGTAAGTAAATGCATGTATAACATATTAGGCATAGATCAAAATGGCAAAAAAGAAGTATTAGGTTTTTATTTGGCTGAAAGTGAAGGAGCTAACTTCTGGTTGGGAGTGCTAAATGACCTCAAAGAAAGAGGAGTAGAAGATATCCTTATTGCCTGCGTTGATGGGCTGAAAAGCTTTCCTGCAGCTATAAACAGTGTCTTTCCTAATTCGGAACGGCTTTGTTGCATAGCACTGATAGGCATGTAAATCACAGTGAATTTACGCAGCTAATTTAAATTTAGCCATACCTATATCAGTAAATTTGTTCAATAAGTAGCACTTAATTAACAGCTCTTTTTCACGATTTACCTCTGATTTATTTTTCAAGCCAAACCCAAATATTTGCTTCAACCTATAGAAAAAGACTTCAATATAAGACCGTGCTCCATACTTAACTTTTTTCTTCCATTCATTAATACCATCTTCATAATTCTCATATGACCTAATTCTACTAATATACTTGTTTCTTTCTGATAAGTAGTCAGCTAAACAAATTTTAGTATCCTTCCTAGGGCGAATAATAGGCACAATATTGTATTTTCTGCATTCTTTATACACACTTTTTATATCATAAGCCGCATCTGCTCGAATAGAACAAATGTTATATTTATCACTGACTTCTTCTAACATATCGCAGACCGGCAAATAGTCTACAGCAACACCACTAGTGTAGTTCATGCTTATTGCTTTCTTATCATTTATGTTTAAAACAACATGTAATTTTCTTACTTGACCATAACCACTGTATTTTCTTTTTCGAATATTAAGCTTACTATGCCCACCGTTCTTATTGTAGATACTAACTCTAGTGCTATCTACGGCAATTTCAACATTTTCCAGATCATCTTTATTGCTTCTATGGTCATCAATCTTCAAATTAAGCTTTTTAAATCTTCTGGAAGCTTGTGTATAGCTGATAATCTTAAGTTTTTTGCCTATTTGTACCATATAACCTTTTACAAAACCTACAGCTTGTCTCAAGCCAATTCTAAAAAGATGAACTATTATGTGTATTAAAATTACAACTTTATCACTATAAGTGTTATTGCCACCTGCAACTTTTGGACTATTTTCATACCAATTTTCTATGGCTTGATTAACAAAATGAAAAACATTTCCTCTTTTTTTGAGAAACTCGTTATATTCTCTTTGGTTACTTACTCTCATTTTTTGTGGCATAAGTTGTACTTGTTTGAAAAATGCCTATTTTACAACAAAATGCGTTAGTAGCCATATATTAAAAAGCTTTTCTTCTTACAATAACCTCAACCAACACTAGCTATGCAACAAAGCCATCCCATAGAGGGGCTACATAGGCAAATTAGGAAATTCACTAAGACCAAAGGCTCATTTACCAGCATAAATGCCTTGTATAAGCAGGTATATTGTGCTATAAAGAAGGCAGAGGAAAAGTGGACGATGCCTGTACATGATTGGGCATTAACTATCTCTCAACTTGATGTTTTTTTTCCTGGCAGATTGAAAATTGAGTTGAACTAAAAATGCGGTTTGACACAGTTTATTTAACACTCCCAAAATTCCTTAAGCTATTAACTTGATAGCACCATCCATTTTACCCTATAGTACGGCTTGTTGTTTGTTCTGAGTTTGAGACTCTGCTTATTCTTTCACACCAACTCTCTTCTGTTTTTCCATTAGATTGACTCATTGCTTCAGAACGCATCAATTTTCCAGACCTTTCAAAATATCCCTGTTCAATAGCATCGTATACTAAATACCCACCAAATGAGTAATTCTTACCTAATTCTTCTTTACAATTTTTGAACTTTTCCAGTATTTCCTTTTTATTACTCACTTCTACTATTATTTTATCTTGCTTGCCAGGGTATAAATTAACTTCTAATTCCCCTAAACTAGTATAGAAAGTTAACACTATATTGCTATTGTCCGCAAGATCAGTGTAATGCCTTATGCCATTTGCCGTTATAATTTCTACCTCACTTTTACCGATCTTTATTATATCTCTTCCGTATTCTATTTCTCCTTGAGTTAGTCCTAAACTCCTTGCTCCATCTGTAATCTTCGCAACATCTATTTTACTGTCCTCTGAGTATTCTAAGTAAAAAGTAGAATTATCCATTTTTGCATTTTTTACCTTACCATTATGCGCACTTTCAACAATTTCCATAAACTTCTGAATACGATTAACATGATCTGTATAAGCTTTTTTCATATTGGTTTTATGGTCTTTAAACTCTGATTCCAATGCATTAATTACTTCCATACTATCTTTGTTATAAAGCACTGCTCCTTTTGATACTAATTTACATATTATATCACTAGCAACTTTAGGATCCTTTTTTAATTCACTAATTCTTTTTATCACATAATCTGTTAAATTATATTCAGGTCCACATCTAAGTACATGATACCCCAATACATATTTCCCAGTAGCCTCATCTTGCAAAATTTTTTGTTGAGGAAAATTAAACCTTACCCCAAATTTTATGGCTTCATCTACAACTTCTTCTAGTTTACCCATATTTTGAACTTGAGACACCATATCAAAGAATTTACCTAGCATTTTCTGTTGGTATGGTGTTAAATTATTCCATAAAGTCTTAGATTCGTGCAAACATCCTTCGCTACTACCACATCCTTTAATATGACATATATCCCTTTCATAGTTAGTTGCTCCTGCTTCTAAAAGTAAGTTTTCTATTTCGCTGCCATCACCAAAATGATCTCTGGCACGTCTAAGTACTTCCGACTGTCCGTGTGGATTTCGAGTATTTAAGGCCACCTTTAGATCTTGATTATTTCTGTGCTTGTCTAAGAACTCTTTCAGGTTTTTAGTAACTTCAATATTGTAATCTGACCAATCAATACTACGAACGCCACGTCCTTTAATTATCCCATGCAACTCGTTTGTTAACCGATATTGATTGTCAGTGATAAGGTGCAGTTCACCATCGTTTTTACGATTATCAACCGCAATTAGCAGTGGGATTTTTCCTTGTTTATCAAGTATATCGCGTTTAGCTCCGTTTTCTAGGAGCAAATCTATATTTTTGCTATTACCAGAATGAGCAGCATAATGCAAAGGTGTCTTCCCCTTAATATCCTGTGTGTTAGGATCAACTCCTGCTTTTATGAGAGAAGATATGCAATCAGACCAAATAGCAGCATAATGTAAGGGTGTCTTCCCTCTATTATCCCTTATACTATGATTAGCCCCTGCTTTTAAGAGTAAACCCATTAATGCGTCATCACCTATACCTGATACCATATGAAACATCGTTGTTCCAGACTCTCCTCTTTTCAAGTTAAGAACAGTTTTTAGATCTTGATTATTCTTATTATCTCGTAAAAATTTCTCAAGTCTTTCAAAGCTTGCATCATGAAGCTTTAACTTTTCTTCATAAGAGCGATATTCGTCAGGATGCAAATAATCTTCTTCACAACAAAAATAACTTTCTATATCACTGTAAATGTAATCGCAATAGTGATGAAGAAATAGACAGTCGCTAAGAATAGTTAATAATTCTTCATCTAACTTCTTTTGATTTTCTGTTAAATCAGATACTTTAACAAATAATAGACGTACTAAATTATTTAAGTTACTTGCATATGAACTTTGAGTACCACCTGTTAAAACGTCACTACGGGACAGCTGTAAACATTCTTTTATTAACTCATATTTACTATCCAAGTGTAGCTTTTTAGATTCCTGAGTACCTATCATTGATGCATTTACCTCTCTAACAACTATAAGGACATTATATGATACACATAAAAAACTAATGCAAGCATAATTTTTATAACTTTAGTATTTTTTAGAGAATTTATATTTTTTTCTTTCTATACCCATTTTACTTCAATAAACTTCACTGGCATTGGTACGCTTTCTTTTGAATTTGCTACATGGATTTCTTTTACCTATCTACTCTATAAATGGTTGTGCAACAAAGCTGAATTTACATAAACAAAATCTTTGGTTTACTTTTATTATAGGAATAGTTAATTTAAAGGACGGTTCGTAAGAAATTTATGGAAGGGCAATATCTATGAAAAGATTTAATCTCAGCAAAAATCAGAGACATTATATAGGGTTTAAAGTACAAACTAGGAGTTTATTAATCTTATCACTTTTGATACTAAATAGTAGTTTCACATATGCTGACAGAACAGTTATATCTTCATGTGATAAAGTACCTTCAGGTTATAATGGTAAGGTTTTTAGGATTAAGACTGATTACCCAACTGAAATTAGTAATGCAAAAAACCCGTGGGAATATATATCATTTAAAGAGGAACCACAAAAATACGCTTACACAATTTTAAAATACATATATGACGGAAATATTAACTGTGATTTTGATTTACATTGTAATAAGGTCGCTAATTGGTATCATGCACCATGGATGCATTATGGGATAACTGGTAGAGAATTTGTTAATGGTTTAACAAGAGAAAGATCCTTTAAGTCTGGTGAATTACACAGCAATCAAAAATCTATGCTACAGAATTGGGCAATTTCTATTGTTAATGAGCGAGGAGCTTATACATATGGACGGGTATGGCAAGATATAAACAATCCTGATATTACTAAAGGTAAATTCTTAGATGGTACAGTAAGTGCAAAATTAGTATTTACAGAAGCAACACAGAACGATATTCCAACTCTTAAAAACAGTATCTCTTGGACTAGCTATATTAATCAATCTGAAAAAGGAACTCCAAAGGTATTTAAGCAACTGAGATTATTTCAAATTGACTTTTTAGTCAAAGATAAGAGATCAGAAGAAACAGGATGGGTTGCAGGTACGTTTATTTATGATTGTACCATAAATAATAAAAATCCATGGTTGAATATGAAGTTAATGGGTATTGCTTGGGGTAACGACACTAATTATTTTACGGCAGATTATATAATCGGAAAAAGGTTATTAGAATGTTGGATAAATCCCGATGTGATGAAAAGTTCTTTAGGATATTTAGGTAGACTTAATGGTCCAATAGATAATAAAAAATCTTCATGTTTGTCATGCCATAGTACAGCACAACATCCTGAGAAATCTTCATCAGTACCACCAGAGCATGCAAAGGAACAAGAAATAAAACATTGGTTTAGGAATCTAAAGGAAGAATCATTTGATGATGGAGCATTTAATTTTGATTATTCCAAGCAGTTAAGCCATGGCATTAGAAACTACTATAGTGCTAAAAAAGAAAATGATCCTATTGGGTGTAATGCCTTTAATTATAAAGATATCACTCAAACTCCAATCAACTAATACAGTTTATGGCTTATTTATAATGGTCTTTTAAACGTGTGAGGGTGAAACTGTCAGATGGAAAACACAACAAGGCAATATCTTCTTGTGGATAGAATACCTTTAAAAGAAACACCTAACTTTAGCGTCACAAAAAATTTCATTATTTACTTTCTTCAAAAACACGAAAAAAGTACGTATATTTGTGAGAACAATTTAAACAAAAGCGGCGTTGTGAAAATAAAAACGTAAAATTATTGCAACAAAGCTAGGCAAATTAATTCGTATATAAATGTGGCTAAAGTAGGCTAATATAGCTGGTTTTACGATATAGTAGAATTATTATATAGAAAAGTTCGCACAGAACAAGCAGTAGACCAACACATTCCCAACAAAATTGTTCTCACGCTAGCTGGTTTCGGTTGCTGGAAATGACTATATTATTAATTTATTAATATTGTGTATTGAAAAGGAAAATAGACAATAATAAACATGCAGAATTAAAAAATGAAGAATTATATAAGGAAATAGAAAAATTATCTAAAGAAAAAGAGGAATTGTGTAAGGAAATAGAAAAATTGTGTAAGGAAAAACATATATTATGTGAAAAAAAAGAAGAATTACATAAAAGACAAGAAGAACTTTGTGTAGAATTAGATGAATTACAATGTAAATTTAAAGAAATTAATCAGAAAAATAAAAACTTATCTCAAGAATTAAAAAGGAAATTTGAAGAGCTATATAAAGCAGATGATTTAATTAAAAATCAATCTTTTGAGTTAGATGGGATAAGAAAAGATTGTAATAACGAAGTGAAAAGTTTAAGAAATTCACTTTTAGAACGAGACAGTCAAATAGAAGATTTTTTGAAAGAGAAAGAAAAACAAGTGAATTTTGTGCAACTGTTGATAAGATGCGTAACAGACAATATAGAAGAACCTATAAGAAATAATGATGGAAAAGCAATATTAAATACGATTCAAATATTAAAGTTTGCGTTACAAGAAGAATTTGCACGGCTTTTGCCAGACAAAACGCCTTCTTCTTCGCTGGAAGATCTTGTATATGCATCATCGCCAGACGAAACATCTGTTCCTTTACATGCAGGAGATCCTGGATGGCTTTGTTGCATCGCTACTTATGAAAGGCTAACTATAGCTAGGATTATAAGCAACCTATTGAAAATCTTGTTTTTTTGCAATCAATCTGATCAAATTTAAGAATAGTAATTTATTATTTATATTAATAAACTTAATTCTATTGAAAATAGCTAAAGCATTGAAATTCTTGAATTTTAGCCGGATTAGTGAGTGGTAGTGAAATTTCTTTTACTCAAATTTAGGTATTCACTGACCGTTCTTGTTATAAATACCAGAATAATAAGCTACTGATATTCTCCATCTTTTTTATCTTTAATCCATCATAGCTAGCGATGCAACAAAGCCATCCTGGATATGGATCCGAGGAAGATTCTGGATATAACAGTCGCTCATCCACCCCGATCAAATTGCCAAATTCACTATTGACAGAATCTTATGAACGTAATCAGAGTGAAGGTATTTGCAAAACATAATAATTAGCTTTATTATAAAAAAAATTATGCAAGATAATGAACCCAATAATATGCGCACTGGATACACAAGACTTAAATAAGGCTATTTCTCTAGCTAATGCTCTGCGTGGTAAAGTTGGCATGGTAAAGCTGGGATTAGAATTTTTTGCTGCTCATGGTCTCTCTGGAGTGCAAGAAGTTGCAAAATGCAATGTACCAATTTTTTTAGATCTGAAATTGTATGATATTCCGAGCACTGTGGCTAAAACAGTTGAAGTAATAAAAGTTCTAAGTGTTGAAATGTTAACTCTGCACATCAGTGGCGGAACAAAAATGCTTGAAGAAGCGCTAAGTGTGGTGCAAGGCACAAAAATAAAGCTGATTGGAGTGACAGTGCTAACTAGTATGAGCAATGAGGATTTAAACGAGCTTGGAGTAGCAAGAGAGGTAAAATCACAGGTAATTTTGCTTGCAAAGCTTGCAAAAAAGATTGGACTCCATGGAATAGTCTGTTCTGCACTAGAAGCTCAAGAAGTGCGCCGAGAATGCGGTGAAGACTTTAAAATTATTACTCCAGGAATTCGTATAGATCCAGGTCATGACGACCAAAAAAGAACAGCAACACCAAGAGAAGCAATAAATTTAGGAGCTGATTATATCGTCATTGGCAGACCCATTACAAAAACTGCAAGTAGTGCAGAATTAATATTGAAATCCCTTATCTAATCGAAGCAGATAAAAAAAAGTTTGAAGCAGATAAAAAAAGTGCTTGACATAAAAAAACGAACATTATATATTGTTGTTGTCTTTTGTTTTACCTCGCTTAATTTAATTACTGGATTAAGCTTACATCACTAAGCGTGGTACAAAGTGCCACGCTATTTTCCGATTTACATTTTCAACAGATAAACAAATGATGTCATGCCAGTGTCTGGGCACATAACTGTACGAATATTCATTTTTGAAGATAAATTGCACAACAGATGATGTCATTCCAGTCTGGAATCCAGAAATTTTGCTTATAACTGAGCTGATGAGCTAAAGGTAGTTGTCTTACGCTAAAACAAACGTTTTTAATTAAGTTGCATAGAAGCTGGATCCCAGTGTCTGGGCACTGGGATGACACCCCACTGGTAGGGAATTGCTCCCAAACTACAATGTTCGTACAGTTATGTGCCCAGACACTGGCATGACATCGTTTACTATGTACCATATTGCAATATTCGTACAACTGTGGGAAACATCTATGGGTGCCATTCCTATTACCTTATTTCCATTCTAATTTTATTTTCAAAGGAGGCTATTATGTCACTTACCGATATCGCTCACCGTATCAATGAACTCGCTTCATCATGGGAGCAATTTAAATTAATAAATGATCGCAAATTAAAGGAAATTGAGAGCAAAGGGCGTGCTGATTCTGCAACGATTGAGCAGCTATGCAAGGTAAATAATGCCATTGATAGTTGCAAAGAGCGTTTAGACTTGATCGAAACTGCAGCTCAACGTCCAGAAGTAAATACAGATTTTAGCACAAGTGATAAATATTTTTCTGATTATATCCGCAAGGGAATGGAAAGCGGTTTATCACACAAAACCCTCAGTGGAGATGATAATGATATCGGAGGGTATCTAGTTACTCCGCATATTGTAAAACGCATAAACAAGCGCGTAACTGATTCGTCCCCAATGCGACAAATATACTCCAGTCAAAGAATCTCTACTGAAACATTGGATTACATTATAGAAGATTTTGACCGTGCCGGTGCAGGTTGGAGCAGTGAAACAGTAGATGATGAGGACGGTGGCAATAAATCTAAGTATGATTTTGCAAAAGATACGGACACGCCTAAAATCCAAAAGATTTCTATCACGACTTACGAGTTATATGCTCAACCACAGATATCACAAAAGTTACTCGATGATGCGTTTGTCGATGTTGAGAGTTGGCTGGTGGAAAAGATTGCCGAGACTTTTAGTAAGAAAGAAAACGAAGCCTTCATTAAGGGTGATGGCACTTTTCAACCCAAAGGAATTTTAGCTTATGATGATGGAAAGGGCTACAATAAAATAGAGCAAGTTAAAACTGAAAAATTGGATAGCGATTCAATAATGATATTGTATTACTCTCTGGATGAATATTATTCCAAAAATGCATCATTTTTGATGAACAGGAGTACGTTGAAGAATGTTAGGCTACTAAAAGCTCAAACAGGTCAATATCTTTGGCAACCAAGTTTGTCGCTTGAAGCTCCAGATACCTTAATGGGAATACCAGTATATCAATCTGCCGATATGCCACCGGTGCCAAACAATCAGCTACCGGTAATTGCGATGGCAGATTTCAAACAAGCTTATAAGATTGTAGATAACAGAGGAATAAGAATATTACGAGACCCTTATACGAATAAACCTTATGTGAGGTTTTTTGTCACTAAGCGTGTCGGCGGAGAGGTTGTAAACACCAGTGCTATTAAATTGTTGAAAGTTGCGAGCAAGTACTAAAAACTTCTATAGCATCATCTTTAGAGCCGTTTTACTTCTTTTTGTATAGCTCCGCTCCTGTCATCCCATGCCCTCTTCTTGTCATTCCAGTCTGGAATCCAGCCTTTTCATAATCATCAAAACGTTGTATTTTAACATAAAACGGCTACTTTTATGCTTACCAACTTAATAAAATTCCTGGATCCCAGTGTCAAGCACTGGGATGACACCCTCCTGGTAGACAATGTTCATACATCTGTGGGCTTGACCATAAGATCCAGTCTAAAAAATTTGGATCCCAGTGTCACGCACTGGGATGACATCAGCGGTTAATATTTTATATACATTTTATAACTAAACTAGACATTCGTACAGTTGTGTGCGGTATGACGTTGTTACTTATAGCTATACACACAAAAATCATATAGAATTGTAAACGCAGTTTTTTTATTCTGATGCTTTTCAATTCTATAGCTCTGGTTGTCTCTCTATTACTATTTTTCTACATTATTGTAAAAAAACTGAGCGAAAAGAAAGCAAACCTTGAGGGTAATTTATGTAAATTAGAGCGTGAGCTTCAAGAAACAAAGCAAACTTTACTTACAAAGAATGAAGAAATAGTTGATTTAAGGGTCAAAAGAGCAGAGCTTGAAGTAACTCTGCAAAAAGAACGTGAGGAAAAGAAAAAGGAAATAGAGTTACTAACAAAAGCAGAGAAGAGATTAACAAACACTTTTAAAGCGCTCTCTCTTGATGCTTTGCAGACAAATAACAATAATTTTCTGAACTTAGCAAAGGAAGTAATCGATAGTAAATTAAAAGAAACAGAAAGCGATTTCAAAAAAAGACAAGCAACGATCAACGAAGTTGTAACGCCAATAAAAGAAAAATTAGAAAAATTCGATAACGAAATACGTGAGCTAGAAAAGGAGAGGGTAGGGGCCTATGAAGGTTTAAAGGAGCAAATTGGAGCGCTGATGAACCAAACTTCTAGCCTTGCTAATGCCTTGAGAAAGCCCCACATTAGAGGAAAATGGGGTGAAATGCAGTTAAAGAGAGTGGTAGAAATGGCGGGAATGATTGAATATTGCGATTTTTTTACTCAGCCGTCAGTGGTTGATAAAAACGAGGATAATTTATTGCGTCCTGATTTAATAATCAAAATGCCATCTGGAAAGCAAATAATAATAGATGCTAAAGTGCCGCTTGATTCTTACATGGATGCTATATCACAAAATGATTTGCAAATACAAAAGGAGAAATTAAAGAATCATTCCCTGGCAATAAAAAAACACATAAATGACTTGGGTAAAAAAGAGTATTGGAATCAATTTGAAAATACGCCAGAACTTGTGGTGCTTTTCTTAACAGGGGAGGGGGTTTTTAGCGCAGCACTGGAATATGAGCCTGCTTTGATAGAGATTGGAGTGGAAAAAAAAGTGATCATTGCAACACCGATCACTCTAATTGCATTGCTGAGAGCAATAGCATATGGATGGAAGCAAGAGATGATAGCTGAAAATGCAAAGAAAATCAGTGAACTAGGTCATATTTTATATGAGCGCATTTGCACAATGGGCGAAAACTTTGATAATTTGCGCAGGAGCTTAAAAAGTGCTGTCGATCATTATAATAAAACTGCTGGTTCGCTTGAAGCAAGGGTGTTTCCTGCTGCCCGAGAATTCAATAAGCTTGGTATACATGCAAAAAATAAAAGTTTAAGTGCTGCAAAGGAATTAGAATCTTTACCACGCAATTTACATACTGAGGAACTGAAAGTGGATTAGACTTCTTACATAACTATTCAAGAGCCAGACCATAGGCGTTTTCCTGCGCTAACATGGAAGTTCTTCTGCTCCACAAACAAATAGTATTGTGCTCAATGCTGCAAATGAAATAGCTATTTATTAATATATTAAGGAAAAAGTTGACTTTTTGTCTAAGATAATATAAAATAAAATAATAGTTGGTGAGGTAAAAATGTCAGTATCAAAAGAGCGTAAGGAATATTTACTAGAAAAGTTTAAATATGCTGCCAAAGAATTTGGCAAATCTGGTACAAAGTCCAATCATAAAACAGTACCAAAAGAACAGCAACTCTCTATTGATTTAGGTAACAAAAAAGTTTTTGGTATTATAAACAGAATTTTACACTGGATAGAAAGTAAATTTACATATTTTTTTCCACGCTATAATTTATTTTCAGAAGTTGGAGTTAAAGGAAGAAAAATTCCTAGAACTAATACAAAGGTTAAGTATTTTAACTCTGATGAACAGTTTGATCAAAGCAAATTTATTGGTGAGGAAGATGGGGAACTAAGGTTATACGACTTAGAAGGCAAGCTATATGATACAACTGATAAAATTAGTAAGGGTAAAAAAGGTTGTGTAGCTTATGTGATCACGCTTGATGGCAGATTGGTAACTCATGAACATATTAATGTTAATAAAAACGAGTGGGCTTATCGTCATTCAACTCTTGCAGGTGGTAGGCCAGTTTTATGTTCTGGTTTAATAAAAGTGGTAAATGGTAAAATAACTTATATAGACAATAATAGTGGGCATTATAAACCAGAATCAGCAAACTTATACAATGCAGTGAAAAAATTAGAAGGTCTATTTTCGAAAGATGCAAAAGTTGTCTGCTTACCATATTGGGTTGGCTTGCAAAAACAAATTCCGTTTATACGCAAAATTATTCCAGCTAAACAAGAGCCAGCAGAGGAATTCTTGAAAAGGATGGAGAAAAAGGAAAAGATGGATTGACTCAATATGAAAGACATTTTAAAGGGGTAAAAGAATATAATGAACAGTATGAACAAAAGTTGCTTCTTGCAAGCTATAAGTCACCTACAAATGAACTGCCCTGCAAACCAACTATACATAAAAAACACAGGTTGAAATACTCTGAATATATTAACTTACACCTTAATTTTTTGAAAGAGTTCGATGAAAATCCCAAAGTGCAAAAAATGGCAATAGAACACTCAATAAGAAGGATTATTGGAGCAAATTATGGCCATAAACCTACAGTTGCGCTTGCTAAGGCACAGATAGCTAAAGATGGAAAGTTGCAAGAAACGGACGAAATAGTAGGTATAAATGTAACCTTTCACCATGAGAACGATTGTAATAGCTTTGCTAAATTTCTGGATCTCAAAAAGCATAGCTATAATTGCACATCTCATCTGAAGGACAAAGAAATTGATGAGCTTCTTAAATATACATATGACGAAAAAGATAGAGCCACTATAGAAAAATTAATGCCCAATAAACATACAGTTTTTATGAGTACAGACCAGGCTGATAAGTTTATAAAGGACACTTTACAAATTGAAATAGACAGTGTTGAACAATTGGGTATCCGTTTAGTGGAGCGTTAAAACAGATAAACAAAGCAAGACAAAAAGGTAATCAGAGAGTAAATGTGAGAGAACTCTGCAAAAATTTACAGTAAAAAATAGAAAAGTTAGAAGCAAAAAGAATGAAGTGGTATTTTTTGAATGATCCAACCGCTACCATGCTGAATGACAAATACGGCATACGGATACATTTTTTAAAGTAGCCAAGCTACTTTGATGACAGAAACCTAATGATCCAGGATATACTCCTTTGTTAAGGGAGATTGAGCATTTTCGAATATTTCTTGAGTGCTTCCAGACTCAACAATTCTGCCATTATGAAAGAAAATTACACTATCAGATAACTTTTTAGCTTGCTTCATTGAATGAGTTACCATAATTATAGTAAACCTTAATTTCAGCTCTTGTATAAGATTTTCGATTGCATTGGTTGCCATTGGATCAAGAGCGGAGCACGGTTCATCCATTAATAAAATAGTTGGCTTCACTGCAATTGCGCGAGCGATGCATAGCCTCTGTTGTTGGCCACCGGATAAATCGAGTGCACTATCTTGCAATCTGTCTTTTAATTCTTCCCATAAGCCAACTTTAGTTAAACTATTTTCCACCATCTCATTCAATTTTTGCTTATCCTTCACCATACCATGCAGTTTTGGCCCATAAGCAACATTGTCATATATTGATTTTGGAAAAGGATTTGGCTTTTGAAATACCATGCCAACTTTTGCTCTGAGTAGCACAACATCCATATCGCGTGAATATATATCACCCAGCCCATCGATATCTAATTCACCAACAGTTTTGCATCCAGGTACATAGTCATTCATACGATTAAAACAACGCAAAAATGTTGATTTACCGCACCCGGATGGTCCGATAAAAGTAGTAACTTTTCTTTTATAAATATTCAAATTTATATCGAATAAAACTTGCTTAGAGCCATACCAGAGATTTAAATCTTTAACAGAGGCACGTGTATTGCTCATATCACATCCTGCATTGAATAGAGCCCCGGAATTTCTCTTTTATTTTCATATAGCCATACTGCTGCTTGAACAGCTCCTCTAGCAAATGTTGTGCGATCAATTGCTTTGTGGTTTAGTTCTATCCGTTCATCAGAATTAACAAACATCACGCTGTGATCTCCTATTACTCCACCTCCACGAGATACTGCAAAACCTATTCCCCCCTTTTTTCTTATGTTTGAACCACTATGTAAATATTGATTGGACTGAAAATCCACTTTTGAAGCGTTAGCAATTGTTTTGCCAAGTTCTATAGCTGTTCCAGATGGTGAATCCTTTTTTAAGTTATGATGCATTTCCCAAATCTCAACGTCATATTCATTACCTAAAAGCTCAGCAGCTTTTTTTACCAATTTCAGCAACACATTAACCCCAACACTCATATTTGCTGACCATAATATTGGAACTTCAGCAGCATATTCTTTCAAATCGACACCTTCTATTCCAGTTGTGCCACTAACCAGCGGTGTTTTAAATTTTACAGCTGCTTTAAGGCAGTCTAACATACATTCTTTAGTTGTAAAATCTATTACAACGTCGGATAACTCAAATATGCCACTAATAGAACTTGTAACCTTGATTCCTAGATTGGCTATAATTGGTCCAATATCTGAATCTATGTACTTACTGCCTGAACGGGCAACAGCACCTGCTATTTCCACTTCGGCATTTGTAATTAATTCATTGAGTATTTTCTTGCCCATTCTGCCTAAGCAGCCTATTACTCCAACTCTGATTTTCATAAAGCTTTTTACGTTTATTAAGAATGTTATGCCTTTTTTCAAGCTCTGTCACTTCTGATCTATATTCTATAGCTGACCCAAGCAACACGTCATGCCGTTGCGGATAGATTCCGCTAACTAGTAGCGGAATGAAGATTGTCGGTGAACCTAAGTTACTTTAGCTATAGCTGACCCAAGCAACACGTCATACCGCCGCGGCGCTAACTAGTAGCGGAATGACGGTTTTTCAAATTGTCGGTAAATCTAAGTCAGTTTAGCTATATATGACTCATTTCTTTACTGTAACTTAACAAGAACTGGTCTGTAGCTAATAGTTATTGACAATAAGGGTAATTAACTTTGATAAGAATCTTTTCTGTGTTCAATTGAAGTCTATATGTTCTGGAATATCTATATAGTAAATTATGCGGTAATCGTAGACTACGCTGCCCACTTAAATTATGCCACAAAGGTTTTCCAAGTGTAACCGTTCACAGATTTCCACTTAATTCTTCAATCTCACTAATAGAAAGGCCAGTAAACTTGACAATAGTGTTGACATCAACATTATTAGCCAGCATTGCTTTTGCGACTTCAATTTTCCCTTCAATTTTCCCTTCAATTTTCCCTTCAATTTTCCCTTCAATTTTTCCTTTCTCTATACCTTTTTGTATAGTAGAGTGGGCAGCCAGCGAGTTACTTGTTAAGTACTTTTCCAACAACCCCTCTCCGAACCACGCATGATCGTTTCCGTATCACGTGGCTCTCCAATAATCTAACGTTTTAAGGAGTCACCATCATATTTTCCATATTGGATTTTCTTATGGCATTCATGACAAACAACAAGAGTCTTCCTCTGTCGTTCAATCATTCTCTTTTTCCATTTCGGTAGCTCAGTATTACGTTTACCTAGCAAATCAGCAAGTTTACGTACGTGATGTACTTCAATCTGCTCTTGTGATTTACATAATTCACAAGTTTGTGCCAATAGTCTTTGCTCTATTTCACTACGCTTATTCCATATTGGTATAAGGTTATCACTTATACTTACCCATTTATTCCATTTTAGTGACACAGCACCAAAGTGTGTAATTAATGGTATCTTTGATGGTAAACGATCTACTCTGACTTGGATGACTTTTCGTTTTTCACCTTCGTCGTTTTCAATCATTGCACCAAATTTTCTATAAATTTTCCTGCAAGTTGTTTTGTATTTAGATGCTAAAGTCTTTACTAATGATACTTCCATCACATACTTCAAATAACTTAGTGTGTGAAGGTTGTAGGCCATTTTGTAATATTGTACAATTCCTCGATATTCAGTTTGATACTGAGCAACAATACTGTAAGCTGTATCAAGTGTACGTTGAGGTAAATGTATAGGCTTTCCACAACGCATATATTCAGAACACTTTTTCTGCTTTATATGATGTGGTACACGTAACCCAATACTACCGTTAATACATCGTTGTGTCCGATGATCATGTTTATCATCTGCATGCAAGACGTGTATTTTATAACCTAAAAAATTGGCTTTGCTATCACACGCGTGTGTAATAAGCGTTTTATCTTCATTAAGCATAAGTTTGAGCTCCTCATTGAGGAATTTAGCAATCTCATTTTTAATTTGTTCAGCTTCATTTTTTGGTCCTGCAAACCCTACCAGAATATCATCAGCATACCTAACATACCAAAGACGTCGATAATTTAGATCACAAGAATCCTTAGATGGCATACCCTGCACTAATTGACGCAGTTGTTTTGCTTGATCCCAGTTCCCTTGTTTTCTCATCATCGATACTTGCATGGTTAACCTTAAATATTTTGGATTTGTCTTTCTTCGCTTACCTCGGTTATTTGCTGGTATTAGTATATGTTCCACATGTTTATCTAACCGATCGAGTAATATGTTACTCAAAATTGGACCAATAATAGAACCTTGTGGTACCCCACTATGACTCTTATTGTACTTCCAATTTTCCATATATCCTGCTTTTAGCAGTCGATTGATTAGCTGAATAAAACGGTTATCTTGGAAGCTTTCACTCAGTATTTTCAACAACATAGTATGATCAATTGAGTCATAACATGCACTGAGATCTCCCTCTATAAACCATTTTGTACCTCTGCCTTTTTGCATTACTGCTCTTAATGCAGTGTGGCATCCACGCTTTGGTCGAAATCCATGTGAACATTCACTAAATTTAGGCTCATAGTAGGCTTCCAATATTAATCGGATTACTTCTTGAAGTAACTTATTTGACCATGTTGGCAATCCTAACGGCCTGCGTTTACCACTCTTCTTTAAAATATAGATACGTTTTACTGGTGTCCACCGATATCGCTCATAGCGTAAATCCTCTATGATTTTATCGATTTTCTCCAAAGACATACCATCAACTGTTTCAGTTGTCACACCTTCTGTCATAGCACCTTTATTACGACAAAGTTTGCCATACGCTCGAAGGTAAAGATCACGCTGATAAAGTAGGCGATATACGTTTTTAACCGGCAAATTTCTTTGTCCACGTTCACGTATAATGTTAAGTATTGTTTCAGCTTTCCGCATCTTGCGTACCTCCCAATTTCAACATTCAATTATCTGTCACCCTTTGCCCTGTATGTGGCTTTCCCACGCTCCCCGGTGATTCGTTACTTTCACGACTACTACGATGACTCCGTAACCATAGAACTCGCGTTCCTTAGGTCATCCCATGTTCCGTCACTAAGAACTGTTCTAGATCAACTTAGGTTTTCCATTCATCCTCTTAAATAAGTTCACTACTTATCGTTCTACAGCCAGAATGTCACACAAACGAAAGTTTAATCTGTGCTTACCGTAGACATGGGGTTTTAAATGCGATACCCATGGATGTGAAGTCCCACCCCTGAAGATTAGAATTCAAGCAGTTTAGCTTTAACCATATTGATCAGGTGTTGCAAGCCGTTATCTTACACATCTTCAGATAACTCTCGCTTTACATACATGCTCTTGTCCTCCTTCCCTTTCGGGTTAAAGTTAGTTGTTCACCTCGAGGCCATTTATTCTGAACCCCGCTTAGCTCTGCTAAGTATTTCTTAATGCGTACCACGGCGCACCCTCTCGACTCACACAGCTCCCATTATTCGGCCCTTGCTACTAATTATAGCATAATCAAGGACTCTGTTTTAATCAATTGCTCATCCCATTTCTGGTTGACAAAACAATTAAAACTAAATCCCTTCGCTCCATTTCCATTACAGAGACTTCTTCACTACTACGCGCCCCTGTTTTTCGCATCGGTACTCTCACCCTTGGAGTTTAGCTCCTTGGATTTCTCCCTTATCATCGAAACGACAGGTTCCCGCAGTTCCACGCAATAGCCCAAAATAGATTCACGCCACCTCTATGCCGGACGCCACCTATCCGGTAAACAAGCTCCCGATAGATTTATCCCAGGTTAAGTTAGACCCCTGGTTTTGACGTCATTTAAAAGGTTTCGACACTTCATCAGTGGTTCACTTTCGTTCATCTCTCCATTCCTTACATGACATATAATTGTGCCTTTTCCATAACGCTCACTACCTTGCCAAAGCAGCTTATAGTTGTTTGAAGCCTGCTCTTGTAAACCGGCTCCGAGGGGCCCACCCTCATCTATTGCGTAGCTTTTGCACTTAGTTTGCTCTTACTTGAACATTCTTTGTGTCTCTACGGCACACCTAACCCAAGAAAGGTTTTCCTACGTCATACCGCCAAGGATAGATTCCGCTAACAAGTAGCGGAATGACGAATTTGTTGTTTTTCAAATCGTTGGTAAACCTAAGTCACTTTAGGTATAGATTTACTTTTTGAGTTATTTTGTTAACATTAATTATTACACCAAATCAATTGCACAAAATGAAAAAGGTGAAACTTGGGATACTAATTTCAGGCAGGGGATCAAATATGCAGGCCTTGATAGAGGCATGTCAAAATCGTAATTTTCCTGCAGAAGTTGTGTGCGCTATCACAAATAATAGCGAAGCTGCTGGCCTAAAAATAGCAGAACAAGCAGGAGTGCCAGCGTTTATTGTTAGAGATAAACCACTTGATGCTGATAAAATTCACGAAATATTTGTTCAACATAAGGTTGATTTAATTTGCCTTGCAGGGTTTATGAGAATCCTGCAAGCTAATTTTCTCAGTAAATGGAATAACAAGGTGATAAATATTCATCCCTCTCTACTTCCGTCCTTTAAGGGCCTAAATGCTCAAGAGCAAGCTCTAAAAGCAGGAGTAAAAATCGCAGGCTGTACTGTACATTACGTCACTCCTGAAATTGATGCTGGAGCCATAATTGCTCAAGTTGCTGTGCCAGTGTTACCAGCTGATGATATTCAAAGCCTCTCAGAACGCATTCTAGCTGAGGAGCATAAGTGTTATGTAGAAGCAGTAAGATCAATAGCAGAAAATATTAATTATTGACCTTAAGTGTTTCTCCCAACTTCAACAAAAAATAAATTTTCGGGTTCCAGTAAAGAGCTTGCCAGTTCGTTTACTTTCTCTAATTTAACGTCATTAATATAGCTCACAAAATCATTTATATGGTTAATATCGCGGTTGTTTGTCTGAATATTATTTAGTTTTGCAACTATGTTGTTATTATTAAACATAGAGAAAACATAGGAATTTACCATACTAATTTTTGTATCCCGAAACAACTGCTCATCAATTCCTTCCTTTTTTATCCTGCTAAATGTATCTTTTACCGCTGATATTGATTGACTGGCAGTAGAACTATCAGTACTAAGACTTCCAATCATAATGTTCCCATGTTTATTGAGAATAATACTCGCATAAACACCATAAGTAATGCCTAAGTTTTGCCTCAGTTCTTTCATTAATATTGAATTCAGCCCCATGCTGCCAAGCGCATTAATCAAGACTTGAGCATTATAGTAGTCTGGATCTTCATAAGCTATGCCTTTTTGAGCAAAAAATATTACACTCTGTGGTATATCCATAAAAATGTTTTTATTCTCTGCAGGACCAAAATCATTTTTCACAGGTATTTTTCTAACTTTTGATCTTTTTGACGGCAATTTAGATAAATATTTATCTAATAATGTAATAATTTCTTCTTTTTTTGCACAACCAGCAACACTGATAACTATGTTATCTTTAGCAAAATTACGCTTTATGTATGTTAAAACATCATCTCTAGTAATGCTCATTACAGTGTCAAGAGTTCCATATTCACTTTTTGAGTAAGGATGTTTTTTAAACAATAACGTATTCAATTCTTTTCCAGCAACAAAAAAAGGATTTTTTTCAAGATTATTAAAATCAACTTTGGCTTTCTCGAAAACTCTATTCAACCCTTCAGGGTCAACTTTAGGACGCATTATAGCGTCGCTCAATAATGAAATACCTTCTTCAAGATTTTCTGATAAAGCATCTAATGAAACTCTAAATGCTTCTAAACCAGCAATAAAATTTAAACTAATCCCTTTATCTTCTAGCCTTTTTGCAAAATCTTTGGCATCATTTTTTCCTGCCCCTTCTTGAATTATAAGAGAAGTAAACCAGGTAAGTCCTTGTTTTTCTACATTTTCATATGCATAACCTGCATCTTTGAATGATATATTAAGTGAAATTTTTGGTAAATCGTGGTTTTCAACAAATAGAAACTTAAATCCTTTACGGGTAGTGACCTCCTCTATATTTAGGTTACCACTTGCTTGTAAATTAAAGCCTAGACAGAAAAAAAATAGGAGTACAAATTTACTTATTCTCATTATCATCTCCTTTTGGCAACAAACGACCAATTAACTTATTAGCAGAAAAAATAGCACAGATTTTATTATTTACATCCTCTAGATTGACATCATTAATCTTGCTATATGAAATATCTATTTCATCAAGTGGAATACCAAGCGCTAAGTGTGAGCCATAAAAAAATGCTATACTATTTAAACTGGATAAATTGTCAAACTGTGCTGCCTTGTACCTATACTTCGAGTTTTGCAATTCCTCGCTTGTTATTCCTGTGGACATAAAATTATTAATAGAATTTTCTAATTCTCTTTCAACAGTGCCTAAATTAACCCCACTTTTTGGAATGACCTGAATATCAATATAGCCATCACTAAAAGTTAAACTATTGTAATAAGCAGATACTGATACTGCCACATCTTTATCTAGAACCAAATCTTTATACAGTTTGCTGGATTTGCCGCCACCTAAAATGTCAACCGCTAAATGAGCAGCAGAGGCTTCATTTATGTGATCAAATAAGGGAACACGATAACGAAAATATAAAACTGGTTCTTTTACTTCAGTGCTCTCTAAAATCACCGATAAGCCTGCATTATGAACTGGATCCTGATTTGGATAATGCCTAATTACTGCCTTAGACTTAATGTCACCATATTTTTCTTCTGCTAGCTTCACAACTTCATCAAATTCCACATCACCAACAATCAATAATATTGCATTGCCGGGGTGATAATAGTTATTATGAAACCTCACTATGTCATCCTGATTGTAAGTTTTAATATCGCTCTCCCAGCCAATAACAGATCTACCATAGCCATTACGGTAAAATGCACTATTCATTTCTTCCCGTAATAAGTTGTTAGGATGATTATCAAATCTCATCTTCCTCTCTTCCAGTACAATGTTTTTTTCTCTTTCTATTTTATCTTGAGTAACATTAAAATTGCCCATTCTGTCTGCTTCAACTTCCATTGCCAGTGGTAAGTCATTTTTAAGGGCTAATTCGTAGTAACAGGTATATTCCTTAGTAGTAAACGCATTAAACTGGGCCCCAATGCTACTCATAGTGGCTTCTATATCTGTGAACTTCCCTGTAGTTTCAAACATTAAATGTTCAAAGTAGTGAGCCAATCCTGCTTTGCCAATTGGATCATCCATTCCCCCAACTTTGTATATTACTGCATGTAAAACGGCTGGAATCCGATGATTAGGAACAACATAGACATCTAGTCCGTTACTGAGTTTAGCATGTTTTATGTCGTGCTCTATGCTTAAAGCCTTCAAAGAAATTGGGTAAGTAAAAAAGAGTGCAGGTAGTATAAGAAAACTAAAAAACTTATGAAGCATTATTTCGACCTAATATAAAAACAATTATTTTATTCCTCATTTTGTTTGGAAATAAACATATCGTATATATACCACTTATATAACAATGTAAACATTCCACAAACTATAGATAAATCCGCTAAATTAAAAGCTGGCCAATACCAATCATCAATATGAAAATATATGAAATCATATACAGCTCCCCAATAAATCCTATCAACTACGTTTCCGATTGCTCCACCAATCATCAGAGAAAACCCAAGGTAAGTTGACTGATCATCAGACTTGTATATCAAGTATGCAAGTATACCAATTATTAGTATTGAAAATGCTGAAAAAAAGAAACCGCCATGCGGTAAAGCGCTACACATTCCAAAACTAATGCCTGAATTCCAAACTTCAACTAGCTTTATAAAGCTAGCGATCTCAATTGATTCTCCCTCATCAATCAATGAGTTTATGTACAATTTGCTCGTTTGGTCAATCAATACTATAATTAATATAACAATTAAGCATAACTTTTTCATAAATTTGCCTTTAACCTATAAATTTTAAGTATATCATAATTTATCTGTTTTGTTAACTCCTCAATACTATGGAATTTTTTTTCTGACCTTATGAATTTTAAAAGTTGTATATTAACTTTATGATTATATAAGTCTTCATCAAAATCGAATATGTGCATTTCTATTATAGGCTTTTTCAGATCCTTAAATGTAGGTCTCATACCAATATTGACTACTCCATATAACCAGTTTGGGTTATTATAAGAAAACATCACTTTAGCGTAATATGTACCAAATTTTGGTTTTATCATGCAATCTTCTATAGGAATATTTATGGTTGGGAATCCTATTTCTCTACCTCTACACGCACCCTTTGTCACAACACCAGAAACTTGATAAGGTCTACCAAGTAATTTATTAGCAATGTCTATTTCACCTTTCTGTACATACTCTCTGATTGAAGAAGAAGAGCAAATTTTGCCGTCAATTATTAATGGCTCTAATTTAGTCAAAGAGTATCCATATGTTTCAGAATATTTCTCTAGAGTTAATATATCACCCAATCGTTTATGACCAAAAGTACAATTTTCTCCGACAATTATGTGTTTAGCGCCATATTTATCTATTAAAATCTCACTGATAAAGTCATCGCAGCTAACCTCAGAAAAACCTCTACTAAAATTAATAATATACAAGTAATCTATACCATAGCTGCTGATTAGTTCCTTTTTTTGTTCTTGGTCTATTAACCTAAAATTGTTTCTACCAAATAAAACAGTTGATGGGTGAGGCTCAAAAGTTAAAACTGCAGAGGGTAATCCTCTTTCTTGTGCTACCTTCTTTAGAGTGGAAATTGCAAATTCATGTCCTAAATGAATGCCATCGAAATTTCCGAAGGTTAGTGCTATATTATTTTCTATCCCTTGCTCACAATTATAAATAATTTTCATACAATTTGATGTTTTTACATGTTTCTTATATATAATAACTATATTTTAGCAAGCTACGGAGATAAATTGTGAAAAATACTAAAGGAAAAGTTATAATATATGTAAAGCATCACTGCCCATTCTGCAAAAAAGCAAAAGAGTTACTGGATAAAAAAGGGGTGAAATATGAAGAAATCGATGTGCTCAAAAACTCAGATCTATTTAACGACATAAAATCAAAGTATAACGTTAGAACAGTTCCACAGATCTTTATTAACGATAAGCACATTGGGGGGTGTGACAAATTGATGGATCTTGAAAAAGAAGGAAAATTGGATGATATGCTAAATAATAATGACAATCACACTGATGTCACAACCTACACAAACAGCAATGATGAATGTGGAGAGTGTGTTATACCACATGATGATTTTATGTAACTTTTTATCTTGTTTTGTCGTGTAATACGTAAATGAAAACTAGTATGCTTACTTTAAACAATTCTTAATGAATTAAAAATACAATTCATTTAGTGAGTTTTTTTAGTGGGAAAAAATGACAAAAAATATTTCAATTATTAGCAGAAACTTAATTAGTATCGAATTAGTTAACAAACAAGATTTAGAGAATTTCATCAAGATTTTCACAGTGCTTGATAAACATATAGCAGCTAAAACACTTTTTACAGAAGAAGTGAGAATAGAGTATAAACAGCACAACGGCGGAGAAGTTGTTGAATTGCTAAAAGATACAGACTTTACATATCATGAGGTTGAAAATGTATTGAACCACCTGAGTAAACATGAAATGAAGGTGCCCAGCAGTGTTATAGCACATACCCTTTTTGCTGCATACAATCACGCACTTGAATCTAAGAATGTAGCATTTTCTTTTTCTGAAGGCTCTCCACAATTTAACATCAGAGTAAATAAGAATACCTTTATAATAACTCCTATGAGTGAAGAGAATTTGGAATTGAATTCACAAAATAGCAGAACGCTTATAGAGTCATTAAAGAGCGAAAAAAGTATTTATGATTGTATAGTAGAGGAAAATACTATTAAAGTTATAGTGCATTCTGAAATACATCAAGCTATAAATTTGATTATAAAATCACTGATAAAGTCCCGCCTTTTAGCAAAAGAGGAAGAAGGAAAATTCAAAGAGAAATTGAGACAACTTGCTTTTAAGGATCAAGCTTTTGTTGAGTATTCTAGCATCAGAACCATCAATAGGTATCCACATAATCATCCTCTGAGGAAGCATGAAAGTGTTACTAAGGATATAGAAAATATTTTATGTGATTTCATAGCAAATGAGAACAGCGAGTTTGCTATAGAACGGTTAAATAGGCTGAGCTCAGCAGTTTCTCCGGATACTCCAAGAATCATCACTAAAACTATAGATAAACTTGTTAAGTTTCACTAAGGTATACGAGAGCCAATAGATTTCTTGTATTACCTTTTGTCATCCAAGTAGCCAAGCTACTTGGTTCTTTTTTTGGTTCCAGCACTATGTACATAGCTGTACAAACATTGTAGCCGTTATTCAGTAGCCCTCAGAAACGAAAAAACTTACTTGACACCCTTCGCCAGCCCCCTTATCATGGTACTGAAGGTATTCAGTTATCTTCATCTGTGCAGATTAAACAGCAAAAAAACAACGTACTTGGCGTCTTATTTTTAATTTTTCGCACTATGTGCACCTTATGTCTTCACAACATTTCTAGCTATATAAGCCGAAACGCGCTTACAAAGCGTTTAAGACAGTAGAGAACGCCAATTTGCAGGATTAGAAAGTGACAACTAGCTAACACGGGGTTTCTTTTGCCTTTTTTTCTGCTTAGTAAATTTCTTAAACATTTAAACAAAGGTGAGTTGCATTTAAAAGCAGCTAAATTGCAGTGTTTAAGACTTAAAAAACGCCAATACTGAAAATAGACAATGACTAAGGCTTCTTTTGCCTTTTTTTTCGTTTGGTAAATTTCTTAAACATTTATGGCTAAACGACAACCGTCATCCCGCTACTTGTTAGCGCCGCGGCGGTATGATGTCTTCCTTGGATCAGCTATAGATTACCTGATCTCACCATCTTTCCAATCACTTTATACATAATTCTCGGATTTTGAAAACTTACTTTGAGTGAATTGCTCATATTCTTTATCCTCTAGTTCTTCAAAAATCTCAGGATAATGTTCACTGGAACGAGTAATTATTGAAATTAGCTCTTGCTTTGTTTTTTTAAGTAAAAACCTTTCAAAGAGAGTCTGTTCATCTGGGCGCGCAGACGACCGATACTCCTCTCTGTCAAGATCAATCAAAGCAAAACCTGTTGCAGCCATATGCTTACATGGACCAAAGTAACAGAATGCAGGGCAGGAACATGTTCCACTGAAAAGAGGACCATCGTGCTTTAGTGTTACTCGATATACATTTGATCCAACTACCTTTGATTTAGCTTGAGATTCATTAACAGATATAATCTGTACCTTTCCTTTGTTAAAATAATCTCTTCCGCTAGAGAGGTAGGGTTCTTTGATAAGACCTGTGATATCTTTATAATACAGTCTCATTTTTGCCTCCTTATTTCATATATAAAGCCCTCAATTTTCTAATATATCCTTTCTTCCATAAAAATTTATTAACCCACCACAACTTTTATATGGCCCTGCGGACAACTTTATAGTGCTATAGCTAACTCAAGAAAGGTTTCCCTACGTCATACCGCGATTCATTCCACAACTGTACGAACGTTGTAGTTTGGGCCACCAGTGGGGTGTCATCCCAGTGCCCAGACACTGGGATCCAGCTTCTATGCAACTTAATTAAAAACGTTTGTTTTAGCGTAAGACAACTACCTTTAGCTCATCAGCTCAGTTATAAGCAAAATTCCTGGATTCCAGTGTCAAGCACTGGAATGACACCATTTGCTGTGCAATTTACCTTCAAAAATGAATGTTCGTACAGCTATGGATTCATTCGCGGTATCTCAGCATAGATTCCGCTAACGAGTAGCGGAATGACGAATTTGTTGTTTTTCAAATTGTAGGTAAACCTAAGCCACTTTAGCTATATATAATAGAATTTCGCTTTCTACTATCTTTCCAATCGCTTTATACATAATTCTCGAATTTTGAAAATTTGCTCCATGTTATACGGTATGGTTGGGTTACTGATCAGCCAGCTCTCAATAAATTGTTTATGCTTTTCTATTTTATAGCTTCCAAGGTGTTCTGGCTCAATTTTTTCTTCCTCTGTCAGTTTTAATAACATGTTATTTCCTGGAAAAGTTATGTCAATAGTTCGGCTTTCGTAACGAAGATAGCAATGCATTTCTGGAATGTGTAGTAAGTTATACTCATTTAGAATTGCAGAAGCTTTCGGAGTGTTCACTTTATTCATCATAAAGACAGCTATGTGTAGCGTTATGTCGATTTCACATTCGCAACCTAACTTATAAATCAGAGCATGTTTTGTACTACACGTTCCTCGTCTTTCATTGAATACTGATATACAATCTGTGCGGTCAAAATTGCGTCCATAAGGCAGCTCATGTACATATTCTAATGCTTCACGTAACGTAATAATATCCAAATTTAAAAAGAGATTCGATATAGGCTTATGATTAGATAAATATATTTGATTTAAGTCATTCATATCATCATTATCTAATTTCTCACTTGTATAAAATTTGTTTTCTTACTTCGAGACCTAATCTACCACAACTTTAATATGGCGCTTCTTTCCTGCAGATAATTTTATAAATGGCTGACCTTTAAAGCTCTCGAAATTTATTATATAGTTAACGTCATTTATAATATTATCATTAACTTTGCACCCGTTGCCCTGTATTAAACGCTTTGCTGCGCCTTTTGAAGGTTCAAAACCGGTGTCACGCAGTAGGTTTACTAAGGATATGCCGCTTGCAACTTGTGCTTTTTTTATGATGTAATCAGGAAGTAGTGAGCTATCTTCATTCTCAAAAGCAGAGACTGCAGCAGATAGTGCAAGTTCCGCTTCTTTGTCACCATGACATATTTTTGTCACCTCTGTTGCTAAAACTTTTTTTGCTTCATTTATTTCCTGATCTTTTAAGGATTCTAACTTTTTGATCTCATCAATTGACACATCAGTGAGCAATCTCAAAAAACGTCCAACATCTTGATCATCAACGTTGCGAAAATATTGCCAGTAGTCGTAAGGCTTTAGCATATTATCATCAAGCCACACTGCTCCACTTTCAGTTTTGCCCATTTTTACCCCTTGAGCATTCAATAAAAGAGGGGCAGTAAGGCCAAACAGCTCAGGTAAATTCAACTTTTTTCCAAGCTCAATTCCGTTTACTATATTTCCCCACTGGTCTGACCCTCCAATCTGCAGACGACAGCCATGCTTTTTATTCAACTCAACAAAATCATAAGCCTGTAATAGCATGTAATTAAATTCCAGAAAGCTTAAGGTTTGCTCTCTATCCAGCCTGGTTTTCACACTATCAAAACTTAGCATACGATTTACAGAAAAATAAGCTCCTATATCACGCAAAAAATCTATGTATTTTATGTTATCCAACCAATCTGCGTTATTTACTATCATTGCACCAGTCTTGCTGTCATTAAAAGACACCATTTTCTCTAATATTCTCCTTATGCTGGATGTATTTTGATTGATGTTCTCTACGGGCAAGATGCTTCTTGCTTTATCTTTGAAGGATGGGTCACCAATTTTTGTTGTGCCACCTCCAAGTAAGACTATCGGCTTATAACCAAATTTCTGCAGGTGACGGAGCATCATAATCTGAATTAGGTGACCAGCATGAAGACTTGGTGCTGTGCAATCAAACCCAATGTATGCGACTATATGATTATTTTCGGATAATAGCTGATCTAACTCTTCAATATTTGTACATTGGTATAGGTACCCTCTTTCTTGGATAAAATTTAAAAACTCGGACTTGTGTTTCATTTTATAAACCCCAGTCTATCCTGTCATTAATGCCGAAGGTAACCCTAATAGGGAAAGATGTCATCCAAGTAGCCAACACTGGGATCCAGAAAACTTAATTATAAACAAGCACACTATACAACGTTTTCGATGAAATTGCATGAAAAACTGGATTCCAGTGTCAGCTACTTTCATGACACCACTACCTGTGCAGGAGTTGCCTTCAAAATTACAACGTTTGTGCAGTTGTGCACCAGCTATCCAGGCAATCAGTTCCATAACTCTTCTATTTTATAATACTCCCTTACTTCTGACCTGAATATGTGAACCATTATGCCTTGAAAATTCAAAATCACCCAATTGCCTTCATCCATACCTTCTACATCTATTTTATCATGTCGCTCGAGACTTTTTATTACGTGTTCAGCTAACGCTTTCACATGGCGACTTGAATCACCAGATGCAATAATCATATATTTTGCAATAATGGTTCTATTCTGCACATCGAGAGTAACTATATCGTGACCTTTATTTTGATCTATTATACTTACAATCATGCTTTTTATTGATTCTGTATCACTGGATACATTAGTCATCATCTTAAATTATTTAATTTACTTATAATTATACACTCAAAATCTCTAAATATGAACTATTTTCAACGCGACTGTTCGTTAAAAAGGTATTACCTGCATCTATTTTATCATCATGTTTTTAGCATGTACAATGATATACTTTTATATATAATTGAAAATAGCTTTCTACTAGTATTCATTATGGACAAGACTCTCATCTACTTAATCGGCTTTCCAGGCAGTGGTAAGTTTACTACTGCAAAGGAACTGTGTAAAATCATTGATGCAGTAATAGTAAGCAATAATCTATTCAATAATATTATATTTGATATTGTTAAATTGCAGGATGCTGAAGTTCCAGATGAACTATGGGAAAAAATTTTTGCAGTTAGGGAAAATATATTAGCAATACTAGAAAAACACTACATAAAATCAAAACATTATATATTTACAAATGAATTGATAGAGGGTGACCCCTATGATCAGAGAATATACAACTCTGTGGTAAATTTAAGTAAAAAAATGGATATGGAAATTCTTCCTGTAGTGTTACATTGTAATGACGAAGAACTAGCAAGGCGTATTCACTCAAAGGAGAGATGCCGGAAAAATAAAATTATTGATTCGGATTTTGTTATGAAAAGAATTGAAGGGAAAAGGCTATTTATACCGGAAGGTACACTTGAAATTGATAACTCAAACTTAAGTGCAAAGGAAGTTGCAAAGAAAATTGTTGAAGAGATGAAGGAAGAAAAAAATGGAAAATTAATTAAAACTTCTGTAACAAATCATTTAAAAACAGAGCGTACTCGTGGTTGAGCAGAAAGATAAGTATCGTCCTTGTGTTGGCATAATGCTATTTAACAGACAAGGACATGCCTTTATTGGAAAACGCTTTGATAGCGACTCTTACTGGCAGATGCCACAAGGAGGTGTTGATGATGGTGAGGAACTGGAACAAGCAGCGTTACGTGAGTTGCTAGAGGAAGTTGGTACTAATAAAGTAAAGGTTATAACTAAAAGCAAGGATTGGATATACTACAACTTGCCTGAAGAAGTTATACCAAAGTGCTGGAATGGGAAATATTCTGGTCAAAAGCAAAGGTGGTTCTTAATGAAATTTTATGGAGAGGATAAGGATATTGATATTAATTATACTGATCATCCAGAGTTCAAAGAGTGGCGTTGGCAAAGTATAGATGATTTAGTAGCCAATGCTATATCATTTAAAAAAGAAGTTTATAAGACAGTGATAGAAGAGTTTTCTTCTATAATAAAAACCTCTATTATTGAGTAAAATTTACAATAAGCTCATGATAGTAGATTCTCATTGCCACTTGATTTATTTTTCCGATGATGAAATACCAAAAGTAATTTCAAGGGCAGAGCAAAATGGTGTAAAAATTTTGCATAACATATGCGTAAGCATTGATGATATCCCTAAATTATTAAAAATTTCTTCATCCTACGATCAAGTCTACTTCTCTGTTGGTATACATCCACTTGATGCTGCTATAGAAAACGGTGAGTGTATACATGCTGATGAATTAGTTGAATTTACTAAGAATCAAAAGGTAATTAGTATCGGTGAAACCGGGTTAGATTTTTATAAATCTGACAACAAAGACAATCAGAAAAAAAGTTTTGCATCACACATAGAAGCAGCAAGAATAACAGGGTTACCTTTAGTTATTCACACTAGGAGTGCTGATAGTGAGATGATCGATATGTTAAAGTCAGAAATGAAAACCTGTGCTTTTAGTGGAGTAATGCACTGCTTTGCTTCCTCTAAAGAGCTTGCTTATCAATCTATAGATTTAGGGTTATATATTTCATTTTCTGGAATCATTACTTTTAAAAATGCGAGCTTACTCAGAGGAATTGCACAAGGTGTACCACGCGAACGTGTTTTGGTTGAAACTGATGCACCGTATCTATTACCTGAGCCTTACAGAGGAAAAAAGAACGAACCAGCAATGGTAAAATATGTTGTGGATTGTTTGGCAGAGTTATGGAATGAGTCACCCGACAAAGTAGCAGAAATAACCACAAGCAACTTTTTTAGGCTGTTTACGAAACTTGAGCTACAAGGAAGTTCTATAAAACCATTGATTTGCTTATGAGCCTAAATAGTTCTTTCACTGCATTCACAGATTTATCGAACATTTCTCGTTCACTATTATCCATCTTAACTTCTAGGACCTTTTCAACTCCATTTTTTCCAATAATTACAGGAACACCAATAAACAAATCTTTTACACCATATTCACCATTAAGGTAAGCAGCACATGGTAATATACGCCTTTTATCTTTTAAATATGACTCTAACATGCATATAGCTGAAGATGCAGGAGCGTAGTATGCAGATCCAGACTTAAGCAGATCAACTATTTCTTTACCGCCATTGCGAGTGCGTTCAACTATTTCATCAACTTTTTTCTGCGTAATGAGACCCATATCGATAACTTGGGTAAGTGGAATGCCAGCGATAGAAGTGCAATTAATGAGTGGTACCATAGTGTCACCATGTCCTCCAAGCACAAAAGCAGATATATCTTCAACTGAAATATTTAATTCACTTGCAAGAAAATAACGGAAACGGGAAGAATCAAGCACTCCTGCCATTCCAACAACCATATTAGCTGGAAGGTTTGAAAATTTATGCACCACTGAAACCATGGCATCCAAAGGGTTGGTAACCACTATTACAAACGCATTTGGAGAATACTTCTTAATATTTTCACCAACCTCCTTCATTACTTTAGCATTGGTTTGCAGGAGGTCATCCCTGCTCATTCCAGGTTTTCTAGCAATGCCTGCTGTTATGATGATTGCATCAGAATTTTCTATATCTTTGTATTGATTAGTTCCAGTTAAACCAGAATTAAATCCATCAATAGGGGATGATTCTGCTATGTCGAGTGCTTTACCTTGCGGTATTCCATCACTAATATCAAGTAAAACAACATTGCCGAGTTCCCTTAGTGCAATCATATGGGCAAGAGTTCCACCGATATTTCCTGCACCGATTAAAGATATTTTTTTTCTTTGTACTGTCATTTTCTACTCCTTTGTATTTACTTTTATGGTTTTACCTTCCCAAGGCGATAGGCTATCAAGCATACGAAAATCTTGCGATAAATCTATAGGATTATATACAACCTTTTTTGCCTCTATATCGTATCTTACTTCCTCATAACCAGTGAGAGGGAAATCTTTTAACATTGGATGACCTTTGAATCCATAGTCTGTTAGAATCCTACGCAAATCAGGGTGATCAGAGAATTCTATTCCATACATATCAAACACTTCACGCTCAAACCACGAAGCTGTGCTAAATACCTTTGCTATGCTTGGAGGCATATCGCCCTCACATAATTGAAGTTTTATGTGTACTCTAATATTATGCACAATGCTGAGTAAATTGTACACTAACTCAAAGCGCTTTTCTCGATCTGGATAGTCAACCCCAAAAATATCAACTAATAGTTCAAACCTACACTTTTCATCATCACGTAGAAAGGATAGGTGCTTTTCAATTTCATCTAAAGTTGAATATATTACAATAATGCCATCATCTTTTTGAATGCACTCACACTTGGTCTTTTTTTGTATATGCCTTGCAGTTTTATCCATGCTTTATATTCTGAGTTCGTTTTATTTTGTTTTGTAGGCATAGCATTCCATATAGCAACGCCTCAGCGGTTGGTGGGCATCCAGGGACATACACGTCAACTGGCACAATTCTATCACAGCCTCGGACTACTGAATAAGAATAATGGTAATAACCACCACCATTTGCACAACTTCCCATAGAAATAACATACTTCGGGTCTGCCATTTGATCATAAACCTTGCGCAATGCTGCTGCCATTTTATTAGTTAGTGTGCCAGCAACAATCATCACATCTGATTGACGTGGGCTTGCACGAAACATTATGCCATATCTATCAAGATCATAACGGCTGGATGCAGTATGCATCATCTCAACTGCGCAACATGCAAGACCAAATGTCATTGGCCACAATGAACCAGACCTTGCCCAATTCATTACATAATCTATTAAATCACCAAATTTAGTAACAAGAAACCCTTCTTTTTTATAACGACCCCAGTCATCATTAGATAGAATTTGATTTGTCATAAACTACTCCCACTCTAATGCACCTTTACACCATTCATAGATAAAACCTATAGTGAGTATTGCAAGAAATACCATCATAGACCAAAATCCACCATAGCTTATCTTAGATAAAGAAACAGCCCAAGGAAAAAGAAAAGCGATTTCTAAGTCAAATATTATAAATAATATTGAAACTAGGTAAAATTTAATGTCAAAATTTTTTCTTGCACTGGATAGTGGATTGAAGCCACACTCATATGTGGAAAGTTTTTCACCATCTGGCTTACTCACTGCAAGAAACATAGGCAATATACCTAAAGCAAAAGATACTACAATTGATACGCAGATAAAGATTACTATGGTTAGATATTCGCTCATTTAACAAAACATATAACACTATGAGTTTACATGCTTTCCTAACTTTTTACCACCTAAAATATGCACGTGAAAGTGTGGTACAACCTGCTCTCCATTTTCACCGTAGTTAGTGACTAATCTATATCCTGTTTTTTCTAAATTATATTTATGTGCTATTTCTCTGACAATTTTGAAAAAACTTACTATCTCCTCTTCAGAAGCTTTTAGAATAAAATCATCGTATGAAATATATTGATTTTTTGGTATAACTAAAATGTGAACTGGTGCGTCAGGGTACTTATCACGAAAAGCTAGTACATTTTCATTTTCATGTACCTTCTCACAAGGTAACTCACCTCTTAATATTTGAGCAAAGATGTTATTGCTATCATAAACTTCATTGCTCATATTTTAAGAGCGACCTTTCCCTCTTCCTTTATTTCTTTCTACATCAGGCGTAGATAGTGGTTTTATTACTTCACAAGAGGCATCTTCAAAATTCAAAAAAGTACTTCCCAATCCTTCTGCTTGCTTTTTGATATCTCGTTCTGATAACTGCATATTTTTTATAGGAGAAATAGCTTCTTTACTTTTACCAAAAGGAAACTCGTTAGGATTAGTAATGTTAAAAGATTTTACTAATTCATCTGTACTTGTAACAGTTTCTGAAGACTGCCCTGGTGACTTTCCAGTTTGTGCTGGCCCTGGAGTTTTTGATGGTTTGTTCTGGTTATCATATTCTCGATACAATTTTTCTGCAATACCATTCAGCAATTTTAAGTCTGTATGAATTTTAAATTCTCCACCAGTAATTCCTGCAAGCTTCTTAAGGTCTTCGTCAACTTTATTAGCAATTCCTTTAAGAACAAGCTCTTCTATTTCTTTCTTGCTCTTGCCTTTATTATCAGGATTAGTTTTAATAGTGTTAGCTATTTCCTCAACGTTAATTTCAATTACAATTTTGTTTTCTTCTCTAAAAATAGTTACATTTGGCAGGTTTTTCTTTATTTGACCTAATTGTTCATCGTTCAAATAAGGTATATCTCCCGTCAGAGTCCTTGACGCTAAAAAAGCTACCTTTCCTTTCCCTTTCTTTTGCTCTGTTATTTCTACACCAAGATTCTCACTAGCTTGTGTGGTTTCTATAGGTGGGTCATACTCTTCAAGTGGGCTGCCAATAATATAACGCCCGCCATTTTTTATGTCGTGCCACATTTCGCCCCGAGACTTAAACCAGTTTTTTGGCTGTATAGGATATATTATACCCCCAAATAGAGCTCCTATACCTCTACCCAGAAAATTTCCTACTCCCGAAGCTGCATTACCAACTTTAGATTCTTCATTTTGGTCGTTTTTTGGCATACACACCTCCAAGTTACTTTCTACAACTAAATACATTTTAATTATAGACGAAAAAATTTAAACTTCTATATCCATTATAAGATAGAATTATAGGGATTGCAACCATTATTTATACATTGTCTAAAACATGTGGTATTTGCTACTTTATTCAATTTACTTTAAAGAGTACTCTCTAAATTATGTTTAAATGGAATACAAATAATATCATTGATGCAACTGGCGGAAGAGGCGTAAATGGTTGTAATTGGACACATAGCTCAAATATTTCAACGGACACAAGAAGCATAAAAAAAGGTGATTTATTTATTGCACTCAAGGGAAAGAATTTTGATGGCCATAATTTTTTGCATGAAGCGTTTTTAAAAGGGGCTGCCGCTGCAATAGTAAGTGAGGGTAAATATAAAAATTTCCCTCTCATTATTGTACAAGATACCCTGAAAGCTTTGCACGATATGGCATCATACTATATTAGAAATATTCTTGTTGATGCTAAAATTATTGCAATTACAGGCAGTGTAGGGAAAACCACTACAAAGGATATGCTGCACACTGTTTTATCGCAATATGGAGTGTCCCATGCAAACAAAGGTAACTTAAATAATAATATAGGATTGCCTTTGACAATTCTAAAAGCTCCAAAAAACTGCCAGTACTTAATCCTTGAAATGGGAATGAATAAAGCTGGTGAAATAAAAGAATTATCAAAGATTAGTAATCCAAATATTGCAGTTATTACCAACATCGAACCTGCACATACTGAAAATTTTTCATCACTATTTGACGTTGCACAAGCGAAGTTAGAAATTCTATATGGTATGAAAAGTAATGGTACTTTGGTCTTGAACAGAGATAATAAATATTATGATTATCTCTCATCACGCGCCAATAGAAATGTAATAAGCCTCGGTAAAGATAAAAATGCTGAAGTTTGTTTACTAAACTTAATAAGAAACGATGAATCTTCTGTCATTTCAGCACTATCTTCTGTCATCCCAGTGCCCAGACACTGGGATCCAGGAAGTTCAATTGCAAATGAGCATATCAGACGGTTGTATAATAAAGACTGGATTCCAGCGTCACGCGCTGGAATGACATCAAACCGAGTTGCTAATAGATTAAGTTTAAAAATCAGGCTGAGTGATAATCAAATTATAAACTGTAATTTACGTGTACAAGGTGAGCATTTTGCTTATTCGCTACTTGTTGTTGCAGCAGTTGTGCAGAGCCTCGGACTTGATTTATCAAAATTACCACTTGCACTTAAGAATTTTAGTGTAACGAAAGGTAGAGGCAATATTCATAAGGTCAAATACAATAAAAAATATATACATTTAATTGATGACTCCTATAACGCCAGCCCTGCTTCGATGAAAACTGCAATAAAAACTTTGAGTACATATTCTAATCAGAGAAAAGTAGCTTTGCTTGGTGATATGTTGGAACTTGGTGATAAAAGCATAGAATTTCATACAGATTTGGTTAAGATTGTCACAGAAAATAATATAGATAAAATTTATACAGTTGGTAAATTTATGTTAGAATTGCATGAGCTTTTGCCAGATAATATAAGAGGCGCGCATTTTAATGATTCTAATCAATTGAAAAGTGATTTAGCTAACATTATTCAGAATAATGACGCAATTCTAGTTAAAGGCTCACGAAGAATGAAAATGGATCTTATTGTACGGGAATTCATAATAGAATATTAAGCAAAATCATTGTATTAATTTACAGTAACAAATTATTAGGAACTTTAATCGTGACAAAACGTGTAATTATTTTTGGTGGAACGGGGTTTATAGGGAAACACATCGTAAGACGCTTGGCAGCAGAAGGATATTTAATAAAGATATTCACTCGTAATCAGGAAAAAGCTGCTTGTTTAAAATTGTGTGGCAATTTGGGACAAATATCAATATTTAAAGGCGATTTTTTTGATGAAAAATCAGTTCTAGAGGGTATGGAAGAATGTGATGTAGCCATAAACTTAGTGGGAATATTATATGAAGCAAAAAAGCACGATTTTTACGCTGTTCACGTTAAAATAGCTGAAAGGATAGCAAAAGCTGCAAAAATGAAAAATGTACCTATGATGATACATTTTTCCGCTATGGGAATAGAAAATAGCAAGTTGTCAAAATATGCCAAAAGTAAATTGGAAGGTGAAAAAGCTGTAACTTCAGCATTTCAAGAAGCAATAATAATTAGGCCAAGCCTTGTATTTGGTAAAGAAGATAACTTCTTTAATAAATTTGCAAGATTAGCAACTGTTCTTCCTTTTTTGCCGCTAATTGGCAATGGAACGACTAAATTTCAGCCAATATGTGTAACAGACTTAGCTGAAGTGGTATATCGTATTATCAGTTTTAATAAGCAAGACAAGAAAATTTATAACATGGGTGGACCAAAGGTTTACTCTTTCAAAAGCTTATTGAAGTTTATTCTGAATGTTACTAACAGAAAGTGTTTGTTGATCAATGTATCTTTTCCAATGGCAAAGTTAATAGCTTTCTTTTTAGAAAATAAAATTATTTCTATGCTGCTAAAACCAATAACTGGAGATACGAACCCTGTGCTTACTCAAGAATCAGGTGAAAGTTATGATGAATAGCTCAATCGAAAAGTCAGCTGACCTTGAAACAATGAAGGTTCGACCATTAGCAATTGAAAATGTGGTGCCAGAATACTTGAAGATTTATAGAAAGTATTGATAGAAGAGTGTGCCCGGTAGGATTCGAACCTACGACCCACAGCTTAGAAGGCTGTTGCTCTATCCAGCTGAGCTACGGGCACACAATATATATAAAATGCTTCTTAGTACAAGTGAAGTCAAGTATTTCGTGTGAATATGATGTTTGTGGTAATATCTTACAACACCTTGTCATTGCAGTTGTGTGTCATGCGCTGCCGAAATTGGATGCGAGAAGTCCATTTATTTTAGAAAATATTATATAGAAAGTTGCTTGACAAACTCCGCCAGCCCCCTTATTATGACAATAAGGGTATTTATGACTCAAAACTTGTTTTTGACCTGCAGGCTCAATGACAAAATTCAGTAAAAAACTCAGGGTATTTTTTGGCGGATTACATAAAATTATAGCGGCTGCATGTCTTTTTTATTTTTTCTACATTCACCCAAATCGCGCTTATTTTAAGCGTTAGCACATTATTACAGCGCCACTTACAGTAATATAGAGTCAAAACTCGCACCACGGGGCTTCTTTTGCCTTTTTTTTATTTGGTAAATTTCTTAATGTTTCTAGCTAAAGCAATTTAAGAGACCGAAAATGGTGTCATTCCAGCGCGTGACGCTGGAATCTAGTCTTTATTATGCAGCCACTTGTTTAAAGTTAAGTTTTCTGGATCCAAGTAGTCAAGCTACTCGGATGACACCTTGACGATTTGAAGAATCGTCGTCCCGCTGCTTGTTAGCGGCTAAGAGATACCGTGAATGAATCACGGTATGACGGTTCGTGGTGGTATGACGGTTTGCGGTGGTATAGTAATTCGTCATCCCGCAGCGGGATCTATGTCAAGAGATACCGTGACGGTATGACGGTTAATTCACGGCGGTATGACGGTTCGCGATGGTATGACGTAGGACTGCTGTCATTCCAGTCTGGAATCTAGTTCTTATTGTACATTTACTTGGTGTAGAGTTAAGTTTCCTGGATCCCAGTGTTGGCTACTTGGATGACATCATAGGGGCGCTGGAATGACACCCTGACAATCGTCATCCCGCTACTTGTTAGCGGGATCTAGAAATACCGCGGCGGTATGACGGTTCGCGGTGGTATGACGTAGGACTGCTGTCATTCCAGTCTGGAATCTAGTTCTTATTGTACATTTACTTGGTGTAGAGTTAAGTTTCCTGGATCCCAGTGTTGGCTACTTGGATGACATCATAGGGGCGCTGGAATGACACCCTGACAATCGTCATCCCGCTACTTGTTAGCGGGATCTAGAAATACCGCGGCGGTATGACGGTTCGCGGTGGTATGACGTAGGACTGCTGTCATTCCAGTGCTTGACACTGGAATCCAGCTTCTATGCAACCTCATCAAAAACATTCATTTAGTATAAGATCAGCTACTTTCCATGCTAGTTTGCTTATAAACAAGCAAACTTTTCTGGATCCCAGTGACCTTTGTTGTATTGCCAAAGAGATGGGTCGTTGAGCGCTCTTTTGCTTGGTTGGAAAAGTGTAGGCAGTTGTGGAAAAATTGCGAACGTAAACTCAATACCAGCTTGCAAATGATTGTCCTTTCCTTCATTTCTCTCCTATTACGAAGATTTTAAACAGGTTCTTAAGAAAGTTTTAAATTTTTGCAGACCATACCTAACAATAAACAACTTTGGGTTTAAATTTATGAAATCAGTTGTTATATACATCAGCAAATACGAATTTAACTGGTGTTATGGACTTAAATAAATTTACCGAAAAAGCAAAAAGTCTAATTCAAAGTGCTCAGATGAAAGCGTTGGGAGCTGGGCATCAGATTTTTATGCCTGAGCATTTACTCAAAGTGATGCTTGAGGATGAATTAGGTTTAGTTCAGGATTTGATAAACGCTTGTGGTGGAAATGTGCAAAGTATTTCTGATGCTGTGGATAGCGCAATAAAAAAGTTGCCAGTAATTGAAGGTCCAGGAAGTGGGGGCCTTCAACTTTCAAGAGAAATAGCAAAAGTTTTTGAAGATTCAATTGGTATTGCAAAGAGAAATAAAGATTCATTTGTTGCTGTTGAGCGTTTACTGCAGGGCCTCACTGCACAAAAAGATGATACTGTAGGCAAAATTCTGGCAGAGAATGGTGTTACACCGCAAAAATTAAATTCAGTTGTTACAGACATGAGGAAAGGTAGCAGTGCAGACTTGCCAAACAGTGAGGAAAAATTGAACGCGGCTAAGAGATATACAAAGGATATTACAGAGCTTGCTATGCAAGGCAAGCTTGATCCTGTAATTGGTCGTGATGAAGAGATCAGAAGAACTATGCAGGTATCACTGAGGCGGACAAAAAATAATCCAGTGCTGATCGGTGAACCTGGTGTTGGAAAAACTGCAATAGTTGAGGGGCTTGCAAATAGAATCGTTGCAAATGACGTGCCACTTGGTTTGCGTGATGCAAAAGTTTTAGCCCTCGATCTTGGCGCATTAATTGCTGGAACAAAATTTAGAGGAGAATTTGAAGAAAGGTTAAAAGCAGTTATTAATGAGCTTTCGAAAGCGGAGGGAAAAGTCATCTTGTTTATAGATGAGCTTCATACTTTAGTTGGAGCAGGAGCAATAAGTGGTGCAATGGATGCTTCAAATTTGCTAAAGCCTGCTCTTGCGCGTGGAGAAATTCGCTGTATAGGAGCCACAACTTTAGATGAATATCGTCAGCATATAGAAAAAGATCCTGCACTTGCAAGGCGTTTTCAGCCTGTGTTTATCTCTCAACCAACTGAAACTGATACCATTTCAATACTCAGGGGTTTGAAGGAAAGATATGAAGTGCATCATGGTATAAGAATTACAGACGGTGCAATAATTGCTGCTGCAACGTTGTCCAATAGATATATAACAGATAGGTTTTTACCTGATAAAGCAATTGATTTGATTGATGAAGCAGCAAGTAGGGTGAGAATTGAAATGGATAGCAAGCCTGAAGTTATTGATGAACTTGAGAGAAAGGTTATACAGCTAAAGATTGAAGCAGAAGCTCTAAAAAAAGAAAGTGATGAAAATTCTAAACAGCGTTTAAAAAAGATAAATGAAGAGATCGAAAATCTAAACAGTAAATTTGCTGACTTGAACAGCAAATGGCAGATGGAAAAGAATAAAATAGCTAGAATACAAGAAACAGTTGAAAAATTAGATAACGCCAGAAAAGAGCTGGAATTGGCTCAGCGGAGTGGAAATTTAGGAAAAGCAGGAGAGCTGATGTATGGTGTGATCCCTCAGCTTGAGAATGAATTAAAAAATCAGGAAAAGGTTACTGATAGTGTCTTAAAGAAAGAAGTGACTGGAGATGATATTGCAAACATTGTTTCAAAGTGGACAGGAATTCCAGTTGATAACATGATGCACAGCGAAAAGGAAAAACTTCTTAACATGGAGAATGAAATAGGAAGAAGAGTAATAGGGCAAAAAGGCGCGATAGAAGCAATAAGTAATGCAGTTAGGCGCTCTCGCTCTGGTGTGCAAGATACTAATCGACCTTTCGGTTCATTTTTATTCTTAGGCCCAACCGGGGTTGGAAAAACAGAACTGGCAAAAGCCCTTGCTGAATTTCTGTTTGACGATCAATCAGCGCTTTTGCGTTTTGATATGTCAGAATATATGGAAAAACATTCTGTTTCAAAGCTAATTGGCGCGCCTCCAGGGTATGTTGGCTATGAGCAAGGTGGCAGATTAACCGAAGCAGTAAGAAGAAGGCCATATCAGGTTATTCTGTTTGATGAAATAGAGAAGGCAAGTCCAGATATATTTAATCTATTGCTGCAAATCTTGGATGAGGGTAGACTCACTGATAGTCATGGCAAATTAGTTGATTTTCGCAACACCATACTGATCTTAACTTCTAACCTTGGTGCAGAGATAATGCTTAAGGGAGTTACAGAAAATGAGACTCTACCTCCTGTCATCCAAGTAGCTGACACTGGGATCCAGATGCAGATTCCAGCTTCACGCGCTGGAATGACATCGGAAGGAGGAGTTGCTAACTCTGTAAAAAGCGAAGTGATGCAAATAGTTAAATCAGCATTTCGTCCAGAATTTTTAAACAGGCTGGATGAAATTATTATATTCCACAGTTTAACCAGAGATGACATCTATAAAATTATAGATGTTCAATTTTCTTATTTACAAAAAACACTTGCTAAGCGTAAACTGAGTATAAGTTTGTCGCAGGAAGCTAAAGAACTAATAGCACAAACTGGCTATGACCCTGAATATGGAGCAAGGCCCCTAAAAAGGGTTATACAAGAGTGTATTCAAAATAATTTAGCTAAATTAGTTTTATCAGGGGAAGTAGTAGAAAATGATGAGCTAATAGTGTACGCTCTTGATAATGAAATCTTAGTTAAAAAGGTTTAAGTTCACTGTGTATTTTTGTTAAAAAAATGTGTATAGATCATAATGTTGACACTGAGTCTTTATTTGAGTTAGTTGATCAAGAAAATCAGCAAGATAAAGAAAAAATTAAAAAATTTATTAAGTATTTTTATAGTTTTGTTTATAAAAGCGACCTAAAAGCCAACGATAAGTTTTTGCTATATATTGTAAACGATGCTTACAATTTTGTTTCTCAAAAAGAGAAAGATGAAAGTAAGTTAGTAGTAAGCAATATAGATGATATACCAGGAATAGAAGGCGATTTTACCACGATTAAGATAACAAACGATGATATGCCATTTTTGGTTGATTCTGTTATTGCAACTATTAAATCGCACAATTTAACCATATGCTATTACAGCAACAGCATAATTAACATTAAAAGAAAAGATGGCCTAATAGATGAGATTTACTCCTTGGAAGAAAGCAATGGAGTCAAAGAATCAGTTATATATGTAATTATCAAAGGTATAAGTGACAGTTTTGTTGATACATTAAAAGAATCTCTACAAAAAACGCTGAAAGCAGTTAATTGCGTTGTGAAAGATTGGCACTTAATGCTCAAGAAACTTGATGAAGCAAAAAGTCTTCTTTTTGCCATCGAGCAGCCAGCGTCGAACGCTGGAGTGACACCAGGAAAAGATTTCTTAGATTGGCTAAAAAACAATAATTTTGTATTTCTAGGTTATCAAGAATATATTGCTGGTAAAGATGAAAAACTCGTCTGTGATAGCAAAAAGGACCTTGGCCTGATAAGAGTAGGTCAAAGTACGTTGATTCCTTCTGCAAACCTTGATTCCCTATACATATTGAGATCAGATCTAATCTCAATAGTCCATCGGCGTACATACATGAATTGTATAGGAGTAAAAGAATTTGATGACCAGGGTAATGTAGTAAAGGAACGGCGTTTTTTCGGGCTATTTACTTCTGTAGCGGAGGTCCAAGATATTCGAACTATCCCAATAATAAGAGATAAAGTTAAAGTTATAGAAAAAAATGCAGGGTTTGTAACCGGGGGCCACAATAACAAAGCTTTAATTTCTATTTTACAAGCATTCTCTTGTGATGAATTATTCCAATCAAATGAAGACGAATTATTTAAAATTTGCATTTCGATCATGTCTCTTGCGATTAGGCCAAGGGTCAGATTATTTTTAAGAAGAGTAAGGGATTTTATTAGTTGCATAGTGCTGATACCAATGCGTTATGCTAGCGCTAGGCTAATGTTCAAGATACGTGACATATTGAAGGATGAGACAAGTGCAGAAAGTTCAGATATTTATAACAATCACATTATCAATGAATATGATTTGATGAAATTGCATGTAGTGCTAAAGACCAAAAATGCTAGTGTTCCTGATGACGAAGTTTTGCGTATCGAAAACAAATTGAGGAACATTACGGAAAAGTGGGAAGATCGTTTTATAGACAATTTATATAATACTTTTAGTACTGTTGAGGATATATTCATCCGTTATTGCAAGGCATTTCCAATAAGCTATCAAGAGAGTTTCGAACCTCATGACGCATATTACGATATGAAAAAATTGGAGATAGTGAGGAAAAAAGGAGTTAGCGAGGTCGATTTAAGACTTACTTGTGATAATCTTAATTATCAATTAAAGGTTTATACTCCAAGCAATAGAGGCCTTGAATTATCGAAGATATTAAGGATCACTAAGAATTTGGGAGCTAAGATTCTATCTCATAATGGCTATTACATAGAAATTAACGGCGGAATATGGATACACCATTTTGTGTTGTCAAGAGTCGATGAATTAATAGACAACATTACTCTAAAAGAGCAATTTGAAATAACACTTGCGAAAGTGTTTAGAAAGGAAATTAAAAATGATTATTTCAATAGTTTGGTCATTATTGCTGGACTGGAGTGGAAAGAAGTGCTTCTGGTTAGAGCGCTCAGTGCTTACCTAAAGCAGACGTCATTTAACTACAATCCAGAATATATCCAAAAGGTAGTCTCAGAGTATCCAAAAATAGTAAAGTATTTGATACAACTATTTCATGCAAGATTTGATCCTAGCATAGACATTGATAGAGCAGAAACCACGGACATTTTCATAGAAAAAATTGAGGAACTTCTAAAAGAGATCAGCAATGTTTCACATGATTACGTTTTGCGCTCGATATTTAACTTGATAATGGCTATTTTAAGGACCAGTTATTATCAAGACGATAAACCATATTTATCTACAAAATTTGACTCAAATAAAATAAATGGTTTGCCTAATCCTCGTCCATATCGTGAATTGTATATTTATTCAAATCTTTTTGAGGGAATACATCTAAGAGGAGGGAAATTGGCCCGTGGTGGCTTAAGGTGGTCGGATAGGACGGAAGATTTTCGCACTGAAGTTTTGGGGCTCATGAAAGCTCAGATGACAAAAAATGCGGTTATTGTACCTGTTGGCGCAAAGGGTGGGTTTGTAATTAAGCAAGTTTATAAAGACAAAGATATTTTAAGAGAGAAAGGTGTTGAATGCTATAAGAGTTTTATCAGGGGAATGCTTGACATTACTGATAATGTAGTTAATGGCAAAATAATTCCACCAGAGAATGTGATTAGGTATGATGAGGATGATCCATACTTGGTAGTTGCAGCAGATAAAGGCACTGCTTCTTTTTCTGACTATGCAAACCAAATAGCCTCTGAATACAATTTTTGGCTTGGCGATGCATTTGCATCTGGTGGATCAGCAGGTTATGATCACAAAAAAATGGGTATTACAGCCAGAGGTGCATGGATTGCAGCGCAGAGGCATTTTTGGAAAATGAATAAGGATATTTACCAAGATGCAACTGTTATTGGAATTGGAGATATGGCTGGCGATCTATTTGGAAACGGTATGCTGCTTTCAAAAAATATACATTTAATCGGCGCATTTAACCATATGCATATTTTTATTGATCCAAATCCTAGTGCAGAAAAGAGTTTCACAGAGCGTAAACGTCTCTTTGAGTTACCATTTTCAACTTGGATGGATTATAACAAAGATTTGATTTCTAAGGGTGGAGGAGTATTTGAGCGTAGCAGCAAGCAAGTAAACATTTCTCAAGAAATAAAAAAATGCTTTGATATAACAGAAGATATGCTACCTCCAAGTGATTTGATTAGATATCTACTCAAAGCAGAAGTGGACTTCATATGGAATGGAGGAATTGGCACGTTTGTTAAGGCAAAGAGTGAAAATCATAGCATGGTCGGTGACAAAGCAAACGATGAGTTAAGAGTAAATGGTAAAGATATTAGAGCTTCTATGTTTATAGAAGGCGGAAATTTGGGATGCACACAGCTTGGAAGAATAGAATATGCTGAAAGAGGTGGATATATAAATGCAGATTTTGTTGATAATTCAGCCGGAGTGATATGTTCGGACCTTGAAGTTAACATCAAGATTGCATTTGTTTCAGCTATGAAAGCAGGGGGTGTTTCTTTAGAAAAAAGGAATGAAATACTGGCAAGTATGGTGGACGAAGTTGCATCCAAAGTGCTTGAGAACCACAACAGAATTGAAACAAAAGCATTACTTCTTGAGTGTTTGCAAGCTAAAGAGAGATTGGAGCAGCACCACAGGTTACTGCTCAGTTTAGAAAAATCTGGGCTGTTAAACCGAAGCGTAGAATTTCTTCCAACTGAAGAAGAGATAGCAAGGATGTTAACTGGTGCAGAAGGTTTCAGTTCTCCTCAGCTTTCTATTCTAATGTCTTATGCTAGAACGGCAATAAAAAATGACATTATACATTCCGATCTGCCTGAAAAAGATCTTATATCTAATGACTACTTGCTAGGTTATTTTCCTAAAAAGATGATAACAAAGTTTAAGGATTTCATATTAAAACACCAACTTCGTAGAGAAATTATCTCTACTTGCATTGCAAATGATGTAGTGAATAGAATGGGCTGTATATTCATCAATAATTTGGCTGAGAACACTGGAATTAAGGTACAAGAAGCGGTTAACATATATATTGTTGTTAACCACCTGTATGATTTAAACAGCCTGTGGCAGAAAATTGATGAATTGGATGGAAAAATTGATGTTAACTCATACTTACAAATAGTGAGGAACGTGCAGAAATTTATTGGCAGAGTATCGTTTTGGTTAGTGAAAAATCTTGGCAAGCTTAGCTTTGTAGAGTTGGATGATGTTACAAAATTTAAAGATGCAATTGAAACTTTAGGCCAGAACTTAACTGATGTTTTAGATGAACACCTATTAAAGGTCTGTAGCCATGGATCAACTTCTTTAGTAGAACTTAATATAAATAAAGATCTAGCAAAAAAAGTTGCTGATCTATACGTTCTTGCTTATGCACTGGACATTATATCTGTTGCTGAACAGACATCTTTGTCCATTCTTGATGCTGGTAAAATATACTTTGAGTTAAAGTCGCTGTTAAGATTCGATCTGATTAGAACAATTGCCATCAAGATGAAAAGCCGCTCTTCTTATTGGGATCGCAGCTTAGTTAATGATTTATTGGACGATTTAAGCAATTACCATCACAAGCTAGCTGTTAAAGTCATAAAAGCTACTGATAACCCCGAAGATAAGGTTCAAACCTGGGCTTGTAATGATAAGGACTACATAGAACGTTATAATAGTTTTTTAGATGAGATAGTTGCTTCTAAACTTGATTTAAGCAAATTAATATTTATAATCAGGAGGATTAAAGTACTTGCTTCATAGGAAAAATGTTTAATATAGGTCTTTCAGAAATTTTGGTCGTTGCTTTAGTGAGCATAATTGTTCTTGATAGAAATAAGGTGCCTGTATTTATTGATCTTATTAGGAATACATATAGGTATCTTATGATTATAAAATCAAAAGCTAGGAGGTTATTGAAAGACGCAGGAATTGAAGACTTATATAAAGAGTGTAATACTGAGAAGGTAAATTACATAGTTGGTAAAAATGGTAAGCTTTATCCTACTTACGATATAGATAATACATCTAAAGATAATGACAGCGAAGATTCTAGTAGTAGATGATGTACTATCTAATGTCAAGCTTTTAGAAGCTCGACTAAAAGCAGAGTACTATACGGTTATCGTAGCTCATGATGGTGAAGAAGCTATAGATTTAGTAGCAAAGCAGCAGCCTGATATTATATTACTTGATATCATGATGCCAAAGATGAATGGCTTTCAAGTTTGTAAGGAGCTAAAGAGTGATCCCTTGACAACCCATATTCCAATAATTATGGTAACTGCACTGCATGATACTCACAATAGAGTACAAGGCATTAATGCTGGTGCAGATGACTTTCTGACTAAACCAATAAACGAAACTGCTTTATCTGCGAGAATTAAGTCTCTCACACGCTTAAAGATGATTATCGACGAATTGCGTTTGAGAGGAGAAACCAACGCTGAGATTGGCGGAGTAGCAGGAAACAGTATTATGGATTATTCTAATCAGATTTTTGATGCTAACATACTTGTTGTAGATGAAGATGTCTTTCAAGCAGAGCAGATATATAATGTACTAAAGCACCGCTTTAGGTCAATTAAAATACTGAGTGATCCAGTGGAGGCATTAAAGGTTGGTATTAAGAATAATTACGACCTGATCATTTCTGATATGCAGTTTTCAAAAACTGACGGCCTGCGTTTGTGTTCTGAGTTTCGTAGTAAAGTAGAAACACGCTATACACCAATTCTGATTCTTTCTGAGGATTATGATAAAAACAATTTAGTAAAAGCACTTGATGTAGGTGCTAATGATTATTTAACAGTACCTTTGGATGAGGGTGAGTTAATAGCAAGGGTTAATTCGCAAGTAAAACGCAAAAGATATCAAGATGCCTTGAGAATGAATTTATTTAATAATGCGGAAATGTCTATAAAGGACCCATTAACTAACTGTTATAATAGAAGATATTTTGATGCACACTTAAGAAACATTGTTAAGGACTCTGTGGAAAAGGATAGAAGGTTGTCTCTTATGATACTTGATATAGACTATTTTAAGATGGTGAATGACAGTTTTGGGCATAGTGCTGGAGATGAACTTTTAAAGCAAGTACAGAAAAGAATTTCTGAAAATATCAGAGTGACAGATTTACTAGCTAGGTTTGGTGGTGAGGAGTTTGTTGTTGTAATGCCAGATACCAATGTATCAGATGCGTACACTATTGCGGAGAGAATACGAAAAATTATTGCTAAAGAACCTTTTATACTTGCGGACAAAAATACAACCCATAACATAACTGTTAGCATTGGAATTGCAGAAATGCAAGGATCTGACCTTGACGATATTAAAAAATTTATAGTACGTGCTGACAAATATTTATATAAGGCAAAAAACAGTGGTAGAAATAGAGTGGTTACTGGCTATAGCTAAAGTGGCTTAAGTTTACCGACAACCGTCATTCCGCTACTCGTTAGCGGAATCTATGCTGAGATACCGCGAATGAATCGCAGTATGACGTGTTGCTTGGGTTAGCTATAGATTTCTGAAATGATTTCAAAAAAATGATAACTAAGGTTAAAGCGACAACATGAGGTTTCTCAGCTCTGGAAATTTCATGTTTAACTGCAAAAATAGATACTTATTTAAAAAATATCCTGTGACTTTCAGTCCTAACTGAAATTCTTGGAATGAGTAGCTGTTTTGTAGGTTATTATTGTATACATCATGCAACATTTGTGGAAAAGGTAGGAGTTTATCTGCATAATAATCTCCTGCTTTTTTTGACACTGCTCTACCAGTTTTTGGAGAAATAAATTGTAAGTTTTCCTTAACACCTGTTACAGCACATTTGGATAAGTCTAACTTGAATCCCAATTGCGTAAGAAGCAGAAGCTCTAAGTTAAGATAATGGCTTTGCCAAGACTGATTGTTGTGTTTAACTACATCGATGAAATATCGAAAATTGTCATACAGCATGGCACAGGGTTCACTTTCTGGAAGCACTTTTTCTAAAATAGAGGAGAAAGAGACAATAGTAATGCTTTTTAACCTATCTTGAAAGAAATGATGGAATGGAGATTCGATTAATTCGCACTTTAAAAAACCCAGATTTTCAGGTAACTTAGCACTCCATTCTGCATGTAATAGATTACTTATCTGAAACTTATAATTGCTATTGTTTGTTAGCTTAGTTAATCCCCTGCGCTTTCCATGATTTTTTGTAAACAGAGAAAGAATTAAGTTTTTATCGCCGTATTTTTTAGCAGCTATAATGATGCCTTCATCTTTCCATCTCATTTAGAGTATATTGACCGTATTGACCGTATAATATTATAGAAATAGTAAAATTAGTACAGCAAAAACTACGTCTTTGAGCTTAAATCAACTAAAATATATTGACTTTATGTGCAATATTAGCTTTAAACCAGTAAAACAAACTGCTTAACATATGCGTTTTTTCTATTCTAATTACATTCTTTTTTTATCTTTATGTTGTTTTCTGCTTTTTTCGTTACCTTCAACAAAAGCCCAAACGAATGATACGTCAGTTGTTCCTATACCACAAAGGAAAAAAGAAACAGTTGAGCACACTGTTGTAGCACAACCGAGGCAAATTATCGAAATGCAAGAAGAAGTCATTATTAACGAGGGTAAAGAATTCATTCCAGTTCCAAAAAGAAAAAAAAGTGTAGGGAAGAAACTAAGAAGGGATGTTAGAGAGGCAAAAAATGAAATAGGAAACGAAAAAAGCGTTGAGAATAAAAACGATGAATTAGTTGTAACAGAAATTATTAACTCTATAAGAGACAAACTTACAAAATGCTGGAGCATTCCTGAAAGCATAGCTTACAAAGAAAATTTTAATATAAAAATTAACTTATTATTATCCAGTCAAGGCGAGATAATTATGGCCGATGTAGCAGACAGTGATTCCTATCGAAATAATCCACTTTTCAGGTCGATAGCAGATAATGCAATGCGTGCAGTATATAAATGTAGCCCATTGACTGGCTTGCCTACTCAGCACCACCACATTTGGCGTGAAGTAACACTAGACTTTATTCTAAATGGGTAAAATCTTACAATAGACCTCTTATATTACCTTCTGTCATCCAAGTAGTCAGGCTACTTGGATGACAGAAGTAGACACTTCACATTATCATTCCAGCGCTCCTTTCTTGTTATGCCAGTGCGTGACACTGGCATCCAGAAAAAAAATAGATCCCAGTGTCTGGGCACTGGGATGACGTAATACGGTTCTTGGATGACAAAGAAGGGCGGGAAAAACTCTGTAGTCAGCAGATTTTCAATCAGGAACAGCCAAAGATCTCTCTAAGATGTCAGTTTCTTTTGTATCTGCAACTTTACCGTCCTGATCGAATGAAATTTGCAGGGACTTACTGCTATACTTCCTTTGTCCTAAGAAGTTAGCTTGTTTAATTTTATATGAGACATAGTACCAAACATTGTCATCGAACTTTGATACTAATATTGGTGATCCTAAAGTGTGAACCACTTTTTCTTTATCGTCACCTGCTTTTATCTTGCTCCACAATTCAACACTAATGCCAGGAGCTCCGTGGTTGTGAATAGTGTGTGTGCAGCTCACTGTAAATAATAAAATAAAAGATATTAATACTCGCATTTCTGTTGATAAATTACTTGAAGCTATAATACACTAATAAATTACCTGCCGTCAAATTTCAAAAAGTTAAATTGACTGATTCTCAATATCACTTAATATAATATTTACTTTAGAAAATAATAGGTGTCTTATGTCATTGTTAGAAGCAGATCCAATATACAAACCTTTTAATTACCCTTGGGCGTATGATGCGTGGCTGCAGCAACAAAGAATCCATTGGATACCTGAGGAAGTTCCGCTTGCTGATGACGTGAAGGATTGGAAAACTAAACTTTCAAACGTAGAGAAAAATCTACTAACTCAGATTTTTAGATTCTTTACTCAAGCGGACATTGAAGTAAATAACTGCTATATGAGGCATTATTCAAATATATTTAAGCCAACAGAGATATGCATGATGCTTGCAAGTTTTTCCAATATGGAAACCATACACATTGCAGCTTATTCTTATCTTTTAGACACAATTGGCATGCCAGAAAGCGAGTATCAAGCATTTTTAAAGTATGATGCTATGAGAAAGAAATATGAATACATGCTGGAATTTGAGGAAAGCAAAAAACACGATAAAAAACATGTAGCTAAAACTCTAGCAGTGTTTGGTGCATTTACCGAGGGGTTGCAGTTATTCGCATCGTTTGCAATTTTGCTCGATTTCCAACGCTTTGGAAAAATGAAAGGCATGGGGCAGATAATCGCCTGGTCAGCCCGTGATGAAACTTTGCACACCAATTCAATTATTATGTTATTTAATACATTTATTAAAGAGAATAATGAAATTTGGGACAACGAGTTTAAAGAGGAATTATATTCTGCATGCCGCACTATTGTTGAGCTTGAGGACGAATTCATAAAGCTTGCCTTTGATTTAGGAGATGTTGAAGGACTATCCGCAGAAGAAGTGCGCAATTACATACGCTACGTAGCAAACAGACGGTTAATGCAATTAGGTCTTGAGTCCATATATGATGTCAATGATAATCCTATTCCATGGCTCGATGAAATACTAAATGGCGTTGAACATACGAATTTCTTTGAAAATAGAGTAACAGAGTATAGTCGTGCAGCAACTCAAGGCACATGGGAGGAGGCTTTTACTGAAAACGACACGAATAATAGGTGAGTGCTAATTTCACTCTTCTTTGTCATGCAAGTAGCTGACACTGGAATCAGTTTTTTGATCGAGAATGTTGTATAGTGCATAATCAATTTTCCTGGATCGAAGTAGTCAAGGCACTGGGATCTAATAGATAATATTCGTGCAGTACGCGCGGGAGTAACAAAAGCTGCTTGTCTTTCATAATGTTTCGTAGCAATAGGCAGTTTTGCTTTACTTAACAACCAACTTACCATATATATGTCCATAGGACATTGGTATATAAGAACGTGCTACAACTATTAATCTTACTCACGGTCATCACTTCAGTTGCATTCTTTGGTCATTTAGTTCCAATGGAAGCAAAAACCTTCTTGTACTCAACGAGCCTGAGTATAAAAGAGGTTTTGCTATTTATAATGCCTTTTATTATTTTTGCGTTAATCTTTAGCAGTGTTAACAATCTTAAGCAGTCAGCTATAAAGTTTATATTGTTACTTATTATAATGATCTTCTTATCGAATCTGGCTTCAAGTTTAATAGCTTATTCTGTTGGGCATTTTATCATACAAAACACTTATTCAATACAAGATATAACGTATGAAGAAACAATTGTTCCTTTATGGTCGTTTAGGCTGCCTGCATTGCTTTCTAATTTTTATGCCCTTGCCTGTGGATTTGTGTCCAGCATAGTAGTGTCCACACTGCTACCCAAGAAAAGCAAAGAGCTTTCGAACAAAATGTTAGATTTAACTCTCTTTATTTTGAAGACGTTTTTGACGCCGATTATTCCAATATTTGTACTTGGGCTTGCTTTAAAAATGCAGCATGATCAAGTTTTATCTATAATATTTAAGGATTACTCAATAATTTTCATTATTATAGCATCTGCAACCTACCTTTATGTTTTCCTCTTATATGGAGCAGCAAATTCATTCAAGATCACAAGCTGGATAGCTAGTATAGGCAATATGATACCGGCATTTATTACTGCGATGAGCACAATGTCTAGTAATGCAACTATGCCGCTTACTCTTGAAGGAAGCAAAAAAAATGTAAAGCAACCTGATATAGCATCGTCTGTTATACCAATAACTGCTAGCTTCCATTTAGTAGGTGATTGCTTTTTTGTTATAATATTATCAATGGTAATTACTTCTGGTTATTTATTGTCCACAACGGACTATGTAACTTTTCTTCTCTATTTTTTGTTATTTAAGTTTGCTATCGTTGCAGTGCCGGCAGGAGGAATTATGGTAATGCTACCTATTCTTGAGAAATACCTCAAATTTTCTCCAGAAATGCTTTCGTTAATCACAGCCTTGTATATAGTGTTTGATCCAATAATCACTTCAGCAAATGTTATGGGTAATGGTGCCTTTACTATGATGTTTACAAAACTCTATGATAAGCTTAAGTAATGTCTATTTTAGCGATTGATACTGTAGGTACTGGTAGTTCAATAGCAATAGTTGATTATGATGGTAATTGTTTTGTAGAGCGCAATTCCGCCAGCAACAATCATGTAGAATCATTTTTTCAAATTCTGAATACTTTGTTTGATAAGCACAATTATAATTATGATAAAATAGATCATTTAGCGGTAGTAGTTGGACCAGGAAGTTTCACTGGAATTAGAGTTGGTATATCAGCAGCACAAAGTATAAATCTTGCTACAAATAAGCCATTATACGGAGTTAATGCGCTGGAAGTTCAAGCTTACACAATATCTTTGCTTTGTACGAATAGCAAAAAAAATATCAGAGCTATAATCAAAAATGCTCAAGGGTTTTATACGCAGTTATTTGATTTCAATTTATTGCCGCTATCTGGTCCAACTGCAGCACGTGAACCTGGATCCAAGTGTCACGCTACAAGCAGTGACTGCATTACACATATGGATTGCAATTTAAATGCTAGCCATGCAGGACTATTGGTTCATTATAGACTGAAGAACAAGCAAAAATTAAATGAAGTTGAGGCTCTATATTTAAATGAGCCTCAGTATATGAAATCATTATAGACTATTCTTTCGCGTACATACAATGTGGCTAAGCCTGTGCATCTGGTTTACTATCTCTTGAGCTACTTCTTTTATACTCATATCTGAATTTTCTATCTCTATGGCACTCGGTGGTATAAATAAATTGTTAATCCTAAATTGCTCTATCATGCTATTTACATTAGTCACCTTCCTATTTTTTCTTTGCCTTTTTAATGCAATACGCTTTTGTAATGTCGGTAGATCACACCTAAGTACCACAGGAAGGATTTCTGTGTTCATTTTTTTACTAAGCCTTACTATTGAATCATACATCCTCATGTTCTGGTCATTATTTTCCATCAACTCATCAATAAATATGTAATTTTTTGAGTGAATCGGATAATTTTCTATTACCTGAAGCATAATTTGCATAATGTCATATATTCTATCTTGAACTTCTTTAGGTATTTGATCACGTTCAAAGACACCATTGTATATAGAGCAAACTTGAACATTGTTATAGAACTTACTATTTACAATTAATGCGTCTATCATATTGGACAATTCTATTGCTGTGGAAAGTTTACCACTTCCTGAAAGACCAGAGAGATATATGAAAAATCCTGCTGGCTGTTTTTTTGTGTTAATACTTACCATATTATTTTCAATCTTGAAACTTACATTTATAATAACATAAAAACAAAGCTTTAAAACATATGAAATATTACATAGAAAATTATTTTTATAGTTAAGATATTATGTAATTTAGAAACATAAATTCTGTATATAAACTCTATAATAACGATAACTATTTTTAAGCAAGCTACAACACAAAAGTGTTTGGTATTCAGAAAGCAAGACAGAGTGGCATAGACTTATTAGTTTACTACAAGCCTTTTTTCGTGTATAAATCTTCAGAAGATTCTAACAGAGGATTGTGTTGTTAACAAAGAGCAGAGTAAAAAGGGATCTAGTCTATGCCTATCAGATTTTGTCTTACCTTAAACTGGATGATCATACATATACTCACCTCTCGGTATGTTCTGAAGATCAAAAGTCGTTTTATATTTACCCATTTGGTATACGCTTTGACGAAGTGAATGAAAATTCATTGATGAGAGTATCACTAGATGGAAATGTGATTGAGGGTACAGAATATCAATATAATAAAACTGGCTATATAATTCATGGTTTTGTTTATCAAGCAAGGAAAGACATTCAAGCAATTTTTCACCTGCATACACCTTCTATTGTAGCAGTTTCTTCTCTAAAAGATGGACTACTTCCAATAAGTCAATGGGCACTGCACTTTTACAATAAAATCTCTTACCATAATTATAATTCCCTAGCACTTAGCAATACAGAAGGAAAGAGGTTAATAGCTGATCTGAAAGAAAATTTTGTCATGTTAATGCGCAATCATGGATCTATAACGTGTGGTCGGACTATACAAGAAGCAATGTTTTACACGTATCATTTAGAACGAGCGTGCAAAACTCAATGTTTAACGTTAGCAATGAATAGGGAGTTATCAATTCCAAGTGAAGAAATTTGCTCAAAAGCTGTAAAGGATCTCCTATCTTTTGAAAGCAATCTTGGTGAGAGGGATTGGCACGCATGGGTTAGACTAATTAAAAGTAAGTTGTAAGAGGCTTTCGCACTACTATCTGTCATCCAAGTAGGGAGTCATACGCGTCAAGTTAAGAGGTTATGAGCAAATTTAGAGAGGTTAAAGTGGATACTCTGACCTTACCCAGAAAAAGTAGAGAGAAAGTTAAGACGTTTTTGGAGTAAAATAAAACGTTTTTTCAAAATATGGCAAATAGAAGCAGCAGGATTCAAATTAGAAGCTGTTAAGCTGGTTAAAGAAACAGAAGTAAAAAAATAGCAAAAGATCTAGGCATAGATGGCAGTATGTTAAGTAAATGGGTAAGAAAATATGATGGAAAAATGTCAGAAGCATACGCATTTCCAGACAAAGGCTCCTTATGACAAAGAAAGATTTGATCTAAAAAAAGAACTAGCAAGAGTAACAAGAGAAAGAGACATTTAAAAAAAAGCCCTGACCAAACAAAAAGAGTAAAGTATTCTTTTATATAGAAATTGCTATAAAATACAGGAACTATGTAGGGTTTTAGACATATCTGCTGGTGGTTATTATAAATGGGTTGCTAAGGGAAAAAGCAGTAAGGAATTAGCAAGAGATGGGCTTCTAGCAGATATTCAAAAAAAGCATCCAAATGCAGATCCCTAAAATTCACGCTGAATTAAAAGCTTTAGGCAAAAATTAAAACAGTACAAAGTGTTATGCAGAAAAATGGTATTCGGGCTATATTGAGAAGAAAATTTAAAACTAAGAAGCAACAAACGGACAATAGAGTCGTAGCTCTCAATATATTAGACCAAAACTTTATTGTCGATCAACCAAATAAAATATGGGATTACTTATATAAAAACCAAAGAAGGATGACTATATTTGGCAGGATCTATATTCACGCATGGTAGTTAATGAGCAGTTCAATAAATAAACAATTGGTTGTTGACTCTTTATTGATGGCCGTTAATAAGCGCAAACCCGATAAAAATCTGCTGTTACATAGCGATCAAGGGTCACAGTATACCTCTCAAAATTACCAATTTCTATTGAATACAAAAAACATCATTTCCAGCATGAGCCATAAGGGATGTTGTTACGATAACTCTGTTGCAGAAAAGTTCACTCAAAAGGGAGCTGCTTATTGATACTTCTCGCTCAACAAACCAGAACTGCCATATTTGAATACATAGAAATCTTTTATAACAAACAACGTAGGCATTCTACTATTAATTATTGCATTCCTGCACAATTTGATGCATCATTCTCATGACAAAAACGTCTTAACTTTCTCTCTACTTTTTCTGGGTAAGGTCAGATAAAGTAGAACCACCAAGTGAAAAATATATGCTAATTAGTACAACATCAGAGCTGGAAGATACGTGTGAAGAATTAATAGCAAAAAAGCCGAAATTTATAGCAGTTGACACGGAGTTCATTAGAAATAATTTAACCTACTACCCAAAATTATCGTTAATTCAAATTTCTTACGGAGAGAAGAGTTTTATTGTAGACGCATTAGTGCCAGAAATTGATTTATCATTCATTAAGAAAATAATGCTAAATCAGGGGATAACCAAAGTGTTTCATAGCTGCCGGCAGGATATAGAATCCTTACTCACTGTGTTTAAATGTATTCCCACTCCCATTTTTGATACCCAAGTTGCCGCTATGTTTTGTCATTATTATCATGACTTTATTGGTTACTCAAAAGTAGTAGAGCAATATCAAGGAGTAGTGCTGGATAAAATTAAAGCTAAAAATTCAGATTGGTTAAGGCGTCCGTTGTCCGAGGATCAGTTAGACTATGCAATAAACGACGTGGTACACCTATATGACTTATACCAAATATTGTGCAATAAACTTGAAGAAAATAATAGGATGTGTTGGTTTCAAGAAGAGATGGAATCAATAGTTAATATAAATAAGTATTTACATAGTCCAAAAGATGCATGGAAGAGAATTAAATTTAATTATGAAGCAAATCCAAGATTGGTATTAACTGTTAAAGCAGTTAGTGAATGGCAAGAGACCTTAGCACAGCGCTATAATATGAATCGTAATAAAGTAATTAATAATGCTGTAATAGCTGGTTTTATTGAAAAAAATGTAGAGCATGTTGATGAGATTTTAGATGATCTCAAGAGGAATGCAAAAAATATAAAAGATGCAGATTTACTAGAGTTTGTGAATATTTTTAATGAAAATGAAAAAAATTGGATGCAGCAAAACAACATCTTACCGAATAATTATGACAAATCTGTATTCGATATACTCTCAATTATTTTAGATAGTAAATGTAAAGAAAGTAACATATCAAGGAAATTAGTTTCTTCAAAAGATGAGTTAACCGGGTCAATATCTGGGCAGATAGATAAACTATTCAAGGGGTGGAGATACGATTTTTTTGGCAGGTCAGTTGAATCATTTTTGAACACAAGCTCAAAATTTGAGATTTCAGCAGTGAAATCCGCAAATAATATAACCAAAATTCAGAGTAATTTAGTGGAGAATAACTGTTGCTAAAGTAACTTAGATTTATCGACAATCGTCATTCCGCTGCTTGTTAGCGCCGCGGCGGTATGACGGTTCGCGGCAGTATGAAGATAACCTCGTCATCCCGCTGCTTGTCAGCGGGATCTAGAGATACCGCGAATGAATCGCGGTATGACGGTTCGCGGCAGTATGAAGATAACTTCGTCATCCCGCTGCTTGTTAGCGGGATCTATGCTAATACCAATTCTCAATAATAATGAGACAAATGAAAAAGAGTGCTTTCCGCCTATAACTGGAGGTTTAAGTGAATTTATCGTATATTCTATTTGTCTTCCCAATAACGAAGTTTGGTATAAGAGATACCGTGACGGTATGACGTAGAGCTACGTGTTGAGGTTTAATGAATCCACTATTTTTTTTATTTGAGAAAAAACATACTCTTTGCTTACACTGGTGTCGATAATAAAGTCACTCATCTTCCTTTTCTCCTCAATAGATAACTGAACATTGAAGATTAAATTTAGCTTTTCTTTATCTATGTTGCGTTCGTTAAGTCTTTGAGCTTGCACAACGCTATCTGCATAGATAAAAATAATAAGGTCACAGTATGAATGAAATTTTGTTTCTAATAGAAGTGGCACATCTAAAACTAAAAGCTTTCTATCGATCTTTTTTTCCTTGGCAATAAAAAATTCTGATTCACGCAGCACAGCAGAGTGAACCAAAGATTGAAATTGTTTCCAATTTTCATCGTAGGCTAAGAAATATTTAGACAGTACTGTTCTACCTATTTCACCATTTACTACCACTCCAGGAAAATTTTTTTCTGCATAACTTATTATGCTTTTATCCACTTTATAAAGTTGGTGTACAACAGAATCAGCATCAAACACAGCAGCACCAAACTCTTGAAAGCAATTAGCTACAAAGCTCTTTCCTACCCCAATTCCGCCTGTTAGACCTATGATCATATAGCAAAATACATTAGACTTCTTTCGAAACTATATTACAGTAGCTGCTGTGTCTACTCAAAACCCAAATGGCTTTGTTGCATCGCTAGCTATGATGGATTAAAGATAAAAAAGATGGAGAATATCAGTAGCTTATTATTCTGGTATTTATAACAAGAACGGTCAGTGAATACCTAAATTTGAGTAAAAGAAATTTCACTACCACTCACTAATCCGGCTAAAATTCAAGAATTTCAATGCTTTAGCTATTTTCAATAGAATTAAGTTTATTAATATAAATAATAAATTACTATTCTTAAATTTGATCAGATTGATTGCAAAAAAACAAGATTTTCAATAGGTTGCTTATAATCCTAGCTATAGTTAGCCTTTCATAAGTAGCGATGCAACAAAGCCAACCCAAATTTGGCTATGCAGAGGCTCTGATGATAAAAGAAAAAATAAACAGCTATTATTTTTTTAGTAATTAAGTAAAATAGAGTGAAAGATTGCGAGGAAGTTTTGAAAAATAAGATAAAAAAGATAGTAATTTCAGGAAAGGAAGTGTGGCCAATCATTGAGGGCGGCAAAGGCATCGCAATCAGTGATGGAAGGTCAAGTAGAGCATTTGCTGCAGCAGATGCTGTGGGTACGTTTTCTGGTGCAAATGCTAAGCTTATTGATGATAATGGTGAGTTAGTGCCGCTGATTTACAAAGGCAAAACAAGAAATGAAAAACACAGTGAATTGATTGAGTATAGTATTAAAGCTGGAATCAGTCAGGCAAAAATAGCGAATGAAATATCAAAAGGTCATGGAAGAATACATATGAATGTGCTTTGGGAGATGGGAGCAGCAGAACGCGTGCTTCATGGCATATTAGAAAAAGCAAAAGGCTTAGTTCATGGTATTACCTGCGGTGCTGGTATGCCTTATAGGCTTGGAGAAATTGCAGCTAAATATCAGGTTTATTATTACCCTATTGTCTCATCGGTGCGTGCTTTTAAAGCATTATGGAAGCGTACTTACCAAAGAATATCTTCCTGTTTGCTTGGTGGAGTAGTGTATGAAGATCCATGGCTTGCTGGAGGGCACAATGGACTCAGTAACAGTGAAGACCCAGAGCTACCACAGGCTCCATTTGAAAGAGTTGCAGAGCTTAGATCTTTCATGAACGAGATCGGTCTTTCAGAAACACCAATTGTTATGGCAGGAGGAGTGTGGCATTTGAAAGATTGGGAACATTGGTTTGACAATCTGCAAATTGGACCAATAGCTTTTCAGTTTGGCACTCGTCCACTTTTGACGAAAGAAAGCCCAATTTCTGCAGAGTGGAAAAAGAAGCTACTCACTTTAGAAGAAGGTGATGTATTTTTAAATAAATTCAGTCCAACAGGGTTTTACTCATCTGCAGTAAAAAATAACTTCATACGTGAGTTGCAGAAACGGAATTCACGTCAAATAAAGTTTTCAGAAAATGCCAGCGAAGAATTTAGTAGTGAATTTGCAATGGGTAGCAGAGGTAGGAAGATCTACCTTACTTCAAAAGACAAAGAGCTGGCAAATACATGGACTAAAGCAGGGTATACAGAAGCAATGAAAACTCCAGATACAACTGTTATTTTTGTGACGCCAGGCAAATTTGCAGAGATAAGACAAGATCAAATCAATTGTATGGGATGCTTAAGTCATTGTTTGTTTAGCAATTGGAAGGATCACGGCGACCATTCAACAGGACGAAAGCCAGATCCACGGAGTTTTTGTATACAAAAAACACTGCAAAACATTATACATGACGGCGATATTGAAAATGAACTCATGTTTTCCGGGCACAATGTGTACAAATTTAAGCAAGATCCGTTTTATGAGAATGGCTACGTACCGACAGTAAAAGAGCTGGTGGAAAGGATATTAACTGGGTATTAAGTTATGGTTGATTTGACAAGAAGACGTTACTTTGTTATAATAAGTATTTATTAATTTAGTCTTAACTTAAGAGGGTATTTATGGTAGCAAGTGATAGTGTTTTAAAAAGGTATGCGTTAGCCTATATAAAAAAATCTGGTAGTAACAGTAATGTTAAAGAGTTTTTACAATTTTGTAATACGCAAAACACCACAAATTGGAGTGAGGAGAATTTTAAAAATGCGTATGAAAAATTTACACATCCAAATTCAAGCAATAGGCACGATACAGGAAGCAGAAATAATCAATATAACGCAGGGAATAACAGGCAACCTACAGGCCCTCAGGTTACACACGTACATGTACACAATGATAGAGGTTTAGATTTTTGGGATTATTTACTACTTCGCAGCCTGTTTGGTGGTCATACTACAGTTATAAATAACCCTGGTTTCAGTAGTGGTAGCCATCAAAGCAGAGAAGATAAGAAAAAAGACTCGGAAGACAGTAGAAAGCTATTAGCTTTAGGTATGGTAGCTGCAGTTGTGTGTGTTGCTTTCCATGCTGGTATGTGTTTTTGGTATAACAGCAGCAGAAAAGCGGCTAGAAAAGAAGAAAAAATAGATTATCTTGATAATAAGCTTAAGATGCTTAGGAATATAGAATTTGCGGTTGGCGCTGTTTCTTTAGCGGCTTTGGTAGCTTGTGCTGTTTATCCAGTGTTACCAGTGTGGGGTTTAGTTATCCTTGGCGTTAATTCTCTCGTATGTTTTGCTGGTGGTTTAGCTTTTCATATGAAGCATGAGAAAGAATCAGATAATATTGAGAAGGCTAAAGAAGCAGTTAGGAATTATGGACCACCTCCTCCTTACTCTCCTCCTTATAGTAAATTTAATAATTCTAATTCGGAACAGCAGTTTGAGAATTATAAGGCGTACTAAACCCACAACTGTACGAACATTGTGATTTGGGCCCATCAGGAGGGTGTCATTCCAGTGCTCCTTTCTCGTCATCCCAGTGCCCAGACACTGGGATCCAGCTAAGTTAGTGAGTGTAAAAGTAGCCAACCTTACGTTAAAACACAACGTTCTTGATGAGATTGCATAAAAACTGGATTCCTTACATCATAGAGGCACTGCCATTATAGAGTAAAATGAGATCCCAGTGTCTGGGCACTGGGATGACAGCTAGCCTGACAACCGTCATCCCGCTACTTGTTAGCGGGATCTAGAGATACCGCGGCGGTATGACGGTTTGCGGTAGTATGAAGTAGTACTGCTGTCGTCCCGCTGCTTGTTAGCTGATGAGATACCGCGGCGGTATGACGGTCTGCGGTGGCATGACGATAACCCCGTCATCCCGCTACTTGTTAGCGGGATCTAGAGATACCGCGGCGGTATGACGAGGGAGAACAGTCAATGGCGTCAACTTAAGAGCATACATTAGCAAACTCTCCTAAAGACATGATGGCGTTTAGGCTTATCTACTTTATCGCGGCTATACAATCTTCCCGGTCGGATCTTAACTTTAGTGCGTATACTTAAAAAGGGCTTGAAAGTTTTTTGGTGCAACAAGCACTTGATTGCCTAATCACACCAAATAAAACTGAAAAATTTCTCAGCAATTTGATCTGGGAAGGCCCTTGTGCATCACACATATGAAGCGATAATATATTGCACATGACCAAGTTTGCCCAAAATTCTTGTAATACAGCCTGGCTTTGTTGCATCGCTACTTATGAAAGGCTAACCATAGCTAGGATTATAAGCAACCTATTGAAAATCTTGTTTTTTTGCAATCAATCTGATCAAATTTAAGAATAGTAATTTATTATTTATATTAATAAACTTAATTCTATTGAAAATAGCTAAAGCATTGAAATTCTTGAATTTTAGCCGGATTAGTGAGTGGTAGTGAAATTTCTTTTACTCAAATTTAGGTATTCACTGACCGTTCTTGTTATAAATACCAGAATAATAAGCTACTGATATTCTCCATCTTTTTTATCTTTAATCCATCATAGCTAGCGATGCAACAAAGCCATACAGCCTCTCCAGAAAAATTCTCTAACTCTGCTCCTACTTTGAGTCGTTTATAGCACTCCTCTATGTGCCACCTTAATACATAAGCTTTACTCCAAAGTCTCGATCAAAAACTCTGTTTCTCCGTTGGCTAATGTTAGCTCTTACTTTCTGTCCTTTCATTTTATTTTTTAGCTTTTCATTTTCCAATATAAAATCAAAATCTAATTCGCCAGCGTTCCCATAGCTTGCTATAATTTCTTTTTTGCAAGCGAAAAATAAAATCTACTTCCAAATCATCATGCTGCTGAATGAATTTTACTGAAGACGATCATAGATAAATAATAATTTCTCTTGATTTAATGAACGCATTTGAGTGATAACTTCGGGTAATTGCTCTTCCGCCAACGTTTGTTCACCTATATTCCAAGCCGTAAAACGAGCACTACAAATCAGCGAAGTACACAAATCAACAAACAAATTGCCAATGGTGCCTGTTGTTCCATTTGGTTCAAACTCGGATACAATTTCCTCAGAGCTGAATACCAGAACCATCTGCTGCAATAAGTCTATAGCCTCTCCAACTCAGGTTCATCCTGATAGGCTGTTTGGATGCTTAAATTCTTGAAAGCCTGTATGGCAAATCTTATACCTTGCTTTAGAAAAAGCTTGCTTTGAGGGTACATGTCAATGGCTCCATAAGTTCACATTCTATTCCCAAACTTTTTTTAACTAACTATAGAAAATACTGTCGAAAAAAGAAGTTTTCTTGTTCGTGTAAAACTCAACACAATGGATTTTCTGAAAAGTTTTCGAGTATATTGCATTTTTAATTTGTAAGATAAGATCTTTTCCTTTTTGCATGCCTCACCTAAAAATGACACATTTTAAACTTTTTTGTTGCAATAAAATAGAAACAAAAGTGCTGTCTCTTGTAGTATTTTACTCCTTAACATCCCTTAAGTTGATGCCATTGCCTGAACGGATACAATTATTCAACCATATTTTTGAAGATAGCTAGTTTCTGTATTTATTTTAAATTGAAGAAAGCTCAAATGAAAGATCGTGTTTTGCTAAAATCACAGAATGCAGTCTGGTTACATTACTCTAGCTATACGCAACAACTTTACTTTCAACAATTTTATTAGCAATAATACGACTTTCACAATCAATATTTATTATATCAGATAGTGAATTAATATCAGTGTAACTATCAAAACTTTCCATTGTTGATTCCACTACCTCTACTATTTTTAAAAAGCCAATTCGTGACTTCAAAAATTCATTAACAGCTATTTCATTTGCAGTATTGAGCACAATACTGTTTGTTTGTGGAGCAGAAGAGTTTAACACTGCCATGCTAAGCTTTAGCGCAGGAAAACGCTTATGGTCTGGTTCTTGAAAGGTCAATTTTCCTTGCTTTGTTAAATCTAATTTACGATTTAAAGCTGATCTTTCCGGCCAAGACAAAGCATATGAAATAGGAATTGCCATGTCAGTTTCTCCAAGCACAGCAAAGTTGAACCCATCCTTATAAGTTACAATTCCATGTACTATTGACTCAGGATGCACTATTGCTTCAATTTTATCCGGGCTGATGTTAAACAAGTTATGTGCTTCTATTATCTCTAGTGCCTTATTCATCATTGTTGCACTATCAACTGAGATTTTCCTTCCCATATTCCAAGTGGGGTGACTAAGCGCCTGATCTACCGTGACATTTCTTAATTGCTCAGAACTATAGTTTAAGAATGGTCCACCAGAAACAGTAAGTATGATCTTTTCTACGCATTTGTCGTCATTTTGCAAAACTTGAAAAATTGCGTTGTGTTCAGAGTCAATAGGGATTATTTGTACGTTTTTTTCTTTAGCTTTTTTAAGTAATAACTTTCCACCGCAAACAATGCTTTCTTTGTTCGCTAGTGCAATGACTTTAGTGCCACTTTCTATGACTTCTATAACTGGCCCAAGGCCTGCGATACCAACTATTGCAATAACTGAGAGATCAACGGGTAGGGAAGCAACATTTACTAGACCTTCAGCGCCAATTGCTATTTTTACATCTGTACCAAGTAGGTTTTCTCTTAAATCTTTGTAAAACCTTTCATCGGAGATAGCAACGTATTTTGCATTCAGCAGTTTTGCTTGGTGTGCCAGTAGAGCAAAGTCTGAGTGGGCACTTAGTGCTTCCACTTGGTATTCTTCTTTTCTCCTTGAGAGCAAATCTACAGTCTTTTTTCCAACACTTCCTGTTGATCCTAAAACTGAAACCTTTTTCACTAAGACAAACTCACAACAATAGCAACTTTTCTTATTAGGTCTTCTCGCATACTATTCAGCAGTTTTTAAGCGTTTAACCAAGTTCATGTCCGTGGTCATCGCCAACAGATGGTGAAGGACCAGGTGAAAAAGATTGACCATGGTGATCACCTGCATCATGCATGTCTTGCAAACCATCAGCATTATGAGCTATTTCATTATTGGCATGAGGGTAATCATCTGAGTGAGGTCCCTCATCACCATGAGCCATATCCATTCCTTCTGATGGCATATCTTCCCCACCTCCACCTGAAAAATGTTCTCCAAGGCTTTCAAGAAATTTTATGCCAAACATATTACCTGATTTTCCAAACAGTGTTACTAAACTACTGCCACTTACCAAACTTTCAAACACGTTACTATAAGCAGCAATTGCTCCTTCATGAAAGTTGAACAACCATTTCATTCCATCCACGACTGTTGAAACAGAGTCGCTATGACCAAGACCAAAACCACTTTTCTCACCAGCAGCCTCTTGGTGTTGCTGCTGCGCTTGCCATTCTGCAATATTTGGACCTTGAGCTTCACTCATAAATTTTTACTCTCAACCTTAAGCTATTATTTTATCACAAATATTGCAAAATATCAATAGAGCTTTTGAATATAGCTAATACAAACAATTTCTGTCATCCTATATATAGCTAAACTGACTTACGACAATTTGAAAAACGACAAATTCGTCATTCCGCTACTAGTTAGCGGAATCTATGCCGAGATACCGCGAATGAATCGCGGTATGACGTGTTGCTTGGGTCAGCTATAGGATCCAGTTTGAAAAAATCCGAATTCCAATGTCTGCTACCTTATATAACGAATGAATTTCTTTATATATTCGTTATTAGTATTTTGTATTTCCTGAACAGTTCCATGGGAAATGATCTCCCCTTCATGTAATACTGCTATTTTATCAGCTATTTTAAATGCGCTATGAATATCATGTGTAATCGTGATAATTGTAGTGTTAAGATCTTTAGATAATTTTATTATTATCTCGTTTACTATATCTGACATAATTGGGTCCAATCCTGAAGGGCTTTGTTGCATCGCTAGCTATGATGGATTAAAGATAAAAAAGATGGAGAATATCAGTAGCTTATTATTCTGGTATTTATAACAAGAACGGTCAGTGAATACCTAAATTTGAGTAAAAGAAATTTCACTACCACTCACTAATCCGGCTAAAATTCAAGAATTTCAATGCTTTAGCTATTTTCAATAGAATTAAGTTTATTAATATAAATAATAAATTACTATTCTTAAATTTGATCAGATTGATTGCAAAAAAACAAGATTTTCAATAGGTTGCTTATAATCCTAGCTATAGTTAGCCTTTCATAAGTAGCGATGCAACAAAGCCATCCTGAAGTTGGCTCATCTAATACGATGATTTCTGGATTGTGTGCAATCGCCCTTGCAAGTGCTACTCTTTTTTTCATTCCACCTGATAGCTCTATTGGAAACATATCTGCTATGCTTTCCTCCAGTCCAACATCATTTAACTTCTCGATTGCTAGCTGTTTTGCCTCCTTTTTGCTGATATTAAAGCGCTTTTTATAATTAAAGATATATTTTCCCACACTGTAACGTAGTCAAATAAAGCGGAATTTTGAAATAAAACCCCAAATTTATTTTTGCTTTTACTATTTATTTTAACAGACCCTGAGTCTGGAGCAAGCAAGCCGATAATTGTTTTTGTTAGTACAGATTTGCCGCTTCCTGAGCCGCCAAGTATGACTAATGATTCCCCTTTTAATATATCGAAACTTAGATCTTTTAGTACTGTCCTATCATCAAAAGATAAGCTTAAGTTCAATATTGATATTATGGGGTTACGCATGTATCAAAGTAATCATGTAGTTTGCTAAAATGATCAGTATGGACGATAAAACAACAGTTGATGTTGTAGCAACACCTACTCCTCGTGCACCTTCTTTGCAATGATAACCGTAATAGCAACTTGAGACAGAAATTATGGCGCCAAAAGCAATTGCTTTTATTAGCCCAACAATAAAATCGTACATATTAAAGAACTGAGCTGTGTATTTAATGTATATATTTAAATTGTGGTTAAATTCGAAGACTGCAGTGATACATCCTCCAAATATTCCTATTAGATCTGCACATACTGTAAGTATGGGAAATACTATGATTGACGCTAAAATCCTTGGTGCAATTAAATACTTGAAAGGGTTGATGTTCAAAGTTGTAAGGGCATCTATTTGCTCGGTGATGCGCATTGTACCAATTTCTGCTGCAATTGATGATCCAACCTTCCCTACCATTATTAAGCTGATCAAAACTGGTCCTAACTCTTTAATGATAGTGATCGTAACAAGTTTGGGTATTATCTGCTCTTGGTTAATTAATGAGTCACTCAAGCTGCTTTGTAAAACTATCGCCGCTCCTATAAAAACTCCAGTGAGCCCAACAATTGGCAGAGAGAAAAAGCCTATCTCTATAATTTGTTTTGCTACGTTGCTAAAATAATATGGTGGCACAAAGCAGTGGTATAGAGATTGAATAAAAAATATGAATGCACTACCAAGCCTTAACAAAAAATTGATAAAGTACCTACCAATTATTCTAACACTATTTATATCAAAAAAGCTCACTTTGTATTCATTTTAGCTAGAGGTTAGTCTTACTGATTTTATTAAAATTTTTATTAACTTTATCGCAAAGTATAGCTGAGATATGTTTTAAGTTCAACATACTTGATGTTTTAATTTAAAGCTTAACCCAAGAAAGGTTTCCCTACGTCATACCGCCGCGGCGCTAACTAGTAGCGGAATGACGGTTTTTCAAATTGTAGGTAAACCTAAGCCACTTTAGCTATAGGACTCAATTACATAAGCAAACCTTACTTATTTTATTATCCCTGTTTACTTCTTGTAAAAACATGTTATTAATGAATTGAATTTTGTAGTAGAATGGAGGAAGTTTTGGCAGTTCCAAAAAGAAAAAAGTCGAAGTCAAGGCGTAATATGCATCGTTCTCATCATGCTATTGAGCCTAAGAATGTTGTGGTATGTTCAACAACTGGAGAATTCATGTTGCCTCACAATGTAGCAGTAGATGGCAGTTACAAAGGAAAACGAGTTTTCATTAAGCAACAGGCAGAATGACTATTATGGTATGTTACCTACGGTCAATAATCACATAGTTATTGCACTTGACGCTATGGGGGGCGATTTTGCGCCTCTTTCCGTAATTCAGGGTGCTGGTTTTTTTTTGGATAATCTTGTTGACCCAGGCATTAAAGTTCTTTTTCATATTTATGGAGATAAGGAAAAAGTATCTCCTTTGCTTTTGAAATATAAAAAAGTAAGTAACAATTCTGAGTTTACTCATTGTTCTGACAATGTCCTTGCAAATGATAAGCCATCTTTTGCGCTGAGACATCGTAAAGACTCAAGTATGAAAGCTGCAATTGTTGCAGTGAAAGAAGGTAAAGCTTTCGGAGTGGTATCTTCAGGCAACACCGGGGCGTTGATGGCAATTTCCAGATTTATTTTAGGAACATTACCAAATATTTATCGTCCTGCTATTGTCTCTATCTGTCCAACTAAGACAAAAAGCTTCGCTTTGCTTGACCTTGGTGCAAATGTCGATTGTAATGCCGATTCGTTATTCCAATTTGCATTAATGGGAAGTATATTTGCAAAAGTAGCGCTAAAAATTGACAATCCTGAGGTTGCTTTGCTAAATATCGGTACAGAAGAAGTTAAAGGTAATGACTCAGTGCGCGGCGCTTTTGAGTTGCTTAAAAACGCTCCAGGCATTAATTTCAAAGGGTATATAGAGGCAAGTGAATTTTTAGAGGGTAATATAGATGTGATTGTTGCTGATGGTTTTGTTGGCAATGTAATGCTCAAAACAGCTGAGGCAACCGCTAGTACTTTTATCAATCTAATAAAGCAGGAAGTATTCAACTCGTGGATAGCGAAAATGCTTATTGGTATATTGTTAAAATCTAAACTAAATAAAGCATTAACGCATTTTAATCCCAAAATTAGAAGTGGAGCTATGTTTTTAGGGCTGAATGGTATCATCATTAAAAGTCATGGAAATTCTGATGCTATTTCTTTTGCCCATGCTATAAAATTTGCAGTAAATGCAATTAGTGAAAATTTAAATCAAAAGATAATTAACGGGGTAAGTCATATTGAATAAAAGTTTCATATTAAGCACTGGATCTTATCTACCAAGAAAAACGTTGAGTAACAACGAAATTGCATCGATAGTTGAGACAAGCGATAAATGGATAAGGCAGAGAACAGGAATAGTTCAAAGGCATATAGCAGATGAAGGAGAATTAACGTCAGATCTAGCTGTAAATGCAGCAAAAAGTGCTATAGAAAAAGCTAAAATTTCAGTAGATGAAATTGACTTGATTATAGTTGCAACAACAACGCCTGATAAAACTTTGCCTAGCTGTGCAACGATTGTACAAAGTAAGTTAAAATGTAAAAACGCATTTTCTTTTGATGTACAAGCAGCATGCTCTGGTTTTATATATGCAGTTACAGTTGCTGATTCGCTCATAAAATCTAACAATAGAATTAAATATGCGCTCGTTATTGGTGCTGAAATAATGTCTAGGATTGTTGACTGGGAAGATAGGTCAACTTGTGTACTCTTTGGTGATGGTGCTGGTGCAGTGATAATAAAATCGGAAATGGGTAGCAGCGTCATCATATCAACAAACTTACACTCTGATGGCAATGTGGACATATTATGTACGAACGGAGGGGTATCCTCTACTGATGATTCTGGAAAAATATGCATGAATGGAAGAGAAGTGTTTAAACATGCAGTGGATAAGTTAACAGCCTCAGTAGAGGAAACACTAAGATGCAATAATTTGAAAATCACTGATATTGACTGGTTAATTCCCCATCAAGCAAACATTCGTATTATTGAAGCAGTAGTAAAGAAATTAGATTTTCCTATAGAGAAAGTGATTAATACCGTTGATAAGCATGCAAACACCTCAGCAGCGTCAATTCCACTGGCCTTAGACTATGCAATACAAGAATCAAAAATAAAATCAGGAAATCTGGTACTGCTGATTGCAATAGGTGCAGGTCTCACATGGGGTTCCGTGTTGCTGCGCTATTAGACTTCTTGCATTACCTCCTGTTACCCAACTCGTAGAACATCGCACCATAGGGCACAGCATAACTGTATGAACATTGTGATTTGAGTCCACCAGATCTAAGTAGCTTGACTACTTGATTGGATGCTGAGTTGGTGAGTATAAAAGTATAGCTAACGCTGTCATACCGCCCACAACTGTACGAACATTGTGATTTGGTCCCATCAGGAGGGTGTCATCCGAGTAGCTTGACTACTTGGATCCAGGAATTTTAATTGTAAGTAAGCATACTGAGTTGATAAGTATAAAAGTAGCTAGAAAATAAACATTTTTGATGAGATTATATGGAAAACTGGATCCCAGTGTCTGGGCACTGGGATGACAGCAGTCCTACGTCATACCGCGATTCATTCCTACGTCATACCGCGATTCATTCGCGGTATCTCTTAACATAGATCCCGCTAACAAGCAGCGGGATGACACCTCTCTTGGGCTCTTTTAGCTACAAACATTAAGAAATTTACCAAATGAAAAAAAAGGCAAAGAACTCCCGTGGTGCGAGTTTTGACTCTATATTACTGTAAGTGGCGCTGTAATAATGTGCTGACGCTTAGTTTAAGCGCGTTTTGGCTGAATGTAGAAAAAATTTAAAAGACATGCAGCCGCTATAATTTTATGTAATCCGCCAAAAAATACCCTAAGTTTTTTACTGAATTTTGTCATTGAGCCTGCAGGTCAAAAACAAGTTTTGAGTCATAAATACCCTGACTGTCATAATAAGGGGGCTGGCGGAGTTTGTCAAGGAAGTTTTTTCGTTTCTGCGGGCTACTTGAATAACGGCTACAATGTTTGTACAATTGTGCGTAACGCGCTGCCGAACACTGGTTTTTATATGGCTATATAAGAAAAATTAAGGCTTAAAAGGAAACTTAAGCAGCTAATAGGGCCTAAGCCTTTTTAATAAAACATAAAAAGCCCCTTTACCACCATGTTTTTTCGTAGCTTGCTGGTAGTATAGAACCATATGCTGGATTTTAGTATCATTTAACCACTTATTTAAGTTATTCTTTATAGTGTCTGTTTTATTTGTTGCACTGCCGTATCCCGTAATTACCAATAAAAATCTATTTCCTGCTCGATAATTTTTGATAATAAAATCTATCAATTTACAGTAAGCATCCTCTATACTATAGCCGTGCAAATCGAGCTTATCGCTTATAAAATATTTACCCCTATCAACTTTTGATTTTGTGTTTTGGTCAAGACAAAATGATGAGTTACCATTATTGGTATTAAGAAAATTCCTTTGTAAGTCGGAGGTACCTTTATCAACCATAGACTTTATATTTACTTTATGATTAACTTTTAAAGTAACTTTTCCACATTCTATTGGCTTAACATTTTTTTGCCAATCCAACTCATCGTCCGACATAAACGCATTAATCGAATTGTATAATTTTACAACAATATCCAAACATAGTAAAATGTTGCTTATTCTATAAAAATCAGATTTTCGATAATACGATGAAATCGTCAAAAACTAATGAGAATTTTTGGCTGTATGGAAAGCACACCTGCATGTCAGCACTGAAGAATAAAAATAGGCGGTGTATAGAACTATTAGCAACAGAAAATTTCTATAGAGAACACGAAAAAGAAATTAGGCAATGTGCAAATAGTAAGGGCATTAAAGTTCGATTAGTAGAAAACAAAATACTTAATGACGTTTTATCTAAAGGTGCTAACCATCAAGGAATTGCTTTAAATGTTGCCCCTATTCTTTGTAACTTAAGCATCGAAGAAGTAGCTGAAAGCTCAAACGACAGCTCTACTATAGTCATTTTAGATCAAGTCACTGACACGCACAATATTGGGTCAATTTTAAGAACTTCAGCTTGTTTTAATGTCAACGCATTGGTTTTACCACATAACCACTCACCGAGTGAAAATGCATCTATTGCAAAAGCAGCAAGTGGAGCTTTAGATATTGTTCCGCTAATATACGTTACAAATATAGTAAAAACTATGCAGTATTTAAAAAAGGTCGGCTACTGGTGTTACGGGTTTGATTGCAATGCTAAAGAAAATATAGATGAAATAAAGAGCTTTGAGAAAAAAAGAGTAATCATTTTTGGTTCTGAAGAGAAAGGAATGCGGAGGTTAGTTAAAGAAAATTGTGATTATCTTTTAAAAATCCCAATGTCAAACGTAATTGACAGCTTAAATGTTTCAAATGCAGCAGCAATAGGCCTATATTCTATTTATATTAAAACAAATGCCAGCGCATAACTGTTTATAATAAAAATACTTGATAAAAATGTGGTTTTATATTATAATGTGTTAAATAATGGACAAAAGGAGTTGTATTTATGTCTTACATGAGAAATGAACAGGATATCCGCTCTCAGGGCGTTTATTATAGCGCTGGGCTCAGAAGTTACCTAACTAAAGTATATAATTACATGGCTTTAGCTTTAGGCGTTACAGGGCTTGTTGCGTTTCTAACGGTATTTTCTGGTCTTTTTCAGGTAATTCATTCTAATCCTGTTCTGTCGCTTGTGATAATATTCTCTCCAGCTGCATTGGTGATCTATATGCAGTATAGAATTCAACACCTAAGTGCTCAGTCTGCCGTTACTATATTTTTCTCGTTCTCAGTGTTAATGGGGCTTTCCTTATCTTATATTTTTATAGTTTATACTGCAGAAAATATAGCAAGAGCGTTTTTCATTACATCAATTATGTTTGGCTCTATGGCTTTATATGGTAATACCACAAAAAGAGATCTTACAAGTATGGGCTCTTTCTTGATTATGGGAGTCTTGGGGATAATTATAGCATCCATAGTAAATTTATTCCTTGGAAGTAGTCCTCTCTACTTTGCAATATCGTTCATATCAGTAATAGTCTTTACCTTAATGACTGCGTATGATGCTCAAAGAATCAAGGACGTTTATTATAAATATAACGACGGATCAGAAGTCGCTACTACTAAATTGGCAATACTGGGTGCAACTGATCTTTATTTTAACTTTATTAACATATTTCTCAATCTACTCAGGTTACTTAACTTGTTCAATAATAGGGACTAGATGTTTTCCTTTTTAAGGAAAGGTAGTAAGAATTCTATAGTTTTCTTTTTAATATCTTTAGTCGTGTTGATGCTATGTCTTGCATATGCATCGGTGCCACTATATAGCATTTTCTGTAAAGCTACCGGGTATGGTGGCACAACAAGAAAAGTAACTAATGCAACAATAAGTGCAACTGACCAAAAAATCAGGGTCCACTTCAATGCTGATATAATGTCCGATCTACCTTGGGAATTTAAATCAGAAACTAACTACGTTGACGTAAACATAGGAGAACAAAGTTTAGCATTTTATTACGCAAAAAATCTATCTGATCATCTTTCATTTGGTATGGCAGTATATAACGTTACGCCTTTCAAAGCAGGTAAGTATTTTAATAAAGTTGCATGCTTTTGTTTTGAAGAACAAATGTTGCTACCAAAACAAAAAGCTGCTATGCCCGTATCTTTCTATATAGATCCTGAGATAATGCTTGATAGTAATACAAAAGATTTGAGCGAAATAACACTATCATACACGTTTTTTAAGCTTAAGTAACAAACTTTTTCCTATTGTCATCCAAAGCTGAAAGAAGGTATCCGTTCAGGATAGCGGCAAGGTAGTATAACCATAGAGTAAAAGTGAGTTTACAACAAATGGTGTCATCCCAGTGCTTGACACTGGGATCCAGGTTACTATATATGAAAAGTTATTATGTTTATATACTTGCAAGTGAACGAAATGGAACCCTGTATATAGGTATAACATCAAATTTAATTAAACGAATTTGGGAGCATAAAAGCAAAGCCATTTCCGGTTTCACGTCAAAGTACAATGTTAGTAAATTAGTCTACTTTGAGGAGTTTCAAGACATAAATTTAGCAATTAGTAAAGAAAAGCTTCTAAAAAGCTGGCAGAGAAAATGGAAAATAAACTTAATTGAAAAAACAAATCAAGAATGGAAAGATTTATATGATGAAATCGTATCTGGATTCCAGCGTCACGCGCTGGAATGACAGGAGGTAACGCAAGAAGTCTATTGATTGTGAAAACAATAACTTTGCAAAATATTAATTATTAGATAACATAATCAAAGTTTTTATCTTACATTCATCATGGTTAGAGCTATACAAATTAAAAAAACTGGGGGGCCAGAAGTATTAGAATTTGTAGATAAGAATATAAGTGAGCCAAAAGGCGAGGAAGTTTTAGTACGTCACACAACTATCGGCTTAAATCGTTATGATTTAGAGCACAGAAAAGGTACACGCAAAATTAAAAATTTACCATCAGTGCTTGGAGTGGAAGCAGTTGGGGTTATTGAAAAACTTGGTAAAAAAATCAGTGATGGATTCAAAGTTGGAGACAGAGTTGGATATTGCACAGCTCCTCCAGGGGCATATTGTGAAAAGCGCATTATACACCAGAAATATCTGATAAAAATTCCAGATGACATATCTGATGAAGTTGCTGCTGCAGTGCTGTTTAAGGGTATGACAGCTCACTATTTAGTTAATCAATCTTATAAAGTTAGGCCTGGTGCTTTCGTGCTAGTTCATGGGGCTAATGGTGGTTTAGGACAAATAATATGCCAATGGGCAAAGGATAAAAAAGGTGTAGTGATAGGCTCTGTAAGCTCTGATGAAAAAATGAAGACAGCTTTACAAAGTGGCTGTACATACGCAATAAACTACAATGATAAAGACTTCGTTTCTAAAATTATGGAGATTACGCAAAACAGAGGAGTAGGTGCAGTGTATGACCCCATAGGTTACGCTACAAGCAAGCTCTCTTTTGAATCTTTAGGCAGGTTCGGCATATACGTTTCCTATGGGCAGATATCAGGTAACGCTCCTATTAGTTTTTCTTTACTTAGTTCACGTTCGTTATTTGCAACTGGAACCTCAATATACCATTATAAGCATGATAGATTCACATTAGTGCTTACCACAATGGAAATCTTCGAGATGATAAGAAAAAAACTTTTAACTGTACGGATCAATAAAAAATATAAATTTGATGAAATAATTCAAGCCCATCGTGATATGGAAAATAGAAAAGTAAGTGGGTTAAATATTATTAAAATCTCTTAAATAAATTAGTAATTTAAACTAACCATTCATTAAATCATATCAACTAGAATTTCACATATTTAATTCTCCTTTTGGGGAAATTAAAAGCATATAGCTAAACTGACTTAGGCTTACCGACGATTTAAAAAACCATCATTCCGCTACTCGTTAGCGGAATCTATGCTGAGATAACGCGAATAGACTTCTTGCATAACCCAAATTAAGTAGAAAAAGGTATCATCCGAGTAGCTGACACTGGTTCCTTTATGACGGCAGTAGCCCCTTCTCCTGTCATCCCAGTGCCCAGATACTGGGATCCAGTTTCACCTTATGATGGTGTCATGAAAGTAGCTGACACTGGTTTCCATCCAAGACGGTGTCATTCCAGTCTGGAATCCAGAAAAAAGAATGGTGTCATCCCAGTGCCCAGACACTGGGATCCAGGAATTTTATTAAGTTGGTAAGCATAAAAATAGATGTTTTACGTTAAAATACAACGTTTTCGATGAGATTATATGGAAAACTGGATCCCAGTGTCAAGCACTGGGATGACAAAAAAAGGAGTACTGGAATGACAGCAGTCCTACGTCATAACGCGATTCATTCGCGGTATCTCAGCCGCTAACTGTTCTCCCTCGTCATACCGTCACGGTATCTCTAGATCCCGCTAACGAGCAGCGGGATGACGATTGTCGTTTAGCTATAAATATTTAAGAAATTTACCAAACGGAAAAAAAGGCAAAAGAAGCCCCGGTTAATATCTATTTTCAGTATTGGCGTTTTTTAAGTCTTAAACACTGCAATTTGGCTGCTTTTAAATGCAACTCACCTTATCTCAAATGTTTAAGAAATTTACTAAGCAGAAAAAAAGGCAAAAGAAATCCCGTGGTAATTAGTGTTCACTCTCTAATCCTTCAAATTGGCGTACTATACTGTCTTAAACGACTTATAAGCGCGTTTCAGCTTATATAGGTAAAAACCCAGAATATTGTGAAGACATAAGGTGCACATAGTGCAAAAAATTAAAAATAAGACGCCAACTACGTTGTTTTTTTGCTGTTTAATCTGCACAGATGAAGATAACCGAATACCTTCAGTTTCATGATAAGGGGGCTGGCGGAGTTTGTCAAGTAAGTTTTTCGTTTCTATTCCCAATAAAAGTTTGTTATAAGGTTATGCAAGAAGTCTAATGAATCGCGGTATGACGTCTTAGCTATAGATGCTGATTTGTGTGATTTCAAGAGAAGCTTAGTAGATAAGTTGTGTTTTAAACCAAATTCGGTATTTTAAACTGAACATTTTCAATAATACCACCTGGCATCACTGAAATTTTTACACTCAGGTTTACTTTTAGGTAGTCCATTAATTCATCAACCAATATGTCAGGAGCAGAAGCACCTGCAGTGATTCCTATCTTTTCTACGCCATGAAACCAGCTTTTATTCACACAGCTGTAATTATCAATTAAGTAGGCTCTTTTTCCTCTGGCAGTGCACAGATCTAATAAGCGGTTTGAATTTGAGCTATTTTTACTTCCTACAACTAACACCATGTCTACAATTTCAGCTAGCTTTTTAACAGCATTTTGTCTGTTTTGCGTTGCATAGCATATGTCCTTTAAATCTGGACCTGTTATGCTTGGAAACCTGAGCTTCAGGGCAACAATAATTTCACGGGTATCGTCGATGCTTAACGTGGTTTGTGTAACATAAGATAAATTATCTGGATCTTTAACTTTTAAATTGCGTACATCCTGCACAGTTTGCACTAAAATGATAGGATTATTTACTCTTCCTCTAATTCCCTTAACTTCTGGATGGTTTTCATGCCCAATGAGAATTAGTTCTTTACCACCGTTTTCATACCTTTTTGCCTCTTTATGCACTTTGCTGACTAAAGGACATGTTGCATCAATCACTTGAATACCCTTTCTTTTTGCCTCATCTTCTATATTTTTTGACACTCCGTGCGCGCTGAAGATCAGTATTCCTCCATTATCTTCAATTTCCTCGATACTGTTCACAAAAACCACTCCTTGTCTCTTAAAGTCCTCTACTATATATTTATTGTGAACAATTTCGTGTAGCACATAAACTTGGCACTTGTTTTTGTATTTTTCTAAAGTAATAGCTAATATGTCCACAGCTCTTTTTACCCCGGCACAAAAACCTCGCGGCTCAGCTAAGATAATTTCCATTTTTGTCAAATCAAGTAAATATGCAAGCATTACTTAAAAATAAGCTCCGCTCACTGTGTTTTATAGTACCATTATTTACGTTTTATATAATAATTATTTTTCGCATATTCTCTTTAACATTTGATCAACCTACTACTTCAGAAAATTTTAGAAAAGATAATACAGTATATAAACAACCTGATATTTTAGATAGAAATAGAGTGGTAATAGCAACAAATGTGCCCACAACATCACTATATACAGATGCAACCAAAGTAAAGAATCCGGAAAGTATAGCAGCACAACTGTGTTCTATTTTGAATGATCTTGAATACGAGAATTCATATAGAGTACTTACTTCAAAAAAGAAATTTGCTTGGGTAAAGCGGCACTTGACTCCAAAAGAACTGTTAACAATAAAAAATGCCGGCGTGCCAGGAATAAACTTCTATAACGATGTAAAACGTATATATCCTCACAGTAATTTATTTTCACACGTGCTTGGTTACACTGACATAGATGGCAACGGTATTGCAGGAGTTGAGGCATATATAAGTAAAAACAAACAACATTCTGTTATCCAAGTAGCTGACACTGGGGTCCAGAAAAAAAATACGTGGATTCCAGCATTACGCGCTGGAATAACACCTTACCAGGGTATTCAACTATCCTTAGATACACGAGTGCAAAGCATAGTGCATGAAGAGCTAACTAAAGCTGTAAGCAGATATCAGGCACTCGGCGGAGTAGGAATTGTTTTAAATGTGAGAAATAGTGAAGTCATCTCAATGGTCAGTCTGCCTGATTTTAACCCCAACCTACAGAATAAGGCAGAAGACGTACAAAAGTTTAATCGCGCCAGTCTTGGGGTGTATGAGATGGGGTCGGTATTAAAATTCTTTACAATAGCCGCAGCGCTTGATGCAAACGTTGTAAAAATTGATGATTTATATGACGTGTCAAAGCCAATCACTATTGGGAAATATAAAATTTATGATCTTCATGAATTTAAGATTCCGGAAATCACTGTGCGAGATATATTTGTGAAATCATCCAACATTGGTGCAGCAAAAATTGCAGTTAAATTAGGTATTGAAAAACAAGTAGAATACTTTAAAGCTATGAAGCTATTTTCTCCTTTGAAAATAGAAATACCAGAAAAATCTACACCGATAATCCCGGATAAATGGAGTGAAAACACTTTAATAACAGCATCTTATGGTTATGGCATAGCTGTAACTCCTATACATCTTGCACAAACTGCAGCAGCATTAATCAACAATGGGGTATTTCATAACGCAACCTTGATGTTGAATAAGAGAAGTATAGGAGAGCAAATTATCTCAAGAAGAACTTCCAGGGAAATGAGAAAATTATTACGCGCAGCAGTAACGGATGGCACTGGCAGCAGAGCAAAAATAAAGGCATATTCAATAGGGGGAAAGACTGGATCGGCGGAAAAAGTTGTAGATGGTAAATATAGCAAAGATGCAAACATAGCGTCATTTATAGGAGTGCTAACCATGCTTGACCCAAGGTATATAGTGCTAATTGCTATTGATGAACCTCAAGGGATACACCATACCGGGGGAATAATTGCTGCGCCTATAGTAAAGAACATTATAAATAGAATAGCACCTATACTAAATGTTACACCTGAGATGTAAAATTATGATTGCTTTACTATAACTTCAAATCTATCATTACCAAAATTCTTATTAATATACCAAGAACCATCATCTTTAGTTACAAATTCAAGACCTTTAAGGTCTCTTTCTATTGTCTTTCCATTTTGACCATCAATAGCGATATTAATATCGAATGTAATAACGTCTAGATTTATCATAGCTTCTTTCCCGCTGCACGAATTTAGACTGAACTTGCCTAACATAACATCATTAAAACTCACTTCCCCTGTATAGACATCACACTGACCGTCCATACAACACGTAGTTTCAATATAGAAAAGGTCTGACATATAAAATACCTTACGTTTATAAAAAAAGAGCTAAATATATATAGCTAGTGCAGCCCTACGCCATACCACTAACAAGTAATAGTCAGTAAACCTAGGTCTCTTAGCTATATAACCATAATACAGCTAGGAATGTAAAGTTCAACAGTTAATTGTGTAAGGAAGTCTAAATTACTACATCTTAGAGGAATGGTTGTTTAGTTTTTTTGTTAATTTTTTTTACCATACTGTCAATCATATGCTTTATCCCTTGATATACAGAGTATGTACTTTCGTCGCTACGCATATAAGCAGAACAGGAAAATACATTATACTCTTCGTCTTCTATTGATAACCCTGTATCGCACTTTATGTGTTTGCCGCCAAGCTTCTCTATCAACTGTTCTTTGTCATCTCCTATAGTTACCTTAATCTCACTTTCTTCTTTACCTATCTTGCTACTTAAAATTGAAACAATTACGGCTGGAGATATGCATATTGCTCCTATTGGCTTTTTTGTGACAAAAAATTCTGAAACTAATCTTTCAAATTCAGGCATTACTGTCACCATGTCTTTATTTTCAGCTAAGTCAGATAAATTTTTCGCAACCCCGTATCCACCAGGTACGACTAGCATGTCAAAATTTTCAGCTTTGGCTTCTTTTAAGTCATATATTTCGCCTCTTGCGATTCTTGCTGCTTCTACAAGTACATTCCTTTTTTCTTTCACTGCCTCCTTTGTTTTATGATTCATAACTTGTGTGATATTGATGTCAGGTGCAAAGCATTTAACATCCACTTCCTGCTGATCAAGCACAAGCAGACTTAAAACCGCTTCTCTTACCTCTGCACCGTCAAGGTGACCACACCCTGATAAAATCACAGCAGCTTTTAATTTTTTTTCACCCATAAAGTACCTTGATTTCATATAATCTAGATATTTTAATACAAATTCTATATTTGGAAAGGGGTATGTTATATCAATTATGATATAATTAATAATTAGTATGTATAATTAGGCATATTTACAGTCAATGGAGTAAAATGTGGCTGAGTTCTTTGATAATGAAACTGACTACCAAGAACTAAGAAAAGCTATTTCAGATATAATAGAAAGCATCGCACAATTCCCACAGGAAGAAAAAGGGAAGTTGTTTGAAGCCCTATCAGAACAAGTTAAAGGGATGAATCTCAAAGATTTAGGTTTAGCGATTAATGACCAAGGCTTGCAAAAGGAGGTAAACAAAGAATTATTTATAAAATTCATTGAAGAAGCACTTAAAGGGTTAACTTCTGAAAACGTTGACTCAAAAATAATAGAAGAGGCGTTAAAATCTGTTAATCAGCAAGCAATAAGTAATGTTATAAATAATAATAAAGGTCCGCTGGACAATCTAGTCAATTATTTTAAATCAGCATCTGCAAATAAAAAAATTGGAATAGCTTCTACAGCAATAGTATTGGGAGTAGAATTTTCTCCGCTTATTGTGCTTGCTACATTAATAGCGCTTGTAGCTATTGGAGCGCGTTATGTAGGAATAGGTATAGGAAAGGCAGGGGAAAAAATAAAAGAAGGAGCGATTGAAGCAGGAAAAGCAGTGAAAAGTTCATATAAGGATTTAATAGATAAATTACCTACAGTTCAAGCAAGAGAGAATAACTTTAGTAGATTAAGAACAAACGTGCTTGAAACTATTGCAAACATTAGTCTTAAAGATAACGAAGGCGTTGACGCTAAAAAAGGTCTTGATGATGGGAAAAAAATATTAGAAATGCTTCAAAATGAAAGGCAGCGATCTGCTATACAAGAGTTAGTAAAGAATGGAACCATTCAAAATTTTTCAGAAGATGATATGAGCAGACTTCTGGAAAAGGGCCTCAGTACTCATGTAGCAGATATGAAAGCACTTAATGATCTTATAAATAAATTTCAACCTGCAATTATGGCTATTGGTAACGGTAAAATAGAAGATGTAGAACAAAAAGTTAATGAGAAAGCTCAGGAAATGAAGCCAGATTCTCAATTAGGTAGTTCAAGTGCTGAACGAGTGAGTGAAGAAGGAATCACAGGACCGGGTTGATGCATTTGAGGAGCGTTTTGACGCAAAAATTACTATCAGAAAGTGGGGTTACGCTACTCCTTTCTATCCACTTTTTTGAGCAATCCACCTCCACATCTAACACACATCTCAGTGATTATAATATCCAATTTTTGATCATGTTTTTCTACAGGTAAATCTTTACAATATTGTTTCTCATAGGCTACACCTATAAATATTTTTCCAAGCGGCCGTAATTTTTTTATCATTGTATCATACCAACCACCGCCAAAACCTAATCTATTAAAATGATCATCAAAAGCAACAACAGGAGTAATGATTGTGTCGGGAATTACATCTTCATTTGTTTCGTTCCATCCCTCAAATCTTAGCAACTGATTTTTATCAGGAATTGCTACTTTATAACCTAAATAGAGCAAACGACACATCAAAGGGACAACATTTATTTCCCCATCCATTGGAACGTAAGCCGCAATTGTTTTGCCTTTAACGTAACTTAAGTTCTGATTAAAGAGATTAATAAGGGAACTTGCCGCATAACTGGAATAACTTTCATCAATATCTTTTCTTATAGCTCTATATTGCTCTCTTATTTCCTTTTTGTGCTGTTTAATATCTTTGAACATGATCTATCCATTTCGCAGTGAGTTTTTCTTGTAAACTATTTTGCTTTAAGCGCTCACTTAAAAAATCAAAGTCAATAAATTCCATATCCTGGTCTTGATTACTGCAACTATAAACAAAACTCCTTTCTCCTGTTTCCGTATTTATATGTTGCTGAACACACTGAGCGCAGATTTCTTTCATCATACACTGCATAGGAGAATTAACTGACGATATTGCTATGTGACTTGACTTCAGATATGGCTTTAAAATTGTTTTTCTAGCTTCATTCACAGCTTTCATCATTTTATCAGAACCAATAGTGATAATTTTATCTATAGTGTTTAAATTAATACCTAATCTTCCTTGTTGATAAGAGACTATTGCATCAACTATATTACCATGAAAGGATTTATCTTGATCTCTGCTTGTTTCTATCAATCCTTCTTCACATGCCCAAACTACTGCATTTGATGCACGCTCTATCAGTGCTCGTTTAAATACATCACTTAATTTCTTATAGCCAGCAAAGTACAAAACCTTATTATTATTTTCAAGACACGCCTTCCCTATCGAAAATAATACTGCATTTCCAACTCCACCACCAATTAGCATTATATTCTTCATGTGCTATTTTAACTATATTTGTTCAAATTTTTTGAAATTTTATAGAACAAAGTAATTTTCGTACACAAAGACAGAGACAAGGACACTCTCTGACTTCAACTATACCGATAACTGACAGCTGAATTTTTACGCATATCATCTAATAACAAGTTGCTTTGTATCATAATCTTTTGTTGGTACATCTGCTGTTTAATTGCTTCTATATCCGCTGCATTACTCTTGATATCACACAACATCATTAACTTTGCAGTGCCATTTTCTCTTAATTCTACTATTTCATTCACACTTGTTTTACTAAATAAAATCTGTAAATCAGGATTTAAATCTCGCATTTTTATTTCAAACTCTTTTGCGTTTGGCAACTTAAAATCATCTGCTAATTTGTCAAAATTTAAACAATTGACCTTTTGCTCTTGAAAATTATCCAATAAACTTTCTGAACCCTCAACCACAATCTGTTTTAATTTTAAAGTGCTTTCCAGCAGTGCATAATTAAGTTGTACCTTGTCTATGACTTTTATAATAGAGTAACCTTCACTGAAACTGAATGGACCTGCTATATCGCCGGTTTCTAGTCTTTCTAAAACGCTCTTAAGTTTATCTTTGAGCTGACTTAAATTAACTGTTGCTTTACGCATCTTTATTGGAGATTCCGGGTTATTACTATTACGTAATTTTTTTACTAAATCTTCAGCTATGCCATAAACATCCTTGTCTTTTTGATCAGGAATTATAAACTCTTGGAACGTGATAAGATAATCCGGCTTTTCTGTTTGCCTTTTTACATCATCTACTTCTTTATCGCTTATATTAATAAATGGCACAATTCTTACTTCAATAATTTTGCTCCATAGTAACTGACATTTTATTTGTTTTCTTAAAATACTAAGATCTATATTATGCTTTTTTATGTATTGATCAACTTCATTAGCCTTAAGTTTAAAACTTTGGGTTAAAAATAATATGATAGCATTATCTAACTCCTCGTTGCTCAATTTTATATTCAGCCTCTGTGCTTCATTGATAATGATAATTTCGTCTATTAGCTCCCTAAGAATTTGAGGTTTTGCTTCTTTTTGATTAACACTTTGAGTGCCAAACAATGAATTTATAAAGTTGATGCGTTTTTCGATATCTAAATTTGAAATTGGCTCACCATTTACATCTGCAACAATTTCAATCTCGGTTGCAAGCAACCTAAGTGGCAACACTATCAACAGTAAAATTAGTATTTTATGCATATAAGTAAGGTTAACAACCAATTCTATAATAAATACTGAGTCAACGCTAGCCAACTTTTTAATAGCTATCTAAGCAAAGACGGAAATAAAAACCATTGCAACAAGATCAGGTAAACAGGCTAAAAACATGCCAATATAGCGAATTCAGACCGTGCTAAAACAGTATACGGAAGGAGAGGGATTCGAACCCTCGATACGACTTTTCAATCGTATAACGGTTTAGCAAACCGCCGCCTTCAGCCGCTCGGCCACCCTTCCAAATTTAGAACCTAAAGATTATATAATACCAAGACCTCTACCGCCTGTCTAATGCTTTTAACAGCAACATTTTTCCGAACAACTGTAATTTTTAGATCTGTGGTACAAAAATCTATAGCTAACCCAAGAAAGGTTTCCCTACGTCATACCGCAATTCATTCCACAACTGTACGAACATTACAATTTGAGCCTACCAGAAGAATGTCATCCCAGTGCCCAGACACTGGGATCCAGGAATTTTGATTGGGCACTAAGTTGGTAAGCATAAAAGTGGCTGGTCTTATGTTAAAACACAACGTTCTTGATGAGATTACGGCAAGGTTGGATTCCAGTGTCAAGCACTGGAATGACACCATTTGCTGTGCAGTTTACCTTCAAGAATGAATGTTCGTACAGTTGTGCGCGGTATCTCAGCATAGATTCCGCTAACAAGTAGCGGAATGACGAATTTGTTGTTTTTCAAATTGTAGGCAAACCTAAGCCACTTTAGCTATAAATCAACAAAAACTAATTTCTGCTTTTTTCAATGATTTTCTTTGCTTCTTCTACACCAACCCATTCTCCAACTGCTACCGTTTTTCCCTTTTCTAGATCTTTATAATGAGAAAAGAAATGAGCAATTTTATCTAGTAGGTTTTTAGATAAGTCAGAATAGTCCTTTATATTGTCATAATAGCTATCAACACTGGAAACAGGCACAGCTAATATCTTTTCATCTTCTCCTTTTTCATCTTTAGTGAGTAATGCGCCTATTGGACGCACCGATATTAAAACACTAGATGCTAAGGGAAATTGAGTTAGCACCAAAACATCCACAGGATCACCATCACCTGCGCAGGTATTTGGTATAAACCCATAATTGCAAGGATAAGTCATTGAGGTAGACAAAAATCTGTCAACTTGTAACAACCCAAGCTCTTTATTAAATTCATACTTTACAGGCTCAGCATTTGCACTTATTTCAATTACCACATTCACCGCATTTGGTACCGCTGTTATTTTACTTAAATCCATAAATTACCTTCTTAACTTAAGAATAAGCATTATACAATATGTACTTTTAAGTTGCTACATTTATGTAGTTCTAAGCTTGTTTTGCATGGAGCGATTCTAAATTTTCATTCGTCATTCCATTGACTGTTGAAAGTGGTGGTTTCTGTGATAATTGAAATAAAGCATATACTATTACAATAGTAAGCACCGCACCAACTATCAAGTTAGTAAGGTTGTCTTGTGGCAAAACATTTTTTATTGAGTTGAACAATTTTTGCTCCATAAGGAAATAATCAGCAACATATAACCCAACAGATAATACAAACATACCCAAAATAAGTTTACAGACTGTGTTTTTATGGTCTTTTTCTTTTTTCTTGCTGACAATGAAATTTGGCCTACATTTATTCTCTTCTTGTGGCACTGAGTAGTATATATTTTTAGGGCTCGTTACTAATTGTTCAAATTCATCACTATTTTGGTTTTTTAACAGTTGCTCTAGGGTGTTTTTTGTATTTATAGGATATATTAATCCATCCATTTTTAATTCTTTCTCTTGTCGATCCACATTCTCATGGTCGATTGTATATTTATCTCTACTTGATAACTTGATCATATGTAGTGCTTTAGCTAAGAACATTGTATAATGCGCTATTAACTGATTCTCACATATCTCTAATACTTCTCTTTTTACTGTTTTGTTAGATGACGAAAGTTCTTTATAGTGACCACCCAAAGAAAAGAACAATGCTATATCTTTATCTGCTTTTATGTCATGAATGGAATAATAGCTGCTGATAATGCACTTATTTAATGCAAATTCTCTGTCATATTTGTTTAATGTAGTTTTTTCATTTAGTAACTTTCTAACACCAATAAGTACTTTATTTTCAAAATCTTTTTCTGTTTTAAATATTGCTTCTCTCTTTGGATTTGCTAAGATGTTAAGTAAATCTAATTTACTTCCATCTACTTCTACTACTTCATTTATATCTCTATTTAACTCAGACCCTTTAATAACTTTATATATTTTATCTATGACATCTTTAGTATTCAGGTTGTTGTTTTCACTAAGTATCTTATAAGCTTGAGCATAAATTAAAAACAGCCCTTGTAGACTAAACTTTAAGTTAAAATATTCATCTAATGGCTCCCCCTCTTTTTTAATGAATGCAGACAAACCAAAATGATTTCTGCAGTCCATACTACGATCTAAGTCGGCATGTTGAAAGCCACCTAAAAAAATAAACAAAGTCTCTAATAAATTACCCTTACCAACAATTTTTATTAGTTCTTCAACTTCCTTAACCATTGCTAAAACCTATAATGTTCTACTTTATAGTATAAGCGATATAGGGTAAAATAGCAATAAATATTATTGTACGTTTACATTCTGCATAAAAAAATTAAGCCACCCAGTTAAGAGCATATCCATCCTCCACCGATAACTTGTTCACCTTTATATGCCACACAGGCTTGACCTGGACTGATGCCAAAGTAATCGTCGTTTAAAATGACACAGGCTTTATTTTTTTCGTCAGTTGAATGTATTGTTGCTAAACTTCCCGCATGTGATGATCTCAGCTTCACAGTTACTTCCATACCTTCCTTTGGTTGTTCTAACCAATTTAACTCCTTGATCAATATTTTTTTTTGCATTAATGCGTTGATCGGACCTACTATAACCTCATTATTTTCTGTATTAATTTTTATCACATAAAGAGGTTCATTGTGTGCGATACCCAAGCCCTTTCTTTGCCCCACTGTAAAATTTACTATGCCACTGTGCTCGCCTAGCACTTTTCCATTAACATCCACTATTTTACCTTTCTGTACAGATTGTGGAGCTAATTTAGCTATTGTTTTACTATAGCTTTCGGAAACAAAGCATATATCTTGACTGTCCGGCTTTTCAGAAATTTGTAAGCTGAAATACTTTGCTAATTTTCTTATATCACTTTTATAGAACCCACCTAGTGGAAATCGCAAAAGCTTCAACTGCTCCTTTGTTGTAGCAAATAGAAAATAGCTTTGATCTTTACTTTTATCAATGCTTCTGCACAACTTTACCTCACCATTTTTTTCTAATCTTCTCACGTAATGTCCTGTTACAAGCACATCCGCACCAAGATTTTTTGTAACTTGCAATAGATCACGAAATTTTACCGTTTGGTTACATCTTACGCATGGTATGGGAGTTTCCCCACGCATATAGGTACTTGCAAAATCCTCTATTACTTCCTTTTTGAATATTTCCTCGTAGTTTAAAATATAGTGAGGAAAGCCAACACTTTCAGCCACGCGCTTAGCGTCGTAAATATCCTGTCCAGCACAACATGCACCTTTTCTTGCGTTAGCATTACCGTCGGTGCCATAGAGTTGAAGAGTCACACCTATCACCTGGTACCCAAAGTTATATAGCAGTGCTGCAGCAACGGAGCTATCAACTCCCCCGGACATTGCAACAATAGCCTTGGTCTGGTGCGGAGCTCTATCTTTTAGCAGAGGTTCAATTTTAAATTCTTTTAGCATAATCGCCTTAATTTATAAACGCAAATCTTGTGTCATTCCAACATACAACTGTGCAAACGTTTTGATTTGGGGGCAATTTACATAGTAGATGATGTCATGAAAGTAGCTGACACTGGAATCTAGTGTCTATTTATGCAAATTCATTAAAACAGCATATTTATTTGTAATTAAGTTTCCTGGATCCCAGTGTCAGCTACTCGGATGACACCCTTTCCTGCTGGAAGTTGCCTTCAAATTACTTGGTGCGTGACACTGGGATCTCATTTATATTACATAATTCCATCAAAACAATTCGATAAACTACCTTCAAAAACAATTTAATCTTGCTTGAATAAAACATGGCCAAAATAATCCATGTTTTCAAGCACTTTTCCACTACCCAAGGCAACACAACAAAGTGGGTCATCTGCAACACGAACTGGTAATTTTGTTGTTTCACTGATAACTTTGCCCAAGTTACGCAATAATCCACCACCACCGGATAAAATTATTCCTCTATCGACTATATCAGAAGAAAGTTCAGGTGGAGTGCTCTCCAGTGCAGTCCTAATAGCAGAAATTATCTGATGTACAGGCTCTATTAAACTCTCTGCAACTTGATATTCTGATAAAAGCATTTCTTTTGGCATGCCACTCACTAAATCCCTGCCTTTAATTATCATTCCCTCTTTGTTATTTTCACCTGGCAGACTGGCTGAACCTACGTTTTTCTTAATTTTTTCAGCAGTTGTTTCACCGATTAATAACTTATGATTTTCACGAATATACGATTTTATTGCTTCATCCATAATATCGCCACCTACTCTGGCAGAACGTGAATAAACAATTCCGCCTAAAGAAATAATTGCAACTTCAGTTGTACCGCCTCCTATATCAACGATCATAGAACCCTCAGGTTCAGTAACTGGGAGCCCAGCTCCGATTGCTGCAGCCATTGGTTCTTCAATCAAAAATACTTCATTTGCACCAGCACTTTCTGCTGCATCTTGTATAGCACGCCTTTCAACTGGCGTGGATCCAGATGGAACGCATATGATAATATTAGGTTTATTAACAGTGAATTTTGTGTTTGCACTGCGTATGAAATATTTTAGCATTTCTTCCGCACTTTTAAAATCAGCAATAACTCCATCCTTTAAGGGCCTTATCGCCTCTATTTCTCCAGGCGTTTTTCCAAGCATCATTTTAGCTTTTTTACCAAAAGCATAAGGAACGTAGCTTCCTTTTTCTTTTACTCTTGCTACAACTGAAGGCTCATCAAGCACTATTCCCTGATTTTTCTGATAAACTAAAGTGTTTGCAGTACCAAGGTCTATGGCAATATCGCTAGCAAACAAACCTTTGAAAGTAAAAAGGCTATAAAACTTTCCGGTCAATTTTCGAACAAAATTCATACATAACTCAAGAAAACCATTTATTGAGACAAATTATACTTTTCAGATAGGTAGTAAGTAACACTCTCAACGTCTAAACCCTTGCCTGTTACTTTTTTTAGCAGTTCCAGGCCACACTTTGCACTGTATATATTTTGAGATAACCAACTGATAAGTAAACTAAAATCTCCTTTTATTATAGCACTTAATGATTCGTAATGATTCTTTTTAACGAAAGAGAAAATCTGCACAGCAGCAATTAAAGCAATAATTTTTATAGGAAAGTAGCCCATAACACCGCTTGCCCAATATTCATCTTGAAAATAAGTGTCCAGCTCATTTTTAGCTTTTACTGGAATTTTATAGTGCTTCATACCTTCCAGCCACGCATCGTGCAGATCCTTAACTTCCAGTGTACCATTTATTATATCCTGTTCTAACCTAGTTCTCAACATAATATGAGCTAACAGACTAAATTCATCTGCGTTCTTTAAAGAAGAGGAAAGGTTTATTTCATTGAAAACCAAGTGCAAATTTTCAACACTGCTATTAGTTTTGCCTTTTATAGCAAATTTCTCTTTTATGTGTGGTTGAATGAACTCAATAAATTCTCTGGATGTTCCAATCATCCTTTCCATGAATAACCCTTGAGTTTCATACATAACATGTCTCGTAATTGGGCTACTTATAGAATTTTGCGCTAAACATTTTTGATAAATCGCATAACCACTATGCCGTAAAAGTGAAAATAAACCATAACAAAAATCAGATTCATCATAATCTATAGGGTAGTAATAAGAAGTACGAATCTCATTTAGTGCAATACCCATTTGCTGTAAACATAACGAGCCAAGTTCAATCTGCTTCTGAGTAGCAACTCTTTGTATATTAGTAACCTTATCCTTTTTCTGCTTTTCAATTATTTCATCCACATTTTCGCTAAAAAATTTGCCTACCTTGGGGAATACTTCCCTTATATTCTTTTCTGTGATATCAGAGTCATAGTCAGCAAGCAGTGAGTCGTATTTTGAGCATTTTAATTGCTGCGATTTTATAGAAGCTACTTCGCGAATGAGTGTGATTAAATCAGTAAAACGTTCTTTTAGTTTTTCTAAGTTACTGGTTTCAGAATGAGATAGTTTCCATAAATTTTGGCATTCAACCTTAGCTTTGGATAAAGACTTTACTAAATCAATAGGAACAGCACTGTTGCTTTTATGTATTCTCTCTATTAACTTTAGCTGCTGAGTATTTGCACTTTTTTTGTTACCAAGAGCATCTGCTAATGATTCCTTTATTGCATCATGAGAGATAATTTCATGTCTGATTTCTTCTAGAAGACTCATTTGTTCAACTTTGTCCTCTATATTCAATTGGCTTTGGTTTAGTACTTTTAGCGTATTTTCGATATTCTTTACCCTATATAATACTTCCTCTAAAAACTTATAAGATTTCATAATTTGTTCATTATTTTAGAAAACATCTCTTTAATATCGTAATAGATTAATAATAAAGTTAAAAGTATATTTGCTTAAAGTACATAAAAAATTGTACTTTTTATTCCTTTATTGGATTTTTCTACTCAGAGTCCAGCATATTATAAGAAAATTAATTGTAAGGGTGTAGAAAAAGTATTTAGTATTTTATTTCTCTTGACTATATTACAATATGGAGAGATTATTAGCTACTGAAATTAAAGTTACGCACTATTTTAAAATTTATGGAGGTTTAGTAATGTGGAGTAGACTGGTTATAATGTGCTGTTTTTGTTTGCTACTTACTGGTGTAAGTTCTTGCCCAAAAAAAGGAGCAAATACAACAAATAAAATGAATTCTGTTGTTAAGCAGATAGGTGATAAAAGAGTTTTCTTTGGTTATGATGAATCTAGTATTACTGAAGTAAGCGCAGATGCATTACTTAACATAATGGAGGTGTTACAAGATAACCCTGACGCGAAGGTTACTTTAACTGGTCATACTGACAACCGTGGTTCTCATGAATATAATCTTGCGCTAGGCGCTAGAAGGGCAGATGCAGCTAAAAAATTTATGGTTAGTTGTGCACCCTACATAGAAAACAGAATAAAAACTGCTTCTAAGGGTGAAACTGAGCCTTTGGTTAATGTAAAAGATGATTCTAGAAATTCTAAATATGAAAAAGAGCATGCTAAAAATCGTAGAGTGGAATTTTCATTTTCTGGAATAAAGAAATAGTTTCTTGCATTAAAACCTGGATCCCAGTGTCAAGCACTGGGATGACAAAAGAGAGCAATTCCGCTGCTTGTTAGCGGGATCTATATATACAACAAATAAGTCGCTGTATGACGTAGAGACTATCTTGCCATCAAGAAACATAATGAAATTAGAGTTATTATTTCAAAATATAGCTAATAGCTTTGCTTTCTACAACCAAATCGCAGTTGCAGTATCAGGTGGTGTAGATAGTATAGTCTTACTGCACTTAATGACTAACTGGGCAAAAAAAAACAAGCTTTCACTTCCTATAGCATTAACAGTAAATCATGGGTTACGTTCAGAGTCTCAAAAAGAAGCTGATTTTGTTACAAGTTATGCAAAAGAACTTGGAGCAAAGGAATCGTTCATATTAAATTGGGAGAAGCAAAATATTAAAGGTAATATTCAATTACAGGCACGAAAAGCACGATATAAGTTACTAGCAGAGTGTTGTAAAAACAATAATGTTAAATGTTTGCTCGTTGCTCATCACAAAGATGATCAAGCAGAAACGTTCTTATTAAGATTGGAGCGAGGTAGTGGCGTAGATGGATTATCATCAATGGATTACAAATCTTTCTTAAATGGTATTTATATATTTAGGCCATTGTTAAATTTTAGTCGTAGTGAAATAGAAAAGTACGCTAAGCTTCACCGGTTAAAATGGATCGAAGATAGAAGCAACTATAACTTAAAATACAGGCGAACTTTATACCGTAGCTTACTTAAAGCAAGTGACAATCAAGAGATTTTAACAGAGCGAATATGCCTCACAGCCCTTCATATGAAAAGAGCTGCAAAAGCGTTGATGCACTACACACGCCTTGCATTTAATGACTGTGTTAATGTTCATGATCTTGGTTATATTGAAATTAAACTAAGTGAATTTTATCAATTGCCAGAGGAAATAGCCTTGAGGCTTCTTCTTTACTCTATAATGGCAATTGCCAGTAAACATTATAAACCAAGGTACAATAGCCTTATTGCGATATTTAATAAAATATTGCAAAAGGATAGTAATGTTAACTGTACACTTTCTGGGTGCAAAATAAGAAAATATGGAGAAAATATCTTAATAATTAGAGAATCGTCAAAGATACAAGAAATTACCGTAAACCTACCTTTAAATGAACCTACTCAATGGGATAACAGATTTAGCTGCACAATACTCGGAAATCAAGAGTGTTCAGTTATCATCGCTCCATTAAAAAAAACACAAAAAGTTCCTGAATTTCTGAAGGATTACAACTGCTGCCCTGAAGTCTTTTATTCTTTGCCTACAGTACAAAAAGATGGAAAGGTACTTGCTTATCCTGATGTAATTCATGATACAAAAGACATCAATAGTAATAAGGTTCAATTCATTATTAGTTGCATAATACAAAAAAATCTTATATTATCGATATAGTATGATCGATGATGAAAATTTATCTTAGTGAGGGATTATAATGAAAATAACTTGGCGAGAGTTCTTTAAATTCATTTTCCCTTTGTTATGTTTAGCAATTGCTGCTTTTATTTATCTTATGTATATTCTGTTTCTTAGAATTAAGACTGCTACGGACACTATACTTTTTATGCCTATCATTATAAAATCCACTGTAGTAACTTGTGTAGTGGCAGGTACTGCAGCTGTACTTTTTGTGTTTGGGGCAATATGTGTTGTTGTTTATGAACTAATGACATCACCTAAAGTAACGAATGAACAAAAAGTAACACTTGATGATGTTGCAGTTTCAGACGATGTAAGACGAGAGTTAAGAAAGATTTGTAAACTTCAGTCAAAAAGGGAAATAGAAATAGACGAAAAGCTAAATTATGCGCAAGACACAGGATACATTTTTTATGGTCCACCGGGGACTGGCAAAACTTTGCTTGCTAAAGCAATTGCAAATGAAACTAAATCTTCATTTATAAGTGTTTCTGCATCTGAGTTTATTCAGCGGTATGTTGGCACTGGTCCAGGAAATATACGTAAGCTTTTTGAGAAAGCAAGAAAAAATGCTCCTTGTATAGTTTTTATAGATGAAATTGATTCTGTTGGTGAAAAGCGCTGTGATGGTAGCAGTTATGGTCATCAAGCGTATACAGAAACTTTAAATCAGTTATTGACTGAATTGGATGGCTTCAAATCTAGAGAGGGTGTGATAGTAATTGCTGCAACTAATCGTATGGGTGTTTTAGATTCTGCACTCACTAGGAGTGGTCGTTTGTCCAAGCACATTAATATTCCTTTACCAGACGAAAACCTACGTGAGAAAATATTAAATCTTTATATGAAGGACACACCAAGAACAGAAGATCTAGATCTTACAGAACTTGCAGGTAGAACTAAAGGTTTTTCAGGAGCTGATTTATTTAATTTAGTAAATTCTGTAAAAGATTTTGCCAGAAATCGTATTGTAAAAGAGGACACAGAAGAAATCGTTATTACCATGAATGATGTTAGTAATGCACTTGAAAAGCTTAAGGATGAATTTCAAAAGCCTGAGAATGAAGAAGCAAATGTAGGAAATGTGTTACAGACTCTTTTTAGTATAGCTCCAAGGAATTCTAATGGACTTACTAGTACGTGAATTTATAGCAGATGAAGTTAATTATTGTTCATGAAAAAAAACACACTGAGTGGTGGTCACAATTAAATACACCTTTTAAATTTACAACTGCTGCCCTGAAGTCTTTTATTCTTTGCCTACAGTACAAAAAGATGGAAAGGTGCTTGCTTATCCTGATGTAAATTATAACGAAAAAAATACCAATGACGATAAGGTTCAATGCATTATTAATAGCACGATAAAACAAAATTTGGTAAGCTTGATTAGTACTTAGTTAGAAATAGAAATGAAAAAATTTTTAGAAGGCTTATTGATCTGGTTAGTAATTATTGTTCTTATTTCAGTTGTTTATATTCAGTTCAGCGGAAATGTAGGTAGAAGTAAAACAACCATACCTTTTTCGGAATTTTTAACTAGACTAGAAGACAATGATGTAGAAAATATTGTCATAAAAAACCAGAGCATTGAGGGCAAGTTTAGGGATGGTTCAAGTTTCAACTCAAGCGGTGTTATATATAGCGACCTAATAAAAAATTTACATGATAGAAAAGTGAGATTCTCCTTTTCAACTGGAGATTCTGCCATGAGCGTAATTGGTGGATTACTTATCTCATGGGTCCCAACATTTATCTTTATTGGCTTTTTGCTATTCTTTCTTAAACAAACACAAGCGGGGGGCAACAGAACTATAAGCTTTGGCAAGTCAAGGGCTAGACTCATGACTAGTGGGAAAAAAGTAACATTTGATGATGTTGCCGGAATTGATGAAGCAAAAGAAGAGCTAGTAGAAATCGTTGATTTCCTTAAACAAAGGCAAAAATTTCAAATATTAGGTGGAAAAATACCAAAAGGGTGCCTTTTAATTGGCTCTCCTGGAACTGGTAAAACTTTACTTGCTCGTGCAATTGCAGGAGAAGCTAATGTGCCATTCTTTAGCATTTCTGGATCTGATTTTGTTGAGATGTTTGTTGGTGTTGGTGCGAGCCGTGTTCGTGATATGTTTGATCAAGGCAAGAAAAATGCTCCTTGTATAATTTTTATAGATGAGATAGATGCGGTGGGTAGACATCGTGGCATTGGTCTTGGTGGTGGTAATGACGAAAGAGAACAAACATTAAATCAGTTATTAGTTGAGATGGATGGCTTTGAGTCTAATGAGGGCGTAATAATAATTGCTGCGACTAACCGTCCGGATGTCTTAGATCCAGCACTGCTTAGGCCTGGTCGTTTTGACCGGCAGATTACTATTTCTTTACCCGATATAAATGGGCGCGAGAAAATATTAAATACGCATATAAAGAAAATATCAATGGCCCCTGATGTAAATGTGAAAACAGTTGCAAGAGGAACACCTGGTTTTTCAGGGGCTGATTTAGCAAATTTAGTGAACGAATCTGCGCTTATTGCTGCAAGAAGAAACAAGAAGATTGTTACCATGGATGATTTCGAATATGCACGTGATAAAGTGATGATGGGTGTGGAAAGGCGATCTCTCATTATGACAGAAGAGGAAAAGAGACTGACTGCATACCATGAAGCTGGCCATGCGATGATTGCTGTTAATATGCCTGCTTCTGATCCTATACACAAAGCAACAATTATTCCACGCGGTAGGGCACTCGGTTTAGTTATGAGACTACCAGAAACAGATAGAGTGTCCCTCACAAGAGAAAAGATACTAGCAGATATAACTGTTGCAATGGGTGGACGTGTGGCAGAAGAGCTAATTTTTGGCTATGATAAAGTCACAAGCGGCGCATCTTCAGATATAAAACTAGCATCAGATTTATCACGTTCTATGGTAACAAAATGGGGAATGAGCGACAAAATAGGTCCGATCTATCACAATCGCGAACAAACTATGCATGGTTCTGAGATAATTTCTGAAGATACGTTAAAACTTATAGATGAAGAAGTGAAGAAAGTTGTGTCTTCTTGCTATGAAAAAGCGAAAGACATTTTGACCAAGCATAAGAAAGGCTTAGATCTCATTGCCGAAAATCTACTGGAGTTTGAAACTTTAACAGGAGATGAAATAAAGGACATATTAAGCGGAAAAAAAATTGTTAGAGAGGAAAATGAGAAGAATGAGAAAATAAAAAAATCCTCTCTCTATTAGATCTGACCCTAGCTTAAAATGCTAATCAGCTAACGCTGCAATAAAACATTCAGAATTGTAACTGTCAATATAAATTGTATTAGAATATTCATAATGTTGCATTTTCATCACGATAATGCTATCATTCAGTTAGTATTACTGTTTAATGAGGTATGAGTAATGGTTGACGTAGTTTCTATTGGTGTAAATGCAGTCATTGATCATAAGTATAAAAAAAGAGCGCAATTAACTTTATTAGGGCTATTTCTTGTTGTATCAGCAGCAACTGCTGTCTGGTTTCTCTTTCCTGTATCACAAAATGTACTAGTGCCATTTTTGCTCCCAGCCGTATTCTTGTTCTTTACTCTATCTATGGGTTATTACATGTTCATATTTAGTTGTGAAAAAAAATCTTTGGTAAAGAATGTTCTTGGTATGGTTGAACCAGCTGAATCAGTAAAGAGAGTGTATTGCCAAGAAAATATTAAATCCTTATTAGCAGAAGTGAGAAGTACTACGAGAGATAGGTTTTGCAACGCGCTTGTTAATCTTTGTTTTGAAGATCGTAGTAAAGCACACGAACTTGCATTATCTGTGAAAGAAATTGACGATATTGTGTCTTCAATAAAAAATAAAGACCTCTTAGACCATTTTGATCAATTTTTTACTATTACTGAAGTAAGTAATAAAAAAAATAGAAGTGAATTAATGAACCTCACAAGGGCATATAAGATAATAAGTGAAGAAGATCCAGACAAAATACAGGATTTTTTAGCTACTCAAACAAAAAGTTATTCATGTGAAATAATGTTACCTAAAATTAATAATTTTCTATCACAAGTTAAAGGTTCGGTTTAAATTAGTAGAGGTTAAATAAATATAGTTAAGTCTTTGCAATAGTGATTTTATCAATAATCTTAGTGTGTACTTGATTATCATTTTTTGTTTCAATTTCAGTGATGACATGGCACCTAACGGGCTCTTTTATGGCGATTTCTTTAAACCCTTTTCCAACTTTATTATAAAAATTAACATCCATTTCTTCATATTTATTCTTGTCTTTCGCTCTACTTAACCCAACTTTAACATCAATATCTAGAATAAATGTAATATCTGGATATCTAACTCCAGCCAACCTGTGCAAATCTTCTATTAGTTTTAAATCAACTCCAAACCCATATCCTTGGTATGCAATGGTTGAATCAATAAACCGATCACAAATCACTATTTTCCCTTCTGCAAGAGCTGGTAATATTAATTTTTTCATATGTTCGTGCCTCATCGAGATAAGTAGCAAGAGTTCAGAAATAGGATCAATATTATTTGTTAACAACACTCCTCTTATCTTTTCTGCAAAATCAGTGCCACCTGGTTCTCGAGTCGACACTACATTATTTTCGCCGTGAATTTGCTTAAAATGATTTGCAAGTAGCTTAGATTGTGTTGTTTTACCAGAGCCGTCTATTCCTTCGAAAGTTATGAACATAAGTTTTATAATTATAATACTAAAAAAGAATATGCAAACAGTATACATAGAAACCGTTTGACATTTAAATAATAAGACCGTAAATTACATATGGTATAATAATAGTCTATGGTTGCTCTGAATACTCCTAAAGTCGATTTTAGTTTTACTGCAAAAGATTTTAATCTTTTGGGAGTAGACAATAAATACTATACATTAAGTGACTGTTGTGGAAAAAATGGTCTTATTGTAATGTTTATATGCAATCACTGTCCTTACGTTCAGTCAATTATTAGCAATCTGGTAAGCGATGTTGATCAATTGAAAAAAGATTATCAGGTAAACACCGTTGCAATAATGTCAAATGATGTAAATGAATATCCAGAAGATTCCTTTGAAAATATGATTAATTTTGCCAAGGAAAATAAATTTACATTTCCATATTTAATTGATAGTACACAGAAAATAGCTAAAGAATACGGGGCTGTTTGCACTCCTGACTTTTTTGGCTTTAATTCCAATTTAAACCTTTGCTATCGTGGACGTTTTAATGACACAAAAAAAGAAAAGGTTCAAAGCTATGAAGTAGGAAGTAGTGACTTATTTCAAGCTATGAAATTTATTGCAGAAACTGGTAATTCTCCAATTGACCAAAAATCAAGTATTGGCTGCTCAATTAAATGGTCTAATTCTACAGGTTAAATATCATGCACAGTGGCTCTCAGCATTTGTTTGATATTATAATTTTACTTTCTGCTGCTGTGTTTATAGTCATAGCGTTCTGGAAAATGAATATTAGTCCAGTGCTCGGTTACTTCGTTGCAGGTGCAGTTATTGGTTCTCATGGATTTAATCTGATACACTCAGCTGAAGTAATGGATAATCTTGCAGAATTTGGTGTAGTTTTCCTATTATTCATTATAGGCCTTGAATTGACATTTGAACGCCTGATCGCTATGCGTATTCATGTATTTGGGTTCGGTTCTCTTCAAGTTATAGTTACCATGGTAGCAATATGGTGCATCGCTCTTGCTTTCGGAGTGAATACGAATATAGCAACAGTTATTGGTGGTGGGCTTGCGCTATCCTCAACAGCAATAGTGTTGCAGGTTCTGCAAGAAAAAGGTTCTCAAGCAAGTCAGGTTGGTAGGTTGTCAATAGCAGTACTATTAATGCAAGATTTTGCAGTGGTACCATTAATAGTATTGGTACCTTTACTTGCTGGCAATTCTGAGCACAGCCTGATAAGCTCATTGGCAGGTTCATTGGTGCAAGCAGCTATTGCATTAGTGCTGATATTTATAACTGGTAGATTATTGCTTAGACCTTTATTTTCGGTTATTGCTAAAATGGAAAGTAATGAGGTCTTTATATCAACAACGCTTTTAATAGTATTAGGAGCAGCATTTATTACTGAGCAATTCCATTTATCGTTGGCATTAGGTGCATTTGTCGCTGGATTGTTAGTTGCAGAAACAGAATACAGACACTCAGTAGAACACGCAGTATTGCCATTTAAAGATTTGTTTCTTGGCTTATTTTTCATGACTGTTGGTATGTCTATCAATACCGAACTTTTACTCAACAAGTTACCACTAATTACTTTATTATCGATTATCCTTATCGTTTTAAAAACATCTATCATATATATATTGTGTAGATTTTTTGGGTTTAAGAGTGCACCTGCTATACAAGCTGGGTTACTACTTTCACAAGGCGGTGAATTTGCGTTTATTTTATTTCGCTTAGCAAATGAACTAAATGTGCTACCAAGTGAAATCGCTCAAGTACTTATGATGGTAACTACAGTAACCATGGCTTTCACTCCTCTTTTATCGGGGCTTGGAGATTGGATAGCAAACTCATTTAGCACTGAGAAAATAATATTAGATGATGAAGCTGTTGAAACAGATACACAAGATCTTTATAACCATGTAATAGTTGCTGGATTTGGTAGAGTGGGATATATGGTAACAAAAATGCTTACTGCAGAGCATTTAAGTTACGTTGTTGTAGATATTCAATCAAAAATAGTCAAAGAAGGAAAAAGTGATAGTTTTCCTATATATCTTGGAGATGTTACAAGATGTGAAATTTTAAAATCAGTAGGAATAGAAAGAGCTCAAGCTCTCGTTATTTCAATAAAGAATGAAGTTACTATAAAAAAAGTTGTTTCCTTAGTTGCTGCAAATTTTCCGCATGTAAATATTGTAATACGCTTACCAGATCTGAGTAATGTGGAGGTTTATAGAGATCTAGGAGCTAGTAAAATTATTCCTGAAACATCTGAGATAGGATTGCAGCTAGGTGGAGCTGCACTGAGCCTCAGTGGTATTAGCGAAAGTGGAGTTACGTCTTTAAAAAGTAGATTTAGAAAAGGCAATTACAGTATGTTAAAAGACCTTGGTAGTGATAAAGATGAATAACTACTTTTCTAATTTTATGTACAGAAAGCTTCAAGCTTTATTGAGGTTTTGCATATAGTAAATTACGCACATAATCAACCAAGTTAAGGAAAGTGCAAACCAAGTGATTGCATATTCCAAATGCTTCATTGGCTGTATAGCTACTTTGCTGCCAAAATTGTTCGGCCACAATACACACTTCTCTAGCTTAATACCTAACTCATTGGAAATTTCCTCTGTACTCAGGGTAAACCATGTATTCGAAGCAGTATCGTTTTTGATGAACCAATTTTTGCTTTTATTGCTATCGCAATATAAAGTTCCATCTGCAACTACTTTTTCAATTTTTACTTTTTTCTCCTTTTTTTCTCTGACTATTCCTTTATTCACCAACATGTAACGTCCAGTGGTGAGCAACATAGGAGACAGCACGTGATAGCCGTGTTGCCCTGCAAAAACATATAGTTCTATGTCACTTAGAATCCCATCGATCTTGACATGCCTATAGTTAAATTTTTCAAGGTCGTTATTGGGCAATAGATGAACAACTGGAAGACTCATACTTTTAATAATATTATTCTTCCAGTTCAATCTGAATACTTGCCATAATCCTAATAAAAAAAGAAGCAAGCAAGGTATAATTAAAATAAATACTGTTTTTTTTAACACTCTATATTTGTGTTCTTAAATAGTTTTCAACACCCATTAGTTCAATAAGGTCTATCTGTTTCTCAATCCAATGGAAGTGCTCTTCTTCATTTTTTAACATCTCTTCTAATAACATTACACTAACAAAATCTTTTTCTTTCTCAGCAATAGAAATCGTTTCTTTGATATCCTTAATACCTTTTCCCTCTAATTTTAAATTAGCCTCTAAGATTTTCTGTATTGTGTCTTTTGCAAACTTTCCATCATACTTTGATATTTCATTTGTATCTTGAAAATTTGGTACGCCTTTAAGCAATAAAATTCTTTCTGCCAACTTGTTTGCATGTTCAAGTTCTTCGTTAAGCTCATTTTTTACCTTTTCTGCAAGTCTATTAATTCCATTGTTTTTGAGAACCGCAAAATGCAAAAGATACTGACGTACAGAAGTCAGCTCATTGGTCAATAATTTGTTCAAATGTTTTACTATCTCTTCATTCATAATCTTCCCTTAGTTCAATTTATCAGCATAATTTATATGATAACGATGATTATAGCAACTCATTTAATAGTTCCTTTGATAACAACCGTATTAAATAGCATGTCGTGGTATGTCTGTTTCTTTTTAGAAAAACAAGCAACTAGATACCAGCAGAGAGTGAGCAGCATTATAATTACTTTCAATGCACTCAAGACATTCACTAATACCTCCTGATCTTGCAAAAATTCAGTAAGGACAACTACTACACTGTTTAACAAAGGAAGAAAAAACTGGGAAGTGCTTCTGTCAAACGCTAAATTCAAGTCTATTTTAGAATTATCTAAATTGATAGTACATATATTCATTAACTGTTGACCTGGAGTTGCTTGGGCCTTTGAAGATATAAAATATGTGAAGTAACTACAATTTACACACATGTATGATAGATGTAAGATCAACGGAGAATCCTCTAATAGCAGTATAATTAATAAAGTTGGAATTAATAAAATTGCTACATCTATTAAATATGCGCAAAAGCGCCTTTGTATACTGGCAATCTCTGTAACAGCGGTCATTACCTATCTTCTAAATACTTTATTATAAAATCTGTAAGTTTATCAAAATGTTGAAAACATGACAAATCTTCATAACCGCTTATTGATTGACCGTATATAATAGGTAAACAATTGGCATTTTGTGCACACAGAACATCTGTGATGCTATCACCAACGAAAAACACATTTTCTCTATTTATAGGCAACGTACTCTCTTCTAGTGCAAATAGCAGTGGGGTTGCAGATGGTTTATCTTCCGCGGTATCGCATGACCCAACTACTCTTTCAAAGTAAGAATCTAGTTTAAAATAGGCAACTTCTTTACGTAAATTAGTATTTTTCTTATTACTTACTATTGCTAGATAAATATTGTGGCTTTTCAGTGTCTGCAACATTTTCTCTACTCCTTGATTCAGAGCAATGTTTTGCAATAGTGCATCGTCTAAATATTGTTGATATATCTGGTTCGCTTTTTTCCACTGATCGCCAAATAAATTGACCATATAGCTCTTTCTCGACTCATGGGAATTTCTATCAGCAGCTTTATTACTATACCCCATTGAGTTTATGGTATGCTTAATAGCATTAAAAATGTTATCTTGAGTGTCAACTAAGGTATTATCCCAATCGAATACTACTGCTAATTGACTATCCTTCATCTCTTATATGGTTATACATTTCAACTTAATAAGTAAATAGCATTTTAATAAAAAAATATAAATAGGACGCTCTTACTCTTTACCACAAGTTATGTTAACTGTTTTTTATATAATTAGCTAATATACTGGTTATATGATATGTTTTAATAGGTAACAGGTATGGCCCAGACATCTAAAGAAAGTGTTGAAAAAAAGTTTAAAGGTGTCTTTGAACGTTCTCCAGGTGCTTTTCCAGAAGGTACTCCGTTAGAAGAGAAGGTTAATTATATTGCAAAAGGAACAAAGGCTCTAAAGGCTATGAAAAGTAAAGAGCTCGAAAACAAAATGAAAAGCGTTGCAGAATTGAATCAGAAATTTGAAAGTCAAAAAAGGCGTACAGATGAAAAAATACGTCAAGATTTTGAAAGAATTGCTAAGCTTGACCAACAATATAAAGGGAAGGGCATCTTCACAAGTGAAAAAGTTGCAGAATCAAAAAATGACAAAAAATTTCAAGAAGCAGCCAACACTCTTAGAGAAACTACAGCAGAAGGTAAAAGCGTTGAACAGAGTGGACAAAAAAAGACTTCTGAAGCTTCTGTACAAACAGATACACAGCCATCAGAGCACATCGTTAGTCCCTCAGTGAGCAAGAGTTCTGTAAAAGAGAAGCCCAACACTGAGCCAGGCAAAAAAGATACCACACCTCAACCACAAGAAAATCAAAAAGAAGAAGGGTTTTTGAGTCTTCTGAAGCGCTTTGTTAAGAAAATATTAGAAAAACTTTTAGGTGAGGATGAAAAGAGTGTGGAAAATGCTCGTGGCATAAAAGAAGATGCTCAAAGAGATACGTCAAATAACGAAGAGCAACAAAAGAGTAAGCACTTTGATAAAATTTTAAATCAGGACCAAAGTATAAGCGAGGGTTTGAAGCAGGCAACAAAGCTTGAAAACCCAACGATAACACCTGTTAATACTCCTGAAGTAAATACAGGTCGTGAAAGGTGATCCGCTTTCAAGCTTCATTATACCGCCACGAACCATCATACCGCCGCGGTATCTCTAGATCCCGCTAACAAGCAGCGGGATGACGATTGTCCGGGTGTCATCCCAGCGCCTCTATGATGTCATCCCAGTGCCTCCTTCTTGTATCTTGTCAAAAGCATCTAATGTTTTAAGCTTAAGCATTAGGTGGAGAAGGGAGGAACTCTGTGCTTCTTCTTAGATATAAAATCTGTAGAGGAGATAAGAATTCCCTTCTCAAAAGTATAGGCTGGACGGTATCGTAGAAAGACCTGAATGGTTCTAATTCTGTATTCACAAGACTAGCCTTACTTTTCATTTTTAATGGTAACGTATGGGGTTATATATGATCAACAACTTTTTGGGCATAGATATATCAAAAGATCGCTTTGATGTTTTTCTCTCATTTATAAGCAAAAAAGGAAAGCGTGAAACTAGAAAAAGAAGCTTTAAGAACGATGGTTTCAAAGTCTACTGAATTTTCTACACAAACATAATGTAGAAAAAGTAAAAACCTGCATGGAATCTACTGGTTGTTATAGCGAAGCACTGGCTGAATTTCTACACAATGCTGGACATTTTGTAAGTGTTGTAAATCCTTATTGCATAAAATCTTATGCAAGGAGTAAGCTGATACGACAAAAGAATGATCAGACCGATGCAGAAGTTATTGCTGATTATTGCCAAAGACAGGAACCTTCTAGTTGGACACCACCTTCTCCTGAAATGAAAAAATTAAAACATCTTTATCGTTGCTCAGTTGCGTTAAAAGATGAGTTAACATTAGTAAATAACCACTTAGAAAAAAAAGAGAGACTGCCTAAAGAAGTTGCAAATGCTTGGGAAGACCTTGCAATGAATATAGCTCAAAAAATAGAAACAATAAAAAACTCCGTACGTGAACTATTAAATCAACACAAAGAATTGTTGGAAAATTTTCAACTTCTATTGACTATTCCAGGCATAGGAGAAGAATCAGCAATAGCTATTTTAGCTGAAGTTTCTGATATAGAGGTTTTTAGAGATGCCAGGCAATTGGCAGCATATACAGGAGTTATACCACGAAATATGACGTCAGGTTCCTCTGTATATGCCAAACCCAGATTAAGTAAATCCGGTTCACAAACATTACGTAAGGCACTTTTCTTTCCTGCCATAGTAGCTAAGAATCACAATCCTATCATTATGAGCTTTTGCCAAAGATTAAAGGAAAAGGGTAAGCATAATATGGCCATCGTTGGTGCTGCAATGCGTAAGCTACTCCATATCATTTTCGGTATTCTGACATCCAAAAGTGCTTTTGATCCTAACCATATCAAAAACTACAGGGCTAGGAGGTTGACTGAAGGTTTAGTACTTTAAAATCAAAAATGCTTCCTATCATCTATCTTATGTAAAGTGGTATCTTACACAAATTTATTGAATGTTGTTGGTTAGTGGATATGTTGATAAGTAAACTTCATCTGTTTTGTGCGTATAAAACTAATTTACTTATCAACATATCCACTAACTATAATCTGTGTACTGTTACACAATTGGAAGTATTTTTTGATTTTATGATGCAACTTGGGAAATTTTTATAATTTTTTTGTTGACTAACAAGACGGTATCTCCTCTTTCTTTGAGGTCATTTAGCACTCCCAACCAGAAGTTAGCTCCTTCACTTTCAGCCAAATAAAAACCTAATACTTCTTTTTTGCCATTTTGATCTATGCCTAATATGTTATACATGCATTTACTTACGCAATGCCCGTCCTCTTTGACTTTAAAAAACCATGAAAACTATCGGATATACAGACTGCAGCGGGCGACTACGCCATTCGTTGATTACTGGTAGCAATTTGTCAGTAATACTTGATATCTCTGCCACCGATATTTTGTGATCATAAATTTCCTCAACATGTGACACTATATCTCTATAGCCCATACCACTGGCAAATGTGCTCAAAATCTTCGTTTCAAGCTCTGGATGTAAGTTTGTTTGCCTTTTTTTGACTATTTGTGGTTCGAAACTTCCTTCCCTATCTCTTGGCGTCAAAAGCTCAAATGACCCTGCGCTTGTACGTAAAGTCTTTGCATTCCTCCCATTTCTTCGATTATTCTCTTCGCTTTCAGCCGACAAGTGGTTTTCTATTTCACCTTCCAGGCTTACCTCCAGCAACTTTTTTATAAACGGTGTTAATGCTCCATCTCTTCCTGTCAACGGTCTTCCTTCTCGTATAGACAACAGGATATTTGTTTCTAATTCTTTATAATCTACCAAACCGGTAGTTCTGTTTACTACTTTCTGACTCATTGTCAAACCTCCATTTTTTTATATCAATTTATTACTTTTTTTTCGGTTTGACACAGTTTATTTAACACTCCCGATTGAAGAATTAAGTGGAAATCTGTGAACGGTTACCTATATGTTTTTGCTGGCAAAAATTCTCTAATGGTCTTAAATAAAACTTTCAGTGAGTGATTGTCAGACATGTTGTGCTCTGCTGATTTCATCAAGTATACTTCAACATCGGTTGACTTAATTTTTTCAGCTAAATTCAATGAAGTTTGATAAGGAACATCTTTATCATTAATGCTATGCAATAAGCGCACAGGACAGTTTATATCTATTGCTTCTCTGTTTAAAAGAAGGTTCTTTCTGCCATCTTCGATCAAATTTTTAGTTATTTTGTATGTACAATGCTCTGAAGTAAAATCTATTACACCTTTAGAACCTAGTTCTTCTTTTTGCTTGCCTGACAATTGCTTGAATATCAAATCTTCAGTAAAATCAGGAGCAGACGATATGCCGATTAATGCTGCAATTTTTTCTGAAAATTGAAGGGCAATGAGCAGCATCAGCCATCCTCCCATACTTGAACCTATAATTATTTGTTTATCGCTAGTTAATTCACTTATCACTTTAGCACAATTTTCTTGCCAATCACTTATCGTGTAATCAATAAAATCACCACTTGAATGACCGTGACCAAAATAATCAAATAGCACAAGTGCTATATCGTTTTCTTGGCAAAATTTGTAAATAGCAGTTGCTTTAGTTCCATCCATATTAGATGCAAATCCACCGAAAAAAACTACAGAAGCTTTCTTTCCTTGTAGCTTTCGATATGCTATGTGACCATTATTTCCATCATTACAATAATCCATACTACTTTGGCAAAGCAACCGGGTTATCACTCAATTGACGCAAATAACTAACTAGATCTGCAATTTCTTGTGGATTGGAAATACCTGCAAATGCCATACGCGTACCTTTTATATAGGCTTTTGGGTTCTTTAAGAAAGCAAATAGCTCCTCATACCCCCATTTTCCACCTCTTTCAAGCACTGCTTTTGAGTAATTGAATGAGTTACCAAGATGAGCCTTTTTGTTTCCAACTACGTTCCATAAGTTTGGTCCTACCTTATTCATTCCACCTTTCTCAAAACTATGGCAGGCTATACATTTCTTCGCTGCTGACTTGCCTTTTTCAAAGCTAGCATTCTGCATGAGCGCTCCAATATCGAGCGCCACTTGCTCGATTTTTTGCTGGAACTCATTGTTACCAGCAGCTACTATCGTTTGGTGTTCAATCTTATATTCCTCTGGACTATACAGCATATCAACTACGTTGCTGACTATCATAATGATTAGCCCAGAAAGTAAAATCGATGCTGCAATCTTATTAAGCTCCATAGTTAATTTTTATCAATTAATGTTGCTTAAATTATGCAAATATTTTCGCAAATAGCAACCAATTACCTTGAAGCTCGCTAAAGATGAGAGTCTCTAGCTACAAATATTAAGAAATTTACCAAATGGAAAAAAAGGCAAAAGAAGCCCCGTGGTTGGCTAATTACTTACATTATACTTTCAAGTATGGCGTTTTTTTATTCTAAACGCTTAATAACCGCGATTTAGCTGCTTTTTAATGCAACTAACCTTTAGTCATAAATGTTTAAGAAATTTACTAAACAGAAAAAAAGGCAAAAGAAACCCTAGGGTAGCTAATTATTCACTATCCATTTTTTAAGTTGGCGTTTTTTAATGTTTTAAATGCTTTATAAGCGTATTTCAGCTTGTATAGGTAAAAACCTAGAAATTTGATAAAGACATAGAGTGCACATAGTGCAAAAAATTAAACATGAGACGCCAAATACGTTGAGTTTTTTTGTCATTTAATCTGTACAGAGAAGATAAATAAATAGCTTCATTTTCATGATAAGGGGGCTGGCGGAGTTTGTCAAGTGGTTTTTGTAGCTCTCATGGTTTTTGGATTCTAACGTCACACGCTGGCAGTTGTTACTCAAACAACAGTTATGCAAGAGATCTGATTACATCTAAGCTAACAATGGACCACTAGATATATTACTAACTACGTTGACCTGACTCAATATTTTATTAGTGGGATTGAAATAATTTTCTATAAATTCCTTATATATAGCTGTTAATTTATGTATATCATTTACTAATACGCATTCGTTTATCTGATGTGCGGTTTTGTTGATTATACCAAATTCAATCACTGGACAAACATCTTTGATAAACGCAGCGTCAGATGTGCCACCACTTGTGCTCAGCACAGCATCAATACTGGTAACTTTATTTATTGCATCAAGCATAATATCAGTATTTCTATCAGGAGTAGAGAGGAAAACGTCCCTGCTGCTATGCATAGAAAGTTTATAATCGTTAGTTACACTGGAGCATATTTCATCAATCAGCTTATATAAGCCGTCAGGTGTTTGTGTATCGTTATATCGAATGTTAAAACGTGTAGTTGCTGAACTAGGTATTAGATTGCTAGTATTATTTCCAACATCGATAGTAGTAACTTCGCAATGTGAAGGCTGAAAATATTTATTACCATGATCAAAAGTAGTATTTTTTACCTTACTCAATATCGATATTACCTTATATATTGGATTATCTGCTAGGTCTGGGTAGGCAACGTGTCCTTGTTTTCCATGGCAAATTAATTCAAATGTTACAGAACCTCTTCTGCCTATTTTTATGGTATCACCTAATTTCTCACTACTGGTTGGTTCGGCAACTACACAAAAATCTATCTTTTTTTGCTTACTTTTCATCCATTCCAAAACTGCCTTTGTTCCATATTCTTCCGTGCTTTCTTCAGCACTGGTAATCAATGCACTTATCGAACCATTAAATTGAAACTTTTCTGCAATTAAATTTGCCATAGCAGCAATAAATGCAGCTATTCCGCTTTTCATATCAGCTGCTCCTCTTCCATATAGCATTCCATCTCTAACTTCTGGATTAAATGGACCAAATGCCCAATCTTTTAACTGACCCGGTGGTACAACATCAACATGCCCAGCAAAGCACAAATTTGGTACTCCATTTATATATTTCGCATAAAGATTTTTAACTTTAGTTCCATCATCACCAAATTCTAAAATCTCACAGTCAAAGCCACTTTTCTTGAAGATTGTTGCTATATGCTCTATTGCCCCGCCGTCCCTTGGTGTTATACTCTCAAAAGAGATCAATTTCTTAGTTAGCTCTACAGGGTCAATTTTCATGTCAACCTTAAAATAATTATATTGCTATATTGTAAACACTCTATGCACTATTTAAAACAAATATTACATCAAACCGAACAAACTTTTCTAAGAGAAGTAATAACAGATTACCACCTTGCTGATGATATCTATGAAATATGCACACGACACGGAAATGACATCTTTCTAGTTGCAGATGAAAATACAGCAAAACTTTTAAACAAAAACGTATTTAATAAAATTTCTCACTTAATTATCCCGAGCAATACCATTAGGCCTCTTGCAAAACCTCATATCATTTCGGATGCTCCCTACATTTTATCATCCCAGTCCTTCGAGACTGGGATCCAGGAAAAAAAATCAGCGTCACGCGCTGGAATGACACCAACCATGGGTACTAATCTTTCACTTGCCTCTCTTGAAACCATAAATCTAGTTAGAAACAAAGCAAAAGACAGTGACTTAATAGTTGCATTTGGTAGCGGCACCGTTAACGACATCTGCAAATATGCAAGCTACCTCGAGAAAAAAGATTATATATCGTTCCTAACAGCCGCTTCCATGAATGGATATACATCCACAAATGCTTCAATATTAGTAAATGGATACAAAAAATCGTTCAAAGCACATCTTCCAAGAGCGATATATATAGATATAGACATACTTACCAATGCACCACTGCGCCTCACATTAAGCGGATTTGCAGATTTCATTTGCCGTTCGACAGTTCAGGCTGACTGGCTACTATCTCATTTGTTGCTTGGCACAGAATACAATGAATTACCTTTTACACTTGTTCGCGATTTGGAGCAAATTTTGCTAAGAGAGTATACGGCGCTTATTAAAAGAAGTAGAAAAGTGGTCCTATTACTTATGGAAGTTCTACTAATTTCAGGACTTGGAATGGTAATATCAAAAGGCAGCTATTCTGCAAGCCAAGGAGAGCATATGATAGCTCACGCAATGGAAATGGTAACAAGAGATCATTCCTCACTACATGGCGAAAAAATTGCTGTTACGACGATTACCATGGCTAATTTGCAGGAAAAAATATTATCAATACAAAACCCGATTATCAACCCGACCACTTTAGATGTAAAACATATAACTCAGTGCTTTGATAATATCGAATTTGTAAGAACTTTTGAACAGAAGCAAATTATGCAGCAAAAAATCCAAGAGATTATTTGTAAAGAATGGACTAATATTTCCAATTTAATTAAGCAAAATTTACTACCTGCAAAATACCTGCAAAAAATATTTGAAGATCTATCAATTCCGCACTTACCAGAGCACCTCAGTTGGAATAAAGAACAATATTGTAAAGTGGTCGATCTTGCGTTTGCAACAAGAGATAGATTCACCTTTCTTGACTTAGCTAATTGCATAGAAGAAAGTTAAGTTTTGTAGTGAAATTCTGTCATTTAAAGAGATCATAGGCCAAAAGCTAAACCCTTTTCACAATCTCTTATCCATTTTCCTCTAAACTGTACACCTAAGTGGATATACAACTGAACGTAACCATTCCAAGTAGCTGACACTGGGTCGCACTACTTCACCAATAGCACTATCTTGCTAAACATAGTTTAGTTCGAGTGGCTGAGGAGGGACTTGAACCCCCGACCAAGAGATTATGATCCTCCTGCTCTACCAACTGAGCTACTCAGCCTAATTGAAAACCTTGCTATATATGTGACCTACATGCTTTGTATAATATTTCAAATCAAACAAAGATTCAAGTTTTTCCGAGTTAATAACCTTAAGTAAAGGTTTATCTTGTTTCAATTCGGCCAGAAAATCACTGTTGTTTTGTTTCACTTTCATTGCATTGCTCTGAACAATTTTATACGCCTCTTCCCTCGCCAAACCACTATTTACTAACTCAAGCAATACACGCTGTGAGAAAACTAAACCTTTTGAAGAATTTAAGTTCTTTTCAATGTTTTCCTTATTGATTACCAATTTATCTATCAAATCTGTTAATCGCACTAAAGCAAAATCCATTGTTATACAAGCATCAGGAGCAATGCATCTTTCCACAGACGAGTGTGATATATCACGTTCGTGCCACAATGCAACATTTTCTAACGCAGGAAAAACATAACTGCGTATTAAACGTGAGAGTCCCGTCAGATTTTCACTTAAAATAGGATTACATTTGTGTGGCATAGCAGAGCTTCCCTTCTGCCCAATGGAAAAATGCTCAGAAATTTCGCCGATTTCAGTTCTTTGCAAATGACGAATTTCAATTGCAATATTTTCTATTGAGCTTGCAATCACTCCCAAAACCGAAAAGAACATGGCATGTCTATCACGAGGAATGACTTGAGACGATATGGTTTCAGGTATGAGTCCCATTTCTTTTGCTACATACTCTTCAACAAACGGATCAACATTTGCAAAATTACCTACTGCACCTGATATTTTACAAATTGAGATCTCTTTTTGCGCGCTAATTAATCTCTGATAATTGCGTTTAAATTCAGCATAAAATCTAGCAAATTTTAATCCAAGAGTTGTTGGTTCTGCATGCATTCCATGACTGCGCCCAACACAAACAATATCTTTATAGTCCTCAGCTTTTTTTTTCAATACTGCAAGTAAATTTTTTAGATTCCCGAGTAAAATATCACATGACTCTTTCAACTGCACCGCAAGGCATGTATCCAAAATATCAGAACTTGTCATTCCATAGTGGAGATAACGAACATCAACTCCCGCTTTTTCAGCAACATATGTCAGAAAAGCTATAACATCATGTTTTACAATGGATTCAATTTCGTTGATACGTTCAATATCAAATTCAATAGCACCAGAGAGCTTCTGAGCAACACTATTTGGAATCACTCCTAACTCTGCTTGAGCTTCACACGCTAATTTTTCTATTTTAAGCCATATATTAAATTTATTATTTTCCTCCCAAATGGAAGACATTTCTTTTTGGCTATAGCGCGGGATCATTAAATGACCCCCGTCTTATCTTTGAACATGCTAGATCCCAGTGTCACGCACTGGGATGACAGAAAAAAAAGGCACTGGAATGACAGGAATAGTTGATATATTTTATTCACTGCTATTTGTTATTTGTATCTTCTTGCTCCACTGCTTCACCTTCTTGTTGCTCAGACTTCTGATTTTGCAACTTTACTTGCCTTAATTCATGCGCATCTGTTTCGGATTTCACGACGTATATAGTAATTGGTACTACTACTTCACTATGTAATTCTACGTTTACTTGGTATTCACCCAAGTTTTTGATGCTTATTCCACCAAAAGATAAACTACGATGATCTATCGCATGTCCTTCTTGTAGTAAAACTTTCGCAATTTCACGTGTTGTTACAGAACCAAAAATTTTACCATCCTCTGAAGCTTGCTTTATCAATACCACAAACTTATCATGTAGTAACAATGCAAGCTCTTTTGCTACATTTAATCTTTTTATATTCTCTTCTTCCAGTAATAAACGTTGCTCCTCTAGCTTTGTTAAATTTTCCTTGGTAGCTTTCACCGCTTTTCTTTGTGGAAAAAGAAAATTACGTGCATAACCTGGTTTAACTTTGACAACTTCACCAAGCTTACCTAAAGTCCTTATATTTTCCTTTAAAATTATCAACATAAATTACCTAAACTTTTTTAGTACAGTAAGGAACAAGAGCCAAAAAACGTGCCCTTATGATCGCTAAGTGTAACTTCCTTTGTTTTTTTGCACATACGCCTGTTAACCTTCTAGGTAATATCCTACCATAGTCAGAGGTAAACTTGGATAATAAATCTGTATTCTTATAATCTATGTCTTCATCTTTAGACGTAGCAAGAGGGCAAACTTTAGAACGCCTAAAGCCAGTCCTATTATTTACAGATACGTAAGAATTATTAAAACTATTTCGTCTTTTCATCATTATGCGTTTTGCTCCTCAATTTGTTTATTCATCATATAAGATTTACCTTCAAAAAATTTATCAACCTGCACAGACAAGTGGCGAATAACGTTCTCATTAAGTTTCATTCTACGCACAAATTCATCCAGAATGTTTGCAGTAGAACTTATGCACATTATACAATAATGACCGCTCTTCATCTTATTTATTGGATATGCAAAATCCAAAAGACCCCAATGTTCATACTTGATTAATCCCGATGCTTCAATGTTTTCCAAAAGCATCTCCAATGCTTTGCTCGATTGAGTTGGACCGTTTATTCTAAAATCTTTCAAAATATCTTGAAAAATCTTTATTAGATGTTCTGAAATATTTCTCTTCAAAGCATTTACTGCATTATGGATAAACGCACTTTTAGTAATTTGCTCACTGCCTCCTAGAAATTTTATAAAATCTTGCGTTATTCCTAAATCTTTTAGGTCATCTTTCAACTCTTTATCGATTTTTGACTTCACTTCTTTCAAATTTGAAAGATCTTCTTCCAATTCAACCCATAAAATTTTTGTAAGATCTTCCAAGAAATCAGAGTAAGCAACTAGACCTTCTTTAATGTCTTCAGCACGCGTTTCTAACTCTTGTTTTGTAAGCGTACTATTTTGCCTTTCCATAAGACTCTTGATCTTCTGGAAAATAACATCTGCTTTAATATTTTTCAATGAAACAGCTAGCTCTTGGACCATCTCCTCTACTTCTTGCTGTAATAATCCTTGTTGTGCTATAAAAGTAAATTCATAAAGATTCACTATATCTTCCTTTAATACCGATTAAATATTTCATTATATAAAGCTTTTTTATATAAGCAAGTTATTTGTATTAATTTCTACGCCTTTAATCCAGCTTAAGTTAGATATTTCATAAATAACTTGAGGAGCAATTGAGTATGCACCTGGTAATAAGATGCTCACTTTATGTTTTTCGAGAAGAAGTTTTAGCATTATTTTGGTTCTGCCTTTATCTTTCAATATTGCATTTAATTCCATAGCGGCTTTTTTCGAATCCGTGCACTCAGTGGTGAGAACTAATTCCTTTATTGTAGAAGCGATTCTTTTTGTAAACTCAGATATATCCTTGCCTGCTAATCTTGTCGTATTTTCCGAAGCTTCAAGATCAATTATCACAAATGTTCCTGGTGAAAATAAATCTCTTTTTTCTTCTATTATTTCATTATTATAAAATGCTATTTCAGAAACGTTATGGGGATCAGAAAGTGTGAGTATAACAAACCTTCCACGCTCTGAAGTTCTCATACGTGCATTTAATATTACCCCAGCAGTTTTTGCTGTTCTATTTTCTCCGATAAACCCAATATTTAACTTTTCCAGAAGAATTCTAAATTTTTCAAGTGGATGATTAGTTAAATAAAATCCTAGTGAAAATAACTCATGCTCTAATTTTTCCTCTTCATCAAAATCTTCCACATTCTCAAATTTCGGTTTGAGGACATCAAGACTACCAAACAAAGCAGCTTGACTTGATTCCCTATCCTGTTTGTTTTTATTTGCAAAGTAAATCAGCATGTCCATTGACTCATATAGCTGCTTTCTGTTCTTATGCACGCTATCGAATGCCCCGGATTTAATTAGGCTTTCTAGCGCTCTCTTATTTATTATATGACCTGAATTTTGAATGAATTCCCATATGTCCTTATAAGCGCTTGAACGTGTGTTCACTATTCCTTCTGCTATAGAAAAACCAACATTCCTCAAGGCAGCAATACCATAACGTATGCACTCACCCTCTATTGAGAATTCAGCTTGAGACTTGTTTATATCAGGTGGAAGAACGGTAACGCCACTAAACTTTGCTGCATGATAAAATAAATTCAGTTTATCTCTATCATCAATATTTAGATTCATTAGTGCTGTAAAAAATTCTAATGGATAATTAGCTTTAAGGTAAGCCGTTTGATAAGATATAACCGCATATGCAGCTGCGTGAGATTTATTAAATCCATAACCAGCAAATTTTGCAACAAGGTCAAAGATATAACTTGCCCTGTCATAATCAACGCCATTCTTCGTTGCCCCTTGGATGAAAAGTTCACGTTGTTTATCCATCTCTTCCTTAATTTTCTTACCCATGGCACGTCTCAGCAGATCTGCTTCCGCTAAGCTATACCCGGAAAGAATACGGGCTATTTCCATCACCTGCTCCTGGTAGATTATTACCCCAAATGTTTCTTTTAACACTCCTTCAAGTAACGGATGAATATAATCTGGCTTTTCAAGTCCATGCTTTCTTGCAACATAAGTTGGAATGTTATCCATAGGTCCTGGACGATAAAGGGAAATTAAAGCGATAATATCTTCAATGCAATCTGGCTTTAATTTGATTAAAGCTTCTCTCATTCCCGAACTTTCAAGCTGGAACACTCCAATTGAATCACCGCTAGAGAGCATCTCATAGGTTTTTTGATCATTCAAAGGAACTGAAGAAATATCGATCTTTTTTTCATCACGATTAATTAAACGACATACATGATCTATTAGTGTTAGCGTACCAAGTCCAAGAAAATCAAATTTTATTAACCCAGCTTTCTCCACATATTTCATGCTGTATTGAGTGATTGGCAGAGCCGAATTTGGATCGTAGTACACAGGAACAAAATTTTCCAACTTTTGATCACATATTACAATTCCAGCAGCATGAGTTGAAACGTGACGATATATTCCTTCAAGCTTTAGTGATATATCAAGAAGCTTTGCAATTACCTCATCACTATCCCGTTCTTTCTGCAGGTTTTGATCAAGCTCTATCGCTTGCGATAAAGTTACAGGATTTACTGGATTAAATGGAACCATTTTAGATATTTTATCCACTTGAGAGTAAGGCATTTGCAATACTCTACCAACATCACGCAATACTGCCCTTGCTTGCAATTTTCCAAAAGTGATTATTTGAGCAACATAACCGTACTTTTTCTGAACATAATCAATAACCAGGTCCCTTTTCTCTTGGCAGAAATCGATATCAAAGTCAGGCATTGATACACGATCGGGATTTAAAAACCTTTCAAATATTAGGCCAAACTTTATTGGATCAAGGTCTGTAATCTGTAAGCTCCAAGCAACAATTGATCCAGCACCAGAGCCTCTTCCTGGACCAACTGGAATGCCATTTGCTTTGCTCCAACGAATGAAATCAGAAACTATCAAAAAGTAGCCAGCGTAGTTCATCGAAGTTATTACGCTTAGTTCATAATCTAACCTGTCGTAGTATTGCTTGAAATCGATATCATGTTGTGTGTCATCATCTGGTTTGGTGTCATTCCAGCGCGTGACGCTGGAATCTCTCTGGATCCCAGTATCAAGTACTGGGATGACAGTGGAGGGTGTTCTGGTGACAGAAGAGGATTTTGCAATACGCAGCTTCAATCCTGCAACTGCCTGCTCCCTCAGTTCTTCATTCTCAGTTTTATTTTCTCGACAAGGAAATTTAGGCAAGATAGGCTGCCTGCTTCTTGGCATGTAAGAGCACCGCTTAGCTATCACTAAAGTGTTATGAATTGCTTCGGGAATGTCGCTAAACAGCTCCTCCATTTCTGCCACAGATTTGAAGTAATGCTCGGTAGTTAACTTCTTTCTGTTATTCTCCAGGGCATAACTCCCCTCCGATATGCACGTTAATATGTCATAAGCCTCATAATCAGACCTATTTGGAAAAAACACATCGTTCGTTGCAACCAGTGGTACATTGCGCTGATAAGCAAAATCTATTAAAGCTTCTTCAAGCTCTAGCTCTTTATTCAGCCCATGACGCTGCAATTCAACATATAAATGACCATCGAATGCTGAAAGCAGTTTTTCAACCGTTTCTTTATCTTGCCCCAACAATAGTTGAGCCAAACATCCACCGGTTAAAGCGATCAGACCCATACTTAAATTCAATAGCTCATCAAAATCAACGTAAGGAATATCGCTGTTATTCTTGCGCTTTTTAAAAGACTCACTCACCAAAGTGACTAAATTAGTGTACCCTTGCTCATTTTTTGCAAGCAATAATATAGGTAAATTTTGTTCTGAATGTTTAACTATAATATTGCATCCTATTATTAGCTGTATTCCCCTACTTGCTGCATATTCTGAAAATTCGAGCGAGCCAAACAAGTTGCCTGAATCAGTAATTGCAACCGCTGGCATTTTATTTCGCAAACAAAGGCCTATCAGCTCCTCAATTTTAACCGAGCTTTCAAGCAGCGAATAAACACTATGAACACGTAAGTGTATGAACATAAAAAACTTTAGATCAACAAAAAAGGATAACATTAATTTACCCATGAGAACATAATTTCATGAAAACAAAAGCCTATAAAATTCTAAAATTAAAATACAAAAACTTCCTTGACAAACTCCGCCAGCCCCCTTATTATGATAATAAGGGTATTTATAACTCAAAACTTGTTTTTGATCTGCGCAGGTTCAACAACAAAAATTCAGTAAAAAACTCAGGGTATTTATTGGCGGATTAGATAAAATTATAGCGGCTGCATGTCTTTTTTATTTTTTCTACATTCAGCCAAATCGCGCTTAAACTAAGCGTCAGCACATTATTACAGCGCCACTTACAGTAATATAGAGTCAAAACTCGCTACTCGGGGCTTCTTTTGCCTTTTTTTTCGTTTGGTAAATTTCTTAAATATTTATGGCTAAAGTAATTTAGGCCTACCGACAACCGTCATCCCGCTACGTATTAGCGGCTAAGAGATACCGCGAATGAATCGCGGTATGACGGTTCGCGGTGGCATCTCGTCATCCCGCTACGTGTTAGCGCTTACTATTACCCACAAATAAAGACATGGTATTGTATTTACTCAAATAATTTAATTTTATTAACCTGAAAGCTTATTGGATTAAAATTATTAAATTAAGAGTTATAATTTTAGCAACTAAAAGCTGTAAATTGCACCATATAAACAGTTATTTCAAGCAAAAGTTATGCCATTAAGAGCTATGCAACAAACATTTATATTTGTGGGTAATAGTAAGGTGTTAGCGGGATCTAGAGATACCGCGGCGGTATAATGGTTAAGTAATTCGTCATCCCGCTGCTTGTTAGCGGGATCTATGCTAAGAGATACCGCGGCGGTATGACGGTTAAGTAGGGTGTCATTCCAGTCTGGAATCTAGTTCTTATTGTACATTTACTTGGTGTAGAGTTAAGTTTCCTGGATCCAAGTAGTCTGGGCACTGGGATGAAGAGAAAGGAGCACTGCCATTATAGAGTAAAATGAGATCCCAGTGTCAGCTACTCGGATGACAGAAGAGGGGCTACTCGGATGACAAAAAAGGGGCTACTCGGATGACAAAAAAAGGAGCACTAGAATGACAGGAGATACCGTCTTGTTAGTCAACAAAAAAATTATAAAAATTTCCCAAGTTGCATCATAAAATCAAAAAATACTTCCAATTGTGTAACAGTACACAGATTATAGTTAGTGGATATGTTGATAAGTAAATTAGTTTTATACGCACAAAACAGATGAAGTTTACTTATCAACATATCCACTAACCAACAACATTCAATAAATTTGTGTAAGATACCACTTTACATAAGATAGATGATAGGAAGCATTTTTGATTTTAAAGTACTAAACCTTCAGTCAACCTCCTAGCCCTGTAGTTTTTGATATGGTTAGGATCAAAAGCACTTTTGGATGTCAGAATACCGAAAATGATATGGAGTAGCTTACGCATTGCAGCACCAACGATGGCCATATTATGCTTACCCTTTTCCTTTAATCTTTGGCAAAAGCTCATAATGATAGGATTGTGATTCTTAGCTACTATGGCAGGAAAGAAAAGTGCCTTACGTAATGTTTGTGAACCGGATTTACTTAATCTGGGTTTGGCATATACAGAGGAACCTGACGTCATATTTCGTGGTATAACTCCTGTATATGCTGCCAATTGCCTGGCATCTCTAAAAACCTCTATATCAGAAACTTCAGCTAAAATAGCTATTGCTGATTCTTCTCCTATGCCTGGAATAGTCAATAGAAGTTGAAAATTTTCCAACAATTCTTTGTGTTGATTTAATAGTTCACGTACGGAGTTTTTTATTGTTTCTATTTTTTGAGCTATATTCATTGCAAGGTCTTCCCAAGCATTTGCAACTTCTTTAGGCAGTCTCTCTTTTTTTTCTAAGTGGTTATTTACTAATGTTAACTCATCTTTTAACGCAACTGAGCAACGATAAAGATGTTTTAATTTTTTCATTTCAGGAGAAGGTGGTGTCCAACTAGAAGGTTCCTGTCTTTGGCAATAATCAGCAATAACTTCTGCATCGGTCTGATCATTCTTTTGTCGTATCAGCTTACTCCTTGCATAAGATTTTATGCAATAAGGATTTACAACACTTACAAAATGTCCAGCATTGTGTAGAAATTCAGCCAGTGCTTCGCTATAACAACCAGTAGATTCCATGCAGGTTTTTACTTTTTCTACATTATGTTTGTGTAGAAAATTCAGTAGACTTTGAAACCATCGTTCTTAAAGCTTCTTTTTCTAGTTTCACGCTTTCCTTTTTTGCTTATAAATGAGAGAAAAACATCAAAGCGATCTTTTGATATATCTATGCCCAAAAAGTTGTTGATCATATATAACCCCATACGTTACCATTAAAAATGAAAAGTAAGGCTAGTCTTGTGAATACAGAATTAGAACCATTCAGGTCTTTCTACGATACCGTCCAGCCTATACTTTTGAGAAGGGAATTCTTATCTCCTCTACAGATTTTATATCTAAGAAGAAGCACAGAGTTCCTCCCTTCTCCACCTAATGCTTAAGCTTAAAACATTAGATGCTTTTGACAAGATACAAGAAGGAGGCTACTTTCATGACATTATCATAAAGTAAAATGAGATCCCAGTGTCTGGGCACTGGGATGACAAGAGGGGGGTATTGGGATGACAAAAAAAGGAGGCTACTGGGATGACGAGAAAGGAGCACTGGAATGACATCATAGGGGCTACTTTCATGACATCATTCTTTTTCCTGGATCCAAGTAGTCAGGGCACTGGGATGACATCATAGAGGCACTGAGATGAAACCGAAGGGGCTACTCGGATGACACCTTTTTTCTGCTTAGTTTAGGTTATGCAAGAAGTCTAGTGCATGAACTGGTCCTTTTCTGATTTTAGCGCTGTCTGCACGAACGTCTAGTTTAGGGGTAAGATAGGAGAAAAATTAGGGCCCGCAAATTAATCCAAACACATAAGTGTAGTGTTACCACCGAATGCTGTAGTGTTAACACTTACAACTTTTTCTGTAGAAAAACGCTGTAAATAATGAGGACCACCAGCTTTTGGCCCAGTGCCAGATAGTCCTCTACCACCAAATGGTTGTATCCCAACTGCTGCACCTATCTGGTTACGGTTGATGTAGACATTTCCAACTGATATTTTTTTGCTTATTAAATCGATCTGATTTTGTATACGGCTCTGCAAAGAAAATGTAAGCCCATATCCTGTATTGTTTATATCACTTATAACTTCATTTAATTGTGACTTGTTAAAACGTATGATATGCAAAATAGGACCAAATACTTCTTGCTTTAATTGCGAAATTTTTTGTATCTCATAAATATATGGAGGAAAGAAATAACCATTATGAGAATTTGTATCCATGGGTACTTTAAATAACAGATTTGAATCTTCGTCCTCTGACATTTTTTGCGTATGTTGAGTTAGCATATCGATAGATGCTTTGTCAATTATTGGACCAATATCAGTACTAAGTTGTATTGGGTCACCAATCTTGAGTTCTTGCGCTGCACCACATATCATTTTTATCTGCTTCTCTGCTATGTCCTCTTGAATAAACAGCACTCTAAGTGCAGAACAGCGTTGGCCGGCACTGCGAAACGCAGAAAGTACAACATCTGTAGTCACTTGCTCTAAGAGAGCGGAGCTATCAACAATCATAGCATTGAGCCCTCCTGTTTCAGCAATAAGCGGTACAATAGGACCATCCCTATCCGCAAGCATTTTATTAATTATTTGAGCAGTTTGTGTTGAGCCAGTAAAAGCTACTCCAGCAATTCTATTGTCTGGAACTAATATTTTGCCTAAATATCCACCATCCCCAGGAATGAGGTGTAACACATTTTTTGGTATCCCAGCTTCATGTAGTATCTTAACAGCTTCGTAGGCAATAATCGGCGTTTGCTCTGCCGGTTTTGCCAGCACCGCATTACCTGCTGCAAGTGCAGCTGAAACCTGCCCAATGAAGATAGCAAGTGGAAAATTCCATGGTGATATACACAGGAAAACTCCTCTGCCTTCAAAAAAGATGAAGTTATCTTCACCCGTTGGACCTGGCAATTTTTTCCAGTCGCTCAGTTCATTTTTTGCTATCGTTGCGTAGTAACGTAAGAAATCCACTGCCTCTCTTACTTCCGCTATTGCATCAGATAAAATTTTTCCTGCTTCTACGATCAGAATGTAAATCAACTCTTTCATCCTTTCTTCAAGCAAATCTGCAGCTTTTTCAAGGCATTTAGCGCGCTTTTCTGCTGAAACATTCTGCCATTCAGTAAAAGCATTATGTGCTATTTCAAGAGCGTTTAAAACTTGAGCACTTGTTGTATTTGACACTTCTCCAATTACATTTTCTAAATGTGCAGGATTCACCACTTCAGTAAATTTGGCATCATCAAAAAGTGACTGTCCGTCAATTATCGGCCCAACTTGCCATTTTTTTTCACTAAAGCTCTTTATATCATCTGCAAATTGTGAGACTATCACCGAGTCACTAATATCCATTCCCAAAGAATTTTTTCTTTCTGGTCCCAAAATATCTTGTGGTAACGGAATGCCTGGATGAGGTTCATAATTAAAATTTATAGCTTTTTCCAGTGGATCTGAAATTAACTCATCAATTTTAACGTTAGAATCATTTATTTGATTAACAAATGAACTATTAGCTCCATTTTCAAGAAGGCATCTTATAAGATAAGGCAACAAGTCACTATGTTCCCCAACGGGTGCGTAGACACGACAGCTAACATTTGTTGCAAGCTCTGACATTGCATAATCATATAAGTCTTTTGCCATTCCATGTAAGCGTTGAAATTCAAATCCAGGGTGGTTTTTATCAGCAAGTTCCATGATAGAAGCAAAAGTATAGGCGTTATGAGTTCCAAAGCATGGGTAAAAGCTGTTTGGTTTACTCAAAAGTTTCTGTGCGCACGCGAGGTAAGATACGTCAGTATAGCTTTTTCTTGTAAATACTGAGTAATCATTTAATCCCAATTCTTGCGTACGCTTGATTTCTGAATCCCAATATGCACCTTTTACAAGTCTGACCATAATTTTATGATTTGATCGAATAGCAACATCCTCTACAAAGTCAAGAACAGATAAAGCACGTTTTTGATATGCTTGTACAGCCAAGCCAAGCCCTTCCCACTCAGAAAGTGATTCATCAAGCCGTAATTGTTCAAACAAGATTAAGGACATTTCAAGCCTTTCTGTTTCTTCTGCATCTATGCATAATGAAATGTTGTATTTTTTTGCTTCATGACAAAGCTCTAGCAGTTTAGCTCTCAACTCTTCAGCTATATTATCGAATTGACCAAATTCATAACGTGGATGTAACGCAGACAATTTGATTGAAATTCCATGCGATTTAAAACAATCATTTATTTCAGTGGATTCACCTATAGCTTTTATTGAGTGCATGTATGAATTAAAATACTCTTCTGCATCTTCAGCTGTGTGAGCAGCTTCGCCAAGCATATCAAAAGAGTATAAAAACTTACTATTGTCATCTAGTTTTGCATACCTTAAAGCTTCTTCTGTGGTTTCTCCAACAACAAAATGATTACCAAGCATAGACATTGCTTGTTTTACTGCTTTGCGAATGATCGGTTCTCCTAAATTCTTAAGTAACTTAGAAATTGCGTAATAGAACTTCGAATCGCCTTCATTATCTCTCAATATACTGCTACCTATCATCAAGCTCCATGTGGAAGCATTGACAAACAACGAAGAAGAGTGCCCTAAATATTTATTCCATTCCTGATTGGCAATTTTATCTTTGATTATTTCGTCTATTGTATAATCATCTGGTATTCTAAGTAGCGATTCAGCAAGGCACATCAATGCTATTCCTTCATCATTGGAAAGCGAGTATTGCTGCATAAAGGAATCTACAATACTTAATTTATTGTGTTTGATTTTTTCAATAACTTGTTTTGCAATATTATAAATTCTACTTTTTGAATCAGCTGAAAGCTCTGTTTTTTCTATAAGGCGGCGTACATAACTTTTCTCATCAGCACGATAAAATCCTTGTAAACGTTTTCTCAATTCGTTAGGTTCTTGTATAGAGGTAATCATAATTATTTATAAAACACCTTTACTATATGTAAGGTAAAATTATATCATAACTTTGCACAGAGCAAATTGTTATTTATAAAGGGATCAGGGCTGGCTAAAAGAAGTCCATGCAATAACTTTAAAAGGATTGTGCAAGTATGTAGCTTAACACTCCGCCATGCATTAAGTATTTAATCTCAGTTGCGGTTTGTACACAGCATTTGAGTTGAATTGATTGCTTTGAATTATCCTTTCTTTTGATGATACATTCTAGATTTCCACCTGGCACTATTTCACCTTTTATGCTTATTACCTCACTACCATCAAATATCTTTCTGGTTATTCCATTTTGGAATATAAGTGGAAGAACACCCATGCCGACCAAGTTGGACCTATGTATACGCTCAAAGCTTTCTGCAATTACAACTTTAATCCCCAACAATAAAGTACCTTTTGCTGCCCAATCCCTACTTGAACCTGTGCCATACTCCTTTCCTGCCACAATGATGAGAGTTTCCTTGTAGCGCATTGCTGCATCAAAAATCGACATAGTTTCTTGAGAAGGAATATATTTTGTATAGCCGCCTTCGATGCTTACCATTTCATTTTTTATTCTAATGTTAGCAAAAGTCCCACGCATCATTACATTGTGGTTACCACGACGAGACCCATACGAATTAAAGTCCTGTGGCTCAATTCCAAGATTTTTTAGATATATACCTGCAGGACTACTTGAGGCAATATTTCCAGCAGGGGAAATGTGATCAGTGGTTACGCTATCGCCAAACATTGCCAATATTTGTGCACCTTTTATATCGATTGTTTTATCTTTATTATTTTTAGGTGATAAATTATCAAAATAGGGCGGATCTTGTATGTAAGTGCTGTTTGCATCCCAATTATAGATTTCACTTTTTTCACACTTTATCTTTCGCCAATGTTCATCACCAGAAAAAACATCCTTATACTTTTGTATAAACATCTCACGTGTTACCACATTTTTAACACAATCTTCGATTTCATTGTTTGTTGGCCATATATCTTTGAGATAGACATCATTTCCATTCTTATCTTTGCATATTGAATCTTTTATCAAATCAGTTTGCACAGTACCAGCAAGTGCATATGCAACAACAAGTGGAGGAGATGCCAAGTAATTAGCTTTGACTAACGGATGAATTCTTCCTTCAAAGTTACGATTACCGGATAAAACTGCAGCAACAGTTAAATTTTTGTTTTTAATGCCATCTTCTATATCTTTATTAAGTGGACCAGAATTCCCAATGCAAGTTGTGCAACCATATCCAACTAGATTAAAACCCAAAGCATTTAGATCTACCTGCAATCCAGACTTTTCTAAATATTCTGTTACAACTTGTGACCCTGGAGCAAGAGAAGTTTTAACCCAAGGCTTTGATTTTAATCCAAGTTTAATTGCATTACGAGCTACAAGACCTGCAGCAATCATTACACTTGGATTTGAGGTGTTAGTGCAGCTTGTTATTGCTGCAATAACTACACTTCCATCTTGAAGCTTATCACTTTCCTTTAATTCGTTAACTGAAAATGATTTAGAAAAAGACTCTGCCACTTGTGAAAGAAAAACCTTATCTTGTGGTCTTTTGGGACCAGCCATTACTGGCTTCACGCTTGATAAATCAAGCTCTAGTATGTCAAAAAATGCTAACTCATTATTGCCACGCCACAATCCTTGCTCTTTCGCATAAGCCTCAACTAGCTTTTCTGGCCTTCCGGTTAAGCTTAAATAATCTAGCGTTTTCTGATCAATTGGAAAAAATCCACAAGTTGCGCCATACTCTGGGGCCATGTTTGCTATAGTTGCCCTATCTGCCAAAGATAAATAATCTAAACCATCACCATAAAATTCTACAAACGTACCAACAACACCCTTTGTTCTTAGGATATTGGTAACCGTCAGCACTAAATCAGTCGCAGTTACTCCTTCCGGCAGTCTGCCAATTAATTTAAATCCAACTACTTCTGGAATCACCATACTAATTGGTTGACCAAGCATCACAGACTCAGCTTCTATGCCTCCAACACCCCAACCAAGGACTGATAACCCGTTAACCATCGTAGTATGGCTATCCGTACCAACCAAAGTATCAGGATACAAAACCCCATCCTTATTACATACAACTTGCGCTAAATACTCAAGATTCACTTGGTGGCAAATTCCAGTACCTGGCGGTACTACTCTAAAATTTGTGAAGGATGATTCTCCCCACTTTAAGAATTGATATCTCTCCAAATTTCTTTTTACTTCTAGCTCAACATTCTTACTGAATGCGGAAACACTTCCATAACTATCTACTTGAACAGAATGGTCGATCACAAGATCAACGGGCACAGACGGATTTATGCTGCTTGGATCGCCTCCATTTTTCTTGACATAACTCCGCATAGAAGCTAAATCGACGACAGCAGGAACCCCTGTAAAATCTTGCATCAACACCCTTGCTGGCTTGTAGCTAATTTCATGATTAGCGTGTTTATTAACGCAACTTGCTAGTATTTTTATATCATCCAGCTTTACGTTTACTCCATCTTCATTGCGCAATAAATTTTCAAGCAGAACCTTAAGTGAGCAGGGCAATTTAGTTACATCTATTCCTAAAAATTCACTAGCACTATTTAGGCTAAAATAGTTGTATGACTTCCCGTCAATGTTTAAAGTCGTTTTTGCGTTTAAAGAATTATTCATCAGGTTACATCATATTAGTTAAAATTGGAATTACTACCGTTACTTCTTTGTTGTTGACTTTGCTGCTCGTACATAGTTTCAAAATCTATGGGATCTAGCATTAGTGGGGGAAATCCACCACTACTTGTAACTCTTGCAATTATTTCTCTTGCAAAAGGGAAAAGAAAAGTAGGTCCGCCAATAAACAAAGCTTGTCTTACCTCTTCCTCACTCAACTCTTTAAAATTTTCTATTGAAAAAATGCCACAATATTTTGTCTCACAAATGAAAGCTACGCCATCTTTTATACCTTCATCTTTTATCGTTGCTCTGACTTCTATATGTAAAGTAATTTCATGGAAAGATTTTTCTTCATTTACTCCTTCTTTGTTTTCCATTCCTTCTAATTTCGCTGAATTGATATTAACCATTACATTAATATCGGGAGCTTTATTTGAAGAAAGGAATGGCGAATTCGGATTCTCAAACGATAGATCTTTAACATATTGACCGTGAATTCTCATTTTTTGTTGTGGCATTTCTTACGTCTCCTTTAATTAAGTTGAGATATTTAATACTTTCTTATATAATATATTCATTTACAAACGAATAGCAAACCTGATTATAAGTTGATATGAAAAACATATTTTCATTAATAATTAATAATGTTCGGATACTTTATATGCCAAGGAGTTGAGTTACTATGATAGAGCTTGTAATATATACTTTATTAGCGGCGTTCATTTTTTCACGTTTGTATAATTCTTTAGGAAGGTCAGCCAATCTCAATCTAAAAAAGCTAACTAGTGTGTTGGATGTAAGCCGAAGTAAAGAAGATGTAGTAGAAAACATTGAGGGTTACATTGATAGCAACGATGAAAATTCAATAAAAGTTACTTATGAACAAATATTAAAAAAAAACAAAGATTTTTCTATTTCCCACTTTATAGAAGGTTCAAGCATAGCTTTTGAATTAATAATAAAGTATTTCAATCAAGGAAATTTGTCTCAGTTAAAACCACTTCTCGATAAAGACTTATATGATAATTTTGCAGAGAAGATTAAACATCGTAAAGAGGTGCACGAGTCTATAATTGTTTCTATCGTTTCACAAAAGATTTTAGAAATAAAGCTAGTAAAAAACACAGTGTTTATTGCAGTATATTTCCTTTCAGAGCAAATTAACTTTATTAAAGATAGCTCAGAAAATATAATATCAGGTAGCACATCCACCATTAATAAAGTTGAGGATGTATGGCAATTCAAAAAAAATGTTAATTCATCAGACCCAAGCTGGTTGCTTGTTTCTATTAACTATAAAAAGACAAATAACGATAAGACAAATGACAAGTAAGATTAGTTTTATTTAGAGTTAACCATGGAAAGCAAGCTGCGCGAAATAGTACTTGACACTGAAACGACAGGTCTTGACACTGGATCTGGTCATCGAATTATTGAAATAGGGTGTGTGGAATTAATTAATCGTATTCCAACAGGTAAAGTACTCCATCGGTACCTTAACCCAGAAAGAGATATACCTTATCACTCGTTTAAGATTCACGGTATTAGTGAAGAATTTTTAGAAGATAAACCATTATTCTCAGATGTTGCACTTGAATTTCTTGACTTTATATCTAATGATATTTTGGTAATTCACAACGCTGAATTCGATGTTAAGTTCCTTAACATGGAGTTAAGCAAGCTGAATGCTGGGTTAATTTCCTCAGATAGAGTGCTAGATACATTACCTCTTGCGAGGAAAAAATTCGTAGGATCACCTGCTTCTTTGAATGCATTATGTAAGCGTTTTGATATATCGCTAGAGAATAGAGAATTGCACGGAGCACTAGTTGATGCTCAATTGCTTGCAAAGGTATATGTTGAACTTACAGGAGGGTTACAAACCTTTCTGTTTGATAATGAATGCAATCAGGACAGTAACTCTACATTCGTTCAGCATAAAGTGCGTAATCTAACTCCCAGAGAACATTCACCAAATAGTGAAGAAATTGATGAACATAAGAAACTGTTAGACAAAATTAACAATACACTTTGGGATAAATATATTGAATAGGTTAACCAATAAAGATACAATTTGATTTTACTGAGAGCATTCTAATGGTAAGGTTTATAAGATTGTTATCTAATGTGCTAGCAGCATTAGCAGTTGTTTTTTTAGGTTATTGTTATTTCACTAAAAAAGGCATATTTGCCCCGGCAGCGATTCACAACGCGGAAGTTAAGATAGGCGGAGATTTTTCTTTAATTAATCAGGACGGACAGATTCTGCGCAGTAGTGATTTTAAAGATAAATACATGATGATTTTCTTTGGATTTTCCTCATGTAAAAGAATTTGTCCTATGAACCTTGGGATAATTTCAGAAACACTTGCAAAGTTAGATGAGAAAACTAACAACAAGCTACAAACATTCTTCATCACAGTTGATCCTGAGCGCGATAGCACGGAAAGACTTAAAGAATTTCAGCAGCAATTTGACCATAGAATACAAATGTTAACTGGTGAAAGAGAAAAAATAGACGAAGTAGTTGCGAAATATAAAGTATATGCAAGCAAAGTAGACGGAGAAGAAGAAATCAACCATTCTTCGATAATATATCTTATTGGCCCTGGAGGAAAATATGTTACACACTTTGCAGCTGATTTAAATTCAGACGAAAGTCAATCTGATAAGATTTTGGCTGAGATAAGAAAATACGTAAACTGAATTATAGATTTTTCTGTTAATTAGTCGAGCACGCAACTGCATGAGCATTATGATTTGAGAGCAATCTCCATGGGAAGACATACACAACTGTACGAACGTTGTAGTTTGGGAGCAATTCCCACCAGTGAGGTGTCATCCCAGTGCCCAGACACTGGGATCCAGCTTCTATGCAACTTAATTAAAAACGTTTGTTTTAGCGTAAGACAACTACCTTTAGCTCATCAGCTCAGTTATAAGCAAAATTTCTGGATTCCAGACAGGAATGACATCATCTGTTGTGCAATTTACCTTCAAAAATGAATGTTCGTACAGTTATGGAAGACGCATTGGAATGACACTATTTGCTGTCTTCAAAAATAAGCATTCGTAAAGTTGTGCTTTTAACATGGGTTATCAGTTTAAAAATGTTGCTAACTAGTATATCTGGATGTAATATTAATTAACATTCATAAACGAAGCAATCTAATGGAAAATAGTTATAATGCCGATGCAATAAAAATCTTAAGGGGTCTTGATGCTGTAAGGAAACGTCCAGGTATGTACATTGGTGACACTGACGATGGATCTGGCTTGCACCACATGGTATATGAGGTTGTTGACAACGCAATAGATGAATCTTTAGCTGGATATTGTGATAAAATTGAAGTTAGCATAAATAAAGATGGTTCAGTATCTGTAACTGATAATGGTCGTGGCATTCCAACTGACCTTCATGAAGAAGAAGGAATATCAGCAGCAGAGGTAATAATGACTCAACTCCATGCTGGTGGTAAATTTGACAGTAATACCTATAAAGTTTCTGGGGGATTACATGGTGTTGGAATCTCAGTTGTGAATGCATTATCAAGCTGGTTGGAATTAACTATTTGGCGCAATAAGAAAGAACACTTTATGCGCTTTGAAGATGGTGAGTCTATTGAACCTTTAAAGGTAGTCAACGAAAATACAAACAAAAGAGGAACTAAAGTCACGTTCATGCCATCAACAGAGACTTTTAATGGCATTAATTTCAGTTACTCAACGCTTGAAAGTCGTATAAGAGAATTAGCATTTTTAAATTCAAATATCGACATTACTTTACGTGATCTGCGCAATGAACCATATACAGAATCTCATTTCAATCAGAGCAATCAATCTAAAGACAATTTTGGTACAGCGAATTTTGTGCGGTACTTAGATAAGAATAAGACACATGTAACTAAAATTGCCAGTATGAAAGGAGATGCAGAAGATCTTGGCATCAGCTTGGAAATATCGATGGAATGGAATGATTCCTACTATGAACATATGTTATGCTTCACGAATAATATAAGGCAACGAGATGGTGGTACGCATTTGGCAGGATTTAGATCTGCACTAACTAGATGTATCAATAACTATGCAACTAATGAAGGGTTTTTAAAGAAAGCAAAAGTAAATTTAACTGGAGAGGACGTTAGAGAAGGTTTAACTTGTGTTTTATCTCTCAAGATGCCTGATCCTAAGTTTTCTTCACAAACAAAAGATAAACTAGTTAGTTCTGAAGCGCGTACAGTTGTGGAGAGCATAGTTTCTGATAAATTGAGCACAATCCTTGAAACTGATCCCAAATTGGCAGCAAGTATAGTAGAAAGAGCAATCAGATCAGCAAAAGGAAGAGAAGCCGCAAGAAAAGCACGAGAGTTAGTTAAAAGCAAAAACAATATTGATATTGCAACTCTGCCAGGAAAGCTTGCTGATTGCCAGGAAAAAGCCCCTGAGTTATCGGAATTATTTATAGTAGAGGGTAATTCAGCAGGTGGTACTGCAAAGCAGGGGCGTAATCGTAAAACACAAGCAGTGCTTGCCTTAAGAGGAAAAATTCTAAACGTAGAACGTGTAAGTTTAGATCGTATTTTTTCATCTGCAGAAATAGGCTCTTTAATTACTGCAATTGGTGCTGGAATAGGGAGTGAACACTTCAATATTGAAAAAGCTAGATATCATAAAATTATCATCATGACAGATGCAGATGTTGATGGTTCACATATAAGAACTTTGATTCTAGCTTTCTTTTTTAGACATATGCGTGAAGTTATTGAAAAAGGCTACTTATACATAGCACAGCCACCCCTTTATAAAGTTACAAAGAATGCTAAAGACACTTATATTAAAGATGACGAAACTTTTGAAGAGTATATAATAAACTCAGCAGTTAAAAGATTAACACTAAGTGGTACAGCTACAGAATTTAACGACTTGCGCCTTATTTTGAATAAATGCGTTAGCATTTCTAATATTAGCAAAAATTATGATAGAGAAATACCACAAAATCTCTTAGAGTCATTGCTAATTTTAAGCAAAAAGAATGCTCTATCATCGGCTGATGAGATATTAAAGTATTTAAAATTAATGTACAGTGAATATACTTGGGAAGTAGAAATAAAGGATGAAGAAAAAGAAATTCACATCTCTAAATTATTTCAAGGATTGGCAGACAAATATATATTTGCACTTAGTATGCTTGAAGGCAAAGATATGCAAAACATATTAAGTTTGCTTGATGGTATAAGTAATTTATTTAATGGTGATTCATTTTTAAAGTCACAAGAAACTGAAATAAAAATCACTTCTCCAAGTACGCTTGCAAAAATAATAATGGACTATGGTAAAAAAGGTTTAACTCTGCAGAGATTTAAAGGTCTTGGTGAAATGAATGCTGATCAGCTATGGGATACTACGTTAAATCCTGAGGCTAGAACTTTATTGAAGGTTGAAATAAGAGATTGTGAAGAAGCTGATTCCATATTTTCAATATTAATGGGTGATATAGTTGAACCACGCCGTGATTTTATTAATAGTAATGCACTCAACGTGCATGATGTTGATATTTGAACTTTTAGCAAAATGTACGAACGTTACGGGTTTAAGCAAAAACTGTGTCATTCAAGTAGCTGACACTTGGATCCAGATTGGATACTGAGTTGGTGAGTATAAAAGTATAGCTTCTACGTCATACCGCGATTCATTCGCGGTATCTCATCCGCTAACACGTAGCGGGATGACGAGGTTATCGTCATGCCACCGCGAACCGTCATACCGCCGCGGTATCTCACATAGATCCCGCTAACAAGCAGCGGGATGACAGCAATCCTACGTCATACCGCGATTCATTCGCGGTATCTCATCCGCTAACACGTAGCGGGATGACGAGGTTATCGTCATGCCACCGCGAACCGTCATACCGCCGCGGTATCTCACATAGATCCCGCTAACAAGCAGCGGGATGACAGCAATCCTACGTCATACCGCGATTCATTCGCGGTATCTCATCCGCTAACACGTAGCAGGACGACGAGGTTATCGTCATGCCACCGCGAACCGTCATACCGCCGCGGTATCTCACATAGATCCCGCTAACAAGCAGCGGGATGACAGCAATCCTACGTCATACCGCGATTCATTCGCGGTATCTCATCCGCTAACACGTAGCAGGATGACGATTGTCAAGGTGTCATCCGAGTAGCTTGACTACTTGGATCCAGAAAACTTAACTTTAAATAAGTGGCTGCATAATAAAGACTAGATTCCAGCGTCACGCGCTGGAATGACACCATTTTCGGTCTCTTAAGTTACTTTAGCTATAAACATTAAGAAATTTACCAAGCGAAAAAAAAGGCAAAAGAAGCCCCGTGGTGCGAGTTTTGACTCTATATTACTGTAAGTGGCGCTGTAATAATGTGCTAACGCTTAAAATAAGCGCGATTTGGCTGAATGTAGAAAAAATAAAAAAGACATGCAGCCGCTATAATTTTATGTAATCCGCCAATAAATACCTGAGTTTTTTACTGAATTTTGTCATTGAGCCTGCAGGTCAAAAACAAGTTTTGAGTCATAAATACCCTTATTGTCATGATAAGAGGGCTGGCGGAGTTTGTCAAGCAAGTTTTTTCGTTTCTATGTTGTCAGCTACCTGAATATTGATCATACGGGTTCCATCTGTTATATATAATCTTTTTGAATACGAAGAAAACTGATGAATGAGTATGATATTACGGTTATAGGTAGCGGTCCTGGTGGTTATATAGCAGCAATTAGGGCGGCACAGCTTGGGTTTAAAACTGCAATTGTAGAAAAAGAAAAAAATTTAGGCGGTATATGCTTAAATTGGGGATGTATACCAACAAAATCACTACTTAGAGCATCTGAGGTTTATAGGCTAATAAAAAGATCAAAAGAGTTTGGTATAGAAGTAAAGGGAGCGAGTTTTGATATACAATCAATAGTGAAATACTCAAGAAACGTTGTTGATAAATTGTCAAGCGGTGTTGCATATTTGATGAAAAAAAATAACATCAAAGTTCATCAAGGCTTTGGTAAACTTGCAGGCAATAGTACTATAAAAGTTGCTGGCGATAAGGAAGAACAAGAAATTGTTTCCAAACATATCATTTTAGCAACAGGCGTGAGAGCATGGAATCTGCCTGGAATAGAGGCAGATGGAGATTTAATATGGAATGCGCAGCACGCTATGACTCCAGAGAGATTACCAAAATCACTACTAATCATAGGGTCTGGTGCAATTGGAATAGAATTTGCAAGTTTTTATAGTACTTTGGGGGTTGATGTAACAATCATAGAGATAAAGAGCACTATTTTGCCGCTGGAAGATAAAGACATTTCAGGCCTAGCAGAAGAAATATTCACAAAACAGGGGATAAAAATATATACAAACAGTAGCGTAAAAGCTCTTACTAAAAGTAAAGACTCTGCTCAAGTGCTACTAAGTAGTGGCGAGAGCAAAGAATTTGATAGGGTGATTGTTGCGGTTGGAATTCAAGCAAATATTGAAAATATAGGTTTAGAAAATACAAAAATTAAATTAAGCCCTTCTGGTTTTATTGAAATGAATGAATGGTATGAAACTAGTGAATCAAATGTGTATGCAATAGGTGATGTAGCTGGCCCACCATGTTTAGCACATAAAGCGAGCCATGAAGCTGTGATCTGCGTTGAAAAGATTGCTGGTAAAAGTGCTCATGCGTTAAAAAAAGAATGCATACCAAATTGCACTTATTCTCATCCACAAATAGCGAGCATCGGCCTTACTGAGGAACAGGCAATAAGAGGTGGGTATGATGTAAAAATAGGAAAATTTCACTCTAACTTTAATGGTAAGTCTATTGCACTCAGTGAAACTGAAGGGTTAGTGAAAACAATTATAGACAAAAAGACAGGCGAACTTCTGGGTAGCCACATGATAGGTGCAGAAGTAACGGAGTTAATTAGCAATTTTGCTCTTGCAAAGCAACTAGAAGGAACAGACTTCGACATAAAATCTACGATTTTTCCTCATCCAACCATTTCAGAGATGATACACGAATCAGTGCTTGCTGCAGATGATGAGTCGTTAAATAGTTGAACTAACGTTCCATCGTTTTAGAGTTGTCAATGTCTTGGGTAGTAGTTTGATTAGGTGTATGGTCCCAGAGTGTGATGGTGTGGATTTAGTATAAATAATTCTGGAGACTGTGTCCACTGATAACATATAAATTCATAAGGAGTAAGACCCTTAAGAGTTTTGAGTCTCTTTGCATAATTATAAGCCATAACAAAGTTATAAAGGTGTTCTTTAAGTTGCTGGTGCGATTGATAGTAATACTTCTTAACTGTAGCATCCTTTAAAGTTTTATTCATACGCTCAACTTGCCCATTTGTCCAAGGATGGCTAACTTTTGTCAAACGATGTTCAATAACATTCTCTTCGCAAACTCTATTAAATATGTGTTGGAAAGCATACTTATGACGCTTCTGGTTTGTAAATTGTATACCGTTATCTGTCAAAATAGTATGGATTTTATACGGTAAAATTCTAATCAAATTACGTAAGAACTCAGCAGCTATGGGTTTTGTAGCACTGTTACGCAACTCAACATAGGTAAATTTGGATGTCCTATCAATAGCAACAAACAAATGTAATTTGCCCTCCTCAGTTCTAACTTCAGCAATATCAATATGAAAGTAACCGATAGGATATTGTTTGAATTTCTTTTTTGACTTAACTTCTCCATCAACAGTTGGTAATCTGCTAATGTTGTGTCTTTGTAAACAACGATGCAAGCTAGAGCGAGTCAAATGCGGAATTGTAGACTGCAGAGCGTAAAGGCAATCATCTAGTGGCAGTAGTGTATACTTGCGAAATGTAACTATTATAGCTTCCTCTTCTAGCGTTAAAACAGTCGATCTTGGACGCTTTGGACCCATATCAGCATCTTTCGTAAATGAACGTTTTCTCCACTTAATAATAGTTTTTGGATTAAGGTTATAATGCTTGGAGAGTTTTGCTATGCTCTCTTTTCTATTTTGTATTGCTCTACGAATCGTCTGTGTTGTTTTGGCGCACCCATGTAATATTTGTCCCATAACTCCTCCTTTGATGGTATTTTTTTCTCATATTTTATCATACCATCACACTCTGGGACTGTACACTAGTTTTAGTGAATTTTCTAATCTGTCTATGCAGTCCCTCAATAGGGTTGGTAGTATAAATTAGCCTCACGCGAACTTTAATTTTTATATTCCTTCATTAGCATAATATAATTTTGTGCTGATTGTGTAATATGTTTAATTTCTTCATTCGACATTTTTTTGAAGAACTTTGCTGGCCTGCCAGCCCATATTTCCCCACTTTTTATTACTTTTCCATGTGTCACTAGCGAGCCAGCAGCTACCATAGCTTCAGGCTCCACAACTGCATGGTCCATCACGGTAGAGCCCATACCAATAAACGCTTTATCATGCACCATACATGCATGCAACATACAAAAATGTCCCACTGTTACCATATTGCCAATAGTTGTATCACCACCTGGGTTTCTATCCACATGAATTACCGTTCCATCTTGAATATTTGTTCCATCACCTATTTTTATTGATCCAACGTCCCCTCTGACCACACAATTAAACCAGATGCTCGCATCTTTTCCTATTTCAACCTTGCCTATGATATGCGAACCACCTGCGATGAAAGCACTTTCGTCTATTTTTGGTTCATAATCTTTGTATTTTAAAATGTGATACATATTAAGCCCACAGTTTTATGCATATGCTAACCAAAATAAGGTAGGTAGTAAATACATACTTAGATTCCAAGCTACTTGGGTGACAGATGTTCTTGACTTATGCACTTTATGCTCCTAAAATTTTTATTTTCAGCTCTATCTATAATGTCAGTAGCGGTATTAAGTATATTTCAAGTAATATTGGTTGTTGTGTTAGTAATTTTAGTGCTCTTGCAGCCGCCTGGGAGTAGTTCGTTAAGTGGTTTTAGTAATACACAACAGGGAGTCAATTCGATGATTCCGGTAAAATCTTCTGAAAACCCGCTCAGCAGAATAACGGCTATTGTTGCTGGATTGTTTATTATAAACACATTGCTATTGTCAGGATTATATTCAAAAGACGTACATAAAAAATCGATTGCAGAGAAAATTATATTAGAAAAAAAGCAAGAAAGTGAACCTACTTCTGTTCCATTTGAAAATTAATGAAGGAAGCTAAATTTATCTTTGTCACAGGTGGAGTTGTGTCATCGCTTGGTAAAGGCTTAGTTGCTTCAAGCGTTGGTGCGCTTCTTCAAGCTTACGGTTTTAAGATCCGTATCAGAAAACTTGACCCGTATCTCAACATTGATCCTGGGACAATGAACCCAACTCAGCACGGAGAGGTGTTTGTTACCGAGGATGGTGCTGAAACTGATTTGGATCTTGGGCATTATGAGCGTTTTACTGGAATTAAAGCAACAAAAGATGACAATATAACAACTGGTAAGATATATCATGAGTTGTTGAAGAAAGAGAGGCGTGGTGATTATCTGGGCAAAACTGTGCAAGTCATTCCTCATGTGACAGATTTAATCAAATCGTTCATTTTTAATGGTACGGAAGGTTTAGATTTTGTAATATGTGAAATAGGCGGAACTGTAGGTGACATTGAAAGCCAACCATTTTTGGAGGCTATACGCCAAGTTAACTACACATTAGGAAAACAAAGAGTTATCCTTATTCACTTAACTTTAATACCATATCTTACCGCAGCGCAAGAATTAAAGACAAAACCAACGCAGCATTCAGTTCGAGAGTTAAATTCCGCGGGGTTACAACCAGATATTATATTATGCCGCAGTGAGAAAGAAATTTTCGATAATCAGAGAGAGAAAATAGCTAAGCTTTGCAATGTTTCTTTGTCCAATGTGATACCTGCTCCTGATGTGAGTCATATATATGAGTTACCGGTGTTGTATAGCCAATGTGGGCTTGATACGCAAATTTTGGAGCACTTTCATTTAAGTGAGCCAAAACCAAGCTTGATTGAATGGGATCAAATAGTGCATTCCATAAGGCACCCAACACAGGAAGTTACTGTGTCTATAGTGGGAAAATACACCGAATTCCCTGATGCGTATAAATCACTAGTTGAAGCATTAAATCATGGTGCGATTAGTAATAAAGTCAAAGTAAAGATAAATTGGGTTAACTCAAGAGAGAAGGAAGAAAAACCTATAAATGAAAAGCTTATAGGGGAGAAGTTACAGAATTCTCATGCAATTCTTGTCCCAGGGGGGTTTGGTGATGACGGAGTAGAGAGTAAAATATTAGCAATAAATTATGCCCGTACAAATAATATCCCATTTTTCGGAATTTGCCTTGGTATGCAGCTTGCAATTATTGAGTTTGCTCGTAATGTTGTTAAGCTTGAAGATGCACACTCTGAAGAATTTCATAACTGTAAACATCCAATCGTTAAGTTAGCTGGCGATCAAGATGACGATCTTGGTGGAACCATGAGACTTGGGGCATACAAATGTAATATAAATGCAAGCTCTAAAATGATGGATGCATATAGTAACACTACTATTTCAGAAAGACACAGACATAGATACATAATCAATTCAGATTATAAAGATGATTTGGAAAAAAATGGGCTGCTATGCAGTGGCATATCAGAAGATGGAACATGTATAGAGGCAGTGGAGTTAGAGAGTCATCCGTGGTTTATTGGTGTGCAGTTTCATCCAGAGTTTCAATCAAAGCCGTTTTCTCCTCATCCTCTTTTTATATCGTTTATTAAGGCAGCAGTTAATAAAATTTAAAAAAGAAGATTAGCAAAGGAAAGTGTTCAAGTATCAATATATGGAGCTTGCCATAGAGCAAGCCAAACTTGCTCAAAAAAATGATGAGGTTCCCATAGGTGCCGTAATAGTTAGTGGAAGCAATGTCGTTTCTTCTGCACACAACATATCCAACGATCCAACTGCACATGCAGAGATGTTAGCGATCAAGCAGGCATGTGAGTTGCTCTCAACTTCAACGCTTTATGATTCTGACATATACGTAACATTAGAACCATGTCCGATGTGTGCTCAAGCTATTTCCTTTGCCAGGATTAAACGATTGTACTTTGGAGCTTATAATCCAAAAGGTGGAGGAATTGAAAATGGTGCTAAGATATTTCAATTTTGCAGCCATATACCTGAAGTTTATGGTGGGATATTAGAAACAGAATGCTCTTTTTTGTTAAAGGATTTTTTTGAGAAACTGAGAGACATTTGACAAACCGTCATGCTACTTGTTTTCCGATACAAATTCGTCATCCCGCTACGTGTTAGCGGGATCTATGCTAGGAGATACCGTGACGGTATGACGGTTAAGTAATTCGTCATTCCAGCGCGTGACGCACAACTATACAAACATTGTCCCACCAGCAGGGTGTCATGCAAGTAGCTGACACATAGCTGTACGAACATTCATTTTTGAAGGTAAATTGCACAGCAAATGGTGTCATCCCAGTGCCCAGACACCTTAGACAATCTGCCAACTTCTGATTTTGTCCATTCTGGGCGGGATTGTTGAGTTCTCTGATCTTAAATACTACATTTACTTCATCAAGATCAATGTTGACTTCTTTTACTAATGTCCTAATAAGACTACGTTTAGCTTGCCAATCTAGTTGTTCCAATTCCGATTGGCTTTGTTGCATCGCTACTTATGAAAGGCTAACTATAGCTAGGATTATAAGCAACCTATTGAAAATCTTGTTTTTTTGCAATCAATCTGATCAAATTTAAGAATAGTAATTTATTATTTATATTAATAAACTTAATTCTATTGAAAATAGCTAAAGCATTGAAATTCTTGAATTTTAGCCGGATTAGTGAGTGGTAGTGAAATTTCTTTTACTCAAATTTAGGTATTCACTGACCGTTCTTGTTATAAATACCAGAATAATAAGCTACTGATATTCTCCATCTTTTTTATCTTTAATCCATCATAGCTAGCGATGCAACAAAGCCATTCCGATTTAACACTAGAATAAAAGCCCTTTATGCTATTTGTAATAAGATTCATTTTCTCCTGTAGTCCCTTTTGATCAATCACCTTTTTCTTCTCTCCTTCAATCTCTTTTAAACGTTCCTTCATTTTTTTCATTGCCTGCTTAAAGTCTTCCTTACTTATATATTTTTCCTCACTTGTATTCTCTTGAATATAATAATCATTTATAAGTTCTTTAATATTTTGTTTTAATTGACTCTCACGTCTTGCAAACCTTTCATCTAATAATTCATTCTTATGTTCTGAAATTCTACATTGGTACTCCTTTACCATCCTATCTGGATTTTTTAATACACTTTTTACTTCTTCCCACACACCTGTTTCTAACACTTCTCCACGAATAGATCCGTTAGTGCATACCTTATTACCGTAAAAATTTCTTGTACCCAGGCAAGTGTAATAAGTATACACAATCTTTTTTTCTTTGCTGTAATTTCGCCTTCCGCAGTAAGCACGTCCACAACACTTACACACAACTAGCTTTTGCAACAGATATGTCTCTTTTCTTTGCTGCACTCTTGCTCTCTGTTTATTCTCAATCAATTGTTCTTGTACTACATTAAACAAATCCTCGTCAACTATTTTCGGCACCGGTATATGAATCCAATTCTCCTCATCTGTACTGTAAATAGAGTGAGTTCGCCGGCTGTTGCTTTTTTTTGGTTTGACTTCTAGCATTACTGGGCCCGCCTTTGTTTTACCATATGCTGCTAGCCCCTTGTATGCTGGATTTTTTAACATCTTATGGATGGTGCTTGAATGCCACACCTCTTTTCCTGTTTGTGTTCTAACAGAAGCTTCTCTTAGTCTCTTTACCGCTTCTCTAATACTTATCCTTTCCTCTCCAATCCACATGAACACCTCTCTCACTACTTTTGCTTCCTCTTCATTAATTTCAAATTTGTTTTCTCCTCCTTTTACATGCTTTCTTATATATCGATAACCATAAGGTGCATTGCTTATTACACTCACACAACCTTCTCTTGCTGCATGCAGTTTTCCCCTCATGCTTCGTATCAAGATTTGTCTCAGTTCAAACCTTCCTACTGCTCCTTGCACATCTGTCATTAAATCGGACTGGCTTTGTTGCATCGCTAGCTATGATGGATTAAAGATAAAAAAGATGGAGAATATCAGTAGCTTATTATTCTGGTATTTATAACAAGAACGGTCAGTGAATACCTAAATTTGAGTAAAAGAAATTTCACTACCACTCACTAATCCGGCTAAAATTCAAGAATTTCAATGCTTTAGCTATTTTCAATAGAATTAAGTTTATTAATATAAATAATAAATTACTATTCTTAAATTTGATCAGATTGATTGCAAAAAAACAAGATTTTCAATAGGTTGCTTATAATCCTAGCTATAGTTAGCCTTTCATAAGTAGCGATGCAACAAAGCCAATCGGACTCTGGTGTATCATCAACCTTATGATTTGAAAAGATTATTTCTACTCTTGCTCTCTTAAATTCATCTATTACATCTCTTTGATCTACAGGATCACGTGACAACCGATCTAGTGAATAGATATAAATCTTATTAATTTTTCCTTCTGCTACTTTATCACGTAATTTCTTTAAACCTTCACGCTCTAAATTTGACCCTCTACGGCCATCGTCAGTGAATACATATTCTTCCAATAACTCATGTCCATCTACAGCAATTCTACGCTTAAGCTCTGCAATTTGGCTCTCTATTGTATGATCCCGCACGGCTTTGTTGCATCGCTACTTATGAAAGGCTAACTATAGCTAGGATTATAAGCAACCTATTGAAAATCTTGTTTTTTTGCAATCAATCTGATCAAATTTAAGAATAGTAATTTATTATTTATATTAATAAACTTAATTCTATTGAAAATAGCTAAAGCATTGAAATTCTTGAATTTTAGCCGGATTAGTGAGTGGTAGTGAAATTTCTTTTACTCAAATTTAGGTATTCACTGACCGTTCTTGTTATAAATACCAGAATAATAAGCTACTGATATTCTCCATCTTTTTTATCTTTAATCCATCATAGCTAGCGATGCAACAAAGCCATCCCGCACTTGTCGGTCTGATGAAACTCTTGCATACAAGGCTACCGTTATCATCTTTTTCTACCTCCTTTTCGTTGTTTCTTTTTACTGAATACTTTAGTAACTGCTCGTAAGCTTCTGATAAATGTTTATCTGCTAACTCATCAGGCTCATATCGACAGGTCACAGTTAACGTTCTCTTTCTCATAATTTCTCCTGTAAATGTTTTCATAGTTCAGGCACTCCCTTTTTCCATAAATCCATTACTCTTGCGAAAAAGACGCAACTGTTAACCTTTATTTCTCTCAGCTTTTATGCAAAATTTTAGAAACACATACGCTATCTTTCATCAATTGAGCACTCTCCCAAATCATCAAGCTTCTTTTTTCCCTCTAATGATAAAATTTCCCTTTTTCCATAATCACCTCTTTCTTAGCCACAGCCCTTCTAAATTTTCACAAGCTCTTCTTTTGCCACTATCACACCTGCTGCTGATACGACCCTTATTTTTCTATGAACTCTCTCTGCTTATTTGCGATTTTTACGTTCTCTAACACTTCTTTTATCTCTTTATTATTTCTCGCATAATCCATTGCCGTTTTGCCAAATTTATCCTTTTGCTCTACATTTGCTCCCGCTTTTACTAGCTCTTCTACTATTTTTACCTCACTTACCATGCATGCCAGGTGTAACGCAGCAAATTTGCTACTTCGTTCCACTGCGTTTACCTCTACTCCTGCCTTTATCAGCTCCTTTGTATTTTCTACACGTTGTCCCATTACTGCTAAGTGCAATGGTCTATATTGTCCCGCATCTGCCACATTTATATCTGCTCCTTTTTTGATTAATAACCTCACTTTTTTTGGATCTGGCATTCCCACCGCGTAATGCAATATCGTCCTTCCTTTTGTGTCTTTTTTATTAATATTTTCTATTGAGTTATCTAATACTTCTTTCCACGACTTATTAAACTCTTCTCTTTCTTTCTTACTAAATTTTACCATAATGTTCCTCAGCTATTAATGCAATTTAAAGTGCCTCCAATTTGGCTCACTTTAGCGCTTAGCAAATCTTGTTTATTTACTAGCTACTTTTTCACTTAGGGCTATTTTGGCATAAAAAGCAAGTTTTTTTTACAAAATATACACATTTTTTTCGCATATTAGATTAAGATATAAATCTAATATACTTAATCTGTTAAATAATAAGCGGTTCCTCTCCTGCTGTTGTCAGCTTTTTCTTTTAAATTTAGGCTTCCTATTTTTCCTATTATCTTGTAGCCAACCCTTTTACTCCCTTCTCTTACAGAAAGCTCTTTTTATAGCCCTTTTATCTTCTCATCCATATCTTCTAGCTCTTTTTCCACTTCCATCAGTGCCTTCTTGACCAATGGCGCTTCTTCTAACTTTTCCCTTATTTCTTCAAACCTTCTTTCTCCTTTTTCTTTTAAATCTAGGCTAAATATCGCATCTACTGTCCGCTCCGACAACTCCCTTAGTTTTTCTAGCAACTCTTCAGTTCTCGCATAATACATTGCTGTTTTGCCAAATTTATCCTTTTGCTCTACATTTGCTCCAGCTTTTACTAGCTCTTTTATTATCTCTTTTGTTTCTCCTGTCTTGCATGCTATATGTAGTGGTGTATATCCTTTTTGGTCTTTCGCATTTACGTCACCTCCCGCTTCTAATATTGCCCTCACGTTCACTATTTCCCTCATAAATACTGCTTCATGTAGGGGGGTCCTTCCTATGTAGTTCCCAGTATTAACATTCGACCCTGCTTTTATTAGCTCCCTTACTGTCTTTTCACAACTCATTAAGCTCGCACTATGTAATGCCGTATATCCTCCATCATCTATAGCATTTACATTTGCTCCTCCTTCTATCAGTGCTTTTACATTCTCTACCTTTCCATAGAATGCCGCTAGGTGCAATGGTGTCTCGCCTCTATTGTTTCTATCGTTTGTACCTGCACCTTTTTCTATTAATAACTTTATTACTTCTGGATTTGACACTTGTGCTGCTCGGTGCAATATTGTGCAACCTGCTGCGTCTTTTTCATTTATTCCACGAAATGAATTCTCCTTTAATTTTTCCAGTCTTTTATTTAAATTGAACATTTTAGTTACCTCACTATAAAAACATACATAAAGTCGCCAATTTGGCTCACTTCAGTGCAAGATCAATTTCTTATGTTTACCTACACCTACCTAATTTATAGCTGTTTTGGCATGGAAAAGCAACTTCTTTTTTTCAAAAAACACACATTTTTACCGAATGTTAATGTAGTATATGAAGATATAAATATATGTATTTAATTCATTAAGCATATAGGTTGTTTTTCTTCCCAGGACCTGTTCAAATGTCGATGTTCATGCCATGTTAGTATACCTGGGTAAAACACTAAAATGTAGTTTTCTAGCTCGTATGTTGCATTTTTTTGCTTTGAATCCAATTCGTTTTCAAAATGAATGTAGTGTTCTGCTACGCTAAATCTTATTATTTTGGGGTAGAGAAATTCTTTACTTGATAGTGGTGAACGGCAAAAAATCTTTCTAAAATTGGCTTGTATTTTAAATTCCACAGTTGTTCAGATAGCTTATCACTTCCTAGTAAAAACCTTTTTCCCCTCTCTTCTATACTACTTACTGGAAAACATGCGTTTATTTCTCCTAAACTCCAACTGTCCGATAATACTATCTGCGCTTTAGCAAACTTAATCTCAGGTAATAAGCTCTGTGGTAGCGGATATAACGTTTTTAAATTATTCCACTGATGACTTCTTTCATAAATACCGTTATAATTCTTTGTGTGAGGCTCGGTTTCTCCAAGTATTGCTACATCTAGCCTATACAGATCATTACTTAATGCCTGCTCATAATGATCGCGTAGATAGTTTTCTATAATCCTAATAACTGGACCACTAGACCTGAAAATTTACTCTCCCAAATGATAACACTGGTCCATCTTTTTCTATTTTTACCCCCGAATAGTCAGAAAGAAGATCTCCAAATAAACTCTCATCCAATATAAATCTCTGCGCATTATAATAATCGTTAAAAATCCTCATTAGCCGTGATCTTGCTGGCAATGATAGTTTTGCTAATTCTACTACTGCATCAACGAAGAAGTCGTTCGGAACATCTTTTATCCCTATCTGTAATTCAAAAAAGTGTTCTCCGGGTGGCTCTTCAATAATTGTAATATCTTCTATATTTGCCCACTTCAGTGCTATTTTCAGCGATGCTGGTGTTCCTCTCAAACGCTGAAATTTTATTCCTTCTTTTATCGCCTTTCTTTTGTCTTTTACCCAGCGTAGAATTTCCCCCAATCCATATTCTTCAACCAACCACGGCAATATTTTTTCCCCTAGGCTAAATTTAAATCCTTTTACACAGCTTGGGTCTACTTTGTAATCGATTGCATCAATCAGCGCTTTTTCTTGCTTTGTTGCGTTTGGTGGTAATAGCATTAATTCAACTCAACATTTAAACTTCTTAAGGCAGCACACTCATTCCCCAGTACCACAACATCCTCTCTTGGCTCGATTAATTCTACGTTTTCTACCCCATCCACAAACAGGTTGGCTATAATCCATGATTTCGTTACTTTCCATCCTAATCTTTTCGTTGTTTCAAATTTTTCTATAAATTGCTTCTTCACCGTTTCAATAATATCTGGTCTTTTAATGCTAATTTTACTGTGGATATCTATTTCAATAATATTGCAACTTACCACTTCTATTGTATCTGTTAAAATCCTCACATCCTCCCTGTTTAGCTGATTTCTGACAATTTCTAGTAATTCTTCTGGCAGTGTGGATAATTCTGTGGATAAGATTGAAACTTGTACTTTTCCTGGTACAGGTGATTCTACTAATGCATCTTTTACTCTCGTATCTGCTGATAATGCATAATACCGATAATTTCCTCCTGTGCTTGAGCCAACTATTCTTGCCTTGATTCTTTTTCTAAATCGTTCATCCTTTTCCCCGTTCTCCCTTTCCACTCCGTAAAATTCAGCTAAATCATCAAGTTCTTCTCCCCTTGCAAACTTAAGTAAGTTGCCCCTTGCTGCTTCGTTTATTCTTTCTCTCAGCAAAAGTTCTCGCCATGCTGCTACCTCTAAAATCTTTATTGCTGGGTCACTTTCTACTAATGCTGTAAAACTTGAGTCTAGACGTATCAACTCCTCCTTCATACGTGAAAAGATTTCTTCGAAGTTCAGTGGCTCAATAATGTTAGGCTGCTCCATCTTTATACCACAACTCCATCAAAGCGAATCTTTTCCCCCATTGGTAAGTACAATCCTTCTAGGTCAAGCGTTACTTTTCCTTCTTTCACTTCTGTTATTTTTACTTTTTCTAACTTAAATCTCTTTTCCCACTTTTGTAGTGCTTCTGCTGTTGCTGCGTAAATTTCTAACGTAAAATCACGATTGATTGGCCGGTCAACTAACTCAAGTAATCTTGACCCATAGTTCCTGCGCATTATTCTGCTGTTAATAGGAGTAGTTAAAATATTAACTATTGATTGCTTTAAATGTTCTATTCCTTCTAACTCTTTTCCAGTATTAACGTCCATTCCTCGCATAAACACGTTGCCTTTTGTGTTATATCTGTTTAATCATTTTCTTCTTAGTACTTGCGTATTTTTCACGAGCTATAGAGATAGCTTTTCTCAACTTCTCCTCAAGGATTTCCTTAGGAGGCAACTGTCTTAAATACTGTGCAACATGAATATTAGATCCTTCAAGCTCCAGGTATTCTATATCTTCTTGATCCTTATCAGCACACAAAATAATCCCTAGGGGTTTTTCTTCATCTGGTTTTCGTTCATTTTTATCTAACCAATTTAAGTACCATTCCATCTGTCCTTTATAAGCTGGTTCAAATCGACCAATTTTTAGTTCTATTGCAATAAGGCGCCTTAATCCCCTATGAAAAAATAGCAAGTCTAAATACCTATCAATTCTTTCGGTACTCATCCTTTTTTGACGTGTCACAAAACAAAAATCATTACCAAACTCTTGTAAAAATTTTACCAATTCATCCAAAATCGTATTTTCTAGATCAGTCTCACTATGACTTGATGGCAATTCCACAAAGTTAAGGAAGTATGGATCGTGAAAAATGAATTCGGGGGCTAACGTATTTTCTTCACGTAACTGTTTGATGCTTTGTCTTATGAAGTCCTCAGGCTTTTTTGCTAGTGCTGTACGTTCATACAACATGGTATCGATTCTACTACGTAGTGCTCTAACACTCCATCTTTCAATACGACACATTTCTATATAATAATTACGCTTCAGCTCATCAGAAATTGCAATAATTTCTACAAAATGTGACCAACTCAATTGTTGTGACAGTGTCGCGACAATTTCTTGATCGGGAAAGAATTTGGAAAATTGCACCATCCGAAACAATGAAGCTCTATCAAATCCACGTCCATATTTCATCTGAAGTTCTTTTGCAAGTTGGGAGATGATTTGCTTCCCATAATCTGCACGTTTGTGCTTTAGGATATCTTGATCAATTCTGGAGCCAATTTCCCAGTTTAACAATACTAGAGTAGAATTGAATTGAACAGAAAGATGATTCTTTGCTCTATCTATTAAATTACTAACGTCTCCTAATAGGCTAGTAGTTATATCCATGTTCATAATTTTACTTTTGGTAAGTATAGCACATGGTTTATTTTTATTCTGAAAAAACATTACTACTTCCACTTATTACCTTAAAACCACAAGATACTGAATCCCCAACTCTTCCTATACCATGACCATTTGCAAACACTGTTTTTGACCCTTGTGCCATTACCTTACCTTCTGTAAAACTATCTCCTTGCCGACAAACTGGTCTTCCGTTTACAAATATATCTCTGCTTCCACTTATACAAAAATGCGGCAACGCTTCCCCGCAGTGATCTCCTAGGCATATAACTGATTTATTCATTCCTTTTCCTAATTTAGATTTATTCTTTGTGCTTTAAGTTTTATTCCATCCTTTGTCATCTCTACGCTTGATCCCTCTACTTTCAACGTTATTTTATCTACTACTTCAATCTCAAGATGATGATTCTCCTTGTCGTACGATAATTTTGTTCCATCTTGAAATTTTACACTATTTATTTCCTTTTTATTCTCCGGAGGCGGATATTTCTCCTGATATATTGCCGGTAACACCACTCCTAATGATAATTCCCCAAATGGTGATAACACTACCACTTGCTCATCAATATTCGGTGGTGACCAGCTTTCAGCTCGGCAAGTAATCCATGGTAACCAATCTGTTAAAAATTCTCCTACTTTGACCCTTACTCTTGCTTTTTCATAGTCGATTTCTTTCACTAGACCTATACGAATAATATTCGCTAGCCTTCTATTTAGCTCTGCAATGGCAAAATTATGGTCTAACATTTATATTTCCCACGTTTATGGTATGTGGCTTAATTTTTCCCTCTAACCAGACTGATTCTCCCAAATGCAGCTCGTGAACCCATTCAACTAACCACACTAAATACGCATCCAACTCTGGCCTAAATCCGTCAATTTCCGCAGATATAAATTCTCCTGGCGAAACATTTTCCACGTTCCAAGTATTTTTACTTACAACCCTTGCAACTTCCGCTGCCAGTGACCTTACCACTACCTGAGAATCCTCGACTGTTCCATCAACTACTACTCTTGCCTCAAATCTTGCCCTCAACGCTAATTCCTCAGTCCCCGGATCTTTTCCTGGTTCTAAACTTGCAAGCTCTACAAACACTGCTGGCGCTATTATTTCCCGACGTTCTGCTCTATACATTTCGCACGTTTGTATTGCTGGGATTTCTTCTTTTAGCGTTTTACAAATTGCCTGATGTAAATTTCCCCAGAACATTATTTCATATAACTCATTTGCTGATCAAAATACTTCTCAAATACTCTCTCTACTTCATTATCAACTAACTCTTTCATTATTTCCCGAGCTTGCGTGTTTACTTTAATTTCATCTATTGGTATGTACCTTCTTTTCTATATGACCATTTTTCATTGTTGCTATAAATGCTCCTTCATACATACGGCTTCCTACTTTTGCTCCTATCTTTGTCTGTTTTATACTCCCAAGTTTTGCTACTCCTATCCACTGCGAACTCAGCTTCACTACTGACCATAAACGCTTTCTATTTGCTTTATCCACACTTAACTTTTTTCTCATTGCTTTTTTTGGTATTTGTTTTTCTTCGCTAACTTGTTTGACAGTTTGCGACCTTACCCATAGTGCTGTTTTGTTTAATGCCCTCACCGTCGCTTTTTCCACTTTTTTCCTTTCAGCATCTATACTTTGTATTACCTTTTCAATACTACCGGTAACTTCAACGTTAATACGCATTTACACCCCTGACGCTTGAATTTTCCAGATTATTCCTGAATTATCCCTAAGCGGCGGTGAGTGTACTCTGTATCTACAACTACCTATGGAAAAAGTATCTCCCACCATTGGCTTTAATACATCAAACACACTTACTTCTAAAGTCAAAATTTCTCCTACAAATTGTCCTTCACCAATCCCGTATAATTTATCTGGCTGTTGCTTTAATATCTGTACCTTGTATGACTTATCCTTTGACTCATACAACGCTTGCTCTCCCAGATGTGCAAAACAATCTTTAAATAATCTCTTAATATTTCCTTGCATTCTTCCTTTATACTTACTAAACTTCTAAAGCTTGTGTAGGTAGCTTTTTCGTACCTCTTTTCTTGTAGTTGCTCTGCCTACAAAAACCATTTGCACATCTTACCTTTATATAGTAATTTAAGAAGCACGCTAAGAAAGTGGCTACATTGGTAGGAGAGTTTGATTAAAGTCATTCTCTCCTTTTTGGCTCCTCTATGCTGCAACGATTTTTACTAATATCCCCGGACGGTGGCACATCGGCAAAGGGTTTGATTGGGTATGAAGGTTAGTTCCTCTATCAAATCTTCTTGGCTCTTGTTTTGCATAGAGCGGCTGTCCTAGTGTATTTACTGTTTCATTGAAGTCCGCTGGCGCAAAGTAAGTAGTAAATGTGTTTGCTGTACCAAGTGGAAAACAGTGCCCCGTATCTTTTTCTATAAACCTTCTCACATTTCCTTCAGGGTCAGTTGCTTGTCCTCTGTACTCCTCAAATGTTATTCCACAGAACGTAAATCCTGATCTCATGTCGTTCCGGAGTGCTGCTCCTTCTTGCCATCTCTCGTATGCTTCTTTTACCTTGGTATGAGAAGTTAAAGCGTCAAAAAACTCTGGGCTTACCAGCGCATGAATCCCGGTCATATATTCACCACTTAAGTTGTCCTCAACATGCCTCAATACTTCCAGACACTTACGCTTGACATCGGTGGTTGCTGTTCCCAGCGCAAAATTTACTACTTTTGGCGTAATTTCAAATTCGTTGTAAAGGTTTAATAACTCACTGCCATCAGCATCCAGAATAATCCCTTTTAACGCCCCCATCCGCAAATGTTCTAACGTTATTGCGTGTTTGTTTCTCATCAATTGCAAATGATCGGTTATTACATCTGCAAGTGCTTTTAGTTCACTCTCTGACCCAAATGCCCTTATTCCTTGTACTTCTTCAGGCAATACTACGTCATCATGGGGAATATGTGGTATCGTAAACGTCCTTATTTTCCTTTTTCCTCTTTTCCCTACTGTTGCTGGTGCTCCTGGGACTTGTGTTGGTAATAAAGTTAAAACTCCGTGGTGTTCTTCTATCGTAATATGTCGAAATCTTACCGATCTACTTGGAAATAAATTTAAGCTTTCTGTTCGACCATAATTTATCGGCAATATGTTTATTGCTTTAGTTAATTCCGTCATACTAAATGCTGGATTTGTAAATGGATTTTGCATTCTTTCCCCCTTTCCCTTTAATGCTGTGTGTTTTAAGTTGTTTCTATGTAAGTTGCTGAGTCTGGTAGCTCGTTAAACTCCCTTGCGGATGATAACGCCTCGTGCTTCAAGTTGTTTTATTGCTGCAGCTTTTTGCTCTTCTGTTATATTTGCTGGCCACACCACTGCATGATCTGCTAACATTGCAATACGAGTAATGATTACTGCTTTGGTGGTTTCCGTTGCGTTTACATCACTTGTTATTACACCTATCGCTGTTTGTGTTCCATCCGTGGCCGTTGGATTTATTATCTTAATCATGTTATCTTTATCATAGCCAACAACTGTTCCAAGTTTGAGGTTTTGTCCTTTGGCTACGGTTATTTCCTCTCTTGTATAATCTCTATATACTTCATATTTCAGAAGGTCACCTTATATGTTAAAAACAAGTTCATAAATATTACAAAGTGGTAATATTAAGAACATGCAGAGAAGAGGAACCGTAGATCGCCTTGGTCATAAAGGACCGTAATTTAGCAAGGTTCTCTTCCCTGATTATTTACTGAAAAGTTCCGAACAACTGATTGAGCTTTTAGGCTCGTATATAAGGGTGGAAAATGCAGTATTACATGTTATTCTATGGAGGAATTATGAATTTATCAAATATCATTGCTGGCATTGATGTTAGCAAAAATAAACTAGATATCCACATTCATCCACTTGGACATTATAAAGTATTTGAAAATAACGTTCAAGCTATTGATCAAATACTCGACTTTCTGCATTTACATAATGTAATCAAAGTTGGACTTGAAGCAACTGGTGGGTACGAAAAATTATGTGCTTATACTTTACTAAGCCATGGTTTCGAAGTATATGTAATTCAACCTAGATGGGTGAGAGACTATGCAAAAAGCCTTGGTATTGCTACTAAAACTGATAAAATAGACTGCAGCATTATCTCACGTTATATTAATAATACAGATATGCGCGTTACTCCTTTAAAAGTTAGTAATGTTGACTTCTTGAGGCAAAAGCTATCTCGTAGAAATCAACTAGTAGAAATGGCAAAAATACAAAAAACTCAAGCTCATCAAGTAACTGATATATCCATAATCAAACAAATGGAAGAGCTACTTGTCATATTACAGAATCAAATTCAAGTTTTAGAAGATGAGATGATTGAGTTGATTGAACAAAGTCAAGAGCTTAAAAAAAAATACATATCAATAACTAGTATACCAGGTGTAAGTAAAATCACAGCTATTACTATTATTTGTTATCTGCCAGAATTAGGAACTCTTCAAAGAAAGCAAATATCTAGCATTGCCGGAGTTGCACCTTTTAATCGAGACAGTGGTTTTAATAAAGGAAAAAGGTGCATTCAAGGCGGTAGGTCACAAATTAGAACAGTCTTGTATATGTGTATTCTTAGTGCGCGGAAATGGAATTCTTTCATAAAAACTTTTTTTGATAGGTTACATAATCAATATAAAAAACCATATAAAGTTGCTTCCACTGCTGCTATGAGAAAGTTACTTTTACTTGCTAACTCTTTAGTAAGAGATGACAGGGTTTTTACTGAGGAATACAGCCCTAAGTCTGCTTAGATCCAACACTAGCAGATTAGTGTGGATGTGGATAAGTGCGCTTACACAGACTGAAAGCACTTATCCACATCCACACTTTTTAAAAGAATTTAAATCAAATATTACAACTTATTTTTCCAACAGTTGCTGGTGCTCCTGGAACTTGAGTTGGAAGTAGTGCTAAAAAACCGTTTTGTTCTTCAATGGCAATATGGCGAAACCTTACTGATTTACTCGGAAAAAGTTTTAAACTTTCAGTTCGACCAAAACTAATTGGTAAAATATTAATAGCTCCAGTTAATGCTATCATATTGAATGCTGGATTTGAAAGTGGATTTTGCATAATGTTTAGCTCCTATTAAAAATTAATATAAAATTCAGATTCCTTTACGGACAATAATACCCCTCTCTTCAAGTTGTTTTATTGCTGCTGTTTCTTGCTCTTCAGTTATATTTGCTGGCCAGACAATTGCATGATCAGCAAGTAAAGCTACGCGAGTAATGATTACTGCTTTAATATCTGCATCTTTACTATTTACATCGTTTATAATCACACCTATTGCTGTTTGAGTACCATCTGTGCCTAGCGGATTTAGAGCTCTTATAAAGCCCCCATCATCTGTCTTTTTGCTAACCACTGCTTCAAGCTTTAGGTTTTGTCCCTTAGCAACAGTAATTTGGTCACGTGAGTATAGATTTGATGCCTCATATTTTAAGAGGTCACCAAGATTATTTGGTTCAGTTATACAAGACATGTTTTTCTCCTGGAAATTTTGGCTGATAAAGTTATTAATTTTGTTTTTTCCGCTGAATTTGTAGTTGCTATAGTCCGCGGAATAGCTTTAGCTTTGTAGGTTTATATATTTTGTCGTGCCTTGGCTGCCTGCATCAATAAATCCTCCGAAATTACGTAAAATATGTTAAAAGCATCTTTGGCTTTATAGCCCACCAAGTAAAAATTATTTTTCAGTATTTTTCATTTCTCTATTGACTTTTAACACAACTGCTAAATGTTGCGCCTCTCAGCATTAATGCACCCACAATCTTTTCCTGCTCATCTTTTGTGAATTGGTTCGAAAGTATTTTACACATCACGATATCAGCAAAACTACGCTGTCCATCATAATATGCATTCATCCTTACTCCTTTACCTATTGCTTGTTTTAAGGCTTCAACCACTTCATTTATGTTTTCTGCTTTTATTACTGCATTTTTAAACCGGTTCAACTTCTCATTTTCATCCCAACTTGGCTCTATTTTTTGCAGCGGTGAGATAAATGGATTTGATTTCCTTGAACGACCTTGTCTGCTATAATGATTATTCAGTCCTTCTTCCGAGTTGCTTGGTTTGTCACGACCATCTTGAGAAGAAGGCTTTTTACTTTCAAGGTTCTTAGCCTTCTTATTAGTCGTTTTACTTGAAAAGGCGGACAACAGGTTTTTCTTTCCAGCAATAGCATCTAATATCTCCGGTAATTTGCTAAGATCATCGCCTGCAGGGATAGACTGCTGGTTTTTCTTAAAGATGCCTACAATAGCTTTAGATATGCTATTATCCTTCGACAATACGTCAAGATCAATGTTTAATTCGTAAGTATTTCCCTCTTTATCATTAAAAGGTACAATTATTTTATTACTCATATTAGCCTCCGCTATTTAAAATACTTTCTAAGTTTACACCGAGCTTTATTACTTTATTGTTAACTAGATGTATGCTTTTTCATTAATTATAAAGCGTAATTAATGTGCTTGCAAATATTATTCAAGTCTTGATCACAAAAGACTTTTAAGATTCAGAGCAGCTATCTTTTGCTTTGGAACAGCTGCTCATTTCTTCTTTTCGGATGCTATAACAGTCCTTCTTTCTTAAGACTAAAATGACTTGCACTTGTAATGATAATGTGGTCATATAACCTAATCTCTATAGTCTCACAAGCTTTAGCCAATTTTTTAGTTACAGCTAGATCCTCATCAGATGGCTTTACACTTCCGCATGGGTGGTTGTGCGACATTATCATTAACTTTGCTTTTTCTATTATTGCTTTTCTTGCCACTTCATGTATGCAAATAGGTACACTATCCATTTTACCAACATACACTGTTTCCCCTATTAAATGGAACTTTTGATCCAAATATATTATTATTGTACATTCCTTTTCTAAGTGCCCTATACATGCCTTTAAATATTCTACGAGCTTTTCTAAGTTACCACCTATTACAGGGCCTTTCTTTAATTCTTCTCTCGGCACCCTCTTTAAAGCTTCCTTAAGACATAAAATTGCTGTAACTGTAGAGTCGTTTACCCCTTCTATAGTTTTCAGGTCATCTATTTCCAGACTTGAAATCTTTCCTATTCCTTTAAAACGATCCATTAGCCTTTCAGCAATAACACGAGCTTCGACCCCATCATGCGCTCCACTCAGAAACGTTTCTATTATTTCATGATCTAGTAAAGCATTTCCTTTGCTTACCAATGCTCTAAACTCTATTTCTTCTCTACGATCTTTACTTTTATTCTTGTTATTCATATAATATATCCTTCACTAATAATAAATTTTTTTTAAATATTTACTGCTGTTTTTTTAGCAGTATTGGCATAAAGCCATAGGTTCCGGGTGAAGTCAAATCAATTTTTCAATTTTTTTCGTTTATTTTTTTTATGAAAATATAAAAGATATTAATATCTTATTTAAAACTTATGGCCAGTCGTTTGTAAGATAATATCAACAGAAATTCCTTCTTTAACTAGATTCTTTGCAACTTCGATCTTCTTTGCTTTTCTAACCTTTTCCCTACAAACACGTATGCCTTCAAATAAAGATTCGATTAGTACATGGCGTAATTCCTGACTCTCAATCTTTTTGTATTCTTCTATCAAATTTGATAGCTCATTTTCTCCCCCATCTTCATTTTCTGTTGTTTCGGGAAGTAAATCTACGATACTAATTGATAACACCTTTGCTATTTCATCCAACATTTCAAGTGAAACAGCAGCTCGCCCTTGTTCATATTCATATATTCTTTGATTTGTTATGCCCACTTTGTTTGCTAAATCTTCCTGAGTGTATCCTCGTCTCAACCTCCACCCTTTTATTCTTTGACCTACCTTGTACGGAATAAAAATCTTCTTCTCTTCATATTCACCAATAGATAAATTGGTTGTTCGAGAGATAACATCAACAGAAACTCCTTCTTTAACTAAACCCCTTGCTACTTCTATTTTCACCGCTTTTCCACTTCTTTCCTCACTAATACGGATGAATTTGGTTAATAAATAAAATATCTCGCGTAATTCTTGATCCTTAATCTCTTTATGTCTTCTTACCAGATTTAATATCTCTTCTCCCTCATTTTCAAAATACCTTTTTGATACTGTTGAAACTAGATCTCTAGCACTTGTCGATAATGCTTCTGCCAATGCATATAACTTCTTAATTGAAATTCTACGTGTTCCTTTTTCATATTGTAGTATGACCTGATATTTTGTACCAATTTTACTTGCCAAATCCTCTTGAGTATATTTCTTCGCTAGCCTACAACTCCTTACTTTCTGCCCTACTTTGTAGTCTAAAGAACCGTAGCCTCTGCCATCACTCCTCAAACCGTTTGCCCACTAATGTCTTCTATTTGCATTATTGCTCAATCTTGATAATAACTTCTCTCTTTCCCTTATTACTTGGTCGCTTTTGTTCCCAATCTCTTTCATTTCTCTTTCTCGTTCTTCTATGCTAGACTTCATAGCTTCAGCTTGCTCTTCTCCACTTGCAAGTTCTGATTTTAATCTTCTTACTTTATATTCCAATTCTACAAACCTTTCATGTTTTTTTAGCGTCTCTATCATCTGATTTATTTGTGAGCGTAATTCTCCTTCTTCTAAGCCTTCTGCTATTTTAATTAGCAATAACTCATCTATTTTATAATTTACTCCAGATTGAACTATAAATAGGTTTATCATTGCTCTTATATCAACAGGCTTGACTCCTGCAACAATGTTGCAATAAACTTTGGTCCGCTTTTCCACTGTGTGTGAAAGAGTCTGGCAGCTCTTTTACTCGAAACACGATATGCACGTCTTCATGGTTAATCTCAATTCGCTTAACTAATGTTCTAATGATATCACGTCTAGTTAGCCAATCTGCGTTATCAAGACTTGAGTTAACGCTAGAAGAAAACTCTTCTAAAGTAGTCACCACTAGAGTTAAGTCTTGTTCAAGTCTTTTTTGATCAAATATCTTTTTCTTTTGCTCTCCGATCATTTGTAAGGTTTGTTTCATTGCTTTAATTCTTGGTTTAAACTCTTCTTCATTGATGTATCCTTGAGTATAGCCATCAATAAGCCTTGCAATGCCACAGTTTAATTGATCTTCTTTTTTCTCAAGAAAGTCACTTTTTTGATCTAATGGTGATTTTTTAATCTCTGAAAGTCTACGCTTGTATTCTTCTAATATCCGAGTAGGATTTTTCAATAGGTATTTTACCTCTTCCCATACAGCCACGTCTAATACATCTGTACGAATCATTCTATTATTACACATTTTATTGCCACCAAAGTGACCTCGCTCCGTACCAGTACAACGATAATATGTTCGACGAGCGCTAGAGCAAGTGCTAATACCATGATATCCATAATGACAAAGCTGACATACTGTTAAACCTTGCAACAAGTAATTTGCTCCCATTCGTCTTCTCCTAGCTATTCTTTTATTTTCAGTTAGCTGTTCTTGAACTATATCAAATAAATCTTCGTTTATAATATTAGGTACAGGAATATAAATCCAATTTTCTTTATCAGTACGAAAAGTAGAATAATTGTCTTTCGGTTGCTCACAAGAGCGTTTCTGTGGTCTTACGTGTTTTAATTTTACTCCTAGCTTTTTTTTACCGAATGCTGCTTGTCCTTTATAAGCAGGATTTTGTAATAGACGACAGACTACACTCCTATCCCAATACCTTTTTCCTGTTCGTGTTACGATGGACATAGCTCTTAATCTATGACATACTTCTCCAATGCTTACTCTTCCCCTTCCCACCCAAAAAAACATTTTACGAATGACTTCAGCTTCCTCTTCATTAATTTCAAAAAAGGCTTGTCCTCCTCCTATATGCTTATTTATATAACGATAGCCATAAGGAGCTCCACTCATTACATTTATACTGCCTTTATTGGCTGCGTGAATCTTGCCTCTACGACTTCGTTCCATAATTTTTGCACGTTCATATTCTGCTATCATACCCTGTATTTGTAATAGTAATTGAGATTCTGGATTATCGTCAATTTGACAATTCAAGAAAACTGTTTCTACACCCAATTTCTTAAATTCATCAACTAATAACATTTGATGTACATATTTGCGAGCCAAACGATCAGGAGAATGAATATAAACCTTATTAATATTACCTTCTGCTATTTGATCTCTTAATTTTTCTAAACTAGGACGTATTATATCAGAGCCACTATAACCATTATCAATAAATTTATATTCACTTAGTAATTTATGTCCATCAGCACTAATCTTATTCTCTATAGCAGTAATTTGGCTTGCTATTGTATCTCCTTGCACTTGTTTTCCTGAAGAAACTCTCGCGTACAGACTAACAGTTATCATTGCTCCCCCTTAAATTGATTCTATTGTTACATTCAAAAATTTTCTCCTTTTGGCTCCCATTTACTTGTTTATTTAATGCTAGTTTTTTATATGCATCTAATAAGTACAATTCTGCTAACCGATTAGGTTCATAACTATAGCTAACACGAACAGTCAGTTTCTTTTTTCCCATGAGCTTTCCTTGAAAATATATAAATATGTTCATATATCACTCATCGAAACAGATGGTCAGTTGATCGTTGGTTCTATAAGTGAAAACAACTCCTCGTTCTTTGAGTAGAAGCTGCCGGGAAATTATTTTTTTTAGTTTTATGTTTGTTGCAACATTGTTGCAGGGGTATTAACACCGTTTATAAAAAAGTTGCTGGAGGTAAGCCTGGAAGGTGAAATAGAAAACCACTTGTCGGCTGAAAGCGAAGAGAATAATCGAAGAAATGGGAGGAATGCAAAGACTTTACGTACAAGCGCAGGGTCATTTGAGCTTTTGACGCCAAGAAGATAGGGAAGGAAGTTTCGAACCACAAATAGTCAAAAAAAGGCAAACAAACTTACATCCAGAGCTTGAAACGAAGATTTTGAGCACATTTGCCAGTGGTATGGGCTATAGAGATATAGTGTCACATGTTGAGGAAATTTATGATCACAAAATATCGGTGGCAGAGATATCAAGTATTACTGACAAATTGCTACCAGTAATCAACGAATGGCGTAGTCGCCCGCTGCAGTCTGTATATCCGATAGTTTTCATGGTTTTTTAAAGTCAAAGAGGACGGGCATTGCGTAAGTAAATGCATGTATAACATATTAGGCATAGATCAAAATGGCAAAAAAGAAGTATTAGGTTTTTATTTGGCTGAAAGTGAAGGAGCTAACTTCTGGTTGGGAGTGCTAAATGACCTCAAAGAAAGAGGAGTAGAAGATATCCTTATTGCCTGCGTTGATGGGCTGAAAAGCTTTCCTGCAGCTATAAACAGTGTCTTTCCTAATGCGGAAGTGCAGATGTGTATAGTGCATCAGATACGCAACTCACTGAAGTATGTGGCCAGTAAAGATGCGAAGAGTTTTTTGAGCGATTTAAAGAAGGTATATCAAGCTTCAAGCAAGGAAATTGCCGAGAATTATCTGTTGGAATTGGATGAAAAATGGGACACAAAGTACCCTATGGTTATAAAATCTTGGCAGAATAATTGGGAAAACTTGTCTGGTTATTTTAAGTATTCTGGTCCAGTTAGGAGGATAATCTACACCACCAATCCCATAGAGGGGCTACATAGGCAAATTAGGAAATTCACTAAGACCAAAGGCTCATTTACCAGCATAAATGCCTTGTATAAGCAGGTATATTGTGCTATAAAGAAGGCAGAGGAAAAGTGGACGATGCCTGTACATGATTGGGCATTAACTATCTCTCAACTTGATGTTTTCTTTCCTGGCAGATTGAAAATTGAGTTGAACTAAAAATGCGGTTTGACACAGTTTATTTAACACTCCCGAGGTAAATGCACTATAATGACCAAATTCTCCAGCAGCTTGCTGAAATTTCTCAATATTAAACTATAAATTTGTGCAACAACCTGCTGCATAATTAAAACAATCAGAGGCTAAATGTTATTGAAATCATTCAAACAATTATTCCGGAAACCAAGAATCAAGAGCTCAGCGTGGGATGCATCAGGTTCAGGAAGGAGATTATTGCACTTTCAACCAGAGTCAGGAAGTATAAACAATTTGCTGTCTCAAAGCCTTGAGCACCTACGTAGTCGGTCTCGTGATATGGTAAGAAAGAACTCCTATGCAGCAAACATAATCGATACGATAGTGAGTAATTGCGTTGGAACAGGGATAAAACCGCAGTCAAAGGCGAAAGATGCAGAATTTCGGAAAAAAGTCCAAGAGTTATGGCTGAGATGGACAGATGAAGCAGACAGTAGCGGAGTGAGTGATTTTTATGGATTACAAGCTTTGGTTTGTAGGAGCATGATAGAAGGAGGAGAATGTTTTGTAAGACTCTGAACAAGAAAACGAGAAGATGGACTTTGTGTGCCGTTGCAACTGCAAGTACTGGAATCAGAGCATTTAGACAATAAGAGCAATCAAACCCTTGCCAATGGTAATGTAATTAGAAACGGCATTGAGTTCAATAGACTTGGGCAAAGAGAAGCATATTACCTATTTAGAGAACACCCTGGAGAAGGATCATTTGGCGAATCAGTTCGTGTACCAGCAAATGATGTTTTACATATCTATAGACCACTAAGACCTGGGCAGATTCGAGGAGTACCGTGGTTGTCCAGTGTACTGTTAAAGCTCTATGAACTTGATCAATATGACGATGCGGAATGGCTTTGTTGCATCGCTAGCTATGATGGATTAAAGATAAAAAAGATGGAGAATATCAGTAGCTTATTATTCTGGTATTTATAACAAGAACGGTCAGTGAATACCTAAATTTGAGTAAAAGAAATTTCACTACCACTCACTAATCCGGCTAAAATTCAAGAATTTCAATGCTTTAGCTATTTTCAATAGAATTAAGTTTATTAATATAAATAATAAATTACTATTCTTAAATTTGATCAGATTGATTGCAAAAAAACAAGATTTTCAATAGGTTGCTTATAATCCTAGCTATAGTTAGCCTTTCATAAGTAGCGATGCAACAAAGCCATCCCGGAGAAGATATTAAGTTCTCGGAACCATCAGATGTTGGAGGAAGTTATGAAGCATTCATGAAACAGCAGCTCAGGGCAATAGCAGTAGGCATGGGAATAACTTATGAGCAGCTAACAGGTGACTTAACAAATGTCAATTATTCATCAATCCGAGCCGGGTTAATAGAGTTTCGCCGGAGGTGCGGAATGTTACAGCATAACATAATGGTATTTCAATTTTGCCGGCCAGTATGGGATAGGTGGTTAGAGTTAGCAATACTATCTGGAGAACTAGACATAGGTGAAAAGTGGGCAAAAGAAGCGGCGAAAGAGGTAAAATGGATACCACAAGGATTTGATTGGGTGGATCCGCTAAAAGACCAGCAAGCACAGCAAATGGCGGTAAGGAATGGGTTTAAGAGCAGGTCAGAAGTGGTATCAGAACTTGGTTATGATGTAGAGGAAATAGACCAAGAAATTGCCGAAGATCAAAGACGTGCTAGTTCACTCAACTTAAGTTTTGACTCGGACGTCAGTAGTTTTAATTCTAATACTGAAATAATATAAGTGAGCTGGCTCAATAAACCGATGATGATAGAGCAAAGAAGCTTTGATTTATTGTCATTACATGTAGAGAAGCATCCAACGTTTAAAAACATAAAACATGCAGTAAGAAATAGTGAAAGGGGAATAAAAGTAATACCAATACATGGAATCTTGACGAAGAATTCAGAAGCTTTTGATGATGTGTTGGGGATGACATCGTATGAGAAGATACGTAAAGAGATAGAAGAAGCTTTAATAGATGAAGAAGTAGAAATAATAATTTTGGACATAGACAGCCCCGGAGGAGAAGTAAACGGTTTATTCGACCTTGCTGACTTTATTTACGAAGCAAGGGCATTAAAAAAGATCATAGCAATAGCAAATGATGATGCGTATTCTGCGGCGTATGCAATAGCGTCAAGTGCCGAAAAAGTATTTGTAAGCAGAACATCTGGGGTAGGAAGCATAGGAGTAATAGCAAGCCATATAGATCAAAGTGGGTTTGATGAAAAACAAGGGATAAAATATACCACAGTATTTGCAGGAAGTCGAAAAAACGATTTAAACCCGCATGAGCCAATAACATCAGAAAGTCTGGAAAGCTTACAAGAGGAAGTAGACCGCCTATATGAAATGTTTTTGCAGCTTATAGCAAGAAACAGAAATTTGTCCACGGAAAGAATCAAATCAACGGAAGCAGGGCTATATTTTGGTGAGAGAGCAATAGAAATAGGTCTTGCTGATGGAATCACAACGTTTTCTGAATTTATAGATAATTATAGGAGAAATAATATGACTAAAACTGAGATAAAAGAACAAGCAATAGATATTGATGATCTAATTGAGCAAGGAAGATGTTTAGGGTACGAGAGCTGCCGCACGGAAGTATTAGAGGTAATACGATTATGTAATTTATCAAAGATGCCAGAGAAGATAGGAGAATTTATTGAGCAGAATGTAAATGCGAAACAAGCGCAAGAGATATTAATGTCGATACTAGCAGAGCGTACGAAGAAGACAGAGATTTTGAGTACAATACCGCAAAGTACACCGGAAGACTTGATGATGCAGGTAGCGAAAAGTCGGGGCATTTGATGGTCTTAACCGCGGTATATAATGCTAACATACGCCGCGGTAAAATAAAGTTGATCATCTTATAACCGCGGTATATAATGCTAACATACGCCGCGGTAAAATAAAGTTGATCATCTTATAACCGCGGTATATAATGCTAACATACGCCGCGGTAAATTGTATGAGTGAACCAATAATTGGTAGAGAAAAAGAAATAGCCATCCTAGAAAATAAGCTTCTTTCCCAATCAGCCGAGTTTATCGCAGTGTATGGTCGACGTCGTGTAGGAAAAACATATTTAATAAAACAATTTTTCAACAAACGTGATGTAATCCTATTTGAGCAGACAGGTCTCAACAAAGGTGCTTTGAAGGAGCAGCTTGAGATCTTTGCAGAATCATTATCTAGATCTTTTTACAATGGTGTAAGAATGGCTTTGCCTAAAAACTGGATGGATGCATTGCATCAATTAACTCTTTCGATTGATATTCATAGAAATGAGCAGGTTGTTTTATTTTTTGATGAGTTGCCATGGCTTGCTGCAAGAAAATCTGGATTTTTAGTAGCACTGGAACACTACTGGAATGTATATTGGACATATCGAAAAAGGCTTATATTGATCGTGTGTGGTTCAGCAGCATCATGGATGTTAGAAAATTTAATCTATAATAAAGGAGGATTACATAACCGTATTACTGCAAGAATACCTTTGCAGCCTTTTAACTTAAGTGAAACTAAAGAGTATCTAAGGTATTCAGGAGTCAATCTTAATCACCAGCAGATATTACAGATCTATATGGACATGGGAGGGATACCACACTACCTTAAGGAAGTAAGTCAAGGATTATCAGCAGCACAAAATGTTAATGCGATCTGTTTTCAGAAGGAAGGTTTGTTATTTGATGAATTTGATATGTTGTTCCACTCGTTGTATGAAGAACCAGAAATATATATAAATATTATTCGTGCGATTGCAAGAAAGCCAAAAGGGATCAGCAGGAAAGAACTTATAAAAGCAACTAAAATCACTGAAGGTGGGTACTTAACTACTAAACTAAGGAGCTTAGAAGCAGCAGGATTTATTGGAGGTTTTTTACCACTGAATAAGGCAAAGAGAGGAGTATATTACAGGGTAATGGACGAATATGTGTTATTTTATCTAACGTGGATTGAACCATTCAGAGAAGTAATGAAAAAGGCAATAACAAGTGATGTTCATTATTGGGAGTTAGCAATAAAAAAACCAGCTTGGCTAACATGGACAGGACAAGCATTTGAAGCAGTGTGTTTTAAACATGCCAATACGATTAAAAGAAAACTAGAGATGGAACATATACTAACTGTATGTGGTGAGTGGCAATATCACCCAGAGAAAGACAGCGAAGAAAGTGGTGCTCAGATAGACTTGGTGTTTGATCGAGAGGATGGATGTACGACACTTTGTGAAATAAAATACAGTGATAAGCCTTATACGATAACAAAAGAATATATAGAACAGTTAAGAAAAAAAGAGGCAATTTATAAAGAGAAAACTAGGTCAAAGAAACAAATATTTTGGGTACTTATTGCTGCAAACGGAGCGACTGAAAACCAGCACTTGAAAGATATAATCAACAAAGTGATTACGTTAGAAGATTTATTTTAACTTAACATCAAAATTTTAGAAAAACTTAAGCAGTTTTTTTAAGTAACAAATATAGGAGAAAAAACATGACAAGTATAACTGAAACAAATAATTTAGCAGTTGTGTTAAAAGTCAATAGAGAAATGAAAAATACTGAAAAATAATTTTTACTTGGTGGGCTATAAAGCCAAAGATGCTTTTAACATATTTTACGTAATTTCGGAGGATTTATTGATGCAGGCAGCCAAGGCACGACAAAATATATAAACCTACAAAGCTAAAGCTATTCCGCGGACTATAGCAACTACAAATTCAGCGGAAAAAACAAAATTAATAACTTTATCAGCCAAAATTTCCAGGAGAAAAACATGTCTTGTATAACTGAACCAAATAATCTTGGTGACCTCTTAAAATATGAGGCATCAAATCTATACTCACGTGACCAAATTACTGTTGCTAAGGGACAAAACCTAAAGCTTGAAGCAGTGGTTAGCAAAAAGACAGATGATGGGGGCTTTATAAGAGCTCTAAATCCGCTAGGCACAGATGGTACTCAAACAGCAATAGGTGTGATTATAAACGATGTAAATAGTAAAGATGCAGATATTAAAGCAGTAATCATTACTCGCGTAGCTTTACTTGCTGATCATGCAATTGTCTGGCCAGCAAATATAACTGAAGAGCAAGAAACAGCAGCAATAAAACAACTTGAAGAGAGGGGTATTATTGTCCGTAAAGGAATCTGAATTTTATATTAATTTTTAATAGGAGCTAAACATTATGCAAAATCCACTTTCAAATCCAGCATTCAATATGATAGCATTAACTGGAGCTATTAATATTTTACCAATTAGTTTTGGTCGAACTGAAAGTTTAAAACTTTTTCCGAGTAAATCAGTAAGGTTTCGCCATATTGCCATTGAAGAACAAAACGGTTTTTTAGCACTACTTCCAACTCAAGTTCCAGGAGCACCAGCAACTGTTGGAAAAATAAGTTGTAATATTTGATTTAAATTCTTTTAAAAAGTGTGGATGTGGATAAGTGCTTTCAGTCTGTGTAAGCGCACTTATCCACATCCACACTAATCTGCTAGTGTTGGATCTAAGCAGACTTAGGGCTGTATTCCTCAGTAAAAACCCTGTCATCTCTTACTAAAGAGTTAGCAAGTAAAAGTAACTTTCTCATAGCAGCAGTGGAAGCAACTTTATATGGTTTTTTATATTGATTATGTAACCTATCAAAAAAAGTTTTTATGAAAGAATTCCATTTCCGCGCACTAAGAATACACATATACAAGACTGTTCTAATTTGTGACCTACCGCCTTGAATGCACCTTTTTCCTTTATTAAAACCACTGTCTCGATTAAAAGGTGCAACTCCGGCAATGCTAGATATTTGCTTTCTTTGAAGAGTTCCTAATTCTGGCAGATAACAAATAATAGTAATAGCTGTGATTTTACTTACACCTGGTATACTAGTTATTGATATGTATTTTTTTTTAAGCTCTTGACTTTGTTCAATCAACTCAATCATCTCATCTTCTAAAACTTGAATTTGATTCTGTAATATGACAAGTAGCTCTTCCATTTGTTTGATTATGGATATATCAGTTACTTGATGAGCTTGAGTTTTTTGTATTTTTGCCATTTCTACTAGTTGATTTCTACGAGATAGCTTTTGCCTCAAGAAGTCAACATTACTAACTTTTAAAGGAGTAACGCGCATATCTGTATTATTAATATAACGTGAGATAATGCTGCAGTCTATTTTATCAGTTTTAGTAGCAATACCAAGGCTTTTTGCATAGTCTCTCACCCATCTAGGTTGAATTACATATACTTCGAAACCATGGCTTAGTAAAGTATAAGCACATAATTTTTCGTACCCACCAGTTGCTTCAAGTCCAACTTTGATTACATTATGTAAATGCAGAAAGTCGAGTATTTGATCAATAGCTTGAACGTTATTTTCAAATACTTTATAATGTCCAAGTGGATGAATGTGGATATCTAGTTTATTTTTGCTAACATCAATGCCAGCAATGATATTTGATAAATTCATAATTCCTCCATAGAATAACATGTAATACTGCATTTTCCACCCTTATATACGAGCCTAAAAGCTCAATCAGTTGTTCGGAACTTTTCAGTAAATAATCAGGGAAGAGAACCTTGCTAAATTACGGTCCTTTATGACCAAGGCGATCTACGGTTCCTCTTCTCTGCATGTTCTTAATATTACCACTTTGTAATATTTATGAACTTGTTTTTAACATATAAGGTGACCTTCTGAAATATGAAGTATATAGAGATTATACAAGAGAGGAAATAACCGTAGCCAAAGGACAAAACCTCAAACTTGGAACAGTTGTTGGCTATGATAAAGATAACATGATTAAGATAATAAATCCAACGGCCACGGATGGAACACAAACAGCGATAGGTGTAATAACAAGTGATGTAAACGCAACGGAAACCACCAAAGCAGTAATCATTACTCGTATTGCAATGTTAGCAGATCATGCAGTGGTGTGGCCAGCAAATATAACAGAAGAGCAAAAAGCTGCAGCAATAAAACAACTTGAAGCACGAGGCGTTATCATCCGCAAGGGAGTTTAACGAGCTACCAGACTCAGCAACTTACATAGAAACAACTTAAAACACACAGCATTAAAGGGAAAGGGGGAAAGAATGCAAAATCCATTTACAAATCCAGCATTTAGTATGACGGAATTAACTAAAGCAATAAACATATTGCCGATAAATTATGGTCGAACAGAAAGCTTAAATTTATTTCCAAGTAGATCGGTAAGATTTCGACATATTACGATAGAAGAACACCACGGAGTTTTAACTTTATTACCAACACAAGTCCCAGGAGCACCAGCAACAGTAGGGAAAAGAGGAAAAAGGAAAATAAGGACGTTTACGATACCACATATTCCCCATGATGACGTAGTATTGCCTGAAGAAGTACAAGGAATAAGGGCATTTGGGTCAGAGAGTGAACTAAAAGCACTTGCAGATGTAATAACCGATCATTTGCAATTGATGAGAAACAAACACGCAATAACGTTAGAACATTTGCGGATGGGGGCGTTAAAAGGGATTATTCTGGATGCTGATGGCAGTGAGTTATTAAACCTTTACAACGAATTTGAAATTACGCCAAAAGTAGTAAATTTTGCGCTGGGAACAGCAACCACCGATGTCAAGCGTAAGTGTCTGGAAGTATTGAGGCATGTTGAGGACAACTTAAGTGGTGAATATATGACCGGGATTCATGCGCTGGTAAGCCCAGAGTTTTTTGACGCTTTAACTTCTCATACCAAGGTAAAAGAAGCATACGAGAGATGGCAAGAAGGAGCAGCACTCCGGAACGACATGAGATCAGGATTTACGTTCTGTGGAATAACATTTGAGGAGTACAGAGGACAAGCAACTGACCCTGAAGGAAATGTGAGAAGATTTATAGAAAAAGACACGGGACACTGTTTTCCACTAGGAACAGCAAGCACATTTACTACTTACTTTGCCCCAGCGACTTCAATGAAACAGTAAATACACTAGGGCAACCGTTATATGCAAAACAAGAGCCAAGAAGATTTGATAGAGGGACCGATTTACATACTCAGTCAAATCCTTTACCAATGTGCCATCGCCCAGGAATATTAATCAAAGTCGTTGCAGCATAACAATACTGGTAGAGCAACTACAAAAGTGGTGAGGCATGAAAGTGCTCTACCAGTATGCCCCTTCTTAGCGTGCATGTAGAGATTAGTGCATAAAGGTAAAGTATGCAAGAAAAAATAAAAAGATTATGAAAGATTGTTTTGCACATCTAGGGCAGCAAGCGTTGTATGAATCAAAGGATAAGTCATACATGGTGCAGATATTAAAGCAACAGCCAGATAGATTATACGGGATGGCTTTGTTGCATCGCTACTTATGAAAGGCTAACTATAGCTAGGATTATAAGCAACCTATTGAAAATCTTGTTTTTTTGCAATCAATCTGATCAAATTTAGGAATAGTAATTTATTATTTATATTAATAAACTTAATTCTATTGAAAATAGCTAAAGCATTGAAATTCTTGAATTTTAGCCGGATTAGTGAGTGGTAGTGAAATTTCTTTTACTCAAATTTAGGTATTCACTGACCGTTCTTGTTATAAATACCAGAATAATAAGCTACTGATATTCTCCATCTTTTTTATCTTTAATCCATCATAGCTAGCGATGCAACAAAGCCAATAATAATAGGGCATTTGCTGTTGGTTTACATGATCAATCAAGATTGCAAGATTTAAAAGTCGGTGGGCTAGGTAAAAAAGTTCCATTTGCTTTGCGTTTTGCCAATTTTTACAAAGTCATAGAGGTTTTAAAGGATGAAGGGACACCATTAGAAGAAAGACTAAGAATAGCAAATAATATAGCAACTGGTTCAGGAAAAACAGGGGATATAGCGCTCTTAAAATTCTGGGCTTATCTTACAAATATTCCTTGCGTTACTGCAGTTCCAAGCGACAATTTGAGAAATCAATCAAATAATTTTGATAGAGCATTTTTACCTGATGAAGTTGCACAAGAATTTGCTGAACCTTTTTCTGAAACAAATGCTGAATATGCAACTTCAACTTTTACTGAAGCGTTTAATACGCAATGGAATTTGCTTAATGATAAATATGGTAAAAATAAAAGCAAACCAGCATTGATTCTTATCGATGAAGCTCCAAAATTGAAAGAAAATGCTGTGCAAATGGCTCGTGCAGTTGAAGTATCTCGTGGTAACCCGACTGCTTTTTTCAGTGCTACACCAGATAAATTTCTCAGTGAAGAATTTAAAATAAAACAACAGATCTTGCTTTCTCCAAAGGAAAGAGAAGCACTTGGTATTGGAAAATTGCCTGTGGTGTACTACCATAAAATGAAATTTAAAAACTTGGAAGAGATGGTAAGTGCTAAAGGTCGAGGCAAAAGCACATATGAGTTGCGATTTGTAAATCCAGAAATAGCATATACAGAAAAAAGTGAAAATACCCATACAAGACTCAATCAATATAAAGATGCAGTAGCGAAATTTATAAGTGAGATAACAAAGCAGAACGGTGATCTTAGTAAGCTATCACAGCCATTTTTAGATTTCATTAGCAAATCATTAGACAGTCAAGCTTATAAGAAAGGTTTAATCGGCACTGAAGAAAGGTGGGCAGAAAACGTGAAAAATTATATCACTGAGGGAAGAAAAGATGATGCTCAAGAAAGAAGAAAAAAGCGCATAGAATCTTTTGTTAAAGTAATTAAAGATCTGAATATTGGGTTAACAGAAAACAATATAAGATGCCTGGTAGAGGAAAACTTAAATGTTGAAATTGGTAGCAAATTACTTCCTTCCATTAAACTACATAACATACTTGATACTTTGGATGAATATAAAAAGAGTGGCAGAGCAGTTAATAAGGATGAAATAAGTAAATTTATTGATGAAAAATATGAAATTACTGATTCTTCTTCTCTAGAGTTCAATTCTGAACTCACAGATGCTATATTGAAATTACATAAGCTTCAAAGTGATCAAGGTCACAAAAAAAGTACGGAACGTAACTATCCTGGAGATAAAAAACTACATGAGCATATTTTTAACGAATTTCCTAAAATTAAAAAATTTTGTGAGCAGGATGCAGTTATCTGTTGCTTTAATGGAAGTGTGAAGCGTTTCAAAAGTAATGGAGAGCAAATCTATCAGTATATTGATGATATGGATAAAAAGAATATACTTAGTATAATTAAGGCTGGCTTTGTGCCAAACACTATTTCTAAAGAGCTGGCATTAGGAATTGATGCTCCAAGACTCAGCAGAGCTGCAGCTATAGTAAAAGACAAAACCGAAATGCTAGATCCAATGTTTTTACTTCAGCTTATGGGAAGAGTTGGAAGAGATGCAAAAAGTAAAGGATCATGTTATTTTGATATGTTTACATCTGATGAAAGCTGCTTAAAGGTTGATGAAATAACTACGCTATCAGGAGCAAACCTCATTACAAAGCTTGAGGAGGGGCATGAAAATTATATTCGAGATGGAGAAGGTAATATTAAAACGTGTTCTGCTTTGTTGGAGTGGGATATAAAGCAAATTATCGTACTCTATGATTTGGATCCTCATCTTCAGAAAGAACAAAGTCTTCGAAACGCAGTTGCAAAAAGAATAAAGAGCGAGTTGAGTAATCTAAGCATTCAATATCGTTATGATAAAAAAGCTGTTATAAGCGTTTTTACCGGTGTTTTAAAACGAAGTACATCTAATTTGGAAAGAACTTTCAATACACAAAAAGTAAACCTAGAAAATGTAAGGAGATTAGGGGCTTGTGTAGATTATGCAGAAAGCATCCCATTAAATGATGCAGCACTCAAGGAGTTAGAAGAGTCAATAAAAGGGCTTAAAGGTGTAGTCAAGCAATTGGAGCAAGTGAGCACAAACGCACTAGAATACTCGGACGACATGTCACTAGCAGATTGGGCACGCTATATAGTTCATACAAAACCTATGAGCCACGAAGATTTACTTAAAGCCGATCCCAATTCTAGAGCTCCAATTTTCATGGAACAAAAAGAAAGATCACAAAGAAGATGTGCCTCTGTACATAATGCAAGTGAAAGTATAGGAACACCTAGTACTGCAAGTAAATCCTTTCAGCAAGTCAGCACAAAAAAGAAAATTATGTATGGTGTGATGATAGCTTCTCCATTTATAGCAGTGGGAATTTACGCTTTAGTTGTAGGTGCAGCAGTTTTCGATCCTGTGGTAGCTGCTGGCATATTTGTTGGAGCTGTGGTAACTGCTGCTATACTATTTGGAGCAGTAAAAATTTATGAAAAGAAAGCAGAAAATCCAGATATGGAAGTAGGAACTGCTGTTAAGCAGGGAGTGTTAAATAAACTGTGTCAAACCGAAAAAAAAGTAATAAATTGATATAAAAAAATGGAGGTTTGACAATGAGTCAGAAAGTAGTAAACAGAACTACCGGTTTGGTAGATTATAAAGAATTAGAAACAAATATCCTGTTGTCTATACGAGAAGGAAGACCGTTGACAGGAAGAGATGGAGCATTAACACCGTTTATAAAAAAGTTGCTGGAGGTAAGCCTGGAAGGTGAAATAGAAAACCACTTGTCGGCTGAAAGCGAAGAGAATAATCGAAGAAATGGGAGGAATGCAAAGACTTTACGTACAAGCGCAGGGTCATTTGAGCTTTTGACGCCAAGAGATAGGGAAGGAAGTTTCGAACCACAAATAGTCAAAAAAAGGCAAACAAACTTACATCCAGAGCTTGAAACGAAGATTTTGAGCACATTTGCCAGTGGTATGGGCTATAGAGATATAGTGTCACATGTTGAGGAAATTTATGATCACAAAATATCGGTGGCAGAGATATCAAGTATTACTGACAAATTGCTACCAGTAATCAACGAATGGCGTAGTCGCCCGCTGCAGTCTGTATATCCGATAGTTTTCATGGTTTTTTAAAGTCAAAGAGGACGGGCATTGCGTAAGTAAATGCATGTATAACATATTAGGCATAGATCAAAATGGCAAAAAAGAAGTATTAGGTTTTTATTTGGCTGAAAGTGAAGGAGCTAACTTCTGGTTGGGAGTGCTAAATGACCTCAAAGAAAGAGGAGATACCGTCTTGTTAGTCAACAAAAAAATTATAAAAATTTCCCAAGTTGCATCATAAAATCAAAAAATACTTCCAATTGTGTAACAGTACACAGATTATAGTTAGTGGATATGTTGATAAGTAAATTAGTTTTATACGCACAAAACAGATGAAGTTTACTTATCAACATATCCACTAACCAACAACATTCAATAAATTTGTGTAAGATACCACTTTACATAAGATAGATGATAGGAAGCATTTTTGATTTTAAAGTACTAAACCTTCAGTCAACCTCCTAGCCCTGTAGTTTTTGATATGGTTAGGATCAAAAGCACTTTTGGATGTCAGAATACCGAAAATGATATGGAGTAGCTTACGCATTGCAGCACCAACGATGGCCATATTATGCTTACCCTTTTCCTTTAATCTTTGGCAAAAGCTCATAATGATAGGATTGTGATTCTTAGCTACTATGGCAGGAAAGAAAAGTGCCTTACGTAATGTTTGTGAACCGGATTTACTTAATCTGGGTTTGGCATATACAGAGGAACCTGACGTCATATTTCGTGGTATAACTCCTGTATATGCTGCCAATTGCCTGGCATCTCTAAAAACCTCTATATCAGAAACTTCAGCTAAAATAGCTATTGCTGATTCTTCTCCTATGCCTGGAATAGTCAATAGAAGTTGAAAATTTTCCAACAATTCTTTGTGTTGATTTAATAGTTCACGTACGGAGTTTTTTATTGTTTCTATTTTTTGAGCTATATTCATTGCAAGGTCTTCCCAAGCATTTGCAACTTCTTTAGGCAGTCTCTCTTTTTTTTCTAAGTGGTTATTTACTAATGTTAACTCATCTTTTAACGCAACTGAGCAACGATAAAGATGTTTTAATTTTTTCATTTCAGGAGAAGGTGGTGTCCAACTAGAAGGTTCCTGTCTTTGGCAATAATCAGCAATAACTTCTGCATCGGTCTGATCATTCTTTTGTCGTATCAGCTTACTCCTTGCATAAGATTTTATGCAATAAGGATTTACAACACTTACAAAATGTCCAGCATTGTGTAGAAATTCAGCCAGTGCTTCGCTATAACAACCAGTAGATTCCATGCAGGTTTTTACTTTTTCTACATTATGTTTGTGTAGAAAATTCAGTAGACTTTGAAACCATCGTTCTTAAAGCTTCTTTTTCTAGTTTCACGCTTTCCTTTTTTGCTTATAAATGAGAGAAAAACATCAAAGCGATCTTTTGATATATCTATGCCCAAAAAGTTGTTGATCATATATAACCCCATACGTTACCATTAAAAATGAAAAGTAAGGCTAGTCTTGTGAATACAGAATTAGAACCATTCAGGTCTTTCTACGATACCGTCCAGCCTATACTTTTGAGAAGGGAATTCTTATCTCCTCTACAGATTTTATATCTAAGAAGAAGCACAGAGTTCCTCCCTTCTCCACCTAATGCTTAAGCTTAAAACATTAGATGCTTTTGACAAGATACAAGTAGAAGGCTACTTGGATGACGCCCTCCTAGTGGACTCAAATCACAATGTTCGTACAGTTATGCGTCAAGCCTAAAAACAGTTAGCTAATAGGTTTAATAAAAATTCACATATACAGGAAAGATTGGTAACATTATTTGAACAGAAATCGTTATTGTAATTATGCCAAAACGCACAGATATAGAATCTATATTAGTAATAGGAGCAGGCCCAATAGTTATAGGTCAGGCATGCGAGTTTGATTATTCCGGAACGCAAAGCTGTAAAGTATTAAAAAGTGAAGGTTATAAAGTCATTTTGGTTAACTCCAACCCCGCAACTATAATGACAGATCCTGAGTTTTCTGATGCAACTTATATTGAGCCGGTACTGCCTGAAATCATAGAGAAAATTATAATTAAGGAGATGCCAAATGCAATATTGCCAACAATGGGCGGGCAAACAGCACTCAATTGCGCAATAAAACTTGCAGATGATGGAGTGTTAGACAAATACAATGTAGAATTAATAGGGGTAAATAGAGAAGCAATAAAAAAAGCAGAGGATAGAGAGTTATTCCGTCAGTCCATGGATAAAATAGGGCTAAAATACCCCAAAAGTATCATTATAAAAAATCAAGAACAAATAAGAAAGGCTTTGGATTACATTGGATTACCAGCAATCATCCGCTCGTCATTCACCCTTGGTGGTGCAGGTAGCGGCATAGCATACAATAAAGAGGAGTTTTTCAATATTGCAGAAAGTGCTCTCAAAATTTCGCCAATAAATGAAGTTCAGATAGATGAATCAATTATCGGCTGGAAAGAATATGAAATGGAAGTTATCCGTGATTGTAAAGATAACTGCATAATAGTCTGTTCGATAGAAAATATTGATCCAATGGGAGTGCACACCGGAGATAGTATCACGGTTGCTCCTGCTTTGACTCTGCGTGACGTAGAATACCAACAGATGAGAAATGCATCTATAGCAGTGCTAAGAGAAATTGATGTTAGTGCCGGTGGTGCAAATGTTCAGTTTGCAGTGAATCCTAAAGAAGATGGAAGCCTCGTTGTGATTGAAATGAATCCAAGGGTTTCTCGCTCTTCTGCACTTGCTTCAAAAGCAACAGGTTATCCTATTGCAAAAGTTGTAACTAAACTTGCTATCGGCTATTCACTCGATGAGATACGTAATGATTGCGCTCCAGTTATACCTGCTGCATTTGAACCAGTGATTGATTACATCGTCACTAAAATTCCTCGTTTTGAATTTGAGAAGTTTAAGGGGACGAATTGTGAACTATCAACTTCCATGAAATCAGTGGGGGAAGTGATGTCGATCGGCCGCACTTTTAATGAGTCGCTGCAGAAAGCTTTTCGCTCGCTTGAAACTGGGCTTACGGGACTTAATGAAGTATTTCCTGAAAATACTGATATTGATCACATCAGATCTCAATTAGCAAAATTGCTGCCAAACAGATTACTGATTGCTGCTGACGCAATGCGTCATGGAATAAGCATAGAAGAAATAAATTCGATTACAGGATATGACTTATGGTTTTTGCAGAATATACAGCAAATTATATTAGCTGAACAAAAAATCAAGGAAAACGGCCTTCCTGAGACTGCATATGAAATGTTAGAGCTGAAAAAAATGGGGTTTTCAGATGCAAGATTGGCAAAATTAAGCAATAAGAAAGTAGAGCAAATTGAAGAAATAAGAAAAAAATTTGGCATTAAACAAGTTTATAAGCGTGTAGACACCTGTGCAGCTGAATTTGAATCGAGCACTGCTTATATGTATGGCTGTTATGAGGGTAACACAATGATGTCATTCCAGCGCGTGACGCTGGAATCCAGAGATAAGGAAGAATGGATCCCAGTGTCAGCTACTCGGATGACAGAGGGAATGGAGTGCGAAGCAGATGTTTCTGACCGAGAAAAGGTTGTCATTTTAGGAAGTGGTCCAAATCGCATTGGTCAAGGTATTGAGTTTGATTATGCATGCGTACATGCAGCTTCTGCCGCCAAAGAAATGGGGTATGAAACAATAATGATCAACTGTAATCCAGAAACCGTTTCAACTGATTATGATACCGCTGATCGTTTATATTTCGCCCCACTGATTGCAGAGGATGTGCTTGAAATACTAAGTAAAGAGCAAGAAAATGGCACACTGGTTGGTGTAATAGTTCAAATAGGTGGTCAAACACCTTTAAAGTTAGCCAAAGTGCTTAACGAGAGAGGTTTCAAAATTCTGGGAACTTCGTTTGATTCTATTGACCTTGCAGAAGATCGCATGAGGTTTAAAAACCTTGCTTTGCAACTTAATTTAAAACAACCTGAAAGTTCTATCTGCCATTCAGTAAAAGAAGCGTTAACCAACGCAGAAAAGGTGGGGTTTCCACTAGTAGTCAGGCCATCATATGTCCTCGGCGGTCAGTCTATGTCGATTAGACACGATACTCAGAGCTTTAAAGAGTATGTCTTGAATCAAACCAAAATTTTTGAACACGGATCGCTGCTTCTTGATAAATTTTTAGTCAATGCAGTTGAGGTTGACGTTGATGCTGTGTGTGATGGGAAAAAAGTTTTCATTGCAGCGGTAATGGAGCATATTGAAGAAGCTGGTATCCACTCTGGCGATTCAACATGCTCAATACCGACAAATACATTGAGTGACGAAGTAATAAAAGAGATCGAGCTCCAAACTGAAAGAATAGCTCTTGCACTAGAAGTGAAAGGTCTGATAAACATTCAGTTTGCTGTTCAAGAGAGTTATGTATACATACTTGAAGTAAATTTACGAGCTAGTCGAACCGTTCCTTTTATTTCCAAGGTAATCAATATTCCTATTGCAAAGCTTGCCACTCAGGTTATTTTGGGTAAAAAATTGAATCAGGAAAACAAGCCTTTCAATCATTTTGCAGTTAAAGCTGCTGTTTTTCCATTCACGCGCTTTTCGGGAATTGACACTCTACTTGGTCCTGAAATGAAATCAACAGGAGAAGTAATGGGAATTGACTCATCGTTTGAAGCTGCACTTGCAAAAACGCACATGGCTGCAGGATACAAGTTACCAATAGAAGGAACAGCTCTGGTTTCAGTAAAAGATGATGATAAAGAGTATATATTGCCTGTTGCACGAATGTTGAAAGAACTGAGTTTTGAAATATATGCAACCAAAGGCACAGCTTTATATCTGAATAATAACGGCATTGCTGCAAAAGCTGTAAATAAAGTGAGAGAAGGCAGACCCCACATAGTTGATATGCTCAAAGATGGAAAAATAAATCTAGTAATCAATACTTCAAAAGGTGTGAAATCAGTCTCAGATAGCAAAGATATCAGGAGAACTGCTATTTTGCAAAATATAGCTTATAGCACCACAGCTTCTGGGAGTAAAGCGTTAGTGCTTGCAATTCAATATGTAAAGAATAGCAAATTGGAAGTGAAATCATTACAGCAGATACAAAACGTTTAAATGCCAAACGAAAATAATTCATTACTCTATCTCAAAATTGTGGTAGAGTAATGTAAGTCAAATTTTTTTACTGACTTGCCTATGTATTATGGTATTTGTTAAAGAATTATTGAATAACAGTTATGCAACATGAATAAGGTAAAAAGGAAACGAACTCAATTTTATCAGCCTTATCCATTACGTAAGACGAGGAAAACAGAAGCAAAAAATACCCAAGAATTATATGATCCAACACTAACTGATATTAGGTTAGGCGAAAGTGATAATCAACAAAGTTTGGAAGTAATATAAAAGATCCGATGGAGTTCTCTCGCAGTGATTTGTCAAACAAAACAGATGAACACGAAAGTGATAATCGACTACAGAACTTTAGTGATTATGATTCATATGATAGTTCTGCTGATGGTAATCAGACGCCTTGTACTGAACCAAGTGATTGGGACTCAAATTCGAGCTGTAGTTCAGATTATTCTTATTTTCCGGAAGGTGGCTCACTTTTAATGGATCTAGAAATACCATTAACTGAAAATGAAGAGAAGCTGATTGATGAATTTTGTAAGGAGATGAAAAAGGTGGAAGAAGAAAATAACAAAGGAAGTGCTTTAAGGCTTGTTCGAGACATAACAAATAAATATTTAGGGAAAGGGATAAGACTAAATTCATGTTATGGTGATCGTTATAGAACTGTAACAAATTTGATATTTGAAGAAATAATAGATGTTATCAATAATGAAGGCCTATGCCCTAGCAGTAAAGCGCATGCATTTAGAGGTCAGGATGTTTCCTGTAACAATGAAGATCAAGATGATGACAACACGAATGAAGCACTGGAAGATGGTAATTTAGACATCATAAGAAACACCATTAGGGATTTATTGTTAAAAGGTGGGAAAGTAGAAAGAGGTCTTTTCGATGGTGGTGAGCTAGGACATGTAACTTCTGATTCTGATTATGTAAATGATCTCTTTGCACAATGTAAGGAAATTGAAAACGATCTAAAAAATGCAGCATATGAAAGTATTGTAAACAAAAATGAGCAAGCTCAAAAGGACAAATTAGAATTAAAAGTAGAGATAGATAATGAGTGCTTTTGTATAAAATATCCACAAGATAGTACTGTTGAAGTTGCAAAAATCCTAAGCAATGAAAAGAATAAAGGTTTAAACTTAAGAGTTGGTATACTGCAAATTGGGAAAAGTATAGTAAGAGTTGAAAGCTACAACGGAAAAAGAAATTATCTGGATGTTTGTAAGCAAGGTGTAACATTATCTTTTGATAGTGAAGCAGGAAAAATCAGTATTCATCTAAATCCTAAGGAAAATAGTAATGAAATAGAAGTAAAGATTGATAAGGAGAGCGAAGCAAGGCTTAACGAGTTAGAAGATAAGGGGAAAAGTTTAGGAGAAAACTGTCTTTTAGGAGGAAAAAGCGTTCTGGAAGCTATACGAGATGGAAATTTTGAAAGAAATAGAAGTATTATACCAACTAGCGTAATTGAACAGCCAAATGCTGCAACGAATACTCCACAATCTTACCTAGAGAACATTAGTCTGAGCGGACACAATTACAGAACTAAACGTATTGATTCAAGGCATGGCTAATGTGCAAATATTGAAGCAAAAGTGATCAGTGCTTGACACTGCTCTCCTTTGTCATCCCAGTGCCCAGACACTGGGATCCAGGAATTTTATTAAGTTGGTGAGCATAAAAATAGCTGTTTTACGTTAAAATACAATGTTTTGATGATTATGGAAAGGCTGGATTCCAGTGTCAAGCACTGGAATGACACCATTTGTTGTAAACTTACTTTTTTCTTGATTTTTTGGTTTATCTCGCCTACCTATTTTGCCACTTTGCTGAACGGATACAACTAAACAATAGGTCTATCTACTTCATTCTAATGTGATTTCAGTTTTTTTTACATGCAAACTCTCTAATCCCACCTTATAGTTAGGATAAATTAGAGAGACATTAAGATCTTTTTTAATTTTAACATTACTTACTTTTTTTGACTCTAAATAAAAACTCTGTGCATAATCTGGTAAGGAAGAAACCTCAATTGGCTCTGGAGGACTAACATTGAGGAGTTTGGCTGCATACATTATCACTTCAGATTGTGTAGTGGGTAAATCATCTGCACAATTGTATACTTCACCAGGTTTTATGTTTTGCATGGAAGAAAATAGAATGTTCGATATATCTTCAACGTGAATACGAGAAAAAAAATGCCCTTCTTTTTTCACATTTTTTGCTTTGCCAAGCTGCAAGTCAATTAACACGTTCCTACCAGGACCGTATATTCCAGCTAAACGAAAAATATGTACAGGCAGTTTGCTATTCAGCCACTTCTTTTCAGATCTAAGGCGCTTTTCTCCTCTGATTTCTATAGGTTTTGTTTCAGATTCCTCATTCACCCAATTACCAGAGTAATCACCATAAACGCTAGTTGCAGACAAATAACCAAACCATTTAACATTTTGCAGGCAATCACCATATCTCTCCATAACATCATCACCATCTGGAGGAATAGAAATTAAAACGTGCGTTGCGCTTTTAAGCAGATCTTGACTAACTTTCTCATAATTAAAGAGGATTACATTTTGTATATTTTTACTTCTTGATGTGCCACTGACTTTCCAACCTAAGTTCAGCAGTTTTTTCGATAAAAATTTAGCCACATACCCATAACCAAAGCAAAACAAGTGCATGAAAATTAATTTTTAAAATTCTTCTTGATAAATTCTACTCCTAATTTTATCCCCTCTTCATTAATAATATGCCCTAATGCATGAATTGGGTGCCCTTCAACATTTATTCCATTTTCTTTCAAAGCTTTAACCGCTAAGTCGAGGGACGAAAAAGGTACCACGTCGTCAGCATCACCATGGATAACACATATGTTAGGTTTTGACTTGATCTCTGGTGCAGTTTTTGAAGGTGAAAGAAACCTACCAGAGTATGCAACAACTGATGCACAGGATTGAGAGCGGGTGAGAGCTGTATGTATTGCAAGCATTGCTCCTTGAGAAAATCCAACCAAAGAAAGTTGCGTATCTTTTAAATTAAGCTCCTTTAATTTTGTATCAATGAAATGATTTACAATTGATGTAGCATTTTTTACTCCATTATATAGCGCTTCCTCACTACGATCTTCCAAGCTGAACCACTGATAACCATCACCTATTTCTCTTTCAAACGGAGCATTGGGTGCTACAAAATATGACTCGGGTAAAAACTTGCTCATAACTTTAGCAAGGTGAATGAAATTATCGCCACTTGAGCCCCAACCATGTAAAAAAATAATCAAATTTTTCTTATTTCCGCCTGCACAAATTTCTTGGCCTTTAAGTTCAATCATTTCTTTTCCTTTTGCATTTATATTTTTATTTAACACTAATTTTCAAATTTGTAAAAACATACTGTGATTGCTGTTGAATGATGGAGAGACATACTCCATTATTTTATACCTATAGCTAACTGAAAAAAGGTTACCTCAGAAGGGATAAAAAGGTATAAAATGGCTTTGGATAAGGTAGAATGATGCCAAAGTGAGGATCTGAGGGAACGTGTTTTGAAAGTAGTAGACGAGAAAAAAATGACTATGGAGGAAGATGTTCAAAATTGATAGAAAAACAATATATTGGTGGAGGAAAAGAAGAGAAGAAACAGGAAGCATAAAACCATCTTCAGGCTATCAAAAGGGGCATAGTCATAAAATTAAAGACTTAGATAGCTTTGTCGAATTTCTAGATGAAAATCAGAGTTGAAAAGATAATTGAAAAATTTGGCAATATGTGCAAAGACAAAGTATATAACTACCTTAAAAAAGTGAACTATATGTATAAAAAAAACTTTTCTCTACCAGGAAAGGGATGAAGGAAAACGAAAGGAAGTCATACAAAAGGTAGCAGAAATAAATGAAGAAAATTTAGTATTCATAGATGAATCAGGTATAGAAGACAACGAATTTTATGAATATGGATGGTCTCGAAGAGGAAAAGGGCTATTTGCGGAGAAACCAAGATACAAAGGAAGAAATAATTGGAGCCCTAAGTGAAGAGGCACCATGAGGGATATTGCAACAGTGAGCTTTTTGAAGCGTATGTTGAAAATAGGCTTATGCCAATATTAAAACCTGGCTAGGTTTGACAATGCGAGTTTTCATAAGTCTGACAAGACGAAAGAATTAATAGAAAGGGAGTGTTAAATAAACTGTGTCAAACCGAAAAAAAAGTAATAAATTGATATAAAAAAATGGAGGTTTGACAATGAGTCAGAAAGTAGTAAACAGAACTACCGGTTTGGTAGATTATAAAGAATTAGAAACAAATATCCTGTTGTCTATACGAGAAGGAAGACCGTTGACAGGAAGAGATGGAGCATTAACACCGTTTATAAAAAAGTTGCTGGAGGTAAGCCTGGAAGGTGAAATAGAAAACCACTTGTCGGCTGAAAGCGAAGAGAATAATCGAAGAAATGGGAGGAATGCAAAGACTTTACGTACAAGCGCAGGGTCATTTGAGCTTTTGACGCCAAGAGATAGGGAAGGAAGTTTCGAACCACAAATAGTCAAAAAAAGGCAAACAAACTTACATCCAGAGCTTGAAACGAAGATTTTGAGCACATTTGCCAGTGGTATGGGCTATAGAGATATAGTGTCACATGTTGAGGAAATTTATGATCACAAAATATCGGTGGCAGAGATATCAAGTATTACTGACAAATTGCTACCAGTAATCAACGAATGGCGTAGTCGCCCGCTGCAGTCTGTATATCCGATAGTTTTCATGGTTTTTTAAAGTCAAAGAGGACGGGCATTGCGTAAGTAAATGCATGTATAACATATTAGGCATAGATCAAAATGGCAAAAAAGAAGTATTAGGTTTTTATTTGGCTGAAAGTGAAGGAGCTAACTTCTGGTTGGGAGTGCTAAATGACCTCAAAGAAAGAGGAGTAGAAGATATCCTTATTGCCTGCGTTGATGGGCTGAAAAGCTTTCCTGCAGCTATAAACAGTGTCTTTCCTAATGCTCATTTACCAGCATAAATGCCTTGTATAAGCAGGTATATTGTGCTATAAAGAAGGCAGAGGAAAAGTGGACGATGCCTGTACATGATTGGGCATTAACTATCTCTCAACTTGATGTTTTCTTTCCTGGCAGATTGAAAATTGAGTTGAACTAAAAATGCGGTTTGACACAGTTTATTTAACACTCCCTCTTTCTTGTAATTATTAATTAATTTTTTTTGTATTTCTTTTTGTTGTGTTTTTTGTTCTTGCTGATGAGAGGAAGGGATTTCTTTATCTATGTGAATTTGTAAAACCGGCGCACTAGTACTGGTATCAATTCTTTCTTGTTGTACTTTTTGCTCTGATTGATTAGAAGTAGGAATTTCTCTATCCGTATAAACAGTCGCACTAGCGCTGGCATTAATTCCTTCTTGTCGTGTTTTTTGCTCTAGTTGATGAGAAAAAGGGATTTCTTTATCCGTATAAACAGTCGCATTAGTGCTGGTATTAATTCTTTCTTGTTGTACTTCTTGCTCTGGTTGATTAGAAGGAGGAACTCTTTTATCTGTACTAAAAATTTCTTCACTAGAAACTTGTTGATCTTCTTTTATATCTTCAGAAATTCCACTAAGGAGTGGTACAAAATGTTGCATGTAATTCACTACTCCTACAGTTTTTTTACTATTATCTATCTTTAATTGATCAAGATTCACATCTTGTATAAAAACTTCTAGATCATCATCATGTGCTGTAATTTTAGTTACTGTAACTTTTTGACTATCTTCCTCTATTGAATAAATATAAAGCTCCACTTCATACTTATCACATATCATTCTCCCTTCAACCCCTGGGCGACCCCATATAGGTGGGCTAGCTTCTGTAGCCATACTTCTAATATCTTTTAAATATCTATCAAAAGATGCAATATTGTCTGGTATAATATTGTTCTGGTTATCTTTCATTACATTTCCGTTTGAACCTATCATAGGTACAGCATATCCTTCAGCAATATTTTTTGTTATTTCATTAAAAACCCATCGTGAGTCCTTTTTGTTTTCAGCATAATCTGCACAATCTTTTCTTAATGATTTTGCGGTAAAACGATAACCAGGTTTTATATTTAACTCATTCAACTCTTGAGCCACGGAGTCAAAAAAGCAATCTCCTGTCTTTATAGCAATTCCTATGTTTAGATTTTTGGGACAAGCATTTTTTAAATTATGCAGTAAATCACTTGATTTTTTCTTTTCTTTGATTTGTCGAAAAAGAGCAATTGGTTCTCTTGTATAATTAGGCTCTTTCATATTGTAACCTCAGAATGGTAGCTATATGTTAAGTTTAACACTTTTTAATGGATTAGTCAACCTTTGCAGGCTAAGGTTATGCTCGACTGTAGGCATCACCTGCTTTTCTTGAGCTACTGCGTATCTTATACGTACTGCTATTTATCACATTCATAATTAGATTCGTTTACGTTGTCAAGTAAAAAAATAAAATTTTATAGCAAATTAATCGCTGAAGCTAGTTTTTGCTTGCGACTTAATTCATCTACTTTTTTGCGTAATACATTCAAATCAGTTGCTCCTACAAACAGACTATCCCCAATTATTAAAAAAGGTGTGCCCCCTACTCCCAAATCTCTTACTAGGAGCTTACTGCCATTTATCATTTGCTCAATTTTGTCCGCGTTATTTTTCATGGAATTATTAAAATCGTCCTCATCAATCCCTATGCTTTTCACTATATCCAATATGCTTTCGTCTGAAAATCCTCCTTTGTGACTTAAAGCAGAATAGTGAAAGTCGAAATATTTTTCTTTATCAATAAAGTAAACAGCTAAAGCGCTTTTTGCTGCCCTTAAAGAGTCATTACCAAGTATTGGAGCATCCCTAAAGATATACTTAATTTTACCGTCGTTAATTAACTGTTTTATATCGTCTTTTATAGTCTTGCAATATCCACAAGAATAGTCAAAGAAACCTACAGCTATAACACTACTATTTTCATTTCCGGAGTAAGGATAAGTAAGGTCAAATATTTGATCCTTGTATTGTGAAATTTTACTTTTGGTCACATTATCTCGAGCAGCGTAACTACTTTTAATCGACTCCTCTTTGAGAGTTTTTACGATCTTATCAAAATTTCTACTTATATAATTATCTAATTTCTCACCTATATAATCATCGCTTAGCATTTGGCTGCGATTTGAAAGCCAATTGTTTATTACTGGTAAACTTGCTACTGCCAGTATAAGGATCAATAAAAACGATATTCTAGACATACAATTTATTTAAAAACCTACAACATAAAACTTTAGTACACATTTATCTGTATATTAAAAGAAGCATCTAATATTAATATATGAAAACATTTATATCAAGTGTATTTTATAACCAGTTTTGCCTCAAATGCAAACTTTACGTACAATGGAACTCAAGCACATTACTGAAAAGCTCATCAGAAGACTTGGTGATGCAAATGACCAAACCATCGCCAGAATAGCCAATTATGAGATGCTCTATCTTTTACCGCCGCGTATAACAACTGTAAACATGGCGGTAAAAAAAGTTGATCATCTTATAACCGCCGTGTATAATGCTAACAAATGCGGCGGTAAATTATATGAGCGAACCAATAATTGGTAGAGAAAAGGAAATAGCCATTCTAGAAAGTAAGCTTCTCTTTTCCCCATTTGCTAAGTTTATTGCAGTGTATGGTCGGCGTCGTGTGGGTAAGACGTACCTAATAAAACAATTTTTCAGTAAACATGCCGATGTTTTATTTGAACAAACAGGTCTTAATAATGGTACTATGCAGGAACAACTTGCAATTTTTACACAGTCGTTATCAAATACTTTTTATAAAGGTGCAAAAATGGCTTTGCCTGAAGTGTGGCTGGATGCATTACAACAATTAACACTTGCTATTGATAACACACATGAGAATGAACACATTGTCTTATTTTTTGATGAACTTCCATGGTTAGCTACAAGAAAGTCTCGTTTTCTAGAAACGTTAGAATATTTTTGGAATATACATTGGACAAACCGAAAGAAGCTTATCTTGGTTGTATGTGGTTCAGCAGCTTCTTGGATGTTGGAAAATATAATTTATACCAAAAGGGGGGTTGCATAACCGCATTACCGCAAGGATACCTTTGCAGCCTTTTAACTTACGTGAAACTAAAGAGTATCTAAGATATTTAGGAATCAACCTTAATCACCAGCAGATATTACAGATCTATATGGCTATTGGAGGAATACCACATTACCTTAAGGAAGTAAGTAAAGGATTATCAGCAGCACAAAACATTAATATGATCTGTTTTCAGAAGGGTGGTTTGTTATTTGATGAATTTGATATGTTGTTTCACTCCTTGTATGAAGAGCCAGAGACATATCTAAATATCATTCGTGCGATTGCAAAAAAGCCAAAAGGGATAAGCAGAAAAGAACTTATAAAAGCGACTAAAATCACTGAGGGTGGTCGCTTAACTGCTAAATTAAGGAGTTTAGAAGAAGCAGGATTTATTGGTGGTTTTTTACCATTGAACAAGGGAAAGAGAGGAGTATATTACAGGGTAATGGACGAATATGTATTATTTTATCTAACGTGGATTGAGCCGTTTAAGGAAGTAACAAAAAGGGCAATAATAAGTGATGCTCACTATTGGGAGTTAGCAATAAAGAAACCAGCTTGGCAAACATGGACAGGGCAAACATTTGAAGCAGTGTGTTTTAAACATGCCAATGTAATTAGAAAAAAATTAGATATAGAGCATATAGCAGTTATATGTGGAGATTGGCAATATCAACCAGAAAAATACAGTAAAGAGTCTGGTGCTCAAATAGATCTAGTTTTCGATCGAGAAGATGGATGTGTAATGCTCTGTGAGATAAAATATAGTGATAAACCTTATACAGTAACAAAGGAATTTGTCGAACAATTAAAAAGAAAAGAAGCAATTTATAGAGAAAAAACGAAATCAAAGAAGCAAATATTCTGGGTGTTAATTGCTGCAAATGGAGTTTCTGAGAACCAATATCTAAAAGATACGATACATCATGTGATTACACTAGAAGACTTGTTTTAAGTTATTTTAAATTTTAATATGTACACCAACTTACGCGACTTCATTAAAGCCTTAGAAGAAAAAAAAGATCTGATTAGGATTAAGGAGGAAGTTTCAACAGTTCTTGAAATGACAGAAATTCACCGTAGGGTTTTGTCAAATAAAGGACCAGCTATCATCTTTGAAAATGTTGTCACGGAAAACGGTAAAAATTCGATTCCAGTTTTGGTGAATTTATTTGGTACTATTAAGAGGATTGCATTGGGGTTGAACATAAACCCTGGTGAACTAAGAGATCTTGGTAAACTTTTAGCATTTTTGCGATCACCTGAGCCACCAAAAAACTTCAAAGATGCCGTGAAAATGTTTCCTTTACTAAAAGTTGTATTGTCGATGCGAAGTAAAGTTGTGAGCAAGGCTCCATGTCAAGAAGTGGTGCTAACTGGGGATGAGGTGGATCTTAGTTTGCTACCTATTCAAACATGCTGGCCAAATGAACCTGCACCACTTATCACCTGGCCAATTGTGGTGACAAAAGGCCCAACGGAAGACAAGCAAGATAATTTCAATCTTGGAATATATCGTATGCAGGTTATAGATAAAAAAACGACTCTAATGCGCTGGCTTGCATATCGTGGTGGTGCAGGTCACCACAAACGATGGAAAGAGAAGGAACAAAATATGAAATTTCCTGCTGCTGCTGTGATCGGTAGTGATCCTGCAACAATTATTGCTGCGGTAACTCCAGTGCCAGAAACATTGTCAGAATACCAATTTGCTGGGTTGCTGCGCAAAAAACCGCTTGAGCTTGTAAATTGTAAGACTATTCCGCTTCAAGTGCCAGCTCATGCAGAGATTGTTCTGGAAGGCTATGTAAGTTTGGATAGATATCAAGATGAAGGGCCATACGGAGATCACACCGGCTACTATAATTCTGTTGAGCAATTTCCAGAATTTAATATTACTGCAATTACTATGCGCAAAAATCCAATTTATCTCAGCACTTTCACTGGCAAGCCACCTGATGAACCATCAATTCTTGGTGAAGCGCTCAACGAAATCTTTGTGCCCATTCTTATCAATCAATTTCCAGAGATAGTGGATTTTTATCTACCACCAGAAGGTTGTTCATATAGAATAGCGGTGATATCGATAAAAAAGTCTTATCCAGGGCAGGCAAAAAGAATTGTTATGGGCATACTTTCCTTTCTAAAGCAATTTTTATACACGAAGTTTATTATCGTTGTTGATGATGATATAAATGTACGTGATTGGAAGGAAGTGATGTGGGCAATATCAACGAGAATGGACCCTGTGCGTGACACAATCACAATAGAGAACGCACCTATTGATTATTTAGATTTTGCTTCCCCTGAAAGTGGACTTGGAGGTAAAATGGGATTTGATGCAACAAATAAAATCCCGCCTGAAACCAAACGAGAATGGGGAGAGAAAATTAAAATGAGTGAGGAAATAGTAAGAAAAGTCACGGAGAAGTGGGAAGAATATGGATTGACAGGTGATTAAATTATGATGTAGCCTATCGCCGTATATCCGGGGGTGGGTTGTTGTGAGGCTTTTTCACTTTTTATTCTTGTTAATGTGTTTTTCTCTGTATTACTATGCGGGTTTTATATTTTCGCCCTGCCCAAAAGCTACGGTTTGCTTTTCACCTGGAGAAGATTGTGCTGTACCGATAATCAGCGTAATAGATCAGTCTAAAAAATCTATCTTAGTTCAAGAATATACATTTACTCTTGGAACAGTTGCAAAATCTTTGATTAATGCTAAAGAACGCGGTGTTGATGTTAAAGTCATCTTAGATAAATCGCAACTCTACTCAAAATATAGTGTTATAAATGAATTATTTTCAGGTGGAGTACCAATTTGGATCGATGATAAGCCAAAGATTGCTCATAATAAGATAATGATTGTTGACAATCAAAAAGTCATCACAGGGTCATTTAACCTTAGTAAGACAGCTAAAAAAGGAAATGCTGAAAATTTATTAATTATTACAGATTATCCTGAATTGATCCAGCAGTATGTGAAAAACTGGGAGGCACGAATGTCACAATCTTATAAATACGCTCCCAACTAATCGAGAGCGCTTGCTTAAAATCAGTTCTAAAAACAGCAAGAGAGAGCTTTTTTGATTGATTGACATAATGATTATGATATAATGAACTAAAAGTTTAAGGAATAAAGTAATGGATTATATAAATGATGCTGACGGTAGCTACACTGCCATTCATGATTTTTTTCAAAACAACGGTGTTGGAGATTACAAAGTTCAATGCAGTTATGGTGGGGTGCCGTATGCTACTGATGAGTACGTGCATTCTGGCGATAAATTTTGGAGTAATAATTTCATAGACTCACATTTTGGCAGGGAAATAAAAATGTATCCTCAAAGTGAACTTTTAGCTAAAGAATATGCTGGAAATACGTTGCCAGTTTCAATATCACTAGATAAGGATTTAATAAAAATGAAGGAATGTCAGAAAAAAACGAAATTTGTGGAACTAGAAAGGGAGTCAGGTGATTTAGTGTATGATAAGCAAAAGCATGTAAAGTGTTACACAACAAAGCTATCATATGATGATGTACATATTTACAATAACGATAAAGTTTCAACATTTAGCATAAAATACGACGTGCCAAATGATCCGAAATACAGTTTAAATATAACATTTACAAAGGTTAATGATAATAAACCATGATTTTGGCAAAAATTTAAAAACATGTTTTAACCTGACCGTTCACTGGTTTTTACTCAATCAATCAATTACATTCTGTAATATTTGGGACGTCAAAAATTGACTTTATTTTTCTTGAGCTTTTTTTAATTTAAAATAAATACAGAAGCTTGTATCTTGAAATTTGCTGCAAGTGCAATTGCTTTCTAGCTATCTTTTATGGTATCTGTTCAGCTAAGCGGTGTGAGAGATAATATAGCTAAACTGACTTAGATTTACCGATAATTTGAAAAACAAAAATTCGTCATTCCGCTACTTGTTAGCGGAATCTATGCTGAGATACCGCGGCGGTATGACGTAGGAAAACCTTTCTTGGGTTAGCTATATCAGTTAATATTAAATTTTTATAATTAAAAAATATGCTATTTTTTAAAACTTTCATTCTCCTTGACTCTGTCAACTTCACAAAACAACTCTTGGACCAAATGTATCTGGCATAACACCTTTTGGTAACTTGCTACTTCTTTTTTTTCCGCATCTCCAACAACGGCCATTGATATTCCACTACATAAGGCTTAATTTTTGGTAGATCAACTTTTTTATGAATAATACTATGCTTCTCCTTAAATTGACCATTTCCCCTAAACGCTATTAGCTTCCTCAAAACTTACATTAATGCCTATTTTGCCTAAACTGAAGCGTCTTTTCCAATTTTTTCTAGCATCAACTCAGCAGCTTTTTGTTCAGCAATCTTTTTACTAGAAGCACATGCAGAAACTTTACCATAATCTTCTATGCAAACTGATATAGTAAATTCAGGATTGTGTGCTGGTCCAGTTTGTTTTACAAGCTCATACTCTGGTAAAGGCAATTTGTTTTTCTGAGTCCACTCTTGCAGTGAGGTTTTAGGATCTTGAGGGGGGTCAAGCATGCTTTTAGCTAGCTTTTCCCAATATTGGGTAATAAATTTTTCAACATTTTCAAGTCCGCCATCAATATAAATTGCACCTATTAGTGCTTCAAGCGAGTTTTCTAAATTTTTTAGGTTACATCTTCCTCCATTGCAGCGTTCACTATTATTCATGATGATAAAGCTGCCTAATTTTATTTCTTTAGCAACATTAGCAATGGTGTTGCCACAAACTAAATCCGTCTTTCTTTTTGCCAATGCTCCTTCTTTTTCTTCAGGAAATAGTTTAAACAGTATGGCAGATACGACCATATTCAAAACACTATCGCCCAAAAACTCTAGTCTTTCGTAGCTTACAATCTGGTTTTTGCTATTCCTTTTATTTACGCTTGGGTGAGTTAGTGCCTCTTCTAATATTGCATAATTTGTAAATTTATAATCAATGATCTTAGATATTGCATCATTCAAACTCTTCATACCCATTATTTAAAAGAAAAGCACTTTCTACCACCTTTATACCAGAGAATTAGTCTTATTTTATTAAAATAATACCACCAACTTCCAAAATTAATGTATACAACCCACCACCTCACTAATGTTACTAAATCCATCTCTCCTTATTAGTTCTGCAAGTTCTAGATTAATTTTGTTTACAACTTGAGGTCCGTGGTATATGAGAGCAGTGTACAACTGCACCAAAGAGGCTCCTGCCTTTATTTTTTTATATGCATCAGCACCACTTGAGATTCCTCCGCACCCTATCAATAATATTTTGCCCTTAGTAAATTTGTACATATCGCCCAATAACTCGGTTGAAAGTTTGAACAGTGGTTTGCCACTCAATCCGCCACTTTCGTTGTAGTGGGAATGCAGATTATCTCTACTTACCGTAGTGTTGCTTACTGTTAATCCGTCAATCTTATATTCCAACGCAAGCTCAGCGATATTTTCTTTCGTTTGCTGATCTATATCTGGTGAGATTTTTAATATTATTGGTATGGATTTAGAATTATCAATTGATTTCCGGATGGATTTCAACAATTTCGATAATTCTTGCTTATTGTGCAGATTGCGTAAATTAGGCGTGTTTGGAGACGAGATGTTCAGCACTATATAATTGCTTTTTCCATATACCATCTTTATTAAATCAACATAATCACTAATTTGGTCTTTCGATGCACTATTTTTTCCTATATTTATGCCAAAAATGCAGTCATCAAGCTTGGTTTCATCTATTTGTTTAAGAAAATAGTCTATTCCTTTATTGTTAAATCCCAATCTGTTAATTACCCCTTGATCTTTAATTAACCGAAAAATTCTTGGTTTTTTGTTTCCATATTGTGGATTACGAGTTACAGTACCAGTTTCAATAAACCCAAAACCAAATGAAAGCATAGGCCTTATAACTTCTGCATTCTTGTCAAAACCTGCAGCCAGGCCCACGGGGCTTCTGAGCTTATTACCAAAAAAATTCACACTCAAAGATTCTGGTAGCTCTATAGGATTCTTATAAGGTATTTTCTTTAATGCCATGATTGCCAAAGAGTGAGCAACTTCAGGCGGCAGTAAAAACAATAAATTACGTAATATCATTTTGTAAAACACTTTGCTTATTTTTAGTTTATTTTTTACCATGAAACGCTATAAGAGTATAACCATAACTTGAAAAGAAATTGATTTTACTTATGAATAATGGACAAGCTTTCTCTATAGGTTACACACTTAAAGCTACTGTTGAATTGAGCAACTTTTACAAGATATAGAAAATGAAAGAGGCCGGGACCGGAATTGAACCGGTATAAAAGGATTTGCAGTCCTCCGCATAAGCCATTCTGCCACCCAGCCGTTTTTTATGTGTAGATATCCATTATATCTTTTAGCATAGATAAAGCTTCCTCCCTTTTGCGTTGAAAAGTGTTACGTCCAATGATTGAACCATTACCACCTCCCTGCTTAATTTCTTTCGCTTCATTGCATATGTCATCTACTTCCTTCGATTCGCCACCAGAAAAAACTACTATTCTTTTCCCTGCAAAGCAAGATTTTTTAATATATTCAATTCTTTTAGATAATGATTCAATATTTTCTGTTTCTATCTTTTCTTTTTCCAAATATCTAGTTGGAAGCTTTACTTTGATTATATTAGCGCCAAGTAAAGCTGCTATGTGCGCAGCATAGGCAATAACATCAACTGCTGTTTCACCTTCTTTGGAAATTCCTTCACCACGTGGATAAGACCATAGCACTACTGCAAGCCCATAAGATTTGGCTTCAGCTACGATTTCACGGGCTTCTTCCATCATATCAAAACACTTAGCAGAACCAGGATATATAGTAAATCCAACAGCCAAGCAGCCCAAACGCAGTGCATCTTTCACAGAAGAGGTTATTGCTTGATCAGAAGTCAGATTTTTTGAATGTAAGGAGTTGGAACTATTAAGTTTCAAAATAAGTGGGAGCATTCCAGCATAAGTTGAAGCACCAGCTTCAATCATACCAAGTGGAGCAGCATATGCACTTACTCCCGAATCAACTGCAAGCTGAAAATGATAATGTGGGTCATAAGCATCAGGGTTAACTTCAAAGCTTTTTATTGGCCCGTGCTCAAATCCTTGATCTACTGGCAGAATCACTAACTTGCCAGTACCGCCAAGCTTTCCATGCATGAGAATACGAGTAAGATTTGCTTTTACCCCGGGGTTTTCACTTTCGTAGTAGCTTAGGACTTGTTTTACTTTATCACTTATCACTATAATTCAAATTAAATTTAAGTTATAAATTGTAACAAAGATGAAGTTCAATACAAGGATTTTAAACTATATTAAAAGCAATTTTATTTTCTACTTTATTCATATAGATTCTTAATTTCTTTCCTTTTATTAATTTACGATTCAGTATTTCTTCCGCTAAGTAACTTTTTATCTCTTTTTCAATAAGTCTCTCTATCGGACGTGCTCCCATTTCCTTACTATAACCCATTTGTACAAGATAAGATTTCACTTCATCCTCTACCAAGCAGTTTATGCCTTTTTGCGTCAGTTGCTTTTTCAGTTCTAGGACAAATTTATCCACAATATGCAAAATCACATCCGTACTTAAGTCAGAAAAAGAAATAATCGCATCAAGACGATTACGAAATTCAGGGCTAAAAACCTGTTCTATTGCTTTTTCGCTATCACCAATGTTAAAATTTTTATGCCCAAAGCCAACAAAACTTTTGCTGCGTTCAACTGCTCCTGCATTAGTTGTCATAATTAAAATTATATTGGAAAAGTTAACTTTACGTCCGTAAGTGTCTGTAACACAACCATAATCCATAATTTGTAGCAATATATTATAGATATCGCTATGGGCCTTTTCAATTTCATCAAGCAGCACAACACTATATTGATTGTTAGATACAGACTCTGTGAGTAATCCACCCTGATCATAACCTACATATCCAGGAGGAGAACCAATCATCCTTGATATCGTATGAGATTCAATATATTCGGACATATCAAAGCGTATAAGATTCATGCCCATGCTTTCTGCTAATTGTTTTGCTAGCTCGGTTTTACCAACACCGGTTGGCCCTGCAAAAAGATAATTTGCTAAAGGCTTATTGTAATTTCTCAACCCAGATTTAGCAATTTTAATAGAATTAACAAGAGATTCTATTGCCTGCTCTTGGCCAAAAATCACCTTTTCTAGATTAGCTTTTAAAGACTTTACTTTCTGCAAATCATCAGATTCAGATCCGCAAGGCACATTTGTAATTCTAGTAATGGTATTCTTAATATCTCTACTATTTACAATTTTACCCCTGTTTCTTAGCAATTTACAATATGCCCCTGCCTCATCAATAACATCAACCGCTTTATCAGGTAATATTCGCCCAGTAATATACTTATGCGAAAGTTCAGCCGCAGACCTAATGGCATTCTTTGTATAATATACTCCATGATACCCTTCATAGTAGTGCTTTATACCATCTAGTATCTTTATCGTTTCATTAACAGAAGATTCTTTAACATTAATTTTTTGAAACCTTCTCGCTAGTGCTTTATCTTTTTCAAAACTAGTGCTGTATTCTCTATATGTAGTTGCACCTATACAACGCAGTGTACCTCTTGCAAGCGCAGGTTTGAGTAGGTTACCTGCATCAAGAAAGCTACCACTTGTAGAACCTGCTCCAATGATAGTGTGTATTTCGTCAATAAAAAGGATAGCACCTGGTTTTGCCTCAATCGCTTTTATTATAGATTTTATTCTCTCTTCAAAATCACCTCTGTAGCGTGTCCCTGCAAGGAGTGATCCTAAATCCAAAGCATAAATTATACTGGACCTGAGCGCACTCGGAACACTGCCTTCAATGATCTTGAGTACCAAACCCTCAACTATTGTTGTTTTGCCAACACCTGGGTCTCCAACATATAAAGGGTTGTTTTTTCTACGCCTCAATAATATTTCTATAGTGCGATTTAATTCATAATCACGACCAATAACATAATCTATTTTTTTGCTTCTTGCATAGTCATTTAAATTTTTACAATAACTTTGTAGAACTTCCTCATCTTTTAGTAGCTCACCTTTATTTACTGTAGTAGGAGCGTCATTATTTTTATCAAGTTTTACTTTATGATTGGTGGTGTATTCATCTATATCGCTCAAGTATTTCATATTAGATATATGGTAAATCAAATTGGAATCTTTCACACTTTGTTTCTGCAATAGATCTTCAACGTATAAATCTTGCCCAGACAAAATTTCTACTAGAACACTTGCTCCATTTATTTCTTTTTTTCCCAAGCTATGAGCCCGTATTATTGCTCTGTGTATTATGCATTGAAACATTGAGCTAGGTTTAACTCCACTGATAATCAATTCAGAACTGCTTTGTAAAAACCCTTTTATATTATTATTATAATCATTAGCCTTAATATTGCATCTTGATAGAATGTTATCCATATTGATGATTTCATCGGCTCTGATATTACATCTTGATAAAACGTAATTTACATCCACGTCTTTAGTTAACGCCAGCAATAAATGTTCTACTTTCGCATATTTTAGATTAAAATTAGAAGCAATGAGTAGCGCTCTATTCAAACTTGCCTCTAAGTTTTTGGAAATCATCTCCTATTCTCTTTAAAAGTGGGAACTCATATATAATGAATAGCACACAATTATTAAAAAAATTGAAATCCAGCAGTTCGCTGTAGCCAATTTGAATCCCCACTCTGGATCTACGTCATAGCACCGCGATATCTCAACATAGATTCCGCTAATGAGTAGCGGAATGACGAGTTTTACGCTTATCAAGTTGTAGGTAAATCCTATTTAATATGCTTTTTCTAGTACTCTGCTTTTCTTCTTAAATGCATTGATCTTTTTTCTACCGTATTTAGTCTTTAACGTACTTGGCCTTTTAAAGACCTTTTTGCTATTACGTTTTTTAAATTGCACACTACAATCAAAATTTGGCTCTCCTTCTTTGTCTGCCAATGCAGGCAGTCTTCTCTTATCTTGAGGTGTAACAAAAGATAGCGCATGCCCTTCAGCTCCAGCACGTGCAGTTCTGCCTATACGATGAATATAGTCAGCTTGCGATTGTGGTGCATCATAATTGATAACATGTTGAATGTGGGGAATATCAAGGCCGCGAGAAGCAACATCTGTTGCAACCATGATTTGATTGCGGCCACGACGAAAAGAATTAATAACCCTTTCGCGCTTGTGCTGCCTTAAATCACCATGAATTGCTAAAGCGCTATAGTCATCTTTGTGCAATCTGCTAGCTAGCTGATCCGCTCCTTGCTTTGTTTTGACAAAGATAATGATTGATCCTTCGCGCTGACATAGTTGTGTAACAAGCTTTTCATATTTTTCTGATTCTGATGCATAAACAATCTCTTGCTTAATTTTTACAGAAGTTGTAGTCTCACAATCAACAGAAATACGTTCTGGTCGATTAAGGTACTTCTCAGTAAGTTTAACTATATCACTAGGAAGAGTTGCAGAAAACATAAGAGTCTGCCGTATTTTTGGCAGATATTTCATGATCCCTTCAATTTGAATTCCAAAGCCCATATCAAACATACGATCCGTTTCATCAAGCACAAGAACGCTAACATTGCGAGTAATCAAAGTTTTACGCTCAATATGGTCTATAATACGACCAGGAGTACCTATTACAATTTGTGGTTTTTTCTGAAGCTGATTTAGCTGCCTAAAAATAGGCTCACCACCAATCAATAAAGCGACCCTTAGTGCAGAATTTTGAAATAAGAGTTTTCTTATCTCATTTGTTACCTGATGCGCAAGCTCCCTGGTTGGCACGATGACTAAAGCTGAACCAGTGTTAGGCTCATTCAGCAACTTAGCAACCAACGGAATAGCAAATGCCAAAGTTTTTCCAGTTCCCGTTTGAGCAGACCCAAGAATATCTTTACCTTGTAGCGCTAAGGGAATCGCTTGTATTTGAATCGGAGTTGGGACGAAAAGATTATTTTTATCTAGAGCTTGTGTAAGCGAAGCTGGGAGACCCATCTCATAAAAATTATTCACAATACGTTAACCCTATTAAAAGACTTCATAATAGATTAATCTTCCAATCTTAAATTTATTGCAGATTTTTTATCTTCTCCGTTTCTACCACGCTCCTCTTTAACCTCATAACTCACCCTTTCTCCTTTTATCCCCTTCTCTTTATTCTCTCCTTTAAGTGTCTCAGGCCTTATTCCTGAACGTTCCAACGTGCTAATATGTACAAAAACGTCACCCCCTTTACCTTCTGGCTTGATGAAACCATAGCCTTTTTCGGCATTAAACCATTTTACATTACCAAATTCCATTTAAACAACTCCTAAATTATTAATTAACATTACTAATGTGATGAAAAACTTTGAAATTACGATTGAGAATGCTTTAAGCTTAGCTATTGAAACTAAACCTTTATACTCCATAGTCTATTCTTAACATTACATGACAATAATACACAATTGTTGTACTTAATGCAAATAAATTTTTTAATCGTTAAGCGAACCTGCAACCGTCATTTCGCTAACTTTAATCGTTGGTGAATTAAATTGCCCACAAAAAGTTAGATCATCTGCAACGACTAAATTGCTAAACATATCCTTTAAATTGCTAGCAATGGTAATCTCATGTATTGGATACGTTATTTTTCCATTTTCTATAAAAAATCCGGAAGCGCCTTGGCTGTAATCGCTATTGATTAAATTAACACCAAAACCAAATAAATCAGTTACATATATTCCCTCTTTCACTTCCTGAATTAATTCTTCAAACGATACATTACCATTCTCAATGTAGAGGTTACTAGCTGCAGGAATAACTGCAGCATTACTTGCACGAGTTGCACTTCCGGTTGTTTCTGAGTCTAATTTTCTAGCCGAGTATAAGTCTAAAATCCAATTTTGTAATATTCCGTTTTTTACAAATATATTTTTCTTGCTAGTTATCCCTTCTCCATCAAATGGTCTCGATGCTATGCCTCTTGGCAACAATGGATCATCGACAATATTAATTCTATCGTTGAAAATCTGAGCGTTTAAACTACCCCTCAAGAAAGAACTGTTGCTTATAATACTGCTCCCATTTATAGCAGAAGCAAAACTTTTTACTAGCCCTTTTGCTGCTCTTTTTTCAAAAATAACTGGAAATTTACCAGTTTTAATTGTACGTGAATTCAATTGATCAACTGCTCTTTTTGCTGCTTCTTTTCCCATTAACTCTGGCAACTTTAAATCACTAAAATTACATGCTATATCATAATCGTAACCAACCTTCATTTCACTTTCTCTTCCAGCAACAACAGAGACCTGATTAGCAAAGGTTGATTTACTAAACGAGCCAATAAAACCAGAAACAGTCGATAATACTGTATTCACTAAAGCGTATGAAGAAGAGGCTCCTTCAGAATTAGTGATACTCTTATGTGCAAGGGCTGAATTTTCTGCAGCTTCAGCAATTTCTTTTAGGTTATCAACGGTTACAACATTATTATCTGAGATACTTAAATCTGCAGAAGAGATATAATTACTACCATTTACAGCAAAATTAATGCAAGGATCTTCTGGCGCATTCTTTGCCATTTCTACCACTTGGCTTACCGTATCACTAAGATTATTCAAATCATTTGTAGAAATATACGCAGCTTTGTTTTTACCTGCTATAGCTCTGATTCCTACAGTGCAATTTTTAGATTGTGATATTTGCTCAATTTTTGATAGACGCTGAGAAACTGAAGTCTTATTAGTTTCATATATTGTAACTTCCGCATCTTGATTCTGCTTTTTTATTAATTTAGTGATATCTGCTGCAATATTTAATATATTCATTTTCTATTCCTTAGATTTTTATAAAGACTCTGCACCACCTATAACTTCAATTAAATCAGTTGTAATTGCTGCTTGACGAGAACGATTATAAAGCAATGCTAGTTTGTTCAGCATCTCTTTAGTGTTTCTGTTTGCTGATTCCATAGCAACCATTCTAGCACTATTCTCACTTGTTGCACTTTCAAGTAAAGCAGAGTAAAGAGCAATTACAACGTAATCCTGAATCAAAGATTTTAAAATAAATTCAATATTTTGTGGTTCATACTCATAGCCGTAATCTGTTGTTGGACCAGCCAGAGAGTTATCAATCAAGGATGAGTCTTTACTCCATGGTTTTATTGTTTCCAACATTGGTTTTTGCGTGAAGGTATTATAGAATTTACTATAAAAAACTTTAACTTTATCGTATTTACTTAGATCTATACCACCAACCAAAGCTTCTACGTGCTTTAACGTGATCCCCTTACTATTTTCAATTTTTAAGATACTTTTAGAGTCAAACCTATTTTTACCTACATCAAAAGCTTTTTTACCAAGAAATACAATATCTACTTTTTTGCCATTTGCGATTGACTTATTTACACGCTCTTGACTAAATTTGACAATAGAAGAGTTAAAGTTGCCGCACAAGCCACGATCAGACGCAACAATGAATACTAGGTAAGAACCGTCATTACTGATATTTAGAATTTTTGCCAGTAATTTTTGATCAACTGATAGCATTAATGAAGAAATAATGCTATGCAGCTTAGATATATATAATTTTGAATTTGATAATTTCTTTTGGCTTTGTAATAACTTTGCTGCAGAAACCATTTGCATTATTTTCGTGGTTTTCTGTACAGACCTAATATTCTTAATTCTTAAGGATAATTCCTTTAAGCTCTTCATTTTGTATACAACCCTGATTTATTAAAATATATAATTGTTAGTGTCTAAAAGCAAGTTTTTTTGACATTAGAACCAAGTCTAACTAAAAAACTTGCAGGTTTATTATTTTGAAATAAGGGTTATATTAAGAGATCTACTCCAAAAATTGTTCAATAGAGGTCTTTGATGGTAATTTCCCATATATTATTATCATCACACTTTGTGGAACCTTATAATATATAATAAACGCAATTAAAACTATTACAATTTGAACATTTATGATCCCATTGCTTTAGTTCTCTGTTACAATTTTTACACTTCCAGCCCGGATCAGGCAAAGCTTCTGAGCCCATCTTGTTTAGCCAATAAATTACCTTGTCGTGTTCTTGCAATGTAACCTTAAGTTGTATTACAATAAAGTAGATTGACATGTAATTAGCCTTTTTCATAGCAGTGTCTAAATATTGACTTGCAAGATCATATTTACCTGAACTCATTGAGGACAAAGCAAGTAAACAGTAACTAAAATAATAATCAGGGCGTAAGTTGTATAGTCTTTCAGCACCTTTACTATTTAAATTGATGTACATTTTAGCTGACTGAGGAGTAGGATTTACTGCATATTCTGCCTCTAGCACTGCAGAAGCTTTTCTGATTTTTCCAAGTTTAATATATAATTCTGCCTTTAAATAATTAATGGGCCGAAAAGTTGCATAATAACTTTGTGCTCTGAGTAAAGACTTTATAGCCCCTTTAAAATCCCCTTTACTTTCATATTGTTTTGCCAAAGCACAATAAAAAACTGCAAACATTTCTTTATGGTCAAAGGGAAGAAAAATATTGAACTTAACTGCTTCCCTCAACTTCAAAATTGCATTAATCCAATCTTCTTTCAATATGCAATGCTCTATTTGAAAGGGAATAGATAGCATTTTATCATTAATTGAACTAGAGCAATATTCTATAAATTTTTGAAAGACTACTTTTTCTTGTTTGAGGTGAACAATCAGCTTATTGGCCAGAAGTAGAGCTAAGTTACGATTTTTATTTGCAACGTTTGTTAAACCGTTACTGAAAAAGCTGTAATTTCCCGTCTTACCTGAGTTAAAGAGCTTTATTAAAGATAACTTATCACTCTTCTCATTTAGACTTTTAACTAGCTTTTCAGCATTCTCTATATTGTCTAAGTCTATGCTAAAAAAAGCTTCAAAGAGAAGCAATTCTTCCCTATCCCTTCTTCTATTTCTTATGTTGGCAAATGTTGATAAAATGGAGGAAAAAAAGCGTACAAGTGTAATTAATAAAAATAATAAAACTACACAAGTAAAAATAATGAAATATAGATCAATACTTATAGTGTAATTGCCTAATTCCAATTTTATTACTTCACCACTTACCTTGACCCATATGCCAAATAAAAACGAAAGAGCGAAAATTATAAAATAAATCATGAGATATATTGTAATAAGTGATGATATATTGTTGAAATATTCTTAGAAGCTACAATAAAACCATTCAATTTATTCAGCCATGGCTTGAATTCTGAATGCGTTAAATTGCTTACTGTAACAGTTATATTTTGCCAATCATTATCGTTTATTGACTCCTCAATTTCTGCGAATTTTGCCCTTAATGGGTCATTTTTATCTTGTATTCTAATCCAGTTTGAAATGATTTTTTTAGACAATGTACTTTTATTGTAGTTAATAACAGCAATGGTCTTCTCAAAAGATAACTTCAACTCACGTAAAGTATCTACCTCTTTCAAACTTTCCAATTCATTTACTGCATTTTCTATCTCTGGATCATCAAGCTCTGATATCAAAGGCTTTATTGAATTTATATGATTATCAAATTTTGCTTCTCGCAATAACGAATTCTTCATTTTAACTACAAGTAGCAGCAATCTTGCGAGGTTCTTATACCTTGAGCTACCATCACCTTGCTCACATTGAGTGTGCAGACCTCTCTTTAAGTCAAATATCTTTTTTTCTACCCTGGATTGATTAACTTCAAGTGACATTCTGAATTCATCTATTTTTTCCGTTAAAACATTTATATTGTCTTCGCTTTCTTGCTGACTTATTTTAAAAAAGATTATGTTATTTATTGTGATGTAACCGGTAAATAACAATACAATTAAGAACCAACCTATGTACTTTTGCTGAGTATCATTCATAACGTAGTATCTCCGCAGGATCTTGTGCAGCTGCCTGCAATGCAGGAGCAATTGTCGCTAAAAATGATAAGAGTAACGCAAGTGCAGAAATACTTACTACATCTTGAGGGACTAATATCACCGGTAAACTTGAAAAAAAGTATATCATAGGATCAAACAGCTTGACGTTAGTAATGTTTTCTAAAAACACTCTAATACTTTCGATATTGAGAGAAAAAACGACACCTATAATACAGCCAAGACAAGTTCCCGTAAAACCGATTAATAGACCACAAGCGCAAAATATGCGCATAATGCTTCCACTTGTTGCACCAAATGTACGCATAATTGCAATCGCGGATTTCTTTTCTTGCACTATCATCATTAAATTTGAGATAATATTAAACGCTGCTACAACTATAATCAAAGTAAGAATTAAAAACATCACATTTCTTTCAGTTTTTAAAGCACTAAAATAATGGCTTTGCTGTGATTGCCAACTTTCAGCTTTCATTCCTATTTCTTTTTCTATAGCATCTGCAAGCTTACCAGCTCTAGTAACGTCGTCTACAAGTACTTCTATATTTTTTATGCTATTTTCATAATTAAAAAAGGCTTGTGCTGATTTTAGAGGCATATATATCAAGGTATTGTCATACTCAAACATACCCATATCAAATATTGCTATAACTTTATATTTTTTCATTCGCGGCATTTCACCAAGTAATGCATCAAATTCTTCAGATGATATAAACGTAATTTTGTCGCCATAGTCAACGTTCAAAGCTTCTGCCAATCGTGCTCCTATTATTATCCCTTCATCAAATTTTTTTACATCACCTATAATTACATTATTTGTAATGGTAGTACTATCAAGCAAATCTTTAGTTGACACACCTCGCACTACGCTACCTGCAATTTTACCATTTGCTACAATAATAACTTGATCATTGGTCATAGGAGTAGCTTTTAATATACCAGGAATTTTCTCAATCGATTTCGAAACTGTGCAGTAATCTGAATTTATGTTCCTATCAAAATAAACATTAATATGGCCATCAATGCCAAGTATTGAGTCAAGCAACTTTGCTCTGAATCCGTTCATCACAGACATCACCACTATTAGTGTTGCAACTCCAAGGGCAATGCCGATAATAGAGAACAAAGTCGTTATAGAGCAAAATCTGGCATTTTTCGCTCGCAAATAGCAAGCAGCCATAGTAATTTCAAAGGCAATGGACATTACAAAATATTTTGAGGTTAAACATTATATTCTTGAAACTTCGTATAATTGTAGACTTTTCTTTATTTGAAAACTAGATATTTTTACTCCTTTAAATTTAGCAGACTTATAGAGTATCTTTAACATTAGAATTTCAAAATCTTCCATATACATCATCCAACCTCACTATATCATTATCAGATAAATGCTCTCCTATCTGAAATTCAACTATTTCAAGTGGAGAGCTTGTGCTTCTATTTTCAATCCTATGGGAAACTTCCCTTGGGATTTCTATCATATGGTCTTTTACTATAGCATATTCTTTGTTGCCTAAACTAACATACCCAACTCCCGATAGTACTATATGGTATTCATCTCTATAGTGATGGAATTGCTTAGAAGTGCAGCTTAATGGATTTATAAAAAGATATTTTATAAGAAAATTTTCGCCTATTAAAATTATACTACAAAATCCCCATGGCTTGATTTCTCTTCTTATCGCTTTTGCTTTCTTAACCTTATTAATAAACGATATTAGGCTTTTGTTTGGTTGCTTATAAGCTCCACCCAATAAATTTTTATTACTTTCTGTCGTTGAAACTGGCTCTCTTTTTTTTGTTACATGTCGGAATGACGACGTAAACTTCTCACTCAATTCTAAAACTGAATTCCAAGTTCCAACATCCAGCCAATCGAAATTAGCTTCTATCATTGCAACGTTTTTTGCTTTTTCCATTACCAAGTAATCAATAGAGACGCCTTCAATTCCTGCAAAATCTCGTTGTTTTAAATACAGAAATCTCTCTTGCGGTGTGAAATGTTTCACACTTGCAAAACATAAATTATAAAGAGTCGGGGCAGATTTTTTGATCTCATCTATATAGCGTTTTGCTTTGAACACAAATATTCCAGAATTCCAATAATAATCATTACTTAATACATGCTCAGGTTTCTCTATGAAATCCTTTACTATATGATACTTTTCCTTATGATCATAAACTGCATTTATATAGCCGTATTCAGAATTGAATTCATGAGGCTTAACTCCAAACGTAACTATAGAGTTAGTTTCAGAAGCTAGCTGAGATGCTTTGTGAGCAGAAGCATAAAAATTATTCAAATCACCTATAAAATGGTCTGAAGGCAGAATTAACATTATCTCGTTTTCATTGCAGAGAAGCGCAGCAATTAATATCGCTGCTGCTGTTCCAATTTTCACTGGTTCGAAAATCACTTTATATTCTCGCAGCGCATGCAACTCCTTCTTCACTAACGACTCGTACTGTATATTTGTGGCAATTATGGGTGGCATATAACCACTTTTTAGCCTCAATAAAGTGTTCTGAAACATAGTGTTATGGCTAAATATTTTTTGAAATTGCTTTGGCTTCGATAAAGGCCAAAGTCTGCTGCCACTACCACCACATAGTATTACAGGGCGCATATAGTTAAGAAAATTAATTAAATAATTAACATCTTATGCTAATAGTAAAATGCATGCAAGTTTTTGTTGTGGAATAGTTAATAAAGAAAGTAAATGTTAATTTAAAGTAGTGGCCGGTTAGCGAGGAGGTAATTGAAATTTTTCGTCTTGCAATGAACTCCGTCTGCTTAGTACTTCATTAACATGAGGAGTATCACTCACTTTTTCAACATCTGCTTTTTTAGACGCAGCTATTTTCTCATTACTTTTGTTTTGCAACTTCTCCTTCTTTAAGCTTTTTCCAATATCTGGTTCTCTAGATTTATCTATACTTTCACTACTTTTATTTGACGGCTTCTCTAAGTCTTTTTCAATACCTGGCCTTCTAGCATTAAGCTCATCCCATGTGCCCACTATACTAAGTGGCTTATGATCCTTTTGCCCTGGCTTTAGCCTTTCTCCACCTTTAATAACATTAAAGTCACTTTTTGCTTCTTCCCAACATCCTTTCAATTGGTGTTTCCACATAGTGAAGTAAGCATCACCATACTTCTTCTTATCTGCTACAAATAATAAAATTGGAGCCTTAAGTATGGTAGCTCCCATATTCACTAAATTTTTTACTGCCATTGCAGGGGTGAACAAAAGATAGCCAAAAGACTTTGCAATTGGGTTTTGTTCGCTTATTAAATACTCCCCTAACTTTATAGGAAGAGAAGTCAACAATTTAGTACAAACTTTAGCCAAGCTTGCAACGAAAATAATAGGAACAGATATAAGACTTTTATCTAGCTCCAAGTTATTATTCTGATCTCTAATTTCTGAAAAATGGGTGCTTAGCTTCTTGTAATCACTAGTGTATAGTAATTTTCCATTTCTTCCTTTTTCATCTCTATCTTTCTCATCAACTTCTCCCGTGTCATCATTGATGAAGCAACCTTTTTTAGCAAGAAAAGAAGAATTAGTTAATCTAAGTAACTTAGTATCAACCTCAAAGACCGGCAAGTGTTTTTCAAGATCTATTTTTGAAAACTTAAATGGCTTATAAAATTTACTATAATCATTAACCTCACGCCTACCTTTACTAACTAAAAAGTCAATAGTAAAGTAAGATTTTTTATCAATTTCCTTAACCAAGGCTAGATCAAATTCGTATTCATTATATATAAGCTGGTACTCTGGATTTCCGTCTTTATTTTTTACAAGCTTGTCATTTTTTTTTACAACTCTCCCAGAATCTACAATCTGATCATAATTTTTTGGATATTGACACTTTCGTCCATCCTCATATATCATTACCTTTCTAAGGTCTTTGACATAAACTTGAGACTCAGATGAACTAAATAGATCCTTCACCTTTAGCGTAAGGTCTATTCCCCACTTTTTCAATGTCTCTAACATATTGCTAAACCAAAATCGCTATAGTTCAATGATAAAACTAGTACACTAATAATATATTAACACAGAATTGGCAATTTTACAAGAAAATATGCCTGTAGAAGACAAAGATTGTAAAAGCGAGGGTTATATAAGTAATGCTTGATAAGTACTTTATGCATGTAATTGTGAAAATCCTTAGAGATACGCTGTGTATATAATCTTCACACACTACCTGCATTCCAAGAACTGCGTGCCAAAAAATGCAAAACAACAATACAACAAAAAATAAAAGCTCTAGAGGGTGATTAATAAATTTTTCACTAAAAGACAAAGAGCTATCAGTATAAAATGCGCAAGAAAATGAATAGATAAACCAAGGAAACAGGAGCAGTAAAATTACTGCAGAAACACGCTGGACCCACCAATGATGTACTGAATTTCCAGATTGACTCATATAAACATAAATAAAAAAGCAATAGTAGAAAGAAGTAGCGTTACTGTCAGCAGTATAGCACTCCTTGAAACGCCAGTAATTTCTAAATTAAGCCCAACATCCCACAATAAATGACGAATACCATTAAGAAAATGATATACAAAACTTACAAAACATAAGACATAAGCTAATTTAGCAACAGGAGTGAATAATAATGCATTTAAGTACCTTACTATAAGTAACTCAGGAAAGTAAACATGTAATATGAAATACCAAGAAAGTATCATTAATAAAAGGAATAGCAAGATACCAGTCAATCTGTGCATAATAGAGAAAAAACTAGTAACTTGTACTTTATATATTTGTAAATGTGGAGAAAGAGGCCTATCACTCATAAAATTTCGTTATTGGGAAATTAAAATAAAGTAGAAGTAAAGACAGCAGTATAGCACATAACAACACCATCATTAAAAATGGTAAGTTATGCGCAAAGCCCAAGGAGGTAATCCAGCTGCAGATTCCCCTACTGCTACCTTGTTACGACTTCACCCCAGTCACCGATCCCACTTTAAATAACTCCCTCCTTGCGGTTAGGTCGTTAGCTTCGAGTGAAACCAATTCCCATGGCGTGACGGGCAGTGTGTACAAGACCCGAGAACGTATTCACCGTGGCATGCTGATCCACGATTACTAGCGATTCCAACTTCATGTACTCGAGTTGCAGAGTACAATCCGAACTGAGATGGCTTTTAAGGGATTAGCTTAGCCTCGCGACTTTGCAGCCCATTGTAGCCACCATTGTAGCACGTGTGTAGCCCACTCCATAAGGGCCATGATGACTTGACATCATCCCCACCTTCCTCCAGTTTATCACTGGCAGTTTCCTTAAAGTCCCCAGCATTACCTGATGGTAACTAAGGATGAGGGTTGCGCTCGTTGCAGGACTTAACCCAACATCTCACGACACGAGCTGACGACAGCCATGCAACACCTGTGTGAAATCCGGCCGAACCGACCCTATCCCTTCGAATAGGTATAATTTCCATGTCAAGGAGTGGTAAGGTTTTTCGCGTTGCATCGAATTAAACCACATGCTCCACCGCTTGTGCGGGTCCCCGTCAATTCCTTTGAGTTTTAATCTTGCGACCGTAGTCCCCAGGCGGAATGTTTAACGCGTTAGCTGTAATACAGAAAGTAAACTTCCCATATTTAACATTCATCGTTTACAGCGTGGACTACCAGGGTATCTAATCCTGTTTGCTCCCCACGCCTTCGCGCCTCAGCGTCAGATTTGAACCAGATAGACGCCTTCGCCACTGGTGTTCCTCCTAATATTTACGAATTTCACCTCTACACTAGGAATTCCTCTATCCTCTTTCAATCTCTAGGTTAGCAGTTTTAAAAGCAGTTCCAAGGTTAAGCCTCGGGATTTCACTTTTAACTTACTAACCAGCCTACGCGCCCTTTACGCCCAATAATTCCGAATAACGCTAGCCCTCTCCGTATTACCGCGGCTGCTGGCACGGAGTTAGCCAGGACTTCTTCTGTGAGTACCGTCATTATCTTCCTCACTAAAAGAGCTTTACAACCCAAAGGCCTTCTTCACTCATGCGGCATGGCTGGATCAGGCTTTCGCCCATTGTCCAATATTCCCCACTGCTGCCTCCCGTAGGAGTCTGGACCGTATCTCAGTTCCAGTGTGGCTGATCATCCTCTCAGATCAGCTATAGATCATTGCCTTGGTAGGCTATTACTCCACCAACTAGCTAATCTAATATAGGCTCATCTAATAGCAATAAATTTTTTCCCCCGTAGGGCGTATACGGTATTAGTTGCCGTTTCCAACAATTATTCCGTACTACTAGGTAGATTCCTATATATTACTCACCCGTCTGCCACTAAGTTATACCATAGCAAGCTACAATATAACTCCGTTCGACTTGCATGTGTTAGGCCTGCCGCCAGCGTTCATTCTGAGCCAGGATCAAACTCTCAAATTTAGACTTCAACCTATAAAAGGTTGAGGGTACATCGGATCCGACAAAAAATAATTTAGCTTAATACTGCTGTCTTTATTTCTACTTTAGAAATATTTTAATCTCCAACTATTCAAACAACTTTGAGAACATTATTATGTGATATAATCACTATGTCAATATGTTTTTGCAAATCAAAAGCATTAATGTATAAATATATAACTATTTGGAATATTACCATGAAAAAATACATCTTTCTGCTTGCACTCGCACCAATGTTAGTTGGCATCACATTATACTTATTGCGCAACATTGATAACACAAAACAATCTATAACTGCGGGTGACAAGTTTTACGAAGTATTATTCTTTAAAAAAGATAATAAGCCGCTGCTAGAAGAAATAGATTCAAATTGGGGGTATTTAGCAAATTTTGAACACGCATTCAATCATATCTCAGATTCAATGCCAACAAACACAGCATCTATTTATAATGATTTGGCAGATGATAAAGATGCTCCTAATGTTTTGCGTGAGTTAGCACAATACTTAGAGGTAATGAGCTTACTTCACTCCAACGGTGAAAAAATAAATAAAGATAAAATTGATAATTTAGAATCAAGTGCAGTGTATCCTTATTCAAGCCAAGAAGCTATCGCTGTAGTAAAGATACATAATAACGACATTAAAGGTGCAACTGAAATATTGCGTTCCCTATTAAATGACAGAAAATGCCCTATCCTAATCAAAGCTAATGCACAAGAACTACTCAGGATATATGGAAGTTAACTCATTAGACTTTTTGTATAGTTTTTGGCAACAACCGTTAGAAACGAAAAAACTTCCTTGACAAACTCCGCCAGCCCCCTTATCATGATAGTGAAGGTATTCAGTTATCTTCATCTGTGCAGATTAAACAGCAAGAAAACAACGTAGTTGGCGTCTTATTTTTAATTTTTTGCACTATGTGCACCTTATGTCTTCACAACATTTCTGGGTTTTTACCCACACAAGCTGAAACGCGCTTATAAGTCGTTTAAGACAGTATAGTACGCCAATTTGCAGGATTAGAGAGTGAACACTAATTACCACGGGGTTTCTTTTGCCTTTTTTTCTGCTTAGTAAATTTCTCAAACATTTTAGTTAAGGTTAGTTGCACTTAAAAGCAGCTAAATTGCAGTGTTTAAGACTTAAAAAACGCCAATACAGAAAATAGACAATGACTAGGGCTTCTTTTGCCTTTTTTTTCGTTTGGTAAATTTCTTAACGTTTGTAGCTAAAAGAGCCCAAGAGAGGTGTCATCCCGCTGCTTGTTAGCGGGATCTATGTTAAGAGATACCGCGAATGAATCGCGGTATGACGTAGGACTGCTGTCATCCCAGTGCTTGACACTGGGATCCAGTTTTCCATATAATCTCATCGAAAATGTTGTAACCACTTTCTATGCTAGTTTGCTTGCTTACAAGCAAACTTTTCTGGATCCCAGTGTCGGGGCACTGGGATGACATCATTCTTTTTCCTGGATCCAAGTAGTCTGGGCACTGGGATGACAAAAAAAGGATGCTACTGGAATGACAGGAGAATGGGCTACTTGGATCCTAGAGGGAAGCGTTCGTGCAATTATTGTGCATGAATTTAAATGGCACAACTTATGACAATTATCTTCGCACCAAAACGTTTGTGAGACTCAGTGGTTAGATTTACTTCGCCTATTCAGCTAATTTTTATTACAATTATAACAAAATAATTTTGGCTTTGATGAAAACTGTATATGTATGTCAATCCTGTGGTCATAGCACTGGTAGGTGGGTAGGAAAGTGCATTGCATGTGACAATTGGGATACAGTTGTTGAAGAAATAGCAGTAAAAACGGGCAAAAGAAGTATATCTGCGCCAATTTTAATAAAGGCGTTATCGGGTAGCGAAATTATCACTCCAAGTCGTTTTCTAACAGGAGTAGAAGAATTAGATAGAGTTTTTGGTGGGGGTATCGTTCAAGGTGCTAGCATTCTAATTGGAGGCGAACCTGGTATTGGAAAATCTACCCTTTTGCTTAGAATTGCAGCTAATGTTGTGCAACTTTCCTCTTTTGAATGTCTTTATGTATCTGGCGAGGAATCTTTAGAGCAGGTGAGCCTCAGAGCAAAGCGTCTTAAGATAAATGAACCTAAAATTAAGCTTTTATCTACAGTGTCTTTAACTGATGTAGTAGCAACAATAAAGGAAAATAAAAGCATTAAATTTTTAGTAATTGACTCTATACAAACAATGTATGATAGCAGAATTACATCGGCACCAGGAACTGTAACTCAGGTTCGTACTTGTGCCCATGAATTAACCATTCTTGCAAAACAATATGGTGTTTCTCTTTTAATAGTTGGTCATATAACTAAGGATGGGCAAATAGCTGGACCTAAAACTTTGGAGCATATGGTAGATACGGTATTATATTTTGAAGGTGAAAATAGCAATCAATACCGTATTTTGCGTACTATTAAAAATAGATTTGGCCCTGCAAATGAAATTGGTGTTTTTGAGATGTCTGAAGCAGGACTTGTGCCTGTTGATAATCCATCATCATTGTTTCTGATGGCCCATGACAGAGAAGTAGTTGGCAGCGCCGTATTTGCAGGAATTGAAGGTTCAAGACCAATTTTAATGGAAGTTCAAGCGTTGATAGCAGGGACTAATATGGCAACCCCAAGAAGGGCAGTAGTTGGATGGGATATTAATCGATTGGCTATGATCATCGCGGTGCTAAATGCTCGCTGTAAAATGTTTTTGCATGATAAAGAGGTATACCTAAACATTGCAGGGGGACTCAAAATACAGGAACCATCGGCTGATCTTGCTGTTGCTGCTTCCCTTATTTCAAGTGTAGTAAATTTACCGCTGCCAACTTCTTCAATAATCTGCGGTGAAGTTGCACTTTCAGGAGAAATTAGGAATGTCTCGCATGCTGATCTTAGACTAAAAGAAGCACAAAAGTTAGGATTCAAAAAAGCAATTATGCCTAAAAATGGTAATTACTCTTCTCATGATATTGAGATAATTAAGCTTGGTCACGTAAGGGAATTAAGAGAAGTCTTTAATTACAATTAAATAACGCTTCAGCAAACTCTTTACTAGTAAACTCCTTTAAGTCCTCTATACTTTCACCAATTCCTATAGCATGTAACTTTACCTTATAAGCTTCTGCAAGTCCAATTACTACTCCGCCCTTAGCGGTGCCATCTAGCTTTGTTATGATTAGCCCGGTAACACTAACCATCTTACTAAATGCCTCTAATTGGCTATAAGCATTTTGGCCGGTAGTTGCATCAAGAACTAAAATAACGTCATGAGGGGCAGTGTCATCCAATTTCTTTATCGTTCTATATATTTTTGATAACTCCTCCATAAGGTTCACATTATTTTGTAGCCTGCCTGCTGTGTCAATTAGAACAACTTCAACGTTATCTTTTATAGCTTGACTCACAGCTCTATATGCCACACTTGCAGAGTCGCTACCATGCTCTCCAGTAACAATCAAGCAATCAGAACGTTCTGCCCAAATGTTTAATTGTTCACTAGCAGCAGCTCTAAATGTATCACATGCAACAAGCATAACGGACTTTCCCATCTCCTTATATTTATATGCGAGCTTACCTATAGTTGTGGTTTTACCATTACCATTTACTCCACATACCATTATTATATGTGGTTTTTTGTTCAAAATTAACGGTTGCACAACTGGGCTCAATATAGCTTCTATTTCGTTCATTAACTGCTGCGAGATAATATTATACTCAACTTCCTTGTCAAATTTGATGCTTGTGAGCCTGTCAATAATCAACTTGGAAGTTTTATGACCAATATCCATGCTAATTAGCAATTCTTCTAGCTCATCTAAAAGCGACTGATCTAATTTTTTTTTGCCAGAAAAAATACTTTTCACCCCGTCGCTAAAGCGAGAAGAAGTTTTTAACAAGCCTTTATAAAGGTTACCAAATAAACTCAAGAGAATACTCCTTTTAAATTACAAACTTAATTACAATATAGAGAATGACATGCACTACGTGAATTTGTAAAGTAAATATACTCATTTTCGTAATATTTTGTAAGTAAAATATACACAAAACTAGTGTATTTCACTTTAGTTTTTAACCTAAATATGTTATAATGTAGAATAGCGGTTCACAGGTAATTTTATGAGTTATAATGAGAAAATTTTAGATCATTACGAAAATCCAAGGAATGTTGGCTCTCTGGATAAAAATGATCCAAATGTTGGTACTGGTTTAGTTGGTGCACCATCGTGCGGTGATGTAATGAAATTGCAGATAAAGGTCAATGACAAAGGTGTTATTGAAGATGCAAAATTTAAAACTTTTGGTTGTGGTTCTGCCATTGCTTCAAGTTCCTTGTTAACAGAGATGATAAAGGGAAGAACCATCAGTGACGTTACACAGATAAAGAATACTCAAATAGTGGAAGAGTTGTCTTTACCTCCAGTGAAGATACACTGCTCGGTGCTTGCTGAAGATGCTATAAAGGCTGCTATTCATGATTATCAAAGCAAACAAAGTAAAGGTGGACATTGAGAACTAAAGCATGAGTGAATATCAAGGAGTAAACGCTATAAAGAAAGATAAAAAACTTATTACTATAACTGCGAAAGCAGTAGAAAGGATAAGGTATTTATTGGACCAAAAGAAGCATACTAACCTTGAGAAACCGGAAGAAGCAATAGGAATAAGAGTGCTAATTAAACAAAAAGGATGTTCTGGTTTAAAATATGATATTGAATATGCATATGATACTCGTCCTTTAGAGTCGATAATTGAGGAAAACTGCAGTGATGACCAAAAAGTTAAAGTGTTGATCGATCCAAAATCTGTCATGTTTATTCTTGGCTCTGAAATGGATTATGTAGAAGAAAAATTTTCATCGGGTTTTGTTTTCAAAAATCCTAATGAGAAAGGAAAATGTGGTTGTGGAGAGAGTTTTCATGTCTAGCAGCTATTTTACATTGTTTGAAATTGAACCAACTTTCAATATCAGCTTTGATGAGTTAGAGAAAAAATATATTGAGCTAAGCAGGACTGATATAAACGAAGGACAATCTAAAAATATAATTAATATTAACAAAGCTTATCAGGTGCTAAAGTCACCTCTAAAACGTGCCGAGCATTTGTTGAATCTTTTTGGTGTGGAAAGCCCAAAGGATCATCCAAATTCTGAAATATTAAATGAATCAATGGAAATAAGAGAATATTTGTTGGACTGCGATGATCTACAATTTGCAAGTAGGATGGTTGATGAAAAAATAAAAGATTGCGTTAAAAACCTAATTAACACTTTTGCTGTAAAGAATTTTGATGGAGCTGCTACACAAGTCTTAAGATTGAAATATTTATATAAGTCATTTGAGGAGGTGAAAAAGAATGCAACCAATTCAAATTTCTGAACCAAATTCAAGTGAAGTAGTTTTTGGTATAGATCTTGGCACTACTAACTCTTTAATTGCTATGGTAAATAAAGCTGGCAACGTGGAGATATTTAAAGATGAGCAGGGAAGAGAGCTACTGCCTTCTGTTATTTCGTATGAAAATAATACATTGAAAACTGGCTGTGACGTCGGTCAAAATGCAATCTACTCAATAAAGCGTTTAATGGGTGAAAGTGTTGAAGAATTAAATAAAGAAGGCCTCAATTTTGAAATAGATAACGAAAGTGAAAAAGTTATTAGAGTAAAATGCTCAGAGGAAAAGTATCTTACTCCTGTTGAGATTTCTGCTGAGATATTAAAAGCTTTATGCGAGAGGGTGAAAAAGTCTACAGGAATGGAAGTAAAAAAAGCAGTGATCACTGTGCCAGCTTACTTTGACGATTCAGCACGTAACGCAACTAAATATGCAGCAAAATTAGCTGGCATAGAAGTTCTTCGTCTCGTTAATGAACCAACTGCTGCTGCACTTTCTTACTCCATTGAAGAGAACAACAGCAGCGGAATATATGCAGTTTACGACCTTGGTGGAGGAACATTTGATATTTCAATATTGAAATTACATCAAGGAGTGTTTCAAGTCCTTGCGGTTGGTGGTGATACCAAACTCGGCGGTGATGATTTTGATCATCTTCTGAGTTCAATTGTACTTGATAAGTATAGAGAAAAAGTAGGTTTAAACAAGGAGTCGACAACACACCTTAATGTCATTCCAACACATAACGCTGGAACCTGCAATATCCGTACCGCGAAAGAATACTTAAGTGAAAATGCATCAGGCACTTTTGGCTTTAACATTAACGGCAAGCCATTTGAATGTGAAATAACTAGAGAGAAGTTCGAACAGGCAATAAGTCCTTTAGTTAATAAGACTATCAATATAGTCACTCGTACTATAAGCGACATAGATCTTAAAATTGATGATATAAAAGGAGTAATTTTAGTTGGTGGTGCAACTAGAACACCATTGGTTCAAAATTCACTAGTCAAGCTCTTTGGAAATAAAGTACTGAATGACGTGGATCCAGATAAAGCAGTTGTCATGGGAGCAGCTCTGCAGGCTCATGATTTAACTTCGAGCTCAAAAGATAGGAATATTCTCCTGGATGTTTTACCTTTATCACTTGGCATAGAAACTATGGGAGGCATAGTTGAAAAAATCATACCAAGAAATACACCACTACCAGTTTCAGAGATAAAAGAGTTTACAACTTATGTTGATGGGCAACCAGCAATGAAAATTCACGTTTGTCAGGGAGAACGTGAAATGATCGAGGATAACAAATCTCTAGCGCAGTTTGAACTAAAAGGTATACCGCCACTGCCTGCAGGTTCTGCAAGAGTTGAAATAGAATTTACAGTTAACGTTGACGGGATCTTGACTGTTACTGCAAGAGAAAAAACTACTGGAATTGAGCAGACAGTTAAAGTAAATTCAAGTTTTGGCTTGAGTGAAGCTGATGTTCAAAATATGGTTAACCAGTCAATAAACAGCTTTGATGAAGATATGAAGGCTCGTTCCCTTGCAGGTGCTAAAATTAATGGAAATAAACTCATACACTTGGTTGAAAACAATAATAACCTTTCCACTGATCAAAAGTTGAAAAACCTATTACAAAATGCAAAAAACGCTTTACAAGGCAATGACTTGAATGAAATTAACAACACTATTGCCGAGTTAGAAAATTCTTCTTTAGAGTTATGTGAATTAACAAATAGGTAGAAAAAGCTTACACAACCTTGTGCAATACCCTATTTAATCTCAAAGCAACAGGTAACCTGAAATTAAATGGTAACCAATCGACTTTCCCCAATTTAAACGATAAACCAACTATACTTACACGCCCAATGATATTTTCCATTGGTACAAAACCAACCTCAGGAAACCTGCTATCCAAAGAATTATTTCTATTGTCTCCCATAACAAAAAATTGATCGTTAGGTACATAATAAACCGTAGTGTTATATGATAGCTTATTAGAAATGTTATCTACCAAAATCTCATGCTCCTTGCCACTTAAAAGCGTTTCTATATATCTTGGTATGTTACGATTTGACTCATAATCAAAAAAACTTTCAATTTGCCTTCGCTCTACTTTCTGATCATTTAGGTATAATTCTCCCTCTATCATTTGCACTTTGTCGCCTGGTGTTCCTATTACTCGCTTAACAAATCGGATACTGTCGTTTCTTGTGGGTTTGAAAACTACTATGTCGCCACGCTTTGGAGGGGTATAAAAAATCCTGCCGCTAAAAATGTTTGGAGAAAATGGAAATGAGTGTTTACTGTAACCGTATGAATATTTACTAGTAAAAATGTAATCCCCTTCAAGTAGGGTGCTTTTCATTGAACCAGAAGGTATATGAAATGGCTCGAATAAAAAACTACGTATTGATAGCGCAATCAACAGTAAAAAAAACAATGAAGATAAAAATCTTCCCGTTCTTATCACCCAGTTTTTGCTTAGTTCTTCCAACTTTTCCAACTTTGTTTTTCTTATAGATTAAGCTTATTATAATACATAAATTAAAAAATGGTAATATGAAATTTTACTTGTGAATGTTATTCCTCTATTCAAAACAATTTTGAAAAGGCGGTTCATTTCTTTCAACGGTGTCATCCAAGTAGCGTGACACATAACTGTACGAACATTGCAATTTGCAGGTGGCAGATGAAAGTAGCTGACACTGAGATCCAGAAAAAAGAATGGTGTCATCCAAGTAGCTGACACTGGTTCCTGCAATCTCATCGAAAACGTTGTAACCACTTTCTATGCTAATTTGCTTGTAAGCAACCTGGATCCCAGTGTCGGCTACTTGGATTACACCATTATAGAGTGAACCAGTGTCAGCTACTTTCATGACACCATCTGGATGCAAATTTCCTTAAACGTTCGTAAACTTAAAACTTTACTTTAGGTCAAACTGCTGTATAGTGGCTTTATAGCTTTAGTTTTACAATGAATATACCTAGTATAGAAAATTGTGATCTTCACAATAAAACCGTCTTACTCAGAGTTGACTTCAATGTTCCTATAAAAGATGGAGAAATTCGTGACGTCACTCGTATTTTGAGAGCATTGCCTACTATTGAGTATTTAGTGAATGCAAGTGCAAAGATTATTATTATATCGCATTTCGGACGCCCAAAGGCCAGAGACAATAATCTGTCGCTAAAAAATGTAATTGACACTTTATCGCAGTTACTAAATAAAAAAGTGAAATTCATTGATGATTGCGTTGGTGAAAAAGTGCAAAAAGCAGTGAGTGCTATGGATGCAAGAGATATAATATTACTAGAGAATCTAAGATTTTATAAAGAGGAAGAGCAGAGTGACTCAAATTTTGCCAAACAACTAGCATCTCTAGCGGATATATATGTAAATGATGCATTTTCTTGCTCTCACAGAGCTCACGCTTCTATTTCATGCATTACAGAGTTTTTACCTTCCTACGCGGGATTTTGCTTACAAGATGAGCTAAAGTATCTTGAAAAAGCTGTATCGTTTAAAGCTAAACCTATTACTGCGATAGTTGGGGGAGCCAAAATGTCAACTAAGATAAAAATGCTTATAAAGCTAACAGAAAAGGTTGATTACCTAGTTCTCGGAGGTGCAATTGCTAATAATTTTTTGTTATTTAGCAAAGTAAATATAGGAAAATCTTTCTTTCAAAATGGTGTTGACGACCTTCTACATAATATTGTTGAAACAGCAAATAAAAACAATTGCAAAATAGTTGTGCCAGAAGACGTTCTGGTTGCAGTAAACTCTGATTACAGCACTAGTATTTCAAGAAGAACTGAGTCCATTTTGGACGGTGATATAATTTTGGATATCGGACCACAAACTTTGAGTACAATAAGCAGTATAATAGCAAGCAGTAAGACTCTGCTGTGGAATGGACCTATTGGTGTTTTTGAACATTCAGCTTTTGCAAGTGGTACAATAGGGGTAATGAAAGTCGTAAGTGACTTAACGCACAAAGGAAAGTTAACCAGCATAATAGGGGGAGGTGATAGTCTATCTGCAATAAGCGCTGCAGGCCTTACCGATAAGGATTTTACATATGTTTCCACTGGTGGAGGAGCGTTTTTAAGTTGGCTGGGTGGTGATGAAATGCCGGGAGTTGCTGCTCTGCAAAAATGATTAGATTAAAACTTTTTTAAATTGTTTATTATAAGCTAGCTTTTTTGTGAACGTGATTATGTCGAAGACAGTTAAACTAATTTTGTGTTTAATAATACCAATAATAGGATTTATTTTTTATATTAAGGATCATTATTTTCACACCAGTTATGTAGAAGAAAATGTTAAGGTCAATTTTGAACCATTTTTCAGTTCACAACCAGGTTATATACCACCGTTTCCAGAATTAACTGACTTCGATAGAGGAGTGTTGAAAGTTTGTGGAGATTGGGGAGCACATCCAGATAAAGAAGATTTCAAAATTTTACTTAGTTGTCCGCAGCATCAAGAAGTAGTGAAAGGAATATATGATAAGCTTGATCATCAAGTGATTACGCCAGATGCGGATTTGGAGTTATTTAAAGATGAACTGGCTAACATTTGGTTTACAAATAGTGAAAGTGAAAAAGAAACTATAGGGTTTGGACATATTTTTTGTGGTGAGCCAAACGATAAATTAGGTGGTATGCATTTTGTAGGTAGATATGTTGAAGCTCAAGAAGATAAATGGGCAGGTGCAATTTGGAATGATAAGTCCCTATGCAATAAATCAGATATTAAGCCACCAGTTTATACATTTGGAATGAAATATTTGGGTAAGGATGGGGAAGTGAAAGTTAAATGCCCAAATGGATACGCATATAACCTTCATGCCGATGATATTTTAATTTCTGCAACTAAGGCGTTCAAGGAATTAGGAAAAGATGGAATGTGCCTATATGAAATGGAAGATGACAATTATCAATCAGTGTTTGTAAGAAAGAATGATGCTATACTCACGTTCTATCCCGACTTAACACCAAAATGTGATGATAAGAGTACTTATTGTAGCTGCAGTAAATCTTAATTTATTTCAGCCAAAGATATATATAGCTAAAGTGGCTTAGGTTTACCTACAATTTGAAAAACAAAAATTCGTCATCCCGCTGCTCGTTAGCGGGATCTAGAGATACCGCGAATGAATCGCGGTATGACGTAGGGAAACCTTTCTTGGGTTAGCTATACCAGCAATGATGCCGTTACTTCAAAAATCAGGTAAACCTTTCTTAGGTATATTTTCAAACTCACCAATTAAAGTTTTTATATCTTGCGGTAAATCAGAGACAAATTCCATGTATTCCTTACTTTTTGGGTGGTATAAGCCCAGTGTATAAGCATGTAGTGCTTGCCTATTGAAATTATGAATGAAACTAGAGTTTTTAGCATATTTTGTGCTTTTACTACTATTTTTTCCGTAAACTTGATCACCAACTATGGAATGTCCTATGTGGCTCATGTGGACTCGAATTTGGTGTGTTCTACCTGTCTCTAAAGTGCATTTAACCAGGCTTACTTGTCCTATAACTTTCTGCACTAAATAGTGAGTGATTGCTAATTTGCCTGTGATTTTTGTTACACACATCATTTCTTTATTACCACGCTTTGGAGCAATGTTAGTCTTTATCGTTCCTTGTTGAGTAGACAATGTTCCCCAAACTACTGCTAAGTATTCCCGCTTTACTTTACGATTTGATAACAACTCAGACAAAAAACTATGGGCTTCCTCATTTTTTGCAATTACCATCAGCCCACTGGTATCTTTATCGAGTCTATGAACAATTCTTGGTCTTACATCAAGGTGAGCGATAACTGCGTTCAAGAGCGTATCATTGTTTGTCCCAGCACCAGGGTGCACTGTTAATCCACTTTGTTTACTCAGAACTATAATGTCCTCATCTTCATAGACGATATCAAGTTTTATGTCATAATTAGGCTCAATTGATGTGGATATGTCAGGTTGAACGAGATGCACCACATACTCTTCACCTGGTTTTACTATGTGATCATTATTAATTATCGGTATGCCAAGTAATTTCACCTGCTCATTTTGTATCAATCTTTGAGCTTTACTGCGTGATATGTTGCACTTTTCAGCTACGTAGATATCTAGCCTTAATTTCTCCTTATCATTATTAACACTTAAGGTTATTACTGAGTGATCTATAGTGATTTACCCCGCGCCATTTCCCATGCTGCTTGAATATTTTGATTTACGAAATCAACTTTTGTACTAGGAAGATCACCTTGTTTTTTAATATGGCAAGTTGTTTGAGAGCCATCTTTCCAGTGAATTATTATCTTGTTATCAAAATCCCGTAGTGTTGCCTCAACCTTTTCTTCTTTATTATCTTTTTCTTCCAGCTTAATAGATTCTAATAAATAATATAGAAAGTCACTTGGTTTGCCGTTGATTTTTTCTTTCCATTCATCTGTTTTTTCTCGTTCAAATAAATCTTTTTTCAGCTGCCTTACTCTGTCTTGTTTTTCTAAGACTGCCATTTTTTCTTGTAGCTTCTTCTCTTCATCTACTAATTGATCAGTATTATCTTCATTATCAGGCTCACTTGGTCGGTTGTGTTCTTCTAATAACTGTGTCTGTATCTCTTGATCTGCAGATTCATTAGTACTAGTTTGCATATCTTTATTTGCAGATCGATCAGTATTAGATTGACTACTGCTTCCTTGCCCATTTTGTTGAGGGTTGGGGTTATTAGGTGCGTTAGGTAATCTTTCATCTGCAAAAGTCGCTCCGGATAATCCCATACGGGCTCCAGGTTTAAGTCTAGATATTCTATCTTCTAAAGTCTCTGCTAGATTACTCAAGTTGTTTACTAAACTCATTACCTTTTCTACGTCCACTTCACTCAGTTTACCTTTTACGTCTCCGCTAACTTCTTTACACAGAACATCCACACTTTTACTAATATTTTTCAGGCAGTCAGTTATTTCTTTACTAGCAGTTGTTTTCACCTCATCCACATTTTTCTTTATATCTTTTTCTAATTTATCAAGTAAAGCTTTGAGATCCTTCCCTATACTGCCAAGCGTTTCTTTAATGTTAATATTTGCAGGCTTTAAAAGATCGTTCTTAAATAAACAGCAAATTTTATCAATAAAGTCAGTTAGGTGTCTATTAACTAATCTTCCCAATCGAGATATCGGATCATTCTCCTCTTCACTCTTAAATTTATTCTCCATTACTGATACAACACTACCTTTTCTCCATGGGAGTAAAATATCCACATTATCGAATTTTTTAACAATATTGCATGCGTTATTTACTTCATTACTTTTTAATTTACTCAATGCTATACATATTCCAACAATGAAGACAGCACTCACGAATGCAATGAAACCCCATTCTTCCCAACCATGAACATTGGCAAAGCTAAATTTATTTTGTATCAATGCACCAGCTACAATTAGACCGCTCAGCACATATGGCACAGTAAGCAAAATAACTTTATTTCTATTCTCTTGTCTTTTGTTTTCTAATATTTCTCCCTGTTTTTCAGAGATTGGTAAAATTATTGAAAAACCTTGCTTTTTATCGACCAAATCAGGAACAATTTCTATTGTTAATGCATTTTGAGCAATCTCATTTATTTCATCACTTTTTCCACCTCTAATCTTTATATCTATTGGGCTATCACCATCTTTTGATTTCTCATCTTTTATTTCTTGCTTGTATATATATCTTAGAGCAAGAGAGGTTAATAAAACTACTCCAAAAATAACAGAAACCAGAAAGTAAGTTGGCATTAATGTTGGGTTAAAAGTAGCAATAAAGCTTAAATCGTTAAGGGTTATTACCATTGCAGTTATGTAGGCTAGAGAAAATTGAAGCCAAGTGTTCACAACTGCTATAGGTAGGGTATTATTTACAGAATATTTTTTTGCTGCATGCCATGCTTTAGGGAGAAAACCAATGGCATCATTTATTCTGGCTACATTATGATCATGAGTTAGGTTGAGGTTTAAAGAATTTCCTTCTTGAGTACCTAAATACATAAATTTCCTTACATTTAAATTTAATTAATTATTGTTAACAACACTTTAAAATCAAGCTTTTTAACTTATGCCAAGGCCGGTTAGAGCGCACTTTATTAATCTTTACGTAACGATTTGTTAACCAAATTGAATGTGTGCCATATGTTTTTAGATTGGTGTATTTAATAGTTCTAGTATTACAAACTGAATAGTCGAATTCACTTAATTGAATTATTAAATCAACTTTATCACAATTTTCTGAAATATCTTCTTTTTTATAAGCAAGCAGTACTGATTTATTATTTCCTTTATTATATATACAGCCATAATCGTTGCACTTTAGTCTTTTATCTGGATTGCTATATTTTGTATGATTCAAAATTTGGTTCTGCCCATTTTGTTTCGCCCATGTTTTGACAACAAAGTTCCTATTTTTTCTGGTGAGAGAATATAGTAAGTTATCACTCTCCTTTGCAGCAACATTATCAGCATTTATTAGGATGTCGGGGGTTTTATATGCGGTGCTAAAGCAAATACCTAGTACAATAAAGAAAATTCCGAAGAAACGCCAATTTCTTTCCCACAAGCACAGCCACAATAAACCAAGTGTTATGATAATAATTGATGAGGCAGGAAAAGTACGAATGGGAATAACCAAATACTGAAGACTAGCGATTGCATTTGTTATATACAAGATACTGTCAATTGGGCGCTCTATAAATGGCGCTATAATCCATTCAATACCTAAAGGAATCAATAAGACATAAATTATTCCAAGTGGAATAATAATTAATGTAACTATTGGTATAGCAACTAAATTTGTGATAATACCACTAATTGAAAAATAATTAAAATTGTATATCGTGTACGGAACAGTTGCTAAACTTGCTATTACTGAGCTGATCATTATCGACACAAAATATTTCATTATTTTTATTTTGAACAATTTATTAGCATTAATTTGATAACTGGCAGCCAGTGCCAAAACCGCAGAAAATGACATCTGAAAGCCTGGCTTTAAAATTGCTTCTGGTTCTACTGAGAGTATCACTGCAGCAGCAAACGCAATTGCTATTAACCCTCGATATTTTCTCTCTATCATTATTGCAACGAGTACTAAAATCACCATGATGTAGGCACGCTGAGCAGAAATTTGCATACCGGTAATCAACAAATAAAACGTGGTTGGCAAGATAGTAAGGAATGCAGATATTTTCTTGGTGTTATACTTAAGAGTCAAAGTTTCAGATATTGCGAATAAATTACGAAACACTATAAAAAACAGGCCAGCAACAAATGATAAATGCAAACCAGATATGGCAAACAAATGTGCTATACCTGAATCTCTTATCGCATCCATAGTTTTTTGGTCTATTCCGTCCTTTTTGCCGATTAGTAATGCAGAAATTATGTCTGCATGTGGTTTTTTAATATTTTGCTGCAGGTTTTCATAAATGTATTGACGGAAAGATTCTATATATTCTTGAAATTTCCTTGCTTCAGCCTTTTTGTGCAAAGCTATTTTGCTTGTTGCAAAACCTGTTGCACTTATTTTCTGATAATATGCTATTCTTGCAAAATCATATGCATGCTCCGAGGGCGCAATCTTTAGAGGGAAGAGTTTTGCTGATAATTTTACTTGATCGCCTATTTTAATGCCTTTTTCCACTTTGGTTCTAACTGATATTCTGATGTTATCTAGAGCTCTATCCGGTGTCATTCCAGCGCGTAACGCTGGAATCCATATCTTTTTTTTCTGGATCCCAGTATCAAGTACTGGGATGACAAAAGGGGGTGCTGGGATGACAGGAGAGGATTTTGAGATAGTAGAGACAGAAAGCAGAAATTGTTTGTATGAGCCCCTGTCATTAATGTCCTTCACTGTGGCAATTATATCTTTTACGTATCTCTCTTTATCAAGAATTTGAGTATCAACTAAAGCTGTTCTTAATTTACTAGCTGTAAATCCTATGAGCACTGCAATTAAAGCAATGCATAGTATTGTGTACCTTTTGTGCAGTATCGCAATCAGAGTTAGTGTAGGTGGAAGCAAAAGAAAAATAGATATAGTGAAAATGCAGCTTGGTTCAAAACTTAGGGAAAAATAGGTTAAAATCCCTACACACTGACACACAGGAAACCACAGTATCAAGTTATATTTTTCATTACGTAGGTTATGACGTATATAGCTAACTATTATGTCAAAAAAAGTTAATAAATATACTAATATACGACCCATAGCGGATTTTATCCTTGTATATCCTATAATTGCAAGTATAATAGCTAAATAAACAACGACGCGGGATGGAGCAGCTCGGTAGCTCGTCAGGCTCATAACCTGAAGGCCGTAGGTTCAAATCCTACTCCCGCAACCATTTTCCAACTGTGCGAATATTGTGGTTTCAGGTAGAAACTACTTGACAAATTCCCCCAGTCCCCTTATCATAATACTGAAGGTATTCAGTTATCTTCATCTGTGCAGATTAAACAGCAAAAAACAACGTAGTTGGTGTCTTATTTTTAATTTTTTGCACTATGTGCACCTTATGTCTTCACAACATTTCTGGGTTTTTACCTACACAAGCTGAAACGCGCTTATAAGTCGTTTAAGACAGTATAGAACGCCGATTTGCAGGATTAGAGAGTGACAACTAGCTAACACGGGATTTCTTTGCCTTTTTTTTCTGCTTAGTAAATTTCTTAAACATTTAAGATAAGGTGAGTTGCACTTAAAAGCAGCTAAATTGCAGTGTTTAAGACTTAAAAAACGCCAATACAGAAAATAGACAGTGACTAGGGCTTCTTTTGCCTTTTTTTTCATTTGGTAAATTTCTTAATGTTTGTAGCTAAAGTAATTTAGGCCTACCGACAACCGTCATCCCTGTAAAGGTCAAGTATCCTGCTACTTGTTAGCGGATGAGATACCGCGAATGAATCGCGGTATGACGGTCTGCTGCTTGTTAGCGGCTAAGAGATACCGCGGCGGTATGACGGTTCGTGGCGGTATATTCGTCATCCCGCTACTTGTTAGCGGGATCTATGTTAAGAGATACCGCGGCGGTATGACGTAGGGCTGCTGTCATTCCAGTGCTCCTTTTTTTGTCATCCGAGTAGCCCCTTTTTTGTCATCCCAGTGTCACGCACTGGCATTTGTTGTAAACTCACTTTTACTCTATGGTTATCTTTTTATACTACCTTGTCTACCTTATTTTGCCGCTCCGCTGAACGGATACGAACAAAGAGCATAACTAAACTACTAATGACTGCTGAGTGAACTTAGGATCCAATACAGACTGCTTAGCCTTTAACACTTGCTCTTCACCATGAACAATGCGTTGATAAATAGTTTCTTTTGAGCATTCTTTTTTTAAGAACCTAAAAGCAGATGCAGCAAGATATTCTCTATTTTCTTCAAATGCTAACCAGTAACGGTCTTCTTGCTCACATACAAAACCTGTTGTGTTAGAACCAGCAAAAATATCTAAAACAACATCTCCTGGTTGTGTTAGAAACTGAATAAAAAATTGAGGTAATTTAGCAGGGAATCGAGCTGGATGCTCTTTTACACCTAGTTCCTTACATGCAGCAAGATACTGGCTGTTAGATTCTGAATTGGGAATCTGCAAAAGATTTGATGGAATAGCTCCTCCATTATCTTTACCAAAGCTACTACCAATATTATGTCCTGATGGTCGTTCTTTTGGAGTATAATAAGCCTTTGGGTTCTCGATAAGTTTTTTCATGCGGCCACTGTATTCCACTAGCACCTTTGTGACATCTGCTTTAGGCCACTCAGTTTTGCTGAACTACCATACTGTATTAACAGAATCTTTTGCTCTGATTTTTCTCTTATTTACCCATTCAATTGGACTTGGCAATTTAGAAGGATTATACCAATAGAAATCTTCTGCAAGGAAGAAGCCTATGTCATCACAGAAATGTATAAGCACTCTAAAATTATATAAACTTCTGGATGGCACGCCTTTTTCATAAGCCCCACCTAAATCAAGTACAAAACTGCCTGTATCTTTGAGTTTGCTATGTACTAATTTTGCAAATCGACTAAGCCAGGCAACATATTCGGCTTGGGATTCATTTCCGTATTCTTTTTTTCTTTGCAAAGCAAACGGTGGACTGGTTATTACGAGGTCTAAGCTATTGTCTGGTAATTGTGGCAATAGGTTAAGAGAGTCTCCACAATATGCAGCTCCCCTATCTGTAATATATGTGGGTTTACTATTAAATTTAAATTTTTCCAATATGTGCACCATATGAAAGATACTTATAGTCTGTAGACTTATAATTGTCAACTATTATCTTACAAAGATGACAAAAATAAAAAAACAATCTTTGCGGTTACTTCTTTCCCAGAATATACGAAAGATAAGAAATATAAAAGGGCTTTCCCAAGAAACTCTTGCTGATTTATGTGAATTACACAGAACATATATAGGCTCCGTTGAACGTGGTGAGAGAAATATCTCTATAGATAATGTTGAGCGCATAGCAGATGCCCTTGGTGTTGAACCTACTGCACTTCTAAATCAGGATCAAGACAGAAAATGTCTGAAAGATATATTTCCTCATATACGGAAGTATCAGGAGTTTGCTGTTAAGCATGGTATAAATGATATCTTTCAGGATAACGGCGGAAAAATCCTACAAGTCTTATTACTAACTGGACTCACTATTCTTCCAGCACGCGAGGGAAATGATGTCATTGATGAGTATGGTAATGAATATGAGCTTAAATCAGTAAATGCTCTTCTTACAAAAAGCTTTTCTACTCATCATCATATGAATCCTACAATAATTGCAAAATACCGAAAGGTGGATTGGGTATTTGCTATTTATGAAGGAATAGAGCTAAAAGAAATATATAAATTAACGCCGCAAGACCTTGAACCATATTATATTACATGGGAAAAGAAATGGCATGATACTGGTGGTAAAGACATCAATAATCCCAAAATTCCTTTAAAATACGTCAGAGATAAAGGTAAGCTTCTTTATCATTGTGATGAAAGAGTATGTGACCGCCACTAACTTCCTCCATCCCAGGTTGATTTTAAATTGTCCGGAATGCTGAAAACCCTAACATTTAACTCTTTTTTTGATAAACTTGTTTATTTGCTGTTTATTAAAATTTTCACTTCAAAATTTAACCTCACCAAAAGTATAAGAAGCCTGTCCAATGAAAAATTCTTAACCTTCTATAACTAACCCAAGAAAGGTTTCCCTACGTCATACCGCCAAGGATAGATTCCGCTAACAAGTAGCGGAATGACGAATTTGTTGTTTTTCAAATTATCGGTAAACCTAAGTCACTTTAGCTATAAAATTATAAGTTATTTGCTCTTTTTTATCCTTAATCCAGAATGGCTTTGTTGCATAGCTAGTGTTGGTTGAGGTTATTGTAAGAAGAAAAGCTTTTTAATATATGGCTACTAACGCATTTTGTTGTAAAATAGGCATTTTTCAAACAAGTACAACTTATGCCACAAAAAATGAGAGTAAGTAACCAAAGAGAATATAACGAGTTTCTCAAAAAAAGAGGAAATGTTTTTCATTTTGTTAATCAAGCCATAGAAAATTGGTATGAAAATAGTCCAAAAGTTGCAGGTGGCAATAACACTTATAGTGATAAAGTTGTAATTTTAATACACATAATAGTTCATCTTTTTAGAATTGGCTTGAGACAAGCTGTAGGTTTTGTAAAAGGTTATATGGTACAAATAGGCAAAAAACTTAAGATTATCAGCTATACACAAGCTTCCAGAAGATTTAAAAAGCTTAATTTGAAGATTGATGACCATAGAAGCAATAAAGATGATCTGGAAAATGTTGAAATTGCCGTAGATAGCACTAGAGTTAGTATCTACAATAAGAACGGTGGGCATAGTAAGCTTAATATTCGAAAAAGAAAATACAGTGGTTATGGTCAAGTAAGAAAATTACATGTTGTTTTAAACATAAATGATAAGAAAGCAATAAGCATGAACTACACTAGTGGTGTTGCTGTAGACTATTTGCCGGTCTGCGATATGTTAGAAGAAGTCAGTGATAAATATAACATTTGTTCTATTCGAGCAGATGCGGCTTATGATATAAAAAGTGTGTATAAAGAATGCAGAAAATACAATATTGTGCCTATTATTCGCCCTAGGAAGGATACTAAAATTTGTTTAGCTGACTACTTATCAGAAAGAAACAAGTATATTAGTAGAATTAGGTCATATGAGAATTATGAAGATGGTATTAATGAATGGAAGAAAAAAGTTAAGTATGGAGCACGGTCTTATATTGAAGTCTTTTTCTATAGGTTGAAGCAAATATTTGGGTTTGGCTTGAAAAATAAATCAGAGGTAAATCGTGAAAAAGAGCTGTTAATTAAGTGCTACTTATTGAACAAATTTACTGATATAGGTATGGCTAAATTTAAATTAGCTGCGTAAATTCACTGTGATTTACATGCCTATCAGTGCTATGCAACAAAGCCTGTCTGGGTTAGCGCCTTTCCTCAACAGCAATTTTGCAATTTCAACACGATCGTGACTTTTATCTTCAAATAAGTAATGCAACAGTGTTTTACCTTGACTATCTTTTGCATTAGGGTCAGCACCTTTATTTAAAAGTGATTCAGTAACTTTGTGGCAAGAAACGCCATCACTATTATTAATAACATAGTGTAATGATGATTTACCTTCTCGATCTCTCGTATTAGGATTAGCACCATGCTCTAAAAGCAAAGCTATGATCTTAACTCTTGACTCATTCTTATAACCTGTATATCTTAATGCAAAGTTCAATGGTATACTGCCACTAGTACCTTCTGTATTCAAATAGTTAAATTTATCATCATTTTTTACTGTCTTCAGCAACAACTTCAGAAAATCTAGCTCATTACTGTTAATAGCTGATATTACAAGATCCGAAAAAGCTTCTGCTTGACTATCGGTAAGCGATTTATATGCCTCGATCTGCGTTTTTAATACATCTGAGTTTTTTTCACTATCAAATAATTTCTTTCTGGCTTTAGAGATAACGTCATGGCTATCTGTTAGTTCCAAAATTTTTAAAGCTTCTTCTTTATTCATGATCATTACCCCTGCTAATAGTGTTGAAGTTGAGTATAACCCAAAATTTCAAAAAGCAAAGCTTTTTATGTTAAACTGCATCCACTGCGCAATCCCATAACTGTACAAACATTGTAATTTATCTCCATCTAGGAAAGGGTGTCATCCCAGTGCCCCTATGATGTCATCCCAGTGCCCAGACACTGGGATCTAGTTTTCCATAAATGGTGCATTTTAACATAACTTTTATACTTGATAAAATTCCTGGATTCCAGCATCAAGTGCTGGAATGACACCTCTCTTTGAGCTATAAACATTAAGAAATTTACCAAATGAAAAAAAAGGCAAAAGAAGCCCCGAGTAGCGAGTTTTGACTCTATATTACTGTAAGTGGCGCTGTAATAATGTGCTAACGCTTAAAATAAGCGCGATTTGGCTGAATGTAGAAAAAATAAAAAAGACATGCAGCCGCTATAATTTTATGTAATCCGCCAATAAATACCCTAAGTTTTTTACTGAATTTTGTCATTAAGCCTGCAGGTCAAAAACAAGTTTTGAGTCATAAATACCCTTATTGTCATGATAAGGGAGCTGGCGGAGTTTGTCAAGTCGTTTTTCGTTTAATCCGTTTCTATGAGCTACTTGGATGACGAGGAAAGAGCACTTACATATTTATGGCAACCTCATTACCTGCGCTCAAACAGTTTTTCAATATCACTGAGTTTCATTTCTATATAAGTTGGTCTTCCGTGGTTGCATTGCCCGGAATATGGAGTTTTTTCCATTTGTCTCAGCAGCTCATTCATCTCCTCTAACCTCATTTTCCTGCCTGCTCTAATTGATCCATGACAAGCGATAGTAGCCAATATCTTGTTCACTTTGTCTTCTACTGGCAATGTATCTTCTATTTCCGTTAATCTACCCACTATATTAATTAGCATCTCTTTCACATCTATTGCTCCCAAAATTGCAGGGATTTCTTTTACTATCACTTTATTCTCTGATTTGATTTCAATATCAAAACCCATTTCAAATAACTTATCTTTATAGATTTCAATCATCTCCATTCCAGCTTGATTTTTGATTTCAACCGTTTCAGGAAGAAGTAGTTTTTGTCTTTTTATACTTGATTTTTGTTTTAGGCATTCATATACTAATCTCTCGTGGGCTGCATGCTGATCAACTATAATCAATTTGTCTCTTACTTCGGCAATAATGTAAGTATTATAGACCTGACAGCGTGCAAACCCGAGCGGGTGGCTCTCTATCAAATCAACTTGCTCTAACACCTTTTTTTCTAGAACCATAATTTCCGCTTGTGATGGGGATTTCTGTATGCCGGTATAATCAAACGATTTTGACTGTTCTGATAAGCCTTTTGCTTTTTCATTTGGAGAAGCAAATTCTTTTATTAGTTGATTTTCAAAAGGACTTGGCCTTCTTTCATAAAATTCATTTTGAACATCAGATTTATCAAAAGGATCTGATAATGAACCTTTCAAAAAACCCTCTATTGTATTAGTAGTTTTCTGGTCACTAGCTGGAATGACATCAAAGGTGCCTATCCTTCTTGACAATGCTTTGATTAATCCTCTTGTCACTATCTCATATATGAGCTTCTTATTCTGAAACCTTACTTCTGACTTATTTGGATGCACATTTACATCTACTTGATCATAAGGTATCTCTAAATGTAACGCTGCAAAAGGATACCTATCGCTTGGAATAAAATCATGATATGCATACCTAACCGCACCAATAAGTAAATTATCTTTAATTGGCCTTCCATTAACAAATGTATAGATCTGAGTTGACTTACCACGATTGACGGTTGGCTTACAGATGTGTCCCGTAAGTTTGATGCCGTCTTCTTCTTCATTGACCTCCAAAGAATTGCCCTGAAATTCTTCTTCTACTTCACACAATCTATGAAATAACGAAGTCTGCTTAGCGTATTTTAAGAGCTTTTTATTACCTGAAGTGAGAGTAAACCCTATATGATAGTTAACCATTGCTAGGTTGTTTACAATATCAACAATGCTTTGAGTTTCTGCTCTTTCGGTTTTTAGAAATTTTAGTCTATTTGGGGTAGCGAAAAACAAATCTCGTACTTCAATATGTGTCCCTTGTGATAAAGAGTAAGGAGTTAGCTCCCCCATCTTTTCTCCACCCTCATAACTTATAGACCATGCTTCACTTGCTCCGCTTGCTTTAGACGATAATTTTATCCTACTTACTGCTGCTATTGAAGGCAGAGCTTCTCCTCTAAAGCCAAGATGCTTGATTTCTATCAACTCACTATCGCTCAATTTTGAAGTAGCATGGCGCATAAACGCAAGTTCTAAATCGTTTTTTTCTACTCCGTTACCATCATCTGTCACAATAATAAGGTTACGCCCACCACTTTCTATTTTGATCTCTATTTCTAAACTTCCAGCATCTATTGCATTTTCCACTAATTCCTTTACTACACTTGCTGGCCTTTCTATCACCTCCCCCGCTGCTATACGGTTTATGGTTTTTGTGTCTAGAAGGATTATTGCCATAGATTTATTATGAAACTGGTTTTTCTTTTACTTCTTTGGTCTGTCTCTCTCTCCACTTTTTTAACCTACCTGCAATTTCACTGTTGGAAATTGACAATATAGATACGGCGGTAATGGCAGCATTATATGCTCCATTTTCTCCTATAGACATGGTTGCAACTGGAACACCCTTTGGCATTTGAACTATAGAGAGTAGACTGTCCAGCCCATTTAATTGTTTACTATGCACAGGAACGCCGATAACTGGTAAACAAGTTAATGACGCAACCATACCAGGTAAATGAGCTGCACCTCCTGCACCAGCTATAATAACCTTGAAACCTTCTTCTTGTGCAGATTTAGCAAAATTGAAGAGCCTTTCTGGTGTTCTATGTGCAGATATTATGAATATGTCATGTGAAACTTCTAATGCTTTTAGCATATCGACGGTATGGACCATAGTGGTGTAATCTGACTCACTTCCCATAATAACAGCAACATCTTTTTTTATTTTTGTCATATTCAACACAATTTTACTTACTAACTAAATAGTGTTCCAGCTAAAAAGCAACAAATATTTAAGTTATATTATAAATATAGTATATAGAATTCTCGTTAAAATAGAAATTTTAAAAATTTAAATAAATATCTATGTTAAGATATAGAGATATAAACTTCTTATGTAAGATAAATTTATAAAATAATTATTTTTGTATTTCAAGCTTTGTAATTTTAGCTTGTTCTTTCTGTAAATGATTTTTTCAGAGAGGCTGATGGTAAAATGGTAATTTAAAATTACTAGAAATTTGATTGAAATATTAATATACAATCAACTTAAAGTTTTAAATTTGATATCATATAATTATTGACAAGTTATATGATATTAATATCTTGGTATATTAAATATTATGCTATAATATTTAATAAAGTTAATTGATATGTGAGTGTAAGAATTATGGAAATAATATCGTTAAATAACTTAGACAGTGCAGCAATAAAAACAAAGTTGCTTTATATAATAAATAAAATTATAGAAAAAAATGCTTGGACTCAGGCTTTTGCAGCTGAGAAACTTGGTATTGATCAGCCAAAGGTATCACAAATTAAAAATGGTAAAATAGATGGTTTTTCTTTAGAGCGATTGTTAGGATTTCTAAAAAAACTTGATCATGAAATAACAATCACGATGACAGAAAGCCAAGAAATAAAATCTGAGGCAGAAAAAGTAAAACATGAAGTTGAATCGCAATAGATACAAAGTTGACAACTTGTTTTTTGTGATATAGTATAAAACTTATTAAGGTAGTATCTTATGGCTGAGTCTATTGTAGAAAAGTGTACAGAACAGGTAAGTAACCGTTTCAAATTGGTTCTATTGGCAAGTCAAAGAACACATGATTTAAATACAGGAGCAAGTAATCCAGTTCAAACAGTTCAGTTTAAAGACCATAAAAACACCATAGTTTCCTTATATGAAATAGCAGAAAAACAGGTGGATACTCATGAGCTATTTAACCTTTTGGTAGGTAGATGCAAGGAGTACATGAAAGGAAATATGAATAATGTTTACAGCAGTAATACAAGTAAGCTAGCGAATTTATTAAATTTTTCTGATGGTCAATTTAACACAGATCTTGATGCAAGTCAAGAAAGCCAAGATTATGAAGTGGATGGTGAAATAGATGATGAAATAAATGATCAAGATGGCGATGAAGAAGTATCCGTTTAGAAATCTACTGAAGTTACATAGTCTTTAAATGCTTCACATTGCTATCTATACACTGTCGTTCTGTATGAGTATAATGTTGTGCCGCATAGTGTCTAAGTCAAGTGATGTGTACAATAAGGTTTTAGCGTTCAATAATTTCTCAACGCAAGTAGTTGTACTCATAACAGCAATATCAATCATTCTGAATAATTTTTTTTTAATTGATATAGCATTGTTGTATGCTAGCGTTAGCTTTATATCAACTATAGCACTAATGAGATTAATGTTGTTTTAATAATTTATGATAGGATCCGTTCTTATATTTTTAGGCATTTGTTCAGTAATCATTTCAAGTGTGGGAGTAATTAGATTTCCTGATTTCTATACTAGGTTACATGCAGCAGGTATTACAGATTCTAGCGGTGCAACGCTATTGTTAATTGGTTTTGCTTTGCAGAATGGATTTTCAATCAATACTGTTAAAATAATATTATTAATTCTTATAATATGGGTAGCTAGCTCAACTAATGGCTATATTTTAGCGCGCACTTATTATAAAGTTAAGAAAAAAACTGTTAAAGAAGGTTAAGGTGTTAGAAATATTAAATGTAGTGCTACTTTTGTTGTTACTAACAGTTACGGTTTTTATAGTCTTCTCGCGACATTTAGTCGTAAGTGCTGTTCTAATGTGTGTATTTAGTTCACTTATTGCGCTTATATACTTAATTATGAATGCACCTGATGTTGCAATTACTGAAGCTTCTGTTGGTGCGGGGCTCAGTACGATTTTTACGTTTGCAGCACTCTCCTTGATAAAGAATCATAAAGTAAATCTATCTCATAACCCTATAACGCTTTTTTTTATGTTATTTCTGGCTGTATGTTTGTCATATTTTATGATTCAATTGCCAGATTTTGGCAGCCACAATGCTCCGATCCACTTGCATGTTGCTCCTTATTATGTGGAAAATACCGAAAAAGCTACCGGTATTCCTAATATAGTGACAGCTGTTTTGGCAAGCTTTCGTGGTTATGACACGTTTGGAGAAACTATAGTAGTTTTTACTGCTGCGCTTTGTATAACGTTGATATTAAAAGAAGAAAAAGACAATGATTAAAGATCCGATATTAAATGCAGTAACATTTTTGATGATACCTTTTATCATTTTATTTGGTTTATACATACAATTTCACGGTGATTACACTCCGGGTGGAGGTTTTCAAGCAGGAATAATTATTGCCTCCGGGATAATATTATATTCAATGCTATTTGGTGTATCTACAACTCTAAAAGCAATACCTTATTCTGTGATTAGATTGACTAACGTGTTAGGTATTTTAATTTATGGAGGAACGGGCGTTGCAACAACTTTACTTGGCCAAAATTTTTTATCTTATGATATCTTGTCAGCCAATAATAGAACCGGTCAAAAATTGGGTATTTTTTTGGTGGAATTAGGTGTAGCATTTACTGTCTGCTCCTCTATGTTAATTATATATATGAATTTTGCTCGTAGGAAAAAACAATGACTTTATATAATTATACGATTATTATTGTATTAATGGTGCTAGGTTTATATATTATTATAAACGATAAAAATTTAATCAAGAAAATGATAGGGGTAAGCGTCTTCCAAGCATCTGTTTTGTTGTTTTACATATCTCTAGGATATATAAAAAGTTCTTTGCCTCCTATATTGGTTTCAAATTTTTATTCATATAGCAATCCTATACCTCATGTTTTAATGCTTACTGCTATAGTGGTTGGAATTGCAACATTTTCAGTTGGATTGTCCATAGCAGTAAAAATGGAAGAAAAGTATGGAACAATTGATCAAGACAAGTGTACATAAATTAACAGTATCTTAAACTATATGAAGTAACGAATAGCCACAAGTTAAAAGTAAATTATAGACTTGCTCGTTGTAAGTTTATTTGTTAATAAGAAATAAAATTATAAACTATAAAGGTAATGATGTCAACTATTAATGATGCAGAAGATAAGAAAAAAGTTATCAGAGATCTTGTAACTAAAAGTATAAAAAAAGGTGGTTTTGTCACCTTTGATGATATAAATGATAAATTATCAGATGAAAATTTTTCGTCTGATTTTATAGATGATGCTATATCTTTATTGCAGGATTCCGGAATTAATGTGCTTGAAAGTAGCGAAGATGAAGAAGATATTCCTTCCAACAGTGATGATAGTAAACTTGATGATGATGACACATCGCCAAATATTACTGCAACTTTAGTACAAAATGATGATCCAGTGAGGATTTATTTACAAGACATGAGCTCTGTAAAGCTTTTGTCAAGGGCAGATGAAATCGAGATAGCAAAAAAAATTGAATCTGAAAAGCATAACATGTTACGTGCAATAATTGAAACATCAGTAACATTAAAGGTGATAAAAGTATGGCGTGATGATTTAAGTAGTGGAGCTCTCTTACTGAGAGAAATTATAGATCTGGATGCAATTTATAACTCTGACTTTAATGTGGTACCCAAAGAAGAGAGTGAAGAAAGTGCTGAAGATGTTGAGGATTCTGAGGATGTTTCTGAAGATGCTGAGTACTGTAGTGATGATGAGAAAGATAGTAAAAAAAGTGATGATGAGAAAGACGGTGATAATGAAGATATAAATTCAGCGAATTTAAATGTTTCTATTCTTGAAATGGAAAGTGACTTATTGCCAAAGGTCATAGTTGCATTGGATGAGATAATTACTTTAACAAATGAAGCATTGGTATTAAGAAAAAATTCTAAAGATTCCTCTGATGAACTAGAGAATTTATATAGTCAAATATGGTCTATAGCATTACAAATTAAGTTAAGTGATGCTGCTGTTGCCAGAATTACACAAGAACTTTATAAGATAAATAGATCCATCACGCTTGAAGAGGCTAATCTTATTGCTGAGGCTAGAAAATACGATATCGATAGAGAAAGTTTCTATAAAGTTTATGATGACGTGCTTTTAAAGCACGAATTGAAAAAGATAATTCTTTTAAAGATCAATGAAAATCAGTCCTCTTTTACAGGTGAATTAAAAAACAAATTTTTAAGGTTTATAGACGATAACTCTGAACATATAGCTAGTACTTTGAACGGTATTAAGCAGCATATACAGGAAGATAACGTGCAAGAATTTAAGGATCTAATCAGGAGAATACAAAAACACGAACGAGAAGTCTCTGAAGCAAAGCAAGAGATGATTAAGGCTAACTTAAGGCTAGTAGTTTCCATTGCTAAGAAGTATTCAAAAAGAGGCCTTGATCTGCTTGATTTGATACAAGAAGGCAATATTGGTCTTATGAAGGCCGTGGATAAGTTTGATTACAAACGTGGATATAAATTTTCAACTTATGGCACTTGGTGGGTAAGACAATCAATCACTAGGGCAATACCTGAGCAGTCTAAAGTAGTTAGAATACCAGTTCATATGGTAGAAGTTATCAGTAAAATCAACAGAGCATTAAGAAAAATGACTCATGAGATGGGAAGAGAGCCGACGTTAGAGGAATTAAGTGTAGAACTGACAATGCCACTGGAAAGAATACGCAAAGTTATGAAAATAGCAAGGGACCCAGTAAGTCTTGAAGCTCCAACAGGAAAGGATGATAGTAGTACCTTCGGTGATTGTATAGAAGATAAGCGAGTCTCCAGACCAGAGGATGCTGCAATACTTGCTGACTTGCGTGGCATTACAACCAATGTTCTTGCAACTTTAACACCAAAGGAAGAAAGAATTCTAAGAATGCGTTTTGGCCTTGGTAAAGATGGGAAGGAGCATACCTTAGAAGAAGTAGGAAAAATTTTTAATGTAACACGTGAGAGAATTAGGCAAATAGAGGCAAAAGCACTGCGCAAGTTGAAACATCCAAGCCGCGCTAGAAAACTTAGAGGGTTCTTTTAAGTATACGTGTCAAGTTAAGAAGAAGCTGATTTTGCCCGGAAAAAGTGGAGAAAAAGTCAGAGCGTTTTTAAAATAAAACGTTTTTTCAAAAAGGTATGATATGAAGGAAATGCACAATAAAGTTTAAAATGGGGGTTGTAAAAAAGTTGCACCGCTATTTTTTTTTATGAATCTAATGAAACAACATGCTAATCTACGGTAAATATTATGACAAACAAAAATGACAATTCTAATTCAAAGTATAGAAATTTTTATGTTCTGGGTGATAGTTTATCCGATAATGGCGCAATCATTGGAATTTTAAATAACTTATCCTTTGCAAAAAGCGTAAAGTTTGATGACCCTTTTTATCAAGGAGGATCTTTTAGCAATGGCCCCACTGCTGTTGAATATGTAGCAAAATATTTAGATTTAGACGAATTTAAACCTGGGTGGAGTTATTCATTTTTTGGGAAATGCCACGAACAGCAAGGTCAAAACTATGCAGTTTCATGTGCAACAGCATCTGAAATTTTTGACCCTATTTTTTATTATTTCTTCAATAAATTTCGTTTAGCTAACCAGCTAGATGCGGTAATTAAACATCATCCAGATAGGCTTTGTTGCATAGCACTGATAGGCATGTAAATCACAGTGAATTTACGCAGCTAATTTAAATTTAGCCATACCTATATCAGTAAATTTGTTCAATAAGTAGCACTTAATTAACAGCTCTTTTTCACGATTTACCTCTGATTTATTTTTCAAGCCAAACCCAAATATTTGCTTCAACCTATAGAAAAAGACTTCAATATAAGACCGTGCTCCATACTTAACTTTTTTCTTCCATTCATTAATACCATCTTCATAATTCTCATATGACCTAATTCTACTAATATACTTGTTTCTTTCTGATAAGTAGTCAGCTAAACAAATTTTAGTATCCTTCCTAGGGCGAATAATAGGCACAATATTGTATTTTCTGCATTCTTTATACACACTTTTTATATCATAAGCCGCATCTGCTCGAATAGAACAAATGTTATATTTATCACTGACTTCTTCTAACATATCGCAGACCGGCAAATAGTCTACAGCAACACCACTAGTGTAGTTCATGCTTATTGCTTTCTTATCATTTATGTTTAAAACAACATGTAATTTTCTTACTTGACCATAACCACTGTATTTTCTTTTTCGAATATTAAGCTTACTATGCCCACCGTTCTTATTGTAGATACTAACTCTAGTGCTATCTACGGCAATTTCAACATTTTCCAGATCATCTTTATTGCTTCTATGGTCATCAATCTTCAAATTAAGCTTTTTAAATCTTCTGGAAGCTTGTGTATAGCTGATAATCTTAAGTTTTTTGCCTATTTGTACCATATAACCTTTTACAAAACCTACAGCTTGTCTCAAGCCAATTCTAAAAAGATGAACTATTATGTGTATTAAAATTACAACTTTATCACTATAAGTGTTATTGCCACCTGCAACTTTTGGACTATTTTCATACCAATTTTCTATGGCTTGATTAACAAAATGAAAAACATTTCCTCTTTTTTTGAGAAACTCGTTATATTCTCTTTGGTTACTTACTCTCATTTTTTGTGGCATAAGTTGTACTTGTTTGAAAAATGCCTATTTTACAACAAAATGCGTTAGTAGCCATATATTAAAAAGCTTTTCTTCTTACAATAACCTCAACCAACACTAGCTATGCAACAAAGCCATCCAGATATAGGTAAAGAAGATTTATTTTGCATCATAATCGGCGGAAATGATGTTATGGTTGCCACTGCTTATGACGATACTAAAGCGGAAGAAGTGTTGGAACAAGCAGTGAGTGAAATATGTAATGCACTTAAGGTTCTAAATGAACATGGTGTTAAGCATGTAGTTGTTGCAAACGCACCTGAAGTTGGCTCAATACCAGCTTTTAATAGAGATGAAGAAGCAAGGGAACTAGCTACGAAGCTCACAGAGAGTTTCAATGCAAAATTGGCTAATGGCTTAGATTATATGAAGAAAAGTACAAATCTTGAAATAAAAGCATTTGATCTTAACTCTAAAATGAAAAGTATGCTTAGCGAATACAAGAGCAAAGGTTTAAATTGTCAAGATGCATGCACATCGAACATTGCAGACCAAATTGGGAGATTTAAAGAAAATATAAAAATACTCTTAAAGTTGATATTTAAAGGGGAACTTGACGTTCACTATAACCCTGGGTGTAGCGAAGAAACACTAAAGGATTATTTCTTTTTTGATTATTTCCATCCAACTGCAGAACTTCATCATGAAGTTGGTAATGAAGTGTATGAGTTGATTTGACACAGTTTTTTGAACATTCCCTAGATCCCAGTGTCCCTATGATGTCATCCCAGTGCTTGACACTGGGAACCAGAAAAGTTTGCTTGTGAACAAGCAAACTAGCACAGAAAGTGATTACAACATTTTCGATGAGATTATATGGAAAACTGGATCCCAGTGTCTGGGCACTGGGATGACATCGTTTACTATGTGCCATATTGCAATGTTCGTACAGCTGTGAGTCACGCACTTTGCTTCAATATTTGCACATTAGCCACTCCTCTGAACAGATACAGTCAGTTTAGCTATAACTTCCTAAGTTTGCTCACAATCTCTTGACTTGACCATATGTTTTTTTCCCAAATGTTACTATCTTCCTCCTTTTCCTTTCTCAATTTGTGCAACCATTTCCTTAACACTTACTTGTGTGGAAGGAGGATTTTTGCTGACATGAGATTTTGGATCAGATTTTGCTGTTATGTGTTTCGTTGCAGATCTTTTATTCTCTGTTAGAAATGAATGAGATTGTTTTTTCTTCACACCGATATCCGCTTGTGCTGCTGGGGTAGTTTTGCTTTCAGCAAGCCGTACATTAGCATTTCCTTTTGCTTGATTTTGCTCAAATTTTTCTTTTAATGCCTTTACTTTACTGCCCATCTCGCGATTAGCTCCTCCTTTCATAGTAGCTGCTGCTACTTTTGGTATCGCCTTACCAGCAGCTTTTTGTGCTGATTTCCTATTGTCTTGATTTTCAGATTTTAGTGGTACTGTAGGTTTACTTTCAGCTGATTTTTTAAGAATTACTTCTACTACTTTTGGCTCTGTGCTTACTTTTTGATCAGCACGGCTTAGATTTTTAGGCTTTGGCGGTACTGCAGGTTTATCTTTGACTACCACTTTCGATTCTTGTCTAACTTCTTGACCAGTAGTAAACATTTTTTTTGGCACTTGCGATGCTCTTGGTGGTTTTGGTAGTACGAGGGATTGAGGTTGTTGTTTCTGCTTACGTTTTCTTTTTGCCTCTATATGTTCTTTAGAAACTGTTGCATAAATTGGCTCTTCTTTGGGCGATTTTGAACTCTGCGAATTTTCTATTAAAATTTTACTCTTCTTCTCTTGATAATTTGATATGTCTTCATATTCATGCTCTTCATTTAATAAACTTCCATAGCCTAAATCTTCTCTCTGCTCATATAAAGGATTTTCCTTTTGCTTTTTCTCTTGATAATGTGATATGTCTTCATATTCATGCTCTTCATTTAATGAACTTCCATAGCCTGAATCTCCTGCTTGTAGATCATATAAAGGATTTTCTTCTTGCTTTGACGCTGTTCTATCCTCTAAGTTCACTCCATACAATCTATGTTCCTCCTGATTTTTTTTACTTTGCTCTAAATCTGAAATTTTCTTTAAAACATTTAGGTATTCGAATGTTATTTTTTCAGCAAGACTGGGCAATTTATCATTAGCAAAATTTCTTATATCGTTATCCTGAATTGAAGCATCTTTTCCCAAGATTTTATTAAATGTTTCCTTGAATATTCCAAAAAAACCTGATGGCTTTTTGTTCACCGGTTCTATATAATTATTCAAGTCACTACATATAACAAACTTAGCTAAATCTTCTGCCTTATCTGTAAAACTCTCTAATGTCTGGGATAAATCTCTCACTGTTTTATTATATTGTTCACCAATATTTTTCAGCTTTATAGCTTCTATCAAGGAGTCGAGATTTTTTTTATAGTTCTCACTTTTAAATGGATCATTCATACTAATTACAGCTCATTATTTATTAAAATATAGATCTAAAATATTAAGATCTAGTAAATATTACTTTTGTAATTCATGTAGAACTATAGCTATAATAAGTAATACGTCATACCGCCGCGGTATCTCTTAGCCGCTAACACGTAGCGGGATGACGAATATACCGCCACGAACCGTCATACCGCCGCGGTATCTCCAGATCCCGCTAACACGTAGCGGGATGACGAAGTTATTGTCATGCCACCGCGAACCGCCATACCGCCGCAGACCGTCATACCGCCGCGGTATCTCCAGATCCCGCTAACACGTAGCGGGATGACGGTTGTCGTTTAGCCATAAATATTTAAGAAATTTACCAAACGAAAAAAAAGGCAAAAGAGGCCCTGGTCATTGTCTATTTTCTGTATTGGCGTTTTTTTAAGTCTTAAACACTGCAATTTAGCTGCTTTTAAGTGCAGCTCACCTTAGTTCAAATGTTTAAGAAATTTACTAAGCAGAAAAAAAGGCAAAAGAAACCCCGTGTTAGCTAGTTATCACTCTCTAATCCTGCAAATTGGCGTACTATACTGTCTTAAACGCTTTATAAGCGCGTTTCAGCTTGTGTAGGTAAAAACCTAGAAATGTTGTGAAGACATAAGGTGCACATAGTGCAAAAAATTAAAAATAAGACGCCAACTACGTTGTTTTTTTGCTGTTTAATCTGCACAGATGAAGATAACTGAATACCTTCAGTTTCATGATAAGGGGGCTGACGGAGTTTGTCAAGTAGGTTTTATGGCCTAGCGTCACGCGCTGGAATGACAATTTCGATTATTTCATACATTGACTTCGGTAAATCCAAATTATATTAGCTACATCTAACGAATTTTACACTTGCTAAGATTGCGCTATTTGAGTATCTTTAACTGAAAGAAGTTATTTTTTATCCAATATGAAAAAAGCCTTTATATTCACATCCTTAATAGCAGTTGTATTAATAGTCATTACTTTTTTGTATAAAAACAGCGGAACTGACAATTCACAAGTAGTGAATGTCTATTCATCGCGCAAAGAAGAATTAGTACGTACTTTATTTGATGAATTTACAAAAAATACAGGCATTAAAGTACGTTACATCATTGATGATTATTCTCAGCTACTTTCACGCATGGAAAATGGCGGTGAAGCTGACTTGCTTTTAACTGCAGATGCAGTGAACCTGATTTTGGCAAAAAAAAGAGGGCTTTTATCTCAAGTGGATTCAGAGATTTTAAAAAGTGTTATACCTGCAAAATTTAGAGATAGTGAAGATTATTGGTTTGGCCTTACAAAAAGAACCAGAATATTAGTTTATAATAAAGAGTCAGTAAATCCTAAAAACTTAAGTACTTATGAAGATTTAGCAAATGAAAAATGGAAAGGAAAAATATTAGTGCGTTCTTCTACAAGTCCATATAACCGGTCATTGATTGCTTTTATGATTGCAAATAATGGTTTTGAAAAGACGAAAGAATGGGTAAGTGGAATTGTGAGTAATATGGCAAGAAAACCAAGTGGTGGTGATACTGACCAAATTTATGCTGTAGCTGCTGGTGAAGGAGATGTTGCAATAGTAAATAGTTATTACTTTGCAAGAATTCTTTCATCAGAAAATAAAAAGAATGTTATAGACAAGCTAGGGGCTTTTTTTCCTAATCGCAATGATCACGGCGTAATGGTAAACATCAGTGGTGCAGCAGTAACAAAAAACGCAAAAAACAGGGAAAATGCTATAGTCTTATTGGAATTTTTAGTAAGCAAGCAGGCTCAAGAGCTATACGCTAAAAAAAACCAAGAATACCCTGTTATTGAAGGCGTTGAAACTTCCGATATACTAAAGTCTTGGGGAAATTATCCACAAAGTGATTTACCTCTAAGTGAACTTGAGAAGCATCTTCTTGAGGCTGTTATGATAGCGGATGAGTGTAAGTGGAAGTAATCCCCAGTGCCACTGAACACTGGGATGAAAGATTTATGCTAATGTACCTTACTCTTGACTCGCTGAACTTTTTCTTCCTTCTAACTTAATTTTGACTTTACTATCTTTTTCTGTTCTTTCACCAAAACAATTGCTGCACAAGAGGTCTATTGAAAAACAATAATAAGAAAGTAGAATAGGTTCAAGTAGTTGAAAAGGAAACTATGCACAAGAGAAGGAATTTGTTAAACATCTCAGACCTTACAGTCGATGATGTAGAAAATATAACTAAGTTGGCTAACCAGTACCTTAAAAAAAAAGCTGCAAATAGTCATATCTTGGAAAATAAGACAGTAATAAATTTATTCTTTGAAGATTCAACGCGTACACTTGCGTCTTTTGAAATAGCAGCAAAAAGCCTTGGAGCAAATGTTGTAACTTTGCCAATAAGATCTTCTTCTATTAACAAGGGAGAAGATCTAAAAGACATGATCAAAACATTAAATGCAATGAATCCTGACTATATAATAATCAGGCAAAAAAATAGCGGTATTGTTAATATGCTGGCTAAGAATGTTAGCTGCTCGCTAATCAACGCAGGCGATGGAAGCAGTGAACACCCAACTCAAGCTCTTGCAGATTATCTTGTAATCAGCAGTCATAAAAAGCAAATAAAGGATCTCAAAGTTGTGATATGTGGAGATATTCTGCACAGCAGAGTTGCAAGGTCAAATATAAGGTTGCTAAAAATGTTTGGAGCAGAGATAAGCTTGGTCGCACCACCAACTTTGATTTGTAAGCATTTTCCTGAAGTAGATTCAGTCCATTATTCATTAATTGAAGGTATAAAGGATGCTGATGTAATCATGCTTTTAAGACTGCAGAAAGAGCGCATGAATAATAGTTGTTTTGTTCCTTCAGAGAAAGAATATTTTCATTTGTATGGACTTGATTCACAAAAGCTATCATACGCAAAACCAGATGCGATTGTTATGCACCCAGGGCCAATAAATAGAGGGATTGAGATTAGCAGCGATGTAGCAGATTGTGTTATTTTACAGCAAGTAGAATTTGGATTGGCAATACGTAAGGCAGTGCTGCACTATTATAGGCCTTGTTAATATTAAAAGATGCTACACAACTAATGCGAAAGAAGGGTTTTTTCATGAAATGACGAGAATGGTTTGAGAATGGCCATTAAGATGTTAAGGCCGAGGTTATAGTGTGGAAGTTTTTACGAAAGCCTGAAGTCAATCAACAACCTTGCAGAACGGCAAATTAGACGGCTATCGTAAAAACAGCTTTTTCACCTGGTTGGAACGTGGGGAAAGGTTCGTGGAAGAATGTTGTCGATATTTTTGACATCACGTCTCAATGGCCAAAATCCCTTCCAAAAGTTACGACTGCTTAGTTCTTTATTCATTCTCACAATCCGTGAACGGTTACTTGTTTTTAGCGTTAAGCAGCAAAATTAATAATTTGAGAATTTTCCTGAAAAAACTTACCACAAACTGGTCACAATTTTCTGTGAAAGACAGATATAGAAAGACTAGAGTATCCACCTTAAGTTCATTGAATTTTCTTACCTTTGCTTCTTAACTTGACGCGTATAGTTTATTTAACGCTCCCTAAGTTCGCCATTGCCTGAACGGATACAATTATTTTAACTATAAAAGCGTTTTACTTTTTGCTCAGCATATCCATCATAACTGGCTTACTTTTAGTGATTCATGGAGTTAAAAAAGTCAGCATTGCTCTTTGTTAAAAGTAGTTTGTCACGTAAAAATTCCATTGCTTCAACAGATCCCATAGGATTGAGTATTCTACGCAACACCCATATTTTATTTAGTATAGCCTTATCAACTAATAGCTCTTCCTTCCTTGTTCCGGATTTTGTAATGTCAATAGCTGGAAATATACGTTTATCAGAAAGTTTTCTATCAAGTATAATCTCAGCGTTTCCTGTACCTTTAAACTCTTCAAAAATAACCTCATCCATTTTTGAACCAGTGTCTATAAGAGCTGTAGCAATGATTGTCAAAGAACCACCATTTTCAATATTACGAGCCGCTCCAAAAAAACGCTTGGGTCTCTGCAGTGCATTTGAATCCACACCACCAGTTAGAACTTTCCCAGACGAAGGAATAACAGCGTTATAAGCACGTGCAAGTCTAGTAATATTGTCAAGTAGGATTACCACATCTTTTTTATGCTCAACCATTCTTTTAGCTTTTTCTATTACTATTTCAGCAAGCTGTACGTGACGGTAAGCAGGCTCATCAAACGTAGAACTCACTACCTCACCTTTTACAGAACGTATCATATCTGTTACTTCTTCAGGTCTTTCATCTATAAGTAACACTATTAATTCTATTTCAGGGTGATTTATAGCTATAGAGTTAGCCATTTGCTGAAGCAATACAGTTTTTCCTGTGCGAGGTGGAGCAACTACTAACGCTCTTTGCCCTTTTCCAAGAGGAGCTACTATATCTATAGCACGCATGCTTAAGCCTTTTTTATCATCACCACTATTACACTCAAGTACTATGCTTTCCTCAGGATAAAGAGGAAGCAAATTATCAAAATGGACGTACTTTCTTAATTCACTGACTTCAGTAGAGTTTATACTTTGAACCTTAGTTAAAGTAAAATATCTTTCTTTATCACCAGGTGGCCTTATTTCTCCACATGCCATATCTCCTGTACGTAAATTAAACTTCTTTATTTGCCCGTTAGAAATATAAACATCATCGGTACTTGGAGCATAATTTGCACTTGCTGAACGTAAGAAACCGAAACCATCAGGCAATATTTCCACTATTCCACTCCCTGTGGTTATGCCTCCTTCTTCGCTCATTTTCTTCATTAAGCTGAATATCATTTCCTGCTTTAGCATTCTACCATTGCTTTTACCGTTAGTTGAAATTTTTCTTTCTTCAGCTAACTCTAACAATTCTTCTGCTGTTTTCTCTTTTAATTCGCTCAGATCTAATGTTTTTCTGTTTTTCTCAGTACCTTCATTGACCATCTGTTTTACTGTATCGTTATTGTGAATTTGCTCACTTTTTTCAGGTTGAGCTGTAACCTTTCCTTTTGCCAAAACATCTTCATTGATTGTTGTCATAATCCTCCAAAAATTTTAATTGATGCTTACTAACCTAAAATGTGACTATAAGATAATAAATTAGGCTGAGCTAGTTTTAGTGCGTATTAAGCTTAATTATTATTAAACCCCGTACTTTACTTACATTATACTAATAAACACTAGCAAGTCAAGTTAATTTAATGTTAACAAAGCACAAAAATTTGAGGATTTTCAATAGCTATTCTTTATATTTTTTAACCTTTCTTGCTTCTCTTCTTCTACTTTTGCTTTTTCCACTTCTGCTTCTAAATTTTCTTGACTACATAAGCCAAGTAGTACAGGATCTTGGGGTTTTATATTTTGCATGTTATGATGAGATCCATCTCTTACTTGCTCAACTGTGTAATTTGTTGTACTAATTAATTTAGCTATAACGTTATTATCCAAGATAGGAAATTTTTTTACTAAATAATAAATCGCATCAGGTTTATCTCTACGCCTTGCCGTAGAGGCAAAGCCAAGAATGCTACCAATCGCTTTACTCCTTTTTTTTATATTTTTTATAATCAAATTTGGTACACGGTTTGAATTTTTTTTGCAATCATCGATTTCTTTTTCAGTAATTACCCCAGAAATAATAGGGTTATATTTTTCAACTTCTATTTCCTCATCAGCTATGTCTTGTACTTCTTCAAGGGCCAACCTACAGCATTGTGCTATTTGATTAAAAGTTAAACCAGTGTTGTCTACTAACCAAGCAGCTATTTGCATTAGAAACTGTTTATTTCTATCGTTATTGCCCTTAGAAGATTCCATTGACATCAAAAAAGCATCTCCCATTTAAAGTATCCCTTACTGTTATACAGAGCTAAAATATAAGCTATTAAAACTAAAAAAGCATTAATTTTGTCATTCAATGACTTTTTGTTTGTCACTTCCCACCTCTTAAGTTAATTAAATGCGCTTACGTTTAAGCATATTTCAAACGATTCAAAAAAATATTTTCCCTTCTTAAGGTATAGTATAACTTAGTCAAACATATGTTTCTATTTAAGAAAAGAGTTAAATTTTAAGTTAATATATTGTAATATTATATATATTGGCTAATAAAGCAACAGGTTTACAAGAATTAAATTATCACTATTCTATAATTAACCATTAATTAACTGAGTTTAAAATGAATGTTAAAAATTTTTTCACTAAAGTAACCGTTGTCCTTTTAGCTTGCTTATTAGTCTTCATGGGAATTGGCAACCTTTTATCAGGTGATGATGAAAAAGAAGAGGTAGCTAGGGTTGGAAAAGAAGTTATAACGTCAGATGAGTATAAATCACTATATCAAAATTATGAAAAGCAAATTTCTGGATCTGATGCGAGTAGAGAACAAGTAAAAAAGCTGAAATATGATTTGCTTAACGCACTTATAGAGCAAAAACTATTGTTTAACCTAATTAGTGAGCTGGGGTTGACAGTTGGAGAAGAGTCTATAAAAAACCATATTAAAAATACCAAATACTTTCAAAATGATAAAGGCGAATTTGACAAAAATAAATTCCATGAAACGCTAAATGACCTGCATATGACAGAGAAAGAGTATATAGCAAAGCTAGAGAAAGTTCTGCCTGCAATGATGTTCATGACTTCGTTATTTAAAGATAATTATCCGGTAACTTTTGGCGAGAGAGTTGATGAGCAGATATACAAAAGTCGCTACCAAACTAGAGTGGTTGATATTGTTAAAATAACTGAAGATGCAGTTACAAACATTCCTGAACCAGATGATCAAGCATTACTTGATTTGTACGAAAGAAATAAATCCCATTTTTATTATCCTGAGTATCGAACTGCGCAATATATTTCCCTAGGCCAAAAGTATTTTGAAGATCAAATCAAGATCTCAGATGAAGAAGTTGATGGTATAATAGAACAACAGGAACTAAAAGATCAAAGAGATGTATTCAATGTAATATTTTCTACCAAAGAAGAAGCTGAGACAGCAAGAAGAGCATTTGAGGAGGGTAAAACAAGCTTTGAACAGATAGTAGGAGAGTTTGGCAAAGCAAAACTTGAGGAAACTAGAGTAAATAATATAACTAAGGATTTTTTACCAGAAGACGTGAGGGAAAAGGTATTTGCTCTCAAAGTAGGTGAAGTAAGTGAAGTTTTAGCAAGCAGTTTTGGTTGGCATATAATAAAAGTGGAAAGTGCGCATCAAATCTCTGATGAAGACTTAGTTGATTTAAAAAAAGACATAAAGTCAGTTCTAACTAACCAAAAGTCTTTTGAAAGAGTCAATGATTTCATAAACCAAGTGAACTATAAGATATACAATGGTTCAGAAATTGAAGAAATATTGAGTGAATATAATTTACCTATACAAACTATTGGTCCAGTAGATGCGAGTGGAAAAGATCAAAGCGGTAATAACGTAGGAGATTCTGGTGATTTGATTTCTTTCATTTTTTCGCGAGAAAAGGATCAGAAAGGTTATTTCAAGGGCGTTGGGGACGCTGTTGTTAGTGTAAAAATCATTGATATCGTTCCACCCAAATTGCAAAGTTTTGAAGAAGGCAGGGCATTAGCGGTAGAGCTTTGGTGTAGTGAGTTTATAAAAGAAAGAATGTTTAAAATTGGGCAAGAGGTTGCAGTTCAACTAAGAGAAAAAACAGATTTGGAAGAAATTCAAGGTGTGGAATTAGTTAAAGGTCAGCAGATGCAACGCAATGAAGTGGATCAACAAAACTACCCTTTTTCTTTTGTAGAAGAGATTTTCAATATGAAAACAACTGGTTCAGTGACAGACCCTATTCAATACAATAATGAAATTATAATAGGTGTTCTAAAAGAAATGCATTCATCAAATGGTAAATTAAACACGCTTGACACCGGAAAACGTGTGATGATATCGCTAAAAGAGCAATTAATTAGCTATCTGGAATCAAAGTATAAAGTCGAAGTTAATCACGCTATACTTGATGATATATAGTCAAAAATCTTATAAGTTGCTTCAAACGCATCCAGTGCCGAGACACACAACTGTACGAACATTGCGATTTGAGAGCAATCTTCACTAGGAAGGATGTCATCCCAGTCTGGGATCCAGGAATTTTATTAAGTATAAAAGTAGCCGTTTTATGTTAAAATACAACGTTTTAATGATTATGAAAAGGCTGGATTCCAGACTGGAATGACACCATTTGCTGTGCAATTTACCTTCAAAAATGAATGTTCGTATAGCTGTGCGCCCGGCGCTGCCCTACATTATTGGTAATTATATTATAAGGTGCAAAAGTTGTATAATTCATTTGACTTAAAACGGCTCATTGTATAAAATTGTGACTAATATATGAATAAAGGTTAACATGGTAGTTAAAATAAGGTTGGCAAGGTTTGGCGCAAAGAAACGCCCTTTTTATAGGATAGTTGTAGCTGATTCACGAGCACCAAGAGATGGGCGTTTTATTGAGAAAATAGGACAATATGATCCAATGTTACCAAAAGACAATAAAAATCGTGTTGTGGTGAAGGCTGATAGATTAAAACATTGGCTAAGCGTAGGCGCGCAAGCAACTGAAAGAGTACTATGGTTCATTAAAAAAGGCATAGTAACTTTAGAAACAGAACCAAAGAAAACAGAAAAGAAGAAAGTAGAGAACGAGAAAGCACAGGGACAAGAAGCATAAGTCTCTTTAAAATGCTAAATACTGATTTAACAAATAATGGTAAATTAGACGATGTCGTATCTTCTGATCTATCAGCTATGAAGGACTTTATCTTCAAAAATGTCAATGATGAAGGTGCTAAGCTTGCTACTGATATTATATCTCATCTTGTTAGTTCAGGTGGAAAAAAAATAAGGCCTAAACTAGTTTTTATTATATGTAAAATGCTAAACTATTCTGGGGAGGATAGGATCAACGTTGCTGCATCGGTAGAGTTTATACACAATGCTACTTTACTTCATGATGATGTGCTCGATGAAAGTGAGGCACGCCATGGAGTTAAAACAGCGAATAAGATTTGGGGGAATAAATCAAGCATTTTAGTTGGTGATCTATTGTTGACTCTAGCATTTAGATGGCTTATAGAGTGTGGAAATTTAAATATTCTCTCTATTTTATCTAAAGCATCGCATTTACTTGTGAAGGGTGAAATAAAGCAGATGACAACACGTTTTGACCCCCACACAGTCAGGGAAAATTATTTTGATATCATTGGAGAAAAGACAGCATCTTTATTTTCTGCATGCTGTGAAGCTGCATCTACAGTATCTGGTGCAACAAATGACGAAACAGAGAGGCTAAAGAATTTTGGTTTTAATTTTGGTATGGCATTTCAAATAGTTGATGATATGCTCGATTATACTGCTAATCAAGGCACTTCTGGAAAACAAGTCGGAAAAGACTTTTTCGAAGGTAAAGTCACCTTACCTGCTATTATAGCATACGAAAAGGGCAGTCCAGCAGAGCAAAAATTCTGGGAAAAATGCTTTTCTTCAGCTAGACACAATTTTGACCAAGCATTACACTATATTAATCACCATAATGCCATTCAGCTTTCTATGGAAAAAGCTAGATACTACATTAATATGGCACAAAATGATATTAGTACTTTTTCTGATTCTTTTTATAAAATTACTTTAATTGACTTTTTAAATGCGAGCATAGAAAGACAAATGTAGCTGGTGCTTGATATTTTCGAATTAATTGCTATATATTTATTAGATTCTTAAGGATAGTGATATGTCAGACAGCAGTAAAGAAAAAAAGAGGAAATTTGCCGATATGGTAAATAGGCAGAAAGGTGACGACCAACAAAGTGATAACCATAAGCAAACTGATGATTTAAATGAAGATCTCAATACATTAAAAGAACGTGCAGCTCAGCTTGAAGATCATTTACGCCGTGCTGTTGCAGATAATGAAAACGTCAAACGTATAATGCAAAAGCAAATTAGCGATGCAAGTGACTATGCAGTCACAAAATTTGCACGTGATATGATCGACTCGTGCGACAATTTAAAAAAAGTAATGGAAATTTTGAAAGACGGTGATCCTGTTCATGAGGGGATTAAAGTAGCTTATCAAAAAATTATAAATGATCTAAAAAAACATGGAATAGAGGAAGTAGATCCACTTGGTGAGCTTTTTGATAGTAATTTACACCAAGCTGTTGTGGAAAGAGAAGACAATGAAAAAGAGCCTGGCACTATTATAGAAGTACTACAGACTGGTTATACTATCAAAAATAGGTTGCTCCGTCCTGCAATGGTTATTCTTTCTAAGAAATCTGCTGATTGTGGAAGCGATTAGCATGAGGTAAATGTATAATGACAAGTATTGTCTTTTCAGGTATCCAGCCAAGTGGCGTACTACATTTAGGTAATTATCTTGGTGCAATCAAACAGTGGATAGACTTACAGCATAAATACAAATCTCTTTTTTGTATTGTCGACCTACATGCAATCACAGCAAATAAGCTTCCCGCAAGTGAATTAAAAAGTAATATTTTCAAAACAGCAGCAGCTTATATTGCATGTGGAATAGATCCAGAAAAGTCCATTATTTTTAATCAGTCCACGGTTAGTGGTCATGCAGAACTGGGCTGGCTGCTTGGGTGCTATACACCAATTGGTTGGCTTAATCGCATGACTCAATTTAAAGATAAAGCTGGCGGCGATAAACAAAAAGCCTCTCTTGGATTATATAGTTATCCAGTACTTATGGCTGCAGATATATTGTTGTATCAAACTAAATACGTTCCTGTTGGTGATGATCAAAAACAGCATTTGGAGCTTGCACGTGATATTGCATCAGCTTTTAACAATCATTATAAACTGGATTATTTCATCGTACCTGAAATCTTAACTTTGGATTGCACATCAAGAATAATGAGCTTAAGAGATGGCACAAGCAAGATGAGTAAATCTGACCCTTCAGAATATTCGTGCATTAACCTTGATGATACGGATGATTTAATTGTCAAAAAAATAGAAAAAGCAAAAACAGATTCAATTCTAGGCTTTGATTTTGCTACTTTAGAGTGCCGACCAGAAATAAGCAATTTGATAAACATTTATTCAGTGCTTAGTAATGTAAATGCGGAAAAAGTATGTGAAGAAGTGAACAAACATGACATGAAGCACTTCAAAAAAGAGTTAGCTGATTTAATTATCAGTGTTATATCACCCATACGTGAGAGAATGAATGATCTTTTAAAAGACCAATTCCATTTACGTGAAATATTAAAAAAAGGTACAAAGAAAGCAGCAGAAATTGCAACCCATAATATAAAAGAAATCAAGGATATTATTGGATTTGCTCAATAGACCTCTTGCATAACCTAAGGAATCAATTCAAAATTGTAAAAACAGGCAATAAGGAAATGTTCAAAAAAGTGTGTCAAACCGCATTTTTAACTCAACTCAATTTTCAATCTACCAGGAAAGAAAATATCAAGTTGAGATATAGTTAAAGCCCAATTAGGATAGTCCAATTTTGCTCTGCCTTTTTTATAGCACAATATACCTGTTTGTACAAGCTAGTAAATGAGCCCTTAGTTGTATGGTCCCAGAGTGTGATGGTGTGGATTTAGTATAAATAATTCTGGAGACTGTGTCCACTGATAACATATAAATTCATAAGGAGTAAGACCCTTAAGAGTTTTGAGTCTCTTTGCATAATTATAAGCCATAACAAAGTTATAAAGGTGTTCTTTAAGTTGCTGGTGCGATTGATAGTAATACTTCTTAACTGTAGCATCCTTTAAAGTTTTATTCATACGCTCAACTTGCCCATTTGTCCAAGGATGGCTAACTTTTGTCAAACGATGTTCAATAACATTCTCTTCGCAAACTCTATTAAATATGTGTTGGAAAGCATACTTATGACGCTTCTGGTTTGTAAATTGTATACCGTTATCTGTCAAAATAGTATGGATTTTATACGGTAAAATTCTAATCAAATTACGTAAGAACTCAGCAGCTATGGGTTTTGTAGCACTGTTACGCAACTCAACATAGGTAAATTTGGATGTCCTATCAATAGCAACAAACAAATGTAATTTGCCCTCCTCAGTTCTAACTTCAGCAATATCAATATGAAAGTAACCGATAGGATATTGTTTGAATTTCTTTTTTGACTTAACTTCTCCATCAACAGTTGGTAATCTGCTAATGTTGTGTCTTTGTAAACAACGATGCAAGCTAGAGCGAGTCAAATGCGGAATTGTAGACTGCAGAGCGTAAAGGCAATCATCTAGTGGCAGTAGTGTATACTTGCGAAATGTAACTATTATAGCTTCCTCTTCTAGCGTTAAAACAGTCGATCTTGGACGCTTTGGACCCATATCAGCATCTTTCGTAAATGAACGTTTTCTCCACTTAATAATAGTTTTTGGATTAAGGTTATAATGCTTGGAGAGTTTTGCTATGCTCTCTTTTCTATTTTGTATTGCTCTACGAATCGTCTGTGTTGTTTTGGCGCACCCATGTAATATTTGTCCCATAACTCCTCCTTTGATGGTATTTTTTTCTCATATTTTATCATACCATCACACTCTGGGACTGTACAATTTTAGGCACTTTAGTTTCAATAGATTGATTACCACCAGCATCAGAATTCTGTAACTCTTCTTTCAATCCCTTAGCTGCTTCTTTAACTTTAAGCTTTGCCTTTGGATGAAGATCTTCTGGGCCTTTTCCTTTAGTATCCAAACCTTGTTGTAGATTAGTGCTTTTCATTTTATTATGCTGCTCGTGCTCAGGTAGGTCAACAACCGAATTGAAAAGAATTTTTATTATATTTTTTAGCAGTTCTAAAAAACCTCCGCTTCTGCCTTCTCTTTGTTCTTGAGGTTTATTTTTCTCATTAGGTTCTTTTTTACTATTACTTTTAGGCATTTTTAACTCAACTATCATAAAGCTTAATAAAATTCTACGTGCAAATTATTAAATAACAGTTAACAATCTAGTGTTAATTTGTTATTTACAGATGGATATTATTTTAGCAACAGGTGGCACAGGTGGGCATATCTTTCCGGCCATAGCCTTAGCAAAAGCACTAAAGACACAAGGATACAATTGCATATTATTCACTGATAAAAAAACAAATAAAAATATCGACATAGAAAGCTATATTTTACCATTACGTAGACCAAGCGGCAACAAATTTAAATTTTTTCTTTTATTAATGTATAGTTGTGTGCTAGCAATATATAAAATCAGAAAATTGAAGCCAAGATTAGTAATTGGTTTTGGTAGCTATGCTTCTTTTCCAACTCTTCTTGCAGCAAGGGTTCTTTCTATACCTATAATTTTACATGAACAAAATACAGTTTTAGGAAGAGTAAATAGATTCTTTTTTAAGAGTGCAAAATTAATTGCAACCAGCTTTCCGGAGACTAAATATACAGAAGGTAATAAATGTATTTTTACAGGAAATTTTATTGATATAAAAGCACAGAGCCATTCTAGCACTGAGAAAGTCCTAAACATATTAGTCATAGCAGGTAGCCAAGGTGCAAATTTTTTTGATGATGTAGTAAGCAGCGTAATTTGTAATTTGCCTATTAAAATGAAAAAGAAAATTAGAGTGACGCAGCAATGTACGAAGAAAAATGTAAACAAGGTCAAGAGTCTATACAAAAGTGAAAAGATCGATTGTGAATTGAGTGAATTTTTTGATGATATGGAAAATAGATTGGCCAATGCTCACTTGGTAATTAGCAGAGCAGGAGCAACTTCAATAGCAGAGATCACTCTTGCTAGGCGCGCTGCTATATACATTCCTTACCCTGACTCAAAAGATAATCACCAATTTTATAACGCAAAATATATTGAAGATTCGGGAGCAGCTGTAATAGTTGAGCAGAATAGTGAAGCAAAAAAAAATCTAACAGAGGTACTATTTGATCTATTAAATAATTCTCAAAAATTGCGTGATATGACCAATAATACAAAAAAAACAGGGATAAAGAATGGGACGGGAGTATTAAATAAACTGTGTCAAACCGCATTTTTAGTTCAACTCAATTTTCAATCTGCCAGGAAAGAAAACATCAAGTTGAGAGATAGTTAATGCCCAATCATGTACAGGCATCGTCCACTTTTCCTCTGCCTTCTTTATAGCACAATATACCTGCTTATACAAGGCATTTATGCTGGTAAATGAGCCTTTGGTCTTAGTGAATTTCCTAATTTGCCTATGTAGCCCCTCTATGGGATTGGTGGTGTAGATTATCCTCCTAACTGGACCAGAATACTTAAAATAACCAGACAAGTTTTCCCAATTATTCTGCCAAGATTTTATAACCATAGGGTACTTTGTGTCCCATTTTTCATCCAATTCCAACAGATAATTCTCGGCAATTTCCTTGCTTGAAGCTTGATATACCTTCTTTAAATCGCTCAAAAAACTCTTCGCATCTTTACTGGCCACATACTTCAGTGAGTTGCGTATCTGATGCACTATACACATCTGCACTTCCGCATTAGGAAAGACACTGTTTATAGCTGCAGGAAAGCTTTTCAGCCCATCAACGCAGGCAATAAGGATATCTTCTACTCCTCTTTCTTTGAGGTCATTTAGCACTCCCAACCAGAAGTTAGCTCCTTCACTTTCAGCCAAATAAAAACCTAATACTTCTTTTTTGCCATTTTGATCTATGCCTAATATGTTATACATGCATTTACTTACGCAATGCCCGTCCTCTTTGACTTTAAAAAACCATGAAAACTATCGGATATACAGACTGCAGCGGGCGACTACGCCATTCGTTGATTACTGGTAGCAATTTGTCAGTAATACTTGATATCTCTGCCACCGATATTTTGTGATCATAAATTTCCTCAACATGTGACACTATATCTCTATAGCCCATACCACTGGCAAATGTGCTCAAAATCTTCGTTTCAAGCTCTGGATGTAAGTTTGTTTGCCTTTTTTTGACTATTTGTGGTTCGAAACTTCCTTCCCTATCTCTTGGCGTCAAAAGCTCAAATGACCCTGCGCTTGTACGTAAAGTCTTTGCATTCCTCCCATTTCTTCGATTATTCTCTTCGCTTTCAGCCGACAAGTGGTTTTCTATTTCACCTTCCAGGCTTACCTCCAGCAACTTTTTTATAAACGGTGTTAATGCTCCATCTCTTCCTGTCAACGGTCTTCCTTCTCGTATAGACAACAGGATATTTGTTTCTAATTCTTTATAATCTACCAAACCGGTAGTTCTGTTTACTACTTTCTGACTCATTGTCAAACCTCCATTTTTTTATATCAATTTATTACTTTTTTTTCGGTTTGACACAGTTTATTTAACACTCCCAATGGGACTACTGAGTTTGTTAAGGTAATTGTTCACAGGTTTAGTTGATGGCTGCTTGCTTTTTCTTCAAACACATCCCAAAGGTCTTTTTCTAGCGATATATTATATAATTTATTGATATAAACCACTCCCGTGGGTGAAGTTGTGTTAATTTCGAGCAGGAAGTCATCTATAATATCAATACCAACAAATATTAGCCCCCTTTTCTTTAATTCAGGACCAATTTTGTTACATATTTCATTGTCTCTATCGTTCATTTGAGCGGGCTCAAAACTTGCTCCAAGTCGCATGTTTGTTCTGATCTCTCCACTGATTTTTGGAACTCGTTTCATTACTCCAATTGGTTGACCATAAAGTAGCAATATTCTTTTATCTTTATCTATGTTTTTACAAAATGATTGCGCAATTACAGGACATTCATATTTTGCTATCATGAGATCCACTACCACTTGAATGCTGTTTTCATCTCGTATTCTTATTACATCGTTTCCTCCATAACTATACAACGGCTTCAGAATAATATCTTGATAGTTGTGGTAGAAATCTCTAATCATCGATATATTTTCAGTGATCAAAGTCGGCGGAATTAGCTCTGGAAATAATGAAGTTATCAATTTTTCAGGACAATTTCTTATTTCTGTTGGATTGTTAATTACCAATGCGCTGGTTTTTTCTAAGATATAGGTTGTTGTAATGTAGCGCATATCAAAGGGTGGATCCTGTCTGATAAATATGATGTCCATTTCATTCAAGTTGATTGCTACATCCTCTTTAGAGATAAAACTAAAATCATCAACGCTGACTTTCTGAGCAAGAGCAATTGGATGGTTTAGCTTTAGTGCTAAATTGTTAGGAGCATAGACAAAAACTTCGTGCTTCCTCCTTTGTGCTTCCTTTATTAGCACGAATGTAGTGTCAGTTTCAAAATTTATATTTTCATCCATCTGAAAGGCAACTTTCATTTATGTTCTCTACCTATTGTCACAACTGTACAAATGTTATAATTTGAAGGCGATTTTTGCCTAATGGCGTAATTTACTGTACTTATATCGTACATAACTTACAACTTGTTTTACTCCCTTTACTTTTCTTGCAATTGATATTACAGCTTTTAATTCCGCTTTATTTTGGGCTATACCCATCAAATAAACAACTCTATCAACCGTATTAACGCTATAATTAATTGATTTAATATTTCTTTTCCCCAGAAGTCTTGTTCTTATTTCCGCTGTTATCATGCCATCTACAGTAGTGTCTAGCATGGAAGCCATTTGAATTGGTATTACTCTTATTTCATTTATCACTTCTTTAATTTCTTTTTGCTGCCAAGCTATTTTTTCTGCTGTAAGTTGTTTTTCAGGAGTGTCAACACTTCCAATGAGCAATACTCTTCCTTCACTTACTTTAACTTTTATGGATGAAAATAGCCCATGTTTTAAGAGCCCCTTATTAATTCTGATGACCATAGTCGTATCATCAATGATATTTCCCAAGGATTTGTCCTGCATTGTTATTGCTGTTGCTGTCGCTGTAGCCACCACACCACCTATTATAAGGGTTGTGCAACCACTTTGTGTAATCAAAAAAATTGCAAGTAAGAAGCTTGTTATTAATCTCATTATTGATTTTCAGGATTTAGAGCTTTCATTAAGAAATGTTAATAAGCTTTTTTGATTGTGTAAATACTATAAATTAAGTAAGACTTTAAACCTTGAATATTTTTAATGGAATACCTATAATAGGGTACTGAAAATTTCTTGCGGATATGGCGGAATTGGTAGACGTGCCAGGTTTAGGTCCTGGTGAGCTTGCTCGTGGGGGTTCAAGTCCCTCTATCCGCACTTTAAAGTCATGTAACTTAGGTTTTAAGGGAAAATTTATAATCACTGAATACACTTTTGTTTGTATAAAAACCTGTTCTTAAGGATTGTGTTTAACTTAAATTCTGGTAAAATGACTCTATTAAGATATGAATTAAAATGTTAATAAATGAATTATGATGTCTAATAATATACCTCAAAATACAGTCGAAGTAAGTAGCGTATATACCTACAAAGAGCTTAGTATAGATAAACTAAAGTATGAGTATGAAATCACAGTTGGTAGTGATTATATAAAACAAAAGGTAAATTCCAGGTTGCAAGAGATAGCAGAAAATGCAAAATCACCTGGGTTTAGGGCTGGAAAGATGCCCTATGACCTTGTTGTTGCAAATTATAAAAACGAAGCTTTGGAATATGTGATAAATAATACAATTGATTATTGCTCAAGTGATTTGATGAAAAAAATTGAAGTCAAGTCTCACATTTATCCTAAGGTTGATGTTATATCATTACCAGATCTGGGCAAAGAAAATGAGGAGGGCAATTTTGTATACAAGCTATCTTTTGAGTCGATGCCTGAAGTACCGATGATAGATCTTGACAAAATAAACTTAAAGAAAATTGAAGCAAAGATTGAAGAGGAAGATATAAAAGAATTTATTGATTCTATTAAAACAAAGTTCCCCAATTTCGCCTCTGTTGATGATGCTTCTTATCAAGCGAAAGATGGGGATAAATTGATAATTGATTTTGAAGGGCGGATTAGGAATAAGCTCTTTCAGGGTGGAAGTAGCAAAAATTTTGCCGTTAATTTAGGGTCTGGCACATTTATTAATGGTTTTGAAGATCAATTAACTGGTATGAAAAAGGGAGAAACAAAGGACTTTAAGTTGCAATTTCCTGAAAATTACCAAGCCATTTCACTTGCAGGACAGGAAGCTGATTTTTCTGTGCGAGTTAATGAGATTCAAATTGCCAAAGATTTTGAAAATGATGATGAAATAGCTAGGAGTATTGGTTTTAAAGATTATTCTTTGCTAATAAGTCATGCAAAAAAAATGATTGGTGATCAGTGCACCGAAATGAGAAATCTCTTAATTAAAAAGGAGCTATTTGATTATTTGGATGCTAATTATAGTTTTGATTTACCCACAGACATAGTAAAACAGGAGCAACAAAGAATGGAAGGAGAACTGGGTGCTCAAAATGATTCTTGTAAAGAAGCTGAAAAACGTGTAAAGCTTGCTATGTTATTTATGAAATTTAGTGCAGAAAATAAAATATCATTAACTCAAAATGATGTTTTGAATGTTATTGTAAATCAATATGTCAGTAAGGATGTACCGTTTGACAGAGTACTTAAGCATTTTGAATCAAATAAACAATTTCAAGAATTAGTTAGAGGGCAAGCGCTTGAGTATAAAGTGACAGATTATATAATAGAAAAAGTTAGTAAAGAAGAGCAGATTATTTCTGTGAAAGAATTAAAGGAATTGTTTGGTAATATTTAATAGGAAAAGGTATGACTCTTATACCAATTGTAGTTGAACAAACTAGTCGCGGTGAGCGCGCTTATGACATATATTCAAGACTAGTGAAAGAAAGAATAATTTTCGTAACAGGTCCTATTGAGGACAACATGGCCAGTGTAATAGTAGCACAGCTTTTATTTTTAGAATCGGAAAATCCCGATAAAGACATTTGTATGTACATCAACTCACCAGGTGGTATTGTAACTGCTGGTTTGTCGATCTACGATACAATGCAGTATATAAACCCAGACGTTTCAACTTTATGTATAGGTCAAGCTGCGTCTATGGGTTCCTTATTGCTTGCATCTGGTACAAAAGGTAAGCGCTACTCTCTACCTCATTCAAGAATTATGATACATCAGCCATCTGGTGGTTATCATGGTCAAGCAACTGATATAGAAATACATGCTAATGAAATTTTGCGAGTTAAGAAAAAACTAAATCAAATTTATGAAAAACATACTGGAAATTCACTGAAGAAAATTGAAGGAATGATGGAAAGAGATAAATTCATGGATCCTGAAGAAGCAAGGAAAATTGGCTTAATTGACAGGGTGATAGCTGAGCGTACAGATATTGAAATTGAAAATATTAAAGTTAAACAAAAGGTGGGTTAATGGATAACAATAATGATTTACACTACTGTTCTTTTTGCAACAAGGCGCAAGATGAAGTAGATAAATTGATTACTAACTCCTCGGATGGTTTAAAGGTGTTTATTTGTAATGAGTGCATAGAATTATCCCATAAAGCAATAAGTCAAAAGAAAGATAGATCTTTTAATTCAGATCGTATATCTGATATGAAGCTATTACTAAAGAAACCTGAGGATATAAAAAATTTTCTCAGCAAGCATGTTGTAGGTCAAGAACACGCGCAACACGTTTTATCTGTAGCTATGTATAACCATTGTCAATCCATGGTACAACTTCATGCTATAAGTGATATTGAAATCGAGAAGTCAAATATAATGCTTATTGGTCCCACTGGTTCTGGTAAGACTTTGCTAGCCAAAACACTTGCTAAAGTTTCAGATGTGCCATTTGCCATGGCTGATGCGACAACTTTAACTGAGGCAGGTTATGTGGGTGATGATGTAGAAAGCGTGTTGTTGCGTTTATTACAAGCTGCAAATTATGACGTTGCAAAAGCACAGCGTGGTATAGTGTTTATAGATGAAATAGACAAGATTACAAGAAAATCTGAAAGCACTTCAATAACCCGTGACGTTTCAGGTGAAGGGGTCCAGCAAGCTCTGCTTAAGATTATGGAGGGTACAGTTGCTTATGTTCCGCCACAAGGAGGGCGAAAACACCCACAACAAGAGTTTATACAAGTGGATACTAGTAACATACTATTTATTTGTGGAGGAGCTTTTGAAGGCCTCGATAAGATTATTGAAGCGAGAAAAAAGGGAACGTCAGTTGGCTTTGGAGCAGATATAAGTCAGTCTAAAGAGCAAAAGAAAAAGAATGCTTTACATGATGTTCAACCTGAAGATTTAATCAAATTCGGTTTAATACCCGAATTTGTAGGGCGGGTTCCAATAACTGCTGTTTTAGATGAGTTGGATCATGAAGATTTAATACATGTGTTGACAGAGCCAAGGAATGCACTAATAAAACAGTACAAAGCATTGCTTGCGTTTAGCAAAGTAAACCTTGAGTTTTCAGATGAAGCAATATCAGCTATTGCTAAAAAGGCTATAAGCTATAAAACAGGTGCAAGAATGTTACGTGCTATCTTGGAGTCACTTTTGCTTGACGTTATGTATACAGCTGGAAACGGAGATTTTGAAGGTAGCACTATAGTAATCACTAAGAAAATGGTAGAATTAGGAAAAGCAACGGTTAATCATAATAATAATGGCAATGTTATAACGGTTAATGATTAATTTGAGGCATATATTATGAACATTGAACGTGCTGTGAGCTCTAGTTTTACTGCATTGCCAGTATTACCTTTAAGAGATGTAGTAATTTTTCCAAATATAATGGTGCCTTTATTCATAGGCAGAGAAAAATCTGTTAATGCACTAGAATATGCAACAAGTAGTAGTAGTCACCAAAATGAGATTTTTCTTGTAGCACAGAAAGATGGCTCTGTTGATAATCCAGAGCCTGAAGATCTTTATGAAGTAGGTGTGTTAGCAAACATTATACAACCATTAATAAAATTGCCTGACAATGCAGTAAAAGTTATAATCCGGGGGATAAGAAGGGGAAGAGTTGTAGAATATATTAGCTCTCATACTTTATTACAAGCCAGGGTAGAGTTAGACAATCATTATAAAGAAGATGAAGACAATATTGATTTAGAAGCTTTAAGGCGATCTGTTATAGACGCGTTCGATAGCTGGTATAAGCTAAACAAGAAAAATCAGCCTGAAGTTGCCATTAACCCCATTGATCAAATCAAAGAAGTTGATCAACTTGTAGACACGGTAGCTTCACATTTAAATATAAAAGTATCGGATAAACAAAGCATACTTGAGGCTTATGACCCAAAAGAGCGTTTAAAAAAAGCTTTTGCTTTTATTGAGGGAGAAATAAGTATTTTGAACGCACAAAACCGTTTATATAAGACAATTAAATCGCAAGTTGAAAGCACTCAGAAAGTTTACTACCTTAACGAGCAATTGAAAGCTATACAGAAAGAATTAGACGAATTTGAGAATGGTGATGAAGGGAATATACTCAATGAATTTGAAAAAAAGATAAATGAAACAAAGCTTTCTCAGGAAGCAAGAGAGAAAGCTATAACTGATTTGAAGAGATACAAGAAAATGAATCCCATTTCTCCTGAAGCTACAGTTATATCTAGTTACTTGCATTGGTTACTTGATTTGCCGTGGGGAAAGTACAAAGATGCAAAAATTAACTTAAATGCAGCTAAGAAAATCTTAGATGAAAATCATTATGGCATAGAGAAAGTAAAAGATAGGATAATAGAATTTTTAGCAGTATTAAAAAGAGTAAAAGAGATAAAAGGTCCTATACTTTGCTTGGTTGGACCGCCAGGTGTTGGTAAAACTTCTTTAGCTAAGTCTATGGCAGGAGCAGTAGGAAGAGATTTTGTTCGCATAGCTCTTGGTGGTGTGCGTGATGAGTCCGAGATACGAGGGCATAGGAAAACTTATATTGGCTCAATGCCTGGTAAAATTATTCAACATATGAAAAAAGCTAATTCATGCAACCCGCTTTTTCTGCTTGATGAAATAGATAAGATGGGTTCTGATTCGCGTGGCGATCCTGCATCTGCATTACTTGAGGTTTTAGATACTGAGCACAATAAACACTTTACGGATCATTACTTGGAAGTTGAGTTTGATCTTTCAAGTGTAATGTTTGTAGCTACGGCAAACAGCTTAAATTTGCCACATCCTTTGCGTGATAGGATGGAAATTATACAATTGTCCGGGTATACTGAAGATGAAAAAATCAGTATTGCTACACACCACCTTATTCCGAAGTTAAAGAAGGAGCATGGTTTGTATCAGAAGGAATGGGACATAACTAATGAGGCGTTATACAAGTTGATACGTTTATATACACGTGAAAGTGGTGTGCGGAGTATGGAAAGGGAGCTTGCAAAGCTCATGAGAAAGGCAGTTAAAGAAATATTGACTGATAAAAATAAGAAAATATCCGTAGGGGTTGACAATTTACAAGATTATTTAGGGGTACGTAAATATACCTTTGGTATTGCAGAAAATGAGAGTTTAGTGGGAGTAGTAACTGGGCTTGCCTATACTGAAACAGGTGGTGATATTTTGATGATAGAATCAGTCCTAATTCCGGGCAAGGGAGAAATAAAATACACAGGAAAGCTTGGAGAGGTTATGCAAGAATCTATAAAAGCTGCGTATAGTTATATTCGATCAAATTGTTTGTTTTTTGGTATAAAGCCCGAAAAATTCCAAAATAATGATATACATTTACATGTACCTGAGGGTGCGGTACCAAAAGATGGCCCTTCTGCTGGCGGCGCGGTATGTACGTCTATTGTTTCTCTTATGACGAATATACCAGTTAACAAAAATGTTGCTATGACAGGCGAAGTGACATTGCGTGGTAGAGTTTTAGCTATTGGGGGCTTAAGAGAAAAATTGCTTGCAGCGCTCAGAGGATCAATCAAAACTGTGATTATACCAAGTGAAAATGAGAAAGATATGCAAGAGATTCCGGCAAGCATCAAAGAGGGGATCAACGTAGTTTTTGCTAAGAATATTGATGAAGTTATGAAAGTTGCTTTAATGCACCCTACTACTCCAATTGATAGTGATAATCAAAATAGTGTGCCTTCCTCTATAGAAAATAAAGATGATACTTTTCCTATGTCGGAAACATTGAAGCATTAGATTAAGAAGATATTATACAATCTCCATTTCTCTTTTGTCCGGCAAAAACCCCCCAACTTGCGCATTCCATAAGGATATGACCTGCTTTGCTGTGATATTATTCATCAATGCCAATTAATTTGAAAAATTTATAGCGCTTTATATTATAATACTTTATCAATCAAAAATAAAAAGAGAAAATGACCGTGCTCAACATACAAAATAACGCTACACTTTGCAAACAGTGGATATTCTTAGCAGTATGTGCTCTTGCTTGCTCTGGGTTACTGTCAATAATTGTTATTTTTTTACGATTGCCTTTTATCTCCTCTCTCGTTCCTTCTGCACAATATATCTTTGATAATGCGCTGGTGATACACGTGAATTTGTCAATTTTGGTGTGGATGTGCTCTATAATATCTCTGCTCTTTATCATAAACCTACAAAATACCAATAGTTGGTTTAACTTTTCATGGGTTCTATCAACCCTTTCGATGCTGCTGATGTTTGTATCTGCATTCGTTCCAAACACTGAAGTTATCAAAAGTAACTATATTCCCGTGTTACAAAACAAATTATTCTTATTTGGTCTTGGTTTGTTTACCACCAGTATATTAGTAAATGCAATGCTAGCATACACATCAAAAAAAGAGGTTTCATTTCTCTCTGTGGGGCAAGTTGGGCTGGTTATTACACTTGTTTCGTCATTTCTTTGCTTTGTTTTAGCATATCAAAATATGCCTCCAGGTCTATATCACTCAGATAAGAATTTGTTTTACGAATATCTCTTTTGGGGAGGCGGACATTTATTGCAGTTTGCTTTTACTCAAGGAATGTTTTTAGTCTATTTAATAATGTTAAGCGATGCTAGTTTAGCTTCAAGCAATAAAATTACTATTTTACCACTATTTATAAACACAATTTTGGCTATGGGTGCATCGTTTATATATTTTGTTTATCCAATTGATAGCGCCAAGTTAATACAGTTTTTTACTTGGCATATGAGAATTGCTGGAGCAGTTTTGCCGTGCTTTTTGATAATATTAGTGTGCTGCAACATCAGGACTTTTACTAATGATAAAAGCAACTATTTATTACATTCATTTTTATTGTTCATTTATGGAGATGTGCTTGGAGTGCTGACTATTGAAGGAAATGTCACCATTCCCGCTCATTATCATGGTTCTGTAGTTGGGATCACTATAGCTTTTATGAATTTCATTTATTGGCTGTTACCTAAATTAAACTTTAAAGAGGTAAAAAGTTCCATGGTAAGATTACAGATTTATGCTTACAGTGTGGGGCATTTTCTCCATATTACTGGACTTGTATGGCTTGGTGGATATGGTGCCTTAAGAAAAGTTGCAGATCTGCCAAGTATTTCATCAATGTTGGCACGTGCTTGTTTTATTGCGGGTGGAGCTATATCAGTTATTGGTGGAATGTTGTTCGTAATAATTGTGCTTTTACATCTGTTAAAACGCAAAGCGCGTACCAACTAACCCATAGAAACGAAAAAACTTACTTGACAAACTCCGCCAGCCCCCTTATTATGGCAATAAGGGTATTTATGACTCAAAACTTGTTTTTGACCTGCAGGCTCAATGACAAAATTCAGTAAAAAACTCAGGTATTTATTGGCGGATTACATAAAATTATAGCGGCTGCATGTCTTTTTTATTTTTTCTACATTCAGCCAAATCGCGCTTATTTTAAGCGTTAGCACATTATTACAGCGCCACTTACAGTAATATAGAGTCAAAACTCGCACCACGGGGCTTCTTTTGCCTTTTTTTCCGCTTGGTAAATTTCTTAATGTTTGTAGCTAAAGCAATTTAAGAGACCGAAAATGGTGTCATTCCAGCGCGTGACGCTGGAATCTAGTCTTTATTATGCAGCCACTTATTTAAAGTTAAGTTTTCTGGATCCAAGTAGTCAAGCTACTCGGATGACACCTTGACAATCGTCATCCTGCTACGTGTTAGCGGATGAGATACCGCGAATGAATCGCGGTATGACGTAGGATTGCTGTCATCCCGCTGCTTGTTAGCGGGATCTATGTGAGATACCGCGGCAGTGTGACGGTTCGCGGCGGAATGACGATAACCTCGTCATTCCGCTACTCGTTAGCGCCGTGGCGGTATGACGTCTTAGCTATAGTTAACAATAGAAGCAAAACTCATCCTTTTGAAAGAGGAGGAGATTTTTCTGGATCCTCAGCGGGGATTGATTTTGGATCTGATAATTCTGTATTTACCTTGATTGGCTCTAATGGAGTTTTCTGCTCTTCCGGTTTATCGTCTGGAATTGGAACAGGCCAATCCATAATGTTTTGCGGTATAACTTCTGCTTCTTTAGCTTCTTTTTGACCTGTTGAAGATGGTGTATCAACTCCTGCATTTTTAGTAACTTCTTGTTTTAGTTGTTTATTTTCTTCTTGTAATTGCTTTAAATTTTTCTTTAACTCGTCAATCTCTCTTATTTTTTGTTTTAATTGTTCAGATATAGTTAGTTTGTCTCTAGTCAATTTTTTGTTTTCTTGTCTTAACCCACTAGCTATTCTGCTTGAGTTGTTGTTTACAGCTTGTGTACCTTGGTCTTGCTGCTGCATGCTTGTTCCTCTACTTTCATATTCAACTTCAGTTTGAGTTGCCTGACCTTTTTCCTGCTGTAATATGTTCTGCAGTTGCTCTAGACTCTCTTTGACAGATGCCAGCTCTTCCTGTGTACACGTTAACATCCCTTCCTTTTCCTTAAGCTGTTGTTTAAGCTTATCTATTTCTGATTGTTGCTTTCTGAACGATGTTGAATCTGTACTTTTTGCTCTTAATTGTCTAAATAAATTTTCCTTTTCTTCTGCCAATTTTTCTATTTGCTCAGTCAGCTTATCTTTATTATCGATAAATTCAATCTCAGCTTGTTTTAGTTTACGGGTTAAATTTTCAATATACTCACTATCTTCGTTTTTTACTTCCGAATACTTTGCCCTTAAATCTTGAAGCTTTCCTTCTAATTTCTGGCTCTCTCTTACTATCTGCTGTATCTTTTCATCCTTCTGCTTAATTTCTTTTCTCAAACTCTCTATTTTCTCATTTTTCTCCACTTCTTCTATCTCATCTGCAAGAGACTTTTTACCTATACCAGATTGCTGAATTGCCATTTCTAAATCTTCTTTTTCTTTGTACAGTTGATTTAATTCCTTAACTAACTCTTGATTCTTTAATTGCTCTTTACTCATAAGCGACTCAATTAAAGTACCTTGTTCCTTTATTCTTTGATTTTTTTCAGATATAACTTGCCGTTGTTCATTAACTTCATCTCTCAAGAAGTCACGTTCTAATCTTAGATCCTCAAGCTGCTTTGTCTGCGCTGCAAAATATTTAGCAAATGTTTCTTTTTCTTTCTCTAATTCCTCAATTTCGTCTACTTCACCTTTTGCTCCTTCTTGTTCATGCTCTTCTTCATCACTAGACATATCATCCTCAAGTATTTCATCTTCATCACTAAATTCACTAACACTAGAGAAAGAACTTCTACGTGAAGAAGGTGTGCTAGGAGAGGAATACCAACTGCTGCTTGGTGTAGGTGACTGTGGTGATATATGTGGATCTTTTGTAAATATTTCCTCTGCTGGTACTTGCTGATCGTCTACACTCCTGGACATGTCAGTAAAAGCTTGATGCAGAGTTTTTCCATTGATAAAAACTTCTTTATTCTGCTCAACTAATTTTAATATTTTATCTTTTATTTCCTCTGGTGTGAACTTTAAATCACCAAACTTTGGCTCACCAATGACACTTTGTATACCACTAGAATCCAATTTTACGATCATGCTACAGTCTATGCTGTTACCTTCAGAATCTTTAGCCTGCCAGTTAATGGTCATTTCACATGAGCTTGAACCAGTAAAATCATAGTGCCTTTCGCTGCCTTTTTTGGTCGCAGTTATTTGACTATCTTTCTCTAAAGATATGTTATAAACCTTACCTTCTCTGCTGGCTCTTAAAATATTGCTAATTTCTATTGGTTTTTCTTCATTTTCAAATCTAATTTTGAAGTCGTTATCTTTTGTTGAATACGCTAAGAAATTTTGACCAGGCAGAGACGACTTAAGTTCTTTATGCATTGTGTTTATTGATTGCTCAAATTTTTGGAACTCCTTTTCCCACTTTAAATTTATCTGTCCTGTAATGTCCTCATCTTTGCGTAAAGGACCAATAAAGTACCAGATTAAATTTTCTTCCTCCAGTCTTTTAATAAAATCCTGAAGATCGTTGCAAGATTCAATGACACTTAGAATATCATTTTTCTTCTGTTCATCTACATTTAGACTTTGATTCTCAGCTATAAATACATTTTCGTTTTCCTGTGGCATAATTTTGCATCTTTAAAAAGTATACTATAATATTAACAGATTTTTTTAAAAAATCAACTAATCGTTGAGTAAATAAACTTGAGCACTTGTCCATTATGTTATATAGTAGTTACTCCTTAAGCAGTGCAGTATGGACAATACCATTATAAGAAAATACGATATTAGAGGTATAGTAGGCAAAGATTTGCAGATTAATGATGGGTACGAGATAGGTAGAAAGTTTGGCCAAACCGTAGCTAGTGTTTGTGTCGGCTACGACAGCAGAATAGATTCACCAGGTATAGAAAGAGAATTAATTAGGGGCTTAACTTTATCCGGTGCAAATGTTATACGCGTTGGACTATGCTCTTCACCTATGCTCTACGCTGCAACACAAATCACGCAGGCGGATCTTGGTATTGTAATAACCGCTTCTCATAACCCAAGTGAATACAATGGCTTTAAATTTTTTAGTAATAAAAAAGTCTTCTCAGATCAAGAGATAAAGGAAATTATAAGCAATCCAATTAAAGACAGTACAAGGATTGGAAGCTTAATTAACATAAATATATATAGTGAGTACATTCGCATATTAAAAAGTGCAGTGAAGAACGATACTACACAGAAATTAAAAATAGCCTGGGATTGTGGAAATAGTCCAGCAAGTGGAATTATAAGGTATATTGAAAAGATCTTGCCTGGTCATACACACATCGTAACCAATAACTCTATAGATGGGGCATTTCCACTGCATGATCCAGATCCCATAGAGGAAAAAAATCTCGCTCAATTAATTGACATTGTGAAGGAATATGGATGTGATCTTGGCATTGCGCTAGATGGCGATAGCGATAGGGTGCGCTTAATTGATAATAAAGGCAGTGTTGTTTCCAATGACCATTTATTTATAATTTTTGCACGTGAAGTGTTGGAGGAATATCCAGAAAGCAAAGTTATTGCCAACGTAAAAATGAGTATGAAAGTGCATGATTTTGTTAGTAAGTTAGGAGGGCAAGTTATTACCTGCGCTACTGGACATTCACTAGTTAAGAAGAAGATGGTAGAGGAAGAGGCAAAGTTTGCTGGTGAATTAAGCGGGCACTTCTTCTTTTCTGAGCTAGGTTTTGATGATGGGCTATATTCTGCTGTTAAAGCAGTTGACATTTTGCTTAAGAAAAACCAAAGCCTATCTCAGGTAATTGAGGATTTACCGAGGTTATATATCACTCATGAAGTAAAGATTGTAGTGAAAGATGAGAAAAAATTTCAAATAATTGAATCAATAAAGAAAATACTGGAGAAGCAAAATATTGTATTTTCAGATCTTGATGGTGTTAAAGTAACCGATAATAAAGGTTGGTGGCTTCTTAGGGTATCAAATACGCAAAACTGCATTACAGCAAGATGCGAAGGAGAGACTTTAGAAGGTTTTGAACTTACTAAAAAGGTTTTGTTCCATTACATTGATGAAGCAAGGTCTTTAAATTGTAGCTATTCACAGAAATAAATTTGATTTATAAAATTGGCATGAAAGTATAAAGATAAATAGGCTAAATGTACTTATCACCTGGTCAGGCTGCAGCATTATTTCGTGTAACCGTTTGCGGGTCCACTTAATTCTGCAATTCTTTGATCTCACTCATGGAGAGGCCAGTAAACTTAACAATAGTGGTGACATCAACATTATTAGCCAGCATTGTTTTTGCAACTTCAATTTTTCCTTCCTTTTTAGCATCATCAAGTTTTTGTTCAAGAACAGCCCGTTCATCACGAATACGTTTTATTTCCTGTTCGTAGGCAATAAATTCTTTCTCTGACCAGTTGAATCTATTTAGTTCTTCATATGCCTTTTTAATTATTACATCACTACCTATTATCTTTTCCAATTCTTCTTCGCTAGTTTCATCTGCATATTTAAAATAATAGATCCATTTTTCAACTATACTCTCCAATTGGTCTTCTTTAGTTTTAGGAAATTTTGGTAACTCAATAAATGTAAAATAAAAATCTTTTAAATCATGTTCATAGCTATCTTTGCCTAACATTATATGATCTGACTTATACTCAGATTTATTAGGAAAGAGAATACAATCAGCAATAGCAATAAAGATAATTTCTTTAAGATTATGATATCGATCACCTTTATCAGCTTGCCTTGAATAAGCTTTAGCAGCGTAATATTGAGCGCGTTTTTCAAAGCCTTTAGTTTTGGCAACTTGCATTTCGACTATTACTTGCACCCCATTTTCATCCCTGCAGAGTACATCAACGATACTTTGTTTTTTAGAGGCAATTTCAGCATCTTGAATAGTGCTGAGGAATTCTATTTCTTTTATTTCATCTTTGCCAGTGAACCCCAAAATATCATTGAGAAAGTGAATGAGAATGTCTTTATTTTTTTCAGTACCAAAAATACGCCGGAACGCAACATCATTCTTGGGGTCGAGAAATTTAGAAAGAGCCATAAAAAAATTTTTAAATGTATCTTTATATTATATATTCTTATTGATAATAATTCAATAATTTGTCATCTTTTTTGTTAACTTTACTGATGTTGCCAGAAGGAACGTTGTTGCAAAATTTTGTAAAATTTATTATCCTAAGGTTTCAAGTCTTCACAGGTTTATTGGAACTATATGTACAATGTGTTTATCAGTGAAAATCCGGAGAAAATGATGGGGGAAAAGTTAATACATTACTTTAGCCAGGGTAAATGCGAAGGCAATGCAGAAATGAAAAATCTGCTGGGAGGAAAGGGGGCAAATTTAGCAGAAATGTGCAATGTTGGCATTCCTGTTCCACCTGGTTTCACAATTTCTACCTCTGCTTGCAAAGTCTATTATCAAGACAATAGATCTTCTGTCATCCAAGTAGCTGACTACTCGGATCCAGAAAAAAATGTGGTCATGCACTGGAATGACATATGTAGTGAAATCAAAAACTACATGGCGATGCTCGAAAATGACATCGGTTGTAAGTTTGGGGATTTAAATAATCCCTTATTAGTTTCAATACGCTCTGGTAGTGTTAGTTCAATGCCGGGCATGCTTGATACTATTTTAAATGTTGGTCTAAATGATGAAACCGTTGTTGGGCTTGCAAAAAAAAGTGGCGAACGTTTTGCTTACGATAGCTACTGCCGCTTCATTATGATGTACTCCAATGTTGTACTACAGCTTGACCATCACCTATTTCAAGATGTTGTTGATAATAAGCAGCAAAAGAGTGGAGCAAAAAGCTTAGCTGATCTTGATGTTGATGTTTTAAAGAGAATTGTTAACAATTTCAAAAGGATAGTACATGAAAAAACAGGAAAACATTTTCCGCAGAACGTTGAAGAGCAATTGTTAAACTCAGTTAATGCAGTATTTACCTCTTGGAAAAATGATAGGGCTGTTTCCTATAGAAGAATACATAACATTCCTGAAAACCTTGGAACAGCGGTCAACGTGCAAGCAATGGTTTTCGGTAATTTAAATGATAATTCTGCAACTGGTGTGATATTTACACGAAATCCTTCAACTGGAGAAAAAAAGCTTTTTGGTGAGTTTTTGGTTAATGCTCAGGGTGAGGATGTGGTTTCTGGTGTTTATACTCCTATGCCAATTGACGGAGAGCAAGAAAACACCATGGAGAAGTTGCTGCCAAGTGTCTACCGAGAATTATGTGTGGTATGTGAAAAACTTGAAAGGCATTATAAAGACATGCAGGATATCGAATTTACTGTGCAGGACGGTAAGTTATGGATTTTGCAGACTAGGTCTGGCAAGCGCACGGCTGAAGCTGCTATTCGCATAATAGTTGATATGGTAAACGAAGGAACGATTACAAAAGAAGAAGGAATATTGAGAATTGATCCAAAAACTTTTGACAATTTATTGCATCCAGTTCTTGACGTTAAGAGTGACCAAAAAGTAATAGGGAAGGGACTGCCGGCTTCTCCAGGGGTTGCTTCTGGATATGTAGTGTTTAGTGCAAGTGATGCTGAAAAAGCTGCAGAGCAGGGTAAAAAAGTGATTTTAGTAAGGTCAGAAACGAGTCCTGAAGATATTAATGGAATGAATGCTGCAAGTGGCATAGTAACAGCACGGGGAGGGATGACCTCGCATGCTGCTGTTGTAACCCGTGGAATGGGTAAGCCATGCATTTGCAGTGTAAGTGGACTTTATATCGATAAAGATGGAACTTTCTTTTCTGTGGGGGATACAAAAGTAAATAAAGGTGAACCAATTACCATCAACGGAGGAACAGGGGAGGTTATGCTTGGCATTCTTCCTACAATTTCACCTGAATTATCGCAAGAATTCAAAACGATAATCAACTGGATAGATGAAATCAAAACGGTCAAAGTGAGAGCGAACGCTGATACTCCAAAAGATGCAAAAATTGCAAAAGAATTCGGTGCAGAAGGTATAGGCTTATGTCGCACAGAACATATGTTTTTCGCTAGTGATAGAATCGAATTCATTCAAAAGTTGATAATAGCTGACGATGAAAATGAAAGGGCAAATGCGCTCATTAAACTGGAAGAAATGCAAAAGTCTGATTTCAAAGAAATATTTTCTATCATGGAGGGTAGGGAAGTCACTATACGGTTGCTTGATCCACCCTTACATGAATTTTTACCCAATAATCAGTCTACTATAGAAAAAATCGCCAAATCACTTAGTAAGTCAGTTGAATCAGTAAAAAATAAAATAGCACAGTTGTCAGAAAAGAACCCAATGCTTGGCCATCGAGGTTGTAGACTTGCCATTTCTCATCCTGAAATATATAGCATGCAGATTAGGGCAATACTTAGTGCTGCAAATGAGCTAAAAAAGGAAAAAAGTGTAGAAATCAAGCCTGAGATCATGATCCCTTTTATAATGAATGAGAAAGAATTTATTCTGATATGCGAGCTAGCAAAGAAAGAATCCTCTGTCATCTCAGCTGGAATCCAGACGCAGATTCCAGCGTCACGCGCTGGAATGACATCAGACAAGGCTTATTCAATTGGAACGATGATAGAACTACCAAGAGCAGCACTGATTGCTGATAAGTTAGCAAAACATGCAGAGTTTTTTAGTTTTGGCACTAATGATTTAACGCAAACAACCATGGGACTTTCAAGAGATGATTCAGTTAATTTCCTCGATTCTTATAAGGAAAGCAATATATTTGACAATGATCCATTTGAAGTGCTGGACATCGAAGGGGTAGGGGAGTTAATCAAGATAGCCATTGAAAGAGGCAAAAAAACCCGAAAAGAAATAAAACTAGGTATATGTGGAGAGCATGGAGCAGATCCAAAATCTATAGAGTTTCTCATCGAATCAGGGGTGGATTATGTTTCATGCTCACCCTATAGAGTACCGGTTGCAAAGTTAGTGGCAGCACAGTTTAGTGTAAAATCTAAGTTTGTTGGGTAAGTGAGAAATATAGCAATAATATAACCACTGGTGACTTTCCTCACTTAGACAACTGTGTCAAGCACTGGAATGACACCCTACTTAACCGTTATACCGCCGCGGCGCTAACACGTAGCGGGATGACGATTGTCAGGGCCAGCGCCTCTATGATGTCATCCCAGTGCCCAGACTACTTGGATCCAGGAAAAAGAATGATGTCATGTAAGTAGCCTCCTTCTTCTGTCATCCCAGTGCTCCTTTCTCGTCATCCCAGTGCCCAGACACTGGGATCCAGGAAACTTAACTTTAAATAAGTGGCTGCATAATCAAGACTAGATTCCAGACTGGGATGACACCCTACTTAACCGTCATACCGCGATTCATTCGCGGTATCTCATCCGCTAACAAGAGATCCCGCTAACACGTAGCGGGATGACGGTTGTCGTTTAGCCATAAATATTTAAGAAATTTACCAAATGAAAAAAAAGGCAAAAGAAGCCCTAGTCATTGTCTATTTTCAGTATTTGGCGTTTTTTAAGTCTTAAACACTGCAATTTAGCTGCTTTTAATTGCAACTAACCTACGCTGCAAATGTTTAAGAAATTTACTAAGCAGAAAAAAAGGCAAAAGAAACCCCGTGTTAGCTAGTTGTCACTCTCTAATCCTGCAAATTGGCGTACTATACTGTCTTAAACGACTTATAAGCGCGTTTCAGCTTATATAGGTAAAAACCCAGAAATGTTGTGAAGACATAGAGTGCACATAGTGCAAAAAATTAAAAATAAGACGCCAACTACGTTGTTTTCTTGCTGTTTAATCTGCACAGATGAAGATAACTGAATACCTTCAGTTTCATGATAAGGGGGCTGGCGGAGTTTGTCAAGTAATTCCGTTCCTTATGGGTAAAAAAAAGAGAAACTCTAAGTTGCAGCCGCACGATGTTTCTCTTTTCTGCTGTTGATGATTATTTCGCCTATTGTAACTGCTGCTAAAATAAAGCAGTAATATACCTGTGTTAATAAAGAAACAGGTGATACAAAGGCGATGCTACCTGCCAGCAATAGTTGAGAACCATAAGGTAAGATGCCTTTTGTAGCACAAGCAAAAACATCTAATAAGTATGCACTGCGGTATGGTACAATATCGTGTTTCTGTGCGAGTCTTTTTGCAATGCCACCACTTAGTAAAATAGCAATGGTATTATTGGCAACTAAGGTAGTAAACATAGACGCAATTCCTGCTATCAAAAATTCAGCTTTAGTTTTTGTGATATTGCTTTCATCGATGAGTTTATGCAACGCTTTTTGACCTTGTTTGTACATTATATGGCTCAACCCACCGATAAATAGAGCAAATATTACTATTTCGTTTACTTTTTTGAAACCGTCGTACACGTCATGAGGAAATTGAACGATGGCATAATCAAAAAAAGCTATTCCTAGCACACCAGCAATAATTATGTTTACAGTTATTGTTACTAAAGTGGTGACTTCAAGCAGCCCCATGATTATTAAAGAAATATAAGGAATAATTTTTATTATAGAATAATAATCTAAATTTGATATAGAAATAATTTTTGTACTACTTGAAATCACTGCCAGATAGGTGAGTGTTATAATACCTGCAGTAAATGCAACCTTAGAGTTTATTTTAAGTTTATCTTTTGCTGAAGCTCCCTGTGAAGAAACAGATGCAATGGTGGTATCAGATATCATTGAGAGGTTGTCACCAAACACGGCACCACCTACTACAGTTGCAGTTCCTATTTCAAGGCCAAAAGCTCCACTTTTTGCCAGATTAACAGCTATAGGTACCATCAGCGCAACAACTCCCATAGATGTACCAATTGCAGTTGAAATAAAAGCAGAAGCCAAAAATACTCCAGGCAGCATTAATCTTGCTGGAAGGAAATTAAGAATTAAATTAGCAACAGTGTCTGCGCTACCAATTGATTGAGTAACCGCAGAAAATGCTCCAGAAAATAAAAAAATTAAACACATAGTAAGGGTATTTTTGTCACCCATGCCCTTGATAACAGTATCGATGTTATGCTGAATTTTATTTGTACCACGTGAGACAGCAAAAAATAGCGCTGGTAACAAGCAGATTACTGGTGAAACCTGATGAAGTGGATTATCAGTTCCGATAAAAGAAAAATAAGCACCACTTCCAAGGTACAAGATTAAAAAAACAATCAAAGGGACAAAAGCTGTCATTTTACTGTACCTCAAACTTACGACTATAACTAATTAAGTGGTTTTAAGCAAGTTTGGTTTTCACTAGTTTTGCAGGAAGTTGACAGCAGAGTTTTAAACTTCATATTTAATCTACTAAATAAATAGCACATGTAGCCGAAGGGTTTATATCTTGTGCTATACTTTATTTTATGTCATGCAAACAGTTGATATTAGCATACATCCAAATAAAGTAATGGAGAATATAAAAACCATATCAGTAAAAGACGATAACGTTAGGCTGGATAGGTACATCAGAAGAATCTTTCCTGATCTAAAGCAATCTGTAATTGAAAAATCTTTAAGGAAAGGGTTAATCAAAGTTGATGATTGCAAAGCAAAGTCTAGTGATAGAGTAAATTCTGGACAAACTATAACGCTGAAGCACTTGAATTATATTGAGAACGCTAATTCTGATCGCAAATATAATGAAAAGTTAGTGAATCTACTAAGAGAGAACATATTATATGAAGACGAATATATACTAGCTATAAACAAGCCCGCAGGGGTCATCGTTCAAGGTGGCGTAAAAGTAAAGATTAGCATGAGTGATTTGCTTGACCAAATAAGAGAGGGAGAAACATTTAAAATTGTCCATAGGCTAGATAGAGATACGAGTGGAGTGATAATATTCGCACGCAACGCTAATGTTGCCAGATACCTTATGGAAGAATTTAAAGGACGAAGAGTAAAAAAAACTTATTTAGCATTAACTTCTGGCATACCGAGCAAGGATAGTGGAACAATAGACTATCCATTGGTGAAAAAATATGTTTCAGGTCAAGAAAAAGTGGTCGTTGATGAAAATTCACCTCAGAATGCCACTACGCATTTTTCAATTATAGCAAAATCCAAACACAATGTTGCTTATTTAAAATTACAACCAATTACCGGCAGAACCCATCAGTTACGTGCACATTTAGCTCATATAAATTGCCCTATTCTTGGTGACGGTAAATATGGTGGTAAAAAAGCTTTTATTGATGGGATAGCAAATAAAATTCACCTTCATTCGCATTCTTTATCTTTAAAACTGCCAAACAATAAAGAAATCACTATCACTGCTCCTATCACTAAACACATCGAAAAATCCATTGAAGCGCTATTTTTCGACTGAAACGATTTCACCAATCAACTTTTCTGTCTTTGGCTTTAATTTGAAGCACAGATATTAGGCTAATTAATGCGCAGGCAGTAAGATAAATGCCTGCTGCAAGTTTTGTTTCGGTTTTTTCTATAAGCCACATGCATATGGATGGAGAAAGGCCACCAAATATTCCTGCAGATATGTTATGTGCGAGGCTAAAGCCCGTGCACCTAACTTTCGTTGGAAATAACTCGCAAGCAAGAGAATTATATATTCCAAAAGATGCACTTATTGGTATGGTTATTAGCCAATAAGTGGGCGTTATAACATAGTGATTATCATACGATAATAGCGAAAGTACCGGCAAACCGGCGCAAGCTAGAGCTACTAATGTAGGAATCATTACATTTTTTCTTCCAACTTTATCAGACAGTATTGCAAACAGCACTGCAGACGCTCCAAATGTAATTTCAACTATAATCCTTACTACATTTTTAATATTGATGCCTGAGAGAATAAGTTCTTTTACAGATATGTTGTAAAACATGATTGCTGAATAAACGATTGCATTTTGGGCAACGCCAAGCCCAATTGCTAGCACAAATGCCTTTTTATAGTCCCTGATTAATTCTAAAAATGGAGAATCAGATAAGCTTCTATTTTGATCATGAATTTTATATGCTAGGCTCTCTTCCATTATGTATCTTATTAAGAAGCCTATTATGCCCATAATAAAGCAGAAATAGAAGAGCAACCTCCAGCCCCAAATTTCATAATTTTCACCTGTAAATTTTTTGCAAATAGCTATCATTACAAAACATGTAATAGAACCAAGAGCACCACTAAAAGCTTTCATGCTACCTAAAAAGCCTAGATTTTTTTTATCGCTTGAATGCTCTATTAAAAAGGCTGAGTTGATACTCGTTTCCCCTCCTGTTGCCATTCCTTGTATTATTCTACAAAGCAGAAGTAATATAGGAGAAAATATTCCTATTTCTTTAAATCCTGGTATGACCGCAATTGCAGTAGATGATATCGAAGCTAATATTACGGAAGTCAGCAAAACTTTCCTCCTACCGTACTTATCTCCAATGCAACCAAAAATAAACGCACCAAGCGGTCTAAATCCAAATCCAATTGCAAAACTACCAAGAAATTTGATTGTGCTTAAATAATCGCTTTCTGAAGGAAAAAAAACATTGCTTATTATATGTGTTAAAACTCCAAATAGAGTTACTTCATACCATATAATCATATTGCAGATTATGCTTGATAGTATTGCTTTTTGAATATCGTTCATGATTTTCGGTTTACCACACTCCGCTATAAAAATTTTTATTCAATAACCTTTAAGGATAATTCACGTAAATGTTTATTGTCCACTTCAGAAGGAGCACCCATTAGAACATCTTCACCTTGCTGGTTCATAGGAAAACAGATTACTTCACGAATATTTGGCTCATCAGCAAGCAGCATAACCATTCTGTCAACCCCTGGTGCTATACCGCCGTGAGGCGGCACTCCGAACCTGAATGCACGCACGAGCGCACCGAATTTTGTATCAACTTCTTCTTTGCTGTAGCCTGCAATGGCAAAGGCCTTATACATGATATCCAGCTTGTTACTACGAATCGCCCCGCTTGACAGTTCTATTCCATTGCAAACAAGATCATATTGGTAAGCAAGGATATCCAGTGGATTTTTGTCCTCTAAATCTTTCAAGCCACCATGTGGCATGGAGAATGGGTTATGAAAGAAATCGATTTTTTTACTTTTATCGTCATATACAAAATAGGGAAAATCAATGATCCAACAAAACTTGAAGATATTATCATCTATAAGACTGAGTTCTGACCCTAAAAGAGTGCGCACTTTCCCTGCAATTGTTGCTGCTTCATTTTCCTTATCAGAAGCAAAAAATACACTATCTCCAGGCTTTACATCCGTTATTTCTTTTATAGAATTTAGCCTGTTTTCATCAAGGAATTTAGCAATTGGCCCTTTTGCGATGCCGTCCTTATCAAATGTTATATACCCAAGCCCCTTAGCGCCGAATTCTTTTTGCGCATGTTCTATTTTTTTATCAAAGAAGCTGCGTGGTTCTTCTGCTGTTTTAGGAGCAGGGATGGCTCTCACTACCATACCGCGCTCAATATTGCTTTTGAAAATATTGAACTCTGAATCACGGAAAATTTCTGTAACATCGCTGACTAATAATGGATTGCGCAGATCTGGCTTATCAGATCCATATTTGAGCATTGCGTCTTTGTATGTAATGCGCGGAAAATCTTTATCAACTGATTTGCAAGAAAATTTGGTAAACACTTTATATAAGGTAGACTCAATAATCTGAAAGATGTCTTCTTGAGTCACAAAAGACATTTCAAGATCTAGTTGATAAAACTCCCCCGGAGAACGGTCAGCCCTTGCGTCTTCGTCACGGAAACACGGTGCAATTTGAAAATATTTATCAAACCCTGAAACCATGAGCAATTGCTTAAAAATCTGTGGAGCTTGCGGCAATGCATAAAATTTACCAAGATTTAGTCTGCTTGGCACCAAATAATCACGTGCACCTTCAGGGGACGAAGCAGTAAGTATTGGAGTCTGAATTTCCAAAAACCCTTGCTCTATCATGAGCTTGCGGAGTTCTGCAATAATTTGTGAGCGCAGAATAATATTGTTGCGGGTGTTTTCTCGCCTTAAATCAAGAAAACGATATTTAAATCTCATATTTTCTGGGTATTCTTGTTCGCCAGCAATGCTCGCTAATATACTTCTTTCTTCTTTTGCTATTTCTTCATCACAGTGGAACTCAACTTCTGATTCAACGTGTAAATTGCTAACTACAACCTCAATTTCTCCGGTTGCGATAGAGCTGTTTACCGTATCTTCAGTTCTAGCTTCAACTATTCCTGTAACAGTAATTATACTCTCCAATTTTAAATTTGATGTCTCATCAAAAAAGTCTTTATCATTATTAAATACTAGTTGAGTGATTCCATAGAAGTCTCTTAAATCAACAAAAATTAAGTTACCGTGATCGCGCTTACGATATAACCATCCAGAGAGGGTAACTTCCTTTTCTACGTCGTTCTTCCTTAATTCTTCACACGTGTGAGTTTTATAGCAGTTCATATTTGTTTTACTTCTAAATTCTTTAAAAAGTATAGAAATAAACCTTACTACATACAAGCCCATTCTCAGATATTTGTCCAATTTACGAAATAGAGCAGTATTACTTTTATACTGTCTTTACCCGCAAAGAAATTGCACAATTTCTATAATTATGGTATAATAGTAAGGGTATTTTTAATGAATTAGATACAGGAAATGCCACTTACACAGATCATATTATATAGCGTAACATTACTTGCTGTAGCTGCAGTATTTCTCTTTTTGAGAAAAATATACAAAAATCGCATTAGAAAAATCATATTTCCTAGAAAAGTTTTTAAAGAAGAGTGGGAAGAAGACAGAAAATTCAACGAATTATATCAAAAAAATAAGCAAAAAGAGTTGATGAAACAACAGGAAATGCTACGCGAAAAGCAAAAAGATATACAGGTTTATAAAGAAGATCTAGAAATAGTTGACATAGCAAAACCGGTAGGTAAATGGACAAAGATGGTTATGATGGGTAATGGTTTAATGCAGCGTTTTGCACAATTGATACATAGAGAAGGCGGAAAGAAAGGATTTTGGGAGCTATTTGTAAAAGCTCAGGCTTCAACTCAAGGTAAACATAAGGGGAAGGGCAGATAATTCATGCTCGAATGTGAAAATTTATCCTGCGCTCGTAATAACAAAGTATTATTTAAACATCTCAGTTTTAAAGCTGAGCCAAAATCAAAGATTCTAATCACTGGTCCAAATGGTAGTGGTAAAACCAGCTTAATTAGAAGTTTATCTGGACTTTTACCGCCGGTATCAGGCAATATAAGGTACTGCGGAAAAGACATATATGATGATCCAAAATCCTATATACCTTCTATGGTCTACGTAGGGCATAAGAATGCCTGTAAAGATAGCTTAACTGTTGCCCAAAACATAGAATTCTGGGCAGGAATACGAAATACTAGGGAATTGATTGTGGCAGCTATTTGTTGCTTGCAGTTGCAGCCTGTAATTAATATTAGATATGGCGAACTTTCTGCAGGCTGGAGAAGAAGAGTTGCACTTGCTCGCCTCTTGATTTCTAATGCAAACGTTTGGCTGATAGATGAACCATTTTGTAATCTTGATAGTGCAACGTGTGAATTAGTGCTGAACCTAATCTCAATACGCTCTGAGCAAAATGGTATAGTAATTATTACAGGGCATAGCTCTACAGAGCAATTGTGTGATTTTACAACGATTGATATACGCGATTTCAATAGACTTCTTGCATAGTTTTTGGCAGCACGTTAACAACCGTTAGAAACGAAAAAACTTACTTGACACCCTTCGCCAGCCCCCTTATTATGATAGTGAAGGTATTCAGTTATCTTCATCTGTGCAGATTAAACAGCAAGAAAACAACGTAGTTGGCGTCTTATTTTTAATTTTTTGCACTATGTGCACCTTATGTCTTCACAACATTTCTGGGTTTTTACCTATATAAGCTGAAACGCGCTTATAAGTCGTTTAAGACAGTATAGTACGCCAATTTGCAGGATTAGAGAGTGACAACTAGCTAACACGGGGTTTCTTTTGCCTTTTTTTCTGCTTAGTAAATTTCTTAAACATTTGCAGCGTAGGTTAGTTGCAATTAAAAGCAGCTAAATTGCAGTGTTTAAGACTTAAAAAACGCCAAATACTGAAAATAGACAATGACTAGGGCTTCTTTTGCCTTTTTTTTCGTTTGGTAAATTTCTTAATGTTTGTAGCTAAAAGAGCCCAAGAGAGGTGTCATCCCGCTGCTTGTTAGCGGGATCTATGTTAAGAGATACCGCGAATGAATCGCGGTATGACGTAGGACTGCTGTCATCCCAGTGCTTGACACTGGGATGACAAAAAAGGGACTACTCGGATGACAAAAAAAGAGCACTGGGATGACAGGAGATACCGTCTTGTTAGTCAACAAAAAAATTATAAAAATTTCCCAAGTTGCATCATAAAATCAAAAAATACTTCCAATTGTGTAACAGTACACAGATTATAGTTAGTGGATATGTTGATAAGTAAATTAGTTTTATACGCACAAAACAGATGAAGTTTACTTATCAACATATCCACTAACCAACAACATTCAATAAATTTGTGTAAGATACCACTTTACATAAGATAGATGATAGGAAGCATTTTTGATTTTAAAGTACTAAACCTTCAGTCAACCTCCTAGCCCTGTAGTTTTTGATATGGTTAGGATCAAAAGCACTTTTGGATGTCAGAATACCGAAAATGATATGGAGTAGCTTACGCATTGCAGCACCAACGATGGCCATATTATGCTTACCCTTTTCCTTTAATCTTTGGCAAAAGCTCATAATGATAGGATTGTGATTCTTAGCTACTATGGCAGGAAAGAAAAGTGCCTTACGTAATGTTTGTGAACCGGATTTACTTAATCTGGGTTTGGCATATACAGAGGAACCTGACGTCATATTTCGTGGTATAACTCCTGTATATGCTGCCAATTGCCTGGCATCTCTAAAAACCTCTATATCAGAAACTTCAGCTAAAATAGCTATTGCTGATTCTTCTCCTATGCCTGGAATAGTCAATAGAAGTTGAAAATTTTCCAACAATTCTTTGTGTTGATTTAATAGTTCACGTACGGAGTTTTTTATTGTTTCTATTTTTTGAGCTATATTCATTGCAAGGTCTTCCCAAGCATTTGCAACTTCTTTAGGCAGTCTCTCTTTTTTTTCTAAGTGGTTATTTACTAATGTTAACTCATCTTTTAACGCAACTGAGCAACGATAAAGATGTTTTAATTTTTTCATTTCAGGAGAAGGTGGTGTCCAACTAGAAGGTTCCTGTCTTTGGCAATAATCAGCAATAACTTCTGCATCGGTCTGATCATTCTTTTGTCGTATCAGCTTACTCCTTGCATAAGATTTTATGCAATAAGGATTTACAACACTTACAAAATGTCCAGCATTGTGTAGAAATTCAGCCAGTGCTTCGCTATAACAACCAGTAGATTCCATGCAGGTTTTTACTTTTTCTACATTATGTTTGTGTAGAAAATTCAGTAGACTTTGAAACCATCGTTCTTAAAGCTTCTTTTTCTAGTTTCACGCTTTCCTTTTTTGCTTATAAATGAGAGAAAAACATCAAAGCGATCTTTTGATATATCTATGCCCAAAAAGTTGTTGATCATATATAACCCCATACGTTACCATTAAAAATGAAAAGTAAGGCTAGTCTTGTGAATACAGAATTAGAACCATTCAGGTCTTTCTACGATACCGTCCAGCCTATACTTTTGAGAAGGGAATTCTTATCTCCTCTACAGATTTTATATCTAAGAAGAAGCACAGAGTTCCTCCCTTCTCCACCTAATGCTTAAGCTTAAAACATTAGATGCTTTTGACAAGATACAAGCATCGAACAGACGAAATCTGTCAAATCAGAAAGAAACACACAAATTTAAGTTTTTAGTAGTTTTCAAGTATAGTTGTACAGGGAGCGCCTCTGCAGTTATGACCGACATTTTCAATGGTGCCTAAGTGCCCGTATGCAAGCATGGTTTTGGAAGGAACGGTCAAATCATTGATGGAGTCATTTAGACTACCTCGGTTAGGAGATTGTACTATCAACCGTTCCAAGCTGAAGCGTTTCCCTATTACAAATTATATGTAGGAGTTACCATGAAAAAAGCAAAAAGTAAATTAGAAATAGTGAATCCTAATGCAGCAGGAATAGACATTGGTTCAGCTGTACACTATGTGTGTGTACCTGAAGGAAGAGATGAACAACGCGTTCAGAAATTTGGCTGCTTTACTGAAGACCTTCATAACTTAGCACAGTGGTTGAAAAAGTGTAAAGTTACAACAGTAGCTATGGAATCAACAGGAGTATACTGGATTCCTTTATTTCAAATACTTGAGTCATACAAATTCGAGGTAAAATGCACGGCATGTAAAGAATGTACCTGGTAGGAAGTCTGACGTTCAAGATTGCCAATGGCTCCAACAACTGCATAGCTACGGACTGCTTCATGGATCGTTTAGGCCAGATAATCAGATGTGTGTATTGCGCAGTTACGTGCGGCAACGCAAAAATCTCACTGAAAGTGCATCTACACATATTCTGCGTATGCAGAAGGCATTAATTCAAATGAATATACAATTACACAAGGTTATTAGTCATATTACTGGGATAACTGGTATGAAAATCATTGAAGCTATAATTGAAGGCGAAAGAGATTCTGAAAAATTAGCAGAATTCAGGGACGTGCGAATGAAAAATGATCAGTCTACTATTGCAAAAGCGTTAGCTGGTGACTATAGAGAGGAACACTTATTCACGCTAAAGCAAGAATTTGAATTATATAATATTTATCAAGAAAAAATAGCAGAATGTGATAGAAATATTGAAGCCTATTATAAAACGTTTGAAACAAAGTCTTGTGAAAGCAAACAGCTAAGTAAGCAAAAGAATAAAAATAGCAAAAGTAAGCCAAGCTTTGCTTTGTATGAGGAACTGCACCGAATAACTGGTATGGATTTCACTAAAATTCCTGGATTTGATGTATTAAGTATACAAACCATAATTTCAGAAGTTGGTATAAACCATAGTAAATGGCCAACAGAAAAGCACTTTTCGTCGTGGTTGGGACTCAGTCCTGCTAATAAAGTTACAGGGGAAAAAGTGTTTAACACAAGAACACGTAAAGTCATTAACCGTGCTGCGAATGCTTTGCGAATAGCTGCTCATTCTGTAGGAAATAGTAAAAGTGCGTTGGGTGCATACTACAGAAGATTGAAAAAACGACTAGGAGCACCAAAAGCAATAACAGCTACTGCAAGAAAAATGGCATGCATATTTTATAGTATGCTCAAATACGGACAGGAATATGTAGAAAAAGGAATGGAATACTATGAAACACACTATAAAGATAGAACTGTAAAAAATTTGATCAAAAAAGCGAGCGAATTTGGCTACATATTAGTTCAACAAGAAGAGTTAGTTGAGTGAGTTTCTTAGGAGAAGTCTATTGTTGGTTAATGTTTTATGGCTTTACGGAAAGTTTATAGCTATACAACTTATCTTAAAAGCAATATAGTGTTCACTATGCAATGAATCAAAGATAGTAAGTAAAGTCTATGAAATTTCAAATCACTACACATTTTCAACCCGCTGGAGATCAACCGCAGGCAATCGATAGTTTAATTGCGGGGCTAAATAGCAATAAAAGAGACCAAATTTTACTTGGGGTTACTGGTTCTGGGAAAACTTTCACTATGGCAAATGTTATAGCAAGGACAAACAGACCTGCGCTGATCATGGCACACAATAAAACCTTAGCAGCACAACTTTATGAGGAAATGAAAGGATTATTTCCCAATAATGCTGTTGGATATTTCATTTCTTATTATGATTACTATCAGCCCGAAGCTTATTTGCCGCAAACTGATACTTATATCGAAAAAGACTCTGCAATCAACGACAGAATTGACATGCTGCGTTATTCTGCCGTCTGCTCCCTCTTGGAGCGCGGGGACACGATCGTAGTTGCCAGTGTTTCTTGCATATACGGTCTTGGTTCGCCTGAAAGCTACCGCAGCATGACTATATCTTTAAGTGTTGGAGATAAAATTCATGTTAATGATTTCTTGAGTAACTTAGCTGATCTCCAATACAAGCGCTCTGATACCAGGTTTGAGAGAGGATATTTCAGAGTGCGTGGCGATATTATCGATATATTTCCTGCCTATTATGAAAATAAAGCTTGGCGTTTATCGCTGCTTGGTGATGAAATAGAAGAAATTTCTGAAATTGATGCTATAACGAGTAATATTACCAAAAGCCTAAATACAATCACCATTTTTCCAAACAGCTATCACATTACATCACGTGAGACTCTGTTGCAGACAGTTGAGCTAATCAAAAAAGAGCTGCATGAATGCTTGGATTATTACTACTTGCAAAACAAGATTGTTGAAGCAAAGCGCCTCGAGCAACGCACTAATTTTGATATTGAAATGATGAGGACAACAGGAATATGTAAAGGTATTGAAAATTATTCGCGTTATCTCTATGGAATGGAAGCTGGGGATCCACCGCCTACTTTGTTTGAATATTTACCAAAAGACGTAATTTTATTTGTTGATGAGAGTCATGTCACCGTTCCTCAGATTGGTGCAATGTACAGTGGTAATGAGGCGCGTAAAAAGAAATTGATTGACTATGGCTTCAGGCTCCCTTCCGCTTTTGATAATCGTCCATTAAAATTTGAAGAATGGGAGAAAGTTAGGCCGCAGACTATTTACATTTCAGCTACTCCTGGAAAGTATGAGTTGGCAAAGACCAATAATGTATTTATAGAGCAAGTTATCCGTCCAACAGGGCTTACAGACCCAATCTGCATTGTGAAACCAATAGAGAGTCAAATTGATGATGTAATTCATGAGGCACAAGTGACAATAGGAAAGGGATTTTGTGTTTTAATCACTACACTGACAAAAAAAATGGCTGAAAATTTAGCTGAATATATGAGTGAATTAAATATGAGAGTGAGTTATTTGCATTCTGATATTGGTGCGCTGGAGAGAATAGAAATTATATGTAAATTAAGATCTAAAGAAATTGACGTTTTAGTAGGTGTTAACTTGCTTAGGGAAGGTCTTGATATTCCAGAGTGTGGTTTGGTTGCAATTTTAGATGCTGATAAAGAAGGATTTTTGCGATCAGAAACATCGCTCATTCAAACGATCGGTCGTGCTGCACGTAATGCTGAAGGTAGAGTAATTTTGTATGCAGATAAAATCACTGGTTCTTTAGATCGTGCATTAAGAGAGACTGAAAGAAGAAGAAAAAAACAAGAAGAACATAATATATTGCACAATATTGTCCCGAAGACTATAATAAAACCTATATCAAACACCTTACAGGAGAGGGCAATAGCAGAACCAAAAGTAAATACTAATAAGGATGACTTGAGAAAGCAAATGATAGAGCATGCTGAAAATTTAGAGTTTGAAGAAGCAGCAAGAATAAAAAAATTATTGCAAGGTTAAGTAATATATGATGCTATGGGCATAGCATGAAAGTGTAAACAACTAAACTTCCACTATTCTTCTTTTTATTTTAACTCATCTTTTTGAGACTTTTGACAATTTCTTAGAACTGAAGAAGGAAAGGTGTATTTTTTTATTGACTTACCTATGTATTACGGTAATCACTAAAGAATTAGTGAGTAATGGTTATAGAATATGAATGGTGGGGTACCAAGCAAGGGATTAAATGAACAATTACGTGACATTTTAGATAAGTTAGAACAGGATATCAATCTATTAGATAATCCCGGTTATATTCAACATATAATGTTTCTTCTAGGAGCAGGAGCTGATCCAAATACAACAGGAACCCAAGGTGAAAAAACTCTGTCAGATTACTCAAGTGAAAAATTACGTGACATTTTAAATGAGTTAGCAAGCAATAGCGATCTATTAGATAATTCCAATTATACTCGATATATAATGTTTCTTCTACAAGCAGGAGCTGATCCAAATACAACAGGAACCCAAGGTGAAAAAACTCTGTCAGATTACTCAAGTGAAAAATTACGTGACATTTTAAATGAGTTAGCAATCGATAGAAGTCTATTAGATAATTATGCTCAACATATAATATTTCTTCTAGGAGCAGGAGCTAATCGAGATACACAAAACCGATATGGAAAAACTCTGTCACATTACTTAGATAAAAGATTATCTGATATTTTAGGTTGGTTAGCAATCGATAGAGGTATATTAAATGATTATATTCAACGTATAATGTTTCTTCTACAAGCAGGAGCTAATCCAAATGTACAAAACCAAGATGGAAAAACTCTGTTACATTAAGTTGCTGAACGTAACGATACTGACGGTATAGGATTTCTTTTAAAAGCAGGAGCTGATCGAAATGTGCAAGATCAAAGTGGAAAGACTCCATTTGAATATGTTACTGAACATAACTGCCTTCAAGCTTTGAAGGATTTAGGTTGTAGTTCTAATGATGAAACAACTTGTACTAAATTAAGTGATCCGGATCCAGACAAGGATCAGGGCTATTATTCAGATGATTCTCGTAAAAATGAAGGGAATGGCTCCGGTGATGATAATAAAACAGTTCCTACTAAAGATAAAGGGAATTTGACAAATAACTCTAGTAATTACCCTAACAAGCACAATGATGATCAGACACTTCGTGATGATCCAGGGTATAGCTCCGGTGACGATAATAAAACAATTTCTACTGAACCGAGTGATTGTGACCGGAAAGACGAGGATTCGAGCTGTAGTTCAAGTGATCATCTTTTTCTAGAAGACTTACTTTCGATGAAGCTAGAAATACCATTAACTACAAGCGAAGAGGGGCTAATTAAAGATTTTTGTGAGAAGATAAGAGGTATAACAGCACAAAATAAACAAGAATCTGAAGAAAGTATTCTAGAAAGTATTGAGAAAATAGTAAATGAGTACTTGAAGAAAGGAATAAGGTTGAATTCAAGTTGTAATAATGGTAATGAAAATGACAATGGTGATAAAGAAACTGTAACAAGTTTAATACTTGAAGAAATAGAAGGTGTTCTTAATAATCGTGTGAAACCACGCGATGAAACCAGAGCGCGTGAAAGGCAGTCTGATGGTATCGCCGACCAAGACGACGGCAACGAAGATAAAGTTTCAGGCATCATAGAAAGCATCACTAACAAGTTATTGTTAAAAGGTGGGAAAGCAAGACAAAAATTTTTCTCCGGTAATACTGAGCTAGCACAAAATTATGGATCTAATTATATAAATGATCTCTCTAAGAAATATAAAGAAACTAAAGACAAGCTAAAGAGTATAGCATATGAAAGTATTGTAGGCAGAGATAGACAAGCTCAAAAGGGGGAGCCAGAAGAGGTAGACATAGATAATGTATGTTTTTATGTGAAATATTCACAAGATAGTATTATTGAACCTGTGAAAATCTTTAACAAAGCTGAAGATTTAAATTTAAAAGTCGGCATACTTCAAGTTGGGGAGAGTATAGTAAGAGTTGAAGGTACAAAAGATGGAAAAAGAAATTACACAGATGTCTTAGAAAGTAGCATTAAAATGTCTTTTACCACTGAGGCAGGAGAGATTAATATTTATCTAAGTCCTAGTGAGAAAGATAGTAATAAAATAGAAGTAGAAATTGATGATGAGAGTGAAGAAAGGCTTAACAAGTTAAAAGCTGAGAAGAAAAGTTTAGGAGAAAACTGTCTTTTGGGAGGAAAAAGTGTTCTGGAAGCTATAGAAGAGAAAGGTTTTAAGAAAAATGGTAATGTACCTACAGAGTCAATCGAGACTATTAAGGATGTTCCACGTACTGATGTTACGCAAGCTTGTTCGCAGCAAATTAACACAAGAGCTAAAGGCAAATAGCGATCTACCCATTATTGAAATTGTGCCACACAATAATAAGCTCACTCAAAATTGTTCCGATTTGGCAGGGTTATTTTGCCGCACCAAGCGGTATGGCTTTGAGTACGAAATTTTAATGTTCCCAGAAGCCCGTTATGATGATCAGGTGGACAGTACGGTACAATATTTACAATGGATGAGAAAAACTAACACCAGTGCTTTCAGGGTCAGGCCCAACCCTACTTAAGTGGCTAAGATATATCTAACGTAGCTTTATCTTTGCTTTCTGACAGTCTTTGTTGATACTCGTTTATCAGCCTTTCAGGCTCGTTCAATACACTCTGAATACAATATGTTGCACAAGTTATGCTAGAGAGTATAATAAAACTTATATCAAATACTTTACAAGAAAAAGTGGTGGTAGAGGCAAAAGTGAACATTAATAAGAAGGAAAGCGCATGCTAGAGCTTGAAAAAGCAGCAAGAATAAAAAATATTATTGAAAGGTTAAATGGCGTATGATATAATATACATAGTGTAAAAATATAAATAATTTTATTGACATCTTTACGTTAACACTTCTTAAATGTTTAGTACTGTAGAATTAAATTATTAAGTTTTATGAAGGGAGTAAAAATGATGGAAAGCTTTTCAGGTAACAATAAAGACAGTAATTTTATTGAGGGGACAAAAATAATGGAAAATTTTTCAGATAATAACGAAAACGGTAGCTCAATCTTCCAAGGAAAAATCAGGGAGCAAGATTTCTCTGCGGAGCAGAAGTTAAATGAACTGAAAGCAGCCATAGAGAAGCTTGACAGACAAGATTTGCTCAGAAGGCTCGAGTGTGAGCGTCAGGCTTCTAGTTGTATCGATGAAATATCATCTCAAGCAGAGCTACATATCGAAGATGGTGACGGGTGCTACTTCGATTGTGAAAAACCACTCGGAGATTTCTGGAGTTTCTTTGAACCTCTCTTCAACCTCTTTGAAGTAGATGTAGATGATCCGAAAATCTACCAAATGCTCAAGGAAAAGAAAGAAAAAAACCTGATTGCTGCGATAATGAAGTTTTTGCGTGAGAAGCTTAAGGAGTTAATCAAGAAGATTTTTGCACGCGATTTAAGTTTCAATCAGAGGTTGGACAAAGAGATAAAAGAATTGCAGGAGAAATTGGGCAGTGGTGAGTTATCAGAAGAGGAGCTTGCAAGGGTGCTCGAACGTCTACAATTTTTGCAGGATCTGAAACTCAAGTTACAGCTCGCCGTTACCGGATGGATTATTACAATGTTCGCAGAGATTTTTGGAGTTGAGCTAGCAGCTATAGTAGAGGCATCTACAGAAGAAACAACTAAAGCAGAAGATAAAAAAGCAGAAAAAACATCATTAAAGGAAGAAAATAAAGAAGTTCGTGAAGAAATAAAAGTGGATGAAAGAGAAAAACCTAAAGTGCCAGTTTCCCTTTTTGAAGTTTCACCCGGATTTGTAAGGCCGGTTGTTCTGAGCAAGCCAGAACTTAAAATTGTGTCAGATCCTTTGAAACATCTATTGCGTATTACTGAGCTTGAAAGAAAATCTCATGAAAATTCACAAAAACCAGAAAAAGTGGACAAAGAAAAGGAAAAAGCGGAACCGAAGAAAGAGGTGTGTCCACCGAAAGTTCCAGAGAAGAAGCCTGTGGCAAGTGGGATAAAACTTGATTCTAAGCCAAGCGAGTATGTTAATTTTGAAGAAAGGCGTCCAAATACTAGTGTTAATGGAAGAGGAACCACGCCGCCCACTAATGGACAAGGAAACAAGCTTGATAATGGAAAGGAAAACAAGTCTGCTAGACGGCCCGCTGATGAACAAGGAAACAATAATAAAGAGAAGAAAAGCGGGTCTGCTAGTTGCGCAGAAAGCCGTCTAAATGGTAATGTTAATAGTGTTAACAAGGAAGGAATCAAATCTACTAATAAGCAGGAAACGTATGACCCTTACGCTAAGCTTGCAAAAAAAGTTGCTGAAAGGAACACTCAAAGAAAAGAATCTGCCACTATTAAACACGATTATCCAATTGATACTTGGCAAGCTCCATCAGGAACTACTGATAATGGAAAATCTAGTGCTGCTCAGCGTAGTTCTGCAAGTGATGCTAAAGAAAATCCTAAGTCAAAAGTTACTGATGTATTGAATGAACGTGCAGCAAGAGGAAATGGTAATACACTATCGAGATAGCTAGTGCTAGCTACTTATGTGATAAAGAACACCGGATCCCAGTACTGGATGACACCTATGGGTTATTTGTGATGACAAAGGAGGGTAGCCCGTGACGCTGGAATCCAGGATGTACATTAGGTTTGATAAGTGTATGGTTTTATGTTAGAAGGGAGTGTTTTTGATGGAAAAAAAACTGGATCCCAGTGTCTGGGCACTGGGATGACACCCTCTTGGATGGAACCAGCATCAGCTACTTGGATGACGCCTCACCATGTCATTCCAGTGCGTGACACTGGAATCCAGGAGCCAGTGCTTCCTTTTTGTCATTCCAGCGCGTGACACTGGAATCCAGGGGCATATAGATAGATGTCGACAGTTCGTCATTCCGCTACGTGTTAGCGGAATCTATGCTTGAGATACCGCGAATGAATCGCGGTATGACGTAGGGAACTTAGGGTTGCCAATGACTTGTCATTCCAGTGCGTGACACTGGAATCCAGGGGTATATAGATAGATGTCGACAGCTCGTCATTCCGCTACGTGTTAGCGGAATCTCGAAAACTTAAGTTTTATGAAAAAAGAGTGAATAAAATTTATACTAAAAAATATAAAAAAAGTACTTGCACTACAATTTATTTTTAGTATATTAGTTACATAATATTTTTACTGGAGGGTAATATGCCAAATGATAAAAAAAGCAAATCAGGACCTCAACCTGATGGTTCGTGGATTCCAAGTGAAAGGTTAGAATGGATTGGTCCTGATAAGTATAAAAACTACGAGCGGCAACGTGAAAGCAGTAAGCCTAACACACAACTGGGTAGTAGCAGTGCTACTAGTGCCGGTAGTAGTAAAGATAAAGGCAAAAGCAAGTAGTGTTGTTTCTTAACAATTTTTAATAGAGGTAGTTATGGATATAAAAGAGCTGGTTAAAGCGTTTAATTTAAATAATTATACTTGTAATAAGATCAATACTAATTTTACTGTAGAAGGTAAAAAGATTGTTGGTTTATTTGCTAGTAATACTGATACAAAAGAATATCTGCGAGGAATAGGAGAGGAGATAATAAAGCGGCACTATCTTGGTGGAACTGAGGTAGCAAGTAGATATTATAACTTAAACTGTTTCCCATTTGTTCTAGGTGCTAATCCTGATAAAGAGGATTTAGGTAATGGTATAGTGAAAGTGAAGCTTGCAGGCTCTACAAATAATGAAGTGATTCGTAACTTGAAGGTTCATTTTGCTAATGAGTTTGAGAGGGCTGTGGGAGCGAAAGTGGTTGCATGTCTACAAAAAGAAGTAGGGATAACTAAGGAAGAAGCATATGAATGGATGGAAGGAACTGTTAAAACAGGAGCAATAGGTAAGCCTTATTTGTACTGTATAGCTTTTAGCGATGAATACCTTGAGAGGGAGTATGATTTAGAGACTTTTGAATTTTTTAAGCAGGCATATATTAAAGAATTTAACTCAAGGTTAGAAAACTGTGGCCTGAAGAGCTCGGACTTTTACGAATATAAAGATGATATGTTATACGTCAAAAACGTTAGCGATAAGGTAATCAAGAGTGTAACAGAATATGTTAAAAAGGAAGTAGCATTTGATTTTAGAACTCCAGGCACAGAAGATTCTAAAGTCGAAAATTTTAAAGATGTTCTTGGCGATTTTATTTTTAAATTGACAGGGAAATCAATTAACGCTTATGATTATGATATTTTTACAGACAAAAAGAAAATAGAGAATGGTAATGATTTTGTCCTTGTACCTTTAACAGAAAGATATAGTGGTCAGCTTGAATTTTTAAAGCATAAGGATGTGTACAAAATTAATATAAAATATCAAAATCTTATAAGTGATATCAGAGGCAAGACTGCAGATCCAGATATTACTAATTCTGAAAACCCAATTTATGCTATCTCTAATGAAAGAATTGCTCAGTTACTTCCTGAAATTATGCAGTCTCCAATTGCATATAGTGAAAGAAACAGACGTTTTGAATTTGCAGTGGATCCTGAAAATTTTAAGAGACGTGGCTCGAGTCGATTCTCCTCAACAGTAAATTCTCCTATACATGCAGGACCGAGTGGACTAAGAACACCGCCCAACCAAAGGAAAAAAGATACAGACAGTGGTTATGATAGTAATTCACCTCCGAAACCTAAGGATTCTGTTGCACATTCTTCAAGTAGCGATCCAAGATCATCCTTTGAAGAGATACAGGAGCCACAGTCGTGTTTTTCCAGGCGAGGGGTGCTGCCGCATAATGTAGGCGCTGCTGAGGTAGGTGCTGCTGAAAGTGGATCAGCAGGGACTAGTGCTTGGACTCAGCAAACGAACCCTTGTTTATCACAAGGCACGTCCGAAAATAAATGGATATCGTCAATGCAATTTACTGAACCAGGATTTAGTGGTTTATCATGGAAAGGTGCTAATGAAAGCACGTCAATAGGGAATAGTACTTGGTGGTTGCCATCATCGACTTCTTTTCTTACGACAAGGAATGATTCAATGTCCTCAAGTCTTGGGGTTTTTGCAGATTCTCCAAGTGTTAAAGGTAAGGAGAGCATTTTTAGTGTGGAACCTGAAAAACAGCAAGTTACTGATAAAAGTGATCGAGAAAGTAGTGATGAGTGTTCTGAAGCACAGTCACAAGAGAGTGAATCTCTGAAGAAACATGGGGGTGGTTTGTCCTGTAAAAAAGGAATGCCGATACTAGCAAAGTTATCACCTTTTAAGCGACGTAGCGTAGAGCGTGATACGATGTGTTCAAGTAAAAGTGATCTTGTGTATCATGTAACTGAAAAATCATCTGTGTCTAAGCCATTTTTTTCATTCCCAACTAGAATAAAAGCAAAAAGTAATCCACCCTCAGGGGTGACTTCTCCTACGCATGAAGGTGCGTCAGGTGGACTAAAACCTCTTACTAGTGACGAGAGGAAGGAACTACGCCCATTTCTTTCTCCTGAGCTGCAGAAGAAGCTAGACTCCAACTCTTTCTCCCCTGGGGAGGAGCAGCATTTATATTTGACGCATACTCCTTCGGGGAAATGCGAGATAACAAAATCTTTCGAGAGTCCAGAAGAGAACTTAATGCGATGTGTAAACGCACAATTACCGTCATCTGATAACCTTAGTTCTGAAAAAGTTAATAGAGATAGTGGCTTTTGTTCTATTGGATCGGCTTCTCCTGCTGTGCCACATAAGGGAAGTGTCTCTTCAGAGCTTAAACATCCGCAACAGGTAAAGCATATATCAGAAGCTTTGGGGAAATAAATTTAGGTTTTTAGATATACCTTAACCATCTAAGCGTTTTATTAGGGTTGGGGCCAAAGTCCCTGACCCTGAAAGCACTGGTGTTAATTTTTCTCATCCATTGTAAATATTGTACCGTACTGTCCACCTGATCATCATAATGGGCTTCTGGGAACATTAAAATTTCGTACTCGAAATCGCTGAGCCATACTGCTTGATGCGGCAGAAAAATCCTGCCAGACTCTATAGTCGGAACAATTTGATAAAATCGAGTGAGTTTGTCATTGTGTGGCACTATTTCAATAATCGGTAGATCGCTATTTGCCTTTAGCTCTTGTGTTAATTGCTGACCACTTGTTTTTGCTTCGATCAAAATTGCATGTGGTGCCCATCTTGCAGCTAGTGACAGAACTTGCTCTTTAAGCTTTGGATACTCAAGCTTTGCTCGATATACATCAAGTAAATAGAATTTATTATCTATTTTTGCCCAGGTGGTGCAGACGCTAAAGTCGCTGGAATCGTTTGTTGAAACTGCAGTGTCCCAGCTTTGTGTTACATGTGAGAGATTATCAGGGAAATTTTTATAGCGCTTTAGCCACTCTTGTTTAATTATACCGCTTGAAAGCGGCAGGGGGTTTTGTTGATATTGAGCAGCAAAAGCGTAACTCCCGAGTTCAACTTTTATCATCTCAACTTCTTCTCTTCCTCCCTCCAGGGGATATAATAACTCATTCTCTTCTCTTGAGTATAATACTCTTGCAGGTAGTGTCATTCCAGCACTTGATGCTGGAATCCAGTCTTTTGCGGTTGAATTTTCTGGATCCCAGTGTCTGGGCACTGGGATGACAGGAGGGGGGGTTGGAATGACACCAGTATGGTTATTAATTGAATAAATAACCTCCTTATTTTCAGAAATCATTGGCAAACAAATGTGATGCCATATGTTTTTTGGCTTGGATAAGAGGTGCCCAGTTAAGTCTTCCAGGTGGAGCCTATGCATCACAAGCACAATTACTCCTTTTTTTCTATCGTTGAGTCTCGTTACTAAAGTCTGATCGAACCAGTTTGTAACACGCTTTCTAAACGTTTCACTCAAAGCTTGAGCAGGGTTAAGCGGATCATCCACAGTAATAAGATCACCACCTTCACCTGTTAACGTCCCTCCAACTGATGTTGCGATTCTGTATCCTCTCTGCACTGTTTGGAATTTATATTTAGTGTTCTGGTCTTTGGATAATTTTACCTCTGGAAACAGCTCTTTATACCAATCCGATTGCATTACGCACCTGGTGTCAAGCGAGTGCTTTTCGCTGAGCAGCCGAGAATAACTTGCAACTATTTTCTTGCGGTTGGCTGATTTCCCAGTATCCATGCGGGCCACGCAACGCTTATGCACATGGACTTCATTGAACGCGGAGGCATATTGAATATTATGCGCCTTACTTCGCCAGCATTCGCTGCTTTCAGCCTGTCTTCTATGACTTTTATGTACTGATAATCATTATACTCACATCCCGGCACCACCGTTTGAAAGCACAGTTCAATGAATTTTAGGAAGTTGATTTTGTTCATGTGTATATTTTAGTAAATGTTCTTACAAGTAGCTGACACTGGAATGACATCCTTTGGTTTTTATATATGGTTATGCAATAAATCTAATGTAGATTTGATTTATTTGATAAGATTGAAGTAGCTATAATGGCAAACGCTACTGCTTTGTGAATTTAGTAAATAACCTACGAAAAGTGCTATTTCTTTAACTTTATTGAAGTAAAAAACTGATTTCCATTGCGGTAAATGAGCAACATTATTGAATCTTTACCGTTTTTCTTTACTGCTGAATCAACTTGTTTTTGAAAATCATTAGTATTTTCTATATCGGTTCCATCTAATTGGATAATAATGTCTCCTTTTTTAATACCACGCAGCGTGGCATTACTGTTACTATCTACATTAATAACTATCACACCTTTTGTAGGATTACTTTCTTTTGATTCTTTTGGCAGGTTTGAAACAGTTAAACCAGTTATGTAATCGGATGTTGATTTATTTTCTTCTTGATTATTACCTTGACCATCATTTGCAGATTCTTCAATCACAACCTTAATATTGACCTCTTTGCCCTTTCTAAGTAACTTAATTTGTACTTTTTTTCCAGGTTCAGTTCTTGAAACCATTTGAGGCAGTTGTGTCATTCTATCAATTTTTTTATCATCAAATTCTAATAATATGTCACCCACCTTAATTCCACCTTTTTCTGCAGGGCTATCCTTTACTATACTTGCAACCAGTGCACCTTTTGTATCTTTTAAACCCAAAGACTCAGCAAATTCTTTCGTTATAGGCTGAACTTGCACACCAAGCCAACCATGTTTTATTTTTTTGCCACTTTTTAATGTGTCAATAATTGACATAGCTAAATTAGATGGTATAGCAAAGCCTATACCCACGTTACCGCCAGACTCAGATGGGGAATAGATAGCGGTGTTAATGCCTATAACTTTTCCATTTAAATCAAATAATGGCCCTCCAGAGTTGCCTCTATTAATTGCAGCATCAGTTTGAATAAATTCATTCATAGTGCCGATACTAATGTCTCTGGACCTTGCAGATATAATTCCTGTGCTTACAGAGCTACCCAAACCAAATGGGTTACCTATTGCAATAACTGTATCGCCAACCCTTGCTGTATCAGAATTACTAAATGCAACAAAAGGAAGATCTTTATTAGAATGAACCTTAAGCACAGCAAGATCAGTTCTTGCATCATAGCCTAAAACTTCTGCTTTGAAATAAGTATTATCGTTCATAGTAACTGTGATATCTTGGGCGTTTTTAATAACGTGATAATTGGTTACTATAGTTCCACCTTTATCTATAATAAACCCAGAACCAAGCAGCACCACCTCTCTGTTAACACTAGGGCCCCTATCCATAAAAAACTGATCAAAATGCTCAAAAAATTCTCTAAAATCATCAAAGAAATTATTTCTTGGCATAAAAGGGATTTTAGTTCTATTGTTACTTTCTTGTTTGATTATTTGTTCGCTTGAAATATTTACAACCGCAGGAATGAGTTCTTCCACTAAATCGGCAAGTCCTTGATTACAGTTACATGCAGTAGTGCTAGCATCAACGACCTTTTTTGCATTCCAATCAAACATATTAGCGTATGAAGAAAACGCAATTAGAAAATATGCAAATATAGATAAAATAAATGCCTTACTTTTCATAAATTATTTCCATCCTTTGTTTAAAATATCTAAAAAGTTATTGTTTGGTGAAAGTACAAATTTAGTATTATTTTCGGCAAATGATTTACTGTAAGCGCTCATAGAGCGATAAAAGTTAAAAAACTCTTCATCAACCTTAAATGCCTCATTATAAATTCTAGTTGCTTCAGCATAACCACGGCCCCTTATTTCATATGATTCTTTTACTGCACTGGAGATAATTTCCCTTTTTAATTTATCAGCTTTTGATCTAACTTCCTGCCCAGCTTGCTCTCCTTCTGCTCTAATTTCTTTTGCTTCTTTTTCCCTTTCAGTTTGCATACGGCGAAATATTGCAGAACTATTTTCTTCTGGTAAATCTGCTCTCTTAATTCTTACGTCTATTATTTCTATGCCAAATTTTTCAGCTTCAGAATAAACTCCACGCTGAATCAATTGCATAACCTCTGATCTTTTTTCGTTCAACAAACTAATCAACGAAAATCTGCCTATATTTTCTCTTATGTGTGCTTCTATAACCGGATACAATCTTCTAACCAGCCCTGATTCATTCCTCACAGCCTGGTAAAAAGTAACAGGATTTGTTATTTTATATTTTGCATACGCATCTACTATAATACGTTTTTGATCCGCTGTTATCACTTCCCTTGGGATCTTATCAGGACTTAAATCTAAAACTCTTTTATCAAGAAACTCTACACTGTTTATGAATGGTAACTTAAAATATAAGCCACTTTCCCTAACATCTCTTACAACTTTACCGAGTTGTATAACTATCGCTTGCTTTGTTTCTTGCACAACAAATATTGAATTAAATAAAACAATCAATAAAACAACAAATACAGAAACAAAAACAATTTTAATATTACTACTCATGGTTATTTCCCTAAATTTGTAAGAGGTAAATAAGAAAACATACCTTTCAGATCATCAGTTACAACAACTTTGTCTACCTTACTGAAAATATTTTCCATAGTTTCAAGATAAATACGATTCTTAACGAGAGAAGGATTCTGTCTATATTCCTCATAAAGAGATAAAAAGCGATTTGCATTACCTTTTGCTTCATTTATTACTTCATTCTCATATGCCTCTGCATCTAATTTTATCTTTATCGCTTCACCCTTTGCTCGAGGTATAATATCATTATTATAAGCGTATGCTTCGTTTATAGTACGCTCTTTGTCTGCACGAGCACTTTGTACATCTCTAAACGAACTGATTACTTTTTCTGGTGGATCAATTTTTTTCATTTGAACAGATAAAATCTCTATGCCCATTTGGTATCCATCAAGAATCTGCTGCAATAGAATTCTAGTATCTCTAGAAATTTCTGGTCTGCCTTGACCAAGTGCAAAAGAGATCGTGTTTTTACCTATTATTTCTCTCATGGCACTTTCAGCAGCATTTTTAACACTGAAACCGGGTTTGTAATCCCGCACTTTGAATAAATAGTCCTTAGCATCTCTAACGCGCCACTGAACCTCGAAGTTAACGTTGACTATATTTTCATCTCCAGTTAGCATCACACCTTCACCGCGATCTGTGTCTCGCCCATAAGAATTACTTACCCCAATTTCTTCACGATTTACTTCCTTAACATTCACTTTAAAAACCTTGCCAATAGGGTAGGGGAAGTGATAACGCAAACCAGGTGTTTCTGTATTAGAATATTTACCAAAGGTAAGTTCTATACTTTCCTCACTAGGATGGACAATATAAAAGCCAGTGCAAGCATAGAACAGTAAAATAATGAAAATGATGAAATAAGGTTTTTTGCCCCTGTTTCTGGTTAATCCATTAAGAAAGAACCTTACATCAGATACAGCTTTACTTAAAATATCTTCATTATTAGGAGTTTTGTTCCCTACCGGTTTCTTTCCCAGATTCCAAGGATTATTCTCATCAAACATAATGATTGATTCTATAATTAATACGCTAATATTACTTCTTTAATAAGAAAATGCAAACATAAATTGCTATTTTATTTACAAATTAATCATCAGGATGGAAAACATGATCGTACACTTCCTTTTCTCTATGTAGTATGGTCGACTCTATAGAATTTTCTGGCTTTTTTTTGAATTCTTTGTTGTCACTCTTTAAGTGCACTACGTCTTCGTGAAAATGGGAATTATACCTAAATAGTAAAGCTATTATTATTAAAGTTATAACAGCCAAAAAGATGAGTGCCCTTTTTATGCACCTCATAAATACTCCGGCTTCTTGACCTAATTTTCTACGCTTCCAAAAAACACGTCAAGCAGAATTATTCAAAGACAAATGAACATTAACAGCCAAATTAACACTAACTTAAGAATCGAGGGTGTACAATATGAATATATTTAATTAATAGTGAGGTTTAAAATGTTACCTAATAATGAAACAAATTCAAATGTTGTTGAAATACAACAACTTCAACAACAAAATAATTCTACGCCTTCTTCAGAGGATTTATTAAAACAAAAAATAGAATCATTGGGGAAAGAAATAAAATCATTACAAAAGCAGGGTCGATTGGACCGTGGTATTTTTAGGTTGGGAGCAATTGGCTTCATATCTTATCTTGTTGCAACCAACTGGTCAGCAATTGCTTCTGCTTTTTCAACTACAGGAACAGCTACAGTCGCTGCAGGAACAGCTGCTGTACCAATAGCTGGAATTGTAATTGGAGCAGTAGTAGGAGCTATTGTTTTGGTTGGTGCTTCTTATGCAATGTGGAAATATAGAGCACAAATAAAAGAAGGCTTCAAATATGCTGCAGAAAAGACAGTTGATGGGGCGAAGTATATTGGCGGAAAAATTAGAGATGGTGCTGTATATTCCAAAAACAAGGTAAAAGAGGGTTATGAATATTCGGCAGCTTCACTAGAAAGAGGTGTTAGCTTCGTAGGTGAAAAAGTAAAGAAAGGAGCAAGTCGTGTGACTGAGGCAGCGGCAAATAAGTTATATAATGCGGCTGGTAGCGAGAATTATTCAGACAGAATAAATGATGAGCTTGTTCCTGATTCATCACAAAAGAAGAAAATTCAAGAAATAAAAGGGGATCTCAAGGCAATTTTTGCTGACAAAGGAAATAATTCTGGGTTAGTAAAAAATATACTTTCTGGAATATCGTCAAAAATTGATTTAAAAATGGCAGAGGAAGCAAAATTAGGATGGAAAGAGTATACTCCTAAGTGGCAAGTACAGAAAGAATTCATTCATAATTTAAATGAAAAAAGTTTGTATAGCTTGTTAACAAAAAGGTCATTGCCTAAGTATAGGTATTTCATCGACAGTGTTTTCTCTGACCATTATGATGAAATTAAGGAGGTTATTAAAGAATGTAAAGAAAGTCATTTGTATTCAAGCGTAAGCAATATGTTCAACAAAGCTGAGAAAAGAGCTAACAGGCCTTCTTTCAAAAGTTTAACTAGGTCTATATCGTCATCATTGTCTTCACTAGGAAGAAAAGACTCTACACAATCAACTAGCAGTTTATCAGAAAGCAGTTCAATGAGTTCACTAGATTCTGTAAGGACTGACAGTACTATTAGCAGCGAAGCGGAATTGTTCAATCCTGCGAAGCATAAAGAAGTGAAAACAACTGCTCCATTTAAAGTGCCATTATGGTTGGGGGGTAAAAAAGCACCAGAAGAAACTACTAATGTTAAATATCAAGTTCTTTCTGAATCAGACACGTTGTCTAGACAAGTAGGAAAGAGCACTTTTTACGTTGATACTCCTATTCCCATTGAAAATACTGGTAAAACTGCAACAGCAGGAGGAAGACTTTCTGGTAAGCAGCCTATTCCAGTTACTCCACCAAAGGTATCAAGAAGCTCTTCTACTGATAGTAGAATGGGTTCTGGTTCTTCTACGCCAAAAAGTCCTTCTCTAGAAGACTTAAGTAAAGCTCGTGCAGAACTGAAAAAAACAGGTTATCTGGGCAAAATGGTGGAACAGCCTTCTACGTGTAAGTCTGAAGTTTACATTGAACCACAGCAGCCAGGAGTTACATCTGGTAAGTAGCATAAACAAAACCACTCACTTTCTCCAAAGGATGTTACTCATTGAGTAACATCCTTTTTTTGTTTTTAAACTATAGAAAAATCCCAGCGTTATGCGCACAAACGTATGAACATTGTGATTTCTCCACTAGGGAAGGTGTCATCCCAGTGCCTTGACTACTTGGATCCAGGAATTTTGTTAAGTTGGGAAGCATAAAAGTAGCCGTTTTATGTTAAAATACAACATTTTGATGATTATGAAAAGGCTGGATTCCAGCGTCAAGCGCTGGAATGACATGGTGAGGCGTCATCCTGCTGCTCCTTTCTTGCCATCCCAGTAGCCTCCTTTTTTTGTCATCCCAATACCCCCTCTTGTCATCCCAGCGCCCTCTCTTGTCATCCCAGCGCCCTCTCTTGTCATCCCAGTGCGTGACACTGGGATCTAGCCATTTCACGCAATCCCATCGAAAACGCTGTGTTTTAAAAAATGTTAGCCACTTTCATGTTTACCAACTTAGTGCTCAATCAAAATTCCTAGATCCCAGTGTCACGCACTGGGATGACATGGGAAGGAAGCACTGGAATGACAGAAGAGAGCACTCGGATGACAGGGGAAGAAGGCACTGGAATGACAGAAGAGAGTGCTGGAATGACAGAAAAATCTAATCTATTTTCTCTTGATGAATAAACCTAAGTGGAGTATAGTAGAAATGCATTTACGTAGATTCTAATGAATAATTTATTTTTGATTTATACAACTTTTTCAAGTTTGAAGGAGGCTAAAACTGTTTCTGAGGAATTGTTAAACGAGAAATTAATTGTATGTGTAAATATATTTCCTGAAGTGAATTCTCTGTATTTATGGGAAGGTAAAATTAGTAATAGTTGTGAAGTAGTAGCAATTATGAAGAGCAAAAATGATCAAGTTGATAAAATTGTAGAAAAAATCGAAGCAATGCATTCTTATGATCAGCCAGCTATTGCTGTGATGTCCATAGAAAAAGCAAATAAATCTTTTACTAATTGGGCTAATAGTGTTATTGATGTAAGTAGTATTGGGGTGTAGCCAAGTGGTAAGGCAGCGGTTTTTGATACCGTCACGCGAAGGTTCGAATCCTTCCACCCCAGCCATATTGAAGTGGGTGTGAAATGATATCACTTTTCTATAAATTAAGATTATTGAATTATATATTAGGTAGTCTAAAAGATATAATTGTGAAACTGTTTCTCTTCACAATGTATCTTTACACATCCAGCATTGTGCTCATGTTTCTCAGCAATGGTTTTTGGTATGCTGTAGAATTTGGCTCTTTCAAAAATGCGTTTTACCATTTATTTCAATATTGCAAGTGGTATTATGAAAATAGGGAAGACCTCGGTTACGGAATTTCTATTCGAATATTAGTAGCATTCCTTACTCCGCATTTTCTCTATAAGTTGTTCCTTAGCACAGGCTGGAAGTCTTTTTTAAAGGAAAAGATAGTGCAGATACTCAGCACAAGAAGAAAAAAGGGTAGTGAGTTCAGTAACAGTAGTAAACCAAGTGGCAGTAGTTATAGTGATAAGAATAATTACAGCAATAACAGTGAGCATCACGCTCAAGATGCAAAGCGGAAAGTAAACATAATAAAGCAGCTATTAATCAAAGATATAGAGGCAACTATAGATAGGAGATTGAATGATATTTTTTTCGGTAAAAGGAGTAAACCTCATTAAAAAGGCTTTATCTAGTAAGGCTTTTTAAGATTGGCTGTATTTTGTTTTTTACGTATACCGGATCACAATCAGCCAATATACATGTGTGTGCAAAATCTTGACTAAAGTCCGATAACCAAGAAATCGCCTTACGTTTCTCTACCAAGCTTTCTGTTTTTTTACAGTGACTTGCTGCATCAGTCATTGCCTGCGCTATTACTGATTTCCACAGCAAATAATACCTTTGTATATCATCTGACGTACTATTTGTTTCATAGTGGTTAAAAAATTCTTTAAAATTGAAGTTGTTTGACATAATGATACCTCTTTGGATTGAAATTTGAAATGATTTGAGTTTATGTCGCCACAGCAGACCCCGCTAACAAGTAGCGGGATGACGATTGTCAGGGTGTCATCCCAGTGCCTCTCTATAATGTCATCCCAGTGCCTCTCTATAATGTCATCCCAGTAGCCCCTATAATGTCATCCGAGTAGCTGACACTGGGATCTCATTTCACTCTATAATAGCAGTGCTCCTTTCTTGTCATCCCAGTACTGATTAGCTATAAAATTTAAGAAATTTACCAAATAAAAAAAAGGCAAAAGAAGCCCCGTGGTTGGCTAATTACTTACATTATACTTTCAAGTATGGCGTTTTTTTATTCTAAACGCTTAATAACCGCGATTTAGCTGCTTTTTAATGCAACTAACCTTTAGTCATAAATGTTTAAGAAATTTACTAAACAGAAAAAAAGGCAAAAGAAACCCTAGGGTAGCTAGTTATTCACTATCCATTTTTTAAGTTGGCGTTTTTTGATGTTTTAAATGCTTTATAAGCGTATTTCAGCTTGTATAGGTAAAAACCTAGAAATTTGATAAAGACATAGAGTGCACATAGTGCAAAAAATTAAACATGAGACGCCAAATACGTTGAGTTTTTTTGTCATTTAATCTGTACAGAGAAGATAAATAAATAGCTTCAGTTTTATAATAAGGGGCTGGCGGAGTTTGTCAAGTAAGTTTTTTCGTTTCTATGTTGTCAGCTACTTGCATGACACCATTTGTTGTAAACTCACTTTTTCTTGATTTTTTGGTTTATCTTGTCTACCTATTTTGCCACTCTGCTAAACGGATACCTACTGAATAACAGTAAGATTTTTCAATCCTGTTCCACAGCAAATTTTAGTGCCATGTGAGTAGTTATAGTGCTGTTAACAATCAAAACGACAAAAATTAACATGGTGATTAGTAGTGTATAAATATTCAAGGACAAATTTTCAAATTGAGTTAGCATTTTAAAATACACAAAGGTTGGCATTATCATTGGCAAAACAAGAATTTGCGATACTCCTGATGCTAAGTTGTTTCGACCAATCATCAATGCATTTCCAGTAGCTGAAATATTAATGATTATCAGCGTATTAAATAATAAAGACACTCCAACTGCTATTGAGTGTTCAATACTATTGCCTAGAACTGCAAAGCTGAATATGGAAGAAACCACTGAAATCGGTAGCCCAAATAATAACCAGTGAGCGAAAATTTTATAAGCAACTATAAGCCTAGAAGAGAGTGGCTGTACAAAGATTTGCTCTAATATTCCATCATGATAATCAGATGTAAACAAATTATTTGTAGAGATCTGCAAAACAAATGTAGCACATATCCATGTTAATGTTAACATAACTTCTTGTTTATTGTTGTTTTCAAGTGTAAATGAAGATAAACTTAACATTATAATAAAAATACATACTATATAGGTAAGGTTCTTAACATCTATTACTAATTTTTTTACTAAGTCGATCATACTAGGCTTTTAAATGTTTATTATAAATTATAGTGTTTACTTTGAGGGTAGTATAATTTTTTGTTCATAAGTTATATAGGTTTTATTATTTTTTTGATAATGCAATTATGGAAAAGTTACCGAAAATAAAGTCACCAGAGGATTATACTCCTTCAGAAGATGAAGAATATATGAGCGTAAAACAACTGGAATACTTCAGCTTAAAGTTACAATCAATACTCGCTGAGTTGGAGAAACAAGAACTAGAAGATAATAGTATTGATACATACTATTCTGATGGAGATAGTGGAAATGAGGAATTAATCAAGCGCCGAAAAGATAGAAAAGAAAAGATTAAGGAGGCGTTAGAAAAAATAAAATTAGGCACTTATGGTTACTGCGATGGAACAGGAGAAGAAATAGGAGTCGAAAGACTTAAAGCTAATCCGCTTGCTATATATTGTATTGAAGAGCAAGAGAGAGTAGAAAAAGAAAAGAACGTGTACAACATTAACGATTAATTTACACATAAGTGGTGAGCCATTGGGCTTCAAGAGGAGCAAGAGGCGGATCAGGACTGAAGTATGTTATGCTATAAAGAAAGTGGAAAATTGGACATTCTCAACTCGACTCCTGCAGATTAAAAATTAAGTTGAATTAAAAATTGGGTTTGACACAGTTTATTTAACACTCCCTAAAAATTTAACGATTAGAATTATAATTACAAACCACAGTAAAAAATAGACTTTTCCATTTGATTTATTTTTAACTTGGATGTTTTCTAATTTTTTATCAGCTATTAGGTTTAATTTTTCTATAAGGCTAAATATCCCTTGGATTGTTTTTACAGGATAAGAATTTCTAATTTTTTCCCTATACCCTATTTTACTTTCATGTTGACTGCTTATCCACGCTTCAACTACTTTCCACATATTGATTTCTGGGTAGATCTTTCTACATGTCCCTTCCAGTAAAATCATAGTTTTCTGCAGCAATAACAATTGTGTTTGAACTTTCATATCAAAATCACCAGTTATTTTTAATAGCTGAGCAAGTAAACTAGCAAATGAAATCTTCTGTATAGGCTGCCCAATAATGGGTTCACCTATTGCCCTGCAAGCTGTGACAAAATTTCTATGCTGTGATGAAACGTAACCAGCTTTAAAGTGCATTTTTGCAACGTGGTCATAATCCCGATTTAAAAAGCCTTTGAGTATCTCTATAACGTAAAAGCATGTCTCACGATCTATTCTACCCATGATTCCACAATCCAGGGCAATAATATTGTTATTACTATCAACCATTAGATTTCCAGGATGCATATCAGCATGAAAAAAACAATCCCTGTATACCTGACTACAAAACGATTCTATAAGATTGATAGCTATTTGCTTACGATTATTCAGTTTTTCAACTTCGTATATTGGTGTTGCTTCTATCCATTCTAATGTTAAAACCTTTTTTGCAGTTCTATTCCAATCTATTTCAGGTACATAAAAACCTCTGTCATTTTTTGTGTTTTCCTTTAGTTCTGAAGAGTGAGCAGCTTCAAAACGTAGATCTAACTCTAATCGGCAAATTTCAGCAAAAGTTTTGACTAATTCAATTGGCCTCAGCCTTTTTGATTGTTCGCTAAATTTTTCTGCAATTTCTGCAAGCCAAGAAAGCATTTTTATATCCCTTGAGAATGTTTTCTCAATATTTGGCCTTAAAACCTTCACAGCAACTTCCTTACCCTCAGTTGTAACCGCTCTATGCACCTGAGAAATCGATGCTGCTGCAATTGGCTTTTCAGAAAAGCTTGAAAAAATGTCGCTCAATTTACAATTAAACTCACTTTCTATAGTTTTAACTGCTATTTTATGTGAAAATGATGGCAATCTATCACATATCAATAACAAGTTATTTGTTATATCCTCATTTAAAACATCAGTACGTGATGAGATAGACTGCCCAAACTTAATGAACACCGGACCTAATTTTTCAAGAGCACACTTTAGCTTATGGCCTTGTATTTTATTTATTGATTTCTTTGATGGTGGAAGTAAATAAGGTAATATATTGTAACGTGTCAGCACTGTAGTTATGTGCAGAAGACGCAAAATATTTTGAATCATTTTGCTGCGTAACTGCTAAATATTTCATTTAGGGTTCTATTTTTCATAATCTCATCAGGCTTGCCTTGGCAATAGATAGTATTATTTATACAAATTACGTAATCTGAGGATGGTAGAGCAGAGTTAAGATCATGAGAAGTCATAAGAATCGATACCAATCGTTTTTTTGCTATTTTATTTATAATATCATAAAATTTAGCCCGCGCGTTAATATCCATTGCACTGACTGGTTCATCTAGAATGATCAAGTCAGGTTCTGCAATTAAACAACGTGCAAGCAGCAATAATTGTGTTTGCCCTGCAGAAATTTCTAACACTTGATTCTTCAAAATGTTACCGATACCAACCAACTCTATCGCTTCTGTAATAATGGATTGATTTTTCTTTAGTCTTTTCAAGGAGCTATTTAAAAGGAAATATTCAACTGTTATTGGCATCAAATTACTAATACTAAAATTTTGCGGCATATAGCCAATTTTTATGTTGTCAGCAAATACGATACTACCGGTACAGCTTTTATTTATGCCAGCAATTGCTTTCACTAAAGAGGTTTTACCTCCACCATTTGGACCAAGTATTGTAATTACGTCTCCTCTTTCCATGAACATATTGATATTGTCAAGGATTCTTTTACCATCATATGTGAGAGCAAGATTTTCTATTTTTAGAACACGATTATTGACATTATTTAACTTTTTGGCAAAATTTAACTTCTTCTCAACGTTTATATGAGACATTTACTGCCTTTTTTTCTATTACTTTCATTTACACTATACTATAATATTGCCTTTTCATCCAATTTAAAAGTTGTAGCTACAATCAAACCTATCCACTCACTTGTAGCTTCTGTGACAGAAGGAATTTTAGAACCGGAATTGCTTGGCTATGCAACATCTGCGCATAATTATATATTAAAGCCGTCTGATGCGAGTAATTTGGAATCAAGTGATGTCATATTTTACACTGACGATAACTTAGAGACGTTTGTTCAAACTTTCGCCAAAAATAATAAAGAACTAGTGCAATTGTCAAAGGTAATCAACCTACTTCCTGCTCGGCCACATTCATTTTCTAGAAAAATTACCAATACTCAAGATGAAAAAGACCTACACATTTGGCTGAGTCCCGAAAATGCAAAGAGCATGGTACTTTTTATAAGTGCAACATTGTCTAACATAGATAAAGAAAATTTCCATCGATACAACTCTAATGCAACAAAAGCCATAAAAAAAATAGACCAAGAAGTAAAAGAAATCGTGAAAGAACTGAATGATTTTAAAAATCAAAAATACATCGTCACTCACGATGCTTATCAATATTTTGAAAAATATTTTGGTTTAAATCACCCAAGCGCCATTCTTTCTATAGAAGAGGATTCGTACATAGGTATGAAGAGTTTAATGAAGCTAAAAAAGATAATGAAGGAAGAAAACGTTAAATGTATATTTGCTCATTCACAAGAAGATAGCATAAAGCCTAATGCTCTTTCTAATGACGCAAAAATGGTAGTTCTTGATCCTATTGGATCAGACATAGAGCCTGGAAAAGATGCATATCTAGCTATAATCAATAGCATTGCACAAAATTTCAAATCTTGTTTTGTTGAGTAACAAGTTCTTTTTAAAATGCCTCTGACTTACTGTTTTATTGTTCTGCATTTAAATCACCATTTGTCCTTTACATATTATACAGGTTTAGAATTATGCTTTATTCTTACGTTTATGTCTTGGTCCAATGCAATCAATAAGTTAAGCAAGTATTCTAAGGAAAACCCTTCGATTTTTGACCTATTGATTTGAGATACTTTAGGTTGATCAATCTTTAGAGCGCTTGCTGCTTTTTTCTGTGTTTTGTACCTCTTACTTATTAATTGTGCAATGACCTTTATTAATTTCAGTTTTGTATCTTTTACATCCCCCAACTCTACTATTATAGGATAACTTAATTGTAAATTTTGCATAATAATAAAATTCCTTATAAAAAAACTACTTTAATTTTTCTTCTTTAAATAATACGTGCCTTCTGACTACTGGGTCATACTTCCTAAACTCCAGTTTTCTGGTGAGCTTTTTTGGATTACGCTTTTTTACATAAAAATAGCCAGTTGATTTTTCTTCACCAGTTTTTGTTATCTTGATTGCAGTGCTGACTAACTTAACGAGCAAAGAAGCATTTTTTTTCGCCATACTTATAATGATATAATAAATTCTATGCGAGTTTATTACGCAAAACACTAAAAGTCAACCGAATAATGCAGATCGTAAAATTCTTGACAATCAACAGTGCATTAAGTAGCATGAAGTTAACTTCAGAATGAAAAGCAAACGGTAAATAAGTGGCAAATAGTGGCAAAAGGTTATTATTGATAGAAAATTCTGCCTGTTCTAATGAGGTAAGAGTTGCCTTATCAGTTAATAATAAGGTTGTAGAATTTGAACAAGAATTCAAGGAAAAAAAACAATTAAGAGGTAATATATACGTTGCTTATGTAAAGCGTATAGAGCCTTCTTTGCAAGCCGTATTTATTGAATATGGAAAAAACAAGCAAGGTTTTTTATCTTTTTCCGAGATATCTCTAGATTACTTCAATATTCCAGAAAAAGAAAAGGAAATTATCTTTGAGGGCTACTCAAATGACGATTGTACAGAAGAAGCTTCAGCAAATGTTTCTTCAGATTCTGCAGCTAGTAAGAATGTCAACGAGTTAGGTAGTGGTTTTGTAAGAGAGGTACCTTTATATAAAAAATACAAATTACAAGATGTTATTTCAGTAAATCAAAAAGTATTGGTCCAGCTAACTAAAGAGGAACGAGGCAATAAAGGAGCTTCATTTACAACATACATAACTTTAGTGGGTAGATACTGTGTTTTCATGCCAAATTCCATGAGTAAAGGTGGAGTGTCTCGCAGAATTGAAGATGCTAATGTCAGAAAGCAGTTAAAGGATATACTGAGTTCAATAAACTTGCCAAAAAGATCAGGTTTAATAGTAAGAACTGTTGGTTCAGGAAAAGATAAGAAAGAAATTGAGCAGGATTACAATTACTTATCCTCATTATGGCAGAGCATTCAAAAAAATGCCTTCTCTGTAAATGCTCCATCATTAATTTACAACGAAGCAGATGTAATTATGAGATCTGTTCGTGATTTTTGTAGCGATGGTATAGAAGTCATAGTATCTGGGAAGGAAGCTTTTGAAGCAGTGAGACAATATACTAAAAATGCATTAAAAGGTAGTAAGTTGCGTTACAGATTGTATAGAGGTTCTATCCCAATCTTTACTTACTATGGAATTGAAGATCAAATTTCTGAGTTATATAGCAATAGGGTAGAGTTGCTATCTGGTGGGTCTTTGGTAATAACTTTAACTGAGGCGTTTGTTTCAATAGACGTAAATTCAGGAAAGATGACAGGAGAAGATAGCATAGAAGAAACAGCTTATAGAACCAATATGGAAGCAGTACCTGAAATATCAAGACAGGTGAATCTTAGGGGCCTATCAGGATTAATAGTAGTCGATTTTATTGACATGTTGAAATATAAGTATTGCAGAGCTGTTGAGTCTGCTATAAAGCAAGCGTTTAAAGACGATAAAGCTAAAGTTCAATTTAGCTACATAAATGACTTTGGTTTAATGGTATTTTCAAGACAAAGAATTAAACCAAACATACAAGAAATTAATACTACAGAGTGTTTACACTGCAAGGGTATTGGAAGAGTAAAATCGAACGAAGTAATTGTTGCATCGATACTAAGGGATTTACAACACATTGCTCATAGGAACCAAAATAAGTCTTTTGATTTAGTAGCGCATAGTGCGGTTATAGCGCATATTTTTAATAATAAAAGGAATACAGTTTCTACAATCGAAAAAGAGTTTAATATTACATTGAACATTAGTATTGATAACAGTTTAGATGTAAATACATTTGTTTTAAAACAAGGAGATGATGTTAATTCAAACGGTTATAAGCCATTACAGAACTCTGGATACCAAATTGAGGATAGCAGCAATGAAGAAGTTGATAATTCAAATAAACTACGAGGCAATTTTTGGCTGACTAAATGGCTTTCGCGCTTTTTAAGTTCTAATAACTAATTAGAAACCCTAAATTGGGCTTGTAATTAATAAGTCCTATACTTATATATTCTTATATCAGATAATATTTACAATGGGGTACTCATTATGGGAAGAGCAATAGGCATAGATCTCGGAACAACAAATTCTTGTGTTGCAATAATGCAGGGCAAGGATACAAAGGTAATAGAAAATAAAGAAGGGGCAAGAACTACTCCATCTATAGTTGCATTTACTTCGTCAGGAGAAAGGTTGATTGGCGCTCCTGCAAAAAGACAAGCAACCACCAATGCAAGTAATACTTTTTTTGCTACTAAGAGATTAATAGGCCGTCAATACGGTGATTCTGAAATGAAAAATCTAAACGTGCCGTATAAAGTGTTTGCAGCAAAAAATGGTGACGCATGGGTTAAAACCACTGATAATAAAGAATACTCTCCTAGTCAAATTGGTGCATTCATACTACAAAACATGAAAGAAGCAGCAGAAGCTTATCTTGGAGAGGAAGTAAAAGATGCTGTGATAACAGTGCCAGCATACTTCAACGACTCTCAACGTCAAGCAACAAAAGATGCAGGAAAAATCGCCGGATTAAATGTGCTCAGAATAGTAAATGAACCGACTGCTGCAGCGCTTGCTTATGGTCTTGATAAGAAACATGGGCACACAATAGTGGTATATGACCTTGGTGGTGGTACATTTGATGTCTCAATACTTGAAATAGGTGAAGGGGTTTTTGAAGTAAAGGCTACAAATGGTGACACTCATCTTGGAGGTGAAGACTTTGATAACGCAATAGTGAGTTATTTACTAGATGAATTCAAGAAAAGTAATGGCATTGATTTGAAAAATGATCCAATGGCTATGCAAAGAATCAAAGAAGCTGCTGAAAAAGCGAAAATTGAATTATCAAGTGCAATGGAAACGGAAATAAATCTACCGTTTATTACAGCTGATGCAAGTGGTCCAAAACACTTAAATATGAAATTAACGAGAGCAAAACTTGAAAGCTTAGTGAATGGTTTAATCGAAAGAACTATGGCTCCTTGTAAAAAAGCTCTTGAGGATGCTGGTTTGTCTGCTAGTCAAATTGGCGAAGTGGTTCTCGTTGGTGGCATGACTCGTATGCCAAAAGTCATAGAGAAAGTTAAAGAATTCTTTGGCAAAGATCCACATAGAGGAGTAAATCCTGATGAAGTTGTAGCAATTGGAGCTGCAATACAGGCGGGAATCATTCAAGGTGATGTAAGAGATGTGTTACTACTTGACGTGACTCCACTTTCTCTTGGTATTGAGACTCTAGGAGGAGTATTCACTCCACTTATTGAACGTAATACTACTATTCCTACTAAAAAATCTCAGGTGTTTTCAACTGCAGAAGATAACCAAACAGCCGTTATAATTAAGGTACATCAAGGTGAAAGAAAATTGGCGGTTGATAACAAGCTACTTGGTCAGTTTAGTTTGGAAGGGATACCTCCTGCTCCTCGTGGAGTTCCTCAGATCGAAGTAACATTTGACATAGATGCAAATGGAATAGCACACGTTTCTGCAAAAGATAAAGCTACTGGAAAAGAGCAAAAAATACGCATTCAATCTTCAGGTGGTCTATCTGATGATGAAATAAATCGCATGGTAAAAGAAGCTGAAGAAAAAGCGCAAGAAGATGAAAAGCGCAAAAAGTTTATTGAAGTGAAGAATCAAGCGGATAGTTTAGTTCATTCTACAGAAAAGTCTCTGACAGAGTATGGTGATAAAGTTTCACCAGAAGATAAATCTGCTATTGAAAATGCAGTTAACGAATTAAAAGAAGTTAGTAAATCTGATAACATTGATGACGCTGATTCAATCCAGCAGAAAGTTACTAATCTTTCTCAATTATCTATGAAACTTGGAGAAGCTATGTATAATGCCTCACAACAAAATAGTGCTGGAAATGGCTTTTCATCAGAAGGGAATCCAAATGATAAAGAAGAAAAAGTAGTAGATTCTGATTATCAAGACATAGATAATAAGGAAGAGAATAAATAAGGGTGTATTGTTATATCACTTTTCCTGTCATCCCAGTGTCAGCTACTTGGATGACAAGAGGAGCATGTTGTTGCTTAAAGAAACCATTATGGATATTATTAAAACAATAGAAGAAAAGAGACGCGATTCGATAGATGTAATTGATATCAACATTGTCGATGAATCAGCAAAGCATGCTGATTATTATTTTGCTTCATCTTCAACATTACCTTCGCACATTAAATTAATATTAATATCTGACGGCTTTATTGGAATGAGTATTCTAAAAAGACATAAGTTGATTTATGAGTTATTGAAGGGTGAGATAGAGCTAATACATGCAATTTCTCTTCACTTGTATACGCAAAACGAGTACAATTTAAAAAATAAATAATAAAAATGTGAAGGAAGAGTCTATATTAGTTAAAGCAGGAAGAAAATTTAATGACTATAAAGGTTCTATGAACCCGCCAGTTTATCATTCTTCTACCATATTATTTCCTACTTACAAGGACTACTTAAATGCAGCAAATGGAGAAAGTATATACGATGTAATCAACGATGGTGTTGCAAGGGATTATAGCTACAGTAATGTTGGTACTCCTACTGTCCATTATCTTTCAAATGCACTGGCTGAAATTGAAGGGAGTGGACAAGCGCTTATTTATCCTTCCGGACTATTTGCACTTACTTTTGCTATTTTGACTTTCACTAAAGCAGGCTCGCACGTTTTAATTCAAGATAATAGTTATTATAGGCTTAGGAGGTTTGCAGAAAATGAGCTACCAAAAAGAGGAACAGAAGTAACTTTTTATGATCCAACGCAGGATATAACTGATTTAATTCAGAGTAATACTTCATTGATAATGATCGAGACTCCTGGTTCTATAATGTTTGAGATTTCGAATATAGAGCATATAGTAAAAGTTGCTAAAGAACATGGAATCGTAACCGTTTGCGACAATTCATGGGCCACTCCTTTGTTATTTAAGCCGCTTGATTATGGAATTGATGTTGCACTATATTCAGTGACAAAGTATCTAGCCGGTCACTCAGATTTAGTTATGGGAGCTATTATTGCTGAAGGTGAAATTTTTAAATTGCTTTATGAGAGCTATAAAAATTATGGAGTAACCATTCAATCGCACGACTGCTACCTTGCACACAGGGGACTAAGAACACTGCACACACGTATGAAAAGGCACCAAAATACAGCAATGGAAGTGGCAAAGTGGCTAGAAGCACAGCAAAAAGTTAGAAAGGTTTTATATCCAGCACTTCCCTCCCATCCTCAACACGAATTATGGAAAAGTTACTTCAAAGGAGCAAGCGGCACATTCAGTATAGCACTGGATAGAGAATATTCATGTGAAGAACTAAGCTGCATGGTTGATCATATGAAAATTTTTAGTATTGGTGCTTCTTGGGGAGGGTGCGACAGTTTGATATTACCAGTAGATCGTAGATCTATGTCAAGATCTGTAATGAATTCAGATTGTGGTGGAAGTTTCGTGCGAATATTTTGTGGACTGGAAGATCCTGAAGATTTAATCTTTGACCTTAATGACGCACTAAAAAGGTTACCATGTTTAGACTTTCAAAACGATGAAGTAGGACATGAAACTGAGAGAATTACTGCATGATATTGTTGATGTTAACTTTGACGTTGAAATCAAGGGCGTTACATGTAATCCCAAGAGAGTCAAGGAAGGTTATCTTTTCGTTTGTGTGTCTGCGGTGTCATTCCAGCGCGTGACGCTGGAATCTAGAAAACCAGCATGTATCCAGATTTTTCCTACTGAATCCCAGTATCACGCACACGACTGTGTAGACGTTGTCATACAAGGAACCAAAAAAGATGTCATCCCAGTGCTTGACTACTTGGATCCAGAAAATTTAATTGCAAATGAGCACACTAGGCAATTGTATAATAAAAACTGGATTCCAGTGTCACGCACTGGAATGACAGATACTTCGAGCTTTGCAGTGCTTGAACACCCAAATCCTCAAGAAATATACAGCGAAATAGTCAGCAGGTTTTATCAATTCAAACAGCCCAAATATGTTGCTGCTGTAACGGGTACGAATGGTAAAACTTCAGTAGTAGAATTTTGCCGCCAGATCTGGCAAAACTCTGGCTATAATGCTGCGTCTATTGGAACACTTGGAACATGCATCAATAATGGTAGAAAAGGTAATAGCAACAGTCTTACCACTCCAGATGCAGATGACCTTTACGCAACATTGCGTGGTATAAATGTAGAACACTTAGTGTTAGAAGCATCAAGTCATGGGATTGATCAATATAGAATCCATGGATTAAAGTTGAGTGCTGCAGCTTTTACTAATTTCTCGCAAGATCATTTAGATTACCATAAAAATCTTGGTGAATATTTAGAAACTAAAAAAAGGTTATTTTACGAGGTATTACCAGAAGGAAAAACAGCGATTTTAAATGCGGATATAGATGAATACTACGCGTTGCTTAAGATAGCTGAAAAACGCAGCAACAAAATTATCACCTATGGAAAAACAGGCTCTGATATTACTTTATTGGAGCAAACACCAACCCCTAATGGTCAACACCTTACAATAAAAATTGGTGGTGAAATTTATGATACGTTTTTTCCGGTTCTGGGGCAATTTCAAGCATATAATCTGTTGTGTGCAATGGGTATAGTTACCTCGTTTGGACTGAATTACAGAGAAATATGCGTAGAAAAACTCGTTTCTCCACCAGGAAGAATGGAAAAAGTGAAACCTTTTGCATTTGTGGATTACGCTCATACTCCAAGTGCGCTTAAACAAGCCCTATTGTCTTTAAAATGGCACTTCAATAAAAAAATAATTCTAGTTTTTGGTTGTGGTGGCAATCGTGATCAAACAAAACGCGCAGAAATGGGTAAAGTAGCACAAATATATGCAGACAAAGTGATAATCACGGATGACAATCCGCGTGATGGGAATCCTGCAGAAATTCGTCGTGGTATTTTACTACATTGCCCTAATGCGCTAGAGATAGAAGATAGAAGAGAAGCTATAGAGAAAGGAGTAGATATTGCCTATAACGAGGGTATGATTCTGCTAGTTGCAGGAAAAGGACATGAGAAATTCCAAATTGTAGGAAGCCAAACTTTTGAGTTCAGTGATGTTGAGGTTATTAAAAATCATGCCTTAACATACTGATTTTCACAATGGGCTTACCTCCGTATCTGTTCAGGGACGTGGCTAATGTGCGAATATTGAAGCAAAAGTGATGTCATCCCAGTGCTTGACACTGGGATGACATCCTCCTGGTAGACAATGTTCGTACAGCTATGTGCGTAACGCTGGCACTGGAATCTAGAAAAAAATAGATCCAAGTAGTCAAGCTACTTGGATGACACTGACTGCTAATTTTTTATGCAAGAGGTCCAATCATTCACCGTTCTTGCAAGTGATAGCACTCTCACTTCTCTTGCACCGGAGTTTAAAATTTCTTGAGAGCAAGATCTTACAGTTGCTCCGGTTGTTACCACATCATCAACTAATATCACGATTTTATTTTCGATAATTTTCTTGTTGGTTATGCTAAAAGCCTTTTTCAAATTTTTTTCACGCTGTTTAAGTGAAAGACCAGCTTGAGGCGCAGTATGGCGAAGACGTTTTATTGCAAATGGCGTATAGGATAAATTGGACAACTTACTCAACTCTTTTGCAAGCAATGCTGCTTGATTATATTTATGTTTAAACAAGCGCATTTTATGTAACGGTATAGGAATTATGACCTCTGCGTTCTGAAACGTATCCTGATTAGCTTGGTGTATCCACTTTGCATAGATTTTTACGTAATTCAAATTATCAAAAAATTTGAAATTTATAATCATGTTTTTACTATGTTGATCATAAGCAAAAACTGATCTTAATACTTTAAACGGTGGAGGATTGATGATGCACTTACCACACGTATGAATATTGTCTGAGATTACTACGCCACAAACATTGCAGTAATGCTTAGTTAGAAAATTGATTTTTTTGTTGCATTCACTACATAGATTAAGATTTTCATCAATGATATATTCGCAACTTACGCATACGTTCGGAAATATAAGATTTGTAGCTTTTTTTAGTAAGAGAAGGTTCACAATTCATTAAATATATTATAAAATTTATATAGTATAGCTAAAGTAACTTGTGCTTACACTCTTTCACTTTTTATTTCATTTCAATGTAATTCAAACTGAGCCACTGCTGAAAAAGCAGAACTTATAACTTATTAGATAAAAGCTGATGTTTTTCTGGCTCCTGTATTTCACTTAACTTACTTTGCACTTTGTTGCAAGCCCACACAAGTGGCGTTATCATTGACGCGGCAGCCCAAATGATAGCAGCGCAAGCATAACTTACAATCTTGTTAAATACTTCAGCTACTGCACTAGCACAATCTTGCCCAGCACTTAAAAATGCATTTGAATGATCAACTAATGACTTTGTACTTGCTTTTAAACAATAGTCCCCTGTTATTTTTGATAATAACTTAATTGGGAAGTATGACAAATATGCTAGTATCAAACATAAAGGTTGCAATATTATGCTAGCTACTAGAAAAGCACCCCGTTCACAAAGTGGAAACACTTCCTCTGCCCTGTAACCCACGTATTCACATTTATCATTGTTTTTATAATACTTGTTATAATTGTCTTTACTCTCAACTCCACAAATTACATCTTTCACAGGTCCTAGCACATTATCAACGTAATGTACGGACTTATAGAAACTATTTTCTGGAACTAGTGTGCAATCTTCTGCTCTCTTAGCAGGTACAATTCCATGTTTAGCATACCTTTTAAAATATTGATATATTGACATTACCCTCTCCAAATCATAAATATGCAACCTAGCCTAATATAATTAAGAAATAGTTTATAATAAATACGTTTTAAGATACCTGCCTGTAACACTTTCTGGAATTTTTACCACTTCTTCTGGAGTTCCAGTGGCAATCACTTCTCCGCCTTTTATTCCGCCCTCTGGTCCGATGTCTATTATATAATCTGCAGTTTTTATAACGTGCAAATTGTGCTCGATAACTATAACAGTGTTTCCCAGATCGACTAATCTATGGAGTATTTTTAGTAAGTTATTTATATCTTCAAAGTGTAATCCAGTTGTTGGCTCATCAAGAATATACAATGTTCTTCCGGTAAATCGTTTTGATAGCTCTTTGGACAGCTTTATTCGTTGTGCTTCACCCCCAGACAACGTTGTTGACGATTGTCCGAGTTTTATATAGCCAAGCCCCACTTCCTGCAAAGAAACCAACTTTTCTTTTACCATTGGAAGGTTTTCAAAAAAATCACAAGCCTGATCTATCGTCATATCAAGCACATCAGAGATTGATTTTCCTTTATAAGTAACTTCCAATGTTTCACGATTATACCTTCGCCCTTTACACTGCTCACACTTCACATAAACGTCCGGTAGAAAATGCATCTCTATCTTTAAGTGCCCATCACCTTTACAAGCCTCACACCTTCCCCCTCTGGTATTAAATGAAAACCGGCCTATATTATATCCCCTTGCTTTTGACTCCGAAAGACCTGCAAACCAATTTCTTATATGAGTAAACATACCGACATATGTTGCTGGATTTGACGCAGGAGTTCTACCAATTGGCGACTGATCAACTTCTATAACTTTATCTATATATTCAAGGCCTTCTATTCTATCACACCGACCATACCGTGCAGACGAATGATATATCTTATGTGCTGAATATTTATATAACGTTTCTATGACTAAACTTGATTTTCCCCCTCCTGATATTCCAGTAACACAAATAAGATTCCCTATAGGAAATTTAACGTTCACATTTTTTAAGTTATTTTCACATGCATTTATTACTTTTATGAACTGAGTTGCTTGCTTTCTTCTCCTTGGAATTAAAATTTTTTTCTCTCCACTCAAATATTGCCCTGTTATGCTCCTTGAATTTCTTTGCACCTGGTCTGGTGTTCCTTCTGCAATAACTTTTCCACCATTTACGCCAGCTCCAGGACCAATATCAATCGCATAATCAGCAGCCATTATTGTATCTTCATCATGCTCAACAACGATTACAGTGTTACCCATGTCTCTCAAGTCTTTCAGTGTAGCAATTAACCGATCATTATCGCATTGATGAAGGCCTATCGAGGGTTCATCAAGCACATACAGCACTCCTGTTAAACCAGAGCCAATTTGCGAAGCAAGTCTGATCCTCTGACTCTCACCGCCAGAGAGAGTGCTAGATTCTCGATCGAGCGTTAGGTAATTCAACCCTACATTCTTTAGAAATGCTAGCCTCTTGATTATTTCATTTAATATTTTACTTGAGATTTGCTTCTGTTGTTCTGTGAGCTTGTCTGGCAAATTTTCAAACCACTTAAGGGATTTATCGATGCTGAGCCCTGATATTTCACCTATATGTCTGCTATCAATTTTCACTGTGAGTGCTTCTTTTCTCAATCTATGGCCAGTACATTCCTTACAATGAATAACAGAGCAGTATCGCTCAACAAGCGTTTCATCATAATCCATCTGGTTCTCCAAGATACTGATCAAACCTTGAAATTTATTAGAGCCAAAGAGTATCATATCTTTTACTTCTTGATCTATGTTCTTCCACGGAACATCAAGGCTAAATTTACAATTTTCAGCCAGTGATAGAATTGCACTTTTTAGAAATCCATAACTTGTGTGCACTTGACGGAACATTGGTCCTACTGGCTTTAAAGCACCCTCAGATATTGAAAGAGTTTCATCTGGCACTATCAGCTTTACATCAACAGCCAGCTTTTTACCAAGCCCATTACACGAACCACATGCACCGTAAGGGCTGTTAAAAGAAAATAATCTTGGTTCTATTTCCTCAAGAGTGAAACCAGACTCGGGGCATGCAAAATTCTCTGAAAAAGTCAGAATTTGACCATTTTTATACTCGGAATTATGGTTGTCAGGTAGGTTTACTACTTCTACATACATTAGACCATTACCAAGTTTTAGTGCGGATTCTATACTACTTGGCAGTCGATTTCCTATATCGCCCAATATTGATATTCTATCTGCAACCACAAAAATGTCGTGTTTCTTGTTCTTATCAAGTTTAGGCAAGTCATCTACATTGTACACTTCACCATCTATTTTGAACCTTACGTAACCTTGTCTTTTAATTTCCAATATCTCTTTGAGATGTTCTCCCTTTCTACCACGCACAACAGGGGCAAGTATATATATTTTAGTTTCTAAAGGTAACGCAATTATAGTATCTACAATTTGAGATACAGTTTGCTTTGTTATCGGTAATCCAGTTGCAGGTGAATAAGGAACCCCTATTCGTGCATATACTAAGCGCAAGTAATCGTAAATTTCGGTAACAGTTCCAACTGTTGACCTTGGATTTTTTGAGATCGATTTCTGGTTGATAGATATTGCAGGGGAAAGACCTGTAATCGACTCAACATCTGGTTTATCCTGAATGTTGAGAAATTGACGCGCGTAAGCTGATAGGCTTTCAACGTATCGGCGTTGGCCTTCTGCATAAATCGTATCAAATGCGAGACTAGATTTACCAGAACCACTTAGCCCAGTTATAACAACTAGCTTATTTTTCGGTATATTGACATCTATACCTTGCAGATTATGTTCCCTTGCACCCTTAACTCTTATAAAATCGTCCATATTATACTATATAACGTATTTTAACCATTATAGCCTTAAAATACATGAATTTACAGTGATATGTTGATTTTCTATTGATTTTTTCAACTGTTACGGAAAATTAGGCAGCGTTTGGTAAATCGTCATTCCGCTACTTGTTAGCGGAATCTATGCTGAGATACCGGGCGGTATGACGTAGGGCTGTACAACTTGTGTTAGAGTCTTAGGGCAAATCTACTACCTATAAATTCTAAACTGTTGTTATGCACCAAATACATCCCCAGGACCCAAAGTCAGTTTAGCTATATCAGAAAACAGGTTATGTGGAAATCTTAAAATACTTCTTGTTTGCCAAGCAAAATAAATACATTCCTACAAACAAGCAGATGCTTAATACTGACGCATAAGAAAACTTAAAAATTAAATCTCTAATATATATTGCTAAGCATTTACCTGCAGAAAATTTGTATAGTAATCCAACACATACAACGGCACTATCAATTACTGATGCCATAATTAAAGTAATGAAATTTGCCATATGAAAATTCAACTTGGACTTCAATTTTTCAAAAACAATTATGCTCGAGAGAAGAGATACTAAAATTGCAGCATATGAAGTCAATATCATCAAACTAAAACTTTGCCATTTTAAAATACAGCATAGCGCTGTACACACTATTAAGCTATACGTAGCTTTTTCTTTGCCATAAAATTCAACCATTGAATTTACAACTAAAGCAGCTCCTATAAATAAAGCAGCACATATCATCAATTTATTTGAAGCGTTGAGTAAAGAAAGACTGATAAATAAGAGTGTCAGTAAAATAGACATAACTACCTACCCAAATTTAATGACATACATTTATTTTAAGTAAATATTGCACATAGTGAAAGAGTTATTTAACCTAATGGAAAAAAAACATTTTAAACTGACATGCTATAGCTACCCAAGAAAGGTTTTCCTACGTCATACCGCCGCGGCCGCTAACAAGCAGCGGGATGACGAGTTTGTCGTTTATCAAATCGTCTGTAAACCTAAGTTACTTTAGCTATATAATAACTATTTCCCAAATCTTTCAGATTTACTTTTAAAACATCCTTTATGTTTAGCACCTTTTTCTCTGTTACTTTGCCAATACATGAATAAGCCGCATCTTCAAACAACGCTTCAAACCTCTGCTGATTTTGTGGTGCAATAGTAACCAAAATTCTACTTTGCGATTCAGAAAACATTATTATCTTGTTTATTATGTCTGTATTTTGTGTTTTTCCTATTGGTACTAGTGAAAGATCGATTTCAGCACCAAGGTCTCCTGCAATTAGCGATTTTGCCAGAGCAATAATTAAGCCGCCTAAGTTTGGTGCAATTGCAGAGGCAATTATGCCATCTTTTATTGCCTGGTTGTAACGCTCATACAACTTCCTAGCGCTCTTTGCATCAACTTTTGGCACGTTGTTATTATCTATTCCACTATATAACTGATATTCAGATCTACCAAGCTCATCGTGGGTTGTACCAAGCACATATATCAAGTCCCCTGGCATTTTCACATCAAGCGATACCGCATTTTCAATATTTTCTATAACTCCAATTGCTGAAATGAGTAATGAAGGTGGTGCAGATATCATCACTTTCTCGCCATTTTCGTCATATCCCTTGAAGTCATTGAACATACTGTCTTTTCCGGATATGAATGGCGTTTTAAATGCAGTTGCAAAGTCGTAACAAGCCTCTGCAGCTCTCTTTAGCTGCCATAGCCTTTCTGGATTATAAGCATCGCACCAGCAAAAATTGTCGAGCAACGCTAGATGATTTATATTTCCTCCTGCAGCTACGTAGTTGCGTATTGCAGTGTCAATCGCACATGCTGCCATGTGATAAGTGTCAATTTCTCCATAACTTGAGCCAAATCCCTGCGATTTTACAACACCTTTGTTTGAAGAAAGGACTGGCCTCGAGACAACAGCTTCACTGCATACTCTTCCCTTGCCTTGCAGTGGTTTCAGTATTGACGACCCCTGAACCTCATGGTCATATTGCACCACTATGAACTCTTTGCTGCATATGTTTGGTCTGCTTAGCATTTTTTTTAATGCAAAGGTGTCATTCCAGTGCTTGACACTGGAATCCATTTCACATTCAATTCCACCGTTGGATGGGTTTTTGCATAAAATGTTTGCAGGCTCAGCCTGCTGGATCCCAGTGTAAAGCACTGGGATGACAGGGAAGAGTGTTGGGATGACAGGAGAGGGTTCCGGAATGACAGCAGGCTCCTTAGACCATGGCTTTGTTTGTAAATGCACTTTGGGATTACCGTCATGCAAAAATTCAGTTTCCATATCCATTATTACTGTCCCTTCAGGACATTTAACAACAGCTTTACCACTCTCATTAAACTCTCCAATCACACAAACCTCCACATCATGTTTTTTCATGATTTGCTTAAACGCAGGAAAATTTTCTTCTGGCACTGCTAAAGTCATTCTCTCTTGTGATTCTGATATCCATATTTCCCACGGAGCCATACCATCGTTTTTAAGGAGAACCTTGCTCAAATCAACTTCAAATCCGTCTTTTCCCATTTCACCAATAGACGATGATAGACCGCCTGCTCCATTATCCGTTATTGCATTATAAAGACCAAGATCTCTTGCTTTTATGACGGCATTGGATAGTTTTTTTTGTGTTATGGGGTCACCAATTTGCACGATCGTTGAAGGGCTGTTTCCCGACAAAGCCTCTGAAGAAAACGTTGCACCGTGAATTCCATCTCTTCCAACTCTTCCACCAATAATTACGATTTTATCGCCATTTTTTGGTCCTTTAATGTGTGAAGGTGCATTATTTATATTGCGTGGAATAATTCCGACACTTCCAACAAAGACTAATGGCTTGCCACAAAATCTATCGTCAAAATATACCGATCCAAGTTGCGTTGGAATGCCAGAACAGTTACCAGCAACATTAACGCCATGAATCACTTCTTTCATTATATATTTTGGCGGTAAGATCTCATCAGTGCGCTCCTTGTCCCTATAAAATTTGCCTTTTGCTTCTTTGGCAAAGCAAAAGTAATAGGTATTCATTATAGGCTCCGCGCCTTTCCCGAAACCCACTATATCACGATTAACTCCAAGCACTCCGGTCATTGCTCCACCAAATGGATCAAGAGCTGAAGGGCTATTGTGAGTTTCAACTTTATCGACAATCAAGTAATCGTCATCAAAAATTATTCCTCCTGCGTTGTCGGAGAAAACTGACACGCATATGTCAGAATTTATCTCACGCGTTGCACGCTTAATATAATGAGCATATAGACCGTCTTTTATTTCATCAATAGGGGAGCAAAAAATATTGTGTTTACAATGTTCAGACCAAGTCTGTGCCAGAGACTCAAGTTCAATATCATATGGATTTCTACCGAGTTTTTTAAAGTAATCCTTTATAGCTTTCATTGCTGCCAGCGAGAGCCCTAAAGTGCCATTACCATCGATTCCATCTCTGCTGATTTTTTCAAGCTCTTGGTCACTCACATTGAGGTCAACAGACTTAGTACTATCCTCTGTCATCCCAACCCTACCTTCTGTCATTCCAGTGCTTGACACTGGAATCCAGTTTGCATTATACAATTGCTTGAAATTTTCTGGATCCCAGTGTCGGGGCACTGGGATGACACCAGGTGTTGTATTCGATTTACCATAATATTTCCAGCTATAGTTCTTACAGATAAGTGTGCAATATTCAGTGATAGGGTTGAATTCTTGCTTTATATCATCTTCGGTTGGCATGCTTCCTTTACCCAAAATCAGCTTTGAACTTCTTGCTTTGATATGAACGCCTTCATCAATGTGGCCCTTGCTAATTAAATACTCTCTAACAATTTGTTTCGCTGTGTTGCCCACATTGTCAGTCATGCCAGGTAAAAAGCTTATTTCCAAGCCCCACTTTGCTTGTGGTTCTATGAAGTCATATTGAAGGTTTTCATTGTAGGAATAATAACGGCAGTCTTGTATGACTTTATTATAAAATAGCCCACAAATTTCTTCATGTAATTTTGATGGTAATTCTTTGCTTATGTAAATCAAGTAAACATTAACTACCCTTCTGCGGCCAACTTGTTCACATTTATTTAAAACTTCTATTCTGATGTTTGCCATGTAATATTGTGAAAGACTTTAATATATCATAGCATAAGAAACTGCGAGCACATTTATATTTTGAGTGATTTCTATATAATAAAATATTGTATTAATTGTTACTGTTAGTGGGAAGAGTTTTTACCGTTAATGTGGATGAGTCCTTTTTCAATGTATTGGTTCAGCACATATTTTCTGAATATGAAAGAGAAAAAATTCCCGAGATAAAGATCATACTTCCCTGCAAAAGGGATGTAATAGCGCTGCTGAGTGCGTTCAAGAATTATAACGCTAAAAAATGCATAATTTTGCCAGAGATAGTTTCACTGGAAAACATTGATGAAGAGGATTTAATATTAAATCTTGATAGAGTTAAAGTTATCAATCCAACAAAGAGGACGCTGCTACTCATTCAATTCATATTGGAGTGGAATAGAAAAAATAATGATAATTTCCCCATTGATTTAGCTTATAGCCTGCCATCATTGCTTGATAAAATTCAATCTACCCAAACAACGGATTGTTATCAATTCGATGAACATTCAAAAAAAATAGAGAATTTCATAAGCTTACTCATTGAGAGTTGGAATAAAATTTTAAAAGATTTAGGAGTAGTAGATATATTAGAACATAAGAGTGATTACATAAACAATATGATAATCTCTTTACAAAAAGACCAACATATAATCTTTGTTGGAATTGGAAAGGATAAGTCGTTAATTAAGGCTATATATGACCTGCCGTTTGGAAAAATAATTTTTCCTAATCTGAATTTGAAAATTAAAGAGAAAGATTGGCAATCACTTGATAAAAAACATTATCAATATTGCCTGAAAGATCTACTCGATTATTTAAATGTAGATAGAAGAGATGTGAGTTTTCTGCCAGAAGCGTGTTCTCCAGTGCCCAGACACTGGGATCCAGAAAACTTAACTTTAAATGAGCGCACCAGGTGGCTGTATAATGAAAACTGGATCCCAGTGTCAAGCACTGGGATGACAGAAGAAAGGGCTGGGATAACAGGAAGTCCTGAGGAATATCTAGATTACATTTTTGATACAACTGCCGATCTAAGCAAAGTTAGTAATGGACATATTGGCAATATTGAAGTCATCACTTGTGATTCCAGAGAGGAAGAAGCACAAGTGACATCATTAATTATAGAGAATGAAGGTTATGAAAACGTTTCTTTGGTTGTCTTTGATAAATTACTTGCAGCTCGTATAGCATGTTTATCAAGGCAACACAGTGCCATACCAGAAAATTATCCTTATATAACACTCCTACTTTATAGTATCGAAGTTTTGACCTCAAATTGGAGCAGTGTGTCATTACTTTCGCTCCTTAAACATAGGCTAGTGACTTTTGGTTACACTCAAGAAGAGTACACTCGGATTTTATCTGAATTTGAAATAGAGATATTACGCAACTTTAGTACAAATGGCCTTAAAGATATTATAGATGCTATTAATACCTATAAAAAGCTAAAACATAAAGAGGATATATTGCTTATTATCAATAGGTTAGAGGCTATACTTAATCTTTTACTTAACTCTATAAATTGCCCTATTTCTGATGTGGTGGCAACTCATTTGCAGTGTATTAATGTGCTATCTGGTATAAATTTTTCAGAGCTAAATAGTGAAATAGGTAATTTCACCTGTAATTTCTTGAATGCATGTGAGGGTATAGAAATTAAGTGCTCCTTAGAGTTATATAGCCAAATTCTGACCTTATTTTTAGAGAAAGAGTTTTTCTCTGTAGCAAATGACTTGAATAAATTCAGCTTATATCACAACAAAGTTGTAATACTCGCTGGATTTAATGAAGCGCCAAGCTTTCAAAGTCCGCTTTTGAATGCACTTACGAGAGAAAAATTTAACCTTCCTTCTGCGCAAGAAGAGCAGGGGTATTTTTTTTATACTTTACACAATTTGTTTTGTGCAAGTAAGGTTTATATTACAAGATCGCTAAGCCATAGAAAACCAATTCTATTGCAGCGTTTGGAAATTCTGCTCAAGGAGGGGAAACAGCCGTATCGCGATTGGCTGAGGATATTAAATACGCCTGAATGTACTGTTCCATGTACTCAGCCTATGCCAAAACCTCAAACCGAAGTTAGAAAAGAAAAAATGCAGGTGATGTCTTGCAGTGCAATAGAAAAGCTAATTCGTAATCCTTATTCATTTTACGTTGAATATATACTGGGCCTTAAACAATTAAGAGACTTGAATTTTAAGCCATCGATATTGGAATTTGGCACTATGGTGCACAACATTCTTGCAAGATATTTACGCAACAAAAAGTCGCCAATGAGCATTGCACGAAAAGCATTCTCGACTAGTCAGTTTAATTTTTCAAATATGTGGTGGGTAAGACTGCAAAGGATAATTCAATCTTTTGTCGAATTTGATGAAACTCGAAGCAATTATGTTGAGTTGGAAAAGAGTTTTACCTGTCCGATATTTCATATTCCAGCGCGTGACGCTGGAATCTATATTTCTTGTGATGATGTATCCCAGTATGAAACTGCTTGGATGACAAATAGAGATCTGATCCCACAAGAAATTTTACTGACAGCAAGATGTGATAGAGTTGAGTATCTACCAAGTGGGCAAGTAGCAATTATAGACTATAAACTTGGTTCACCACCTTCCAACGAAGAAGTGATGTCGGGGTTTTTTCCACAGTTAATTTTGCAAGCCTTAGCGGTAGAACATATAACAAAAAGAGAAGTTTCAGAACTTGCTTATTGGAAACTTGATTATGATAAAATAAAAGTTATTTCTATACAAAATTATAGATACAAAATGCAAGAATTAAAAAATGATCTGCCTGGTTTTTTATCTAATTATTTAAGTAATTCCACACCCTTTATTGCCTCTCCATATTTTGATAAATTCCTGAGATTTAATAGCTATAAACAGCTAGAAAGGGTAGGGGAGTGGTTGTAAATGGTGTCATCCGAGTAGCTTGACTACTTGGATTCAGGAAAAAGAATGGTGTCATGCAAGTAGCCTCCTTCTCCTGTCATCCCAGTGCCCCTATGATGTCATCCCAGTGCTCCGACACTGGGATCCAGAAAAGTTTGCTTGTAAGCAAGCAAACTAGCATAGAAAGTGGTTACAACATTTTCGATGAGATTATATGGAAAACTGGATCCCAGTGTCTGGGCACTGGGATGACAGCAGTCCTACGTCATACCGCGATTCATTCCTACGTCATACCGCGATTCATTCGCGGTATCTCTTAACATAGATCCCGCTAACAAGCAGCGGGATGACGGTTGTCAGGGTGTCATCCGAGTAGCCTCTTTCTTGTTATCCGAGTAGCCCCTTCTTGTATCTTGTCAAAAGCATCTAATGTTTTAAGCTTAAGCATTAGGTGGAGAAGGGAGGAACTCTGTGCTTCTTCTTAGATATAAAATCTGTAGAGGAGATAAGAATTCCCTTCTCAAAAGTATAGGCTGGACGGTATCGTAGAAAGACCTGAATGGTTCTAATTCTGTATTCACAAGACTAGCCTTACTTTTCATTTTTAATGGTAACGTATGGGGTTATATATGATCAACAACTTTTTGGGCATAGATATATCAAAAGATCGCTTTGATGTTTTTCTCTCATTTATAAGCAAAAAAGGAAAGCGTGAAACTAGAAAAAGAAGCTTTAAGAACGATGGTTTCAAAGTCTACTGAATTTTCTACACAAACATAATGTAGAAAAAGTAAAAACCTGCATGGAATCTACTGGTTGTTATAGCGAAGCACTGGCTGAATTTCTACACAATGCTGGACATTTTGTAAGTGTTGTAAATCCTTATTGCATAAAATCTTATGCAAGGAGTAAGCTGATACGACAAAAGAATGATCAGACCGATGCAGAAGTTATTGCTGATTATTGCCAAAGACAGGAACCTTCTAGTTGGACACCACCTTCTCCTGAAATGAAAAAATTAAAACATCTTTATCGTTGCTCAGTTGCGTTAAAAGATGAGTTAACATTAGTAAATAACCACTTAGAAAAAAAAGAGAGACTGCCTAAAGAAGTTGCAAATGCTTGGGAAGACCTTGCAATGAATATAGCTCAAAAAATAGAAACAATAAAAAACTCCGTACGTGAACTATTAAATCAACACAAAGAATTGTTGGAAAATTTTCAACTTCTATTGACTATTCCAGGCATAGGAGAAGAATCAGCAATAGCTATTTTAGCTGAAGTTTCTGATATAGAGGTTTTTAGAGATGCCAGGCAATTGGCAGCATATACAGGAGTTATACCACGAAATATGACGTCAGGTTCCTCTGTATATGCCAAACCCAGATTAAGTAAATCCGGTTCACAAACATTACGTAAGGCACTTTTCTTTCCTGCCATAGTAGCTAAGAATCACAATCCTATCATTATGAGCTTTTGCCAAAGATTAAAGGAAAAGGGTAAGCATAATATGGCCATCGTTGGTGCTGCAATGCGTAAGCTACTCCATATCATTTTCGGTATTCTGACATCCAAAAGTGCTTTTGATCCTAACCATATCAAAAACTACAGGGCTAGGAGGTTGACTGAAGGTTTAGTACTTTAAAATCAAAAATGCTTCCTATCATCTATCTTATGTAAAGTGGTATCTTACACAAATTTATTGAATGTTGTTGGTTAGTGGATATGTTGATAAGTAAACTTCATCTGTTTTGTGCGTATAAAACTAATTTACTTATCAACATATCCACTAACTATAATCTGTGTACTGTTACACAATTGGAAGTATTTTTTGATTTTATGATGCAACTTGGGAAATTTTTATAATTTTTTTGTTGACTAACAAGACGGTATCTCCTGTCATCCCAGTGCTCTTTTTTTGTCATCCGAGTAGTCCCTTTTTTGTCATCCCAGTGTCAAGCACTGGGATGACAGCAGTCCTACGTCATACCGCGATTCATTCGCGGTATCTCTTAACATAGATCCCGCTAACAAGCAGCGGGATGACACCTCTCTTGGGCTCTTTTAGCTACAAACATTAAGAAATTTACCAAACGAAAAAAAAGGCAAAAGAAGCCCTAGTCATTGTCTATTTTCAGTATTTGGCGTTTTTTAAGTCTTAAACACTGCAATTTAGCTGCTTTTAATTGCAACTAACCTACGCTGCAAATGTTTAAGAAATTTACTAAGCAGAAAAAAAGGCAAAAGAAACCCCGTGTTAGCTAGTTGTCACTCTCTAATCCTGCAAATTGGCGTACTATACTGTCTTAAACGACTTATAAGCGCGTTTCAGCTTATATAGGTAAAAACCCAGAAATGTTGTGAAGACATAAGGTGCACATAGTGCAAAAAATTAAAAATAAGACGCCAACTACGTTGTTTTCTTGCTGTTTAATCTGCACAGATGAAGATAACTGAATACCTTCACTATCATGATAAGGGGGCTGGCGGAGTTTGTCAAGGAAGTTTTTTCGTTTCTATTCCCAAGAAAAGTTCGTTATATGGTTATGCAAGAAGTCTATTATATTTCCTTACCCATTTGCTTAACTTTCTCTCTACTTTTTTTGAATAAGGTCACTATTGGCATGACAAACATTCATCGTAGTTAATATCTGTTTTGTGTTGCAATATTTCACTTTTTTTGAATATGTCATGCGAAACCTTGTCAGCTCTCTGCATTGATTGTGATCTGCAGTAATATAAGCTCTTCAATCCTTTTTTCCAGGCAAGCATGTGTATTTTATGCAAGTAACGTTTGTGTATGTTGGCAGGCAAGAACAGATTGACTGATTGAGACTGACAAACATACGGAGTTCTATCACTTGCATGTTCTATAATCCATCTTTGATCAAGCTCGTACGCTGTTTTAAATGTCAATTTTTCATGCTCACTAAGAAAATCTAAATGCTGAACGGAACCCTCGTTTGTCGAAATTGAAGACCATATTTTATCATTGTCTTGATTTTTTTCTGCTAATAGTTTTTGCAAGAATTTATTTCGCACTACAAATGAGCCTGTCAGTGTCTTTTGTATGAATACGTTTGCTGCATATGGCTCTATTCCAGGAGAGGTATTGCCTGCAATAATGGAGATTGAGGCAGTTGGAGCAATAGCGAGCTTGTGTGTAAACCTTTCCATTAGATCAACTTCTTTGGCATCAGGACATGCCCCCTTTTCCTCTGCTAATTTTTTAGAAACTATATCTGCTTGCTCACGTAAATACTTAAATATTTTTTTATTCCATTGTTGTGCTATTACTGATTCAAAAGGAACCATTTTGCTTTGTAAAAATGAATGAAAACCCATCACACCAAGACCAATACTGCGTTCTCTGGCTGCAGAATATTTTGCTCGCTGCATTTCATTCGGTGCTTTATTTATGAAATCTTCCAATACATTATCAAGAAAGCGCATTATATCTTCTATGAAGAGTTTATTGTCTTTCCATTCTTCGTAGTACTCAAGGTTTACGGATGATAGACAACACACAGCAGTGCGTGACTTATTCAGGTGATCATAACCTGTAGTTAAAGTTATTTCACTGCATAGATTTGACATCTTGATGTCTAAGTTGAGCTTTTTGTAAGATTCTGGCTTATTGTTATTTGTTGCATCAAGGAAAATAATGTAAGGTTCTCCAGTTTCAACTCTTGCTGTTAATATTTTGATCCATATATCCCGCGCTTTTACAGTTGAAATAACCTTATTGTTGTGAGGGCTTATTAAATTCCATTCTTGATCATTCTCAACAGCCTGCATAAATTTATCTGTTACTATTACAGCATGATGTATATTTAACGCTTTGCGATTTGGGTCACCGCCTGTTGGCTTGCGCAAATCCAGAAACTCTTCTATCTCCGGATGAGATACAGGAAGATAGACTGCTGAACTTCCTCGCCTTAAGGATCCCTGACTAATTGCGAGCGTTAGAGCATTTTGCACCACAATAAATGGTACAATTCCTGATGTTTTACCACTACCTTTTACACTTTCACCAATTGAACGTAAATTTCCCCAATAACTACCTATGCCTCCTCCACGTGCAGCAAGCCAAACATTTTCATTCCATAAGTCAACTATTCCCTGCAAGCTGTCTTCGGTTTCATTAAGAAAGCAAGAGATAGGCAACCCTCTCTTGGTGCCACCATTGCTGAGTATTGGTGTTGAAGGCATGAACCACAAGTTGCTCATGTAGTCATAAAGACGCTGCGCATGTTCTTTGTTATCAGAATAGTAATTAGCAATACGTGCAAAGAGGTCTTGGTAACTTTCATTTTCTATTAAATACCTGTCTGATAGAACTGCTTTTCCAAAATCGGTTAATTTGCTATCCTTTGCGTAATTAATAGTAATGTTATTCATAAAATTCCTTTTATTCTTTTATTATATATAGATACTTAAAAGCCACTTTGAGCGATTTTTAAGTTAGGTTTTTCGGATTTTCTTGTTGATGCTGTAATGCAAACAAGATACCGTCAACCTGACTGCCATATATTTTACAGTAACTCATATAACTTATCTGCATATTTATTTTTTTTGCAACATGTTGAACATAACTTTCTGAGTGACGAAAATAGTCTCCTTTGTTTACAAAGTCAATACCTTCACCTTCCTTTCTTCTTATTAAACATATAATAACCCCTTTTTTGCTCGTAGATCTTTTTGCTAATTCCAATTCTTCTTGAAAGTCATGTAGATAATGTAGCACTTCAGCAAAGATAATTACATCATACTGCTGGTTTTTCTTTTGTTTAAGAAACTCTTTCATTTCCATATGTATTAATTCATTGTAAACAGGCTTACCTTTTATAAAGCATCCTCTTGCGATATTTAGCATTCTACTTGAAATGTCAATTCCTGTTATGTGGCTTCCAGTACTATTTATTTTCAAGAAATGACCACATATTCCAGTCCCACAACCAAGGTCAAGTATATTGAGCTCAGAAGTGGAGTTGTTGAAGATTTTTGTAATTATCATGTGTACAAGTTCATGCCCTCTATACTGTTTAGCAATCAACCAATGCTCAACAAAATATTCACCTGTGTAATCAAAATATTGTCTTATGAGGTTTTTTGGCAATTCTGTAATAGGCGCTGAGTTTGTCATTTTTTTTATATAGTAAGATGCCTCCTCGTGATCACTATCTAATTTTAGTGTCTGTGTTAAATAATTATAAGCTTTATTAGTATTCCCTACCGCAAAATGACACCTTCCGATGTTATACCAGACTATGGGTAAATGGGGGTAAAATATGCTAATTAACCAAAATCGTAACTTTGCATCTGATATGCTACCTTTATAAAAGTGATATAAACCGATTTCAATGTTGGTATTTAACAGGTTCTTAGATTTTTTAAGAAGCACTGTCATTTCTTTATGAAGAGTATTATATTTATTCACAATGAAGTGTTTTACTTTCTTAATATTTAATACACCAATGAGCTTAGACATACAATTTAAAGCAACGTTTTTTATAAAAGAGAGATTACTTTTCATACATGAGAAATACTCCGAATGTTCATTATCATTTTTAGGCAATTGATTTTAACACATTTTATCTTACAAAATATCTTTTTTATTAATTTTTACTGTATATATAAGTTTACCGCATATTTCTCAGATTGTACTGTTTAGGATTGCTAGTATATTGTTGTTGATAATATAAGTAAATGTTTTGTGCAAAAAGGCGTTGACATATTATTTATTAGGTTATAATATAAAGATTAATTTAGTTTTTAGATGTTTGACAAGTTTTATGGTAGAGATTAATTTAATCTCAATTCAATTTTAATAATATTTAACTCTGCATATTCTGCATATAGTCGGATAAATAAATTATTAAGAGCACTTGATGGATGCCTTGGCGTTAAGAGGCGATGAAGGACGTGGCAGGCTGCGATAAGCTGTGGGGAATTGTCAACAAATTTTGATCCGCAGATTTCCGAATGGGGAAACCCAACTAGCTTGGCTAGTTATTACATACTAAGTATGTAAAGCAAACTTGGTGAACTGAAATATCTAAGTAGCCAAAGGAAAAGAAATCAACCGAGATTCTGTTAGTAGTGACGAGCGAAAGCGGAAAAGGCTAGTGATTTAAGAATAAGAATTAGAATACTCTGGAAATAGTAACCATAGAAGGTGATAGTCCTGTATAAGTAGAAAGTTTTTAAATCCTTGAGTAGAGCGGGGCACGTGAAATCCTGTTTGAATATGGGGGGACCATCCTCCAAGCCTAAATACTCCTTAACGACCGATAGTGAACAAGTACCGTGAGGGAAAGGTGAAAAGAACCCCGGGAGGGGAGTGAAATAGAATCTGAAATCAAGTGCTTACAAACAGTTGGAGCTCTATATCAATTTATTGATATTTAGAGTGACAGCGTACCTTTTGCATAATGGGTCAGCGAGTTAATCTATGAAGCAAGCTTAAGCCGTTAGGTGTAGGCGTAGCGAAAGCAAGTCTGAATAGGGCGTTTTAGTTTTATGGATTAGACCCGAAACCAAGTGATCTAGTCATGACCAGATTGAAGGTGTGGTAAAACACACTGGAGGATCGAACCAGTTAATGTTGCAACATTATTGGATGAGTTGTGATTAGGGGTGAAAGGCCAATCAAACTTGGAAATAGCTGGTTCTCCGCGAAATCTATTTAGGTAGAGCGTTGTATGTATGTTGTTGGGGGTAGAGCACTGGATAGACTAGGGGGATTCACCGTCTTACCAAATCTAACTAAACTCCGAATACCAACAATTAATTATACAGCAGGCACACTACGGGTGCTAAGTCCGTGGTGGAAAGGGAAACAACCCAGATCACTATCTAAGGTCCCAAAATTACAGCTAAGTGGGGAAGGAAGTAGAAAAACCATTACAGCTAGGAGGTTGGCTTGGAAGCAGCCATCCTTTAAAGAAAGCGTAACAGCTCACTTGTCTAAATAAGTTTTTCTGCGCCGAAAATGTACCGGGGCTAAAGCTGTATACCGAAGATGTGAGTGCTTATTGATTTCGACAATAGGCGCGGTAGCGGAGCGTTCCGTAAGTCTGTGAAGGTGGTTTGTGAAAACTGCTGGAGATATCGGAAGTGAGAATGCTGACATAAGTAGCGTAAAAGAGTGTGAAAAACACTCTCACCAAAAATCTAAGGGTTCCTACGTTAAGTTAATCTGCGTAGGGTTAGTCGGTTCCTAAGGCGAGTCCGTAAAGGAGTAGTCGATGGCAATTAGGTTAATATTCCTAAACCTCTTAAGTGTGACGGGTTTCGTATTTGTATAGATCTTATTGGATTGATCTATGCTTAAAAGAAGCTCCAGGAAATAGCACTTATATTTATGAGGCCGTACCGCAAACCGACACTGGTGGATGAGTAGAGTATACTAAGGTGTTGAAAGAATGATGTTGAAGGAACTCGGCAAATTATACCTGTAACTTCGGAAGAAGGGTAACCTGCTTTTAGGCAACTATGAGTAGGTGGCACAAAATAGGGAGTAGCGACTGTTTACTAAAAACACAGGACTCTGCAAACACGTAAGTGGAAGTATAGGGTCTGACGCCTGCCCGGTGCTGGAAGGTTAATAGGAGGGGTGCAAGCTCTAAATTGAAGCCCCAGTAAACGGCGGCCGTAACACTGACGGTCCTAAGGTAGCGAAATTCCTTGTCGGGTAAGTTCCGACCCGCACGAATGGCGTAACGATTTCTCCACTGTCTCCAACATCACTTCAGCGAAATTGAATTCCCCGTGCAGATGCGGGGTACCCGCGGTTAGACGAAGAGACCCCGTGCACCTTTACTATAGCTTTACATTGCTATTAAAAGTGTGATGTGCAGGATAGGTGGGAGACTTTGAAGTTATGGCGCTAGCTATAATGGAGTCAACCTTGAGATACCACCCTTTACACTTTTGATATCTAACTATGTTTCATTATCTGGAACTAGGACATTGTATGGTGGGTAGTTTGACTGGGGCGGTCGCCTCCTAAAAAGTAACGGAGGCGTGCGAAGGTAAGCTAGAGCTGGTCGGAAATCAGCTTGATAGTATAATGGCATAAGCTTGCCTGACTGCGAGGCTGACAAGCCAAGCAGAGACGAAAGTCGGTCATAGTGATCCGGTGATTCTGTATGGAAGGGTTATCGCTCAACGGATAAAAGGTACGCCGGGGATAACAGGCTGATGGTGTTCGAGCGTTCATAGCGACGACACCGTTTGGCACCTCGATGTCGACTCATCACATCCTGGGGCTGAAGAAGGTCCCAAGGGTTCGGCTGTTCGCCGATTAAAGTGATACGTGAGTTGGGTTTAGAACGTCGTGAGACAGTTCGGTTTCTATCTGCCGTGGGTGAAGGAAATTTGAGAAGGTCTGACTCTAGTACGAGAGGACTGAGATGGATATACCTCTGGTGTACCAGCTGTTATGCCAATAGCATCGCTGGGTGGCTATGTATAGATGGGATAATTGCTGAAAGCATATAAGCAAGAAACCCTCTTCAAAAAGATTTCCCAATTAAGGCCGTGGAAGACTACCACGTTGATAGGCTAGGTGTGGAAGCATGGTAACATGTGAAGCTAACTAGTACTAATAGCCTGATTGATTTATTTGCTTTCTATATGTGTGTATGCAGTGTTAAATATTAAGTTAAAATTGTTAAGTTAGAAATTTTTATTGACTTGGTGGCTATAGCAAAAATGAACCACCCGATCTCATCTCGAACTCGGAAGTGAAACTTTTTAGCGCTGATGGTACTTGAAAAGGGAGAGTAGGTCGCCGCCAAGTTTATAAAAATTTCTTTTTATCGCCTTTTAATAATTCTTTTATTACGAGAAGTCGCTTCTATATTCAAATCTAATAATTGTGGTCTAGGCTTATTCTTATTCTGCTCTAAGTATCGACTTTGCTCAAATGCTAATTCCCATTGTATACGATAATTAGATTCTTTATATTCATAAAAATCTTCTTTAACATTATTTGTATTTATATTGAGATTTTTATCTTGTTCTTTTCTACTCTCTACCATTAAACACCCACACCCGTTAATTTATTTTAAAAATTTTACTTATGTTATCATAAAAAATATAGTTGTAAATACCTTAATTGAGATTTTTTTTTATTTTATCTTTTTTAAGCAAATAGTTAGATCTTTTTGTAAGTTTTTATAATTTGCTTGCATAATGTTTCTATGAGTTAGTATTATGTAGTAGTGCCCTATATTGCTTATATTTAAAATGCTAATTTTAGCAAGCATTCGTAATTGCCTTTTTATTTTATTTCTTTTTGCTGCTTTTCCGGCTTTTTTACTGATAGCCAGACCTACTCTAATAGTATGAGTGTACTTTTCAGGTTCTCTTTCTTTTATGGCGTACAGTGATATATAAAGCCCACGATAAAAAAGACTGCTGAGTACTAACTTATTTTTGAAAGCAAAGGAAAAATCTTTTTTTTTATACTTACTATGCGCATAATTTGTTACACCCTAATGAACGGCACCTATTAAGGATTTTTCTTCCAGCTCTTGTTGCCATACGTGAACGAAATCCATGTCTGCGCTTTCTTATCAAATTTTTTGGTTGAAATGTTCTCTTCATTGTTTTTATATTAATATAATTATTTATTTTAAATTGTTTTACTTTATTGTCAAATGATGGTGAACTTGTATGACATTTTCGTAGAATAAAATTTGATGCATGGGAAAATGAATTCGGTGATAGTCATACCTGTCCTACTAATCCTTTTATTTTGTTTTAGTAGGTTTCAAGAAGTAAATAAGGTTAAATCTTATCTATATCTTAGTTGTGTATGGATGCTAACTTGGTTGTTAGTACTCTATAATAATTGTTTTGTAACTTTTATTTCTATAGCGTTACTTTTTTTCATGCTTGCTTTTATCTTTAAAAATAAAAGAAATAAGATAATAAAACTTTCGTTATTTGTGGCTTTGGCCATATCATTTTTTATCACTTTATTTATAATGCTATCTATTTTTATTCAATCCATTAATTTTTTTAATAAAGTAGCTATTTCAGAATTCTTGTTTTGCTTGAAATGGGGCCACAATGTAGTCACTGTCAATGAAGAGAAGATAGGATATTTTGGTATAGCGCCGCTTTTAGTAGGTACATTACTTATAACTATTATAGCAATGTTAGTTGTCGTTCCGCTTGGTTTATTTTCTGCAATATATATTAGTGAATATGCGAGTGAGAAAGTGCGTTATATTGTTAATACAACTTTGCAAGTTTTATCTGCTATTCCTACGGTTGTATATGGATATTTTGCGGTTGTGTTCTTGTCTTTCTTTATAAAGCAGGTAGCAAATTTTTTTGGTTTAAGTATACACTTAGAAAGTGCCTTAGTTGCCGGTTTATCGATTGGGATAATGATTCTTCCTTTTATTATTTCTTTACTCGAAGATGCCATAAGATCTGTTCCAAAAAGCTTGCGTTATGGCTTCATGGCACTTGGCGCAACTCCAGCGGAAACTATATGGCATATAACAATACCTTATGCAATGCCTACAATTTTAAGTGCAATTTTATTGTCAATTTCAAGAGTGATAGGTGAAACAATGATTGTGCTAATGGCTGTGGGAATCAACGCAAATTTGACTTTTAACCCTCTTAATTCAGTTACTACCATTACCGTGCAGATCGCTACATTACTTACCGGAGATCAGGATTTCAATAGTGTACAAACTCTTGCTGCTTATGCGCTTAGTTTAGTATTGTTTATTATTACTTGGCTATTAAATGCATTTGCATTGTTTGTAATGAAGCGTAACTAGTAAGCGTTTTAATGTTGCAAAATTTCTATTAATAATATAAGATTTATTTTCTTTAGAAGTTCTTTTATGGAATTATAGTGTTGGGTGATAAAAATAAAGAGATGAATATAGGTAGAGCGATTAAGGTAACTCAAGCAGTTGTTGATATAAAATTTGAAGGTGAATTGCCTAAAATATTTAATGCTTTAAAAAGCAAACTAAAATATAAGGATAAGGAGCTGGTTTTAGAAGTTTCGCAGCATATAGGTGACAATATAGTTCGTTGTATTGCTATGGATAGCACAGATGGCATGTCAAGGGGGGATGAATTTGTTGATACAGGCGCACCAATATCAGTTCCGGTTGGGCGTTCAACTTTAGGAAGGATTTTTAATGTTGTTGGAGAGCTTATAGATGAGTGTGGTCCACTGAAGGGAAAATATAACTTAGAGCCTATACATAGAGCACCTCCAAGTTTTACTGAACAGAGAATACAGGAAGAAGTTTTAGTTACGGGAATAAAAGTTATAGATCTTCTTGCACCTTATCTTAAAGGAGGAAAAATTGGCTTATTTGGTGGAGCCGGTGTTGGTAAAACAGTCCTGATAATGGAATTAATTAATAATATAGCAAAAGCTCATAAAGGATTTTCTGTGTTTGCCGGGGTAGGGGAGAGAACGCGTGAAGGTAACGATCTTTACCACGAGATGATCACTTCAAATGTAATAAATATAAATGAGCATGAAAAATCTCAAGCTGTTTTGGTTTATGGTCAGATGAATGAGCCTCCTGGAGCAAGGGCTAGAGTTGCTTTAACAGCACTTACTATGGCAGAGTATTTTCGTGACCGTGAAAACCAAGATGTTCTATTTTTTGTGGATAATATCTTCCGTTTTACACAAGCTGGTTCTGAAATTTCTGCTTTACTTGGAAGAATACCGTCAGCTGTTGGTTATCAGCCAACCCTTGCAACTGATATGGGTGCAATGCAAGAAAGAATAGCTTCAACAACTTCTGGCTCTATTACTTCTGTGCAAGCTATATATGTTCCTGCGGACGATTTAACTGATCCAGCCCCAGCAACTATATTCTCTCATCTTGATGCCACCACAGTGTTGTCAAGGCAAATAGCTGAAATGGGAATATACCCTGCTGTTGATCCACTTGATTCAACTTCTCAGTCTTTATCTGCTGAAATCATTGGTGAAGAACATTATAAGGTAGCTTCTGAGGTGAAACGTATATTGCAAACTTATAAATCACTGCAGGATATTATCGCAATACTTGGTATGGATGAGCTATCTGATGAAGATAAAATTATTGTTGATAGGGCTCGTAAGATTCAGAAATTTCTTTCTCAACCTTTTCACGTTGCAGAAATATTTACTGGTATGCCTGGTAAATTTGTTTCACTTTCTGATACTGTTTCCAGTTTTAAAGAGATTGTTGAAGGTAAATATGATCACTTACCAGAGGCTGCTTTTTATATGGTGGGGAATATAGATGAAGCAATAAAAAAGGCTGAATTAATACAAGCTGAAGCTAAATAAAAGTTAAAGATTATGAATACTTTTAAAGTGCAATTTTTCTCTCCTGATGATCAAATTTCATTCAGTGGAGTGGTTTCTCTTTCAGTAACTGGGCTCGAAGGGGAGCTTATGATTTTAGCTCACCATGCTCCTTACTTAATTTATTTATTGCCTGGTATGATTACTGTTAAAATGAGTAACCAAACAGAAAAGAAGGTTGTAATTGATAGTGGCGTATTAGAAGTTGCAAATAATAATTGTAGCATTATAACAAGTCAAATTCAGGTTTTTGATCGTGCAATTCATGATGAGAAATCGTTTAAAAATAAGAGAATTAGTATATATTTAAGTTATCTTGATGAGAAATTTCTTTCTTAGTTATTTTAGGCAAAAAGTCGGTCTTGTCATCCAAGTAGCCCAACTTTTGTCATCCAAGTGCTTTTTTTTCTGTCATTCAGTATTCTCTTCCCTGTCATCCCAGTATTCATCTTTGTCATCCCAGTGCGTGACACTGGGATCTAGGTGTAAAAATATTTGTAAATTATGCAATGGGTAATAGATTCTAGGAGCATATAATGTTCATAATAAAAAAAAGATGGATCCCAGTGTCAGCTACTTGGATGACAAAGGAGGGCGTTTGGATGACAAGATTTTGCAAGGGTATTTTTTTTATGGGAGATTAATATGGAAATTTTTCTTGATAGCGTTGATTTAAATGAAATTAAAGAACTAAAGGAGTTCATTGACGGCATAACAACTAATCCTTCTTTAATAGCAAAGTCCGGGCGTAAAGATAAATACGAGGATTTAGTGCGTGAAATATGCTCTATTATCAAGGGGCCTGTTAGTGTTGAAGTTGTTGCAAATAACCATGCAGATATGGTTAAAGAAGGCCTTAAGTTAGCGAAAATCGCTGATAATGTTGTGGTAAAATTGCCCCTTACATATGAAGGATTAATTTCTTGTAAAAAGTTGTGGACAGAGCATAAAATACCTGTTAACATCACATTATGTTTTTCTCCTGGACAAGCACTGCTTGCCGCTAAGGCCGGTGCTTGTTTTATTTCTCCCTTTGTTGGTCGCCTTGATGATATAAGCTATGATGGCTTATCGCTAATAGAAGATATATGTACTATATATTCTAATTACGGTTTTGATACTAAAGTTCTTGTTGCATCAGTGAGAAGCCCAGCACATGTAATAGAAGCTGCAAGGCTTGGTGCTGATTCAATTACTGTGCCAGCAAAAGTACTTAGACAATTAATTAATCACCCACTTACTGACCAAGGGCTAGCAATATTTGAAAAAGACTGGGGTGCAAAATAATAAACGGTCACTACTCTGAATCGGTTGACAAATTGGACGCTTGATAAGCGTAATTTGGAGCTTCTTGTGTAATGACTACATCATGAGCATGACTCTCTCTTAATCCTGATGCAGTAATAGTAACAAATTTACAATTTTTTTTCATCTCTTCTATATTCCTATTACCAGTATACCCCATTGCAGCTTGCAATCCGCCAATCAACTGATGGATTACTCCTGAAGCTGGACCTTTGAATGGAACTCTTCCTTCCACTCCTTGTGGAACTAATTTTAGTTTTGAATCTTTATCTTGAAAATAACGGCTAGCTGAACCTCGTTTCATTGCACTAATAGATCCCATTCCTCGATAGCCTTTATATGCTCTGCCCTTATACATGATAATCTCACCTGGGCTTTCGTCAGTGCCAGCAAAAATCGAACCAATCATCACAGAGTCAGCACCAGCTGCAATAGCTTTTGCAACATCTCCTGAGTATTTTACCCCACCATCAGCAATTAGTCTGACGTTTCTTGCTCTACACGTCTCTGCAACATTCTTGATTGCAGAGAATTGTGGCACACCAACACCTGTAACTATTCTGGTTGTACAGATTGATCCTGGTCCTATTCCGACCTTCACTGCATCAACACCCGCATCAATCAACGCTTCAGCAGCCTCCTTTGTTGCAATGTTTCCGCCAATTAATTGCGTATTAGGATACATCTTTTTTATTTCCCTAATGGTATTGATAACGTTTTCGGAATGACCGTGAGCAGTATCCACAACAACTACATCAACTTCTTCTCCGATCAAAGCTTCACATCTTTCTATACCATCTTTTTTACCAGTGCCAATTGCAGCGGCAACTCTGAGCCGCCCTTTACTGTCTTTACATGAATTTGGGTATCTATTGTATTTTTCAATGTCTTTAACCGTAATTAAACCTATACAACAAGAATTTTCATCTACAACCAAAAGCTTTTCTATTCTATTTTCATGCAACAATTTCATTGCTGAGGCACTATTCACTCCCTGCTCCCGCACTGTCACTAACTTATCTTTTGTCATCACTTCGGAAACTTTTACATTCATGTTCTGGTCTTCAATAAACCTCACATCTCGGTTAGTTAAAATTCCAACTAACTTGAGTTGATCGACTACAGGAATGCCAGAATAATTGTGCTCTCTCATTAATGAAATTGCTTCCGCAACTGTTTTATCCGGTGAAATCGTAATTGGGTTATACACGATCCAACTTTCATATTTTTTCACCCTTCTTACTTCTAAAACTTGTTCATCTATTGATAAATTCTTATGTATGCAACCTATCCCTCCATGTTGGGCAATAGCTATTGCAAAGCCCGATTCAGTAACAGTATCCATTGCAGAGGATATGAGAGGGATATTTAGTTCTATATTATTTGTTAAATAAGTTTTTGTATCTGCATCGCAAGGCAATATATTAGAATAGGCTGGCAAAAGAAGTATATCGTCAAACGAATAACAAGCTTCCATTTTTTTCATAGGCTTTATTTAAAGCTTATACGCCAATTAATTAAATTGCAATAGGACTTTTGCAAAATAAGCATTCTACATTATTTGCCAGCAAACAAAACTGCTCAATAGTTAAGTTTTCTGGACGTTCGTTTCCACTCAATTTAGCGTTTTCAAGGACAGTTTCAGCGTGGTTCGTTATATTTTGCAAGCTATTTCTCAGCATCTTTCTTCTTTGAGCAAAAACGGCACGTGTTAATCTTGTTAAGGTTTCCAAATTTACTGCAAACTTTGGGGTAGGCAAAGGATTTACTGTAATTACTGAAGAATGTACTTTTGGCCTTGGAAAAAACTCTTTAGGTTCAATATCAAATTCCTTTTTTATATCACATAGTAACTGGCTTAGCACTGATAAGGAACCATAATCTTTAGAATTGGGTCTTGCCGTAATGCGATCTGCTACCTCTTTTTGAAACATTAATGTCAAGTTCGTAAAAAATTTTATATTATTTAACCAATTTAAAAATAACGCTACCGAGATATTGTAAGGCAAGTTAGCAATAACTTTGACTGGGCGCTCTATCAGCTCTTCTTCTATAACATGCAGTGCATCCGCTTCTATAATTCTATACTTTCCTTGATGCTCATTTAGCAGTTGGTCATGGTGTTTTACTAAATCTCTATCTTTTTCTATAGAAAGTAGAGACTTTGGATTATGCACCAATATTTCTCTTGTTAATGCACCATATCCAGGACCAATCTCAATGACGTTAAAATTCTCTAGATTGCCAGCTAAAACGACTATTCTTTTTATTATCTCACTCGATAAAATAAAATTTTGCCCTAGACTCTTTTTTGGCTTCAGTAAAAATTTTCTCATATTATTTTCATTATACAGTATTTTAAAAATCAGTTGACTAAAATCCATTGATAATTGTATATTATTAATGTGTTTAACGCCGGCTTAGCTCAATTGGTAGAGCAACTGACTTGTAATCAGTAGGTTGTCAGTTCAAGTCCGACAGCCGGCACTCTCGCCCATATAAGTAAAGTTGATGTCCTTTTTAATAGTAGCAAATTGGAAGATGAATGGAACACGGTCTTCATTTGTTGACTTTATAGGCAAACTTAATAACAAGAACAATGAGATTACTTCTAGACTAGTGATTTGTCCACCATTTACCGCATTTTCAGACAGTATAGAGTTGAGCGATAATATTAATATAGGAGCACAGAATTGCCATTATAAAAAATCTGGTTCTTACACAGGTGAAATTAGCGCAGAAATGTTAAAGGAATTAGGGTGTACTTACGTAATACTTGGGCATTCTGAAAGGGCTAACGAAACAGATAGTGAAATAAAACTTAAGTCGGAAATAGCAATAGAATCAGGCTTACACCCAATTATCTGTGTAGGTGAAAATTCAGAAGATTATAAGAATGAAAAAACAAAAGAAGTAATAGAATATCAATGCAAAAACCGTTTGCCAACACACGGTGAATATACCGTAGCATATGAGCCAATATGGGCAATAGGCACAGGTCATGTGCCAAATAATGATGCAATTGCTGAGGTGATAGAGGTAATAAAATTGTGTACTGGTAAAAAACACATTACATATGGTGGTTCAGTCAGTTCAGAAAATATAGAAAATTTGTTAAATATTTCAAATTTATCAGGAGTTTTAATTGGCAGTGCAAGCTTAGATTTCGATCACTTTTATAAAATCATACAACAAGTTGAAAAAAAGTTTTCTCTTATCAATTCTAAAATCAGCAACTAAGAATCCTATAGCAAATGGCATCATTCCAGTGTCAAGCATATATCTGTACGAACATCTAGTAAAACGACATACTGACCTATAGCTAAAGTAACTTAGGTTTACCGATAATTTGAAAAACAAAAATTCGTCATTCCGCTACTTGTTAGCGGAATCTATGCCAAGATACCGCGGCGGTATGACGTAGGAAAACCTTTCTTGGGTTAGCTATAGCTAAAGTAATCTAGAAAATTAACGATATTTTATTCCCCGGTGAACGCTCTATTTTGTTTTCCAACTCTAGTTCTAAAAGAGCCATTAGAGCTATGTTGGCAGAAAGTCCGCTTGCTAATATAAGTTCATCTATATCAACAGGTACAGAGTTAATATGATCAACTATAACAGATTTTGCCTGTTGTAATTTTTCTTGTTTTTGGTTAACAGCATAGTGCTCAACATTAAATAGGTTTTTTTGCTGCGGAGGTAAACTAAACCTAACACTTTCTATTATGTCATCAGCGGACTCGATAAGCTTAGCACCGTTTTTAATTAAATAATTACTACCACTACAGCGTGAATCTAAAGGGAAACCAGAAACTGCAAATACCTCTCTCCCTTGATTTAAAGCAAAATCTGCTGTTATTAGAGAGCCAGAACGTTTCGATGCTTCAATCACTACAACACCCAGCGATAGACCAGATATAATTCGATTCCTTTGAGGAAAATACTGAGGCTTTGGTTTAGTAGCAAATGGAAGCTCAGTAATTACTAAACCACCGTTCCCAGTGATTTTTTTGTATAGATCAAAATTCTCTTTTGGATACACCACATCAATTCCGCTTGCTGTAACAGCAATAGTGGGATGATTTTTGTATATTACACTGTTTGCTGCGGTATCGATTCCTTTTGCAAGTCCAGAAACGATAACAAAACCAGCTTCGCTTAAATCAAGTGCTAGTTTACTGGCAAAATTTCTTCCATTCATCGAAGAGTTGCGCCCACCGATTATTGCAATTATCTCACGGCTTAATAATGATATATTACCAAACGCAGTTATTATAGGAGGACAACTAGAGATATTTCTTAAAAGATCAGGGTAATCTGGGTCACATGCGGGTATAATTTTAGCTCCAATTCTTTCTGCATTATTGATTTCTTCTCGTGCATCTTGAATGCCATACACCTTATTATTAGCCACCCTATTGAGATATTTTAGCACCTCATCTAGCGATCCATGTGTTCTTAGTATACTAAAAAACTTTATTGGTCCTATAGTTCTAGCCAAGCTTAACCATACTTCTAATTCTTTGTTGTTCAATTTATTTATCTTCATAAAAGGCTTGAATTTCTTATCAATTTAGTGTACCCAAGATAATACAAATATACAGTGTTTTATGACGCATTTTGTTACAGATAAATGCATAAAATGTAAATATACGGACTGTGTGGAAGTATGTCCCGTTGACTGCTTCTATGAAGGTAAAAACATGCTCGTGATTAACCCAGATGAATGTATTGATTGCGGAGTGTGCATACCTGAGTGTCCAGTAGATGCAATTGTAACTGATGATTCCATAAAAGATATTTTAGAATTAGATGAAGAATTACTGAGCAGCGAACAAAAAACTTTCAAGTTATTTTACGATATAAATGTAGAATACTCACAAAAATGGCCAAACATTACAGCTAAAAAGCAACCTCTCTATACTGCAGAAGAGTATAAGGAAAAAAAGGATAAAACAGCTTATTTTGATGAAAATTTAGAGTAATACTGCTGAAGAGGAAGAAACTTCTTTTATATCTTATCCTGTTTGTCTTTGGTTATTGAAAATGGTCGCATTATTTAGGTTTTTAGTAATATTTAATAGTAGATTAATAATAATCTACTTGGAAACAACGAAAGATTATGTTAAATATAGAATTAACGAATTATTATATAACTTTTAGTAGGATGACAGTATTATAAAATTTAGAGGCATCAAAATGGAAAATCACGCTAAAGAGAGTATAAACCCAACAAAGCATAAAGTAGTATTACCAAACTCAAAAACAATCAATATTGAAGGAACAAAATTTAAGTATGAAATACATTACGATCAATTAGATGAGAAAGATCTCCTTACGATTGAAAAATACGCTAATTATATTTTTCATGCCTACCAAGAGAGATATGATTTAGATATGAACACAGATCATACTGTTAAAGGCTTTACATATAACAACTTAGCAAATTTGTCTGACGATGATTATGATTCTATTACCGCGGATTATCACGAATACCATTATCACAGTGAGTCTATAGCTAATGATTTGACAACAATGATTTATGTTACTCTAAATTTGTATAATGAGAAAAATTACGGCACTTCTTTCCCAAGAGGCGAATTTATAAGAGATGTAGCAGAAGAATTAAAAAACATTGGATTAGACGATAATCAAGGAGAGTTAAATACAGAAGAGAGACCTAAAACAACAATTAATCAGGAGAAACAGGAAAAAGAATTAAAGGAATCTGATCAACAAGATGTTATAACAACTACTGATCACCCGCTAGATGATTATAATCATGATTATCACTTAATAGGCTAGCAAGTAGCGCTAGCAAAAATTAATCAGGAAAAAGGGTTAGAGGGAGCAAGATGTTATCTGATCACTCGCCAGATGAATTATAGTCGTGAGAACCTGTTCATAATCTTTTGAGGATAGGTATACAGATTCCAAAATGAACGGTTCTCACAACCTTTAGTTTTTATTGCTGAAAATAATCATAATGTTAAGTTTTTAACATTATTTAATACTAAGTTAATATTAATTCATTGATAAATTTTTAGCTATAGAAGCAGGTTTTTATTGAAGATAAAAGTATCTTCTATATGCTATATAGCAAAACATAGAATGCCCATGATTCCAACTATAGCAATTTTAAGTGGTGGATTTTCTTGCGAGAGAGAAGTGTCGCTTATGAGCGGAAAAGCCGTAAAGAAGGCACTTGATAGCCTTTCATATAATGCAATAGAAATAGATGTTGACAGCAACATTGTTGAAAAGCTTAAAAAGATTAATCCGGGCCTTACTTTTATTGCTCTGCATGGACCTTATGGTGAAGATGGTTGCATTCAAGGTTTATTGGAAATCTTAGGTATAAAATATACACACTCAGGAGTTATGGCTTCTGCTGTTGCTATGAATAAAGTGATGTCAAAGCATATATTTCGATCCCTTAGTATCGACACTCCAAAAGGTTATGTAATTAGCCAAGAAGATCTACTAAAAAATAATATTAAAATCGATTATCCGTACGTCTTAAAACCAATTAACGAAGGTTCTAGCATCGGAGTGCATATTGTTTCCTCATATGAAGACCATTTAAAATTTAAAAATGACGCTATCATACTTGATGTCATTCAAGTAGCTGACACTGGAATCCAGAGAAAAGAACCAGTGTCAGCTACCTCTATGACAAGAGACTTGATGATCATAGAAGAATATGTCCCAGGAATAGAGTTACATACTGCTGTATTGCTAGATGAAGCAATTGGCACTATGGAAATACGACCAAAAAATAAATTCTATGATTATGAAGCAAAGTATACAGATGGATTTGCAGAACATATATTTCCTGCTGAAATTCCTGACAATATATATAAAATGACCTTGGAACACGCACTGAAAATTCATCAATTTTTAGGCTGTAAAACTATTTCCCGCTCTGATTTCCGTTATAATCCCAAAAATAACACTTTAAAAATGCTTGAGATTAATACACATCCTGGCTTTACTGAGTTATCGTTAGTGCCAGAAATTGCAAAATTGGCAAAAGGAATCAATTTTAATGAATTAGTTAAAATTATTATTGAAGATAGTTTGCAGCACAAAAATATTAGGGATTTAAGTCATGTTGAGCAGTATTACTAGAAGCCAAAGGAGTTTTTTGCGCAAGTGCGCTTTCGTTATTATAACTGCGCTTTTTTTTACATTAGTACTTTATAGTTCACTTGATAAAATAATAAATCGATTTAATTACTACTTTACTTGGTGTAATGAGTGCCTATCCAGTTTATTACTCAGCAATGGATTTTCAATCGATGAAGTAGTCGTGAGCGGCAACAAATTTACAAACAAAAAGGACATTCTAAGTTTGACAGATAGAACGCAACCTATCCTGTATATATCACTTTCAAAACTTGCCGGTAACATACAATCCGTAAGCAGATGGATAAAATACGTAGGAGTTCACAGAATTTTGCCCAATACCCTACATATTAATATAGATGAGCATAAACCGTTTGCTCTCTGGAAAGATAATAACAAAACCTCGGTAATTGATTTCGAAGGCAAAGTGATCGTAGATGACTATCCAGTAGATGATCTTGTTGTAATTACAGGACAAAACTCGTTATCAAACCTAGAATTTGTTAGAGATGCGTTAGAGAGTAAAACTCAATTAAGTAACCACATTTCTTCTTTTGCTTATATAGGGAATAGAAGATGGAATATCATACTTGATAACGATTCCACAGTGAAACTGCCTGAAGATAACCCTTCTAGTGCATGGGACTATTTAAACCACTTGCACAATACAACTGATTTTACTTTCAGCGATTGGAGTATTATTGATATGCGTATTACTGATAAAATTTTTGTGAAGAGGTGATCTGCTGTCATCCAAGTAGCGGGATGACGAGCTTATCGTCATGCTGCCGCGAACCTTCATACCGCCGCGGTATCTCTTAGCCGCTAACACGTAGCGGGATGACGAGTTACTATACCGCCGCGGTATCTCTTAGCCGCTAACACGTAGCGGGATACTTAACCGTCATACCGCGATTCATTCGCGGTATCTCAGCCGCTAACAAGAGATCCCGCTAACACGTAGCGGGATGACGGTTGTCGTTTAGCTACAAACATTAAGAAACTTACCAAATGGAAAAAAAGGCAAAAGAAACCCCGTGGTAATTAGTGTTCACTTCCTAATCCTGCAAATTGGCGTACTATACTGTCTTAAACGACTTATAAGCGCGTTTCAGCTTATATAGGTAAAAACCTAGAAATGTTGTGAAGACATAAGGTGCACATAGTGCAAAAAATTAAAAATAAGACGCCAACTACGTTGTTTTCTTGCTGTTTAATCTGCACAGATGAAGATAACTGAATACCTTCATTGTCATAATAAGGGGGCCGGCGAAACTTGTCAAGCAAGTTTTTTCGTTTCTATAAATCTGGATTTCAGCGTTATGCGCTGGAATAACAACGTAAGGTAAATTTTTCAACATCCCAAAATTACAGAATTTAGTCTGTTTAATTAAGTGTGAAAGGTTACGATCATGCTGAGTCATTAGGAAAGATTAGAATATACAGCAGCTATAAAAACTGTTTAATAGCCACCCAAAACCCTTATTTCCCACTCAAGTTCAACATTAAATTTATCCTTCACTGCATCTTTTACTCTGTTGCCAAGGTTTTCCAAGTCAGATGCAGTTGCATTATCGTAATTGAGCAAGAAGTTACAATGTTTCTTAGAGATTCTAGCTCCACCAATATTTAACCCTAGGCAGCCAGATTTATCAATTAACTCCCATGCTCGGTAGTTTTTTGGATTTTTGAATATGCACCCAGCAGTTTTTCCTCTTATTGGCTGGCTTTTATTTTTTTTCTCAACAATTTCTTTTAACCTTTGCAATATAAGCTCATGCTCTGAGTTTACTCCTTTAAACTCAGCTTCAACAAAAATCCAATTTCCTTTTAAGCTATGTCCACGATAAAAATATCCCATTTCTTTGCTGGAGAACTCATATAGGTTTCCATCCTCTAGGTTCACTGCTTTTATGGATTGTACAACGCTTGCGATGTCACTACCATACGCACCTGCATTCATTTCTATTCCGCCACCAACTGTTCCTGGAATTCCAACTAGAAACTCGAGTCCACTAATTTGTTGCTCTCCTGCAAAGTAAGCAAGGTTCCTGAGCAGCGCAGCACCACCTGCAACAATGGAGTTGTTACCCTTACTTTTAATATATGCAAACTCCTTACCTAATTTTATTGTTATTCCTCGAATGCCACTATCTCGTACTATTATGTTGGATGTTGCACCAATAACGCTAACTGGCAGTTCAGTATTTTTAATCAAGTATGTTAAATCTTCAATATCACATGGTTTAAATAACACATCAGCTCGTCCACCGACGTTTAACCACGTCGCTTTAGACATTAAGATGTCATAACGATAGATTCCACGTACTTTAGGTAAGCTTATAAGCATTTTGATTTCAACTCTAGTCCTGCATCCATACCCATTTTCTCCGCATCTTCTATAAATGAAGTGCGCTCAGTGAAGTATATATTTTTTCCACTTGCTAACATACAACAAAGGTGTAGCATATTTTCGTTCACATATTCAGCCAAAGCTGCAAGTGGTGTAAAACATGAACCATTCACTGTCTTCATAAAACTGCGCTCTGATTTCACTCTTATAAAAGACATATTATTATTAATTTTCTCTACAAGATCGATAATTTTTACATCATTCCTTCTACATTGAATACAAATCGCTCCCTGTCCCACTGCACTTAACATAACTTTTGGTGGCAATACCTCTGTAATTAAGTGATTCTTTTCTAATCTTATGAGTCCTGCTTCAGCTAGAATTATTCCATCAAAACTTTGATTTTGCAATCTAGTTGTTACATTTCCACGTAGCGGTATTATATTTAGATCTGGTCTAACATTTAACAACTGAACTTTTCTTCTTATTGAAGAAGTGGCAATAGTAGCCTGCTGTGGCAAAGACTCAAGGCTATTGTGTTTATGAGAAATAAACGCATCGCATGGACTTAGCCTTTCTAAAACACAAGGAATTGTTAAACCCCCTGAGAAAAACGCAGGCACATCCTTTAGCGAATGAACTGCCATATCTATATTATTTTCGAGCAATTCAGCCTCAATTTCTTTAATGAATAATCCTTTACCTCCTATTTCAGCAAGATTTGCGTTTGCATACTTATCTCCAGAAGTTTTTATCTTAACAATTTCAATAGATAAGTTAGGAAAAGAGTCCAGCAACTTTTGTTTTGCTTCCAAAGCCTGGGCAACTGCAAGCTTGCTTCCTCTGGTACCTATTTTGACTAGCATATGTATGACTGTTTGAATACCAAACCTTAACCTAATTAATTATTTAAACACTTTGGTAGCGTGTATCGCATGAACTTCGGTTACCATCTCTCTGATGTCATCCGAGTAGCTGACTACTTGGATCGAGTTTAATTCATCATATGAGCCTTTGCATTTATTGTACTTTAACTTAAAACCAAAAGCAACTTTGCCTTTACAAAATAATAACCTTTTATATGCATAAATAAGCTTACTGGATTCTAGTACTTGCATGACAGCAGTCCTACGTCATACCGCCGCGGTATCTCACATAGATCCCGCTAACAAGCAGCGGGATGACGATTGTCAGGGTGTCATCCAAGTAGCCTCTTTCTTGTCATCCCAGTGCCCAGACACTGGGATCCAGAAAACTTAATTTTAACCAAGTGGCTGCATAATAAAGACTGGATCCCAGACTGGAATGACACCCTACTTAACCGTCATACCGCGATTCATTCGCGGTATCTCAGCCGCTAACAAGAGATCCCGCTAACACGTAGCGGGATGACGAATTACTATCTACACCGTCATACCGCCGCGGTATCTCTTAGCCGCTAACACGTAGCGGGATGACGAGCTTATCATCATGCCGCCGCGAACCGTCATACCGCGATTCATTCGCGGTATCTCTAGATCCCGCTAACAAGCAGCGGGATGACGGTTGTCGTTTAGCCATAAATATTTAAGAAATTTACCAAACGAAAAAAAAAGGCAAAAGAAGCCCTAGTCATTGTCTACTTTCAGTATTGGCGTTTTTTAAGTCTTAAACACTGCAATTTAGCTGCTTTTAAGTGCAACTAACCTTAACTAAAATGTTTAAGAAATTTACTAAGCAGAAAAAAAGGCAAAAGAAACCCCGTGGTAATTAGTGTTCACTCTCTAATCCTGCAAATTGGCGTACTATACTGTCTTAAACGACTTATAAGCGCGTTTCAGCTTGTGTGGGTAAAAACCTAGAAATGTTGTGAAGACATAAGGTGCACATAGTGCAAAAAATTAAAAATAAGACGCCAACTACGTTGTTTTCTTGCTGTTTAATCTGCACAGATGAAGATAACTGAATACCTTCAGTACTATGATAAGGGGGCTGGCGGAGTTTGTCAAGGAAGTTTTTTTGTTTCTATAGCTACTTGGATAGGTTATTTGGGTAATAGAGAATTTTACAAAAATCTATTTTTAACTTACACTGCAATTTTAAACCTACAACTTATGTACAACAGGCTTATAGTCAAATCTTTTTCAGTATTATGCATCTGTTTATTTGCTTTATACATAACACTGCAAAATTTCTTTGATAATAAGCTTTTTATTTCGAAAAAAAGAATAAACTTAGGCCTTGACCTGAAAGGAGGGGCATCTTTGCTTCTAAACATAGACTTAGACTTCTATTTTAAGGAAAAGCTAGGCATGCTAGCAGGTGAGATAAAAGAGACATTGCTAACAAAAAATATTGAATCTAACGTACAAAATAGCGAACAAGTAATTGTAACTTTAAATAATATTGATGATTATAAAAAAGCATCTGTGTTGATTAATGCGATAAATCCAAATTTAGAGCTAAATAGAAAAGATTCTTCAATTCTCATTTCGTATAAACCCCATTATAAAAATTCTTTGATCAGTGAAGTAGCTGCAGAATCAATAAACAATGTCCAGCGCCGTTTGGACAAACTTGGCACAAAGGAAGTCAGCGTTCAAAAACAAGGGCAGAATAAAATATTAGTGCAGGTGCCTGGAGTAGAAGACACCGAGCAGATAAAATCTCTGCTTGGCAAAACTGCTAAGCTAGCTTTTCATTTGGCAAACACTAACATAGCCAAGGTGCAGGATATAGATCACGAAACTACTGTCATGCTCAAGGATTCTTTAGGTAATTCTTATCCAATATTCCGCAAAACTGAAATAGGTGGCGATTCGCTGGTTAACGCATCAGTTAGATTTGGTCACTTAGGTAAACCAACAGTGCATTTTAAATTTGACAGCATAGCGAGTAAAAGATTCGCGAAAATCACTAAAGAAAATGTGGGAAAACCTTTTGCAATTGTTCTGGATAACACAGTCTTAACAGTACCTACAATACGTGAGCCAATTTTAAATGGAGAGGGAGAAATTAGCGGTAATTTCACTGAAAAACAAGCAAGCGAACTTGCAATACTTTTAAAATCTGGAGCACTGCCAGCACCACTTAAAATAATTGAAGAAAAAAACATTGGCCCAAGCCTTGGAGAAGAATCAATAAAGGCAGGGGAAATGGCAGCAACAATCTCTATTATAGCCGTGGCTTTATTTATAATTATCACTTACGGCAAATTAGGTATATTAGCTTCTGTTGCGCTTTTTTCTAATGTAATTCTTATATTATCAATTCTCACTCTGCTTGAAGCAACTCTAACTTTACCTGGAATTGCAGGTATTGCACTCACTGTCGGTATGGCGGTGGATGCAAATGTTTTAATATTTGAGCGAATTCGCGAGGAAATCAAATCTGGCAAGAGAGTGGAACGTGCTATTGAAGAAGGTTTTAAAAACGCTATAAAGACAATACTGGATTCAAATATCACAACACTCATTGCTGCAGGAATAATGTTCATTATTGGCAGCGGAGCAATTAGAGGCTTTTCTGTCACTTTATCAATAGGAATTTTATGTTCGATGTTTTCTGCAATCACAGTCACAAAACTCCTGATAGAGTTGTGTATGAACCCGAAGGAACTAGTGCTTTGTTAGTCAACCACCTTCATTCCTACAACGTTATATCCTGAATCGACGTGCAAAATTTCTCCAGTAGTGCCACTACTTAAGTCGCTTAATAAGTATAACGCTGCCTTGCCAACATCCTCTATTGTAACATTGCGTCTAAGCGGAGAATTATTTCTATTCCATTCTGATATGAAGTGAAAATCGCTTATTCCAGAAGATGCTAAAGTTCTGATTGGACCAGCGGAAATTGCATTTACTCTGATATTTTGTGGCCCGAGATCACATGCTATATATTTTACACTTGCTTCAAGTGCTGCTTTACATAAACCCATAACGTTATAATTTGGCATAACTTTTTCAGCGCCATAATAAGATAAAGTAAGTAAACTACCACCACCTGACATCATTTTTTCAGCTCTTTGCGCTAAAGCAGTGAAAGAATAGCACGATATATGCATTGCATTGAGGAAGTTATTCAGTGAAGTATTGACATATTTACCATCTAACTCATTTTTATCGGAGAATGCTATTGCATGCACCAAAAAGTCAAGAGTACCCCATTTTTTCTCTATTATTTCAAAAGCGTTATCTATGATTTTTTCATTTGAAACGTCACAGTGTAATATTAGCTCCACATTTAATTCATCTGCTATTGGTGATAGTTTTTCTTTTATTATTTCATTCTGGTAGGTGATTGCAAGTTCTGCCCCGTGCTCTGAGAGAGCTTTTGCTATACCGCATGCTATCGATCTCTTATTTGTTATTCCAGTTATTAACCCCTTTTTGCCTTGTAATAGACTTGTCATCATAGAACTATCTGTTTTTTATAATTTGGAGTATTAACTAGATAAAGTCAATTATGTTTTAAAACATTTTTTGCAGTAACTTGAAGTCTAATACCACTGTTAACAAAAAGGCAGCGATGAGAGTTTCTATAGGGAGAGTAGACCAGCGGACCTTCCCCGCCAGCCTCTCACAGAACTGTGCATGAAGTAGAGTGGGCAGCCAGCGAGTTACTTGTTAAGTACTTTTCCAACAACCCCTCTCCGAACCACGCATGATCGTTTCCGTATCACGTGGCTCTCCAATAATCTAACGTTTTAAGGAGTCACCATCATATTTTCCATATTGGATTTTCTTATGGCATTCATGACAAACAACAAGAGTCTTCCTCTGTCGTTCAATCATTCTCTTTTTCCATTTCGGTAGCTCAGTATTACGTTTACCTAGCAAATCAGCAAGTTTACGTACGTGATGTACTTCAATCTGCTCTTGTGATTTACATAATTCACAAGTTTGTGCCAATAGTCTTTGCTCTATTTCACTACGCTTATTCCATATTGGTATAAGGTTATCACTTATACTTACCCATTTATTCCATTTTAGTGACACAGCACCAAAGTGTGTAATTAATGGTATCTTTGATGGTAAACGATCTACTCTGACTTGGATGACTTTTCGTTTTTCACCTTCGTCGTTTTCAATCATTGCACCAAATTTTCTATAAATTTTCCTGCAAGTTGTTTTGTATTTAGATGCTAAAGTCTTTACTAATGATACTTCCATCACATACTTCAAATAACTTAGTGTGTGAAGGTTGTAGGCCATTTTGTAATATTGTACAATTCCTCGATATTCAGTTTGATACTGAGCAACAATACTGTAAGCTGTATCAAGTGTACGTTGAGGTAAATGTATAGGCTTTCCACAACGCATATATTCAGAACACTTTTTCTGCTTTATATGATGTGGTACACGTAACCCAATACTACCGTTAATACATCGTTGTGTCCGATGATCATGTTTATCATCTGCATGCAAGACGTGTATTTTATAACCTAAAAAATTGGCTTTGCTATCACACGCGTGTGTAATAAGCGTTTTATCTTCATTAAGCATAAGTTTGAGCTCCTCATTGAGGAATTTAGCAATCTCATTTTTAATTTGTTCAGCTTCATTTTTTGGTCCTGCAAACCCTACCAGAATATCATCAGCATACCTAACATACCAAAGACGTCGATAATTTAGATCACAAGAATCCTTAGATGGCATACCCTGCACTAATTGACGCAGTTGTTTTGCTTGATCCCAGTTCCCTTGTTTTCTCATCATCGATACTTGCATGGTTAACCTTAAATATTTTGGATTTGTCTTTCTTCGCTTACCTCGGTTATTTGCTGGTATTAGTATATGTTCCACATGTTTATCTAACCGATCGAGTAATATGTTACTCAAAATTGGACCAATAATAGAACCTTGTGGTACCCCACTATGACTCTTATTGTACTTCCAATTTTCCATATATCCTGCTTTTAGCAGTCGATTGATTAGCTGAATAAAACGGTTATCTTGGAAGCTTTCACTCAGTATTTTCAACAACATAGTATGATCAATTGAGTCATAACATGCACTGAGATCTCCCTCTATAAACCATTTTGTACCTCTGCCTTTTTGCATTACTGCTCTTAATGCAGTGTGGCATCCACGCTTTGGTCGAAATCCATGTGAACATTCACTAAATTTAGGCTCATAGTAGGCTTCCAATATTAATCGGATTACTTCTTGAAGTAACTTATTTGACCATGTTGGCAATCCTAACGGCCTGCGTTTACCACTCTTCTTTAAAATATAGATACGTTTTACTGGTGTCCACCGATATCGCTCATAGCGTAAATCCTCTATGATTTTATCGATTTTCTCCAAAGACATACCATCAACTGTTTCAGTTGTCACACCTTCTGTCATAGCACCTTTATTACGACAAAGTTTGCCATACGCTCGAAGGTAAAGATCACGCTGATAAAGTAGGCGATATACGTTTTTAACCGGCAAATTTCTTTGTCCACGTTCACGTATAATGTTAAGTATTGTTTCAGCTTTCCGCATCTTGCGTACCTCCCAATTTCAACATTCAATTATCTGTCACCCTTTGCCCTGTATGTGGCTTTCCCACGCTCCCCGGTGATTCGTTACTTTCACGACTACTACGATGACTCCGTAACCATAGAACTCGCGTTCCTTAGGTCATCCCATGTTCCGTCACTAAGAACTGTTCTAGATCAACTTAGGTTTTCCATTCATCCTCTTAAATAAGTTCACTACTTATCGTTCTACAGCCAGAATGTCACACAAACGAAAGTTTAATCTGTGCTTACCGTAGACATGGGGTTTTAAATGCGATACCCATGGATGTGAAGTCCCACCCCTGAAGATTAGAATTCAAGCAGTTTAGCTTTAACCATATTGATCAGGTGTTGCAAGCCGTTATCTTACACATCTTCAGATAACTCTCGCTTTACATACATGCTCTTGTCCTCCTTCCCTTTCGGGTTAAAGTTAGTTGTTCACCTCGAGGCCATTTATTCTGAACCCCGCTTAGCTCTGCTAAGTATTTCTTAATGCGTACCACGGCGCACCCTTTCTCTTCAGCAAGATCAAGTCTGTATTCAAGAATGGCTTCTTCTTTCCGTAGATCCATTATTCTTTCTTCGTAAGCTACTAAATCTTTTTCGTTCCAACGAAACTTGTCTAATTCATCATATGCTAGCTTTATTATTGGCGCTTTTTCTGCAATTTTCTTTAGATCTTCATCTGTCGTTTCTTCAGCATATTTAAAGAAAAATAGCCAACGATCTACTATGCTTTCTAGCTGTTCTACTTTGCTTTTTGTAAATTTAGGTAACTCAATAAAGACAAATTGAAAATCTTTTAAGTAATGGCCGTTGGTTTTTATATCACGTATATTATGAGTAGAGATATAACCAACTTCTTCAGGAAGTAAGTTACAATTGGAAATAGCAATAAAGAAGACTTTCTTTAAATCAATGTAGTTGCCAGATTTATCTAATTGTCTTGAGTAGGCTTTAGCGGCATATAATTGAGCGCGTTTTTCGAAGCCCTTGTCTCTAGCGAGCTGCATTTCTGCTATATATCTATTTCCATGAGAATCCTTGCAGAGAACATCAACAATACTTTGTTTATCAGAGGCAACTTCGGGATCCATAATAGTGCTAAGAAACTCAACTTCTTGTATTGCATTTATCTCAGTAAACCCTAAAATATCGTTCAAAAAGTGGATCAGGATATTCTTATTTTTTTCCGTTCCAAAGATTTTTTTGAAACACAAATCATTGCGAGGATCGAGAAATTTTGAAAGAGCCATGGCAAAAATGCTTGAAAATATTAATAATTATACACTATTATTAACAATTATTCAACCATATTTTTGAAGATAGCTATAGCTATGCTGCCGCGGTATCTCTTAGCATAGATCCCGCTAACAAGTAGCGGGATGACGAGGTTATCGTCATGCCGCCGCGGCGCTAACTAGTAGCGGAATGACGGTTTTTCAAATTGTCGGTAAATCTAAGTCAGTTTAGCTATAGGCAGCAATTTCCTGTATTTATTTTAAATTGAAGAAAGCTCAAATGAAAGATCATGTTTTGCTAAAAATCACAGAATGCAGTCTGGTTACACCTTATTTTTGTTAGCTATAGCAAGTAATTGTATTTGTAATATGACAAATCACCTGCTGAAAAATCATTTTATGATCTAAATCAGTTTTTTTACAGGTAACTTCTAAGCTTATCAATTCTTCCAAAATCTTTTTAAGTTCTGAAAGTTGCAAACTTTTCAAATGAGATTTAAAGCTCTGCAATTGTTTAAAAAACAATGGAGGGCTTAGCTGATCAATCGCAGCCTGCTCACTCATTCCACCTTGCACTGACAGCAAAACGTTTTCAAGGCGTAGGAAATAATTTGATATAATGCGAATTAGCGCTATCGGTGAAAAATTTTCTTGCGATATCAATGCATCAGAAATTCTAATGAAGCGCGACATATCTTTACTTGCTATGGCAGAGCATAGATCATCAAGTGTAGCATAGTCGTTGCCGGAAGTTGAAAAGCATAATTCTATATCAGTAAGTTTTAGGTCTTTTCTCTCCCCTAAGTACAAAACTAACTTCTCAAGTTCTGAACATATAGGCAGCTTGCTATGATTAAAGTAAGATTGCAAATGGTAGATTATCTCATTTGTGCATTTTATATCATTTTGTTTTAAGTAACTTAATATAATGTCATAAAGATTGCTGTTGCTGTCCTTATAGCAAGCAATCACACCAAAAATTTTTGAACTCTCCATATAACTTTTAGTCGCAGAATTATATGGAAGATCACTTGCTACCATCATTACATAGTGACCACTTGCGTTATAATCCAATACGTTTTTTAACTCTTTGGATATACCTCCACTCACATTTATCAGCTTAATTAATTTTTTGCTGGTAAACATCGAAATGTTTGCCAATTCAGAAAACAGTAAACCGGGTGACTTATTCACTATTGCAAAATCCATCACCTGAACTGAATACTCATCCAAATTGGCAATTATTTCTTGTACATAAAAACCAACCCTACTGTTATCACTTCCATGAATTAACACACCACTTAAAGCATCAGGTTTCTCTAGGAATTTTTTAACTTTGGATGGTATGACCCTCATGCCATCTATATGATATCATTCTCATTTGATTGTACATGAGTATCCAAAGACTCTGAGTTTTCTTGCGCAATATTGTGCACATCATCTGCCGTACTCTGCACATTATCCGACTCTTCTGTTTTTCCTGTAATATAATTATAAAATTTTTTCACAGGTTGAGATATATATTTGGAAAAAAATCCTTCTTCGCTCATATTGCTTACTCCATAAAATTAACAGCTTATCATTAGCACATAAACAATAATATAGCAAAGACTATTTTGTGCTAAGATAGTGATGTTTTATAATGAGTATATTACAAAATTATTAACATTCGAGACTAAAATCAAGCCAACCTGCTTAATACTAACCTTATAAAATAAGCGATAATTAAATATACGGCTGCAACAAGTATAATTGCAGGTCCAGTTAACAAATCAAAACTTGCAGATAACATCAGACCTGATATCCCAGAAATCACAGAAAAAACTGTTGCAACAATAATCATCTGCATTGGAGTTTTCGAAATGAGCCTTGCAGATGCTGCTGGTATTAGCAAAAATGCAGCAATGAGTAATATTCCTATTAATTGGGCAGCAATTGCTATAAATATAGCAAGAGTGATTAAAAATTCTAGTCTAACAAAATTAACATTAATCTTCTCAACTACTGCTAAATCTTGATTAATTGAAATCATTAACCAATAACGCCATCTAAATATTAATATCAAAGTAACTATTACAGAGATTAAAAAAATCAATATTATATCACTTTGATCGAGCGTTAATATATCACCAAACAGTGAGCTAATAATACTATTATTGCCCGATGGAAGAAAAGACATAAGTATTAAACTCGATGATAAAACTACATTGGTAACAATGTTCAATATCGTATCAGCAGAATATAATCTGTTAAAATTAAGAGAAAGTAGTATAGCAAATGTAATTGCAATGAGCATTATGCTAAGCGATGGGCTAATCTTAAAGATTAAAGCAAGTGCAACACCAAGCAACGAAGAATGGGACAAACTATCACCAAGATAAGATAACCTTTGCCATATCATAAACGATCCTAAAGCGCCTGTTACTAGGCTAATTACGGCTACTGCAACTAGACTATTGATGAAAAAGTCCTGGGTAAACATTTCAAGCATGCTATATGGCTATTAGATAACTGACAACAAATCTATCTTCGGATATTAAAACGTTATGGGTTCTGCTTGCTGCACCGGTTGTCATAAATTCAAAATTTAAACCTTTTTGTTCCATAAGATAGGACTTCACTGAAGAACTTGGTATATTGCGTGTTTTACCAGTACCTATTATCAAAATTTCTATTTCCTCTGTTAAAAAAGATTTAAAATGTTCCTTGCTATTTATATCACTTTCTTTCAATTTAATCACCTTTTCAGGAAAAACTATAATTGAGCCGCAATATTCTCTATTATTCACCAAAAATTTTCCTTCCCTGTAACCATTTATAAGATTTTTATTCTCGGAAATTAAGGGCATAAAGTCAAACTATTAATTGAGTGTCACATACCCACCATTCTGGTTGCTTTTCTCTGATATTAACTGCAGCAGCTTTTGCATTTTCCTCACTATCGAATATTCCAAAGCATGATACACCACTGCCTGACATGCGAGAAAGTATAGAGCCTTCTTGTGACTCAAGTGTTGATATCACATCCTGAATTTCAGGTACAAGGCTTATTGCTATTTCTTGAAGATCGTTTCTCGTCTCTTTAAGAAACTTCAACAAATCCTTTTCAGCGTCATCGCTCCATTTAATTGGCTCAGAAAATTCTCCTTCATGTTTGGAAAATACCTCTAGTGTGCTCAAAAACTTTTTTTTCGGCTTCACCAGTACTATATTTGTGGTTAGAGAGAATTTTTTTATGGGACACAACTCTTCACCAATACCTCTAACAAAAACTGGCTTGCTATCTATACTCGCAGGAACATCAGCACCAACGCTTAAAGCTATTTCATTTAAAATCGTCCTATCAATCTTCCACAGCTTCCCTAGTATGCGTACCACAGCTCCAGCATCTGAGGAGCCACTGCCCAAACCCGCAGCAATTGGTATATTTTTCACAACCTTTACAATGACTTTAGTTCGCGCAGGAGCATATCTAAGCAATAGATTAACTGCTCTCATTACGTTGTTGTACCTGTTATTAATTCTAAGTTCGGAATTTACAAATTCAACTGTAGAGTTATCGTATCTAGAATCCTTCTCACCTACTTTTATTTCCAAAAAATTAGAGAGATTAGCAAAGACAAATAAACCTTCAATCAAGTGATACCCTGTTTCTTTTTTGTCTACAACATGCAAAAAAAGATTGATTTTTGCAGGCGCCTTTACACAAAAACTTTTCATTATATATCTTCACTAAGATTATTTTTACATTATATGTATAATGCTATTTTAGTCAACTTCTATAAGGTTTTCGCACTTCTGATGAGATCAAATGCCATAAATCCCAATTTCTCTGTATGGGTAAATGCGTCCGCTGGTACAGGCAAAACAAAAATCTTAATAGACAGAGTATTGAGACTTTTATTAGAAAACAAAAGAAATATTCTCTGCTTAACGTTCACCAACGCTGCAGCAAACGAGATGGAGAATCGCATTCACAGCATACTCAGTAAGTGGGCAATATGCTCAGAAAGTGAATTAATAATGGATCTGGAACAACTAGACCTATTGCAAATCAGAAAAAAAGAAACCTGGATCCCAGTGTCAGCTACTTGGATGACAGGGGATGACGCAGAAATAACGGAGAATGATGCTGAGGTGATAGCACCACATAATCACGATTTAAGTGAAAATCCAGTAGCTCACCCTTCGACGTCATCCCAGCACCCCTATTTGTCATCCCAGCACCCCTACTTGTCATCCCAGTGCGTGACACTGGGATCCAGAAAAAATAAAGATTATTTAACAAGAGCAAGAAGGCTTTTCTCTGAATTGGAAAATCTTGGTCTAACTATACAAACCATACACGCTTTCTGTTACAAACTAATTTCCAACTTTCCCATAGAAGCTGGCATCGCCCCAAATTGTACGCTGAGTGAATGTAAAGAATTACATTCCATCATATTCAATAAAGTGCTTCATAACGAAACTGTGCAGGATGATATCAATCTTATTGCGGCTGAATTTGATGAAAATAAGCTACGCGATTTGCTTTATACTTTATGTATAAAAAGATCGATATCAGAAAATGATTCAGAATATATCAAAGATAAACTCAGTGCTCCAGATGAAATTCATGACTTACAGAGTGAAACGACTGAGCACATAAAAAGATTAGCCGAGATATTAAGTGAAGGCAGTAAAAGAGATCAGAGTTATAGTGAAATACTTTATTCTACTGTCATCCCAGTGCTTGACACTGGGATCCAGAAGAAAAGAAGTGTAGATTCCAGCGTCACGCGCTGGAATGACACCAAAATAGAAAACCTAGCCAAGGTATTTCTCAAATCAGAATCGCACGAAAAAAAGAGCATATCATCCATTGCAACAAAAAGTACTTTGGAAAAATTTAGAGATGCAGAGCAAATAATAGAGAGCGTTCAGAATGTAGTGTTTACTCATATAAAAGACATGAACTCTTATCAAATATTCAAGAGAACCAGTAGCTTACTTGGTATATTTAAAGTATATGTTGATCTATACAGTAGCGAAAAATCAAAAAACGCACTGCTTGACTACAATGATATAATTGGCTTAGCAACAAATCTTCTCAGCAATCCAAACTACAAAGATTGGATATTGTTTAACTTGGATCAAAAAATAGATCACATCCTTGTTGACGAGGCACAAGACAATAGCATCAGCCAATGGAAAATTATAACAAATCTCTGCGATGAATTTTTTGCCGGTAATGATGAAAAGCGAACCTTATTTGTAGTTGGTGACGTAAAACAATCCATATACAGATTTCAAGGAGCAAATCCCCATCTATTCAACTACATGCAACAATACTTTCATACGAAAACTGGTGGCAGAGATTGGATATCATGCCAACTTGAAAAGTCATTTCGTTCAACTCCAGAAGTTTTAATGCTTGTAGATAGAATATTTAATAACTTCCGCGCAGAAATATCTTTTGTTGATAATAAAATAAAACATGTTCCACATAGAGAGAATGACCAAGGATATATTGAAATTTGGCCAGCGTTACCAAAGTGTAAAGAGAAAGAACAGCGAGCTTTACAAATTCCTCTGACATGCAGGGAAAATTATATAATAACAGATCGATTACTTGCTCAAACAATAGCCAACAGAATTCACAATTGGTTAAACGAAGGGCGGATTTTAGTCGCTAAAGATCGCCATATAGAGCCAAGGGACATTGTGATTCTGGTACGGCAACGAAACGTGTTAGTTGATTACATAATAAGCGAACTTAAAAAAGCAAACGTGCCAGTTGTAGGCCGAGATTATTTTAGAATTATGGACTATATAGCCGTGCAGGACTTAATAGCTTTGGCCGAATTTTTACTCCTCCAGGCAAATGATTTAGCTCTTGCAAATGCTTTAAAATCACCGTTATTCAATTTTACCGAGGATGATTTATTTAACATTGCATATGACCGTAAAGAGCATTCACTATGGGAAAGAATTCGGGATTATTCTGTGGTTATCTATAGTGAATTAAACTATCTCATTAACTTATCTCGCATAGAGTCTCCTCTTGCACTATTTACACATATATTGCGTACAGGTAAGAAGAAATTTGCTGCAAGGCTAGGTCTTGAGTGCTTCGAGGTTCTAGACGAATTTATGAACCTTGTGTTGCAATTTGAAAACCCATCTCTTCAAGCGTTTGTTCAGTGGATCAAGGAGAATAACCCGGAGATTAAGAATGATATGCAATCAGAACGCAATGCTGTGCGAATAATGACAATTCACAAATCAAAAGGTCTGCAAGCTCCCATAGTATTTTTGGTTGATACAAACACAGTGCCAAGAAACAGTGAAAGCATTATCTTTGATGGAACGGAAGTGCCATTTTGGTGTGGAAAAAACAATAACGCTTATTGTGATCAAGTAAAAAGAGAGAAAAAACTAGAGGATTATAACGAATATTTGCGTTTATTATACGTAGCACTCACACGTGCTGAAGATGAGTTATACATCTTAAGTAAAGAGCCAGTGCAAAAGGGCTCTTGGTATGATCTAATCACTCAGTATGGAGAACCATATGAAAAGAAACAAGCATACTTACAGCCAATATTTAAAGAAAAAGTTGAAGTGCTATGTGTGAACGCAAACTACCCTTACATTTATAAAAAACGTGATTATTTTGACGTTCCAGTCATTTCCCTTCCGCCAAACCTATCAATGTCATTCCAGCGCCCTCTTTCGTCATTCCAACATCCTTCCTTGTCATCCCAGCGTCCTCCCCTGTCATCCCAGTGCTTGACACTGGGATCCAGTAAAAAAGAAGGAAAATCAGCATCAGCTACTTGGATGACAGATGGTTATACAAGAGGCTTAATAATCCACAGCATATTACAATATATGCCCAAGATAGAAAAAGAAAGGAGAAAAAACTGGGTCAGAAAATATCTTGACAATATAAACACCAGTGAAGATAAGGATGAAATTTACAGTAAAATATTGGCCTTTAATGAAAAATATGGCTATTTGTTTGACTTAGAAGGCAAATCAGAGATTACACTGAGTGGAATAATCGATGGCGAACCAGTATTAGTACGACTAGATAGGCTATGCATAACGCAAGATAAAGCGATCATAATTGACTACAAATCACACCGTAACGTTTCTGTTTCCTTATTAAATGAAATAAAAAAGCAAATGCTGACCTATAAAACCTTAGTACAAGAAATATATCCAAACAAGCAAGTAGAGTGTGTGGTTATTTGGGTGGAAGATTTAACCATTCAATCTGACCTTTAACGAAACTTGATTACAAGAAATAGCTACTACGTCATACCCCGCGGTATCTCTTAGCATAGATCCCTTACTTAACCGTCATACCGCGATTCATTCGCGGTATCTCTAGATCCCGCTAACAAGTAGCGGGATGACGAATTACTTAACTGTCATGCCGCCGCGAACCGTCATACCGCCACTCCTTTCTCGTCATGCCACCACGAACCGTCATACCGCGATTCATTCGCGGTATCTCTAGATCCCGCTAACAAGTAGCGGGATGACGAATTACTTAACTGTCATACCACCGCAAACCGTCATACCGCGATTCATTCGCGGTATCTCATCCGCTAACAAGTAGCGGAATGACGAATTACTTAACCGTTATCCTGCTGCTCCTTTCTCGTCATACCGCTAATCCTTTCTCGTCATCCCGCTACGTGTTAGCGGGATCTCAGCATAGCTATCTTAAAGCTAAGTAATATAAGTCAACCCAGCTAGGATTCTTTTGATTGATCAAATTAATTTTCCACTGCCTTGGCCATTCTTTCAGGCGCCTTTCTCTTGCAATAGCTAAACTTATATCTTCAAACTCTTCAAAATATACAAGTTTATTTACATTATATCTTGATGTAAAACCTGAAACAATTTTGTTTTTGTGTTCCCAAATCCTCTTGATCAAATTTGCAGTTACACCAATATATAATGTGCTATTAGCTTTATTTGTAAGTATATAGATATATGATAACTTCATCTTAATCGTTTATAGCTAAAGTAACTGAGGTTTACCAACATTATACTACACCATCGTGCCACAATAAAACTTACCGTCATGCCGCCGCGAACCGTCATGGCTTTGTTGCATCGCTACTTATGAAAGGCTAACTATAGCTAGGATTATAAGCAACCTATTGAACATCTTGTTTTTTTGCAATCAATCTGATCAAATTTAAGAATAGTAATTTATTATTTATATTAATAAACTTAATTCTATTGAAAATAGCTAAAGCATTGAAATTCTTGAATTTTAGCCGGATTAGTGAGTGGTAGTGAAATTTCTTTTACTCAAATTTAGGTATTCACTGACCGTTCTTGTTATAAATACCAGAATAATAAGCTACTGATATTCTCCATCTTTTTTATCTTTAATCCATCATAGCTAGCGATGCAACAAAGCCAACCGTCATCCCGTCACGGTATCTCTTAGCCGCTAACACGTAGCGGAATGACGATTGTCGGTAAATCTAAGTTACTGTAGCTATAAAAGCTTTCACAACAACCTATTTTCCTTGAAACTAAAATAGCTACTGAATGTAATAATAATGTGGTCTATTAATTCTATTCCTATACTTTGGCAAGCTTCTGCTAGTTGCCTAGTGAGAGATATATCGCTATTTGAAGGTTGTGTATCTCCGCTTGGATGATTGTGCGATATTATTATTGACGTCGCTTTTCTTATTAATGCCTTTCTTGTTACTTCTCTTATGTAAAAAGGTACCTTATCCACTGTACCAGTGAACACTTCTTCCCCCTTTAAACGGCACTTTTGATCAAAATATATTATTTTCATCTTTTCCTCCTCTGAATAACCAATACTCACCCTCAAATATTTTACTATGGTTTCCAAGTTATCCATTACAGGTCCTTTCTTTAACTCTTCTCTTGGTACTCTCTTTGCAGCTTCCTTTAGGCATAAAATTACTGCTACTGTAGAGTCAGTTATCCCTTCTATAGTTTTCAAGTCATCTATTTCCTGGCCTAAAACTCCTCCTATTCCAAAACTATCTATTAGCTTTCTAGCAATAATTCGAGCTTCTTCCCTGTCATGCACTGCACTTAGAAACGTTTCTATTACTTCACGATCAAGTAGAGCTTTACCGTTGCTTTCTAATGCTCTGAACTCTATTTCTTCTCTACGATCTCTACTATTTTTCTTATTATTCATAAAAATTACCCTTCACTAATAACAAAATGTTTTTATATATTTACTGCTGTTTTTTTGTCAGCATTGGCATAGAGCCATAGCTTTCGAGTGAAGTCAAATTAATTTTTCAATCTTTTTCACTTATTTTTTCATCAAAAAGTAAGTATATTAATAGATACTGATTTTTTATTTTAAATTTGTTGAATTTCGTCTAAAGAGATGCCCACTGTTTTTAAAATAATATTGATAGAAATTCCTTCCTTAACTAAATTCTTTGCAATTCTCATCTTTTCTACTCTCTTCACTTTCTCTTTGCAAACTTGCATGCTTTCAAACAGAGATTTTATTAGTACATTACGTAGCTCTTGGCTTTTAATCTTTTTATATTCTTCTATTAACCTTGATAGCTCTGCTTCACTATTCTCATTTTCTCTTGTTTCTGGAAGTAGGTCTGTAATACTAATTGATAGTACCTTTGCTATTTCATCTAACATTTCAAGTGAAACAGCAGCTCGTCCTTGTTCATATTCATATATTCTTTGATTTATTACGCCCACTTTGCTTGCTAAATCTTCTTGAGTGTATCCTCGTATCAATCTCCATTCTTTTATTCTTTGACCTACTTTATACGGAATAGAAATTTTTTTCTCATCATTATCATATTCATCAATAGATAAACTGGTCGTTTGAGAGATAACATGAGCAGAAACTCCTTCCTTAACTAAACCCTTTGCCACCTCTACTTTTACTGCCTTTCCACTTTCTTCCTCACTAATACGGATGAATTTGGTTAATAAGTAAAACGTTTCACGTAATTCTTGATCCTTAATCTCTTTATGTCTTCTTACTAGATTTAATATCTCTTCTTCCTCATACCTTTCCTCATTTGATACTTCTTGTCCGCAAGCTAGATCTCTAGCAGTTGTTGATAATGCTTCTGCTAATTCATATAACTTCTTAATTGAAATTCTGCGTGTTCCTTTTTCATATTGCAGTATTACCTGATATGTTGTACTGATTTTTTTTGCTAAATCTTTTTGAGTATATTTTCTTTTTAACCTCCAGCTTTTCACTTTTTCTGCTATCTGATACCTTATAGAGATATTTGCCATAAATATTATACAGGTTAATACTACCAAATAAAGATATACAAAAGGGATACTTCTTTCTATGTTTGAATTTTAGTTGAATATTTCTTCACAATTGTGTATAATTATTAATGCTTTTTATCTTACTTTCTCATGGCTCTCTCAAAATTTTTAGATCTTAAGCTTGATTTAACATTTAAGAAAATTTTTGGTACTGAAAAAAATAAGAATATCCTTATCCACTTTTTGAATGATATTTTGGGGTTTACTGAAATAAATACTATACAAGAAGTTAAATTCCTTAGCACCATTATGGACCCTGAAATTGCCTCTGATAAGCAGAGTATTGTCGATGTTCTGTGCAGAGATTCCACTGGGGCCAGATACGTGATTGAGATGCAACTCGCTCGTGATAAAGGCTTCGAAAAACGGGCTCAATTATATGCTGCTAAGGCTTACTCGAGGCAGGCTGATAAAGGTGGTAAGTACATTGATTTAAAGAAGGTTTTCTTTATTGCTATAGCGGATTGTATTTTATTTCCTGATAAGCTTGATTATATATCTAGCCATACCATAAGAGATGAAAAAACTAATGAGCATGACTTAAAAGATTTTCAATTTATTTTCATTGAGTTACCAAAGTTTCCTAAGAACAGAGAAGAGCAGCTAGAAAATGTAGTAGATCGTTGGCTATTTTTCTTTAAATATGCAGAAGAAACAACTGATGAAGATTTAAGAAAAATAGCAGAAAAATCACCAATAATAAAATTAGCATATGATGAGCTAGATAAGTTTCATTGGAATGAGAAAGATCTTGTAGCTTATGAAGAAAGAGTAATGGATTTACAGAAAGAAGCTGCTATCTTGGAACAAAAACTTGATGATGCTACTGCAAAAGGCTTGAAAATTGGCAGACAAGAAGGCATCCTAATCGGCCATCAAAAAGGTAAAGTTGAAGTAGCCAAAAACTCACTTAAGGCCGGTGTCTCTATAGATGTTATAGCTCAAATTACCGGCCTCTCTCATTCTGAAATTTCACAACTCAAAGAAAAAACATAATACTCCTACTTATTCACTTATGAAAACCTTCTCTAAGTTAGAAACATCCCCTCATTAAGAATCTAGTGAACTGTCTAAAATGGCTATAAAGATTGCACATAGAATTATATAAATTACTATCATAACGTTACCCAAACTTCTATATCAAAGCTACGTGCTGTAAGTTTAATATGAATAGTATATTAACCATTTATTCCCCAACTCTAGTCTTGTATTCTTACTTCATTCATGTTAGTATTAGAACCATCAAACTTGCTACTGGTATACCTAATGATTTTGTGGCTAATTTTGCCACCTTCACTTTAAATTTTCTACTACTTGGCATATTACCTCTTATATTATAACCTACCTATTGAGATTACCCCAAGTTTGGTTACTCCTATCTCAGAAAGACAAGTTGATACTTCTGAGTGGCTGTGAACTGAAGCATTACTTAAATAACTTTGAGGCTCTAAACTCATTTGCTTTGCACCATAAACTTCTAATGTACCATCTCTGTTGTGTAATATCTGCTCTATTGATTGATTTATCAGACCCTTATTAAATTGAGCTATAAACTTGTCAAACTTTTTCGGACTTAACTTACCAGGGCATCCTGCTTCTCTACCAGGACATGCTTCTTCTAGGTATGAGTTTAAAACTCCCGAAATCTCATCAAATTTACCACTCATGATTTTTCCTGTAACTTCTTTCTGTATTTCCACAAAATCAATATTTAATCGATGCATTGATACACCACTTTTTAATCCAGCTTGCTCTACTACTTTCTCAAATCTCTTTGTAATACTGAGTGCATAGCCCTTTGCTTCTAGTGGAGATATAGACTGATCTACTGTAGAAATATACTTTTGACCTGTAACTTTTCTAATTAATAAATCAAGTAACATTATTGTACCATTTACATCGATTGGTGCACTAATTTGTGAGATTGAACTTTGAGTGAATGTTTTCCCAGGTAAAGCAGCTCTAGAACCTAATAACCCACCTATAGAGCTTTTTACCCAACTAAACAAATTATTTATCCATGAAGACGGTTTTGCACCACTGCTTGTTGCTATTTCTAGTTGATCTATGCTGTAATGCATATCTTCTTGGTAATCAATATTATGCTTCTGTACTCTATGATTCTTATGTCTTATAAGATGCATACCATCTTCATATCTACTATGATCCTTATGTCTTTTGTGCCTAATAGGATGATTACTACTTGCAGCCTCTAAAGGTGCAGAACCTTGTAACTTAACGATAGAACTAATGTAACCATTCATATTTAGTTTGTCACTAATACTATCTGCATTATTTATTTTATCTATTTCATTACTTAACAATATTTCTGTGTCATTAAATTTTATAGATAATGTTCCCATTTTAGGCTGCTCATAAAAATCTTTAAGACATATAGTACAAAACTTGCTTATTTCCATATCAGCATTAAAAACGTTGGTAATCATTAAGTCATATCCAGAATGGCTTTGTTGCATCGCTAGCTATGATGGATTAAAGATAAAAAAGATGGAGAATATCAGTAGCTTATTATTCTGGTATTTATAACAAGAACGGTCAGTGAATACCTAAATTTGAGTAAAAGAAATTTCACTACCACTCACTAATCCGGCTAAAATTCAAGAATTTCAATGCTTTAGCTATTTTCAATAGAATTAAGTTTATTAATATAAATAATAAATTACTATTCTTAAATTTGATCAGATTGATTGCAAAAAAACAAGATGTTCAATAGGTTGCTTATAATCCTAGCTATAGTTAGCCTTTCATAAGTAGCGATGCAACAAAGCCCTCCAGAATAAAGAAAAGTATATTGCCCTGCTTCTTTAGATATAATTAATTCACTTTTTTCTTCTACTTCTTGAGGTGCGACTACAATTACTTCTTTATCCCTATCAAATATCAAAGGTAGTGGTTTTAACTCTAATTCAGAACTTATTTTCATAGGCGCATTATTAAGAATAACTTGTAATTCCTTATACCAGTTATTTACAAATGCATCTTTTAGTCTAACCGTTATTACATCTTGCTTTAAGGCAGTAGCTGATATAGATAACTTTATCAACAAATCATTTTTATCTTTGATAATCTTTGATATTGGCTCTATACTCAAGTCACCATTTACTTGTCCTACTAACTGACGTAAATCTAATGTATCCTTTAAACTGTTCTTTTTATTGAAATAATCATAAATTACAACTTCTGAAATAGGAAGGTTTTCTATATCAAGTATCTCATGACCTGAAGTAATCACATATACATTTGCACCACCACTACCAATTAAATGACTTTTTTGTAAAAAATTATTATTAATTATATCATGATTTCCATGCCCCATAACAACAGTCTCATTGTTTGTACTTATAAAAAGAGACATCCTTAAATGATCTGCTATAGTTGGATAATTTTCAACAATCTCATCAATAGTTTTATCAGTACTATGCATTGCATATAAATTGTTTTTTCCTATTTTTATCTCAGTATTGTCACTCAGTATATAAGAGGCGTTAGCTGGAATATCTGAAATTGTTATATCAAACTTTTCATTAATAGACTTACCTTTCGATAAAGTTGATAGGAAACTAAAAGTAACATTTCTCATTGTATGAGTCATATTTCCATAACCAGCATGCCAATGATTGATATCTTTAATGTTTTTAATATCAACGCTTGCTAAATCAAAAAGGGTATAGTTAAATAAAAAATTATGCTTTCTTTGTCTTGCAAGAGAGAAATCAGGTTCAATATTAATTTTAGCTTTTCCTTTGTCAGGAAGAATAATGTAATCAAAATTTCCGTTACTTGATTGGTCTAAATTATTTATTTCAGTACTAGGTCTTACTATTACTTTCTTTTCATTAGGTCTATAACAATATGGTATGGTGATATTATCAGGAGTGTTATTACTTAAGCCACCTTGACCATCTATATATTTTACATCGCATCCACAATCCACTATATCCTGTTTTCCTTTCCTACCGTAAATTATATTCATATTTTTTATTCTAATATCATTAGAGAATGAGGATATTGAACTATCGTTTTTATGTGAGTCAGGTTTTATGTTGAGATTCTCATTCAAGGAAAACTCTGCTAAGTTTAGTGTATTATTTCCACCACCTCCATCTAACCTTCCTTTAACCCTATTACCTACTAGGATGAACAAATCATCTTTATTACCTCCAGTAAAGTCCTTATCACCATCGTCTACCAAGAAAACATTAGGACTATATTTAAATCCAATTGCTCTATCTCTGCCTTTTCCCAATGTAATTAAAGTATAATCTCCTGTTCTATTTGCCTGATAATCCAAGCCTATTGTATCATGACAAAGGTAAGCACTTTCACCTCCGCTTTCAGGACGTATTGGATCAGTTGGAAGACAGAATAATTTTCCTTCATTTGGATTATCTGGCTTTGCTCTTTCATAAATTACATTACTTACTTTCTTATCCAAAAATGCCACATTATCTAAATCATCCTGAACTTTAACCTTACATCTTTCACTTTCTAATACCTTAAAATGTCCTCTCATGCCAACGATTTCTCTAGTAAAAGTCTCACAAGAATCTACAATTGATTTTTTAGTAGGAAAAACATACCTTTGGATACTATTATGTTCTTTTAAATATTCAAGTCGTTGCTTAACTAATTGATCATTAAGCTGTTTTCTTTCCATTAATTCCTCTATATATTGTTCAGGTTTCATACCTACAAATGCACGTAACCCCTCAATAATTTTTTCTCCTCCAGTTAAGTGCACTATCTCATCAATTTTATCAACTCTTTTTACTGCCATATAAATATCAGTACCAATAAATACTACAGCTCCAACTGCAGCTCCAATAGGACCAGTAACACTTGATACTCCTTCTAGAACCTCAAAAGCTTCAGCAATTTCTATACCAATCTCTGCAGCGTCAACTCCCAAGTAAATACTATCTCCTACTACACCAACTAGCGCTTCTTCTGTACCATTTTTAAATGCTTTTATCTGATTGACCAAATCATAGACAACAAAAGCAGAAGTACCACGAGCAAGAAAAGGAGATGCTGCTTTTAAAGATCTACCAAGTAACAACTTTCCTTCTGAAGCTAATTTTAGCCCTTTAAGAGATGCAATTTCAGCAACTTTAGCAAATCCTTGACCACCTGCTATAAAACCAATATTTATTGCTACACCTTTATAATCTCCATTTAAAAAGTCAGCGAGAACATTTTTAGCCATCATTCCATGCATGGTCATGACGGAGATTTTTCCTACCTTGCTTAAATGATTCATAACTTTTTGATTACTAGTAAGCTTACTTACAAGACCTTGAGAATTACCTACAATTCTCACTTTATCTGCTAATTGAATTAGCTGATCCTGCTTTCCTTCTGGTAAATCTTTAATGTAATCAATAAACTTTTCACCATCTATTTTAATTTTACCTAAATTTCTTCTTTCATCTTTCTCCTCATTAAATTCATCCACGTCTTCCCAGGTAAATAAACATTTACTTTCAGCTTCTCTTTTCTGCCTATAACTTGGACTTGGCAAGCATTCATCCGCTATAGATCTACCCTTTTCTTCAAGATATTCTTTTACCTTCTCATGTCCTCTATCAATAGCGCGTTTTAGAGGAGTAAAACCAAACTTATCAGGGAGAAAAAAATCAGCTCCTTTATCTACAAGAAATTTCACTATTTCCAAATGACCATTCTGAGCAGCTAACAGCAGTGGTGTTTGTTTGTCATTGTTAACAGCATCAATGTTATAAAGTTTTTTATCTATAATATACCTTACTATTTCAAGCTTACCATTTTCAGCAGCTCGGTGTAGAGGAGAGGAACCATCATTGTCAACTCTGTACAAATCAGCATTATGATTTATAAGAAGCTTAAAAAGATCCAAATCACCGTCGAAAGCAGCCTTGTGTAAATAGGTATAACCAAATCTATCCTTAACTCCTATAAGATATTTTACTATACCATCTTGGCTTCTATCAATAGCACGTGCTATAGGATTAAAACCAAACTTATCACAGAGAAAAAAGTCAGCTCCTTTTTCTATAAGGTATTTTGCTAATTCTAAGTTACCATTTTCAGCAACAAAATGTAAAGGAGCCATGTGCTGATTATCTAAAACATTGATATTAGCCTTTTTCTCACCTACTAGGTACTTTACCAACTCTATCCTACCATTTTCAGAGGCAATATGTAGTGGGCTTTTTCCATATTTATCTAAGACATTAAAACTACAATCTTTTTCATCTACAAGGTATCTTGCTAATTCCAAGTCACCAAACAAAGCAGCAAAATGTAGAGGAGTAAGACCCTTTTCATACTTAATATCTAAATCAGCACCATTTTCTATAAGATACTTTACTATCTGTAAGTTAGAATTCTCAATAGCAACCCTTAAAGGAGAATAGCCATATTCATCGAGAGTATTGATAACTTTAAGCAATTTACTTGGATACCTCTCGCGTCTTAGATTGTCTAACATATTTTTAACCCCTTCTTCTCTATTACCCTCAATAAGTAGATTAAGTGGGGTATATTTACGTTCCCTGTAAGTAAAATCAAAATTATTAATCAATTTATTATACCTACTTGCATAATCCAAAACAGAAGTAACGTGACTTATATTTTCCTTTTTTATAGTAGAGCTCTTTATTAATTCCAGAGCTTTTTTCAGAACTTCTTCCTCTTTTTGCTGTTCTCGCAGTTTTAATCTTGTCACTTCTTGAACTAGCCTATGAACACTCAAGCTTTGCTTTTGTTCATCGTTTACCATAGAGTAATTTACAAGCAAATTGATAGCTGATTCTAATTTCGTTTGACTACCACCTGCTAAACTCAAAAACATTTCTCTTCCAATATTTTTAGGTGCAAAATAAGCTATAGTACTAAGAATATCTAAAGCCAACTGCCCATATTCTTTATCCTCTATTATTCTATCAAGCGTAACTTCCCAAACTGTATAAGTTGTTTTAGTATAACCATTATTAACCCATTCAAACACCTTATGGTTAATCAACTCCTTAGTCTTTTCCCTATATTTTCCCAAGTAACCTTCAAAATTATAGCTCTCTTGTGTTTCTTTTATATGTGCTATTGCTTGGTGTATAGCTAAAGGGAAATACTGCAGTTCTTTTACTAAATTTCCTATTTGGTCGTTCTGGGATTCATCTTCTATCTCTAGCCCTTTCTTTATAAATTTTATTGAATCATCTAAACTCAACGTATCTAGATCTATAGTTTTTACCTTTTTGTCCCATTCTTTACTACGGGAAGTAATCAAAATATAAGGTATTTTAACATTAGGCATTAAATTATTGAGTGGTAAAATTTGCTTTAAATATCCCAATCCTTCAACATTATCAAAAACAAAAAGACTCTTTTGTGTAGAGAAAGATTTAAATACTTCCTCTATAATGGACTTTACATGTTTTTCCTCCCTATCTGCATTTTTTGTTTTAATCCCTAATTTATCTGAAGCCAGTCTATAAAATGAACCTGCAATTGTTTTATCATTTTCAGCATTTATCCATATGACATTTTTATAATGTTCTTTAGCGTATGTACAAATATACTTTTTGGCTAATTCAGTCTGGCTTTGTTGCATAGCACTGATAGGCATGTAAATCACAGTGAATTTACGCAGCTAATTTAAATTTAGCCATACCTATATCAGTAAATTTGTTCAATAAGTAGCACTTAATTAACAGCTCTTTTTCACGATTTACCTCTGATTTATTTTTCAAGCCAAACCCAAATATTTGCTTCAACCTATAGAAAAAGACTTCAATATAAGACCGTGCTCCATACTTAACTTTTTTCTTCCATTCATTAATACCATCTTCATAATTCTCATATGACCTAATTCTACTAATATACTTGTTTCTTTCTGATAAGTAGTCAGCTAAACAAATTTTAGTATCCTTCCTAGGGCGAATAATAGGCACAATATTGTATTTTCTGCATTCTTTATACACACTTTTTATATCATAAGCCGCATCTGCTCGAATAGAACAAATGTTATATTTATCACTGACTTCTTCTAACATATCGCAGACCGGCAAATAGTCTACAGCAACACCACTAGTGTAGTTCATGCTTATTGCTTTCTTATCATTTATGTTTAAAACAACATGTAATTTTCTTACTTGACCATAACCACTGTATTTTCTTTTTCGAATATTAAGCTTACTATGCCCACCGTTCTTATTGTAGATACTAACTCTAGTGCTATCTACGGCAATTTCAACATTTTCCAGATCATCTTTATTGCTTCTATGGTCATCAATCTTCAAATTAAGCTTTTTAAATCTTCTGGAAGCTTGTGTATAGCTGATAATCTTAAGTTTTTTGCCTATTTGTACCATATAACCTTTTACAAAACCTACAGCTTGTCTCAAGCCAATTCTAAAAAGATGAACTATTATGTGTATTAAAATTACAACTTTATCACTATAAGTGTTATTGCCACCTGCAACTTTTGGACTATTTTCATACCAATTTTCTATGGCTTGATTAACAAAATGAAAAACATTTCCTCTTTTTTTGAGAAACTCGTTATATTCTCTTTGGTTACTTACTCTCATTTTTTGTGGCATAAGTTGTACTTGTTTGAAAAATGCCTATTTTACAACAAAATGCGTTAGTAGCCATATATTAAAAAGCTTTTCTTCTTACAATAACCTCAACCAACACTAGCTATGCAACAAAGCCACGCAGGATTAGGACCACCTATGAGACATGCAATATCTCTTGCCTCATTCCAAGTACGAATACTTACAGAATCCCCTTGCCAATCTTGAACAGCAAGTAAACCTGCCTCAAAATCAAGACAAAGTGTTGGTTCATTTATGGTCTTTAAGAGACTAGTTTTACCTATACCATAAGGACCAAAGATGACCATTTTTATACCTGTTTGAACTTTTAGCCGTTCATTGCTGTTCATTATTTTCATTTTTCTCCCAGTACCTAAATATATATGTACGATGACCTAGGCAATTCGTCCGCAATTTGCAAAAAAAAAATTTTGAGCAAATATAATCGAGAGCTTATAACTTCTCTAAAACTGAGAATTTATCGCGTATTCGTTCTAGTGTGCGATAGATAGTTGTCTTTGGTATTTTGGTTATTACAGAAACTTCAGTAATAGTAAATACCTTAAGTAATTGACATAAATTACTATCTTTTTCAGACAAAGTTGAAATTATATTATTTATATCAGTGCGAATTATCGCTTCGATTTCCGAGTTCCTATGATCTGGAATATCGTCGTTTATATCATCAAAAGTTATATTACGTTTTAGACACAACTGATTGCGTAACATATTGCGAGCACAATAATTAGCTAATCTAGCAACGAAAGTACTAAAACTACTTCTTTTCTCATCGTGCTGGTTCAGATATTGCCAAACCTGACAAAAAAGCTCTTGTTCTATATCTTCGAGACTTTCGTTAATAAAACAGCTTTTGGATTTAAGGCGCGAAGCTTGAAATCTCACATGTTTAACAATTGTAGAATCGATTCCTTGATAAGAATTCTTCATAAAAACTCCAAAAGTTTCATGAATAGAGATTTTTACCAAGACTTTGTATGACTAATTTATTATAAAAAAGTAGTAATAATTTTTTTATCTAAAAGAATAAAATCTTTAAAAATTAAAATAAGATTTAAACGTTTTGATACACTACTGAAGCTACTTTTTCATAGGTAAAAAACTACCAATTTCGTACCTAATTTCTGAGTTACTAATTAGTATTTCAGAAAGCAGTGATCGTTAAGTTATTGATAATATTGTCTTTTTTATGTTCTATTCCTAAAAGCCGTTTCTAAAGTTAAGTGGCTAAAATCGGCCAGTGAAGAGGATTTACGGATTACTGAAGTCTTATATATATTATATATATATTTAAATAAAGGTAAAATATAATATATGATAATATAATAATATAAATATTGACGTAATATAAATTATGTGAAATAGCTATTGAGATAAGTAAAAACTTAAATGGTAGGAAAAGGAATATGAAAATTTTTTTTAATTTTTTTTCAAAATTGCGGACGAATTTGCGAGTCATCGTACATATATATTATACAGGGCATTGAACTTTAATTACACAAAGGAGTTTTTGTACGTCGATTTTAACATTAGATCTTGGCAAACAAACGGGCTGGGCAATTCTAACAGATGGAGTAATTGAAAGTGGAAGCAAAAGCTTTCATGGTAGCCGTTTCAGTGGAGGTGGAATGTGTTTTTTAAGTTTTCACAATTGGCTTAATTCTTTGAAACATGAGTTCACTGCAGTGTATTTTGAGGAAGTAAGAAGACATCTAGGAACTGATGCAGCGCATTGCTATGGTGGTTTTCTTGCAGTGCTGTCTGCTTGGTGTGAAGAGAACAATATTCCCTACCAAGGTGTTAATGTTAAAACTATAAAACGCTTTATAACAGGCAAAGGTAATGCAAGTAAGAGTGAAGTTATTGAAGCTGTAAAGGAAAAAGGGGGTTTGCCTAAAGATGATAATGAATCTGATGCTTTAGCATTAATGTTCTATGTTATGGATTTCAGTAAAGATATTAATAAGATGAAAAATCCATAAAAAGTGGGTCCTTTCGGCCATAATGGCGGGTTTGGTGGGTTCGACCTCAGGCCTTCTTTAGCGTCAGAGATATTTTGAATATTAACTTTTTAATTATTAAGATATGAATTTAGCAATCCACTACTATCCTGTTGAAAACCTCGTCGAATATAAGCGTAATCCTCGTAAAAATGACGATGTGGTCAACAGAATGTGTGCTTCAATCAGGGAATTCGGCTTTCGTATACCAATAGTTGCAAAAAGCGATGGCACTGTGGTTGATGGTCATTTAAGACTTAAAGCAGCAAGAAAACTTGGTATGGAAAGTATTCCAGTGGTCTTAAGTGATAATCTAAATGAACCACAAACCAAAGCTTTTCGATTACTGGCAAATCAATCAGCTAATTGGGCAAAGTGGGATGATGAGCTTTTGAAAGTAGAAATTCAAGAGTTAGAAGATTTACAGTTTGATCTTAAAATGACAGGATTTGAATTAGAAAAAGTTCAACGGTTTCTCGATGATTTTGATGGTGAAAAAAAAGATCTTTCTGACTTAGCTATTGATGACAAAAAAGTAACAAAACCAGGTGATTTATGGATTTTAGGTGATCATCGAATCTATTGTGGTGATAGCTCTGTAGTTGAATCATATAAAGCGCTGTTAGATGATAAAATGGCAGACATTACTGTTTGTGATCCTCCATATAACGTTGACTATGGTAGTAGGGAAGATAAAAAGATATTAAACGATAATCAAGGTGAAAAGTACGAACTTTTTCTCTACGACATCTGTTCCCATATTTTAGCATATACGAAAGGTGCAATTTACATCTGCATATCATCATCAGAGTTTTCAACGTTACAAAAAGTATTTGAGGAAGCGGGAGGAAAATGGTCAACATTTATCATTTGGGCAAAGAATCACTTTACGCTAGGCAGATCTGATTATCAGAGACAATACGAAGCAATGCTCTACGGTTGGAAAAATGGCAATAAACGTGATTGGCATGGAGGTAGAAATCAAAGTGATCTATGGTTTTATGATAAGCCAATACATAACTCACTGCACCCAACAATGAAGCCAGTAGAGCTAATGGAGAAAGCAATAGTTAATAGCAGCAGACCTGGGGATACTGTACTTGATCCATTTAGCGGTTCTGGCAGCACACTGATTGCATGTAAGAGAACAGGAAGAATTTGTAGAACAATAGAGCTAGATTCAAAGTTTGTAGATGTAACCATAAAACGTTGGCAAATATACACAGGTAGGGAGGCAATTCTTTCTGGTACTGGTAAAACTTTTGCAGAAATTCAAGAAGAAAAACAGTAAGAAAAAAGTGGAAGGGATAATGCAAACAGAAATTTAGTAAGCCTGAGTAGTTGTAATATTAATTTACTGGTATATACCGTATTTTAATGAGTTTAGCGTAACAAATAACTTTGGATTAAATGTGATGCACTCAATGAATCAAGCAAAGACGTCAGCTGGAGTAGTAACGTCGCAAACAAGTAATGAAACATCGTTGTTTTCTGAAGAAGTAGAAAATAATGTTTCAGATTCTACACTATCTGTTAAGAAGAGAATTGAATTGTTTGAAAAAGGTACGAAGCAAACACCTATTATTAAGGAGAAACATATGAAGCGAACTTGTGGTAGTCACGATCTGAAGCAGTGCAACACTGAATACAAGGCAGCTTTTTCGAATGTGATTAGAAATGGTAGTGATAGCAGTATTACACTAGAAATGGACGAGGCAGGTGCTGATCAATTTGATGCACTTTCATCATTAGATGAGGGTGAAGACATAGAGGACGAATTTAATGCAGTTTGTGAGGCAAATGGAATAGGATATAACGGTGGATATTATCCTGATCAGTTTAATGTGGCATTCAGCACATCTTCCAACTGCCAAACATATGACAAAATAGATGTGCATGAAGAGGATAGAAAATCAGGGGATAAGCCAAAGTCATCACCTAAAATCGTACAGCAGGACAATAGTAGGAGTGTGGCTCCACCTTCACCTAGAACAGCAAAAAATCATGTGTCAAATGTTATACAGTCTATTGCACCATCAAAATCATCATTAGAAGTAAAATCATATAACGAGGAAAATATAGAGGAACTAGTTAATGCTGATCCTATTTATTCAGAAATAAACGAAGAACTAGCTAATGGCGAGCCTATTTATTCAAAAATAAACCAAGATACAAAATCTCCAAAAAAGGTTTTAGAAGGGAGTGATAGTGGAATAAGTGGTAATAGCTTTGGAGTACAAAGATCAGATCTACAGAAACTGAAAGATAACTCAATATCTGATAGAGAGGGAGCATCAGAAAGGTCATCTATTGACACACTTAGTGATATATCTTCAAATATTTTGCTACATGAAAGTGATCAAACAAATAGTGGAGGAGTGAATTCAGAAACTCCATTAATTAAAAAAGAAAAGAAAACAAATAGAATTTTGCCAAGAGTAAAATATACAGTGCAGCAGAAGGAATTTATAATTTTCGGTATAGCTGCTGTTGCACTTAGCGTTTCTGCAGCTTTGGTATATTTACAGAATAAAGCACAATTAATTGCATTTTTTGCAAACAGTACCATCTATGTGACTATACCAATTCTAGCTGTTGCACTATTGGTTGCAATTAGTCCGATATTTTGTGGAATAAAGCAATTTAGAGATATTGAAGAGTGTCAAGTAGGGAGAAAGAATGCGAATGAAACTTTGAATCAGGTGCTAAAGTATCAACCAAAAGATAAAGTAATAAAATCAGTCAAACTGGAATACAGCAATGGTACTCATTCACATTTTACACTTAACGCTTGGAAGGGTAAGAACAATTTCATTAATATTGACGACAAAGTCATTAGTAGAAGAAATAAAGTAGAATCAGTAATCAAAGATAGGCCATTATTTACAGCATTATTAAGCAGTTTGGTTGCTGCAAATATAGTATGGCCTTTATTACTGTATGTGGAAGGTGGTATTAGTAGTGTACAGAAGTTTTACCATAATGCTTTGATTAATAACGTAGGGCTATCAGTACTTGTAGGCTCGAGTATACTTGCACTATCAATGATATGCCTTGGAGTACATTACTACAGAAAAACAAATTGCACAAATCTTGTATATTGTGAGGAAAGAGTTGAACCAGAAAAAGTTAATGAAAAGTTCATTGAGGAAATAAAGGAAGCAAGAATAAAAGTGCTTGAAGAAAACCATAGTAAAGATGCTAAATGCAGCAGTTTAACGCTAGAGCAAGTAGTGGTTGAATCTCATAACTACAAAGATGTAATTTATAGTATTAGTTGAAAATAGCCAAATTTCACCATATAAAAAGAAAGCAGCTATAAACCGGAGTACTTCGCTTGATGTTAGTAAAGTATCTCTAAAACATTGGAAAGTATAAACAGGTAAGGAATTGCTGATATTGGCAAAACCTTTTCAGAGACTCAAGAAGAAAACTCGTAAAAAATAGGCAAAAAAAAGTGAAAATCACGCAAACAGAATGGGCAAAAGAACTAGGATTTTCAAAGCAATATGTCTGTTCTTTGGTAAAGAAAGGAATTGTTGAACTCAAAGATGGGCTCATTGACCGAGAACAAGCAAATGAAGCGGTAGCAGCAATAAGAGATCCAAGTCAACCACTCAGGAGAAAGAACAACCTAGAGCACGAAGAAAAACTTTCAACGATATTGCTAAAAACGCGAATAAAAAATGAAATGGAGCGTGGTAAACTATTGGAAGCTAAAGTGAAAGCTGAAGTAGGTAAATTTGTGTCAATTGAAGAGGTAAAAACTGAAGCATTTAACATAGCAAGAGTTGTCCGTAATAATTTACTTAATATTCCAAATAGAGTTTCAGCACTGCTTGCATCACTGAGCGACACTGAAAAGATTCATATGGCGCTAACTGAAGAGATTACAAGCTCACTTGAAGAATTATCTAACGCTAAATTTTAAACATAAAAAGATTTTGAATACAAAATGGCTGATAACTTAAGTTTAGAGTTAATAAAGTGTTTAATCAATCAACCTGGATTAGATGTTAATGTCAGAGGGTTAAACGGAAAGACCCCACTACATTGCGCTATAGAGTTTGACGAATTAAGTATGGTAGATTTGTTACTCACAAAGAAGAACATTAATCCTTTTGTAGAAGATAATGACGGTAAAACATCTCTTGATTACGCCAAAGAAGGGAAAAAAGCAGAAATATTACAAGCGCTAATTAATAACAAATACGGGTCAGAACAAGATAGCTTACTTCATTTGGCCGCAATGATAGGTGAAGTTAATGCAGTTAGATATTTGATCAGAAAAGGTATTGACGTTAATGCACGAAATGCTTTGCATCATACGCCATTACATCTAGCAGCGGGCATAGGACATGAAAATGTTGTAAAAATTTTAGTGGAAGAAGGAAAAGCCGAAATAGATGTCTTTGATGCACGAAATCAGACACCAATGCACTATGCAGTTAATAATAAAAAGTTGGAGATAGTAAAGTTACTGCTGAAGCTAGGAGCAGATGTAAATAGTGCACGTATGGGACAAAACTCAATGAAATTGTCACCTGTTCATATAGCTGTAAGTAATACTAATTACGATGAAAGAGACTTATGTCTTGATATCCTCAAATGCTTAATAAAGGAGCCTAATGCTCAAGTTAATTTACAAGACTACGAAAATAAAACGCCACTACATTACGCTGAAAGACTTAAAACAATAGAGGTCTTACTAACGCGAGAAGATATAGACCCTCTGGTAAAAGACGATAGCGGCAAGACACCATTTGATTACGCTAGACCTGAGATAAAGAAGACTTTGATGAGCAATAAATATGGTTCTGAAAAGAATAGTCTATTGCATTTAGCTGCACAAAAAGGAGAAATTGAACTTGTAGATGCAATTTTAAAAGAAGAAATCGATATTGATATTTCAAACAATAGAAGTCTATCACCGATTTACCTTGCTGCGGAAAAAGGGCATTTACATGTAGTAAAGTTATTGCTGAAAAAAGGAGCAAGTTATACACCTGTTTTGCACTTAGCAATCAAGTCAAATAAATTAGAATTACTTAAAGTTTTATTTAATGAAAAAAATGGAGCGTTACTCTGCAGAGATACCGTTGTTAATTTTCCAACCCTTCATAATAAATATATAGCACAGAAAGAAATAGCAGATAAAAGGATGAAAAAACATAATAATATTATCTGCATCTGTATTACAGTTAGCGCAGTAGCAATGGCAGCATATATAGGTTTAACAGCAGCAACAATAAGCAGTGCAATCATTTTTGCAACAATAACAGGGATATTTGCGCTTGTTATAGCAATAATGATAAGTGAGATGAGCAAAAGATGTATAGAAAACGAATTTCAGAAAAAGATGTGTATGGAATTGGAGGAGTGTAGTTCTACTGTTAATGGTGTCGAGATAGAACCAATTATGAGTAGATGCAGACAATGATATACGCAACATCTTTTTCTGAAGGTTTAAGACCAGATCCCCAGCTTAAAGTATCAGAGTGGGCGAATGAGTATCGAGTTTTAGCGCCAACTGCAGCATCAGAGCCAGGTAAATGGAGAACAGAAAGAACTCCTTATTTAAAAGAAATCATGGATTCACTTTCTCCATCCTCACCAGCAGAAAAAGTAGTATTCATGAAAGGAGCGCAGATTGGGGGAACAGAAGCTGGTAACAATTGGATTGGCTATATTATCGATCAAACACCAGGTCCAATGTTAGTTGTGCAGCCAACAGTTGAAATGGGAAAACGTTGGTCAAAGGGAAGATTTGCACCATTAATAGAGAGTACACCATGTTTAAAGAGTAAAGTAAAAGACCCAAGATCAAGAGACTCAGGCAATACTGTACAAAGTAAGGAATTTCCAGGTGGAATAGTAGTAATAACTGGAGCAAACAGCAGTGTAGGCCTCCGATCTATGCCAGTAAAGTATCTCTTTCTTGATGAGATTGATGCGTATCCAGGAGATTCAGGAGGAGAAGGAGATCCAGTACTGCTTAGTATTGCTCGAACTAACACTTTTGCACGGCGAAAGATTTTTTTAGTATCAACGCCAACAATTCATGGAATAAGCAGAATTGAGAAAGAATTTGAAGCAACAGATAAGAGATATTTTTTTGTACCATGTCCGCATGGCTTTGTTGCATAGCTAGTGTTGGTTGAGGTTATTGTAAGAAGAAAAGCTTTTTAATATATGGCTACTAACGCATTTTGTTGTAAAATAGGCATTTTTCAAACAAGTACAACTTATGCCACAAAAAATGAGAGTAAGTAACCAAAGAGAATATAACGAGTTTCTCAAAAAAAGAGGAAATGTTTTTCATTTTGTTAATCAAGCCATAGAAAATTGGTATGAAAATAGTCCAAAAGTTGCAGGTGGCAATAACACTTATAGTGATAAAGTTGTAATTTTAATACACATAATAGTTCATCTTTTTAGAATTGGCTTGAGACAAGCTGTAGGTTTTGTAAAAGGTTATATGGTACAAATAGGCAAAAAACTTAAGATTATCAGCTATACACAAGCTTCCAGAAGATTTAAAAAGCTTAATTTGAAGATTGATGACCATAGAAGCAATAAAGATGATCTGGAAAATGTTGAAATTGCCGTAGATAGCACTAGAGTTAGTATCTACAATAAGAACGGTGGGCATAGTAAGCTTAATATTCGAAAAAGAAAATACAGTGGTTATGGTCAAGTAAGAAAATTACATGTTGTTTTAAACATAAATGATAAGAAAGCAATAAGCATGAACTACACTAGTGGTGTTGCTGTAGACTATTTGCCGGTCTGCGATATGTTAGAAGAAGTCAGTGATAAATATAACATTTGTTCTATTCGAGCAGATGCGGCTTATGATATAAAAAGTGTGTATAAAGAATGCAGAAAATACAATATTGTGCCTATTATTCGCCCTAGGAAGGATACTAAAATTTGTTTAGCTGACTACTTATCAGAAAGAAACAAGTATATTAGTAGAATTAGGTCATATGAGAATTATGAAGATGGTATTAATGAATGGAAGAAAAAAGTTAAGTATGGAGCACGGTCTTATATTGAAGTCTTTTTCTATAGGTTGAAGCAAATATTTGGGTTTGGCTTGAAAAATAAATCAGAGGTAAATCGTGAAAAAGAGCTGTTAATTAAGTGCTACTTATTGAACAAATTTACTGATATAGGTATGGCTAAATTTAAATTAGCTGCGTAAATTCACTGTGATTTACATGCCTATCAGTGCTATGCAACAAAGCCTGTCAGGATTAAGAAAGAAATAATTAAAAAAGTTGGCAAGGAATTCTTCTGGTAATATAAATAAAATTAATGAAAGAAACGATGAACAGCAGACTAGGAATATCGTTTGGTCAACTATATATGCTGCAACGCGTTTATTAATTCCCGCATAGTTATCCATTTTTGTATCCAACACGATTGCCTAACATACCATACTAGCAGTTAAATAATAGTAAAATTGTACTCCTTGTCTTCTTCTTGCTTTCAACCAAGCAACTGGGTAAGTTGATCTATTTCATTTATTGGCACAATTTGCGTGTCTGCTTAAGAAAGTTCACAGAAATACTGTACATTTTTAATAAAATCACTCTGAAGCGTGCTTGATTTCAATACCCCATTCTGCTAGTACTCATGTCCTACTTGCCTTGAGTGCGTGCTTTTAACCCGAATTCTAGATTAGAAACAGTTTTTAGTTTGAAATCAAATCCTCATATTGCTTGCTAAGCTTGTATTTTCTTCCTCTGTTGGAAAAGTCTACAACCTCAATAAATCCCATTTCTACCCACTTTTTACAAAGCTGAGCACTGGTGCGAGGCTTAAAATTAAATAATTTGCCTACTTGACTAGCTGTAATCATGGAAAATTCCCCAAAGAGCTCAAGAGCCCTACGCTGTTTAGGATCAAGTTTACGTATAAGATCAGTCTGGTCAGTTCTGTGCCCTTCCTCGTTTATACGCTGTAAAACATTCTCAAATGCAATTGCCACACCTTCCACAAAATAATCTATCCACTTGGTAATATCTGCTTCAGCTCTTCCCATGTAATAGTTGTGCGATGGACCTATACTGATTGCTTCATAATACGCTCCTAGATTCTTGGCATAATATTCTTCCAATGAATAAAGTCCTTTTAGGTCATATCCACCAAGGTGTAAAATTAATGTAGTCAACAATCTTGCAGTACGACCATTACCGTCATAGTAAGGGTGAATTGTTACAAATTGATAATGCGCAATACCTGCAATAATTGGGCAAGGCACTTGCTCACTGTCACGAATCCAATCAATCATACTGCTCATGAGCTTTGGTACATCCTTTGCTTCAGGTGGCATATAAATTATTGCACGTGTACGGCTATCACGAATAACGTTTTGACCATCACGATAAGGTGTTGGTTTTATTTTAGATTTTCCACTTGCTATTACTAGAGCATGCAGTGTTTGAACAGCTTTCTCAGTAATGGGTATTCTCCTTGCTGCCCATTGTTCAATTCGAGTTAAGGCTGCATAATATCCTTTAACCTCATTTTCATCTCTCTTATACCTCGGAAAGTGACCTTTATGCTTTAAAATCTCTTCAATCTGTTTAGGCTCAAGTCGATTTCCTTCAATCATAGTAGAATAGTGTGTCGTATAGAGCCTTGCAGTTTCACGAAGAGATGAAAGCATTGATACAGTGAGTGGTAAATGTAACACTTTTTCCTTTGCTGCCTCAATTCTTATAAGGCAGCTAGCGATTTTGGAGGTAATTGTATAATTTGGTGTAAATTTTATCGGCATAATATCTGCATTACATTACTTCTATATTATGCTGATAAAATGCAGATAATGCAACATTTGCAAATCTAAATACTGTAGATTACTTTCTGGATAGTTGATCTATTTCATTTATTGGCACAAGTTTAACTTTTGCGTGTCTGCTGAACTGTATAACCCCTTAGCTGTTTGAGAGAGTTCACAGAAATACTGTACATTTAAAAAAAAATCACTCTGAAGCGTGCTTAATTTCAATAGCATCCACCCCATTCTGCTAATAAATCTATTTCGTGTCCCGTTCGGTCACGCCAAAAGTATAGATTGGCAGGTAATCCCTGATTGAGGCGCTTCTTGAAAATCTCCAAAACAATCAAATTTTCAAACAGAGCTCCTTTAAGGTAGTACTCCTTTTCAAGGCCAACAAGCAAGTCATAGAAGTATAACTTTGGCATCTTGATTAAACGCTTGTTGAAACTTTGGTGAAATGGTTGAAGAAAAAATATTAGGTAACTAGCTTCCAAAATATTCAGCCACTGCTGCATAGTTGTATGAGAAGTGCCACAATCTTGAGTAAGAGATAAGCTACTCGACCTAAGGTTTGCAATGTTTTTAAGTTGTCGAACGTCTCGCTCAATGTAGATAACTAGCCAGTGGATGCATGTTAAGGCCAGGACTTAAAAATAAATGTTTGTAGGCATCAGATAAACTGAAATGCCTATGCGCCCTGAAAGAGATATAGGGAAAATTTTGAGACCCTGTTAGTACACTTTGCAGGTTCTTAAAGATATCTCAGGATCAAAAATTGCGCCCTTTAGCTAGAAATGCCCTATGAAAACGAGATTCTTCTAAAGATACGTACATGTTTTGTAATAGTTGTTTTACCAGACTCTGTAAGGCTTTGTTGCATCGCTACTTATGAAAGGCTAACTATAGCTAGGATTATAAGCAACCTATTGAAAATCTTGTTTTTTTGCAATCAATCTGATCAAATTTAAGAATAGTAATTTATTATTTATATTAATAAACTTAATTCTATTGAAAATAGCTAAAGCATTGAAATTCTTGAATTTTAGCCGGATTAGTGAGTGGTAGTGAAATTTCTTTTACTCAAATTTAGGTATTCACTGACCGTTCTTGTTATAAATACCAGAATAATAAGCTACTGATATTCTCCATCTTTTTTATCTTTAATCCATCATAGCTAGCGATGCAACAAAGCCACTCTGTAATGTCCAAAGCAGTTAGAAAATCTTTCTAAAACTGGGGTTATAGAACGTAAATACATAAATTGAATTTTATAGTTTCAATATGCAAGAATACTATAAAAGGTTAAAGATGGCAACACTTACACGAACATTTGCTCGCTGAACTTTCTACAAAAACATAGTTGATGGAATTAAGTCGATAAACAACTCAACGTCCATCGACCCTGAGCCCTCCTTCCTGATCCATTCTCTACCTTAAACCGGAGGCTCCTCAAACTCTAAATCTTGTTTTCGTCGCCTCTCCCCTAATTATATACTATATTATATATAAAATATAATATAGTATATAATTTATAGGGGGGGGGTAGCCAAAAAAATGAGTTATTTTTGAGCTGAGCAAAGCCACCTAAGGTAGAGAATGGATCAGGAAGGAGGGCTGTATAATATATATAATCTTTATGATTTTCTGTATAATTTACTTATGTAACTTGATAAAAAAGGAGGGTAAAATTTATTGAAAAATATATTTATTGATTATCTTCAAAGCCTTATCGTAAATGGTGTCTCTATGTCCTATTGCAACGATAGTTACTTCATATTTCACAGTGTTTACATGATATATAATACGGAACTCTTAGTCTTCTAAACCCTTTAAAGCTATAGTGTAAAGGCTCACCAAGATTCACTGGATCGACCGTAAGCCGTTCCTGTATTGCTTTATTTACTCTTGATTCTATTGTTACCGGTAAAGCTGGAAGATCTTTTTCAGTAACATTCTTTAAAAATTTAATTTTGTAATGCTTTATTTCCACTTGGCGTCTTTATGATCAACATCTCCACTTAACGTCTTCGTAATCAACTGTTTCTGCACTTTCAATATCATATTGATCAGCAACCACAGATAATAAAAAGTCATCCATTTCAAGTTCAATTGCTTCTCCGAGTAGTTTCTCTGCTAATTCTTGAGCAGGCTGCTTAGTAAGTTCAGATAACTTAGTAAGATTCTGCAAAATTTCTTTACTGAGAGCTATGTTAGCGTTTGCCATATGTTTTACCAAAATCTACTACTGTAATAATTATACAACATTTTTCTAAATTTTTCAATAAAGAAAGGAAGTAGGGCTGTATAGAAATACATTTTGTTTTTATAGAATATCTTCTATAATTTCTGTATGTAATAGTTTTTAGGTATGACTATGAATGAAGACAAAGAGCATTTAATATTTGTGATTGGAGCATCATTAGTAGGCCCTGCAATAGGGGCACTTACAGGTTTGGGATTAAGTGTCACAGCTTTTTCACCTTTAGCCATAGGTGGAATTGTTGGTTCTATAATTCCAGCAGCGGCTATATTTTTTTTTGCAGGATGTTTGCTGTGCAAATCTGATGGAATAGATTCTAAAAGAGGTTGTACAGTTTTCAGTATTGCAGCACCCATAAGCGCTGCAATTGGAGTTGGTCTTGCTGCAGCTGCAACTGCTATTTCTCCTGGTATAATGCTTGGAGCCGGATCTGCAGTTTTAGCAGGTGCAACAATAGGAGCAATAGCAGTAATAGCGCCAATTGCAGGGTTCCTTATAGCTGACAAAGTGAACGATTATATTATCTCTCCTATAGTTGAGCACTTTTCTTCAAAAGGGAAGGAAGAAAGTTTAAGCTAATCAAGTAAGGTTTCTGTTATTCCAGTGTGTAACATTGGAATAACAAGATTTGACATTAACCGTTGATAATCGGAATATTAGTAGAGTAGAATTACTCAAAAAAGCATGCATAAATATGACGTAGTAGTAGTAGGTGGTGGTCATGCAGGGTGCGAAGCTGCTGCTGCGGCAGCTCGCCTTGGTGCAAACACGCTGCTTATAACTCATAAAATTTCAACTATAGGAGAAATGTCCTGCAATCCAGCAATTGGAGGAGTTGCAAAGGGTGTTGTAGTCAGGGAAGTTGACGCTCTTGATGGAATAATGGGAAGAGCAATCGATCAAGCAAGCATACACTCAGTCATTTTAAATAGCAGCAGAGGTGCAGCAGTATGGGGACCACGTGCACAGGCAGACCGAAAATTATATAAGCAGGCAATACAGGAAATTATTCTAAATTATAACAATTTGACGGTAAAAGAAGAGTCAGTTGACAATTTTCTTATAGAAAGTAATGGCAATGGAGAACCGTGCATTAAAGCTGTAATGATAAGCTCAGGTGAACGTATATCAACAAGTAAAGTCGTTCTAACTACAGGGACTTTTCTGCGGGGTGTGATTCATATAGGAGAGCAAACAACTCCTTCAGGAAGAATGGGAGATAAGTCTGCAGTAGAACTTGCAAATACGTTGAAGAAGTATGATTTTAGATTAGGTAGACTGCGTACCGGAACTCCACCAAGGCTTGATCGTAATACTATAAACTGGTCAATATTGCAAGAACAAGTGGGTGATAACCCACCTGTGCCGTTTTCTTATCTCACAGAAAAAATTAACCAACCTCAGGTATCATGCTTTATTACCCATACTAATGAAAATACGCATAAAATAATTAGAGAAAATCTTCATAGGTCAGCTTCTTCGTATTTGGATGACATTGTTGCACCAAGATACTGCCCATCCATTGAAGTTAAAGTTAATAAATTTGCAGAAAAAAGTAGTCACCAAATATTTTTAGAACCAGAAGGGCTGGATGATGATACTGTATACCCAAACGGAATTTCAAATTCATTGCCTGTTGAAGTGCAAAATGAAATGATAAAGAGTATCAAAGGACTTGAAAACGCAGAAATATTGAGGTCTGGATATGCAGTTGAGTATGACTATATTGATCCACGAGAACTAAGCCATACTCTTGAAACTAAGAAAATTAAAGGTCTATATTTTGCTGGCCAAATTAATGGCACCACTGGATATGAAGAAGCAGCAGGGCAAGGAATTATCGCCGGAATTAATGCAGCACTCTCTGCATCTGAAAAAAAAGAAAGCTTTGTTCTTCACCGCACAGATTCATATATCGGTGTAATGATAGATGATTTGGTCACCAAAGGGGTGATCGAGCCTTACAGATTATTTACCTCACGTGCAGAATATAGGCTAGCTATCAGGTCAGACAATGCGGATAGAAGATTAACACAAAAAGGTTATGATATTTCCCTTGTGTCGCATGAGAGATACTCTGTTTTACAGAATAAACTTGAATCCATTAAGCAGCTTGAAGAGAAGTTAGGGAGTCTGACGATTACTCCTGAGCAGCTTAGATCTTATGGTATTAAAATATCTTATGATGGGATAAGAAAAACGGCATTAGATTTACTTAGCTATCCAAACATCGACTGGAATAAATTACAAGAAATATGGCCGGAGTTAAGCAGCGTCACGCGCTGGAATGACAAAATGGGACACACCAAAGCGGATAATAGAGCTAAGAATGAAATATGCGAAGCAGTTGAAATTGAAGCAAAATACAAACCTTATCTAATAAGACAAGAAGCAGATATGAAGTTTTTACGAGAGGAAATTAACACTCAAATTCCAATTGATTTTAACTATTCACAAGTTAAAGGCCTGTCAAGTGAAGTAATAGAAAAGTTGGAGACGATAAAACCAGCGACGATTGGCATTGCAAAGCAAATACAAGGCATCACTCCCGCAGCGATAGTGAGCATATTAGTGTACCTTAGGAATAAGAAAACGAAAGTAGCTGCTAGTTTTGCGTGAGGTATATGTCAAAAATCGAAGAATTTCGTTCTTTTATGTGTGAAACAAATGTTGACGCATTTATGTTGCATACTAAAGATGAATATTTAAATGAGTATTCAGAGGAGCTAACAAAGCTGTGTGGCTTTACAGGAACAAATGGGCTACTTATCGTTACAAAAGACAACAAGTGCCCATTTTTTACGGATGGACGCTATATCACACAAGCTCGCAATCAGCTCGATCGGGGCAATTTTCAAGTATATAATATACAAGAAGAGGATCCACGCGAATGGGTAAAAGCAAACTTAACATTGACCACCTCACTAGGTTACTATTTGCAATATTTTACCATAGAAGATATAAGAAAGTATGAGAATATCTGTAAATTAATACCCTGTTTAGCTGGAAAAAAAAGTGACTATCGAAAACAAGCAGTGGTTTTACATTCTATTAAATATGCTGGTGAAAGTAGCAAGAATAAATGTGAAAAAGTCGCTAAAAGCATAGATAAAGAAGCTGAAGCAGTGCTTTTAACTGATCCAAATTCAATTTCATGGCTATTAAATTTAAGAAATGAAAATGCCAAATATACTCCATGTATATTGGGCCGTGCTATATTGTATAAAAGCGGTAATGTTGATTTGTTTATTCAAGATAAAGAACATTCAACTATAGAAGCAAATTTAGGCAATCATATAAATATTTTTGATATTAGTGAGCTAGAAAATTCGCTGCACAGGCTAAATTCAATAGTTATAGATCCAAACACAACTCCAATGAGTATCATGGCTGTAATAAAAGATAAACAGGTAGCTGAAAGAGAAGATCCTTGTCTAATTTATAAAGCAGTAAAAAACCAAACTGAAATAGCTGGGGCTATAAATGCGCATATCAGAGATGGAGTGGCAGTTACAAACTTTCTACATTGGCTTGAAAGTAATGTTGGTACAGAACTTGAAGCTGAAGAAAAGATTTTAGAATACAGAAAAGAACAGAATTTGTTTAAGCAACCAAGTTTTCCAACAATTTCCGCATTTAATGAAAATGGTGCAATAATTCACTATCGTGCAAGCAGTAAGACGAATAAGGTAATTCAGAAAAGTGGACTATATTTGATTGACTCTGGTGGCCAATACCTTAATGGCACAACTGATGTGACAAGAACTGTAGTGGTTGGTAATCCGACTAGTGAGCAAATAACCCACTATACAATAGTATTGAAAGCTCACATTGCTGTAGCAAGTGTCATCTTTCCTTCTGGCACTACTGGTGGAGAATTGGATATATTGGCACGTACGCATTTATGGAAATTTGGAATGGAGTATATGCATGGTACAGGGCATGGAGTAGGAAGTTACCTATCAGTACATGAAGGACCACAAGCAATATCAAAGGGCAATAAAGTGAAACTCACGCCAGGAATGATACTTTCCAACGAACCTGGTTATTACATTCCGGGAGAGTATGGAATAAGAATTGAAAATCTGATGTATGTCGACAGACAAGAAAATAGCTTTTTACATTTCAAACAACTGACCTTCATTCCATATGATAGAAGGCTAATAGATGTGCAAATGCTTACTAAAGATGAAATTGAATGGATAAATAGCTATCATCAATTTGTCTATGAAAACTTAGAAAATAGCGTAAAAGATAAGGAATGGTTAAAGAAGGTATGTGACCATTTGTAAGCAAAGGAGCATTTTTTATTGTTTAAAAAGTATTAATGCAATTGTGATAGGTATTTTGTATTGTTTTTAATTTAAAAACGATATATAATAAAGAATACGTATTTTAAGGTAGACATATTATGATAGACAAAGGACAAGAAGATGAATTTATGAAGCAGTATATGGATACTTGCAAAGAGCAAATAGAAAAATTAGCCAAGGATCCTGAATTGCTTAATCAGACTTTAAAACCATTTATGCAAATGTCCCAGCAGCTTATGGCTGGCGGTATGTTAGAAGGGGCTATGCCTGGCATGGTACCTGATTTGGGTAGTATGGATGTTAACAAGATGATTGCTCAGATGAAGGAAATGATTGACTACATAAGAGGTAACTATAAGGAACTAATGAAAGAACATAGCTCGCAGATTCAAGAGCTTGATGAATCCAGTAAAAAGCTAAGAGGCTTAGTTAAAAAATTGATAGAAAAGATCGAAAGTAAATAAACAATATCTAACGCAAGTCTCTTCTGTCATTCTATGCACAGCTGCATAAGTGTCTAGTGACCTTACCCAGAAAAAGTAGAGAGAAAGTTAAGACGTTTTTGGAGTAAAATAAAACGTTTTTTCAAAATATGGCAAATAGAAGCAGCAGGATTCAAATTAGAAGCTGTTAAGCTGGTTAAAGAAACAGAAGTAAAAAAATAGCAAAAGATCTAGGCATAGATGGCAGTATGTTAAGTAAATGGGTAAGAAAATATGATGGAAAAATGTCAGAAGCATACGCATTTCCAGACAAAGGCTCCTTATGACAAAGAAAGATTTGATCTAAAAAAAGAACTAGCAAGAGTAACAAGAGAAAGAGACATTTAAAAAAAAGCCCTGACCAAACAAAAAGAGTAAAGTATTCTTTTATATAGAAATTGCTATAAAATACAGGAACTATGTAGGGTTTTAGACATATCTGCTGGTGGTTATTATAAATGGGTTGCTAAGGGAAAAAGCAGTAAGGAATTAGCAAGAGATGGGCTTCTAGCAGATATTCAAAAAAAGCATCCAAATGCAGATCCCTAAAATTCACGCTGAATTAAAAGCTTTAGGCAAAAATTAAAACAGTACAAAGTGTTATGCAGAAAAATGGTATTCGGGCTATATTGAGAAGAAAATTTAAAACTAAGAAGCAACAAACGGACAATAGAGTCGTAGCTCTCAATATATTAGACCAAAACTTTATTGTCGATCAACCAAATAAAATATGGGATTACTTATATAAAAACCAAAGAAGGATGACTATATTTGGCAGGATCTATATTCACGCATGGTAGTTAATGAGCAGTTCAATAAATAAACAATTGGTTGTTGACTCTTTATTGATGGCCGTTAATAAGCGCAAACCCGATAAAAATCTGCTGTTACATAGCGATCAAGGGTCACAGTATACCTCTCAAAATTACCAATTTCTATTGAATACAAAAAACATCATTTCCAGCATGAGCCATAAGGGATGTTGTTACGATAACTCTGTTGCAGAAAAGTTCACTCAAAAGGGAGCTGCTTATTGATACTTCTCGCTCAACAAACCAGAACTGCCATATTTGAATACATAGAAATCTTTTATAACAAACAACGTAGGCATTCTACTATTAATTATTGCATTCCTGCACAATTTGATGCATCATTCTCATGACAAAAACGTCTTAACTTTCTCTCTACTTTTTCTGGGTAAGGTCAGTCTGAAAGAACGAGAAAATTAATAGAAAGTGTTGGATGTAAAGTTTTATTTTTGCCGCCATACTCGCCTGATTTAAATCCAATTGAGAAGTTCTGGTTTGCCATCAAGCATGCCATAAAAAAAAGCGCTGCCAAGCTTTTGGCCCGATATCAATTCGGCTATTGATTTTGTTTTTCAGCACTCGGGGAAACCTTACTTAGGTTAGCTATATACAGCATATTTATAAGTATAATAAGATTATATTAAAATTTACTTACTTATTAATATGCTTGATTAGATATAAGTAAAATGTCATATGGGATGGCTTTGTTAGCTGCTTTAGGTGGTGATAAATGGATAGTCAAGCAAAATTACATTTGTAACTTTACTTGACTTGTCCGTTTTTTTATATCTTTATTACAATCATAACCTCTAGCCCTAAATTACACCTCTTGCTGTATTAGATGGACGTAGAACAGGACCCAATTTTGTGTTTAGTTGTTCTGGAAGACTTTCTAAAAGATCCATAACTAGTTTTGGCTGCTCAGGCTCAGCAGAATCAAGATTACTGCTTGGTTGTGAATCTTTCGGTTGCACGGTAGAGCAAGCTTCTTCGTATGATGGTGGTTGTTGTACTTCTGAAAGATTTGGGTACAATCTTGGCTGCTTAGGTCCATCGTATGGTGGTGCCGAAGGTTTTTTACCATAATCGCCTACTTCTGTTTCTTCTTGTTCTAATTTCTTCACATCTTCAGTATTAGTTGCTTTATCTACATATTTTGGTCCTTCTATAAAGTCTTGCATTTCTTTTGCAAAACTATGCTCTAGATAACAACTTGCTAAGTAAGCTACACCTGCTATTATAAGCGTTAATGCCATAACAATGAAAGGTGAAACTGCTATATACCTAAAAACCGTTACTTCATGCATACTCATATGAGTGGGTGGGTTAATGGCTATTATTATTGGGAGAAAGAAGAATACAGAAGTAAGCATTAATATTATAGCAGTGATACCTAAACATCCTAATGCTACTTCTTTTAATAATCCTCCGTTTTTCTTTTTATTATTAAGGCTTTGATATATTTCATGAATGTTAGTGTTGTTAGTATAGTCTTCTAGTTCTTTTGAAATCTCAGCCTTTAATTCTTTAACCTCATTTTCTAGTATAGAATAGTATTTTTGCTTCAATTGATCACTCAATACTGATTTACCGTCACTAAGAACATTTAAAATGTCTTGTTTGCATACCTCAATTTTTTTAGAAATTTTAGAATTGTTTTGTAGCTCCGCTTCTTGTATATCTTGATCCATTTTGGCCTGTAATTTTTTACTGATCTCATCAAAATCTTTAGATAAATTCCTGTGAACAAGGTATTTTAATATAATAGGTAAAGCTAGTGCATTTCCTCTATAAAGTGAAGATAAAAGCTGCAAAGCGAAAGAATTAGGTATTGCTTCTCTTGGTAGAGTTAAAGTTTCATTGTATCCATGTTCGATAACTAACTTTACTGAAGGTTCTTTGAACCTTTTTCTATCATCTATATGAAATACCCCTTTAGCAAAGAAGTTTTCTAATTTCTCAAAAGGACAACAGTTTTTCTCTAATTTTACTTTTATAATACTGCTTAACATTGCAACCTCACTAATTATTTTATGCACGCAGTTTAACACTATTTTAATTATTTGTCAAAAGAGTGTAATTATTAACTATAATATTTAATTAATAAGGCTTTGTTTTTTTTAATAAGAAGCAATCTAAGATAGACGGCTGCTATAGCTAAAGTGGCTTAGGTTTACCAACGATTTGAAAAACAACAAATTCGTCATTCCGCTACTTGTTAGCGGAATCTATCCTTGGCGGTATGACGTAGGAAAACCTTTCTTGGGTTAGGTGTGCCGTAGAGACACAAAGAATGTTCAAGTAAGAGCAAACTAAGTGCAAAAGCTACGCAATAGATGAGGGTGGGCCCCTCGGAGCCGGTTTACAAGAGCAGGCTTCAAACAACTATAAGCTGCTTTGGCAAGGTAGTGAGCGTTATGGAAAAGGCACAATTATATGTCATGTAAGGAATGGAGAGATGAACGAAAGTGAACCACTGATGAAGTGTCGAAACCTTTTAAATGACGTCAAAACCAGGGGTCTAACTTAACCTGGGATAAATCTATCGGGAGCTTGTTTACCGGATAGGTGGCGTCCGGCATAGAGGTGGCGTGAATCTATTTTGGGCTATTGCGTGGAACTGCGGGAACCTGTCGTTTCGATGATAAGGGAGAAATCCAAGGAGCTAAACTCCAAGGGTGAGAGTACCGATGCGAAAAACAGGGGCGCGTAGTAGTGAAGAAGTCTCTGTAATGGAAATGGAGCGAAGGGATTTAGTTTTAATTGTTTTGTCAACCAGAAATGGGATGAGCAATTGATTAAAACAGAGTCCTTGATTATGCTATAATTAGTAGCAAGGGCCGAATAATGGGAGCTGTGTGAGTCGAGAGGGTGCGCCGTGGTACGCATTAAGAAATACTTAGCAGAGCTAAGCGGGGTTCAGAATAAATGGCCTCGAGGTGAACAACTAACTTTAACCCGAAAGGGAAGGAGGACAAGAGCATGTATGTAAAGCGAGAGTTATCTGAAGATGTGTAAGATAACGGCTTGCAACACCTGATCAATATGGTTAAAGCTAAACTGCTTGAATTCTAATCTTCAGGGGTGGGACTTCACATCCATGGGTATCGCATTTAAAACCCCATGTCTACGGTAAGCACAGATTAAACTTTCGTTTGTGTGACATTCTGGCTGTAGAACGATAAGTAGTGAACTTATTTAAGAGGATGAATGGAAAACCTAAGTTGATCTAGAACAGTTCTTAGTGACGGAACATGGGATGACCTAAGGAACGCGAGTTCTATGGTTACGGAGTCATCGTAGTAGTCGTGAAAGTAACGAATCACCGGGGAGCGTGGGAAAGCCACATACAGGGCAAAGGGTGACAGATAATTGAATGTTGAAATTGGGAGGTACGCAAGATGCGGAAAGCTGAAACAATACTTAACATTATACGTGAACGTGGACAAAGAAATTTGCCGGTTAAAAACGTATATCGCCTACTTTATCAGCGTGATCTTTACCTTCGAGCGTATGGCAAACTTTGTCGTAATAAAGGTGCTATGACAGAAGGTGTGACAACTGAAACAGTTGATGGTATGTCTTTGGAGAAAATCGATAAAATCATAGAGGATTTACGCTATGAGCGATATCGGTGGACACCAGTAAAACGTATCTATATTTTAAAGAAGAGTGGTAAACGCAGGCCGTTAGGATTGCCAACATGGTCAAATAAGTTACTTCAAGAAGTAATCCGATTAATATTGGAAGCCTACTATGAGCCTAAATTTAGTGAATGTTCACATGGATTTCGACCAAAGCGTGGATGCCACACTGCATTAAGAGCAGTAATGCAAAAAGGCAGAGGTACAAAATGGTTTATAGAGGGAGATCTCAGTGCATGTTATGACTCAATTGATCATACTATGTTGTTGAAAATACTGAGTGAAAGCTTCCAAGATAACCGTTTTATTCAGCTAATCAATCGACTGCTAAAAGCAGGATATATGGAAAATTGGAAGTACAATAAGAGTCATAGTGGGGTACCACAAGGTTCTATTATTGGTCCAATTTTGAGTAACATATTACTCGATCGGTTAGATAAACATGTGGAACATATACTAATACCAGCAAATAACCGAGGTAAGCGAAGAAAGACAAATCCAAAATATTTAAGGTTAACCATGCAAGTATCGATGATGAGAAAACAAGGGAACTGGGATCAAGCAAAACAACTGCGTCAATTAGTGCAGGGTATGCCATCTAAGGATTCTTGTGATCTAAATTATCGACGTCTTTGGTATGTTAGGTATGCTGATGATATTCTGGTAGGGTTTGCAGGACCAAAAAATGAAGCTGAACAAATTAAAAATGAGATTGCTAAATTCCTCAATGAGGAGCTCAAACTTATGCTTAATGAAGATAAAACGCTTATTACACACGCGTGTGATAGCAAAGCCAATTTTTTAGGTTATAAAATACACGTCTTGCATGCAGATGATAAACATGATCATCGGACACAACGATGTATTAACGGTAGTATTGGGTTACGTGTACCACATCATATAAAGCAGAAAAAGTGTTCTGAATATATGCGTTGTGGAAAGCCTATACATTTACCTCAACGTACACTTGATACAGCTTACAGTATTGTTGCTCAGTATCAAACTGAATATCGAGGAATTGTACAATATTACAAAATGGCCTACAACCTTCACACACTAAGTTATTTGAAGTATGTGATGGAAGTATCATTAGTAAAGACTTTAGCATCTAAATACAAAACAACTTGCAGGAAAATTTATAGAAAATTTGGTGCAATGATTGAAAACGACGAAGGTGAAAAACGAAAAGTCATCCAAGTCAGAGTAGATCGTTTACCATCAAAGATACCATTAATTACACACTTTGGTGCTGTGTCACTAAAATGGAATAAATGGGTAAGTATAAGTGATAACCTTATACCAATATGGAATAAGCGTAGTGAAATAGAGCAAAGACTATTGGCACAAACTTGTGAATTATGTAAATCACAAGAGCAGATTGAAGTACATCACGTACGTAAACTTGCTGATTTGCTAGGTAAACGTAATACTGAGCTACCGAAATGGAAAAAGAGAATGATTGAACGACAGAGGAAGACTCTTGTTGTTTGTCATGAATGCCATAAGAAAATCCAATATGGAAAATATGATGGTGACTCCTTAAAACGTTAGATTATTGGAGAGCCACGTGATACGGAAACGATCATGCGTGGTTCGGAGAGGGGTTGTTGGAAAAGTACTTAACAAGTAACTCGCTGGCTGCCCACTCTACTTTAACCAATGCAAATAATGCTATTGCTGTTGGGTTAAATTTAGATCACACGGAACCGTTTAGAACTGAAGTAAAGCCTATTAAACAACCACCAGCTCCTTTGATGGAGGAATTTATTGAACTAATTGGCAAGTGGGATAATCAATCAGACTATGAGGAAGTTTTTAAGAGAGAGGTAAAAGATTTATTGTCAAGCGAATACTATACTTTTCCAGCAAATAAGGAAACGAGAGACATTTACTATTTTAGCAGATATATTGTAGGTCAATCAATTTTAATTGATGAAACTGATGTAAAAAAATATGTATTTTCTTATAATGAATTTCCTTTGGAATCTAAGACAAGAGGTAAGGTACAGTCAGAAGAAAGGCCTGTGACTACCTTGGTGTTTATCAGAGGTGGCAAGAAACAAAATAAAACAGCATTTGTTTTTCACATAATTGAACAAGAAACAGAAATACAAAATCTTAATCAAAAAAAAGTTCCAGTTGTAGATATACCTGAAGTTGGAAAAATAAAAAACGTTATAGAAATTACGATAGGTTTGAAGAAGTATAAAGAAAACTTATCTTTCACAGACCTTTTTGAGATAAAACAGATAAGTAAATATAAACCAAGTGGTGCAGATCAGCAATTTACAGGTAGTTTTCTCAAGATACCTAATTCTGATGAATTAAAGGCAGAATTTGACCAGGCAACTGCTTCTCAGCATGTTACTTCTTCTGATGGTAAAGATTTATTAATAGATTATAAAAGGCTACTTACTGAGATAGCAGATACTATTTATCCTATTAAAGGTTTGATCAATGATGAAGCTAAATTACAAGCTGTGCTTAATGGTTTGCTTAGTAGTTATAGTGATTTGAAGCTAAAAGAGAGTTCTGCAAATCAAGTAGATTCTGAAAAAATTATAATTATACCTGAATTTCAAGTAGGAGCAGGTGGTCGTGTTGATATGGTAATTCAAGGTATTGGTCCTTCACTTCAAGGTACTAAAGAATATACTCCTATAGCGCTGGAATTTAAGCTTATAGATAAAAACTTAGACGAAAAAGGAATGAAAGAAGAAGTTGATAAATTAACACAAGAACAAAATGTTAGATATGCTAAAGGGGCGGCGCTGAAAGCGATTACAGATAGTGATAAAATGTTTTTCATGGGTGTAGTTGTTAATGTGCGAGCTAAAGATAGAAATTCTTTAATATTAACGAGTGACGAGCTTATTCCTGCTAAAGTGAGCCATAGTTCTATTGACGTAGCCATAGAAGAAGATTTAGAAAAGCTAAAGAAGGAACTATCACAAAGACTCAAGAATATGACTATACAAGAAGAATTTTCTACTTTAGAGTCTGCAACAGCGGAAAACGATTATCATTACTGGCTTCAACAACATGATATAGCTGATGTTGCAAGGGTACGATATGATTATAAAACTGGTGAAACTGATAGGTTGTTTGAGGTTGTAGGGTCAGTAGGACATATAGCTAATCAATTGGAAAAATTTCAGAGTAAAGTAACAACAGATGATAAAAGAAAGCCATTAACTTTAATTGTGAATTTAGATAACAATCATTGGGTTACATTAGTCGTCTCTCATCAAAATGGGCAGTACAATGGTTACTATGCGGACTCGTTGGGTAGTAATGCTCCAGATAATATTCGTCAAGTTTTACAAGATGCTCAAATTAACGTTAATGATGTTTCTGTTACTCAACAGAGAGATGGTTACAATTGCGGTTTATGGGCATTAGAAAATGCTAGAGATATTAATGCTGCATTGCAAAGAAGTGGAAATAATGTTCTTGATCAAATAAGAGACGAATTGCAAATTCACCGAAGGGGTGAAAATTATTTTATGGATATGAGAAAAGATGTTTCAGAGGCATTAAGTATAGATCAACAACGTATAGCTAACCTAGAATATATATTTGCTAGAGATAGTAGCTATGATGCAAGACCTGGAAATGAGTTAAGATCTCCAGGAGTTGGTAACGTTTCCAGGAGGCGTGGGCGTGAAAGTCCATGATAAACGAAGATATGAGATTAACTCAAAGCAGTGTAGTATATCTCTGTTTGTGATAAATATGATTTGATCAGTACTGACGCTTTTAATGACAGTATCATAACAAATAACGAAAATAATATGGAGGTGGATAAGTCATCTATCATATATTTTAAAAATTTCTATGAAGAGCCTAAGATGAAAACCTTGTCTGTAAAATTTGCTGATAAAGAGGTAGTGTTAAAAGATCATCAGGAAGAAATAAGTACGGCAAGAGACGTGAGTGTTGTGAAAAAAGGACATAAGGATCAAGTGTATAATGATGTTTTCAATCGTACAAAAAACGATTCAGAGGTTATGGTATCTGATCAACTTCGTAGGCATAGACATGAGCATAGCAGACAGAGCATTAGAAATCGTAGAATGGTGAGTAGTAATGGTATAAAACCATCTTCATGGATAAATGATTTATTTGGTTGGATGAAAAGCTCTGTGAGTGGGTTATTAGGTTCTAAATCTGAGGAAACATCAAGTACTCCAAGTTCAATCTCACAAGTTGATGCACAAATAGATGTAAATGGTACAATAATGTTACTTGATTTATTGGTTAGAAAAGTTACAGGTCATGAGTATATTTCTACAGTAGATCAGTCTATATCTCCACTAGAGGCACAGGAATATACACTCAATATTACAAATGGATTTGAGAAAGTAGTAGAGCAAGCTGGATTAAAAAGTGGTGTATCAATGCATCGATTAAATATTGATTATATGGGAATGCAGAAAGAGATTACTAGAAAAGTCATGAGTGGTAAATTTAATGAAATTTCAGGGATTTTAAAATCGTATGTAGAGAAAGCATGTCCTGGTAGAGAAGCTGGTAAATTAAGTCCGAAGAAATTTGATCAGTTTATAGCTCAATTTAATAAGGGTCTGCTAAATCAATCAATAGAGCAGATATTACACAACGGAGATAGTAGATTAGAAGTTGATGGTGCAAAGGAAATGAGTTTAGAGCCTCAAGGTTATTTAAGTAATGCTTCAGTTCACAGACATTCAAAAGTATCAACTTGTCTTTCTGAGATAGGAGTAACCAAGCTTGTGAATAACCTCAGTAGGTAGACTAAAATATGAGAGATGGAGGTATAATATGCCAAATAGTGGGAAGTTTACAATAGGATTTAAAGTAAAGGTAGCCAAAATAATTAGGGAAACCAGTATCAAGTTTGATGATCTTAATACTAAAATGGATGAAGTAGACATTAAATGCTAAGTGGTTAATGTATTTTCCATATTGAACTTACAGCACGTAGCTTTGATATAGAAGTTTGGGTAATGTTATGATAGTAATTTATATAATTCTATGTGCAATCTTTATAGCTGTTTTAGATAGTTCATTAGACTCTTAATTAAGGGGTATGTCTAACTTAGGAAAGGTTTTCATAAGTGAATAAGTAGGGATATTATGTTTTTTTCTTAAGTTGTAAAATTTCAGAATGAGAGAGACCGGTGATTTGAGCTATAACATCTATAGAGACACCGGCCTTGAGTGAGTTTTTTGCTACTTCGATTTTTTCTTCTTGTCTACCTTTGTGAGTAGCATCATCGAGTTTTTGAGCAAGGACGGCCTGTTCATCACGAATACGCTTGATCTCTTGTTCATAGGCAATAAATTCTTTTTCTGACCAGTTGAATCTATTTAGCTCTTCATAGGCCTTTTTAATTATTAAATCACTACCTATTATTTTTTCCAGGTATTCTTCACTTGTTTCATCAGCATACTTAAAAAAATATACCCACTTCTCAACTATATTTGAAAGCTGATCTTCTTTAGTTTTGGAAAATTTAGGTAATTCAATAAATATAAAGTAAAAATCTTTTAGATCATGCTCATTAGTATATTCATCGCGAATAGTATGCTTTGACTTATACTCAGACTTATCAGGAAATAAAATACAATCCGCTATAGCAATAAAGAAAACCTTCTTTAAATCAATGTACTTACCACCTTTATCAGCCTGCCTCGAGTAAGCCTTAGCAGCATATAATTGAGCCCGTTTTTCGAAGCCTTTATCACGAGCGAGTTGCATCTCAATCACGTATCTGGCCCCAGTGGAATCTCTGCACAGAACATCGACAATACTCTGCTTATCAGAGGCAATTTCAGGGTCCATAATGGTGCTAAGGAATTTAACTTCTTGTATAGTATTTATTTCAGTAAACCCCAAAATATCATTCAAAAAGTGGATAAGGATATTCTTATTTTTTTCAGTACCAAAAATTTTCTTAAATGTTAAATCAAGCTTAAGATCTAAAAATTTTGAGAGAGCCATGAGAAAGTAAGATAAAAAGCATTAATAATTATACACAATTGTGAAGAAATATTCAACTAAAATTCAAACATAGAAAGAAGTATCCCTTTTGTATATCTTTATTTGGTAGTATTAACCTGTATAATATTTATGGCAAATATCTCTATAAGGTATCAGATAGCAGAAAAAGTGAAAAGCTGGAGGTTAAAAAGAAAATATACTCAAAAAGATTTAGCAAAAAAAATCAGTACAACATATCAGGTAATACTGCAATATGAAAAAGGAACACGCAGAATTTCAATTAAGAAGTTATATGAATTAGCAGAAGCATTATCAACAACTGCTAGAGATCTAGCTTGCGGACAAGAAGTATCAAATGAGGAAAGGTATGAGGAAGAAGAGATATTAAATCTAGTAAGAAGACATAAAGAGATTAAGGATCAAGAATTACGTGAAACGTTTTACTTATTAACCAAATTCATCCGTATTAGTGAGGAAGAAAGTGGAAAGGCAGTAAAAGTAGAGGTGGCAAAGGGTTTAGTTAAGGAAGGAGTTTCTGCTCATGTTATCTCTCAAACGACCAGTTTATCTATTGATGAATATGATAATGATGAGAAAAAAATTTCTATTCCGTATAAAGTAGGTCAAAGAATAAAAGAATGGAGATTGATACGAGGATACACTCAAGAAGATTTAGCAAGCAAAGTGGGCGTAATAAATCAAAGAATATATGAATATGAACAAGGACGAGCTGCTGTTTCACTTGAAATGTTAGATGAAATAGCAAAGGTACTATCAATTAGTATTACAGACCTACTTCCAGAAACAAGAGAAAATGAGAATAGTGAAGCAGAGCTATCAAGGTTAATAGAAGAATATAAAAAGATTAAAAGCCAAGAGCTACGTAATGTACTAATAAAATCTCTGTTTGAAAGCATGCAAGTTTGCAAAGAGAAAGTGAAGAGAGTAGAAAAGATGAGAATTGCAAAGAATTTAGTTAAGGAAGGAATTTCTATCAATATTATTTTAAAAACAGTGGGCATCTCTTTAGACGAAATTCAACAAATTTAAAATAAAAAATCAGTATCTATTAATATACTTACTTTTTGATGAAAAAATAAGTGAAAAAGATTGAAAAATTAATTTGACTTCACTCGAAAGCTATGGCTCTATGCCAATGCTGACAAAAAAACAGCAGTAAATATATAAAAACATTTTGTTATTAGTGAAGGGTAATTTTTATGAATAATAAGAAAAATAGTAGAGATCGTAGAGAAGAAATAGAGTTCAGAGCATTAGAAAGCAACGGTAAAGCTCTACTTGATCGTGAAGTAATAGAAACGTTTCTAAGTGCAGTGCATGACAGGGAAGAAGCTCGAATTATTGCTAGAAAGCTAATAGATAGTTTTGGAATAGGAGGAGTTTTAGGCCAGGAAATAGATGACTTGAAAACTATAGAAGGGATAACTGACTCTACAGTAGCAGTAATTTTATGCCTAAAGGAAGCTGCAAAGAGAGTACCAAGAGAAGAGTTAAAGAAAGGACCTGTAATGGATAACTTGGAAACCATAGTAAAATATTTGAGGGTGAGTATTGGTTATTCAGAGGAGGAAAAGATGAAAATAATATATTTTGATCAAAAGTGCCGTTTAAAGGGGGAAGAAGTGTTCACTGGTACAGTGGATAAGGTACCTTTTTACATAAGAGAAGTAACAAGAAAGGCATTAATAAGAAAAGCGACGTCAATAATAATATCGCACGATCAACCACCTTAATACCCCATTCAACAACCAAAAAGAGATTACAGTTACAGATCCAACTCATCCGCTATTTGGCAGAACTTTTCCTATATCCTTTATCAGTTCAAGAGCCCATTGTAGTAGTAATGTATTTGTTATTCATCGTAATAACATAATTCTGCGTATCCCGTTTCTTGCTACCAACTTAGCCAGTAAGCAAGATTTTCTCACAAGTAAATTAACATGGGATTCATTATACGAATTTGTTTCTTTAGCAAAGGAGTATAAATTATGCCATGTAACCCAAATAGAGTGTGGAAAAAAATGCCGCAATGTCTCAAATCAGAAATTTTAGAAAACATATTATTAGTGTCCAAAGAGGTCATCCATGAATACATCAGAGCTAATTACAGCACAACATTTAACACGCGAAGCGATAATTTACATAAGACAATCAACACCTCATCAAGCACTGAGCAATCAAGAAAGTTTGGAGTTACAGTATGCGCTGAAACAAGGGGTGGGGATTCTCCATACTTAAAAGTTTCTGGTAAGCTTTGCCTTCTTTCATCTGGTGCATTGAATTCTTTCATTAGACGATTTTCTAAAAGACTTGGTCTCTTTTCATAAAACTCTTTTTGATCTTTTTTCTCTTGACTATCAACCTGCTCTTGGCTTTTACTATCATTAAAAATTAGCTCCTCTTCAATACCTTGACCACTTGCTGCAAACCTCGTTGATAATGCTTTTATTATCCCTCTTCTCACTATTTCATATATTAGCCTTTTATTCTGAAATCTTACTTCCGATTTATTTGGATGCACATTTACATCTACTTGATCGTATGGTATCTCTAAGTGCAGCACTGCAAAAGGATACCTCCCACTTAGAATAAAATCTTGATACGCATATCTAATTGCACCAATAAGTAGATTATCTTTTATTGGCCTTCCATTAACAAACGTATAGATCTGAGTTGAATTGCCACGACTAATAGTTGGTTTACAGATGTGTCCCGTAAGTTTGATGCCGTCTTCTTCCTCTTTAACTTCCAGCGAATTGCTCTGAAATTCTTCTTCTGTTTCACATAATCTGTTAAATAATGAAGTTTGCTTAACATATTTTAAGAGCTTTTTATTACCGGAAGTGAGAGTAAACCCAATACTATAGTTAATCATTGCTAAGTTATTTACAATGTCAACAATGCTTTGTGTTTCTGCCCTCTCGGTTTTTAGAAATTTTAATCTATTTGGAGTGGCAAAAAATAAGTCACGAACTTCAATATATGTACCCTGTAGCAAAGAACAAGGTGTAATCTCTCTTATTTTTTCTCCTCCCTCATACCTTATAGACCATGCTTCCTTTGCTCCACTTGCCTTAGACGATAATTTCATTCTGCTTACTGCTGCAATTGAAGGTAAAGCTTCTCCCCTAAACCCAAGGTGCTTGATTTCTATTAACTCACTATCGCTTAATTTTGAAGTGGCATGCCTCATAAATGCTAGTTCTAAGTCGTCCTTTTCTATTCCATTTCCATCATCTGTCACAGTTATAAGGTTACGTCCACCACTTTCTATTTTGATCTCTATCTCTGAACTTCCAGCATCTATTGCATTTTCTACTAATTCCTTTACTACACTCGCTGGCCTTTCTATTACCTCTCCCGCTGCTATACGATTTATAGTTTTTGTGTCTAAAAGAATTATTGCCATATTTTCAACTCTCAGTCTGATCAGTTTAATATCAATTAAAATCAGATTGTCTATTAAATTCTATTCTAAGCCCTTTCATGAAGATCATTAGAATTATGTATAATTATTAATGCTTTTTAAGTGGATTTCCTATTGTTCTTTCTAAGTTCCTTGGTGCACGTAACGATTATTCTTTAAAAAGAATATTGGCTACTGAGAAGAATGAAGACATCTTCATCAGAAAAAAAAGGGGCAAAAACAGAGAAAATTGACGTAGCTACTTAAGGCAGGTGTCTCTATTGCAGCTGAGACAACTGATCTACTCATGATCAAATGAAAAAGTTATAAGCATACAGATTGGATTACAGTATCTTTTTTAAGAAGAAGATTTATCTTGCTTAAAAACTTGTAGATACTATATTTACATAAATTCTTCATGCGAGGCCTTTATGTTTACTAATAGAATATCTAATAATCTGGATCAGCTGCAATTTTTTGTAGAGTTTTTAAATGAAAATTATGAAATTCAGAAACATCTTAGTCTTACACCACTACATTTAGCAGCAGGAAATGGTCAGTTGGATTTAGTCAACACTTTATTAGGAGAAGGTTTAGATATTAATTCAGAGATTAAGTACGATGGCTTTACGCCACTGTATTTTTCAATTGCAAAAAATCGCTTAGAGATGGTTAACTTTCTTATTGCTCATGGAGCAGATGTAAACCATAAGACCATTCTAGGCTTTACACCTTTAAGTTTTGCATCCCAGCAAGGATATTTAGATATAGTCAACACCTTGATTGCAAATGGAGCAGATCTTAGTACTAAAACAGATAAACTTAATACACCTTTACACCTAGCAGCAGAGAATGGTCATCTAGATATAGTAAATGTTTTTATTGAAAAGGGATTAGATGTTAATGCTGTAAATAATGATCGAGCAAGACCTTTGCATTCTGCAGTACAAAATGGTAACCTCGAAGTAGTTAAAGCTCTTATTTCACAAGGGTCTAATATTAACGCTGGATCTTCAGGCATAGGTAATCATAAAGTTGATGCAAACATTACACCCTTACATCTGGGAACACAAACTGGTAGGTTAGATATAGTTAAAGTTCTGCTTGAAGCGGGAGCAAACGTTAATGCAAAAACAGATGATAAGATTACACCTCTACATTTAGCGTCTCAAAATGGCTTTTTAGAGTTAGTAGACATTTTACTAAAAGCAAAATCTAATGTTAATGCTAAGGATTATGAGAATCTTACACCTCTACATTTAGCAGCAGAACGTAATCACTTTGGAGTAGTTAAGTCTCTTCTTCTCGTAAGGGGAATTGATGTTAATGCTAAGGACCACGATAATTCCACAGCTTTACATATAGGATCTCAGAATGGTCACTTAGAAGTAGTGAAGCCACTAATAGAGAAAAAAGCCAATGTTAATGCTAAAAAAAACGAAGGTTTTACACCTTTGCATCTAGCAATTCAGCAAAGTCATTTCGAGGTGAGTGATTTTTTAATTAAAAATGGAGCAAACATTAACACCGTGGATGATCAGAATTGGACTCCTTTACATAATGCAGCATATAATGGTTTTTCTTTAAAAATAGTAGAGAGCTTAATTGCAAAAGGAGCAAATATAAATGCAAAGATGGATGATGGTAGAAGAGCTCTACATTTGGCAGCAGAACATAATCGCTTGGAAATAATGAATTTCTTGATTGAAAATGGAGCAGATATTAATGCTCTAGATAACAGAAGTTGGACTCCTCTACATTTTGCAGCATATGATGGTAATTTAGAAGTTGCTAAATCTTTGCTTGATAAAGGAGCAGACATTAATGCTAAAACAGTTAAAAGTACTACACCTCTACACTTTGCAGTAGACCATGATCATTTAGAGGTGGTTGAATTGCTCTTAGAAAAGGAAGCAGATATTAATGCTTTAGATCACACAAATTGGACTCCTTTACATTTTGCAGCAGAAAAAGGTTATGATCAGATAGCAACCGTTCTATTGAAACATGGTGCTGATGTAAATGTAAAAGAAAATCAAAATAAAGGCACAGCCCTACATCTTGCAGCTCAATATGGTCATCCTAAGGTAGTTAAAACTCTTATTATAAATGGAGCGGATGTTAATGCAAAAATGGATAAAAATGCTACGCCTTTACACTTAGGGGCACAAATTGGTAATTTAGATATAGTTAGGTCTCTACTTATGAGCGGAGCATACTTTAATGCTAGAGCTGAAGGAGGTAGATATGTTTTACCATTACACTTTGCGGAAAGAAGAGGAAACCCAGAAGTAATAAAATTACTAAAATTGGTTGAGAAGTTATTTAAGGCTATAGAAGATAATAATTATTTAGGAATTGAGAGTTCCATTAGAGATGGAGCAATCATTGATTCGAAGAACGTGGATGGAAGAACGCCATTACATTATGCTGTTAATAATGGGCACATAAAAGTTGTAAATATCTTGCTAGCAAATGGAGCTGATGCTACTCAAGTTACTAACAAGGGTAATACACCATTACACACTGCTGCTTCCAAAGGTCATAAAGAAATTATTGAAGCTTTGTTACAACGTGTAAGCCACAATAAATTGAGTGATTTTATTAATGCTAAAACAATAGTTAAAGGCACTACATCGTTGCATGTTGCTACTGAAAATAGCTTTTTCGAAGCTGTAAAATCTTTGTTGAAACATGGTGCAATTTATAACATCAAGAATAAAGAAGGTAAAACACCACTTGATCTTTCTCGAGACCAGAATATTACTAACCTATTGAAATTAGTAGAAGAGCTATTTGAAAATGCAAAAAATGGTAATGTTGAAATTATCAGTAAGCTGAGAGCAATAAAACCCGATGAGCGCGTAGCTGTAACAAATGCTCGTGATGATCAAGGCAAGTCATTAGTCCAGGTTGCAGTAATCAATAAACACTCAAACCTTGCAAGTAGATTATTAGAAATATTAAAAAGTCCAGATCAGAGTTTACAAGATGTCAGCGTAGAAAATCGAGTAAAGAGTTTAAAGTTATAGCTCTCTTAAATGAAACTCTAATGAGGGTGCCAAGATCTAGAAAATATACAAAAATTTTGTTACAAAATAGTGAAATTTAGGAGGATTTTAAAAATATGCTAAATAATAATATTAACAAAGAATTAGAAAAAGCAGTCTATGAACGAAACTTAGAAAAAGTTAAAGCTCTTTTGTCTGCAGGTGCTAATGCTAACTGTATGGTCCCAGAGTGTGATGGTGTGGATTTAGTATAAATAATTCTGGAGACTGTGTCCACTGATAACATATAAATTCATAAGGAGTAAGACCCTTAAGAGTTTTGAGTCTCTTTGCATAATTATAAGCCATAACAAAGTTATAAAGGTGTTCTTTAAGTTGCTGGTGCGATTGATAGTAATACTTCTTAACTGTAGCATCCTTTAAAGTTTTATTCATACGCTCAACTTGCCCATTTGTCCAAGGATGGCTAACTTTTGTCAAACGATGTTCAATAACATTCTCTTCGCAAACTCTATTAAATATGTGTTGGAAAGCATACTTATGACGCTTCTGGTTTGTAAATTGTATACCGTTATCTGTCAAAATAGTATGGATTTTATACGGTAAAATTCTAATCAAATTACGTAAGAACTCAGCAGCTATGGGTTTTGTAGCACTGTTACGCAACTCAACATAGGTAAATTTGGATGTCCTATCAATAGCAACAAACAAATGTAATTTGCCCTCCTCAGTTCTAACTTCAGCAATATCAATATGAAAGTAACCGATAGGATATTGTTTGAATTTCTTTTTTGACTTAACTTCTCCATCAACAGTTGGTAATCTGCTAATGTTGTGTCTTTGTAAACAACGATGCAAGCTAGAGCGAGTCAAATGCGGAATTGTAGACTGCAGAGCGTAAAGGCAATCATCTAGTGGCAGTAGTGTATACTTGCGAAATGTAACTATTATAGCTTCCTCTTCTAGCGTTAAAACAGTCGATCTTGGACGCTTTGGACCCATATCAGCATCTTTCGTAAATGAACGTTTTCTCCACTTAATAATAGTTTTTGGATTAAGGTTATAATGCTTGGAGAGTTTTGCTATGCTCTCTTTTCTATTTTGTATTGCTCTACGAATCGTCTGTGTTGTTTTGGCGCACCCATGTAATATTTGTCCCATAACTCCTCCTTTGATGGTATTTTTTTCTCATATTTTATCATACCATCACACTCTGGGACTGTACAGCACCTTAGAGTAGAAAGGAATAGAGATACGTTACTTCATACTACTAGTAGTGTAGAAATTACTAAAGAGCTTTTGTTAGGTGGTGCCGAAGTCAATTCAAGAAACATGTATAGTGAAACTCCACTACATTCTGCTATAACACTGGGGAAGGAATTAGAATTAGTTAGAGAACTTCTGAAACATGGTGCTGATGTAAATGCAACAAACCGTAAAGGCAATACTGCACTGAACCATGCTGTAAAAAAAAGTGGTAAAAATCTGGAAGTAGTTAAAGAACTATTAGAATATGGAGCTGATATTAATATAAGAAATCGTAAACGACGGCTTTATGATAATTGTTCCACATCTTTAGATAACGCTGTAAGTGATCTAGCATGCGCTAAATTGTTGATTAAATTTACTTTAGTAAGGAACTTCAATAAGGATTACGGAAAAATTATTGACTTATCTCCTTATAAAGGATGCAGTAATTACAGTAAATTATCAAGTTATCTAGATGACTGTGTTTGTGAAATTCTTCAAATGAAAACAGATGAAATAAAAGATAGCCTTCCACTATATGAATTTGTTACAAATAACTTCAACATACATGTACTATATAATAATCAATTATCTGTAAGACTAGCAAAAATTGATTATTCCATACGCTATCCTATATATAATGATATCATATTAGATAAGGTAAAACCTTTTTTAGAAAGAGCAGATTTGTTAAATAAGTTAAGTAAGATACAATTTTATACTAAATTAGATGTGGCAGATCAAGATGCCAAAGAAAAGAAAATTATTCTGGATCATGATTCTACATATAATATAACTGAATATCTATCTAATGATAACTTGTTAAACTTTATAGTAGCGTTTGATGATTCCAATAAACGTACTTTTCAATCTTTAAGTTCCTTAAATAATCTCGTAGAGCCTGGTACAAGACTTTATGAAACTTCTATAAGTAATGATACCAAACGTGCAAGATTAGAATAAATACATTTTTTGTCAGTACTAGAGTTTTTTATGAACAACAATTAGTCGTATGGTTCCAGAGAGGTGATACATAAGAGATTGCTATAATGCCAAAACACTAAACTTAGTGCTTTTTTATGTAAGTTGATCATCATTTCTCTTTGTTGTTTTCAAACGGGTTATTATTAGTAGGTGTTACTAAAAATTTAAACAACCAACACATTTCCCACACCCAAAATCAAATGTTGTGAAGGCTTTTCGTCCTGAAATTGCAGGATTAGTAGATATTCTCTCAAAAATATTTTATTAACAAAAGATGCTATTTTAATTTTTGCCATATTAAGTAAACTTTGCTATTCTAATACTGGTGTAAATATATCTCAGAGAGGGTTTATGCATGTACCTAAACAACAAACCAGTTTTTATCAAGAAGATAAACAGTTTTTATCACGTTCTTACACATCAAAAGAGGAGTTTATTAGAGAATATAAAAAGCTCTACCGCAGAAAAGCAAAAGCTGAAGAACTTTATCTCCTGGTTTTAACTGAACTCGAAGAGGCAATATCAGATGGTAATGTCGACAGCTTAAAAAAATTAAGCAATTTTATTGATTACATAAGTGATGCAGAAGATCAAGTAACTTTGAGAGACTATTATGATAATGCTAACAATCCTGTTAAGAGTACTAACTTAGTTATCTTAGCTTGTAAACACAATAAGGTAAAGATTTTAGAATACCTACTTGGCAATAATAGTAAAATTCTCAGTAATTTATCTGTTGGCATCAGAGAAACTACTATATTACCAGATGATGAGGATGAAACATGCCATAATGCGTTTTATTATGCTATACGTTCAGGTAATGTTGAACTTCTTGATACACTCATTAATAAATGGCTAGGTAATTATTTTGCTGTTCATTTCAGGGAATTAGATGAAATTCTTTCACGAGCTTATGAGGAATTAAAACTAAAGAACGTATTCTTGTCAGAAGAGATAGAAATTTTTGTTGAAAATAAGTTGATAAACCTCCGTTTTTTCTCTAGTGCTTCTGGACAAGATCAGAATGTGAAGAGTTATCTTAATAACATAAGAGAGCGGATTGAGTTAGTACTTCAAAATATTAGCCTGTTAAAGGCAGAGTATTCAAACACAGAAAAAGTAGATGAAAAGTTTTTATTCATAGCAAAATTTATTGCACAAAATATTCATATATTAAAGCGGCAGTTGAAATCAACCTACGATAGACTACCTTGGGAAGAAATGGAATTTTGTTTGATCAGTTTTGTTTCTTCTCACATAAAACGACAGGAAATGAATCTATTCTATAATGCCACATTGAATAAAAGTAAAATACTAGACCACTTGGAAAATTTTGCAAAGAAACTTAAAGAAGAAAAAGATATTATAGAAGGTGTGGACATTGGTAAATTTGCTGATCTCCCGAAGTTAAAACGTGAGAGGGTTGTTGCAGAGATCGTTAGCAATTATCCTCAATTTGGAGAGTTGTATAGCGATTATCAACAAATTAGGGATATTCATTCTTTAGAGAAAATAAGTGATTATATAAAGTTGGCATTATCAGCTAATCCTAAAGAAAGGGAAGGACAGTTAATTATTACAAGGGTTTTACAGGTTATTGGTGAATATTTAAAAAACACTCTAGAATCTCCCAAGTTATCTAGCACTACAAGCGAGCTTCTTCTACTATCATTACCAAAGAACACAAGAGAAGTCATTATAGATTTACGTAATTCACTATCACATGCTTACTCGCTCTCTAAAAGAACAGAGATTGAGGAAAATACAGATGTTAACTTTTTTATTGGTGTTCAAAATGATACTAAAAGAATCGATAATGTAATTACTGATATTCTTTACAATAACAAGATTAAAATAGTCATAATATTGCTAAAGAAAATTACCAATAGTGAAAACTTAGACGAGATAAAAGAAGTTGCTGGAATATTTAGTAACGTTGAATTAGATGAAATGATTACAGAGAGTTTTAAAGTGATGGAACATGATAAGCTTGAAAAACTCATAAAAGAATTAAGCAATAATATAACTGAAAAGACGAATTATGAAAAGGAGCTGTTTAATAAAATTGATAACATAATCAATTTTGCAAAAACTAAATCAAAAAATATCAGAACTGATTATGTTACGGCGTTTATATCATTAAAGAGCTTAGATGTTGGTTTGAATGACAATAAGATTGACCATAATGTTATTAGAGGAATAAAATTCTTTGCTAATAAAACACTAGAGAATATTCCTTCCCAAATAGAGTCTCACAATCTTAAAGAAATAGCCGAACTATCAATGAAAATTTCTCATAGTGTTAGGTCAAGAATACAGGATGACAACCTTGATAAAGTAAATAGATTAACTTGTGAGATTTTTTACATTGCTGAACTTGGAACAGGTGACCTTAAATGGATTGAGGAATTAAGAAACAAGTTGAATGAGAAAGGTTCGTTTATTCCTATACATAAACAAAGGAAGGCTTACAACATAACAGAAGAAAAATACAATAACCAGCTTAAACTGAAGTTATCTGAACTGAAAAGTATTTTGAGGAATAACGCATTAAGTGGCAAGTTAACTGAAAAGCTTCCTTCCTACAAGAGGAATAAAAAGTTGCAAGCAGTAGTAGAAATGCTTGTTCTGGATATAATGTCAATTTTAGGTAGATCAGAGAAGCATCTAGAAAACAATCTACTTTTTTTAGATGATAACACTCCTTTATTAACTGGAAAATGTTTGCGTAATCATTTAGCACACGATAATACCTTAGTTGATGTATTGTTATCTGATCCCTCAATAGCAGTTATCTTGAACGCTAAAAAACTTATTTCAGAAAATGTAATAAAAAGTAAGAAGAAAATTGGCAAGTCGGTAAGAGATGATCCTTCCAAGCTGAAAGATAAATACGATCAAAACCTTATCACTATTACTAATCAGGAAAAAATGTTTGCTGCGTTGGAAGAAGGAAATCTTGAAGACTTAAAGAGTTATCTCAAAAAAGGAGCAGACATCAATGCTAGAAGTATTAACTCATGGACTACATTACATTTTGCTGCTAAGGGACCTAGTCTTGAAATTATAAAATTTGTTCTTAATCAAAATTTAGACGTTAATGTTAAAGATATTAATGGTCAAAGCCCACTACATATTGCTGCTGCATATGGAAGGAAAAATATTGTGGAATTTTTTATAGGAAAAACAGGTGTATATGTTGATGATCTAGATAATAGTGGCAAAACATCACTACATATTGCAGCTAAAAATGGTCACAAAGATGCTGTTGAAATTCTACTAAAAAATAATGCTAATACTAATACCAAAGATATAGCTGGTTTTTCACCTTTACACTATGCAATAAAAAACAATCATATTGATGTTGCTAAGATTATGCTGGAAAAAGAAGCGAATGTTGACATCAACGAAACTATGGGTGGCTTTACTTCACTACATATAGCTGCAGAAAGTGGTTATCTAGGGCTAGTTAATTTTTTACTGAAAAATGAGGCAAATGTTAATGCAAGAAACGATAAGGAGGGAATACCATTACATACAGCAGCACTAAATGGCCACCTAGAAGTAGTGAATGCTTTAATTCTCAAAGGAGCCGATGTTAACTCCAGAGTTATAGATGGTTGTACACCATTACACTATGCAATAGAAAACGGTCATGAAAAGATAGCTAATATTTTATTGAAGCATGGAGCTAATGTTAATGTTGTTGACAAAACCTATAATAACACACCTTTGCACTACGCAGCAAAAGATGGACATGAGAAAATTGTTAAGGCTTTACTGACAAATAAGGCAAATGCTAGTATTGCCACTGTGGAAGGTATAACCCCACTACATTTTGCAGTGCAGAGTGGCCACTTGAAGATAGTTGTTGCTCTTCTCGAGCATGGGGTTAACATTCGCGCTAAAGATAAAAATAATGCTACGCCATTACACTATGCAGCAGAGAGTGGTCATAAGGCAGTTGCTGAGCTTTTAATAAAAAATGGAGTAGAAATCAATGATAAAGCCAATAATAATCTAACACCATTACATGTAGCTGCTCTGAAAGGTCACAAAGATATTATTGAACTCCTAATAAGAAATAAAGCTGAAGTTAGAGCTCAAGACATTAAGGGTAGTACACCATTACATGCAGCTGCGATGAATGGTAGCAAAGATATTATTGATCTTCTAATAAAAAATAAAGCTGAAGTTGATGCTAGAACTAATGATGGCATGACGCCATTGCATGTAGCTGCTCTAAGTGGACATAAAGACGCTATTGCTTTTCTAATCAAAAGTAAAGCTGAAGTCAATACTAGTGCTAATTATGGTCTTACACCTTTACATGCAGCTATTGTAGGGGGTCACAAAGATATTGTGAACCTTTTAATAAAAAATGAAGCCAAAGTTAATATGGAAGGTATTGCAGGTAGTACACCATTACATGTAGCTGTGGAGGAAGGTTATAAAGAAATCGTTGGAATTTTGGTAGCAAATAGAGCCAATGTTAATGTTAAGAGTAACAACCTAACACCATTGCTTTCTGCTATTAAGCATAATCATAAGGAAATCGTTGAAGTTCTTGTAGAAAATGGAGCTAGTGTTAATGCAGAAGGTGGTGAACCTTTATCATTAGCAGTGCTCGCTGGTTATAGGGATATTGTAGAGATTTTGCTAAAAAACAAGGCCCGTACTAATATGAAAGGTCCTGAAGATGCTACACTATTACATTTGGCTGCTAAAAGAGGCCACAGGGAAATAGTAAATGCTCTGATAGCAAGGGGAGCCAATGTTGATGCTATGACTATTAATAGTACAACACCATTATATCTTGCGGCACAAGAAGGCCATGAAGAAGTTGCTGAAATTTTGATAGCAAACAAGGCTAACGTTAACTTTGTAAATGTTGAAGGTGCTCCACTACATATAGCTGCAGGACACGGCCATGTTAATGTTATTGAAGTCCTATTAAGTAATGGAGCAAAAGTTAATGTTAAGGACAATAAGAGCAGAACACCTTTAGAATTAGCAGTTGCACATGGTCATTTGCAAGTGGTTAAAATGTTACTGCAGTATAAAAAAGTAGATATGAATGCTAAAGGCAATGATGATTGGACTATACTGCACATTGCTTCACAGGAAAGTAACTTGGAAATGGTAAAATGTCTAGTAGATGAAGGGTCTAATATTAATGCTAAAAATGCCTCTGGATCAAAGCCTATACACATTGCAGCTAGAGAAGGTTATAAAGATACCGTAGAGTTTTTCCTTAGCAAGGGGTTGAGTATTAATGAGCTTGGTACAGCTAACCAGACATTACTACACTATGCTGCAATGAAAGGTCGGTTAGAAGTTGTAAAGTATTTGATAGCACAAGGTGCTGACGTTAATGCTAAAGATACTAATGGCTTAACCCCTATGCATATTGCTGCTAATTTTGGTTATAAAGACGTTATTGAAGTTTTATTAAAAAATGGTGCAGTTTATAACGCTGTTGACAAGCTTTGTAGAAGACCATTAGAAATGATTAACGATAAAGACGTTATCAATCTATTAGCATCAACTGAGAAATTATTTGAGGCTGTAAAACGTAATAGCTCTTCAGAGGTTGAGAATTACATTAAAGCAGGAGCGTTTGTTAATGCCAAAAATGCTGATAGTGTAACACCATTATATTATGCTGCATGGAAGGGCTATGATGGAGTTGTCAATATTCTATTACAAAATAAAGCTAATCCTAATGTGGTTGGTAACAAGGGGTTTACTCCTCTGCATTATGCTGCTAAGTTCTCTCACTTAAAAGTTGTAAAGGCCCTATTATCTAATGGTGCAGTATACAATGCTGTCTCTGACAGTGGGAAAACACCATCAGATTTTACTGTGGATAAAAGTATAACTAGCTTATTTAAACTAGTCAGTGAATCATTTAAAAAGGTTAAAGATGGTAATGCTCAAGTTATTAATGACCTAAATAAGATAAAGGATATTGATACAGTAAAAGCAGTGATGAGTGCTCGTAATAGAGAGAACAAAACGTTAGTAGTTGCTGCAGTACATAGTAACTTTTCAAAAGTCGAGCAGTTGAAGCAGATATCGCAAAGTGACGTATCCGCTCAGATTGATACAGCTTTAGTGCTCTTGAATCAAGGCAATTACCAAAAAGCCTTAAGTATTTTCAGAAGCGCATTTGAAAGAAGAAAAGAAATACTAGGACCAGACAATCCTGGTACTTTAGATATTCAGACATATATAGCCAAAGTGCTATATAAGCAAGGAATTTACCAAGAAGCTTTAAATATGCTTAAAGAGATTTTTCAGAAACAAAAAGAAATGCTGGATTTAAACGATAAGGATACTTTAAGTACAAGAAGTACAATCGCTTTAGTGCTGCATAGACAGGGGAAAGATGAAGAAGCTTTTAATATTTATCAAGAAGTCTATCAGAGACAAAAGGAAATACTAGGGTCAAATCATTCAGATACCTTAAATACTCAGTTTCACATGGCATTAGTATTAGATAAACAGGGAAAATATGAAGAAGCGTTAAATATCAATAGGGCAGTTTTTGAAAAGAGGAAAGAAACACTAGGTACACATGATCTAGCCACTGTGAGTGCCAAAAATAATATAGCAATGGTACTAGCTAACCAAGGTAAATACGAAGAGTCCTTAAAAATCTATAAAGAGGTTTTTGAAAAGAAGAAAATAATTTTAGGTATTAATCATGATGATACCTTGAGAACGTTACATAACATTGCTGGGGTACTCTTCAATCAAAATAAATATCATGAAGCCTTGAAAGCTTTTCAAGAGGTTTTAAATATCCAGAAAAAAGCTTTACAACAAAATCACCCAGAAACCTTGAATACTCAATACAACATAGCAAATGTACTTTTTGCTCAAGGGAAATGGATCAGCGCACTTAAAGTCTACAGAGAAAGTTTTGATCAAAGAAAAGCTGTTTTTGGACCAAGTCATCCGAGTGTTTTAGATATTTTAAAAAAGATAGAGATGATTAATTTTAGATTTAAGCTTGAGGGTAGCGAAGCATCAGAGGTTCTCCAGCATCTGCAGAAAGATATCAACATTGCTGCTAGTAAAGGTGATATACGAACTGTTCAGCGTCTGTTAAAAGATGGAGCTGATGCCAACGATAAAGATATTGATGGAAGAACACCGTTGCATTACGCTGTTAGCAATGGACACATAGATATTGTAAACATCTTACTAACAAATGGAGCTAATGTTAGTCAAGTTACTAATAAAGGTAATACACCATTACACACTGCTACTTCCAAATGTTACAAAGAAATTGTTGAGGTTCTGTTACAACATATCAGTCGTGATAAATTAAATGACTTTGTTAATGCTAAAACTACTTCTAGTGGTACTACATCACTTCATGTTGCAGCTAAAGGTGGCTCCTTGGAAGTTGTAAAATCTTTATTAAAACATGGTGCAATTTATAACATCAAGAATAAAGAAGGTAAAGCACCACTTGATCTTTCTCGAGACCAAAATATTACTAACCTATTGAAATTAGTAGAAGAGCTGTTTGAGAATGCAAAAAATGGTAATGTTGAAATTATCAGTAAGCTGAAAGCAATAAAACCCGATGAGCGCGTAGCTGTAACAAATGCTCGTGATGATCAAGGCAAGTCATTAGTCCAGGTTGCAGTAATCAATAAACACTTAAACCTTGCAAGTAGATTATTAGAAATATTAAAAAGTCCAGATCAGAGTTTACAAGATGTCAGCGTAGAAAATAGAGTAAAGAGTTTGAAGTTATAGCTCTCTTAAATGAAACTCTAATGAGGGTGCCAAGATCTAGATCATTGAGAAAATTATAGTGGGCTTTACATCTTATTAATTATAAATTAACTTACTATCTAATCAATCCCTAAGTCATGTATGAGTAACATTTTGATAATATTAGCAGCAGGAAAGAGCAGTAGAATGAATTCTGAATATTCAAAAGCGTTGCACCAAGTGGGAAATCTTACTCTTTTAGAACATATAATTTCTAATGCAAAATTGCTGAGTCTAAAAAGCTTATCAATTGTTGTTAACAACTCCCTTCTAAAAGATTTAGAAAAGTTTGATACCCTAAAAAGTATAATCGATCAATACAATATAAAACTAATAATTCAAGAAGATATTACAGGTACTGGCACTGCAGTTAAAATTGCTCTAGAAAATCTGGAGGAGTTATCTGATCAAGACATAGTTTTAATACAGTATGGAGACACTCCCTTTATATCTAGTGATACAGTTATGAAAATGACTGATTGTTTAAAGTATAATAATTTAGTTCTTCTTGGATTCAATAGTCAAGATGAACAATATGGAAGATTAGTAATTGATAATTACGGCAATGTTCAAAAAATCCTAAAAAATGGAGATAAAATGCTTCTTGCAAACTCTGGAATAATAGCTTCATATGCTAAAGATCTCTCTACCTTAGTAAAAGAAATAAAATTTAATAATTCGACCAATGAATATTGTCTTAATGATATAGTACCCATTGCAGCAAACAATAACTTGAGTGTAGGTTATGTAGTTTCTGATGAAAGAGAAGCAATGGGAGTAAATAATAAAGAGGATTTGGTTAAAGCTGAACACTATTTTCAAGCAACAACTCTTCTTTCATAATCACATTTTTTATTCACTAATTTAAGTTGACATTTGTTTTATACTGGTTTTATAATACCTTTTGATTCTTACTTGTAAGATAATTGGTACGACAAATTTTCCTAGTTGTAGTGAGAGGGTATACATGGGGATATTAATAACAGGTGCTGCAGGTTTGATAGGGTCAACCTTGGTGAAAAAGTTAGAAAACCAGGGCCATGAAGTAATAAGCTGTGATATTAGGTTTCACAACAATCCACTCAGTTTTTTTTCAGAAGATATAGTACCACTACTTGCTAAGTGTACAGGAATTATTCATCTGGCTGCAATTTCTCGAGTTATACATGGTGAACTTTATCCTGAACTGTGTAGAAAAATTAATGTTGATGGTACAATGCAGTTTTTAGGGTTATGTAAGTCACTTTCAAATAAACCATGGTTTATATATGCAAGTAGTAGGGAAGTCTATGGAGAGCAGAAGGAACTGCCAGTTACAGAATCTGCTAGTATCGATCCAATAAATAATTATGCCAAAGGTAAAGCATTTATTGAGGAACAAATAACAAGTTCAAAAGATTTTAATGTAGCAATATTACGCTTTTCAAATGTATACGGTGGTTTACTAGATCATAACAGTAGAGTAATTCCTGCACTCTGTATTAATGCATTAAGAGGTGATCCAATTAAAATAGAAGGTAAAGAATGTGTTTTTGATTTTACCTATTTGGATGATGTTATAGAGGGTATATGCTTAACTGTTAAATATTTACAAAGCGAAAAATCTTCTCTTCCTGCTATTCATCTTACTACTAATAGCCCATGTACTTTAGAAAACTTAGCAAAAACAATATTAAAAGTCACGAAAAGTGATTCTAGAATTGATTTTTATCCTCCAAGAAATTTTGACGTAACTAAGTTCTATGGTGATTTTACTAGAGCTAAAGAGCTACTTGGTTGGTCTCCAAAACATTCATTAGAAGTAGGATTAAGTAAATTTATAAAAAGTCTACAAAACAATACACAAGAATATCCTAACAATATAGATATGGTAATATATGAAAATATTAAAAGTTATTCATGGTTACCCTCCTTATTATAGTGCTGGTTCAGAGGTTTATAGCCAAACTCTTGCTCATGAACTAGCAAATAACAATGAGGTACAAGTATTTACTAGGTATGAAAATAGCTTTTTACCTGATTTTTATTACACTACAGTCCTAGATCGTAGTGATTCTCGAATCTTACTGCATTTAATTAATATACCCATAGCTAAATATCGTTACAAATTTATCAATGAAGAAGTAGATATACAATTTAAAAGAGTAATAGATAACTTTCAGCCAGATCTTATACATTTTGGTCATCTTAATCATCTATCAATTACTTTACCAGAAATTGCTTTTAAAGAAAATATACCTACAATTTTTACGCTACATGACTTTTGGTTAATGTGTCCAAGAGGAAGGTTTATTCAACGCAATTCTGAAGATTTGTTACGGCTTTGTGATGGACAAAAGGATCAAAAATGTGCAACCCAATGTTACAAAGGATATTTTACAGGAGATAAAGAATTCCTGAATTTAGACATAAATTATTGGGAACAATGGGTTGCAACTAGAATGAAGCACACAAGGAAAATAATAGACTATATAGATTACTTTATTTCCCCATCGAAATTCTTGATGGACAAATTTACTCAGGATTTTAATGTTCCGATAAACAAAATTTCTTATCTTGATTATGGTTTTGATCTCAATCGTCTTAAGAATAGAAATAGAGCACAAGAAAAAGAGTTTATTTTCGGTTATATTGGTACTCATACTCCCGAAAAAGGTGTTAATCTATTATTGAAAGCTTTTTCTCACTTATCATCTAAAGCAAAACTTAGAATTTGGGGAGCAGCAAGAGAAGAAACTAAAGCTTTAAAAGCGATTGCCAATCAGTTTTCACCTGTTGTTAAAGAAAGAATAGAGTGGATGGGAAGTTATGATAATAAGAATATAGTTACTGACGTATTTAATAAAGTTGATGCAATAGTCGTTCCTTCAATTTGGGGTGAAAATTCACCGTTAGTAATACATGAAGCACAGCAACTTAGAATACCAGTTATAACAGCCGATTATGGTGGCATGGCAGAATATGTAAGAGATGGACTATTATTTAAGCACAGAGATGCAAGTAGTTTATCAGAAAAAATGCAAATCCTATCTACAGATCAGGAGTTATATAGTAAACTTACCCAAAAAGGCTATCCTTATACTGAAAATGGAAATATACCTTCTATAAGTGAGCATACTGAGAAACTTAACAAGATTTACCGTAATGCTATTGAAAAGAAAGGCAAATCAGTAGCTTTGAAACCTGGTCCTTGGAGAATTACTTTTGATACTAATCCAGATTACTGCAATTTTGCTTGTATAATGTGCGAATGTTTTTCACCATACAGCAAAGTTAAAGAAGAGAAGAAAGCCAAAGGAATAAAACCTAAGATACTGTCGATAGAAACTATCAGAAAAGTAATTAAGGAAGCAGCTGGCACACCTTTAAGGGAAATCATTCCTTCTACTATGGGTGAGCCTTTAATGTATAAAAGCTTTGATGAAATAATCAATTTGTGCCATGAGTTCGGCCTTAAGCTTAACCTCACAACCAATGGTTCTTTTCCCATTAAAGGAGCTAGAAAATGGGCTGAACTATTGGTACCAATTTTATCTGATGTTAAGATTTCCTGGAATGGGGCAACTAAAGAAACTCATGAAAGAATCATGAAAGGTTCAAAATGGGAAGTAGTGACAGAAAATTTAAAAACTTTCCTTGAAGTTAGAGATAAATACTTTAGCGATACAGGTGAAAGGTGTACCGTTACTTTACAATTAACATTTTTGGAAAGTAATTTACATGAACTCTATGACATAGTTAAGATGGCCATAAAAAACGGCATAGATAGAGTTAAAGGACATCATCTTTGGGCACATTTTGAGGAAATTAAGGATCTATCTATGAGAAGAGATGAGTTAGCAATTAGTAGATGGAATACAGAGGTGAGAAGGTTATATGAGCTTAGAGATAATATGCTATTACCAAATGGTAAAAAGATAAAATTAGAAAATTTTACAATTCTTTCTCAAGAAGGTATTAAGGATTTGGCTCCAGGTGGTCAATGCCCATTTTTAGGTAAAGAAGCATGGATAAACAATGAAGGAAAGTTTAGTCCTTGCTGTGCTCCAGATGAACTCCGTAAGACATTAGGAAATTTTGGTAATGTTAATGAGGTTAAACTCGAGGAAATATGGCAGAGTAGTGAGTACCTAAGCTTACAAAAGAATTATTTAAATTATAAATTATGCAAAACATGCAACATGAGAAAACCTTTGATCAATTAATCAAAGATAATCTTAAATCTATTAAAATTTCACCGTGTGAGAGTTTTCACGAATTATTAGGAAATCCTTTGTATGAAAATAGGTTTATAAAGGCTGGTAAATTTCATGAGCCCGGTCTTGCACCGGTTTATGATCAGACAGGTGCTTATCATATCAATGTAAGAGGAGATACCGTCTTTATTGTCAACAAATTATTTAGCTAAAAAGAATAAAAAATAACAAAAAGTTTTAATTTAGGCTGATACCTTCTATAAACTAGTGTAACTATTTATAAGTACTTTCAGTTTGTGTGGCGTACTTATAAATAGTTACACTAATTTTTTACTGTGCCTTCTTAGTTTTATGAGAATTGTTTTACAAAGTTACTAAGCAACTCTGTTAAAGTCAATGTGAGAGGCAGTGCATCAGTTATACGTTCAGCGAATCTGTCTCTTATAAAACAAGCAGCAATTGTAACCAGGTAATAAAGATACTCAAGAACATCTAAAGTTTAGTACAAATGACAAAATATATTCTCTCAATTGATGGTGGTGGAATAAGAGGAATTATTCCAGCAATGATATTATCCGGAATAGAGCAAAAAACGGGTAAACCTATTTCTCAAATTTTTGATTTATTGGTGGGTACTTCAACTGGTGGCACTATTGTAGCAGGATTATGTAAAAAAGATAGCAAAGGAAAGCTACAATATTCAGCTGATGACTTGGTTAATCTTTATCAGGAGTACGGACCTTATATTTTTAAGTCTTCATTTCTAAGAAGATCAATATTTTCTTGGATTAACGGTGCACAATACCCCAGTAAAAATATTGAACATGTACTTCATAAATATTTTGGCGATGATATCCTTAAAAACACTTTAAGTAATGTGTTGATTACGAGTTACGATATTCACAATAATTGCCCATTTTTCTTCAAAAGCTGGAAAGAGGATAGAAATTTTATTAAATTAAGGGATGTATTAAGAGCAGCAACTGCAGCACCTACTTACTTTGCACCTAAATATTTAAAAATCAACCAAAAGGAAATGGTATTAATAGATGGAGGAGTTTTTGCCAATAATCCAGCAGCATGTAGCTATGCAAGCAGCAGAAAGCTATTTCCTAACGATGATGTAGTACTTCTGTCCATCGGCACTGGCAGATCGTCTCATTCCATTAAATACCTCAGATCGAAAAGACTTGGCAAAATATCCTGGATTAAGCCATTGATAAACGTAATGTTTGCCTCTGGACTAGATTGTGTAAATTATCAGCTAGACCAGATTATTAACAATAGCTATATCAGAATTCAATCGCAGCTAAAAGTAGCATCAACGGAGATGGACAATACAACATACGAAAATATCAAGTGTTTAAAAAAAGAAGCACAAATGATGATTGAATGTAATCAAAAAGCAATAGATAAATTCTGTACAGTAGTATCATAAACTTTAACCTTTTAATCTAGAACTCGCATTTTTGGACGTTTCCTTTTAAGCTTCAGTAAACCTCCTAACTCTATAGTTCTTGATATGATCTGGATTAAAAGCCTTCCTTGAACTTAAAACACCAAAAACTATATGGAGTAATTTACGCATTGCAGCTCCCACAATGGCCATATTATGCTTGCCTTTCTCTTTTAACTTCTCACAAAAAGTCATAATGATAGGATTGTGATTTTTAGCTACTATAGCAGGAAAGTACGTTGCCTTACGTAATATGCGTGAACCGGTTTTACTTAATCTGGGCTTGGCATGTACAGATGAGCCTGATGTTATATTTTGTGGTATAGTTCCAGCATATGCTGCCAATTGCCTGGCATTTATAAAAGTTTTTATATCAGGAATTTCAGCTAAAATAGCTATTGCTGATTCTTCTCCTATGCCTGGAATAGTCAATAGAAGTTGAAAATTTTCCAACAATTCTTTGTGTTGATTTAATAGTTCACGTACGGAGTTTTTTATTGTTTCTGTTGATTGTTCTATGTTCATTGCAAGGCTTTCCCAAGCATTTACAACTTCTTCAGGAAGTCTCTCTTTTTTTTCTAAATGATTATGGCTTTGTTGCATCGCTACTTATGAAAGGCTAACTATAGCTAGGATTATAAGCAACCTATTGAAAATCTTGTTTTTTTGCAATCAATCTGATCAAATTTAAGAATAGTAATTTATTATTTATATTAATAAACTTAATTCTATTGAAAATAGCTAAAGCATTGAAATTCTTGAATTTTAGCCGGATTAGTGAGTGGTAGTGAAATTTCTTTTACTCAAATTTAGGTATTCACTGACCGTTCTTGTTATAAATACCAGAATAATAAGCTACTGATATTCTCCATCTTTTTTATCTTTAATCCATCATAGCTAGCGATGCAACAAAGCCAATGATTATTTGCTAGTGTTAACTCATCTTTTAATGCATCTGAGCAACGATAAAGATGTTTTAATTTTTTCTTTTCAGGAGAAGGTGGTGTCCAACGAGAAGGTTCCTGTCTTTGACAATAATCTGCAATAATCTCTGCATCAGACTGGTCATTCTTTTGTCGTTTCAGCTTACTCCTTGCATAAGATTTTATGCAATAAGGATTTACAACACTAACGAAATATCCGGCATTGTGGAGAAATTCAGCCAAAGCTTCACTATAGCAACCAGTAGCTTCCATACAGGCTTTTACCTCTTCTATGTTATGTTTTTGTAGAAAGTTTGCCAGGCCTTGAAATCCAGAATGGCTTTGTTGCATCGCTAGCTATGATGGATTAAAGATAAAAAAGATGGAGAATATCAGTAGCTTATTATTCTGGTATTTATAACAAGAACGGTCAGTGAATACCTAAATTTGAGTAAAAGAAATTTCACTACCACTCACTAATCCGGCTAAAATTCAAGAATTTCAATGCTTTAGCTATTTTCAATAGAATTAAGTTTATTAATATAAATAATAAATTACTATTCTTAAATTTGATCAGATTGATTGCAAAAAAACAAGATTTTCAATAGGTTGCTTATAATCCTAGCTATAGTTAGCCTTTCATAAGTAGCGATGCAACAAAGCCATCCAGAATCATCGTTTTTAAATTTCCTTTTTCTAGTTTCACGTTTTCCTTTTTTACTTATAAACGAAAGAAAAACGTCAAAGCGTTCTTTTGAAACATCTATACCAAGAAAGTTGTTGATCATATATAACTCCATACGTTACTATTTTAAAATGAAAAGTAAGGCTTACCTTGTGAATACAGAATTAGAACCATTGAGGTCTTTCTACGATACCGTCCAGCCTATACTTTTGAGAAGGGGACTCTTATCTGGTCAACAGATTTTATATCTAAGTTATGACTCAGAGTTCTTCCCTTCTCCACCTAATGCTTAAGCTTAAAACACTAGATGCTTTTTACAAGATACAAGAAGCAGTTTATCATCATAGATTTCTAAAAACTTTTGGATTCTACTTTAATAGAGCGGCCGTAGAAGATGATACAGGGTGTTACCATATTGATTCATCTGGATGTAGAGTATACAAACAGTTGTATCAATGGATTGGAAATTATCAGGAAGATATTTGTGTAGTTAGAAGACATGATAAATGTTTTCATATTAATTTAAATGGCAACAGGATTTATCAGGAGGAATATGATTATGTTGGAGATTTTAAGGATGGTATCGCTGTAGTCTATAAGGATGGTAAAGCTACACATATTAATCATCATGGAAAGTTAGTACATAATAAATGGTATAAAAAACTTAATGTTTTTCATAAAGGGTATTCTATTGCAGAAGATCAACATGGTTGGTTTCATATAGATATTAATGGTGATCCTGTTTACCAGCAGAGATTTAAAATGGTAGAAGCATTTTATAATGGGATGGCAAAAGTTGAAACTTTTGAAGGTGTGTTAGGACAAATCGATATTACCGGAAATGTAAAGTTTAGTATTTTTGATTTAGGTAAAGAATCTCAAGTGCATAGGATTTCTGCAGAACTTTCAGCCTTTTGGAAAACTTACCTAACAAGCGTTGCTATTGAACTTGATTTGTTAAATATTTTACCTGCAACTGTGCCGTTTTTATCTAAAAAGTTAAACATTATCGTACCAAATCTAGAAAGGCTGTTAAGGGCGTTGTGGGAAATAGGGTTTATTGATTACGATAAGGACAAGGACTTATGGCAACTATCATCAAAAGGTAAGTGTTTTAAGGAAATACCATTTTTGCCAAAAGCAGCAACGATGTGGGCAAGAGTTGCCGCTGAAAAGAATTGGTTAAAGATTGCCGATATACTAAAACAGAAGTCAATCTCTTCATTTGAATCTTTTAAGGAAAGAGAAGCATCAGAAGATAAGAAAATAGCGTTTTACCAAGCATTGCTAGGATATTCTAGGTTTGATACTAAAGAGTTTAATTCTAGGATTAATATAGATGGTGCTAAGAATATATTGCTATTTGGTGTACACTCTTTATTTCTTGCTTATTCTGATATACACAATAAAGGTTCCATATGCCTATATAACGAACATAAAGTGCCAAGACAGTTAGTAGAAAATTTAAAAGTCAAACTTATAACTCAGGAAGAACTATCAGCTACAAATTATGAATTAGGTGTCTTTTGCCGCTTTCTACAGCATTATGATGATGATAAAGTATTATCTTATTTAAAATTGGTCAAAGGAATATCTCGTATTTTATTGATAGAAACTATTTTAGATTACCGCTCTCCAGCTGGAGGCTCTGTAGATATTAATGTCATGGTTGAAACAGGAGGTAAACTAAGAACATTAAGCGATTGGGAAAAAATACTCAAACAAGTAAAAGGATTCAAAATTTTTGCTGTTATACCTTTAACAGATTACTTATCAGTTATTGATGTCAGGTGTTAATCATATGGAAACATTACAAAAAAATGGTTTTTTTATTATCAAAAATCTGGTTCCTTTAGAGCTAATAACTCAGTCTTTAAGTGATATAACAAATAAGATATCAAAGCTATCCCAAGAACTAAGTGTTTCAACTTCTGACTACTTAAACTGTACCGGCAGATGGGGCACGTCATCTCAAGTAACTAGAATTATCTCTCAAGCATTAGATAAAATTATTAAAAATTACCTTGAAAAGTCACTTCAGTGTCAGATACTGCAGAAAAAATCAAATGTTATATGTAAAACTGCTGATTTAATAGATGCAGTTCCCTTCCATCAAGACATCTCCTATAGTTTCAATGATCCTTACCACTTTTCTGTTTGGTTAGCTTTGAATAATGTCAGTGAAACTTCAGGTGCACTGCAAATTATAGAAAACAGTCATAAATGGGAAATACAGCCTTTAGTTGATTTTTGGTACCCATATTTCTTTGATCAGTACTCAAATAACCGAGAAAATTATAAAATTAAGTCACTACCTATTTCAGCAGGAGATGCGATAGTTTTTGATTCACGGTTATGGCATGGTAGTGATAAGAATACAGATGCTAAAGATAGATTTGCTTATGTAACAAGGTGGATTATAAAAGATCAAGACCTTCCCTATGTGCCAAAACCTCAGCCTTCAGTTTTTGGTATACTCAATTGTGGTGAGTTAACAGAATCTATACTGAGAGAATGCTTGTCATTGTTTGGCTACCAGGAAAGTATAAAAGCAAAAAACATGGAAGAACTTATCAAGAGCTGGTTAGCCTTTATTACAGACACAACTACAAATATTTCTGAGATCGACACTACTGAGGCTAAGCGAGATTTATATAAGCTGCTTATTCTAAATCAAGCATCAGCACTACATGATGCTGGAGACATCTCAGGAAAAATATACAAAAATTTATGGTTTTCACTACTTGTATTTCTCAATAAAAAAGTCAAAGTAGTGGAGCTAGCATTGTAAATGAACAGAAGTAGAGTTGATAGCTTCAAATGTGTATTGATGTTCATCTTGAATATAGTATCTAAATTCAAGCTTAATGTACTTATAATGTCTTTAGTTGCTCTGGTGGTAGCTGTTGATTTGTCTTTTAGAAAGTATTTAGTAAAAAATATTCTAGATACAGCTGTAAAATATCAGGAAGGTAATGTAATTGAAAATCTTTTATTACCTGTAAGCGCTTATCTTGGCATGGCATTACTTATCACTACTGCTTTTAGATTCTATGGCTATTTTGTTGACATTCGAATGTTTACCTTAATGCGTCAAAAAATAGCTGATATATCTTTTTGTAGGCTACTCCAACAAGACCATTCCTATTATCAGAACAATTTATCTGGAAGCTTAGTACATAAGGTCAGTAGCTTAATGGATAGTGTGATAGAGTTAATAAGATTGCTTATAGATTGTTTTTTCGGTTACAGTATAGCATTAGTCTTAGCTATTTATACCTTATCATTAGTAAACATAAAGTTTGCAATCGCTACATTCACTTGGGTAAGCATTTTTATTTTAGTCTCGATTTTCAGCTTTCGTGTACTTACTGAACTAGCTGATAATTACTCTAAACAAAATTCACAAGTAATAGCTAGTATAGCAGATAGTATTTTAAATGTTATATCAGTAAGGTTATTTTCTCAGCAAGCACATGAGAGACACAAATTTTTTCAAATATGCAAGAAAAGAACTATTGCAGAGAGAAAATTGCAGTGGGCATACTTTTGTCTTTGGTTTATATATGGCTATTCATTCGATATACTCCAAGCAGTAAACTTGTATTTTTTAATTCATGATTATCAATTGAACAAGATCGCAATAGGAGATATTGCTCTTGTACTTGGAATTAATATATCGATTATAGAGTTTCTTAACCATCTAACTAGGAATCTTACCCAATTTTCTACTCATTTCGGCAAAGTTTCAGATGCATTGCCAATCTTAACTACTGTACCAGAAATTCAAGATAAGAAAAATGCTAAAGAATTAAATTTATTAAGTGGAAGAATAACGTTTAATAATGTTTCTTTTTCTTATGAAGGTCAGGAGTCATTATTTCAAGATTTTTCAGTTACCATTAATCCTTGCGAAAAGGTAGGTCTAGTTGGTTATTCTGGAGGTGGTAAATCTACTTTTATAAACTTAATCCTAAGGCTATTTGATGTTAAAAAAGGTAATATACAGATTGATAATCAAATAGTATCAGAAGTTACACAGAGTTCTTTGAGGCAACAAATATCTGTAATACCTCAAGACCCATTGTTATTTCATGATACTATTTTAGCAAACATCATATATGGTAAACTTCAATCTACTATCGAAGAAATAATGAGAGCTGCAAAGCTGGCTGGTATTCACGATTTCATTATGACTCTACCAGATCAATATGGAACTACAGTCGGAGAAAAAGGCATCAAGCTATCTGGAGGAGAAAGACAAAGAATAATAATAGCAAGGGCATTTTTAAAAAACGCTCCAATACTATTTCTCGATGAACCAACTAGTCAGTTAGATTCTATAACAGAAAAAACAATTCAAATGAGTTTATTTAAACTGATGCAAAATAAAACTACGATTACTATAGCACACCGTATTTCTACACTTTTACACATGGACCGAATTCTAGTATTTAACAAAGGAAAAATTGTCCAAGATGGTAAACACGCTGAACTAGTTTCTAAACACGGTCTTTATAAAGAACTTTGGAATGCTCAAATTGGTTGTTTGAATGGCAAAAAATAAGATGGAAAAAATTATTGATCTGAGAAGTGACACTACAACTCTGCAGAGCTCCAACGTTATACATGCAATAAGTAATGCAACTGTTGGAGATTTTGCTTATGGTGAAGACAAAAGCTGTAATGACTTATCAGAATATTGCAAACAATTATTCAAAGTAGAAGAAGCATTATTTGTAACCAGCGGTATGCTTGCAAATAGATTAGCCGTTGCCAGTCAAACAAGTCCTGGTGATGAACTAATAACTCATTATAATTATCACGTTAATTTTTTCGATAGCGCAGGCAATGCAAAAGTAAATAATATCGTATTTAATTGTATTAGAAATAATAGCGGAATCTTAGATGTTGATGAAGTAGAATATGCTATTAATTCTAAGCCGAGGTATAAAATTTTTGCTCAGGTGAGTCTTGTTTCTATAGAAAATAGTATAAATGGGTTTAATGGTAAAATTTATCCTTTTGAAAAACAAGTCGAGTTATATCACTTTTTAAAAGCTCACAATGTAAATCTTCATTTAGACGGTGCAAGAATATTTAATGCTCATATCGAAACAAATATTGCTTTAGCAGATTATGCTAAATATGTGGATACAATGAGCTTTTCTTTTACTAAAGGACTTGGCGCTCCTTTTGGTTCAATGCTTATGGGTAAAAGAGAGATAATTGAAAGGGCTAAAAAGCTACAGGTTTGGCTAGGTAGTGGTTATCATCAGATAGGGTATTGTGCTAATGCAGCAAAGTATGTACTACAGAACAATATTTCTAGGCTTAAAGAAGACAATAAACTCGCCAAACTGTTTGCAGACAAGATTAAGGAAATTACACACATAAAACTGGTACTACCTTATCCAGAAACTAATATAGTAAGCTTTAGTATAAAAGCACTAAATGTAACTAATGAGGTTTTCTTGAGTAAGTGCCAAGCTTATGGTTTATTACTTTTTCCTTGGCTCGAGTCTCATATAAGAGCAGTTACCCATCTTGGCACAAAGGAAACAGACATCATGAAAGCTGCTGAAATTATAAAGGAGGTTGTGTTAAATTTAATATGAGAATAAAAATAGATTTCTTTAGCGATTCAAACACTGACCCTTCAGCTAAAATGAGGGAAGCGATGGCTAAAGCAAAAGTTGGAAACGAAGCTGCATGTGAAGATCCAACTGTGAACGAATTAGTGGCAACCGCATGTAAAATATTAGGTAAACCTGCAGGAATCTTTTTGATTTCAGGAACAATGTCCAATGTAATTGCTTATAAAGTACACATTCAAAGACCTGGTGATTACTTGCTGCTTGATGAAACTTCACATCCGCTCATAGTACAATCTGGCTTGATCGCAGCCCAGGCACATGCCACTCCTTTGCCAATCAAAGGTACGAGAGGAATATTTACTGGAGAACAAATTGTTGAGTTTATTACTCGTCCTAGTTTAAGAAATATTCCGAGAGTTGGGCTTGTTTCTATCGAACAAACGACAAATTTTGGTGGTGGAGCTGTGTGGCCTTTAGAATATATTCAAGAGATCTCAAGTCTCTGCAAAGAGAATGACGTATTCACTCATTTAGATGGAGCAAGACTGTTCAACGCTTGTGCTCATACTAAAATATCTCCAAAAGAGTATGCAAGTTATTTTGATTCGGTATTCATTGATTTTAGTAAAGGATTAGGTGCTCCAATGGGCGCAATATTGCTTGGAAGTGAAGAGTTTATTGAAAAAGCTTGGTACTATAAGTTTCAAATTGGCGGAGGTATGCACCAAGCTGGCATTATTTCAGCTGCATGTTTATATACTCTACGTAATAATGTAAATTCTTTAGAAGAAGATCATAAAAAAATGCAGCACCTTATAGAAGGCCTAGACTCCATAGATCAAGTTATAATTGATATTGACCTATACAAAACTAATATAGCGTATTTCTCATTACGTAATAATTGTATATCTACTCAAGAATTAATAAACGTACTAATAACAAATTATGGAATTAGAATGGCTAACATCAAAGGTAAAATCAGAGCTATAACACATAGAGATATAAGCTATGAAGATATTAATATTACTGTATCTGCTATAAGAAAGATACTAAGTAAGTAATTTTCTGCACTAATTGTTTGCAAACTTCTTGTCAAATAATATTATACCAATATAGTATTATGCTGGCATCTGCATAGAGCTATTTGGGAATAGGTGTGAACTTTGTCTTCTTTCAATATTTACTATTCTTCTGTGGATATATGCTGCTTTATTTATCAAGACAAAGTATACCAATTGCTCTGCCACTGTTAATAGATACTGACCATGTAAAATTAAGCTATTTTTTTGCCTGCTTTTCTTTTTTTTATGGAGTATCAAAATTTGTTAATGGAATAATCATGGACTCCAAAAATAATCCATTATTTATGTTTGGGCTATGCAATATTGCAACTGGATTATTAACCATTGGTATAACTTTATCATATAATAATCTGACTTTATTACTGTTAACATTAATATTATTAGCTTGGACACAAGGGTTAGGTTGGCCAGCTATTACCAAGTTTATGGTTACAAACTCTAGCATCTCTTCAATTGCATCATCATGGGGAGTTATGAGCGCATCTCAGCAACTTGGTTCTTGTATTACTTTAATTGTATTACCAAGTATAATTAAAATATATAATGCAAAAAGTGCATTTTTGTACTCTGGTTTCTTATGCTTACTTTTTGGAATTTATATAATATTAAAAGCATATTACAAAGAAAGTGCCAACTTTACTACCTATTATAAGGTGCAGGAATCTCAAATAGGTATCAAGGTAACAAGTTCCATATGGTTTCTATGTTGTGCTACTTTTTGTGCTTATATTATAAAAATGGGAATCTTCTTTTGGTTTCCTATAATTTTAAAGGATAAATTACAAATTTCTCTTGTACAATCCTCACTAATAACAGGCGTATATGATTTAGGTGGAATCCTTGGAACTTTAATAACAGGAAGAATTAGTGATATGTACTTCTTTCAAAATAGAAGCTTGCTGGCATTATTTTACATGTTGGGTATAGCACTCACTTTTATTGCAATGAACTTTGGTCAAAACATAATTCTTATGAACCTTGGTGCAATCTTATCAGGATTCTTTATATTTGGAGTGCAAGTACTGACAGGTGTTATAGCTGTAGAAATTGCTCCACAAAATAATGTATGTGCAATTGTAAGCTTAACAGGATTATTTGGGTATATTGCAAGTTCAATATTTTCATGCGTGCTCTTAGGAGTACTTGTTAAGCACTGTGGTAACAGTATTATGTTTTCATTTTTTTCCATTTGCTCTGTTATTGCACTCGTTTGCTTTTCCATATTATCAAGCAAAGATCTTAAAAAACTAAGTAAAGCGGTGTAAAAAACATTTCTCAACAGTTAAACTTTGTAGATAGATTTTTTACCCAAGGAATAAACATGGTAACCATATCTTAGTAACAGCTCGCTATCTAATAAATTACGGAAATCAAAAACATTAGGTGCAGCCATAATACTCTTTAAACTTGCAAAATCTTGATTTTTAAATTCCCCCCACTCTGTTAATAATAACAAGGCTTCCGCGTCCCTTGCAGCCCCTATAGCATTGTCCGCGTACTCTATATCCTTTAGAACTTGCCTAGCATTATCCATCCCCATTGGGTCATATGCAGTGATTTTAGCCTTGTTATTCACTAACAATTGTGCAATATCTATAGCTGGGCTATTTCTTACATCATCAGTACCAGACTTAAAAGTTAGCCCCCATATTGCTATTTTTTTATTTTGGACTCCATTTAATAGATATTCTACCTTTTTAGCAATGTTTGTTATATGATTATAGTTAGATTCCTTAACTGAATTTAAAATTTGTAGCTTGACATTGTGATCTTCAGCAAGCCTTATTAAGGCCGATAAATCTTTAGGAAAACATGATCCTCCAAATCCTGGACCAGCTTTGAGAAATTCCTTACCTATTCTATGGTCCATTCCCATACTGTTAGCTAAAAGGTCAATGTCTGCTCCTAATAGCTCACATAAACCTGCCATCTCATTGATAAAAGCAACCTTTGTTGCTAGAAAGGCATTAGAAGCATATTTAATCATTTCAGCAGTAACTGTATCAGTGACTATTAACGGAATATTCTTATCTATAAATGATCTATATATAACTTCTAGTTTTGCCCTAGCTAGCTTAGTTTTTACTCCTATTATTATCCTATCTGGGTATAAAAAATCTGATACTGCAGAGCCTTGCTTGAGAAACTCTGGATTAACTCCTAAATCAAAGTTATAGCCCTTATTAGATAAATAATTATGTATATTTTCTGCAGTACCAGGAGGAACAGTTGACTTTATCACTATTAAGCAATCTTGATTAACTCTCTCAGAAACTTCACTTACTGCATTATATACATTCTTTAAATTTGCATTTCCTAGGGAGTCTGATGGAGTATCTACAGTTACAAATACTACTTCTGTATTGGGATTTATTTGAGAATACGAATCAAAAAATCTTATCCTTTGTGACTTTATATTATTCTCTAAATAATCTGCTAATCCAGGTTCATATAGAGGAATGTTCCCTGATTTCAAAAGTTCAATCTTCTCAGTATTTATGTCAATGCAATCAACTTTATGGCCCTGCTCCGATAACATTGTACCAGATACTAATCCTACATACCCTACTCCTATAATAGTTATGTGCATTTTATTATCACCTTAAAAATATAGCTTAGCATCTAAAATAAATACCATTAACAATTATAAACTTTTGTTGTTACATTATTTTTCTTAATTGCCTTACCTTCCGAATAAGCTATAAATAAGGTTGATGGTATTAATATCAAAGTACCATATAAAGCACTTTTATCAGGTAATTCATTAAATATAACGTATGCTACTATTGCAGAAATTATTAGCTCTATGTATCTATACGGTGCAAGTGCAGTGGCATCAGTAAGAGCAAAAGCTTTTAACATGAAGAACAGAATTAGGTTTGAACTTATTCCTAAAATCAGCAGTAATATTAATTCTGACAAGGAAGGCATATGCCAATAAAATAACAAAGGTGGAGTAGAAAAAACAGTTGTCATTAGAGCTGAGTAAAATAATATACTTATTATTGTCTCCTTCATTACAAGCTTCTTATTAAGTACATCTAGTATAGCGAAGATTAATGCGGATACAATAAAAATAAGAATTTTAGGATTAAAATCCTCACTATAAGCTTTAGTAGTAATAGCAATACCAATAAAACCAATGACAGCTACTACCCATCTTTGCCAAATTATATTTTCTTCCAGAAAAGGAATTGCAAGAAGCATAACAAATAATGGTATTGAGAAACCTATAATTGTTGCAGTTACTATTGGGCAAATAGTCAACCCATAGGTCCATAAGGTCATTCCACAAAACAACAATGCACCTCTAGTTATTTGAATAGATATTCGACTTGTTTTACAAACTCCTATTCCATAGTAAAATATAAAAGGTATAAGAGTAATAGTGCTAAATAAAAAACGGAAAAAGATTATCTCAAAACTTTGAAGGTGTAAACCGAGACACTTTGATATAGTATCATTAACTACACTACTAAGTAAACTGAGTATAAACCAGGTAACTCCAAGCAAATAAGCTCTTAGTCTGTGATCCATAAAACTCCAAATTTAATATTTTATGAGATAACTTTACTGTACAAAAGATCAATAATAGAAAAGGTTTCTTCTATCTACTGTTTAACCATATTCATAAATATTTAGTAGAAATAATTTGAGAAGTGTTATATAAAATGCAGCTTTATTGCATAATTTTAATAAACAGAAATGCTAACTGATTTTTTTGTAATATATGATAATACTTGCGAATGCGGGTGTTTCTACTGATGTTATTTTGCGAGCAAGTGGCCTAACTGCCGATGAGTGTGAAAATTGAATTGTGTTTAAGATACAAGTAAAAATAGTCAATATATTAACCATTCTAAATCCTTGTTTAGCTGACTCAACTGAAGCATTTTCATAAAGTTTTGCTGCTAATTCGTGTTGTTTGATAAACTTCAAATTTAATGCTTTTAAAATTGATGCTGAAAACACATATTGCTAATGCTAGCAGAGGAGCTAGTTGGTAAAATCGCCACAGCCGTCAGTACTCCCGATTACTTTTCCTGATAATGTGATAGTATTGACTCCTGCAACAATGTTGCAATAAACTTTGGTCCGCTTTTCCACTGTGTGTGAAAGAGTCTGGCAGCTCTTTTACTCGAAACACGATATGCACGTCTTCATGGTTAATCTCAATTCGCTTAACTAATGTTCTAATGATATCACGTCTAGTTAGCCAATCTGCGTTATCAAGACTTGAGTTAACGCTAGAAGAAAACTCTTCTAAAGTAGTCACCACTAGAGTTAAGTCTTGTTCAAGTCTTTTTTGATCAAATATCTTTTTCTTTTGCTCTCCGATCATTTGTAAGGTTTGTTTCATTGCTTTAATTCTTGGTTTAAACTCTTCTTCATTGATGTATCCTTGAGTATAGCCATCAATAAGCCTTGCAATGCCACAGTTTAATTGATCTTCTTTTTTCTCAAGAAAGTCACTTTTTTGATCTAATGGTGATTTTTTAATCTCTGAAAGTCTACGCTTGTATTCTTCTAATATCCGAGTAGGATTTTTCAATAGGTATTTTACCTCTTCCCATACAGCCACGTCTAATACATCTGTACGAATCATTCTATTATTACACATTTTATTGCCACCAAAGTGACCTCGCTCCGTACCAGTACAACGATAATATGTTCGACGAGCGCTAGAGCAAGTGCTAATACCATGATATCCATAATGACAAAGCTGACATACTGTTAAACCTTGCAACAAGTAATTTGCTCCCATTCGTCTTCTCCTAGCTATTCTTTTATTTTCAGTTAGCTGTTCTTGAACTATATCAAATAAATCTTCGTTTATAATATTAGGTACAGGAATATAAATCCAATTTTCTTTATCAGTACGAAAAGTAGAATAATTGTCTTTCGGTTGCTCACAAGAGCGTTTCTGTGGTCTTACGTGTTTTAATTTTACTCCTAGCTTTTTTTTACCGAATGCTGCTTGTCCTTTATAAGCAGGATTTTGTAATAGACGACAGACTACACTCCTATCCCAATACCTTTTTCCTGTTCGTGTTACGATGGACATAGCTCTTAATCTATGACATACTTCTCCAATGCTTACTCTTCCCCTTCCCACCCAAAAAAACATTTTACGAATGACTTCAGCTTCCTCTTCATTAATTTCAAAAAAGGCTTGTCCTCCTCCTATATGCTTATTTATATAACGATAGCCATAAGGAGCTCCACTCATTACATTTATACTGCCTTTATTGGCTGCGTGAATCTTGCCTCTACGACTTCGTTCCATAATTTTTGCACGTTCATATTCTGCTATCATACCCTGTATTTGTAATAGTAATTGAGATTCTGGATTATCGTCAATTTGACAATTCAAGAAAACTGTTTCTACACCCAATTTCTTAAATTCATCAACTAATAACATTTGATGTACATATTTGCGAGCCAAACGATCAGGAGAATGAATATAAACCTTATTAATATTACCTTCTGCTATTTGATCTCTTAATTTTTCTAAACTAGGACGTATTATATCAGAGCCACTATAACCATTATCAATAAATTTATATTCACTTAGTAATTTATGTCCATCAGCACTAATCTTATTCTCTATAGCAGTAATTTGGCTTGCTATTGTATCTCCTTGCACTTGTTTTCCTGAAGAAACTCTCGCGTACAGACTAACAGTTATCATTGCTCCCCCTTAAATTGATTCTATTGTTACATTCAAAAATTTTCTCCTTTTGGCTCCCATTTACTTGTTTATTTAATGCTAGTTTTTTATATGCATCTAATAAGTACAATTCTGCTAACCGATTAGGTTCATAACTATAGCTAACACGAACAGTCAGTTTCTTTTTTCCCATGAGCTTTCCTTGAAAATATATAAATATGTTCATATATCACTCATCGAAACAGATGGTCAGTTGATCGTTGGTTCTATAAGTGAAAACAACTCCTCGTTCTTTGAGTAGAAGCTGCCGGGAAATTATTTTTTTTAGTTTTATGTTTGTTGCAACATTGTTGCAGGGGTATTTTGTCAAGTCTAAGCAGCTTCAATTGGTAGAGAAAATTACCTCTCTTGGTTTTTCTAGACAAGATCTGGGAGAACAAGCCGGAAAACGGGTCACTTGTGGGGAGGGGTTACAAAAAGACCATAAAGGAAACAGCTCTGATGTTGTACAAAACGATCAGTTCAAGTATTCTGTAGATACACTTACCTTACGTGATGAAAAAAACTCTAAGAAGCAAGACTTTCTCTACCCACCATCGTGTAGGATGGAGATATCAATGGTAGAGCCGTTTTCTCGACAACAAGCACCACTGTTTGTTTCATAATAGATTGTAGAATCCTTGCGTAGATCTACCGATTACTAAGAAAACGAGCTTCTTATGCATGCTGGTTTTGGGTTTTAGAAATTGTATGACTAAGTTTTGAATGATGTTTTCTGTTGAGTGGGTTAAACTTTATGTAAGAATAAACTCTAAAATAAAATGTAATCTAAAGGTTGAGTTATCAAAATGTGTAAGTTAATCAACAGATATATAGTAATTAGAAGAGCGAGTAGTTTTTTTATAATTATTCTTATCCTTTTAATTATTACCTCTTTAATTATTACCTCTTCTATTTTCTGTATTGGTGGGTGGGGTATTGTATCTGATTTAGAGAAAGTTTTAAAAGAGATGGAGCATTAACACCATTTATAAAAAGGCTGCTAGAGGCAAGTCTGGAAGGTGAAATAGAAAGCCACATGTTAGCTAAAAGTGAAGAAAACAACTGAAGAAATGGGAGAAACGCAAAAACTTTACGCACGAGTGGAGGCTCATTTGAGCTACTAACACCAAGAGATAGGGAGGGAAGTTTTGAGCCACAAATAGTCAAAAAAAGGCAAACAAGCCTACATCCAGAACTTGAAGCAAAGGTCTTAAGCTGTAATAGTTTAGACTTGATCTGACAGACTAATAAAGTAAGATAAAAATATAAATAAATTTTAAAGGAGTGTCAGATATGAGTACAACACAAGAAAAAATACTAAAACCAAAGTTGGGGTTGCTAGAACTTGCAAAGCAATTAGGAAATGTATCCCAGGCGTGTAAAGTAATGGGATATTCAAGGGATACATTTTACCGCTTCAAAGAGCTGTATGAAACAGGAGGGGAAAAAGCATTATATGAGATAAACAAAAGCAAACCATTACTTGCCAATAGAGTACCAAAGGATACAGAAGAAGCAGTAGTTAAAATAGCAGTAGAGTTTCCAGCATATGGACAAGAAAGAGCAGCTAATGAATTAAAGAAAAAAGGAATTCTAATATCTGCTAGTGGGATAAGGTCAATATGGCAAAGAAACGATCTCGAAAATTTTAAAAAGAGATTGAAAGCCCTGGAAGCAAAGGTGGTCCAAGACGGTATAATTTTAACAGAGGAGCAAGTTGCTGCTTTAGAAAAAACTAAGGAACAAAAAGAAGCCAATGGCGAAATTGAGACACAACACCCTGGATACTTAGGTAGTCAAGATACCTATTATGTAGGCAATATCAAAGGTATTGGAAGAATTTATCAACAAACTTTTATTGACACCTACTCTAGAGTGGCCTTCGCCAAGCTTTATACGGAGAAAACTGCTATCACAGCTGCAGATCTTCTCAATGATAGAGTTATACCATTTTTTGATGAACAGAAAGTTCCATTGCTACGCATTTTAACTGATCGTGGTACAGAGTATTGTGGCAAACCAGGGAATCATGCGTACCAGTTATATTTGGGAGTAGAAAATATTGATCATTCTAGAACCAAAGCTTATTCTCCACAGACTAATGGTATATGTGAAAGGTTTCATAGAACTATGCAAGATGAATGTTACAATATTATCTTTAGGAAAAAGATTTATAGTACTTTGGAGGAGCTTCAGTTAGATGTCGATCATTGGTTGCATTCTTACAACAGAGCTAGACCTCATTCCGGTAAGTATTGCTATGGTAAGACTCCTATGCAGACCTTTTTTGATAGTATGCATATTGCTTACCAAAAAAATATTGATAACATTAAAACAGATTCTGATATCGGTTTTGACTTCGTCGATTCTTCTGTCAGATAATTCATGCTTGTCAGATTAAGTCTAAACTATTACAAAACTATTTTGTCTCATTTCTACCTGCAATTAGCAACAAAGCCAAGAAGAAGATCAACCAAACCATAAGGTCATGGAAAATACGTAGGCAAACATATACAACACTAGAGAAAATATCAAAGAAAATAAATCCTATAACCCCAGTTATGGATGGCTTTGTTGCATCGCTAGCTATGATGGATTAAAGATAAAAAAGATGGAGAATATCAGTAGCTTATTATTCTGGTATTTATAACAAGAACGGTCAGTGAATACCTAAATTTGAGTAAAAGAAATTTCACTACCACTCACTAATCCGGCTAAAATTCAAGAATTTCAATGCTTTAGCTATTTTCAATAGAATTAAGTTTATTAATATAAATAATAAATTACTATTCTTAAATTTGATCAGATTGATTGCAAAAAAACAAGATTTTCAATAGGTTGCTTATAATCCTAGCTATAGTTAGCCTTTCATAAGTAGCGATGCAACAAAGCCGTTATGGATTAGCCGATAAAGGAAGACATAGAAATAGAGGGCTTTTTCGACTGCATGGAGTAGGAAATCAGAACAGAAAAAACATGAATTAAGAAATGTGTTGGTGATCTATGTCTTGTATGCTCAATCTCAAATTTGTTTTTTAAAGAGCCGAAAACCGTTTCAACAATCGATCTTTTCCTTAGTAAAATCTTCTCTTTCAGCGAAATCAGTGCGTTTTTCATACCTTTTTTCACTTTAGTGACGAGTTTTAGACCTCTATCGAAGAGTTTCTCAAAAAGCTCTTTCTTTATATAGCCCTTATCTCCAAACAAAAGTCCGGTTAGTTTTTTGGTTAGAGTTGGCACAGATTTTCTGTCGTCAACGTTGCCTTTGGTTAGTGTAAGTGCTTGAATTTCTCCAATTTCGTTAATCACCAAGTGCAACTTGAAGCCAAAAAACCAACCGTACGTGCTCTTACTAATTTCTGTTAAACCATCAAAAACTTTGTTCCTAGAGATCCTTTTTCTGTGGCAAACGGCAATCGTAGAGGTATCGATGTAGGAAGTACCGGTCATTTTCGCTTGTTCACAGAACCATTGCAAAAGTAATGCTAAATACCACAAAACTCGCGGCTTTAAGGCAATAAATCTGTGATATGAAGGCAGCTTTGAAAACTCTGATCTATAGCATAACTGAAGATAACAAAGATAAAAAGCCTTGAAGTTTTTACATGGTGATTTATGGTATAACAGGATTATGGTTAGAATTTCTGAGTGCGCTATTTCTGGTACTCTGGTTGGTTTTTTGCCTTTTGATAAGAACCTATTTGCAAAATTATCATCTACCGCACGACAAAAATCCTCGACGCAACAGTACAGTTCTGTAATATCTTTCTTCATGGGTAACCTCTTATTATTACTAAAATACTCGAGTTTACCCTGTTTCCCCCTTCTTAGTTCTACTTTTATCTATTTTCTAATCCATAACTGGGGTTCATTACGGTAAGTATTGCTATGGTAAGACTCCTATGCAGACCTTTTTTGATAGTATGCATATTGCTTACCAAAAAAATATTGATAACATTAAAACAGATTCTGATATCGGTTTTGACTTCGTCGATTCTTCTGTCAGATAATTCATGCCTGTCAGATCAAGTCTAAACTATTACAACATAAGGTTGTTTGAGACTACCTGGCTGTTGACCAAAAGCAACCACAGAACTATGTCTTACATCTACCTCTACAAACTCATTACCAATTTTTATAAGGGAACCTTCATCTGTTGCACCTTTATTAAAAACAGCATATATCAGTTTCACTTTGCCAGCATCAGTAATTACCTTATACGCTTCACCTTCTTTATATCTTTTCAACTGATCCTTAGCATCTTTTTCTTTTTTATCCAATTCTCCTTTCTTAGCAAATTTTAGCTCTATTCCAACTGGGGGGTATTCTTTTTTTTGATCAGTAGCATTTATAACCAACATAACATCCAACTTCTCTCCACCACCTATTTGAAATTCAGTAATAACTTTTATATTATCTTCTCCGTAGCTACTAAATAAACCATGCAATACAGCTTGAAATGTAGCCTCATTGCTTATTAATGATTTGAAAGGATGTAGTATATGAGAAATTTCTTCAAATAGTTTTTTGTAATCATCATATTTACCAGATTCTATAGCTTTGCTCAAAGCTGCTTTAAATTTTTTATTTTCCACAATTCGAGTAAAATTACCTTGTAAAATTTCTTTACCTCTTTTGTATTTGTCCAATGAGTCATACGTATTTACTGTAATTCCCTTATTCTTATTACAGTACTGATCAAATGGATTCTTATTACTAGGTGTACTGTATAAGTTACAGGTTATTTCTTGTATCTTTATGTCATTGACGTTTTGAATTCCCCTAATATTTTCAATAGGAATTCCTTTATTATCTGGCACTTTCAATGCAAATTCATTTTTTTCATTTATGTTGAGTATAAGCACCTTCTTACCTAAAGTTAGCACTATAGTTGTAACACAATCCGCAATACTTTCTTTTGCTGCTTCTGGGCGTTTCTGTGATCCAGTAACCATTTTATCATTTTGATCATAAATAAAAATATGTTTACCTAACTTTTCACGCTTAATAATATTAGAAATAAGTACTAGCTGACCTAAGATCATTCTGCTGACATAATTAATATTATCACTTCCACCATTGCTCCAAACAATTCCATAGTAAAGATACTCTAGCTGTGTTCTTATCACCTCAGCATTCGCTGCTTCAGTGCCAAGTAACTTTTCTATTACAGAATTACCTTCTCGACTAAGAAAATTTTCTACATCAATTTTAACATTTTCGTGATGAACCATATCAAAATTTAATCCTACACAAATAGCTTCATTAGCTATAGTAATCATTCTTATAGAGTTAGAAAAAGAGCCCTTAACATAATCTTGTGCTTGCTTCAATGCTTTTATCACTGTACTTATCTCACCAGTACCTGCTTTAAGCTCAATAATAATAGGAATACAGCTTAGCGACTTATCAGAACCGCGCACAAGTAAAATAATGTCTGCGTAACCTTTTCCAGCAAATAATTCGAGATAAAGTTTTAGGTGAAAACGATACTTAAAATTTATCAAAAACCCAGCTAAAAACCCATGATGACTTGATTCTTTACCGCTAAATAGAGTTTCTTTTTCATATTTCTTATAGACATTTGTAATATAATTAAACATTCTTCTAGCGTTCTTTTTTACTTCTTCGAAATCTTGATTACTCAATTTTGAAATTAAGCTCTCTAGGTCTTGTTGGTCACGATCTTTTTCTATTTCTGTAAAACCTTTTTGTGAATAATCAGTCTTTTTACTAAAAGCTGGATCAACATTTCCGTACTTTACTTCTTTTCCTGTAATTGTTATTTCATGCTCTTCTTTTTCTAGTTTATCAAACTCTGCTCCCATTTTCCATTTCTGTGCTATTTTTTCTAACTCTCCTTGAGAGAACTTTAGATGCATGTTACCATCAACTTGATCAGACACCGTTATACACTTAAGTCCCTCATTAGTTAATATAGCTATTTTTAAAGTTCTATTATCATCAAAACGAAAATGAAGTTTTTTGATACCAATTTTAGTAGCAAGTTCTGTGTCTAATACAGTAGCAAACATACCAAAAAAGAAACTAGGGAAAAAGCCTGGCTTTCCAACTGAATGCAAAAAAGAAGGAGATTGATTGATAAACGATTGGAACCTTTTGTGAAAATCTAGGAACTCGTCTTTTGATTTATTTCTCATCAACAGAAGCTGTACCAACTCAAGCGGCTTGACATTACTTGGCATATTACTCTCCTATTTGCTATGGCCTAAAGATTTTATATTATATGGGGTATCAGTCGTACTGAGACTTGACTGTGGCAAAGTATCACCAGCTTCACGCAAAATTGATTCTTTAGAAGCTTCTTGAGCTAATTTAGAAAACACTTGTTCTCCTAATTGCAATTTTTTACCCCCATGAAATAACTGAATTTTACTTAATACAGAATCTTTAACCTTTATCATCTCTTCACCACTCATTTCTTTTACATGCTTTAATATCTTCCCTAATATTTCTTCTTTACTTACCCCTTGTCTACTTGGATCCACAATTAAATTTGCTATTGTATATGTAACTGAATAGTCTACAAAAATAGAGGAAATAGATTGCTCCCCGCGGTCTTGAGTTTTTAATTTTATTATACGTTCCCAAACATTCATCATACATTTTTTTGTTTCTTCAGACAGATCTGGATTCTTCAGTACTTGATCTGATAATGAAGATAAAAAAGTTGTGTAACGTTCACATTCAATCTGACTACACAATCGGCTTAATTCCATAAAAGAATCAAAGTAATACTGACCTACTAGCATATTCAACACTGCATAATAAGTATTTTCCTTATAATCTCTATCTAGTAATTTTTTCTTTTGTTCATCATCCATTTTAGACAGGCAAAACTCTATAGTGTCTACTTCTTTGTAACCCTTTACTGCAGATAAAGCTGCTTCAATTAACAAATTATTTTTATCTTGACTAGAAATACTGGAATCATTGTGTAATTTATTATAGAAGAACTCTATACCTTCTTCCCAGTTTTTATTAGAATTTATCTGTATGGATTTTTGCAAACCTTCAACTGATTTATATTCGTTTAGTTTTCCAATCTGCTTATCAATAAGAAAAGACCAGAAAGCTTCTATAGGGCTAGTTTCTTCGATATTTTCCAATAATTCTCTTCTCAGATCATCATCAGATCCATCCTCTTCAAAGACACTTCTCTTAAATCTCATAAATACTTGTTCAAACAATCCAGGAATCTTATCTTCTAGACAATATTTACATGCCAAGTAATATCTATCTGCAAGATCAAGCGGATTTTCTTTTCCATTTTTATTTTTTTCTTCAGTTAGCCTTTCACCAACAGCTTTATTTTTTAATTTTATTCCATCCCAACAAGAATTATCAGAGAATATATCAGAGAAAAATTTTAATTTTCCCTCATCAAAATCTTCAATTAATTGAATATAAACCCTCAACCATCTTTCTACTCTAAGATGTTTTCTTGCTTTAACTTGATTATCGTCGCCTTTAATACCACCTTTTAATATATCAAGTATTTTATTGTAATTGTGATCCAAACCAGATTCCATACCCGCAACCCCATTTTGTATTTTAATATAAACTTTAGTCTAGTAAATTATCGTTGCCAAGCCAATCTTTTTCTCCAAACCTTACCACTGCACAACAGGAAATTTCTTGAGAGCCAAGTATGATATTTTCATTCTAATAATTAATTATTATAAAACATTTTTATTTACGAAAAAATAGACCTTGTTGTAACTAAAGAAACGTCTATTTTAGTGCTGCAACAATTTGAATTATTGACTCTTTCTAAAATTGCAAAAAAGGTCGTATATTTGTGAGAGCATGTTGTGTAAAAATAAGGTTGTAAAAATAGAAGCTTGAAATTTTTGCAACAAAATTAGGCAAACTAGTTCGTATGTAAACATGGCTAAAGTAGGCTAATATAGTTGGTTTTAGCGTACAATGAAATTACCATATAAAAAAGTTCGCACGGATCTAGCGGTAGACCAACCCATCCCAAAACAAACTCTTCTCTCATTAGCTGGTTTTGAGTTCTGGAAATGGTTATCTTACTTAAGATCTTAATAATACATTCTGCTAAATTAATACTAGTTTATTTTAGAATAATAACTAAGGTAGACTTATAAAAAACAGAATTTAAAATAAACAAAACGTCATGTATCTCTCATATTAAGAGGCTTTTGTTGAGAGTTATTCAAGTCTAAAAAAATTTTTCAAATTGAGGATTGACAAAACTTAGAAAAGGGATATCTTACTCGAAATGGTATCAAGTTACTATAGTGTATGTTAGACGTAACAGTTTCCATGTTTTTCCATTCATAGAGGGGTAATTATGCTGCGTTCAGATATTCCAAAAGTTTTGTTTTCGTCTATTAAAGAGGATGATCCCTATAGAGCATCTAAGCTTTTTCAAATTGAGCGCTGGTGTTATGCAAATTGGGACTTGCACAAAAGGGGTGGTAAAAAGAGGCACAATTTTCTTTCACAAGTGCTATCTAATGAGGATTGTTGGAAGAAAGTAGACAATTTACATAAAGTTAAACTTGATAGGCAGGTGATAGGTAAAAAGCTGATAATGCCAGGCAGTCCCTTTAGTAACCCTAGCTATGAAATTGCCTGTAGGTGCTGCTTAGAGGAAGATATTATTGCTTTATTTAAGGAAAGAAAAAAAAGATTATCAGCTCAAGGTAAAAGTAGTCTGTTGGAGTATGGTCACTTAGTTAAATCTTTAACAAGCGACCTTTTAACAGGTTTTTGGTCACATTTTGTTAGCGGTTACATCTCTAAACTAAATCTAGATGGTCGTCATCCATATGAATATGGACTTAAATGTGCTATAGATTTGAAACAAGCGGAAGCAGTAGAATTCTTCTGGAATAAAATAAAGTCATTACCTGAAGATGAAATGGGCTCACAGAAAAAGGATGAGATCTTCATGAAGACAGCAGTGTATGCAGCAGGTAGTCGTTGTAATAGTTATCCTGAAATATTCGAATTTTGTTTTAGTCAAATAAATCCTGATAAATATACAGAACTTCTAAAAAGAGATTTAGCTGAAAATGGTTATTATGGTAGTCTAAACACGCTACAGGGTGCACTTCGCTTTGATCAATTTCAAGCATTGTTTGACTATTTGAAACCAAGTAATGTTTCAGAAGATAAATATCTTGTCTGGCTACACTATATAAAAACAGAGAACAGCTCATATTATGCTGGTGAAGGTGCAAAGCTTTTTATGCATATGTGGAGAAAGGAGGGATTTGATAGCCATCGTACTTATGTGCTGAAGGAAGAAGTTTCTAATAGATCTTGCTTTCTTGTTACAAGTTTATTAGTACCTTGGGTAAATCAAAGTTACATGGAACCGGTATGGGCAATATTAGATAAGGCTAATCCTGATCAAATCAAAGAATTTATGGATTCTAGACAAGCGGAGTATATACGATCTGTATTAGAGAAAAGAGATATTGATTCATTAAATAAATTTTTATCATACGGTAAGTCTACAGCTGAAGAGCTTACTAGCTTAACTGAGGTTAAATTAAGTAAAGCATGTGAGCAATTAGGGTTGGGTAATTAAGAGGTATTATGAGGCAATTCTATAAAACAGGTGGTGGTTTCTTGTTACTACTTTAGCTTGTTTAGTTTTCGTCAAAAAGATATTGCATTATAATACACATATTATATATAAATTAGTATATAGATAAAAACAGCTTATATTAATTAGGCTTGATATAGTGAGTTTAATATAATGAAGGGGGTTTTATGTTCAAGATACAGTATCCAATAGATCATCTAAAAAAAGGAGGCATTAATTCAAAAATTACCGAATCATCGGGTAAAATACAATATATAGAGCAAGCTAAAGAATTTTCTCAACTTAAGCGTTATCGTAGATCTGATGTTGATTCCGAAAGTGGAAGTCAGGTTAAGAGAATCGATGTTCCAGGAGATGGTAGTTGCTTGTTTTGGTCTGTTACTATGGCTTACTTAATACCTGTCAGAAACGACGATGATTTATTTCGACAAAGGTATGAAGTACTATTTGGAAATGAAGGAGCTGTAATTCAAAATTTAGATCTTATTAGGAATTTGGTAAGGAATTTAAGTACTGCCAATTATGATGATACATTTGCAAACTTAGTAAGAAATGTGTTTCGCAACCGAGTAGTTGATTATATACGTGATCATGAAAATGAGTTCAGAGATTTTGTTGAAGGTAATTTTGATAATTACTTAGAGAACATGCGGAAACCTAATGCTTGGGGAGGTGAACCTGAAATAAAAGCAATGAGTGAAATGCTCAGAGCAAGGATTAGTGTTTCTGGTGCAACTGAAAGTCGATATGAAAATGGAAATACTCAAATACAGTTATTTCATGTTGGCGCACCAGGTAAACGAAATCATTATAACTTTGGTCTTGAGAGAGGTAATGTTGATAATGATGTAGAGCTTGCGAAAGGTTTAAAAAAAGTCATGGGTAAAGGAAGACCACAAGATTTTGAATTAATACAGTTATTAATAGAGGAAGCAGGTAAAGGAGTTGGTATAAGCCGGCAAGATGAGGACTTTAAATCTTTTGAACCGAGATTTCAGTCATTTGTGGATCAGGTTCCATCTTATTTACACTCTGTAGAAAAAGCAGGATTTTTTACGCACTTCTTCTTAGGGAGCTTTTCTACTTTGCTGGATACAGGGATTGCAGAAAAGTTAAATATTAAAAAGATTTATTTTAGTTTTGATACCTCGAAAACTTTAAAAGTAGCTATTGTCAAAAATGGTCAAATTGGAAATGCTGAAGACGCTATTAATAATATAGATTTATTTTCCATTTCAGAAGGTAAGCGTGGCCATCAGTTTACTGTTAATGAGTTGGAGAGCATATTAAGAAATAATATAGATAGGAGTAAGATTAGAGATCGGAACGTTGAGCAAAATATTAAGAATGAAATTCAAGATAGAATAAAATCCAGATTAGTACAGATCTACAAAGGAAAGGATGGAATTTTTGTTAATATGGAAGTTAAAGAGATACTTGATTCCCCTGCTGGTAAAGAATTTCATGAAGTAGAGAAAGGAATATGGAATAATCCCGAAGGTGATATAGCGAAGCTATCTGATTCTGATGCGCAAACAGTTAGCAGGTCTTTAAAAAAAGTTCTTGAAAAAATTAATAACGTTCATTCTGAATATGTAGAATCAGTAGTCTATGATAATAGTGCACGTGAAGCAGCACATCATGGATTTATGGTAGGCGTTTTCATGAATTTCCACTATAGGTATAATCTTAGAGTTTATCCAGAGCAATTTGCAGGAAGGGGTTATGCAGATATTATCCTGCTAGCTCGTGGTCCTGATCGTGCATTAAACTCTATTCCCATTATTATTGAATTAAAAGCAGGGGCAGGTCCTAATGCCACTCCAGATAAGGCTTTGCAACAAGCAGAGAGGTATGCACAAGGCTTCCAACCAAATGTTATGCGGGTTTTAACCACTGCGGACGAAATTTTATGTGTTGGTGTCAATCTTGATAGTTCATCTCCTATTTCTAATATCGGAGGGTCGAGCCGTGAGGGGAGAGTAATTCCTCTTTTTCAAGATATATTAAAGTCTGCTGATGATTGGGATACGCAAGAAATCTACACAAATGCGCTAAAAAAACGAATAAAAAATAATATGGAACGTATCTATCACACGTTTCCTGGTACACCGGAAAAGGGAGATAATCATTATTTTAGTAGGTTTTTACTAGGGCAATTGTTATTATTAAGTGAAGATTCAGGAACAAGTTTAAAAAAATACATTTTTATCTATGGAGGCAATATACCTACTGAAGTGCATCCTAATCTTCGTAGGCTTAGACGTCCAGCAGCTGAAAGAGCCAGAGAAAGACTATCGGCTAATCTTGATGCAAGCCATGCAGTTGTAACAATGGTGCTTATTCCAGAAAATACAGAGAAATTGGTTTATGTGATAAATATTATTGAAGCTAACAGAAAAGATGTTCTGAACATGCTAAATGAAGTGCTCCCTCTTGATAGATTAAATAGAGAAATAGGGAATAGGGAAATAGTTGAATTAAATCTTAATTTTGACACTAGATACAAGTCAGATTTTAAAAGATATCTTACTATTTGGGCTGAAAAATACAATTCTTTACAAGAGTACAACAACGGAGATAATAGATTTCAAGGTACTTTCAAAGAAGTTCCTTATCCTAATGAGTTAAAAGAAACATTCGATAGAGCATTAGATATTCAATCTTTATCAATAGGAGGATATAGTAGATTATTAGAAAAAATTGGAGAAGGAATATTCCCTTTTAAGAGCCTCGTTAATAAAGAAGCTCATTTCCAGGGAATATTGAATGGAGTATTTAGTTATTATAGCGACCTAAAATTACAAGAATCACCAGAAACTAGAGCATTAGTTTTAACTGAGTTTCAAACTGGTAGAGGGGAACGCATTGATATGCTAGTTCATGGTATTAAGTTTGTAGCTCAAGGTGGAAATGCTGAGGAGTACACTCCAATAGGATTAGAACTTAAGACATCAAGGCAGGGCAAAGGAGCTAAAGCTTTATTGAGGGAAGCAAATGATCAAATAAATGAAGAGTATAAAGAGGGCGTTACCTATAAAACACTCACAGATGGTGATGAGGTGAAATTTATCGGTGTTGTTTTCGATAAAGGATCTAATAATCCAAATAAACTTATTTTAACAAGTAGGACAGCTAAGGAAGGATTTATTCCTGTTGGTGTAGTTCATAGTTCAGTTCATATGTTACCTACTGTAGGGCAGTGTTCTAAAGGAGAAAAAAGAGAACCTTCATCACCAGAGTATCCACCAAGTAAAAAACCAAGAAGAGAAAGAAGTGTAAATATGGCCTGCAAGGATTCGTTTGATGAAGAAGAGATTACAGAAGAGGAAAAAGAACAACGTATCAAAGAGTTGTTTAATGCTGACAAGGTAGCAGAAAGAGTAAAGAATATTGAGTTTTATGATCAGCTTTTCAAGGTTTCTGAGCGAATATCTAGAGGTGAAACTATAGACCAAAATGTTGAAGAAGCATTTATCGCAAAAGTTAAAAATATAGATCTAAGTTCAATAGATCCAGAGATTAGGGATATTGTGAAGGAGATGAAGGACAACATAGAAAATAAAGAAGAAATGAAAAATATCCTGAGAAGGTCTGGAGTAGCAGAAAAAATAGGGAAAGTAGCAGAAGGTGCAGGTCTTGCCTTTACGGTATTTTTAGTTGGTAAACATATAGCAAATGGAGATGTAGAAGGGCTAGGTTATGATGCATTAAATCTCTGGGTAATGCCAAAGATTGGTGAAAAGATCTCTGGAAAAATATTAGAGTTAGGAACAAAGCTTGATTCTCAGATGTTAAAAGGATTTGCCCCAGTTATGGGACGTGCTATAGGTAACTTTGCAGCATTTTTAGGGCTAGCAGAGTCAATAAAAGCAAGGCAGAATGCAATAGATCCTGTAGATATAAAGATTGCTGACTTAAACATAGCAACTAACTCCATCTTTATATCTGCAGATGTACCTGCAGTTGTTACTGAAACAATGTCAGTAGCAGGTTTAGAAACCGGGGTAATAGGAGAATTTGCTGGTCCAGTTGGTGCTGGTATCTCAGTTGCTGCTATTATCATATCACAATTTGCAGAAGCAAAGCTTGAGGTAGAAAAACTAGAAGAGCACATAAATCTTACAGATCAGGAAAAGCATGACTTTTATTGGGATTTCTTTCTTGGTAAAAAGGTACCAGATTATATAGAAAATGATATAGAAGCAGAAAACATTTATAAACAGTATATATCAAATGTTATAAATAAATTTAGAGATAGGTATGATAGAATAGCTATGACATTACCTACAATACTGGAATCCAAGGGAGTATATAATGCTTGTCATCTTAGGCGAGTTGGAAACAAAATTGCTTCAGGCGGCTATTACAAGAATGAATGTAGAGATGGTTCCGAATCATATAGTATGACTTTAGATTCTAGTATCCAAACACACATTAAGTATCCTTTGCAACTTGATGGTACTGTCTCAAGGTTAGTTCCTATTATAGATGAGTATAATGTGGTTTGTGGGCCTATTAGTAATGATATATCGTTCAAAGTATATAATCGAACAACAAAAGGTGAAGAGTATAGTGCTAGTTACACCAGAACAGTAACAACAACAAAAACAAAATTTTTTTTCAAGAATTTCCCGTCTGCCTGTAGTAACATAATTATATATGAGAGAAAAAGTTCCCGTGGATATGGGCATATATATTATATTACATCTCAAAATACTTTTATAGATGTAACTTCTAACTATACCATCGATGTTATTTTTAATGGTAATAATATACTACTTAATAGTTATGGAATCGATAATCAAGGATCTAGTGCACAGAATAGGTATTATTTTACAAATCAGTTAAGTAATTGTGATGTTCATAAACAAGGAACAAATTTCTTCTACATAGCAAAAGATAATTTTGTATGTAATTTAGGTGGATCTTCTATTGGACAAAATAATATAGTTGTAACGCGAGGTAATTTTACAGATTCAGAGAATATATATTCTATTATTGGCAGTGATAAAGCTAATCATATAGAAGTTTCTCATGCGGATTATGTAGATGGTAAGGGTGGAAATGATGTAATAACAGCAAAAAACTTTACTACAATAAAGGGTTATTTTGGTGATTCCATTCATGGAAAAGGTTTAGTATTATTACCGATAAATTTTAATGATATAGGTAACATAACACACATTAACAATATAACAACCATCTATAATAAAAGTAGAGCTTTTATAAGTGTAGATAAACAAACATTGGTAAAAACAGCAGATGGTTTATTTGTAACACCAACAAAAGTAGATGATAAGACTGGCGTAGTAACAAACTTGCATGTGACAAAAAGCATAAGTGGTGATGTTGTGTTAGATGATGAGTTGGATAATTTACGGAAGATAGATAATTCAAACTTTAATATTACAAAGCAATTATCAAGTGCCAATTATCATAGCACTATAGGTAGTTCCAGTAATCATATTTTTTATCCTGATAAAGAACATCATAATTTTTACTGGGAAGCTCCAAGCAATATAAGTCATCTTTATCTTTTCGATAATAGAAACGCTAATATTACAATTGCTCAAGCAAATGGTATATTGGATTTTAGCCAATTAAATTGTACATTAGATGATATACCATTTATAGAAAATAATAAAGGAGAAATAAAGATTAATAAAAATGGCCTAAATGTAACCTTGCTACCAGATTATAAAGATGTCACAGTTACATTTGATGGGCAAGAATATTACAAACTTCAGAATGGAGAATTAGAGCGAGATTATTGCTCTCATAGCTTGAAAATAGATGGAAGATTTAGTGTTAATGGTACTGACCTTTTAAATCATCATAATTGTTTTGTATTTGACTCAGATAAAGTGCTTTTTTTGAAACTAAATAATGATTTGCTGTTGTTATCAGATAGAGGGGCATTATCAATATCGGATTACTATTCTTCTGTTCATAAAAACTGGGATTTATCTGTAGGACTGAACAATAGAATTATAGAACCAGAAGAATTTGGAGAAAGAGCTGATGAATTTAGTTCTTTCAGATATTACCAACCAGATGAGCAAGGGTTACAGATTTATCATAATCAACCTATTAACAAGAATGATATTGGTTTAGTTGATTTGAAAGATAAGTCTATATTAGATTGCGATATGAAAGTTATGAATGATACCTTATTGCTATCACATAAAAATAACACTCTTGTAAAAGTAGAGAACTGGAATACTTATCAACCAGCAAGAGAAATGATGTTTGCTTTCAATGATACAATGGTTTCTAACTCAAAATGTATAGCTTCTACTTGTAATTCAGAAGATGTTATAGTGGAGCTTAATAAAGAAAAAGCAGTTCTATCGACAGAGCAGCTGTTTAATGCTGTGAGACAAAATAATCTTAGTGAAGTTGATAATCTTCTTAGTATGGGTGCAGATGTTAATATTAGAGATAGACGTAATTGGACACCTTTGCACTGTGCTGCCGACAATGATAATAAGCTTGATATATCTAGGGCAATTTTAAATCGAAATGCTGATATTGAGGCTAGAACTAACGTTGGTGAAACACCTTTACATATAGCAAATGCTTATGGTCAATTGAAAATAATTGAGCTTCTTATAGATAAAGGGGCTAGCCTTGAAGCTAAAACTAATGATGGTTTAACGCCTTTGCATGTGGCTATTCAGCATAATAGTGCTACACCTGAAATAATTGAGTTTCTTCTTAATAAAGGTGTTAATATTGAAGCTAAAACGAAAGATGACTGGACACCTTTACATTATGCAGTTTTCAAAGACAGGCTTGATATAGTTAAAGTACTTTCAAGTCGAGGGGCTAACATTGAAGCTAAAAATAAAGATGGAAAAACACCCTTAGACTTAGCTATTCAAGGTAATTACACAGATATAGTAGGGTTTTTAAAACAAACACAATTAGACAAAAAATTATTGACTGCTATAGAAAATGGAGATCTTCCTGAAGTCAGGAAATTTGTTAGTCAGGGTGCTAGTGTTAATGCTATAGAAGTGGGCATTTTTGGTAGGAAACCTATACACATTGCTGCTGAAAAAAATTACAAAGATATCATAGAGTTCCTTCTCGGTAAGGGGGTAAGCGTTGATGATACCAGTAACTATGGTTGGACACCGCTACATTATACAGCGTCGAAAGGCTGTTTAGAAGTTGCAAAGTTTCTCGTTGACAAAGGGGCTAATATTAATCCTCAAAATGTTTATGGCAGAGAGCCTATACACATTGCTGCTGAGCACGATAATAAAAATATTATAGAACTTCTTCTTAATAAAGGAGTAAGTGTTAATGAGGTTGACAAAGACGGCTGGATGCCTCTGCACTGGGCTTCTTGGAATGGCCATCTTGATATAATAGAATACCTTGTAGGTAAGGGAGCCAATATCAATACTAAAGATAGGAATGGTAAAATGCCGCTAGATATTGCTAGAGATAAGGGACATGATAATGTTGTAGAATACTTACAACAAACACAATTAAGTCTAGATAAGCAATTGTTTACTGCAGTACAAGATGGTAGTCTTAATAAAGTTCAAGATCTTGTAAGTCGAGGTGCTAACTTAGATGCTATAGATATTCATGACGCTACGGATGACAATAATCATGGCTGGACGCCTATACTCTATGCTGCTAAAGGAAGTAAATGGGATATAGTAAAATTCCTTATAGTTCGTGGTGCTAAGTTTAATAATGAAATAACGTATCAAGGAACACCTTTGCATTTTGCGGTTCAAAAAAATGATTTGGGTATGGTTCAATTTCTTCTTAATAAAGGTGCTAAAGTTGAGTCTGAGGACAGCTATAATCGTAAACCTTTGCATCTTGCTGCTGAAGTAAGCGGATTAAATATAATGAAGCTTCTTCTGGGTAATGGCGCTAATGTTGATGCTATAGATATGTATCGTCAAACACCTTTGTATTTTGCTATTGATAAAGATAAATCAGACGTAGTGAAGCTTCTCCTTGACAGTGGTGCTAATGTTGATGTCGTAGATGTGAATGGCCAGACACCTTTATATTTAGCTAAACAAGAAAGGCATGCGGGTATAGTAAAAATTTTAGAACAAGCCAAATTGAATCAAGAATTGTTGACTGTTACGAAAATTGGGGATCTTAGTAAAGTGAAAGATTCTGTTAAGCAAGGAGCTGATATTAATGCTGAAGACAAAGATGGTAACACTCCTTTACACAATGCTGCATCGAAAGGTTACTTAAATGTAGTTAAATATCTTATTGAGAAAGGTGCTAATTTAGAGGCTAAAGATCATGATGGTAGAACCCCTATATATGATGCTTCCTGGAATGGTCATTTAGATATAGTAAAGTGTCTTATTGAAAAAGGTGTTAATGTTAATGCTACCGATAAAAATGGTTGGACACCATTACATTGGGCTGCATCAAAAGGCAATTTAGAGATTGCAAAATCTTTAATAGAAAAAGGTGCTGATATTAATGCTAAAAATATTTATGGTAAGAAACCTATACATCGTGCTGCTGAAAAAAATTATGAAACCGTTATAGAGCTTTTGCTCAGCAAGGGAGCAAATGTTAATGATACTGATAAAAGTGGTTGGACACCATTACATTGGGCTTCTCAGAATGGCCATTTGGATGTAGTAAAGTATCTTGTAAACAGAGGAGCAGAAGTTAATGCTAAAGCTAATGATGGCAAAACGCCGCTAGATATTGCTATTGAGCAAAAACATAATAATGTTGTAGAATATTTGGAAAAAGTTAAGGAAGAAAGAGGAGAACCTTTACAACGCAAACGCCGTCATCATCATGGAGATCATAGTCGTCATCACTTATCACGTAAACCTCTTGCTATAGATTCAAGTAATCAACCTGAGATAGCAGCAAGTAGTGGCACAAGACCATCTTCATGGATAAATGATTTATTTGGTTGGGTAAAGAGCTCTATAGGTGGGTTATTAGGTTCTAGAGCTGCTTTACCTGAGAAAACATTCACTCAAAGTTCAATCTCACAAATTAGTGCACCAATCGATGTAAATGGTACAATAATGTTACTTGACGTGCTCATTAGAAAAGCTACAGGTCAGAAGTACATTTCTACAGTAGATCAGTCTATATCTCCACTAGAAGCACAGGGCTATGCATTGAATATTACAAAGGGATTTGAGAAAGTAGTAGAGCAAGCTGGATTAAAAAGTGGTGTGTCAATGCATCGATTAAATATTGATTATATGGGAATGCAGAAAGAGATTACTAGAAAAGTCATGAGTGGTAAATTTAATGAAATTTCAGGGATTTTAAAATTGTATGTAGAGAAAGCATGTCCTGATGAAGAAGCTGGTAAATTAAGTCCGAAGAAATTTGACAAGTTTATAGCTCAATTTAATAAGGGTCTGCTAAATCAATCAATAGAGCAGATATTACACAACAGAGATGGTAGATTAGAAGTTGATGATGCAAAGCAAATGAGTTTAGAGCCTCAAAGTTATTTAAGTAATGCTTCAGTTCACAGCCATTCAAAAGTATCAACTTGTCTTTCTGAGATAGGAGTAACCAAGCTTAGAGGTAATCTCAATAGGTGAGTTATAATATAAGGGGTGGAGCTATAATATACCAAGTAGTGGAAAATTTAAAGTGAAGGTAGCCAAAATAATTAGAGATACCAGACCAAGTTTGATGGTTCTAATACTAACATGGATGAAGTAGATATTACAGATAATAATGCTAAGTGGTTAATGTGTTTTCCATATTGAACTTACAGCACGTAGCTTTGATATAGAAGTTTGGGTAACGTTATGATAGTAATTTATATAATTCTTTGTGCAATCTTTATAGCTGTTTTAGACAGTTCATTAGACTCTTAATTATGGGGTATGTTTAACTTAAGAAAGGTTTTCATAAATGTTGAAGTGAATAAGTTGTAGTATTTATGTTTTTTCCCTGAGTTGTAAAATTTCAGAATGAGAGAGACCGGTAATTTGAGCTATAATATCTATAGAAACACCGGCCTTGAGTGAGTTTTTTGCAACTTCAATTTTACCTTCAATTTTACCTTTTTCATGGCCGATTTCGATGCCTTCTTGTCTACCTTCTTGTCTACCTTCTTGTCTACCTTCTTGTCTACCTTCTTGTCTACCTTCTTGTTTAGCATCATCGAGTTTTTGAGCAAGAACAGCCTGTTCATCACGAATACGCTTGATCTCTTGTTCATAGGCAATAAATTCTTTTTCAGACCAGTTGAACCTATTTAGTTCTTCATAAGCTCTTTTAATTATTAGATCACTTCCTATTATTCTCTCTAGCTCTTCTTCACTAGTTTCGTCTGCATATCTGAAAAAGTATACCCATTTTTCAACTATACTTGAAAGCTGATCTTCTTTGGTTTTTGGAAATTTAGGCAACTCAATAAATATAAAGTAAAAATCTTTTAGATCATGTTCATTAGTATCTTCATCGCGAATAGTGTGCTTTGATTTATACTCAGACTTATCAGGAAATAAAATACAATCTGCTATAGCAATAAAGATAATTTCCTTAAGGTCATGATATTGATCACCCTTACTAGCTTGTCTTGAGTAAGCTTTAGCTGCGTAATATTGGGCACGTTTTTCAAAGCCTTTGGTTTTAGCGACCTGCATTTCGACTATGACTTGCAGCCCATTTTCATCTCTACAAAGAACATCGACAATGCTTTGTTTTTTAGAGGCAATATCAGGGTCTTGAATAGTACTTAAAAACTCTATATCCTTTATTGCACTTTTGCCGGTGAAGCCAAGAATATCATTAAGAAAGTGAATAAGGATATCTTTATTTTTTTCAGTGCCAAAGATGCGCTTGAACGATATATCATTCTTTGGATCGAGAAACTTCGAAAGAGCCATGACGGATTAACCTAAAAAGCATTAATAATTATACACAATTGTGAAGAAATATTCAACGTTTTTGTGCTAAAGTCTATTAAAGTTAGCTAAATTTCAAGAGTTGGCAAAAAACTACCTTCATAGATGACCATAGAATGCTACTGCGCACCTTAGCTGTTTATTTTATCATCTTTTACAACTCCCTCCATAAACCCCAGCAAATGAATTCATGAGCTATAAAGAGCTTTAAAAACACTTATTTTGGGTGTGAGAGATTAACCTCCTAATAAAAATACAAGCCCAAAAGCTCAATTACGATTTACCTAATATCGTGAGGACAGGTTCATTAATCTCCCACACCTTTACATGATAAAGATCTTGAAACTTAGTGTCAACATTTCAGTAGCAAATTTATGTTAAATCTATATCCTGTCAATATGGACAAAAAGAAGGTTATAATATATACAGATGGAGCTTGTTCTGGAAACCCTGGTCCCGGTGGATGGGCAGCCGTGGTGATGTATGAAAATAAAAGTGTCTTTATCAAAAAACGTATCTCTGGAGGTGAAGAAAACACAACAAATAACAAGATGGAGCTAAAGGCTGTAATTAATGGACTAAAGATGTTAAAAATTTCCTGCAAAGTTATTGTACACACTGATAGTCAGTATATTAAACAAGGTATAACAGAGTGGATCAACAAGTGGAAAATAAATGGTTGGAAGACAGCCGATAAAAAGCCAGTGAAGAACAGAGAATTATGGCAGGAACTAGATGAAGTTGCTTTGCAGCATGATATTAATTGGAAGTGGGTTAGAGCTCACAACGGTAATATGTACAATGAGGAGGCAGATAGACTTGCTAGAAAGGAATCTAAAAAGCTAAAATATAGAGATTGTGAGGTCAAGAAATCACCAAAAAATAGAGGGAACTCTAAGTTTCATAGATTGGGTGGAGTATTATGGCAATAATTCTTTTAGACACAAAAACTATAAATCGTATAGCAGCGGGAGAGGTAATAGAGAGGCCAGCAAAAGGAATTAGTAGAAAATGCAATAGATGCTGGAAGTTCAGAGATAGAGATCAAAATAGAAAGTGGTGGGCGTAATCTTATAACTGTAACAGACGATGGAAATGGAATAGAAAAGGAAGATTTGGAACTTGCGTTTATGCGCCACGCTACTTCAAAATTAAGCGATAGTGAGTTAATAGAAATCAAACATCTTGGCTTTAGAGGAGAAGCTTTGCCTTCAATTGCAGCAGTAAGTAGAATGAAATTATCGTCTAAGGCAAGTGGAGCAAAGGAAGCATGGTCTATAAGGTATGAGGGAGGAGAAAAAATAAGAGAGATTACCCCTTATTCTTTATTGCAGGGTACATATATTGAAGTTCGTGACTTATTTTTTGCGACTCCAAATAGACTAAAATTTCTAAAAACCGAAAGGGCAGAAACACAAAGTATTGTTGATATTGTGAATAACTTAGCGATGATTAATTATAGTATTGGGTTTACTCTCACTTCTGGTAATAAAAAGCTCTTAAAATATGTTAAGCAAACTTCGCTGTTCAACAGATTATGTGAAATAGAAGAATTTCAAAACAATTCACTGGAAGTTAAAGAGGAAGAAGAAGGCATCAAACTTAAGGGACACATCTGTAAACCAACTATTAGTCGTGGCAATTCAACTCAGATCTATACGTTTGTTAATGGCAGGCCAATAAAAGACAATCTACTTATTGGTGCAATTAGATATGCGTATCAAGATTTTATTCTAAGTGGGAGGTATCCTTTTGCAGTGTTGCACTTAGAGATACCATACGATCAAGTAGATGTAAATGTGCATCCAAATAAATCAGAAGTAAGATTTCAGAATAAAAGGTCAATATATGAAATAGTGAGAAGAGGGATAATAAAAGCATTATTGACGAGGTTCGCAGCAAGTGATGTTAAGTCTCAAAGTATTGAAGAGTTTGATAGCCAAGAGAAGGTTAATAGTGAAGAGGAAAAAAATCAAAAAGAGTTTTATGAAAAGAGACCAAGTCTTTTAGAAAATCGTCTAATGAAAGAATTCAATGCACCAGATGAAAGAAGGCAAAGCTTACCAGAAACGTTTAAGTATGGAGAATCTCCACCCCAAAAGGGAGCGATGGTTCTAGAAAGGGAGCAAATTGATTTAATAGAGGATCATCCTCTAGGGTATGCACGCTGTCAGGTCCACAGTACTTACATTATTGCTGAGGCTAAAGGCAAATTAATTATAGTAGATCAGCACGCAGCTCATGAAAGATTGATATACGAGTGCTTAAAGCAAAAATCAAGCATAAAAAGACAGAAACTTCTTCTTCCTGAAACAGTTGAAATCAAAAACCAAGCTGGAATGGAGATGATTGAAACTTATAAAGATGAGCTTTTTGAAATGGGTTTTGGTATTGAAATAGAATCAGAAGATAAAGTAAGGGTGAAAGAAATACCTGCAATCTTGGGAACAATAGATATAAAAGAGATGCTAGTTGATATAGTAGATAAGTTAATGGAAATGAAAGATACGGTGCCAATAGAGGATAAGGTGAATAAAATATCAGCCACAATCGCTTGCCATGGAGCAGGAAGAAAAATGAAATTGGAAGAGATGAATGAGATACTAAGACAAATTGAGAAAACTCTATATTCTGGTCATGAAAGACCAACGTATATAGAAATAAAACTAAGTGATATAGAAAAATTGTTTGAAAGGAGATGAGTTCAGTTTGTCAAAAAGGTTCCCAATTAGGTATACGTAACGGCTCTTCTGATTATGAGTATAAAATGTGAAAAAAGAGAATAATTACTCTAATTTTTTATATTATAAAGTAGTAGGACAGAAAGTAAGAAGTTGTAGGATAGCAAAGGGGTATACTCAAAAAGATTTAGCAAAAAAAATCGGTGTAACGTATCAAATAGTACTACAATATGAAAAAGGAACACGAAAAATTTCGATTGAAAAGTTGTGCGCTATAGCAAAGGTGTTATCAATTAATATTACGGATCTTATTCCTGTATCAAATGAAAAAATTTGCCTTAAAAACGAAGAAGAAGAGATACTAAATCTAGTAAGAGAATATAAAAAGATTAACGATCAGGAGTTACGTAGAATGCTTTGTTTACTAACTAAAATTGCCAGAGTGAGTGAAGAAAATAGTAAAAAAACGGAGAGAATAAAAATTGCAAAAGCTCTGGTTAAAGCAGGAGTTTTTGTTGATACTGTTTCAAAAACAATTGGTCTATCTGCTGATGAATGTGTTGAAGAAAAAACGGATTCTATCTACTACAAAATAGGAAAAAAGATAAAAGAATGGAGGGTATTACGGGAGTATACTCAAAAGGATTTAGCAGAGAAAATGAGCACAACACGTGACGAAATAAGCAATTATGAACAAGGAAGGGTTGCTGTTCCACTTGATAAATTATATGGAATGGCAGAGGTGTTATCGATTAATATCGTGGATCTACTTGAACTAGCAGAAGATGCAGATGAAAGAGTAGGAAATGAATTACCGAATTTAATTGAAGAATACAAAAAGATTGAAAGCCAAGAACTACGTAATGCACTAATAAAATCTTTGTTTGAAGGGATACGAATTTGCGAAGAGAAAGTGAAAAGAGCAGAAAAGATGAAAATTGCAAAGGATTTAGTGAAAGGAGGAATTTCTATTGATATTATTTTGCAAGCGGTAGGCATTTCTTTAGATGAAATTCAACAAGTTTAAAATAAAAAAATCACCATATATTAATATCTTCACTTCTTGATGAAAAAATAAGTAAAAAAGATTGAGAAATTGATTTGACTTCACTCGAAAGCTATGGCTCTATGCCAATGCTGATAAAAAACAGCAGTAAATATTTAAAAAAAGTTTGTTGTTAGTGAAAGGTAAATTATATGAATAAAAGTAAAGAGGAAATAGAGTTCAGAATATTAGAAAGCAAAGGCAAAGCACTACTTGATCGTGAAATAATGGAAACGTTTCTAAGTGCAGTACATGAAAGACCACAGGCTCAAGAAATTGCTAAAAATCTGGTGAATACTTATACGGGAGTAGGAAGGATTTTAGGTAGAGAAATGGATGACCTGAAAGTTATAGAAGGAGTAACTGATTCTGCAGTAGCAATGATTATGTGTGTTAAGGAAACACTAGAAAGGGTACTGAGAGAAAAGCTCAAGAGTGAGCCAATAATGGACTTACAAGGGCTAGTAGAGTACTTAAACGTAAGTATAGGACACTCAGAAAGGGAATGTGTAAAAATACTGTACTTGAATAAAAGGCGCCAATTAATCGGAGAAGAATCCTATATTGGTGAAATGGAAAAAGCACCAGTATACATAAAGGAAATTACAAGAAAAGCATTAATAAAGAATGCAACATTAGTAATAATGTCACACAACCACCCTGGGGGAAGTTTAGAACCTTCAGAAGAAGATCAAGCAGTAACGAAGAGCTTAGCAGCAGCGTGTAGTACTGTAAGTGTTAGATTATTTGATCATATTATCATTACAAGTGGGGGTTATTTTAGCTTTAGAGAAAACGGATTGTTATAGCAGAAAGTATTTGCAAATCTACCCACTATAATTTATAATGAGTAATATAATGTATAATAACAAAGTTTATTGTACACTTAAAAAGTATTTTTAATATGAGGTTTATATGACTAGTAAAGATCAGAATAAAAAGACTAATGTTAATCACAAGAAAATATTTGGTGCTCTTGAAAGCGTTGATATAGAGCAGTCTAAATTTGTGAGTAAAATTAATAGCCAGAAGGAGATAAAACTGGAAGATACAATGCCTTTCCCTAGCAGAAACGTTCGCGAAAACAAAATCAACTATGGAAAAGGACTTGATTATATATATGGCACAAAACCTGTAAGTGATCAAGAAGATAAAAATCCATTTGCTTCAGCTTTGCAAAAAATAAAGCCAAGTATAAGCGAAAGCGAAAAGTTGAGCTGGTTTAAAAGTGAAGTGGTAGAGGCAAAAAACGTAAATGAATTGCACAAAACTATAGACCAAGTACTAGCCTCTGGAGCAAGAATAAATGCATATAACGATGGGGAATGGAGCATTGCAGAGTATGTAGTATTGGGTACACATTTTCATAAATTTGATAAGACTGATCGAAAAAAGATAATGCGTAAATTAATGCTAAGTGGTGCAGATTTTCATGATACTTTATTGCAGAATAAACTAATAGGTGAAATCTATAATGAGCTACAGCCAGAAGTTCAGCCACAGATAGATAAGCAACTAGAAGAGCTAGAGGAAGCTGGCGAAAATGCTGTGCAAGAAGGAGAATTAATAGATGTTGAGATAGACAATACAACATCGTATATAGAATTTTCTGATAATAGCAAGGTAGAGGTAGCCAAAATACTGAGAGAGTTAGGAAGTAATATTTTAAAAATTGGCAATGATGCAGTTGAGGTTAAAAGTGAGAAGGGAGGTATAAGAAACTATATCGATATGTCAGATGAAAGCTCTATTATATTAGAATTTCCTACAAGCATTGGTAAGCTAAATGTTATATTGTACCACGATGTAAAAAAATATGATCAAGTACAAGTCAGAGTAGAAAACAAGGAAATGTGGGCTGAATTACAACAAATAGGGGAAGAAATTGGAAAAAATTGCCTTTTCGGGGGAGTAAAACTTAAAGAAGCAGTAGAGAAAGGTAGTTTCACTAGATGTGGCATATGGAGTGAAAAGCAGAAGGAAGTAAGTGAAAAATTGTTTTCATGGGTAGACAAAGTACGTGAAAATAGTAAAGAAACTTGTAGGGCACTTTAATTTAAAGGTTCCAGAGTCTGGCTATTATATCTGGAGCCTTTGAGCTATAATAGAAAATATTATATGCAAGGTTCTTTTTGTGGAAAAAAGTCTAGATTATAAAGTGGGAGAAAAATTAAAAAGCTGGAGGTTAGAGCGAGGGTACACTCAGAAAGATTTAGCAGAGAAAATTGGTGTAAAATACTGGGTGATATTGCAATATGAGAAAGGGAATCGTAGAGTTCCAATTGAAAGGTTGTATGCTATAACTGAGGCACTATCAATCAGTATTACGGATCTTATTCCTGTATCAAAAAGCTGTCTTGAAGATGAAGAAGAAATATTAAATCTAGTAAGAGAATATAAAAAGATTAACGATCAGGAGTTACGTAAGATGTTTTGTTTGCTAACCAAATTTGTCCAAGTTAGTGAGAAAAGTAGTAGAAAATCGGAAAAAATAAAAATTGCAAAGAGTCTGGTTAAAGCAGGAGTTTCTGTTGATATTGTTGCAAAAACAATTGGTCTGTCTGCTGATGAATGTGTTGAAGAAAAAGTTGGTTCTATCTACTACCAAATAGGCAAAAAGATAAAGGAATGGAGACTAGTGAGAGAGTATACTCAAAAGGATTTAGCGGAGAAAATGAGTACAACACGTGACGAAATAAGCAACTATGAACAAGGACGCGTAGCTACTCCACTGGGAAAATTATATGAGATAGCAGAAACATTATCGATTAGTATTACAGATCTACTAACAGAGGAAGATGAAGGTAGTAAAGTGGAAAATGAGCTACCGAATTTGATTAAAGAATACAAAGAAATTGAGAGCCAAGAACTACGTCATGCACTAATAAAATCTTTGTTTGAAGGGATACGTATTTGTGAGGGGAAAGTGAGAGAGATAGAAAGGATTAAAGTTGCAAAGGATCTAGTAAAAGGTGGAATTTCTATTGATACTATTTTGCAAGCGGTAGGTTTATCTATTGATATGGTTTTAGATGGATAGCTCGTAAAAAAATTATAGCAATAAAGTTTTTTTCTTAAATGGAGGATAAATGTTTGTTTCTGCAAGCAATGTTAGTTACGGAATAGGGCAAAGAATAGAAAATTGTAGGTTAATGCGAGGGCATACTCAAATAGGATTAGCAAGTCAAATAGGTTTAACATACCAAGAAGTAAACAGCTATGAAGATGGGTATATTCCTATTCCAATTGAAGTACTATATATAATAGCAAGAGTATTATCAGTTGACGTTGTAGATTTATTACCTGAACCAGTAATAGTAAGGGAAGACAGCTATGAATACCCCTGCAACAATGTTGCAACAAACATAAAACTAAAAAAAATAATTTCCCGGCAGCTTCTACTCAAAGAACGAGGAGTTGTTTTCACTTATAGAACCAACGATCAACTGACCATCTGTTTCGATGAGTGATATATGAACATATTTATATATTTTCAAGGAAAGCTCATGGGAAAAAAGAAACTGACTGTTCGTGTTAGCTATAGTTATGAACCTAATCGGTTAGCAGAATTGTACTTATTAGATGCATATAAAAAACTAGCATTAAATAAACAAGTAAATGGGAGCCAAAAGGAGAAAATTTTTGAATGTAACAATAGAATCAATTTAAGGGGGAGCAATGATAACTGTTAGTCTGTACGCGAGAGTTTCTTCAGGAAAACAAGTGCAAGGAGATACAATAGCAAGCCAAATTACTGCTATAGAGAATAAGATTAGTGCTGATGGACATAAATTACTAAGTGAATATAAATTTATTGATAATGGTTATAGTGGCTCTGATATAATACGTCCTAGTTTAGAAAAATTAAGAGATCAAATAGCAGAAGGTAATATTAATAAGGTTTATATTCATTCTCCTGATCGTTTGGCTCGCAAATATGTACATCAAATGTTATTAGTTGATGAATTTAAGAAATTGGGTGTAGAAACAGTTTTCTTGAATTGTCAAATTGACGATAATCCAGAATCTCAATTACTATTACAAATACAGGGTATGATAGCAGAATATGAACGTGCAAAAATTATGGAACGAAGTCGTAGAGGCAAGATTCACGCAGCCAATAAAGGCAGTATAAATGTAATGAGTGGAGCTCCTTATGGCTATCGTTATATAAATAAGCATATAGGAGGAGGACAAGCCTTTTTTGAAATTAATGAAGAGGAAGCTGAAGTCATTCGTAAAATGTTTTTTTGGGTGGGAAGGGGAAGAGTAAGCATTGGAGAAGTATGTCATAGATTAAGAGCTATGTCCATCGTAACACGAACAGGAAAAAGGTATTGGGATAGGAGTGTAGTCTGTCGTCTATTACAAAATCCTGCTTATAAAGGACAAGCAGCATTCGGTAAAAAAAAGCTAGGAGTAAAATTAAAACACGTAAGACCACAGAAACGCTCTTGTGAGCAACCGAAAGACAATTATTCTACTTTTCGTACTGATAAAGAAAATTGGATTTATATTCCTGTACCTAATATTATAAACGAAGATTTATTTGATATAGTTCAAGAACAGCTAACTGAAAATAAAAGAATAGCTAGGAGAAGACGAATGGGAGCAAATTACTTGTTGCAAGGTTTAACAGTATGTCAGCTTTGTCATTATGGATATCATGGTATTAGCACTTGCTCTAGCGCTCGTCGAACATATTATCGTTGTACTGGTACGGAGCGAGGTCACTTTGGTGGCAATAAAATGTGTAATAATAGAATGATTCGTACAGATGTATTAGACGTGGCTGTATGGGAAGAGGTAAAATACCTATTGAAAAATCCTACTCGGATATTAGAAGAATACAAGCGTAGACTTTCAGAGATTAAAAAATCACCATTAGATCAAAAAAGTGACTTTCTTGAGAAAAAAGAAGATCAATTAAACTGTGGCATTGCAAGGCTTATTGATGGCTATACTCAAGGATACATCAATGAAGAAGAGTTTAAACCAAGAATTAAAGCAATGAAACAAACCTTACAAATGATCGGAGAGCAAAAGAAAAAGATATTTGATCAAAAAAGACTTGAACAAGACTTAACTCTAGTGGTGACTACTTTAGAAGAGTTTTCTTCTAGCGTTAACTCAAGTCTTGATAACGCAGATTGGCTAACTAGACGTGATATCATTAGAACATTAGTTAAGCGAATTGAGATTAACCATGAAGACGTGCATATCGTGTTTCGAGTAAAAGAGCTGCCAGACTCTTTCACACACAGTGGAAAAGCGGACCAAAGTTTATTGCAACATTGTTGCAGGAGTCAAGCCGAGATCATTATCAATAACAACAATATTATCAGCTTTCCACCCAAGATCAATTGCTCTTTGTTTCAGCGCATACTGTAACTCCAAACTTTCTTGATTGCTCAGTGCTTGATGAGGTGTTGATTGTCTTATGTAAATTATCGCTTCGCGTGTTAAATGTTGTGCTGTAATTAGCTCTGATGTATTCATGGATGACCTCTTTGGACACTAATAATATGTTTTCTAAAATTTCTGATTTGAGACATTGCGGCATTTTTTTCCACACTCTATTTGGGTTACATGGCATAATTTATACTCCTTTGCTAAAGAAACAAATTCGTATAATGAATCCCATGTTAATTTACTTGTGAGAAAATCTTGCTTACTGGCTAAGTTGGTAGCAAGAAACGGGATACGCAGAATTATGTTATTACGATGAATAACAAATACATTACTACTACAATGGGCTCTTGAACTGATAAAGGATATAGGAAAAGTTCTGCCAAATAGCGGATGAGTTGGATCTGTAACTGTAATCTCTTTTTGGTTGTTGAATGGGGTATTAAGGTGGTTGATCGTGCGATATTACAATGGATGTTGAACCAATCAAAAGTGCGCGCTTGATGATCTCTCTGACATAAAGAGGAGTTTGATCTACTGTACCAACGTTTTGCAGGTCTTCCGCTATTAGACGATACTTTTTATTCATATAGATGACGCGAAAATTTTCCTTATTGAGGCTTCCTATGCTTATTCTTAAATAATCAAGCAATTTTTCCCAGTTATCGATTATAGGCAGGTCTTTTATTTCTTCTCTTGCAGAACGAACAAAGGCTTGTTTCACACAAAAGATGGCAGATATTGCTGCATTGCTGACACCATCAACATTTTGCAGTGCTTCCAGGTCAGCATTAAAAACTTTATTCAAACTGCCAAAATTTTCTATCAAACTCTTTGCTATCGGCTTTACATCAATTCTACTGTATGCTGAATATAAAATGTGCTCTAAAACTTCATAATCAAGTAATGATTGTCCATTATCTAAAATAATTTTCTCTCTTAGGCGCTTTCTATGCCCCTTTTCGTAATTTTTCATCATTAGTGAATTGCTTATCTCTTGTATAATAAGAAGTTAGATTTTTAAGTAAAATATTTAATAAAGCGCATGACGCACAATTGTAAGAACATTCATTTTTAAAGACAGTAAATTGTGTCATCAAAGTAGCTGACGCGAGCTCTACGTCATACCGCAATTCATTCGCGGTATCTCAGCAGATCCCGCTAACAAGTAGCGGGATGACGAAGTTATCGTCATGCCACCGCGAACCGTCATATCGCCGCAGACCGTCATACCGCCGCGGTATCTCTAGATCCCGCTAACAAGCAGCGGGAAGACGAAGTTATCGTCATGCCACCGCGAACCGTCATATCGCCGCAGACCGTCATACCGCCGCGGTATCTCTTAGCATAGATCCCGCTAACAAGTAGCGGGATGACGAAGTTATCGTCATGCCACCGCGAACCGTCATATCGCCGCAGACCGTCATACCGCCGCGGTATCTCTTAGCATAGATCCCGCTAACAAGTAGCGGGATGACGAAGTTATCGTCATGCCACCGCGAACCGTCATATCGCCGCAGACCGTCATACCGCCGCGGTATCTCTTAGCCGCTAACACGTAGCGGGATGACGGTTGTCGTTTAGCCATAAATATTTAAGAAATTTACCAAACGAAAAAAAAGGCAAAAGAAGCCCTAGTCATTGTCTACTTTCAGTATTGGCGTTTTTTAAGTCTTAAACACTGCAATTTAGCTGCTTTTAAATGCAACTCACCTTTGTTTAAATGTTTAAGAAATTTACTAAGCAGAAAAAAAGGCAAAAGAAACCCCGTGTTAGCTAGTTGTCACTCTCTAATCCTGCAAATTGGCGTACTATACTGTCTTAAACGACTTATAAGCGCGTTTCAGCTTATATAGGTAAAAACCCAGAAATGTTGTGAAGACATAAGGTGCACATAGTGCAAAAAATTAAAAATAAGACGCCAACTACGTTGTTTTCTTGCTGTTTAATCTGCACAGATGAAGATAACTGAATACCTTCACTATCATAATAGGGGGGCTGGCGGAGTTTGTCAAGCAAGTTTTATGCAAGAGATCTATTGAAATGCCCCTGTAAAATTATACTATTAATTAGTGCACTGTAAATTTAAAATTATAGATATGTTAAGCAGATTGGTAATTTTGCTATTAGTTTTTATACTTCCTTTTTCTTCATACTCATACCAGTTTAGAACCAAAGCAAAGCAAGCAGTAGTCTTAGATTTAGCTTCAGATTCATTCATTTTTGACCATAATTCTGATGAAAAAATGGCCCCATCTTCAATGAGCAAGCTAATGACTTTATATATAGCCTTCGATTATCTAAAAGCTGGAATAATACACATGGAGGATAAATTTCGAGTAAGCAGAAAAGCGTGGGAAAGAAAAGGCTCTTCTATGTTTTTGAAAGAAGGTCAATCCGTTACGGTGAGGGAATTACTCGAAGGAATTACAATAGTCTCAGGTAATGATGCCTGCATAACACTAGCCGAGGGTATTGCAGGATCAGAAGAGAATTTTGTGGCTGAAATGAATGAGGTTGCACAAAATTTGAACCTGAATGACAGTCATTTTGTCAACTCAAGCGGGTGGCCAGATGGAGATCATTTTATGAGCGCAAAAGACTTGGTAATGCTGGCAAAAAGGATTTTCACTGATTTTCCTGAATATTACGATTTATTTTCTGAACAATATTTGACATATAACGAAATTGCACAAAAGAATAAAAATCTTCTACTTTTTCACGACATTGGGGTTGACGGTTTAAAAACCGGTTATACAAATGCTGGTGGTTATGGCATTGTAGCATCTGCAAAACGAAATGATAGGAGAATTTTTGCTGTCGTAAATGGTTTAAACACTGAGAAAGAGCGAATAGAAGAAGCAAAAAGACTGATACAATACTCCTTAAAACATTTTAATACTAAGAAAATATTTGCTAAAGACAGTGTAGTTGAGGAAGTAAATGTTCTCTATGGAAAAGATAAAAAAGTGCCTATTACAGTTGCAAACGATGTTACCATAACTTACAACCGCAAATTGCATGACCAAATTAAGGTGCGTATTGAATATAAAGATATGATACCTGCACCCATTAAAAAAGGTCAAGAAGTGGGCAAAGTTTTTGTAGAAATACCAGGTGTTGAGCAACAAACTACGCCTCTTTATGCAGCAAATGACGTACAGGAATTGAATTTCGTAGAAAAGTTTTTTAGAATGTTATTTTAAGTTTAATATATTGGCTTTCAAAGCAATTTCGAAAGAGAGATCTATTGCACTTTAGTGTAGTTTTAACTAACAATTTCTGTTACAATACAAGATTGAAATGTTACGAAAATGTGCTGGTTATATTTGTTGCTGTCTAGTATCCTAGAGATACTGTGGGCTGTAACGTTAAAGTTTAGTAACAGTTTTACTAAAGTTGTGCCTTCGATTGCAACATTGGTAATTATGATCATTAGCATTTACTTTTTATCTCTTGCAGCATGCTTTCTACCTATTAGAGTATGCTATGCAGTTTCCTCTGGAATATGCACAATTGGAATAACTATAATTGGTGCAACCGCTTTCACAGAGAATATTAATTTATCTCAAGTTTTATGTATCATTTTAATTGTAATAGGAACCATAGGGCTAAAGCTCTCTATTTAAACCTAAAAATTTATGCATGAATTGGATATATTTACTCTTATCGTCACTAATTGAAGTGTTCTGGGTCATAACACTTAAGCATAGTTGTGGATTTACTCATCTCGTACCATCAATAATTAGCATACTCTCCATGGCTCTTAGTACGTATTTACTTTCGCTCGCTATACGTTCTATACCTATCGGAGTATGCTATGCAATTTGGACTGGAGTAGGTGCTATAGGAGCTTCGATACTTGGAGTTTACCTATTTAATGAACCAGTTAATTTATTCGAAGTAATATGCTTTATTTTAGTTACATTCGGGATGGCTTTGTTGCATCGCTACTTATGAAAGGCTAACTATAGCTAGGATTATAAGCAACCTATTGAAAATCTTGTTTTTTTGCAATCAATCTGATCAAATTTAAGAATAGTAATTTATTATTTATATTAATAAACTTAATTCTATTGAAAATAGCTAAAGCATTGAAATTCTTGAATTTTAGCCGGATTAGTGAGTGGTAGTGAAATTTCTTTTACTCAAATTTAGGTATTCACTGACCGTTCTTGTTATAAATACCAGAATAATAAGCTACTGATATTCTCTATCTTTTTTTATCTTTAATCCATCATAGCTAGCGATGCAACAAAGCCATTCGGGATTATAGGATTAAAATTGTTTGATACTGCAAAACAAACTGTTGATAAAATGGAATAAGAGATCCCACAATTGGAATTATATTAAGGAAATACTTCCTGCACATTCCCATTTACGTTTTGCGCTTCTTTCGTTTCATCCATTTTAGTACTAGGTTCTAACATTCTAACTGTAGTATAAGCTACCGCTAATGCTGCTGCTACAACTGTAACTACTGCTCCTATTACAGGATATAGCCCAGCTGTAATTGTTCCAATTGCAAAAAGTGTTATCGTTATAGCAGTACCAAACAATATTGTTAAACTGAAAGCAACAAGAGATATTTTACCCTGTTGGTCATGTCGTTTCATTCTTTCTTCAGATAAAAGAAAATTCACATGCCGAACTATATAATGATTTTTGTCAAAATCGCTCGGAATTTTATTATCATTATTCTTTGACAAAAGATCTGCTCTTTTGCCTATTAAAGTCTCAATTACCTCTTTGCAACCACGTCGAGCAGCCATATGTAAGGGAGTGCATTTATCTTTATCTACTGCATTAACCTTTGCTCCTGCTCCTATTAGAGCTTTTGCTGTCTCTTCATTCTTGGCATTATGCAAGGGAGTGCGTTTATCTTTATCTAATGCGTTAACATTTGCTCCCGCTCCTATTAGAGTTTTTACTGTCTCTGCATCTTCAGCAAAATGTAAAGGAGTACATCCATATTTATCTGCTGCATTAACATTTGCTCTTGCTTCTACTAGAATTTTTACTATCTCTTTACGGCAAAATTGAGTAGCTATATGCAAGGGAGTGCGTTTATCTTCATCTGCTGCATTAACATTTGCTCCTGCTCCTATTAGAGTTTTTACTGTTTCTTTACAACCATATTGAATAGCCAAATGTAAGGAAGTGCGTCCATCTCTATCTATTGCATCAACATTTGCTCCTGCTTCTATTAGAGTTTTTACTATCTCTATGCGACCTTTTTTAGCAGCCAAATGTAAAGGAGTATTCCTATATTTATCTACCGCTTTGACATCTCCTTCTCCTTCTATTAGAGTTTTTACTATCTCTATGTAACCTTTTTCAGTAGCCAAATGTAAAGGAGTATACCCATCTTTACTTATTGCATTAACATCTATATCTTCTCTTTTCAATAGGAGATTTACTACTTCTGTTTGACCATTTTCACAAGCCAAATGCAAAGGAGTATATTCATGATTATCTTTTTCATTAACATCTGCTCCGTTGTCTATTAGAGCTCTTATTGTTTTAGTGCAGCCACGGCGAGCAGCCTTACATAAAGGAGTGTCTCCATATCCATTTTTTGCATTAGCATTGATTCCTTCTACTCCCAATAGAGCATTCACCACATTTTCTAAATTATTGTGGATAGCTAAATGCAATAATCCATATTCTACTGCAAATAAGTGGTTTACACCAAAACCAGCTCCTTCCCACTCTTTATATTCATCTGAATATTGTGATAATTTCTCTTTTATCTTCCCAATTACGTTATCTTTACTTAAATTTTTGTCAGCATCAATTGCACTTAGCATTCTTTCCCACTGCTCGTGTTCAATTGTCATAACTTTACTCCTACTTTAACAATATTTTAATTATCATATATTATGACAAGAAAGTTAACCCTACCTAATTTTGCTTAGTAAGCACACTAACTATGAAACAATCTATATTACCATCAAAAACAGAATTTATATTACCCACTTCATGTCCAGTTCTTAAATCCTTCACCATTTGATATGGATGCATAACGTACGATCTGATCTGATTGCCCCAGCCTATATCGCATTTTTTACCATATTCTTCAGCCATCTTTTGTTCTTTTTTTTCCAGTTCAATTTGGTACAAACGTCCTTTAAGTAATTTTAACGCCTCATCCTTATTTCTGTGTTGAGAACGACCATTTTGGCATTGAACTACAACACCAGTTGGAATATGCGTAATGCGTACCGCACTTTCAGTCTTGTTCACGTGCTGACCGCCTGCTCCGGAAGCACGGTAGGTGTCGATCTTTAGATCCTTTTCATCCACAGCAATATCAATTGAATCTTCTATCACTGGAGTTACTCCTACACTTGCAAAACTGGTATGACGTTTACCATTTGCATCAAACGGCGATATTCTAACCAGCCTGTGAATTCCACTTTCACTTTTTGCCCACCCATAAGCTTTTTCTCCAACGATTTTTATCATTGCAGACTTTATACCAACCGACTCTCCTTCTAATTTTTCTACAACTTCAACTTTAAAGTTGTGATAAATTTCTGCCCATCTTACATACATGCGCATCAGCATTTCAGCCCAATCATTGCTCTCTGTTCCACCAGCTCCTGAGTGGATTTCTAAAAAGCAGTTATTGTTATCTGCTTCACCAGTAAATAAGGATTCTGTCTCTTTAAGTTTGATTAATTTCTCTAGCTTAGCTAATTCACTTTCAACTTCAGAGAAAAATTCTTCATCATTCTCATCAATAGCAGACTTCATTAAGCTAATGGCATCGTTGTAATCGCTTTCCAACTTTAAAAACAACTCTACGTCATGCTTAATTTTAGAACGTTCTTTTAAAATTTCTTGTGCCTTTTGATTGTCTTGCCACAGATTATCATTCGACGCTTGGGAATCCAGCTCTTCAAGACGCAACTTTAATTTTTCTATGTCAAAGACACCTCCTGATAAGAGAAATACTTTTATTTAAGCCTTGAAAGTATTCGAAAATTTCTGAATAAGTTTTCATTATACTTTAGATTTTAATATATTTACTATTACTAACAATAACAGCAAACAAAATAGAAATTTAACCATATGATAGTTAATTCAAAATAATTTCATTATACTTTAATGTTTAAGGAAATCAAGTGTGTATATTTATTAAAAAATAAGGTAAAGTAATGAATATTAAAATAAGTTCTCATTATGGTTTAGACAAAAAGGCTATTGATGACTTAATAGAGTCACTTGATAACGAGGAGCTAGAAAATGTTTGTAATATTGTAAAAACGATAGATAGCGTTCAGTTAGCTTATTTTTTATCTACTTCAATCAGTGATCACAGGGAGAAATTAGTTAATATCCTCGATCAACATTTGTTAAGTGATGCCCTAGTGCATGTAGTGCCAGATTTACAAAGAGAGATCATAGAAACATTGGGAATAGAAAATACAGCAAAGTTACTAATGCTCCTTGATGTAGAAGATATAGTAACCATAGTGAAAGATTTGGATAGAAAGTCTATAGAAAACATACTTAACTACTTACCCAATGCAACTCAAAAATTAGTAGAGGAGTTGTTATCATACCCAGAAGAAAGTGCAGGAAGGTTGATACATAAAAATGTGGTTATAGCTCCATATTATTGGACGATAAATCAGCTAATGGAATTCTTGCGCAACTATAAAAAAATACCAGAAAGATTTCACCAGATATTCATTATCAACTCAAAATTAGAGCCTATAGGCAGTGTTAATTTAAATAAGGTAATATCTCACTCAGGAGACACAATAATAAAAGAGATAATGGATCATGACATAAAAATCATTAAAACTGGAGTAGACCAAGAGGAAGTAGCAAGAATATTTAAAGATTACTCTCTATTATCGGCTCCGGTAGTAAATAAGAATGGTAAAATTATTGGTGTGATCTTAATTGAAGATGTGATAAAAGTTGTTCAACAAGAAACAGAAGAGGATGTACTCAAAATAAGCGGTGTATCTTCTAAAGCCGATATAAATGCCCCTATACATAAAACTATAATTAAAAGGCTACCTTGGTTACTGTTTAACCTCTTAGCTGCAACAATGTGTTCCATAGTAGTTGGCTTTTTCGATGATGTAATAAAAAGTTTTATAGTACTGCCAATAATCATGCCGATAATTGCATCAATGAGCGGAAATGCAGGATCCCAAACAGTAACGCTAACCATCCGGGCAATCGCAACAAAATATCTAACTGAGCAAAATGCAAAAAGAGTACTGATGAAAGAATTTTTAATAGGTCTTATAAACGGGGTAATTTTATCTACCATTTCACTCGTAGTATTAGCAATAAGATTTCACAATTTCAAAGTGGAGATGATTTTTGTGGTCTCCATGATTATGATGTCAATTATTGCAACGTTCATCGGAACTTTCATTCCTATAATGCTTCACCGTTTAAAGTCTGACCCTGCAGTTTCTTCTTCAATCCTAACATCGGCAACAACTGATATTCTCTCAGCTCTTATGTTTCTTGGTTTAGCTACGATCTTTTTATTAAACAGCTGATACTATCTATAGCTATACCGCGATTTATTCCATAGCTGTACGAACATTCATTTTTAAAGGTAAACTGTACAGCGAATGGTGTCATTCCAGTGCTTGACACTGGAATCTAGCCTTTTCATAATCATCAAAATGTTGTATTTTTACATAAAATGGCTACTTTTATGCTTACCAACTTAATAAAATTCCTGGATCCCAGTGTCTGGGCACTGGGATGACACCCTCCTGATAGACAATGTTCGTACATCTGTAGATTTATTCGCGGTATAGATTCTGCTAACAAGTAGCGGAATGACGGTTTTTCAAATTGTCGTAAGTCAGTTTAGCTATAATATCAAGTTTCACAACTTTACCAACTATTTCTTTCTATTAAATAAGAATAAATTACCTATACAAAAATAGATTGGCAATATTTCAAGTCTACCAAGCAGCATCAAAAACGACAAAAATAATTTTACTTCATTACTGAAAGAAGAATAGTTACCTGAAGGGCCTATTAAATTACTAAATCCCGGGCCAGAATTTGTAAGCGTTGCAGAGACTGAACTGATGCTAGTTATAAAGTCTGCATTGCTTAAGTAAGACATCACTATTGATGAAATGGTAAACGTTAACATGAAAATTGCAAAAAATATAAAGACAGAGTGAACTTCATCATTCTCCAGGGTTTTTCCGTTGAATTTTACCCTATTACCTGCACCTGGGTTTAATAAAAGGCGAAAGTGATTTCCTATAGACTTTAGAAAAATGATCAAACGAAAGATTTTGATGCCACCACTTGAAGAACCACTACATCCACCAACAAAGGTTAGAAAAAAAGCTAAGACTGAAATGAAGCTCCAATCTATATGATTACAGATTGCATAACCAGTTGACGTAATTAAAGAGGTGATGGTAAACGTGCTGTATCTAAATGATAATGACACTCCTAAATCAACATTTTGATACAACCAAAAACAAGCAAATAAAGATGAAACAATAGCTATCTTAACAAAGTAAGAGACCTGTTCATCATAGCAAATGTCTAACCGTCTTATGATTTTTAAATAGCTAAAAAAAGGCAGAGAACCCAAAATCATAAAAATGATCGTTATGACTTCTAACATAGGGTTATTGTAGTGCCCTATAGAATCATTATAGTTAGCAAATCCACCAGTTGATACAGCGGACATTCCGTGACATATTGCGTCAAATAGTGGCATGCCAGCCAGATAATAGGAAAATATACATAACAAAATTAGGCCATAATATATTGCTGTAATATGAATTACTACGCTTCGCGTGTTCGGCAACTTCCTTTTTGTAGCATCTGAATATTCAGAATAAAGTAAATTATTTAGGCTGAGAATCTTAAACATAGGAAAAACTGCAATTCCTAAAGTGATTACACCAAAACCCCCCATGCCATGTAGCATTGCTCTCCATAGCAGTATTCCTGGAGATTGTTTTTCAATATCATTAAATATAGTTGCCCCTGTGGTTGTGATGCCAGATATCGTTTCAAATAATGCATCAACATAGCTCAGATTGTCAAAATAGAAAGGAATAGCTGCAAACAAAGACAAGGCAATCCAGGTGCAACTAGTAATTGCAAAAATTGCCTGCATGCCATTTAATTTACCGAGTAAAATAAAAATTACGCCAGATGTGCAGGTAATTATGAATCCAGCGAGAAAATTTTTCCATTCGTAGCTGAGACATTTATTAGTAATAGCAGGAATAAGCATTGCTAAGCTAAATAACAATAGGAATATTCCCACAATAAATACAATTGAACGTAAAGTTTGTAAACGTTGATGATTTTTCATAGAGTTATTTCCTCGCTATACAAAGCCATAAAAGCTACTCTAACGTCAAGCATTTTGTTGGCCTTTATTAACAGTTATTAACAATATACTTGACTTACTTGTAAATATATATGATAATTAAACTTTATAGAAAATAGAGGTAAAATATGACTGAATTAACTGACATACAACAAAAAATTCAAACTTCATTAATTACAGCAATCAGCGAGAACAACCTTAAAATGGTCCAGGAAATATTCAACAGTAATGAAAATGATGATATACAAGCAGCTTTGAGACACGAGGGAGCTCCGACTAGTGAAAAAGATATCATTTTATATTTTGCTATTACTCGCCTTAACGATAGTTGAAGATAAAGAAAAATTTGAAAAAAGCGTAAAGATCATTGAACTAATTTGGCAGAAAACTAATCAAAAAATTCGTGATTCTGTGTGTGATCATGCAATAGAGAGTTTTGAAAACTCTCTAAGAGAAACTGTCCTTAGTGACATACCTGCTCTTGAAACAGTTATTCAAGAAATGGAAGAGCACAAGAGGGTAATGGATCTTAGTTCAATACTAAGAGATGCAATAAAAAGTCTTAATGTTAATCAAGTTGAAGCAGCATTAGAGAATTGTGGTGAAAATGTACAAAGTGTTTTAGATCGAATAGTATATTGGGTTGATGGAGACGTAGATGCCTTTTTAGTTTATCCTCTGGAAGTTAAATATAGTAAAGAATTGAACCAAGAAGATGTGGAAAAGATAAAAGAAATCTTTGAATTAATGTTTAATGCTGCTTCTCCACAGCTCCTTGGGTATGAGCACCGTGGAAATAACTATGTAATGAGTAAACTTGTAAAGGCACAAAAACGTTTTGCTAAAATACCTGGAGTAGGTGAGCAATGCTTTCAAGATTTGATTCAAAAATTTGAGGAAAAACTTAGTAAAGATACACTAGATAATGCCAAGGCTGATGATCAGATAGCATGGGATAAAGAGTATGCGACTCGATTTTCACAAGAAATCAATCATGATCTGTTTGAGAATGATGAACTTAATGCTTGTATAGATGACACTGATCTAGGTCAAAACCCAGTAATTAACACCGCAAACCCTGAATTAACAAATGAAGCAGATAACAAAACCCCAGAAAAGAACGATACAAACTTCTGGAGTGAACACAAAGGGAAGATTGCTCTAGGTGTTACTGGACTATGCGTAGCTGGTGCTGTTGCAGCCTATGTGCTAGCGTATCCTGTAGTTGCACTGGCTTTAACAGTTTTGGCAGCAGTTATATTAATGGGTGCTGGTATTGCTAAGTTTTGTGAGAAATCAGAAAGCCCAAATACGAAAAGCTTGGACCCAGATCTTTCTCAGTGTTGCAACAAAACAAGAACTGCCTAATTAGTAATCCATTGTCATCCCAGCGCGCTGCGCTGGGGTCTGACTACGCTAGACAAAGAATATGTATCCGTTCAGGAAAGCGACAAAATAAGGTAGACAAGGTAGTATAAAAAGATAACCATAAAAGTGAGTTTACAACAAATGGTGTCATGCCAGTGCGTGACACTGGCATCCAGTTGAGCTATTTCAACAAAAATACTGCATTTGAGGTGAACTTTTTTCTCACCAGGACCATTATCTATTACACTTATTTACGAGTATAATAATTAAAGTCTGGATCCCAGTGTCACGCACTGGGATGACAAAAAAAGGAGGCTGCTTGGATGACAGGAGAAGGAAGTGTTGCCGTCACGTTATATCATAAACCTTTGCTGAAGCTTTCTTTATATATTCACTTGAAAGTGGGATTAGACCAAGCCTAGATAGGTACCCATCTTCAATGCTGATCGAATCTATAATTTCTTTTATGAATTCTCTTAATCCATCAACAGTATCCAGGTGTTCTTTCTTTATATAAAGGTATAGAGGTCTTGCTAATATATATTTTCCCGATGATATATTTTCGTAAGTTGGCTCAATTCCTGCAATTGTGCTCCCTTGTATTTTATCTTGATTCCTCATTAAAAAGCTAAAACTAAATATCCCTAAAGCGTTCTTGTTACTTTTCAATTTTTGTATTATTATGTTTTCATTAATTCCAACTTCTATATACCTTCCGTCATCCCTTATATTACCACATGCTTTCTTTCTTTCTTCCTGATCTTTATAATTCTCTTTGAAAATTCTCGAGTTCATGCATGAATATTGATTGAACATAATAGAATTAACCAAAGTTTCGTATGTGCCTGTATTTTGATGTGGACCATAAATTTCAATTTCTGTTTTTGGTAAGGCTTGATTTACATCAGACCAAAACTTCTTATTATTTTTTACTAATTTATCATTTTCTTGAGAATATGCAGATAAAGCTTCAAATAAGTCCTTTTTTGTGAAATCAAATCTATGGCTTTGATTTGAATTTGCAATGACAATTCCATCATAGCCAATGATGATCTCTATCACTTCATTAATTTTATTTCTTTTACATAGTTCTCTTTCTACTTCCTTCATAGGGCAAGATGAAGTGGTGATGTCTGGCGTGTCTTCCCCTATTCCTGAGCAAAACATTTTGAACCCTGATCCACTTCCTATCGATTCCACAACTGGAGTCTTAAAAGAGAATACACGATTGAACTCCTCGGCTACAAATGAGATAAAAGGAAAAACGGTTGAAGATCCAACAATTCTGATGTATTTCCTGGCATCAGCATTTGACAGCGGCGTGAATAATACGAATACAAAAATCAGGAGAAAGTTTCTAAGCATTATTTTTAGTTAAGAACATAAATCTAATTATTGTAATAAAAAATCAAACTGAAAAGCTTTAATTTTCTCTTGTGATTGACCTATAGCTAATCCAATTGACCGCTATTTCAATTGCATGAACATTGTAACAATGGTGTCTGCAAGCAGCTTACTGTACGAACATTGTGATTTGAGAGCAATTTCCACTAGGAGGATGTCATCCCAGTGCCCAGACACTGGGATCCAGTTCTTATTACCTGGTGTAAAGTTAAGTTTTCTGGATTCCAGACTGGAATGACATCATTTACCATGTACAATTTGTTAGTTAATAATCCATTGTCATCCCAGCGTCATGCGCATAATTGTATGAACATTGTGATTTGATACAAGCTACTTGCATGACAAAAGCTACAGTTTACATTTAAATTTTATTTTATATTATTGTAAGTATTACACAACTTTAAGGGGCAATTATGGCAGTTATGCCAGATAAATGGATCAGAGAAAAAGCTGAAAATTTTGGAATGATAGAGCCTTTTGTGGATCACAAAAGCAGCAAAGGTGTTATATCTTTCGGACTATCGTCTTATGGGTATGATGCAAGAGTGGATAATAAATTTAAAATTTTTACTAACGTTAATTCAGCCATCGTGGACCCTAAAAATTTCTCTGAGAATAGTTTTATAGATAAAGAAACAGACGTATGCATAATTCCACCAAATAGCTTTGTGCTTGCAAGCACAGTGGAATATTTTCGTATACCAAGAAATGTACTGGTCATTTGTGTTGGTAAATCAACTTACGCAAGGTGTGGAATTATAGTAAACGTTACTCCCTTAGAACCTGGATGGGAAGGTCATGTCACACTCGAATTCTCAAACACCACCCCACTTCCTGCAAAAATTTACGCTAATGAAGGCGCATGCCAATTCGTATTTTTAAGCGGCGAAAGTGAGTGTGAAAAATCATATGATGATATGAAAGGAAAATATATGAATCAGCATGGTATCACTTTGCCGCTGGTAAAGTGATTACTTTAGGTAAAGCAAGATATTGTGCTATTGTACTGAAGATTACTAAGATAAGTTTTAACTAATTTGTCGCATTCTTTATCACCTAAAACTGCACGTGCAGAGTGGTTTTTAAATGACTCTACATAGCTTGAAAAGAAATTTGTAGAAGGATTACTTAAAGCTTCTGCAACTTCTTTTTTTTCTTTATCATTGGAAAGCTGATTAAATAGTTCTTCTCCCTTTTTTTGCAGCTCATTTTCAAATTCCTGCTTTATAGTATTCTTATCTGCTTTTTGCAAGAAGGAAAACTCTTCAAAAATGTACAAGGAAGAGACAATACTGTTGAAGGTACCAGTAAAACATGCACTTGAACCACGACCACCACGCACTCCGTATTCTGTTTGCGATTCTACTAAATGTTTAACCAGTTGATATTTTCTCTGTGATATGCGGGTATTAATATCTATATTATGATCAGCATTTGCTCTAGTTTGATCGTTGCAAGCCTTCCAAGCTAAATTTAAAACTTGCTTCAATGTTAACCCGCTTCCACTATGTGTATCAGGGTTATTTTTTATACGCTCCAAGCACTCAAGTGCATGTTTTTTCTCATCTTCTCTAAGTTGATCTTTATCTGCAGCTTTTTGTGTGCCATTTGCTATGCACTCTAACTGATCAATAAATCCTTCTATTTCCTCTATAAACTTATCATCAACATCAGGCTCGCCATAGTTTTCTTTTAGCTTTTGAACGTTAATATTAATTGCATCATTTACATTAGTATCATGCGTTGTTTGTGGGATACGTGCTGCCTCCATAAATGCTTCAATTCTTTTGCCTCCTGCAAAAAGATATAGCTTACTCAATACCTTGGCGATTAAGAAAAACACCAGGGGAGGAATAAAAAATATTATAAAAAGTACTACAAATAAACCTGTGATTAGCCACCTTACAGGAGCTAGCAGAATTTCTTTTGCTTTTTTTAATTTTGACGGTCTTTGTATGTTGTCTGGTGTATTTACTACTGCTGGCATAATTAGTTTAAGTTAGTATCAATATTTTTAATATACTATATTTTTTCTTATTTTGTCAACTCAAATTTCTACTTCCGCACTTTTTCATTGTTGCTTACAATAATTATAGCTACACGATTTACTCATGTGCTTTTCTTAATTAAAAACTTCAACTATTCATTGTAAGCTATTGAATTTCCTACTATTTAGTGGCAAATTGTCATCCAAGTGGCTGTAAAACGACAAATTCGTCATTCCGCTACTAGTTAGTGGAATCTATGCTAAGAGATACCGCGAATGAATCGCGGTATGACGGTTCGCGGCGGCATAACGATAAGCTCGTCATCCCGCTACTAGTTAGCGGAATCTATGCTAAGAGATACCGCGAATGAATCGCGGTATGACGGTTCGTGGCGGCATGACGTAGAGCCTACATTAACTATAGAAACAAAAAGGAGGATTATCATGTCTACAATAGTTTTATCATCAATTTTTGGTCAAGCAGGCAGCATTTTTGGTCCAATTGGCCGGATTATCGGCTCAGAACTCGGTGCTCTTCTTGGTGCGCAGCTTGATGGTGCGATGTTTAGCCTTGATGCTGAGCAGAAAGTAACGCATGGTGCGAGACTAAAAAATCTGCAAGTTCAAACCTCAACCTATGGAAGGACGATACCAATTATCTATGGCACTGCTCGCATTGCAGGGAACATTATTTGGTCACAGCCAATAAAAGAAGAGGCGATAACCACCAAAAGCAAAATTGGAAGAGGTATGAATGTTGAGTATAATTACTATGCAACGCTTGCAATTGCGATCTGCAAGGGGAAAGTAGAAAAATTAAACAGAATCTGGGCAGATACAACATCACTTAGCTTTGATGAAATAGATTATACTTTTTACCGCGGTACAGAAGACCAAAATCCTGATCCATTTATGTCGTCAATCGAAGGTGTGCCGGCTTATAGGGGAATATCTTACATAGTCATCAAGAATTTTCCTTTAGCAGACTATAATAACCGCGTTCCGGTATTCACATTTGAAGTGCAGACTATATTAAAGCCTAGCGGATTTTCAGTAGTAGAAAATATTCAGAATATCAATATAATACCAGGCTCAGGAGAGTTTGTATATGATACAAAAATACAGAAGAAAATCGCGCAAGAGAAAATAAGCAGCAACCAATATATCCCATATGGGCTGGCACAAAGGGTAAATCATAACAACCACACTAAAAAGAGCGATGCAGTGCTTTCTTTGGATCAATTAAAGGGAGATTTACCAAATGTTGAGTGGGTATCGGTAGTAGTCAATTGGTTTGTGAATGATCTGTGAACATTAAAGATTGTAAAATATACCCTGCAGTTGAATTTCAAGATGATTCCGCAATATTACCTGATGATTGGCAAGTAGGAAGTAGTACCAGAGATGATGCTCAGCTAATTTCAAAAGACGATAATGGAAACCCAAGATATGGTGGCACAGTTAGTGATTCAGCGCTAATAAGATATATAGAAGAGCTACACAGCAGAGGCTACAAGGTGATGCTCTATCCGATGCCCTTACTTGATACAAAGAACAAAGAGTGGCGAGGAAGATTGAGCGGGACTCCTGGGGATATAAGTGATTTTTTTAAGAATCAGTACAACAAATTTATAGAGCATTATGCAAGCATTGCCAAACAAACTAAAGTGGAAGGGTTTATCATTGGTTCTGAATTTGTTGAACTTACCAAAATCAGAGATGAAAAAGGTAATTACCCTGCAGTGGCAGAGCTAGTTAAGCTTGCAAAGCAGATAAAACCTGATCTTGGAAAAGAAGTAACAGTAACTTACGCTGCGGATTGGAGCGAATACCACTCATATGATGGTTGGTATAATATGGATGTACTGTGGTCTTCACAGTACATCGACGTTGTTGGCATAGATGCTTATTTTCCACTGACTGATGGTCCAGAGCCTCCTTTTGGCTATTCTGCGGAAGATGTAATGGGTGGTTGGAGCAGTGGAGTGGGGTATGATTATTTCTATGATTACTCAAAAAGTGAGCCTGAAAAAGTAAAGTATAACGACAGCAGGTATGCGTGGAAAAATATAGAGAAATGGTGGAGTGAAACTCACATAAACCCCGGTGGTAGTAAAACAAAATGGCAACCAAAAATGAAAAAAATATGGTTTACTGAATATGGATTTCCCAGTATGAACGGCTGCACTAATGAGCCAAATGTGTTTGTTGACAAAGGCAGCATAGAGAGCAAATATCCACGATATTCAAACGGAGAGGTGAGCTTTCTTTCACAAAAAATTGCAATTGAAGGAACGCTAAAGAAGTGGCAAAGCTCAGAAATGGTAGAAAAAATGTTTCTCTGGGCATGGGATGCAAGGCCATTTCCTTACTTTCCCAATTTGTGTGATGTGTGGACTGACTGCCATAATTGGCAGACAGGACATTGGATTCAGGGAAAGCTTTCACAGCTTAATATTTCCGATGTTTTATTGGATCTGTTACAAAAAACAGGTTTAAAAAGCAATCAGTTCGATACAGGTGGCGTCAAAGGGTTATTGTCTGGATATGTAATAAATGACCAGCAACCCGTACGTTCAATTATTAAAATGCTGCAAAGTTGCTATTTTTTTTGATGTGGTTGAGCAGGGCTCTAAACTGAAATTTGTCCAAAAGGGCAGGGGAGTTACAACTGTAATGCCAATTGGTGAAACGGTTTTCAGTAACAATTCAAAACTTGTTAATATTAGTCAACTGGATTTAAACAATAAAGTTAACGTCGTTTATTTTAATCGCAATTTTGGCTATCCAATTGATGTTAAATATGCTGAGTTGCCAAAGCAAGGCACTGCTGCAACAGTTGAAATACCGCTCATTATGGATGGCTTTGTTGCATAGCTAGTGTTGGTTGAGGTTATTGTAAGAAGAAAAGCTTTTTAATATATGGCTACTAACGCATTTTGTTGTAAAATAGGCATTTTTCAAACAAGTACAACTTATGCCACAAAAAATGAGAGTAAGTAACCAAAGAGAATATAACGAGTTTCTCAAAAAAAGAGGAAATGTTTTTCATTTTGTTAATCAAGCCATAGAAAATTGGTATGAAAATAGTCCAAAAGTTGCAGGTGGCAATAACACTTATAGTGATAAAGTTGTAATTTTAATACACATAATAGTTCATCTTTTTAGAATTGGCTTGAGACAAGCTGTAGGTTTTGTAAAAGGTTATATGGTACAAATAGGCAAAAAACTTAAGATTATCAGCTATACACAAGCTTCCAGAAGATTTAAAAAGCTTAATTTGAAGATTGATGACCATAGAAGCAATAAAGATGATCTGGAAAATGTTGAAATTGCCGTAGATAGCACTAGAGTTAGTATCTACAATAAGAACGGTGGGCATAGTAAGCTTAATATTCGAAAAAGAAAATACAGTGGTTATGGTCAAGTAAGAAAATTACATGTTGTTTTAAACATAAATGATAAGAAAGCAATAAGCATGAACTACACTAGTGGTGTTGCTGTAGACTATTTGCCGGTCTGCGATATGTTAGAAGAAGTCAGTGATAAATATAACATTTGTTCTATTCGAGCAGATGCGGCTTATGATATAAAAAGTGTGTATAAAGAATGCAGAAAATACAATATTGTGCCTATTATTCGCCCTAGGAAGGATACTAAAATTTGTTTAGCTGACTACTTATCAGAAAGAAACAAGTATATTAGTAGAATTAGGTCATATGAGAATTATGAAGATGGTATTAATGAATGGAAGAAAAAAGTTAAGTATGGAGCACGGTCTTATATTGAAGTCTTTTTCTATAGGTTGAAGCAAATATTTGGGTTTGGCTTGAAAAATAAATCAGAGGTAAATCGTGAAAAAGAGCTGTTAATTAAGTGCTACTTATTGAACAAATTTACTGATATAGGTATGGCTAAATTTAAATTAGCTGCGTAAATTCACTGTGATTTACATGCCTATCAGTGCTATGCAACAAAGCCAGTCCGAGATTGATGATAAGACTAAGAATGAACTGAAAGAAAAGATTAAAAATGAACTAGAGAAAGATCTTAAGTTTGAGATTGATGATAAGACTAAGAATGAACTGAAAGAAAAGATTAAAAATGAACTAGAGAAAGATCTTAAGTTTGAGATTGATGATAAGACTAAGGGTGAATTGATAAAGGAAGTAGAAAAAAAAATAGACAAAGAATTAAAGGTAAAGTTAAATTGTGACATATTAAAAACGTGTAACCTTGAAGAGAAAACTAAAGAAATAATTGATGATGGTGGGTGTAACCGAAAAGGATGTGAAAACAGCAAAAAAGATGGTAACTATATTGACGTAAGTAACGATGGTAAGCTTTATATAAGAGAGGCAATAAATAAATTATACCCTGACTTAAGTGCAGACATTATTGACAAGATTAAAACTAATGATTATTATGTAAAACAATTTGGTATAACGGCAACTGACTGCAATAAGAATGGCATGGAATACCCTTTTATCACTTGGAGAGGAACTATGAATTCATGGTGCGTTACTATTCCTTCGAATAGTACTTGCAAAGAATCTTATAATATACGCCAAGTTGGTAACAAAGATCATTGGCCTGATTGGTATGCATCTTGTAAGAATGACATGTTTTCTGACAATAGTTATTTAGTTAACACAAGAGCATATTACTACCCTGACAGTATTGACAGAGGCAAGCCAGTGGTGGTGCTCTCTCAAAGTCAATCACTGATGATTGCTGACAAGAAAACAGATAGACTTGTAAGAAAAGATGGAACAATAAGTAATAAAACTTTTGATAAATGCAGAGCATTTTTTGATCAGAAGGAAAGAATAACTGATTGTACAGAAGGTGGCAGAGATTGTGAATTGTGCAAAGAAGTAATTTGGGATTCTTCGGAGGTAGTGCCAGTGTTTTTTATATAAATGATATTTTGAACAGGGAATGGTATAAGCTTATACGATTTTGATACATGTGCCATTAAAGAAAAGACTGCAAGATTAGGCTTTTGCATAACCATATGAAAAACCAATAGCCCATTCTTCTTTGTCATTCCAGCGTTACGCGTTGGAATGACAGGGCTATAGGTGTCATCCAAGTAGCTGACACGGAGCAACACGTCATACCACCGCGGCCGCTAACGGGTAGCGGAATGACAGTTCTTCAAATTGTCGGTAAACCTAAGTCACTTTAGCTATAGATTACATCAGATAACCCTTCAACTCCTTCCATTTATCCACTATACTGCTACAAGTCTTATAGCTTTTTAGTTAATGAACATTTTCAAACAGGTTTCCTCTCTAATTTCCAGCAAATTAAATGAGTTGAAGCAAAGGGGTGTCATAAATACAAGTGCGGCAAATTTTATTGTAGAGCCTCCAAGCAATAGAGCGCATGGAGATATTTACACAAACGTTGCCATGGTGCTTGCAAAGCATGAAAAGAGGAATTCAGTTGAGATTGCAGGGATCTTAGCAAGAGAATTTAAACCTTTTGATGAAGTTGCAAAAGTGGAAATAGCAGGCCCTGGTTTCATCAACATGCACTTAAAAATAGAAGTATGGCATGGAATTTTAAAACAAATAAATGAGCTAAAAACAGAGTTTGGCACCCTAGATATAGGGAACAATCAGGCCATCAATGTTGAATTTGTATCGGCAAATCCAACTGGTCCACTGCATATTGGTCATGCAAGAGGAGCAGTATTTGGTGACGTTTTGGCAAATTTATTGAAAAAAGTTGGTTATAAAGTTACTAAGGAATACTATATTAATGATGCTGGAGCGCAGATAGATACACTAATAAAGTCAGTATATTTGCGGTATAAGGAAGCTCTGGGAGAAAAAATCAGCATTGAAAAAGGTTTATACCCAGGTGAATATTTAAAACCGATAGGGAATGGGCTGGCCAAAAAATATGGCAAGGAGCTTCTAGAAAAGCAAGATAATCAGGTGATTAGGGAATATACTTTAAGTTCTATCTTAGAAATCATAAAGGAAGACATGAACTTACTTGGGGTAAGTCATGATGTTTTTACTTCAGAGTATGAGCTACAAAAAAGTGGCAAAATTGAAGAGAGTATAAAGATATTGTCTGACAAGGGTTTGGTGCATGAAGGGTACCTGGAGAAACCAAAAGGCAAAGAAAGTGAAAACTGGACTTCCAGAAAAGAAATGTTATTTCGCTCTACAAAATTTGGTGATGACGTTGACCGCGCATTGAAGAAAGAGGACGGCAGTTGGACTTATTTTGCCTCAGATATCGCTTACCATTTTGATAAGATATCACGTGGTTTTAATAATATGATAGTAGCAGTCGGTAGTGATCATAGTGGTTATATCAAAAGGCTAAAAGCAGTTGTCTCTGCACTAAGTGATGATCAAGCAAAAATAGAGGTAAAACTGCATAATATTGTGAATTTTTTCGAGAATGGCAAACCTGTTAAGATGTCCAAAAGATCAGGAAACTTCCTCACAGCAAGAGATGTAGTGGAAGAAGTTGGCAGGGACATAACTCGTTTTATAATGTTAACACGCAAGAATGATATGGTCTTGGACTTTGATTTTGCTAAAGTTAAAGAACAGTCAAAAGACAACCCTATTTTTTACGTGCAATATGCGCATGCTCGTGCTCATTCGTTAATGCGTAATGCTCCAAAAGAGCTCCCAACAGCAGACCCTTCACTTTTAAAGACAGATGGGGAGCTCTTCCTCATAAAAACCTTAGCAAAGTGGCCAAATGTGATAGAAACAGCGGCAAGGCTTTATGAGCCACACAGAATTACTTTCTACTTACTTGAAGTTGCAGAAGCGTTTCACGTTTTATGGGGGTATGGCAAGAGTGATTTAAACATGCGGTTCATACTGGAAGACAACTTAAACCTCACCGCTGCAAGAATGTTCCTTGTACAAGCCTTAGCACACGTCATCGCTTCTGGACTTTCTATCTTCAATATAGAGCCTTTGGAAGAAATGAGTTGATTTTTTTTGCCATAATACATGATAATTAAAATATTATTGAAGTAGGGGTAAAATTATGACAATGAACTATGAGCAGTGGAAAAGAATGTTAAGCGCAGTTGATAAGGAGGAAGGCTTAAGTAAAGACAACGTAATTGACAAAATAAAAGAGGAATTAAAGAAATATCCAGAAGAATATAAGAAATGGGAAGAAGCTGGTTTTGATGTAGATTACCTATTTGAAATTGAAGATGATACATTAGATGATACATTAATAGCATATGATCGATTTATGTTATTGCATTCAGCTGCTAAAAATGGTCATTCAGATGTAGTAAATGCTCTAATACAAAACGGAGCAAATGTTAATGCAGAAGATAATTTTAAAAGTACTCCTCTATATGATGCTGCTAACAAAGGTTATATAGAGATAGTAAATGCTCTAATACAAAACGGAGCAAATGTTAATGCAGAAGATAATTTTAAAAGTACTCCTCTACATAATGCTGCTAGAAATGGTCATATAGATACAGTAAAAGTTCTAATAGCAAAAAGAGCAGATGTTAATGCAAAAGATATAGATGGATACACTCCTTTACATTTGGCTGCTAGAAATGGTCATGTAGACACAGTGAAAGTTCTAATAGCAAAAGGAACAGATGTTAATGCAAAAGATCAAGATGGATGGACTCCTTTACATTTGGCTGCTTACAAGTGTCATATAGATATAGTAAAAGTTCTATTAAAAAAAGGAGCAGATCTTTTATTAAAGAATAATTCTGGAAAAACTCCAAGAGATTTAGCTAGAACTGGTGATATAAAGAAGCTTCTGGAAGAAGAAGAAAAACAGCTAAAAAAACTAAACGAAGAAAAAAACGATTTACCGCAAGATAAGGATGATAATAAGGATACAACACCTCTTCTGGAAGAAACAGAAAAAAAACAACCTACATCAGCGATTAAAAAAGGTGTTTTTGCAGGTGGTGCAGTCGCAGTATTAGGCACTGCTGTAGCAATGGCACTTTTTGTAACCGGAACGGTTGCAGTTGAGTTAATACCTATAGTAACAGCAGTGGTTGCAATTGCAGCAGCAGCACTAGCAGTTGGTGGTATCACATATATGATGTTAAAACCTAGTACTAAAGTAGAAGAAGTGAAAGAAGAACAAGGCCCACCAAATGAGCAGAAAATATATGCAGGGTATTTTATGTAATCCTATTGCTTGACAATATAGTCTAATTGTTATCTAGATTCCAGTGTCACGCGTTAGAATAACAAGTGGAGTGTCTGTAGGTGTCATTCTAGTCTGGAATCCAGTTTTCTTTACAAATTCACCAAAAGTGCTTCATTCTATAACGCAAAACCCATACTCACCAAACCCAATGCATTACTTGCAATTAAGTTTCCTGGATCCCAGTGTCTGGGCACTGGGATGACAAGAAAGAGGCTACTTGGATGACACCCTGACAACCTTCATCCCGCTACGTGTTAGCGGGATCTAGAGATACCGTGACGGTATGACGTAGGACTGCTGTCATCCCGCTACGTGTTAGCGCCATGCACAACTGTACGAACGTTGTAGTTTGGGCCACCAGTGGGCAGTGCCCAGACACTGGTTCTATGCAACTTAATTAAAAACGTTTGTTTTAGCGTAAGACAACTACCTTTAGCTCATCAGCTCAGTTATAAGCAAAATTTCTGGATTCCAGACTGGAATGACACCATTTGCTGTCTTCAAAAATGAATGTTTGTACAGCTATGCATAACTCTTTCAGATTTCATAATATCTCTTGCCACTCATCTGAACAGATACCCATTTTGGAGGGATACCAATAATAGTTGTGAGCGGGTGACCACTAGTCCACAAGCATAACACGCTCACGAAACTTTAATGCGATAGCTTGATTTCTACTGAAAGACAGCATTATGCCAAGTGCGATGCTCGAAGATAAAAGAGAAGAACCACCATAGCTAAGTAGTGGCAGGGTTATGCCGGTGGTGGGAAAAACACTCAATGTTACCCCTGTGTTTATTATGAATTGTGTGATGAATTGAATTGAGATACCAAGAATCACCAATAGATTGAATAATTCATTTTCTCTATATGCAACGTAAAGCAAGCGGGCGGAAATGATGCCAAATAACATCAATGTGGCTAAGCACGTAATCAAACCAAATTCTTCTGCTAAAACAGAAAACACAAAATCTGTATGACAATCAGGAAGAGAGGTTTTTACGCTACCTTCACCAGGTCCAACTCCAGTTAATTGACCTCTTTTGAATGCTTCTAATGATTTTGTGACTTGAAAGTTATCGCGTTGCGTAAAAAAGACAAAATTGTAAATCCTTTGCTTTATATGTGGGAGGCATAAGTAAGCTATTGTAGTTCCAGTTGTGGCCATTCCTATTATGCATAGAAAGTATAAAAGTGGTATACATGCAATAAACATTTGACCAATAAAAGAATATGTTAAAAGCATGGACATACTGAAATCAGGTTGCAAAAGTAACAACACAAAAACTAACAGAAATATTATGATTGATATGTGCATTTTAAACTTCATTCCGCTGGCTAAGATACTAGCTATAACAACAGAAAAAAATGGCCTTACGAACTCAGATGGTTGAACTGAAATTTTGACAATATGTAACCATCGTTTCGCACCTTTTACCTCTATACCAAGTATTATCGCAACTGCCACTAAAATAGTAAATAAAATGAAACCTGCGAATGAGAGGTTAAGTATAGTTCTTGTGTTGAGAAAAGAAAATGTCACCAGGGTAATTAGTGACAGGACTATATAAATTGTATGGCGCCGTATAAAATAATCTTGTGGTAAAGAAAGACGCTGCGCAATTACAGGGCTTGCTGAATAAACAAGAATGAAGCTTATAGTGAGCAAAAAAAACACTGGAAGGATGAGATAATAATCCAGCGTTCTATACCAGAATTTAATATTCATTTTGTTCCAATGTGTAATGCCACTATTCCATAGCTCATATTATGAAACTCAACATTCTTAAAGCCTACCTCTTCAATTTCCATTTTAAAATCAGCCTGAGTTGGAAACTCTCTAATGCTCTTCACTAAATATTCATAAGAACTCCTGTCTTTAGCAACTATGCTGCCAATTTTAGGAATTACTTTAAATGAATATAAGTCATAAAGTTTGGTAAATATCTCATTTTGATAGTGCATAGGGGCAAATTCTAAGCAGATAAATTTTCCATGTGGTTTTAATACCCTGTGCGCCTCATTTAAAGCCTTCTTGCGGTCAGAAACATTTCGAATGCCAAAAGCTATTGTGCAATAATCAAATTCGGAGTCTTCAAATGGTAAACTTTCTGCATTCGCACATACCCAATCAAAATTAATTTGGTTTGAATTTATAGCTTTATCACGTCCTCTGCTTAGCATATTTTGATTTATGTCACATACTGTAACCTTAGCACTTGGCTCTTTTCTTACTATTCTTATTGCTATATCTCCAGTTCCTCCAGCAATATCTAAAATCTTAGAGTTTTTTGTAAAATGCACACTATTTACCATCTTATCTTTCCATAATCTGTGCATTCCGAGGCTCATTATATCATTCATGGTGTCGTAGCGACTTGCCACGGAATCGAATACCTCTTTAACTAATTGTGATTTCTTCTCGATTTTTATAGTAGACATTACGTACAGTCGCTCAACTCCTTTATAATTAGTAAAAATTAATTTGAATTAACACAAATGTCAACGACAGGCCTTGAGCCTGTTGAAATCTTCTTCAGCGTGGTATGATGACCGAGTTAGTGGGCTTGATGCAACCACTAAGAAACCTTTGGAGTAAGCAACGTATTTATAATGCTCAAATTCCTCTGGGGTAACATACCTATCAAGTTTTGCATGTTTTGGAGTTGGTTGTAGATATTGACCAATTGTAATAAAATCAACCTCAGCACTGCGCAAATCGTCCATAACCTGAAGTATTTCCTCTTTTGTTTCTCCAAGACCAACCATAAGCCCTGACTTCGTGAAAACTTTAGGATTAATCTGCTTTACCATCTTCAACAAATATAGTGAATGAAAATAGCGAGCTCGTGGTCTTATTTTTGCATACAATCTCGGCACTGTTTCAATATTGTGGTTATAGACATCAGGTGATGCAACAGCAATTGCTTCAAATGCTCCTTTCTTATTTAAAAAATCAGGAGTTAAAATCTCTATTGTTGTTTCTGAAGTTATCTTTCTAATTTCTTCTATGCACTGTATAAACTGATTTGCGCCACCATCTGGTAAATCATCACGATCAACAGAGGTAATGACAACATGTTTTAAGTTTAACTTTTTTATCGCTTTTGCTAAATTTTCTGGCTCATGAGGGTCTAGTTTATCAGGAATGCCAGTTGCAACGTTGCAAAATGCACAAGCACGAGTACAAACAGAACCAAGAATCATCACAGTAGCATGACGTTTATTCCAACATTCACCAATATTTGGACATGCAGCTTCTTCACATACCGTATGTAAGTTATGCAGTTTAACGATGTTTAAAGTTTCATTGAATACTTCACCGGTCGGAGCTTTTGCTCTGAGCCATTGAGGTTTGCTATGCATCTGAAACGGCTAACTCTACCTCTTGCTTTACTAAAACTTTTTTCAACCTTCTTTTTATCTTCTGCGCTTTTTCACTTAGTTTAATCGTTCTTGTGTTGAGCAAAAAAGCATCTAAATCACCTTTGTAATCTATAGTTCTCAAAGTTCTTGTTGCCACACGAAATCTAAACTTTTTATTCAATATATCACTTGTCAACGTAACCTTATGTAAATTTAAAAGAAAGGTACGCTTTGTTTTACGATTCGAATGTGATACCTTATTACCAAAAGATTTTTTTCTATTTGTTAATTCACAAACTCTACTCACTTCAATATACCAAATTATTCTATGTACTTAGATTACCTTATATAGTCAAATAGTCAATACTCTCTTGCTTAATTTTTATACCATATACTGCTTTGTAGCCAAAAAATATCGTAATTTTTTCTATTATAAGAGAAATCATATGCTGAATTTCTAATGCTTTACTGCCATTTGTTACTACTAGATGCAATACACCAGAATTTACATTCTGTGCATATGAGATCTTTTTCGGTTTTGTACACTCTGCTATTTCTTTCCCTACTATATTTCGCCAGTTTAAAATCAGACGTATTTCATTTTTGCTAATCTTATTTTTCATGCATTTTAATGCGTAATTTTCAATTATAGACTTTAATTTTTTTGGACCGCTACGTTTGAGCATTTTTCTGTTTTGTTTCTAGTATAACTAAATAAGTAAGGTTTACTACTACATTGGATTTCCTCAGTGCCAAATCCAAGTAGCTAACACTGGGATGACAACCTTCTAACTACTTTACAAACCTCTAGCCTCACACCATAAAAAGCAGTATTTTTATGTAAAATTTATCTCAACGTAGCACTTGTCAGGCAAGTCGTAATCACGTTCCATCCAAAAATTTTTGTGCTGCCATCTTTGCCTCATAATTAACCTTCTAGCTGTTTTAATTGTAATTAGTTAAATTATTATTAACCTGAGTGAATTTTAAATTAGATTTAAAAAGTACAGTATTGTCTAAAATGAATGATATACGGTGTCCGAATTTTAGACTCCTTCTTTTTTGTTGTCATCCCAGTACTTGATACTGGGATCCATTTTTCTTTTTTTTCTGGATTCCAGCGTCACGCGCTAACTTTTAATAGCGATAGTTATTTCTTATTTGTTAAGATCTTTCCTCAATCCAAGCTGCTTGAATGGCTTCGAGTATTTTCTCGTTACAGCGTTTTTCATCATCATCAAATTCCTCTAAACTCAAGACCTTTTTTTTAAGCTCAGTGAATCTGATATTAATTATATTCTCATCTGGAAATTTTTCCTCTAGAGCTTCTACAATATCTTCTATATCAAGCCATTTCATACTTTTTTGTATTTATCTGCTAAGTTAAATTGGTGCCCATGGGGAGACTTGAACTCCCAAGGTCGCAAAACCCACGGATTTTAAGTCCGCTGCGTCTACCGATTCCGCCACACGGGCTTTTTTTTATCTATCTAGAGTAAAACTCTACTACTAAATTGACTTCCATGTCTGCTGAATAAGGAACCTCAGAATATTGAGGTGACCTCAAATACTTCACTGAATGCTCTTTACTATCTGTCTCTAAATAATCCGGAGCCTTGCGCTCTTGTTTTTGTTCAGCCTCTACTACTACAGGGATTTTTGCTGCCCTTTCTCTTATTTTTATTATATCACCTGGTTTCACTCGATAACTCGATATGTTGACCACCTTATCATTAACTGTAACGTGCTTATGAGATATGAGCTGCTTCGCTGCATAAATTGTTGGCACAAGACCAGAGTGGTATAAAACAGAACTGAGCCTTGATTCTAAAATACCGATAAAATTATCAGCCGTATAACCCCTTCTGTTATAAGCATCTAAAAATGTACGTCTGAGCTGCTTACTTGAAATCGCATAGTAAAACTTAAATTTCTTATGCGCAGCAAACTGCTTACCAAAGTCGGATAACTTCTTGAATCCAAGAATACCATGTTGACCTGGAGGGTATTTCCTTTTGTTTACTGGGTCTTTAGCTCTACCCCATAAATTTACACCAAGTCTACGGCTAATCCTATACTTTCTAGTGATAACAGTTGTCATATAAAAACTCTTACGATTTAACTTTAGATTATTAAGGATTTTAGCATTCAGTGTCAACTTGTTTTTGCTGATATAATCTTTTATACTTCATTTTTAAGTTTTTCTATTAACACATGAATCATTCACATTTGGAATCTATGGCAAACGCCATCCGTTTTTTATCAATTGATACAGTACAAAAAGCAAACTCTGGACACCCAGGTATGCCACTTGGCATGGCAGATGTTGCAACTGTTTTGTTTGCTAAATATCTGAATCATAATCCTGATGATTCTAAATGGTTCAATAGAGATCGCTTTGTTTTATCAAACGGTCATGGGTCAATGTTACTATACTCAATATTATATTTGACAGGTTATACTAGCATAGATGAGCTAAAAAACTTTAGGCAAATGGGATCCAAGACCCCAGGTCATCCAGAGTTTGGCTTGACTTCCGGGGTAGAGGCAACAACAGGCCCGCTCGGTCAGGGGTTTGCCGCTGCTGTTGGCATGGCACTTGCTGAATCAATCCTTAAAAAGCAATTCAGAATCAATCACTACACTTACGTAATGCTAGGGGATGGCTGTCTTATGGAAGGAATAAGCCATGAAGCAGCATCACTTGCTGGGCATCTTAAATTGAATAAATTAATAGCCCTTTTTGATGATAATGATATCTCTATAGATGGCGCTACTTGCCTTTCCTGCTCTGATGATGTAGAGAAACGCTTCTTAGCGTATGGATGGAATGTTGACAAAATTGATGGCCATAATTTTGATGCCATATCCCTTGCAATAGAGCAAGCAAAAAAGTCTGATAAACCTACAATGATCTGCTGCAAAACTATTATCGGAAAATTTTCAAGCCGTGCTGGCACATCCTCTGCTCACAGTGGTGCTTTTTCGGAGGAAGACATCAAACAGATGAGAGAGAAATTAAACTGGAATTACGAGCCATTCCATGTGCCAGAAGATGTGAAAAACGCCTGGAAGAAAACTGTTGAGAGAGCAAGGCAAAATTACAATTCATTGTCATTCCAGCATGTGACCAGTGAAGAAGAAAAAGAATGGATCCCAGTGTCAAGCACTGGGATGACAGAAGAGAATGCTGGGATGACAGGATATCATGCAGAACTTCAAAGGCGACTAGATGAGCGTCTGCCAGATAACAGCAATTCGGTGTCATTCCAGTGCTTGACACTGGAATCCAGTGAAAATAAAGAACTTCAAAGACGGCTAGATAAACGTCTACCAGACAATATCGATAATGTTTTGGCTAACTTGAAGAAACAAATACACGAGACAATGCCAAACGAAGCTACACGTTCTTCTTTCGGCATGGTAATGGAACTTTTAACACAACATATGCCGGAATTAATCGGCGGTTCTGCTGATCTTACTGGGTCAAATTGCACTAAATATAAGCACATGCAGGTAATAGATAGTAATAATTATAGTGGTTCTTATGTCCACTATGGAGTGAGAGAACACGCTATGGCAGCATGTATGAATGGTATGGCACTTCACGGCGCGATTCTTCCTTATGGTGGCACTTTTTTGGTATTTTCCGACTACTGTCGTCCTGCTATACGTCTTTCAGCTTTGATGAAACAGCAGGTTATCTATGTGATGACTCATGACTCAATTGGAGTGGGAGAAGATGGCCCAACTCACCAACCAATAGAGCATTTAGCCTCTCTTCGTGCTATACCAAATCTATATGTTTTTAGGCCAGCCGATGCAGTTGAAACTCTAGAGTGTGTTAGCATTGCACTCGAAAAAAAAGAATCACCTGCACTGTTTGCGCTCTCAAGGCAAAACGTAAGTTACATGCGCAAATTCTATTTTGATATCGATCAATCTGCTAATCTATCGAAGTTTGGTGCATATGTTTTGTGTGAATGTTCAAAAGAATTAAAAGTGACAATATTTGCTACGGGGTCCGAGGTTGAAATTGCAGTTGAAGCAAGGGAGAAATTGCAGGAAAAGGGTATAGGTACAAGGGTTGTTTCTATGCCATGCTGGAGACTTTTTGATGAGCAAAGTGATGAATATAAAGCGGCAATATTAAATAATGACAGCATCAAAGTTGCAATTGAAGCTGGAAGTGAAATGGGTTGGCATAAATATATAGGTTCAAACGGTATATTTATTGGCATGAAAAGCTTTGGAGAATCAGCACCTTATAAAACACTTTATGAGCATTTTAATATCAGCGCTGATCACGTAGTAAAATGTGTGTGTGAATTTTATCATTCCACTGTATATATTCAATAGAAACCACTTGACAAACTCTGCCAGCCCCTTTATCATGAAACTGAAGGTATTCAGTTATCTTCATCTGTGCAGATTAAACAGCAAGAAAACAACGTAGTTGGCGTCTTATTTTTAATTTTTTGCACTATGTGCACCTTATGTCTTCACAACATTTCTAGGTTTTTACCTACACAAGCTGAAACGCGCTTATAAGTCGTTTAAGACAGTATAGTACGCCAATTTGCAGGATTAGAGAGTGACAACTAGCTAACACGGGATTTCTTTGCCTTTTTTTCTGCTTAGTAAATTTCTTAAACATTTAAACAAAGGTGAGTTGCATTTAAAAGCAGCTAAATTGCAGTGTTTAAGACTTAAAAAACGCCAATACTGAAAGTAGACAATGACTAGGGCTTCTTTTGCCTTTTTTTCGTTTGGTAAATTTCTTAACGTTTGTAGCTAAAGTAACTTAGGTTCACCGACAACCGTCATCCCGCTACTTGTTAGCGGGATCTATGCTAAGAGATACCGCGGCGGTATGACGTAGGACTGCTGTCATTCCAGTGCCAGCTACTTTCATGACATCATCATAAAGTAAAATGAGATCCCAGTGTCACGCACTGGGATGACAGGAGAAGGTACTGGGATCTAGCCTTTATTATTTGGTTGAAATTAAGTCTTCTGGATCCCAATGTCAGCTACTTTCATGACATCATCATAAAGTAAAATGAGATCCCAGTGTCACGCACTGGGATGACAGGAGAAGGTACTGGGATCTAGCCTTTATTATTTGGTTGAAATTAAGTCTTCTGGATCCCAATGTCAGCTACTTTCATGACATCATCATAAAGTAAAATGAGATCCCAGTGTCACGCACTGGGATGACAGGAGAAGGTACTGGGATGACACCGTCATAAAGGAACCAGTGCCTGGGCACTGCCCTCTTGGATGGAAACCAGTGTCAGCTACTTGGATGCATCCCACCATGTCATTCCAGCGCGTGACGCTGGAATCTAGTAAACCTTTAGCTATATTATGTCATGGTCTCCTGAACTATTCGGTGGTTCTAACACAACTGGTTGGTCAGATTCAGATGATGATTGTATTGGCTCATCAGACCCAAACAACCATGAAAAAACCCCACCAAAAAATGATGCAATTAATGAAAAAGGCTTCATAAGTATACTAAACAAACTACCAAAAAAAGAGCTCGGCTGTTCTTCTGTTTGTGCAGGTTCTATGGGAGCAATAGGCTGTGCACTTCCGGTTGCTACATCAGTTCCTTTTTCTGCACTGGTGGCGGGTTGTCCTCCATTATTTTGTGTAGGTCCTGTAGGTTGACTACCGTTGCTTACACCAGTTCCTTGTCCTGCACTGGTGGTGGGTTGTCCTCCATTATTTTGTGTAGGTCCTGTAGGTTGACTACCGTTGCTTACACCAGTTCCTTTTTCTGCAATGTCTGATTGGCTTTGTTGCATCGCTAGCTATGATGGATTAAAGATAAAAAAGATGGAGAATATCAGTAGCTTATTATTCTGGTATTTATAACAAGAACGGTCAGTGAATACCTAAATTTGAGTAAAAGAAATTTCACTACCACTCACTAATCCGGCTAAAATTCAAGAATTTCAATGCTTTAGCTATTTTCAATAGAATTAAGTTTATTAATATAAATAATAAATTACTATTCTTAAATTTGATCAGATTGATTGCAAAAAAACAAGATTTTCAATAGGTTGCTTATAATCCTAGCTATAGTTAGCCTTTCATAAGTAGCGATGCAACAAAGCCGTCTGATTCTGATTTAGCATCACCTTCTTGCTTTTCTTTCTTTTCTGTACCAGCATCTTCTTCTTGAACCCCTTTACTATCCGTCGATGGCTCATCAATTAAACCAGCATCAGGGCTTTCTGCGGCTTTTTGAAATAGAGTTTTTATTTCTTCGTTAGTAGTTAAATCGAAAGGAGTTTTTTCATCTTTATCTTTTACATTAATATTTGCTCCTGCTTTTATTAGAGCGTCTACTACCTCTTTGTTGTTATTTCGAGCAGCAAAATGTAAAGGAGTCTCTTCTTTATCATTTTGTGCATTAACATTTGCCCCTTTATCCAATAGGGCTTTTACTACATCTTTTTCGCCATTTCCAGCAGCAAAATGTAAAGGAGTCCATCCACCCTTATTTTGTGCATTAACATTGATCCCATTTACTTTCAGTAGGGCTTCTACTACCTCTTTGTCATTCTTTTCAACAGCCAAATGTAAAGGAGTATTTTCAGAATCATCTGTTGCATTAACCTGTGCTTTTCCTTCTTTACCCAACAGATTTTTTACATCATCAATATTACCGTTTTCAGCAGCCTTAAGCAGTTTATCATTGGCCTTTTTTACGCTTTGCAATAGATCTTGTATTCCTTCATCAGTGGCTAAATTGGAAGGAGTCTTTCCTTCATCATTTTGTGCATTAACATTTGCCCCTTTATCCAATAGGGCTTTTACTACATCTTTTTTGCCAGTTAGAGCAGCCTCATGTAAAGGAGTTTTTCCAGAATTATCTTTTGCATTAACATTTGCCCCTTCATCCAATAGGGCTTTCACTACATCTTTTTTGCCATATTCAGCAGCCCAATGTAAAGGAGTACATCCACTATTATTTTTTGCATTAACATTTGCCCCTTTATCCAATAGGGCTTTTACTACATCTTTTTCGCCATTTAGAGCAGACCAATGTAAAGGAGTATTTCCAAAATTATCTGTTACTATATCTTCATTTACATCACTCATCCCACACCTCCTGTAAAATTATATTATCACGGCAAAGCCGTTAATAATCTATGACCTTTATGTTCCTGGATGGCTTTGTTGCATAGCTAGTGTTGGTTGAGGTTATTGTAAGAAGAAAAGCTTTTTAATATATGGCTACTAACGCATTTTGTTGTAAAATAGGCATTTTTCAAACAAGTACAACTTATGCCACAAAAAATGAGAGTAAGTAACCAAAGAGAATATAACGAGTTTCTCAAAAAAAGAGGAAATGTTTTTCATTTTGTTAATCAAGCCATAGAAAATTGGTATGAAAATAGTCCAAAAGTTGCAGGTGGCAATAACACTTATAGTGATAAAGTTGTAATTTTAATACACATAATAGTTCATCTTTTTAGAATTGGCTTGAGACAAGCTGTAGGTTTTGTAAAAGGTTATATGGTACAAATAGGCAAAAAACTTAAGATTATCAGCTATACACAAGCTTCCAGAAGATTTAAAAAGCTTAATTTGAAGATTGATGACCATAGAAGCAATAAAGATGATCTGGAAAATGTTGAAATTGCCGTAGATAGCACTAGAGTTAGTATCTACAATAAGAACGGTGGGCATAGTAAGCTTAATATTCGAAAAAGAAAATACAGTGGTTATGGTCAAGTAAGAAAATTACATGTTGTTTTAAACATAAATGATAAGAAAGCAATAAGCATGAACTACACTAGTGGTGTTGCTGTAGACTATTTGCCGGTCTGCGATATGTTAGAAGAAGTCAGTGATAAATATAACATTTGTTCTATTCGAGCAGATGCGGCTTATGATATAAAAAGTGTGTATAAAGAATGCAGAAAATACAATATTGTGCCTATTATTCGCCCTAGGAAGGATACTAAAATTTGTTTAGCTGACTACTTATCAGAAAGAAACAAGTATATTAGTAGAATTAGGTCATATGAGAATTATGAAGATGGTATTAATGAATGGAAGAAAAAAGTTAAGTATGGAGCACGGTCTTATATTGAAGTCTTTTTCTATAGGTTGAAGCAAATATTTGGGTTTGGCTTGAAAAATAAATCAGAGGTAAATCGTGAAAAAGAGCTGTTAATTAAGTGCTACTTATTGAACAAATTTACTGATATAGGTATGGCTAAATTTAAATTAGCTGCGTAAATTCACTGTGATTTACATGCCTATCAGTGCTATGCAACAAAGCCATTATGGAGGAGGGAGAGGCGCAAAATATAGCTGAGGTTTTACTTTATTCTTCGTGGCAAGAGAGAAATATATACAATTTCAAGCTGCCGATAAAATATGCGTGGCTTGCGCCAAGTGATGTCATAACGATTTTAGACGGTGAGAAAAAGCATACGGTGAGAATTATAAAAACAAAATTTGAAAGCATGTCCATTCAAGTAAGTGGTGTTGGTTATGACAGCTCCATATATAAGCTTTCTTTTCCTTCAACAAGGTCTCTTATGCTGAAGGAATACCCTCCTTCTCATATCAGCAAAACCATCGTAGAAATGATAGATTTACCGCATGTTAAAGGTAATATCGCAAGCTTTACTTTAATTGGTGAGGAAAGGAATTGGAAGGGAGCAACGCTCTTTATTTCGTACAACGATAAGGATTATAAGCCTATCGCAAGCACAAATAAACAGTCTACTTACGGATATGTAATGGAATCTACCGATGAGGGGCTTGTAATAGTATTACGTTTTGGTAAGCTGCTAGGAATTATCGATTCAAATTCAGCATTAATCGGAAAAGAGATAGTGAAATTCCAGAGTACTAAACTCATAGATAAAAATAAATATAAGCTTAGCAACCTAATTAGAGGGCAAGAAGGTACTAAAGAGTATGAGCATACAGGAGGTGAGAAATTTACCTTACTTGATGATTCAATAATTTCTTTTGAAGTGCAATCAGGGAGAAAATTTTACCTCAAAGCAGTGACTTATGGTGATTCGTTGGATAACACGGAAGCAAAGGTCCTGAACAATTGATGCTCAGTATTTAAACTTAAACCTGAATAATTGAAGATAAGATATTGAAATTCAGGCTTTTTATGATTTTAGCTTAAGATTCTAGTGTCAAAGCACATAACTGTACGAACATTGTGATTTGAATCCACTAGGAGGGTGTCATTCCAGTCTGGAATCCAGCTTTTTCATAATCATCAAAACGTTGTATAAAACGGCTACTTTTATGCTTACCAACTTAATAAAATTCCTGGATCCAAGTAGTCAAGGCACTGGGATGACAAAGGAGGACAGTGTCCGCTACTCGAATGACATCGTTTACTATGTAACATTGTACTTATACTAATGAAAAAAATATATTATAATCAAGTATATTTAATCCAGTAAATCATTAAGTGAAAACAGCTCTTTCGCAAAATATCATCTCTCTTATTATGATATTGTCTGTAGCAATTGTCGATATGGCAACTGACCTATACTCAGTTGCACTACCAAGCATTGCCAATTATTTTAAAGTAGAAGGCAGTGTAGTGCAGCTTACAATTAGCTTGAATCTAGTTGGATTTGCAGTATCTGGATTAATTTATGGTCCATTATCGGACCATTATGGTAGGCGTCCAATGATGCTGATTGGTATGACAATTTTTACTTTAGCAAGTATCATGTGTTATATAGCCGACAGTATTGCGCTCTTGATACTAATTCGCTTCATACAAGGAGCAGGGGCAGGTGTTGCAGGTGTTGTTGGGTATGCAGCAATAAGGGATATGTACTCGGGTAGTGAATACTCGAGAGTAATTTCAAAGTTAAATATGGTAGTGGCACTCTCACCTGGAATAGCTCCAGTGGTGGGCGGTTATATAATTTCACATGGGTATAGTTGGAAATTTTTGTTTTTTATTATATCACTTGCGGCAATTGCTATGCTTATTTTTATTTACTTTAAGTTACAAGAAACACTCATTGTGAATAAAAATGAAACCAGTATAACTAACATAACTACTAATATCTTCAAGCAATACATATCAATATTTAGAAATTATCGTTTCCTTGGGTTTTCAGCCATTCATGGATTAACTTTCATGTGGCTTTGGGCATATGTTGCTAACTACCCGTTCATATTTGAATCAATGGGCATTGAAGTACAGTATTTTGGCTACCTCATATCGATCATAGTCATATTTTACATAATTGGAACTTTAATTAATAGAAGGTATGTACCAAAAGTAGGGGTTAGCAAAATGCTAATAATAGGTTTGGTGTTACCGATAATATCCGATAGTTTATTGGTATATTTTTATTTCGCGGACAAGTTAAATATATTAATTCTTCAAGTTGCCTGGATTCCAGCCAATATTGGGCTTGCATTAGTAATCAGCAATAACGTAACTTCTGCTTTAGAAACGATCAAAGGTATAGGGCTTGGTAGTGCAGTCCTCTCATTCTGCAATATGATGTTTGGGGCTATTGGAATATATATAGTAGGAAAATTTTTTCGCTATGGCATTTTACCAAATTTACTATTAACAATAATATGCTCTACAATTGCAATTCTTATGTACAGCCTGCTCAAATATACTGAAAAACATGGGCATTATTTGCGTGATCCAGGGGCTTTGTTGCATAGCACTGATAGGCATGTAAATCACAGTGAATTTACGCAGCTAATTTAAATTTAGCCATACCTATATCAGTAAATTTGTTCAATAAGTAGCACTTAATTAACAGCTCTTTTTCACGATTTACCTCTGATTTATTTTTCAAGCCAAACCCAAATATTTGCTTCAACCTATAGAAAAAGACTTCAATATAAGACCGTGCTCCATACTTAACTTTTTTCTTCCATTCATTAATACCATCTTCATAATTCTCATATGACCTAATTCTACTAATATACTTGTTTCTTTCTGATAAGTAGTCAGCTAAACAAATTTTAGTATCCTTCCTAGGGCGAATAATAGGCACAATATTGTATTTTCTGCATTCTTTATACACACTTTTTATATCATAAGCCGCATCTGCTCGAATAGAACAAATGTTATATTTATCACTGACTTCTTCTAACATATCGCAGACCGGCAAATAGTCTACAGCAACACCACTAGTGTAGTTCATGCTTATTGCTTTCTTATCATTTATGTTTAAAACAACATGTAATTTTCTTACTTGACCATAACCACTGTATTTTCTTTTTCGAATATTAAGCTTACTATGCCCACCGTTCTTATTGTAGATACTAACTCTAGTGCTATCTACGGCAATTTCAACATTTTCCAGATCATCTTTATTGCTTCTATGGTCATCAATCTTCAAATTAAGCTTTTTAAATCTTCTGGAAGCTTGTGTATAGCTGATAATCTTAAGTTTTTTGCCTATTTGTACCATATAACCTTTTACAAAACCTACAGCTTGTCTCAAGCCAATTCTAAAAAGATGAACTATTATGTGTATTAAAATTACAACTTTATCACTATAAGTGTTATTGCCACCTGCAACTTTTGGACTATTTTCATACCAATTTTCTATGGCTTGATTAACAAAATGAAAAACATTTCCTCTTTTTTTGAGAAACTCGTTATATTCTCTTTGGTTACTTACTCTCATTTTTTGTGGCATAAGTTGTACTTGTTTGAAAAATGCCTATTTTACAACAAAATGCGTTAGTAGCCATATATTAAAAAGCTTTTCTTCTTACAATAACCTCAACCAACACTAGCTATGCAACAAAGCCCCTGACATTGATACAGGCCTTATATCAGAACGATATGAAATATTAGAAGACTTAGGTACATTACTAGAAAGTTTAGTATATATAGCATTAGAAGTATTAATGATAACAAGACTTGGTTCGACTCCAGGAAAATTGCTACTTGGTATATACATAAAAGATGCAAGCACACTTAAAAACGCTGCTTTAATGCAAGTAGTGATGAGAAGCACTCTCAAGGCATTTTTGTTTGTACCTCTCTATATTTCTGAGTGGTTTTTAATTTTACCAATATTGATCCTAATACCTGCAATATTTGATCAACGTAAGCAGCTTTTCTACGACAAAATTGCAAAAACAGTAGTAATGGATCATAAGTCTGAAGAATGCTATCCAAGATTAAACTATGTATATGTGGGAATAACTAGGTGTGCTATAGCATATATTATTGACCGTCTTATTATTATGGGAATTTCTTTAGTCTATTTTCCTTTTGTAAAAATAATTTTTCACCCTGCTAAATCTCAACTATTAATCATATACATTTGCTTATTTTTTTTGCTATCAATAGTATTCGGAATATTCATAACAAGAAGATTTAGTTGTACTCTAGGGCAATTGTTATGCTGTATCCGTATAAAAGATGCAAATACACTTAACAATATTACTCTAATGCAAGCAACAATTAGGTATGTTTCTCTTGAAGTTATTAGCTTCATATTGAGTTCTTTATTCATTATGGATATATTATTTTTTGATAAGTATACTTCTAAATGGTGGCCTGAACCTTTATCAGACTTAATTTTTACAGCTATAATACTAATTTTTGTATCTGCAATATTTGACAAACGAAAGCAGTTTTTTCATGATAAAATTGCAAAAACAGTAGCTGTAAAAAAGAAAGCAGAAGTAATAGTGATAAATAAACCTACAGGCTAATTTACGTGTTTTGTTTTTTCTATTCAATTTCTGATCTGTATAAAATTTACTTAAAAAGTTGTTGACACTAAAAATATCCGTGTTATAAGCAAGGCTATACTTAGTATTTATATAAATTGTTTACGACCATTTAGTTTTACAGTGAGGGTAATTTCTAATTACACTTAAGGGGGGTGAAATGGTTATAGGTCAGCAACAGTTAACTGGTAAAATAGCTACAAGATATAATACCATTCAGTTGTTACGGTCTAGCACTTTAAAGCAAAAAAGTCTTAGTGATAAAATTAGTGATGTAGGGGTAAGTGGGCTAATAGATGATACAGTTAAACTTAGTCGTTCAAAGCGAGATATGGGAAGAGGTATATATTACTCAGTAGTCCTTATGTATCGTGCATATCGGCTGGTAGATAAACTGGGTTGGAAGCGTGGTTTACAGGTAGTCAATCGGTACTTAGTTACAAAACGTGGACAGGAGAAAACTCTAGAAACAGCCAGGGAACTTTTAGGTGATATAGAAGATTTAAAAGATTTTATAGATGATCTCAAACAAATTTTGTCTACTGAAACAGGAAAAGAGCAAGTTATAGAGGAATATAGCAACACATCTTTACACTTAGCTGCCAAGCAAGGTAATTTAAATGCAGTGAAATATTTTGTAGAAAAAGGGGCTGATATTAATGCTAAGACCAATGGTGATGATACTCCTCTCTACAAGGCTGCATTTGTGGTCGAAATGCAGCTCGCTCGCGACAAGTGCTTTGAAAAACGCGCACAAGCATATGCTGGTAAAGTTTACTCAAGACAGTCTGGCAGATACACTAATTTAAAGAAGGTCTTCTTTATTGCGATTTCAAATTGTATTTTGTTTCCTAAGAAATCCAATTATATATCTAGCAATACTATAAGAGATGAGGAAACTAATGAGCATGACTTACAATGCTTAAGCTTAAAGCATTAGATGCTTTTTACAAGATACAAGGCAGAAACTTATCAATAAGCCCCCATCAAGAATCTTATCTGTTAGCTATATATAAAATTTGATACTCTGACTACAATATACTACTATAGATAAAAGTGTTATCAATGGAGCAAAGTATGGAATTAACAGTAGGAAATAATGTACCATACTACTATAATACCACAGAAGTGGTATTAATGGAGCGAGGTATGGAATTAGCAGTAGGAAATAATGCACCATATTACTATAATACCATAAAAGTGTTATTAATGGAGCAAGGTATGGAATTAGCAGTAGGAAATAATGCACCTGATTTTAGCTTACCAACAGATTCTGGTGAAAATTTATCATTGAGTGAATTTTTTGATAAAAAAAATGTAGTTCTTTATTTTTATCCTAAAGACGATACTCCGGGTTGTAGGATGGAGGCAAAAGGCTTTAGAGATAAAATAGATGATTTTTCTTCCCTTGACACAGTGATAATTGGTGTATCAAAAGATAGTGTTAAGCGCCACGCTAACTTCAAAGCAAAATATTCTCTGCCATTTTCCTTAGTTTCTGATGAGAATGCTGAAATGTTGGAAAAATATGGTGTTTGGGTAGAGAAAAGTATGTTTGGCAAAAAGTATATGGGAATAGAGCGCACTACTTTTTTAATAGATAAAAAAGGTAAAGTAGTGAAGATCTGGAAAAATGTAAAAGTTAGTGGGCATGTTGATGAGGTTCTGGAAGAAGTAAGGAGAATGTAAACTAAAGAATAGGTTAATGGCTACCCATTGCTACATAAAAAAGCTGAAATTACATAATTTTCGTAGCCACTCAAACTTTGAACTGGATTCAGATGATAGCTCAGTTGTAATAACTGGCGAAAATGGTATTGGTAAAACTAATATACTTGAAGCAATCTCGTTGCTTGCTAAAAGCAATGGAATGAAAAAAGCAAAAGCCAGTGAGATACAAAATAGATTCAGTAATGAAGATTGGGTAGTGCACTATGATTTTTTTAATGGAACGGATTTTAATTCAATTGGTATCGCAAAGAGTTTTGATAAGAAACTAATACAAATTGATGGAAAAACGCAATCAAGTTATTCATCTCTGTATAAGATATCCAATGTAATATGGCTGATTCCACAAATGGACTATGTTCTTCTTAATTCTCCAAGTGACAGATTAAAATTTTTAGACCGTATAGTTTCACTGTTTAAAGAAAATTACACTTGCTGCTACATGAAATATAGAAAAGCTAAACATGAGCGAAGTAAACTATTGAGGGAGAACATTTTGAACAAAAACTGGTTCTCTAGTCTTGAAAACATAATGGCCGTTAATGCAGTTAGTATTTTACATATGCGATCGTCTGTTTTAAAAATATTACAAGATACAATTGATAACCATTCCAGTAAGCTTTTTCCGAAGGCAAGTTTGAAATTCAGCAGCCAGCTAACTTTGGACGATACTGCAGAATATTTTCAGAATCGTCTAAAGGAAAACAGAGAAAAAGATTCATTGACTGGTAGAGTAACCCTTGGTGTGCATAACGATAATTTTCGGGTTTTTTGTCAAAAAAGAAACGTACCAATAAATCTGTGCTCCACTGGAGAACAAAAGTTATTACTGCTTTCTATTATTTTATCCAGTGTAAAAGCAAGGTGTATTCATTACAATAAGGCACCACTTCTTCTACTTGATGATATAATGTCTCATCTGGATAAACATTACAGAAAGGCGTTAATAGAGGAAGTGTTAAGTATTCAATGTCAAACTTGGATAACTGATGTAAATCAAGATAATTTCAATAGCTATCTTTATTCTTTCAAGTTTTTTGAATTGTTAAGTAAATAAGTGACAATATTCTTCTGCAAAAGGAAAGAAATACTTACGTCCTTGGTCTTTTATTATATGACTGTGACCTTACCCAGATGATATGAATAAGTATTGCTTGGTTGAAAGCAAGAGAAGATAATAACTTTTCAGAGTGGATAGGTGGCAGGTTGGTACTTCTTTTGAGGCACTTTCTTCTCTTACATGGAGTGTAGGAAGAAGACCTCGTGACCCAGATTCTGCCACCGGCGAGGCTCACAAAATGTGATGACCTCGTATAGGAGTTTGGAACAACCGGTACTCTGATATATTGAAATATGCAATTGGAGGAAAAATGCGTCACATTGGAGTTATACTAATAGCTTTACTGCTTGTTATCTGCAAGAAGGGAAGCCAGAGTATATTCAAACGTTTTGCTTAAAAGACTTGGATAATTTTATCGAAAATCTTCAAGAAACAGATAAAGTGGCTATAGAAGCAACAGGCAATAGCTGTTTCTTTTATGATGCAGTTTCACCTTACGTTAAGCGTGTGGTAATAGTCGCTCCCGGACAGTTTGAAGTTGTGCGCCGCTCTATACACAAAACAGACAAGCATGATGCAAGAGCTATTGCTTTCTTTCTAAGCAAAGATATGTTGCCTGAGGCAAGGCATAAAAGCAAACAATGTTAGCAGTTATAGTATTTTCTAAAACGAATGATAAACGTCTAAAATGGTATTACCAACTAAAAGGTGTAAGTCTGTACATTGATGCATTAGAGGTCTGAGGCGACTTTTGATGATGTGCCAACAATGCTCTATCGGATTTAGATCAGGTGAATATGTTGGAAGATAAAGCAAATGACAGCCAAAAGACTCTATTAATGACTTTGTTTTGGGAGTTTTATGGAATGTAGCATTATCCATAACTATGGTTGTATTACGCTGCAATTGTGGTTCGCTCTAACCATACATTAAATACATATTTATTACACCCTCCTGTGAAGGTCATTGGTGCAATAAACTTCTTTTTAATCCATCCACCTATTATACTCACTCTTTCCCGCTTTTTTCCTGGAACATCAGCATATATTTTTTCTCCTCTTGGAGCTCGTGCATATTCTCAGTATAGAATATATTATACCTTTATCATTCGCTTTTGAAAATACTATAAAACAGAAACAAAAGTGCTGTTTATTGCAGCTTTTGGGTAATTTAATAGTAAAAATTTTAGAGAGAAATTTTATACACTATCACTGATATTTTCCCTTAAGTTGACGCCATTGCCTGAACAGATACACTCGGATTTTTTATATAACTATATTTACTATCTTATTTGGTACAGCATATACAGTGCGAACTTTGCTTTGACCGATCTTACTGGACACAGAGTCTATCGCTATTTTCTTCAATTCTTCTTGAGGTAAGTTAATTGCTACCTTTATTGTTGTGCGTAATTTTCCATTGATTTGCACTGCTATAGTTACCGTATCGTCAACTAATAATGATTCATCAGCTTTTGGCCAAGGTTGACCTCCTATTTCTTGCCATAGGCTTTCAGCTAGATGTGGCATGAACGGTTCAATTACTCTGATTAGTATACATATACCTTCATCAATAAGAGATTTTCCAGTTTTTACATCTATTTCAGCTATTAAGTTCGTCATCTCACGAAATTTTGCCACTACACAGTTTAATCTGCAGTTTTCCAAGTCATCTGTAAGTCCGTGTAAGAGTTTATGAATTTTTTTTCTGTACTCTAGAAGTCCACCCGTAATACTTTCATTATCATAGTGTATATTTACAGGTCTCAGCTGCATGACCATACGCCACAATTTATTTACATAACGAGAACAACCTTCCACGCCATCATCGGACCATTCCATATCTTTTTCTGGAGGAGTGTCGGACAACACAAACAAGCGAGCAGTATCAGCACCATACTTTTCTATGATAAAATTTGGATCAACTGTGTTCTTTTTCGACTTGCTCATTTTTTCAACTTTGCCCACTTGAACCTTAGCTCCTTGTGCAATCAACTCTTTTGCTTCTGCGGGAAATAGCCACTTACCATTTTCGTCTTTATAAGTTGCATGGCAGACCATTCCTTGAGTGATTAAAGTAGAGAAAGGCTCTTTAATAGCAAAATAGCCACATTTGGTTAAAGCACGGCAGAAAAATCGTGAGTAAAGCAAATGCAGAATTGCATGTTCTATCCCACCTATATAATAATCAACAGGCATAAAACGATTACATGCATCTTTGTCTATTGATTTATCTTCACTACAGAATGCAGCAAAATACCAGGAAGACTCAAAAAAGGTGTCGAATGTATCAGTTTCACGCTCTGCTTGCTTTCCACATTTTGGGCAATCAACGAACTTCCAAGTTGGGTGCTTATCCAGCGGATTGCCACCACTTGTAAATTCTACATCTGCAGGTAGAACTACAGGAAGGTCTTTTTCTGGCACTTGCACAGTTCCACAATCTTTACAATATATTATAGGTATAGGGCATCCCCAATAACGTTGTCTCGAAATTCCCCAATCATGTAAACGATAGTTTGTTGTTTTCTCACCTATCCCTTTTTCTTTGAGCTTTTTAATGATTACTTCCTTTGCTCTACTTACCGTTAATCCGTTTAAGAATTCAGAATTGAACATTACCCCATCGCCAGTATACGCCTCCTTTGTCATCCCAGTGCTTCGACACTGGGATCCATTGTAAGAATTCTGGATTCCATCGTCACGCGCTGGAATGACACCTAAGTGGGCTGAAGAAATAACGGGAATAATCGGCAAATTATATTTCTGTGCAAATTCAAAATCACGCTGATCATGTGCAGGGCAACCAAAAATCGCACCTTCCCCATATTCCATCAACACAAAATTCGCTATGTAAAGCGGCAATTCCTTATCAAGAAATGGATGCTTAACGTTTAATCCGGTGTAAACTCCTATTTTTTCATCATTCTCCCCATTTGTTTTTATGTTATCGATAAAGTCCTGTATTTCTTTATTTTTTAAATCCTGCACAATAGGGTGCTCTGCTGCCACTGCACAAAAAGAAGCCCCAAATAAAGTATGAGGATAAGTTGTAAAAACCTTCAATTTCTTATTTAAGCCAACTACTTCAAACTCTATAGTTGCTCCTTCAGATTTTCCTATCCAACGCTCCTGCATTGTTTTGACTTTTTCTGGCCAATTTTTCAAACTTTGCAGGCACTTGAGTAAGTCTTCAGCGAAATCAGTAATCTTTAAAAACCATTGGGACAACTTACGTTTTTCAACAACTGCACCTGATCGCCACCCTTTTCCATCAACCACCTGTTCATTTGCAAGCACTGTTTGGTCCACTGGATCCCAGTTAACCCATGACTCTTTTCGATAGGCAAGCCCATGCTTTAAAAAATCCAGGAAAAATTTTTGTTCGTGTTTGTAGTAATCAGGCTCACATGTGGAGAGTTCACGCTCCCAATTATAAGAAAGACCTATAGATTTCAACTGTGTACGCATATTATCTATATTCTCTTTTGTCCATGTTTCAGGGCTAATATTATTGTCCCTTGCTGCATTTTCAGCTGGTAATCCAAACGCATCCCAGCCAATTGGATGCAAAACCTCAAATCCACGAGCTCTCTTGTAACGCGCTATCACATCCCCTATTGCATAGTTACGTAAGTGCCCCATATGAATTTTACCGGATGGATATGGAAACATCTCCAATACGTAACATTTCTCTTGTTCACTATTCTTGCTTACAGAAAAATCCCATTTATCTTGATAAAATTTTTCAACACTTTTAAAATCATATTTCATATAAATCCAAATTCAATTACAGTTCACATGCATCAAAGGATCAACCGCTTGGCCATTATGCCGTATTGTGAAACACATCTGTGGATCTTTATCTTGTGTGCTTGATTTACCTGCAGATCCAATCACTTGACCTTGCTTTACTTTATCACCAATTTCAACATGTATGTTTTTTAAATAGGAGTACACAGTCATGTAATTATCTTTGTGTTCTACTATAATTAAATTTCCATACCATCTCAGCCCTTTGCCTACATATACCACTTTGCCGGGTGCAGAGGCAACTACATTCGTTCCATTTTGAGCAGCAATTTTTATGCCATCCTTACACATTTCATCAGAAGAGGTAGCTGAAATAACTGTACCTTTAACTGGCATTACAAATTTGCAATTTACCCCCACGTTTTGTGCATTATTGTTATCTTTGTATATCCTGTTTATGATGGCTTTTCTATTTTCTTTTTTTATTAAAGGCTCCCTAATTAAATGGTACTCTCTTGTATATTCCAGCTCTCTTTTTCCGTAAAATTCTTCGCCTTTAAGCAGCACAGGTGCAGGTTTTTGCAGGCCACAGCCTATTAATATTGCTAATAATATAAGAAATGAAGCTATATGCCACATTTTAGATATATCAACTCTCACAAAACTCCAAAATTTTAGCGAGACGTAGTGTTTCACGCCTGTTCGTTACTTTCCTCGTTATTTATTTTACTAGTTAAATAATCCCTCAAATCGGTAAGTTCTTGCAACAAATTCTTTGGATCAAGATTGACTTTTATATCATTACCAAATTCTTTTTGCACTCCTTTTATTGTATATCCTTTATCATATAGCATGTATTTTACTTTCTTTATGGCCTCTATACACTTAAGATCATATAGCCTTCTTCCTTTACGCTTTGTAGGCTTAATTTGATGAAATTGACCTTCCCAAAATCTTAAAACATGCTGTTCCAAATGTAGCTCTTCAGCTACTTCCCCAATCGTATAAAATAATTTTTCCTTATTCATTAATTATTGATTAATTTTTTTATAATTTTTGAAGGCCTAAAAGAAATTGAATTTCTTGCCTGAATCATCACTTTCTCTGATGTATTTGGTATATTTCCTGGTCTTTCCTTCTTTTTCTTAACCAAGAATGTTCCAAATGACGATATTTTTACTATTCCATCCTTTACCAAGCTTGTCTTTATTTCGTTCAATATATCATCTATTATCGAAGCAGAGTCTTCCTTTGATAATCCTATTTCTTGGTTTATATTTTCAGCTATCGTTGCCTTAGTTACTGTTGTGTCTTTTGTTGTAACGTGATCCATTATTGATAAATATTACAATACGTAAATATAATATAGCAATCGACTCGAGATTCAGCTACTTTATTTTTTAGGGTATGTCTCTTCTGTAGCATAATTTAAAATACTAGCAACTGCCAACATTACAAATATTGCAAAAAGCGCCATTTGATGATCTGTAAAAAGTGCTAGCATTGACACTATAATTCCGCTGACAATAAACATAAACCCATTGATAATGGATGATGATGTGCTAATGTATTTTCGTTTCACAATCTCGCTGCCGACAGTAAAATTAAGCATATGTCCTCCCGCAAAAAACCCGAACATTAACATACAAAAGTACACAACGTGGACTGTTAAGTGGCTGCACAACAAAATAATCATTGAAATACCTTGTAACAGAGCAAAAGCAGAGATTACATGCCTTCTATTTTTAAATAGATTTGAGATTCGATCTGCAATTGGAGCACCAACTGCAAGACCAAGCCATAATATTGCGGTTGCTACACCTGACTCCACTGCATCAAGTTCTGAGTTGCTCAGTAACCTTGGAGCCCACAAGGTATTCAGTGCTAAAAATGTTCCAAAAGTAATAGCACCCACCACTGAAGTTATCCAGATATCTCTTAATTTTAGCACTGTGAGTACAGAGCACATTACTGTTCTTATAGAGCTTTTTATTGTGCATTCTTCTGAACTGCTTTCTGGAAGTGTGTTTGGACAAAAAAGCGTAAGTACAAATATCAACACACCAAATAGTATTATGCATACAATCAGATTCTTCCAATCTGCACCTTCGGCAAGCAAGCTAAAGAACAACATTTGAATCACCAAAGCGGAAAGACTTGAAATTGTCTGCACTAGTGAAAACATTAATCCAAATTGGGCAACGGAAAAACATATGCTACTTGTATGAGCAGCACCAATAAAACCAAATGATGCTCCAGTTGCAATCAATACTTGAGATAAAATCAAATGGGAAAAATTATCACTATTAATAAGGACAAAAAACCCCAAGATCATAGTTGATAACGAGAAAAAATAAATTTTTTTACTGGAAAAAACATTAAACGTTGCCCCACTAAAAAATTGTAAGATAGCAAAAGTCCAAGTATATACTGAGTTAGCTAGCGCAACTTGCGCGATTGTAAGTCCAAGTTCTTTTTCAAGATTCACACTTATAAAAGTATAAACTATCTGAATATTGCTGAATATAACAACCAAGTTACTGATCAGCCAAATGAACCAAGCCTTAGCTCTGCTTTCCATAAGATTTATTTTTATAAGTAATCTATTAGAAATTTAACACTAAGTCTCTTTTTAAGCTATTGTTTCCTGAATAAGTGCTGGACTTGACTTCCTTTAGCTTTATTGTACAATTAAATAATTTTATTCTAGGGTTAGATTAATATGGCACCACGTGAGTCTCAATTCAAAGAGTTTAATAATATCATTGCAAAAATAAGTGATAACATTAATTCCGGTAGGGTTGGTCATGCTGAAATTTATGAGGAAATAAAAAATCAGTTAAGAGAAAATCTTAGTACTATATATGAAGAGTGGGGAAGTAGTCAATTTGATCCAAGTTTTAAGTTCAAGTTATCTGGTGGTTTGTGGCACTACGGAGACGACGCTATTACATAGCGCAATTAATTGCAGAGAAAAAGAAACTGCATGTATGCCATTGGTTCAACGTCTATTAGAGAAAGGGGCTGATCTTAATGTAAGAGATAGCTACAATAGTACTCCACTAAGTGAAGCTGTTTACACCGAAGGAGACAATAATAAAGAAGTAGTAAAGTTATTGTTAGACGCTGGAGCAGATCCAAATGCAATAGACGATGGTGCTACAGATTCAAGAACCCTGTTATCTATAGCGTGCCGTTATTCTGATGAGAGTCTTAATGTAGAGGCAGCAAAACTTCTATTAGAAAATGGAGCAAACATTAATGAAGTGGTAGATAATAAAGAAAATACTGTTTTACATCAGCTTATTCGTCAATCATTTGACATAAGAGAACAAGCTTTCAAAAAACAACTTACTGACTTAATAGGACTTTTTATAAAATATGGGGCTAATATTTATGCTAGTAACAATTTTAGTAAGACTCCTGAAGGTCTTATTGACGTGCAGTTTCATGGTCATCACATAAATGATAAGAAATTTGTCACCTCTATACAAAAGTTTTTAGAGAAGCAAAAGGACTCAATAGAGTACCACAGAAAGTTATTTGAGGTAGTAGAACAGAATAAAGATCTTAGATCACTTGCTGATATTATAGCAGGAAATGGTCTAATTGGTGTAATGGGCATTCAAGTTTGCAGCAAAGTGATACCTCAAATACTTGGAATACCAGATATAAAGCTTGTCATTAAAGGTACTATTGCTGAAGGTGAGGTTGAGCAAGAGTTCTCTCAGGGAACAGGATGGCCTGTTATTGAGATTGAAGATGGTTCTCTTAGATATTATGACTTATTCGATAAGATTATTTCTTGTTTTGAAGATAATCCTGTAGTCAAAGACCTATCATCTCAAAAATCGCAAATCTTGTCATACAGAATATTTCGCTATATCAGGGAAAACACAGAGGCTATAAAACAAGAGCTTTGGGGTGAATCCAGAGTTAGTAGTGCACCGACTGAAGTAAAGAAAAAGGAAGACAGCATAACAGAAGAGTATGTTGCACAAAAGCCTAATAAAGATGATCAGGATACTGTAAAACAGCATGGTAAGGAAAAATCAAAAGGTAATGCTGCTAAAGAAAACAGGAATGAGATAAGTGATACTAGTTACACAGATAAAAAACCTATGGTAACTGGACGTTCTACTTTTAATTCTGGTGTTTATTCTCAAAAAGAGCCACCAATATTTTCTAGAAAACAAAAAATTGCAATTGCTGTTGGTATTGTTGCTGCACTAGCAACAGCTTTGGTCTGTTATTCAGTTCAACTACCCATTTTGGCAATAGTTGTGTCTGCATTAATAGCCGGGGTTGGTGCTTACATGGTGTCAAGTAAGCTCTACGATGTTTCTATCTGTAACGGTACTAACCAACAGCCTGGTTTTTAGTTGCTTTATGTAAAGTATCAATAACTTGAGATATAGCTGATTCACTTATAAAACTCCGTGGCTTAGGGTTTTGTTCTTTTAACCTATCAAGATTTCTCCCCAATTGTTCTAATACCAATTCTCATTATTAGTGAATCAAATAAGAGGCATTGCAGAGTTGTTTAATTGTGGAGTGAGAAAGAGAGGCAATAAATTTGCACAAAGCGCTCTCAAGCAGAGCAATTGTATCATAGATTTTATTGCGCAAAATGTTCTGTTTTATGTATAACCAAAACCTCTCAACAGTCAGGTGAATATGGAGGTAGGTATATAATGTCAATATTTTTAGGCACCTTTAAATTTTTTGACTTATGCCAACTAGCACAATCCATGATAAGAAATGCTTCCCTTGTTCCTAAATATTGTGACATCTGCTCAAGGAATATATTCATACAATCAGTATTGACGTTTGAGCCAGAACTCTCTCCATTTCTGGTGCACTATAGAGATAAAAATTTTCCTACCTAGTTTTACCTTAACCTGTGTCCTAATGCCTTTTTTAAACCACCCGTGTCCAATCTTTGAATGTGTGCCAAACCGCGGTTCATCGAAGAAAAACAGCTCTTTTTCAGGATACATGACAATAGTTTCATTAAGATTTTTTTTTTAAACTCCTCTTGTTTACTTTTATCTTGTCCGTTATGCACTGGTCTTGGTGTGATATATGAGAATTTCATTCTTTGCATATTACGGTGTACTGTAGACTTGCTAAACCAAACCTTTCCTGAATTCTTATTTTCATTTCTTTTATAGTAATATTGGGGTTTTCCTCTATCCACACCTCAACTTGTTCACGTTGACTTTGGTTCAATATAGTTTTTCTACGGCGTTGAGGTGGAGCAAATAATTTTTCTTCTCTGCCAAATTTTAGGTCATGCAGTAAGTGCCTTTCTTGAAATGCAACATATTTTTGCTACGGCTGTTATACTATGCTTTTTTGCTGCAATTACAGCATTTAGTTTTTTTGCAACATATGCATTATTTCTTACTTTCTTCAGCATTTCTTTTGCTCACTTTTTCATCCAATAATTTTGATCTTAATGCCATTTAAACCTCGCTATTTTACTTACTCCAGTATGGCTTTTTTCCATTATTGTCTATCCGTTACTTGTATAGCGGGAATTGGTATAACTAATTTACTTATCAACATATCCACTAACTATAATCTGTATACCGCTACACAGTTAGAAGTATTTTTTGATTTTACAATACAGCTTGAGATTCAATTTTTATAATTTTCTTGTTGACTAGCCAGACGGTACCTACCTTCTCGGCTTGCTGCTTTTGATAAAGTGTGGTTTTCAAGACAATATCAAATAGATCCTATTAAAAATCAATCGAATCTTCACATGTTTGTTCTTCATAAAAGAAGTTCAATGTTATCGTAGTACCAAGTTTTGCTTCACTTTTAATGTCGAAAGTTCCACCCATTAACTCTACTAATTTCTTGCTTAGCGGTAATCCGATGCCCGTACCTTCATTTCTATATCCCGAATCTGCTTGGCCAAAAACAGACATAACTTTATATATATCCTGCTGCATTATTCCTATTCCATTGTCATGAAACTCAATAGTTAATAAGTTTTTTTCTATATTTTCTTTTATCACCATTCTTATTAAACCATCTTTGGGAGTAAACTTGATTGAGTTTGATAATAAATTTATTATAACTTGTTTCATTCTCTTAGGATCTGCAATGACTAATAATTGTTTATTAGTCGTCTCTTTTTTTAAATTAATCCCGGCTTCTTTTAATTTAGGTAATAGCATATTTACGCATGAATCTATTATTTTGTTCAGGTTAAACTTCACTTTTTCTACTGTTAAACTACTTGATTCAGCTTTTGAAAAATCTAACACATCATTAATTAAGGTAAGTAAGTGTGTTCCTGCATTATATATATCGTCTGCATACTCCTTGTATTGAGAGTTATCCATTGAACCTAAAGTTTCATTTTTGATCAACTCCGCAAATCCAATAATAGCATTAAGAGGTGTGCGTAATTCATGTGTAACGCTTGCAAAAAATTTTAGCTTATTTGCATTTTCTTGCTCTAATGCCTCTTTTATCTGCTGTAATTCAATGTTAGTTTTATGTTGCTTGGCTAGCATTTGGGTATTAGAAAATTGCAAATAGAACATTATTAATATTAAAATTATTAACAATAAGCCCAAAAATGTTAAAAATAGGCCATATGCTATAACATAAGAATTATTGTAGTTTCGAAGAATCTTCAAAAAAAACGAAGGTTTAACGCTATTTTCATGGAATATAGGAAAAATAGAAGTTAATGTATTTCCTGTAGTATAAAATATTTCTTGGTTACTTAATAGTTCATCAATTTCATCGTTTGTAAGTAACTGTTCATAATCATAATCTTGAGTGTTAAAATTACTGAATATTATTCTGCTGTTTTGATCATACAGTATTAAGCTGAAATCCTTTACTTTGCTCACTGATTGTAATAATTCAGCACGCAGTTTTACCAGTTGGTTTATGTAGTCAAAATTTTTGTATTTAATGTGATGCTTTTCTATTAGTAAATAATGGTATTTTTTTATTGTGCCATTTTCCAGTATACTTTTTAAGTTTACACTTGAATCACGGTAAGAAGAAAGGAAATTACTCCTTAGTAAATAATTACAATATATCACACTGAATAAAATCATAAAGATCGATGAGAGTAATGCAATAACTTTTGTGTATTTGTTTTTCTCCAGCGCAGAAAACATTGATTTACCTAGCTTATACATATTCTTCTTATTGTGAAACAACGGTTTTTATGTTATTAATAATAAAATTTAGCATATAATATTTTATGACAATTTCTCCTATTTTGCCAGTTTATTCTCCTGTTAACATAAATTTTTCTTATGGTAAAGGTATTTACTTGTATGATATTGACGGTAAGCGCTACGTAGATTTTCACTCTGGAATAGCCGTTAGTAGCTTAGGTCACACCAATTCGCGATTAATTAGTGCTCTAAAATTGCAAGGAGAAGAATTATGGCATATATCAAATACCTATAATATACCTGCTGCCAATAATTTTGCAGAAAAATTAATAAACAACAGTTTCGCTGACACTGTATTTTTCTCAAATTCTGGATCAGAGGCAGTAGAATGTGGGCTTAAGATTGCTAGGGTCTATCAAAACGGAAAAGGCAATAAAAACCGTCACAGAATTTTAACATTCCATGGTGCATTTCATGGAAGAACCTTCCTAACTTGTGCTGCAAACGATAAACAGAAATTTTCTGAATTACTGAGTCCCTGTATTGATTGGTGTGATAATATCGAGCCCAATATTGAGAGTGTAAAGAAAGCAATTTCAAGTGGTATAGGCGTTATATTAATAGAACCAATACAAGGGCAAGGTGGTATCAAAGTAATGAATGAAGTCTTTATGAAAGAACTAAGAAAGCTGTGTGATGAAAATGACATATTGTTATTTTTTGATTGCGTACAATGCGGTGCTGGTAGGACAGGAAAATTATTCGCATACGAACATATAGGAGTGGAACCTGATATATGTGCTCTTGCAAAGGGAATAGGAGGAGGCTTTCCGCTAGGGGCTTGTCTTGCAACTGAAAAGGCTGCTAAGTATATGGCGGTCGGTATGCACGGTTCCACTTTTGGTGGCAATCCGCTTGCAACCTCAGTAGGTAATGCTGTGCTCGAAGAATTGCTCAGTCCTGGCTTTTTGAAAAATGTTGAAATTAGAGGTAAGTATTTAAAAAATAAATTAGAAGACTTAGCAAGTAAATTTCCAATAATAGAAGAAGTGAGAGGGAAAGGGTTAATGCTTGGAATAAAGGTGAAAGCAAACAATAAAAAGTTTGCAGAAGAGCTAAGTTATCGCGGCTTGCTTACTGTTGGGGTAACATCAGATAACGTTGTGAGAATTTTACCTCCACTAATTATCACCGAGAAAGAAATTGATGAAGGCATCGAGATTTTGACTCAATATTTATCTGAGAAATCTTCTAGTGAAATCAAGCAAATACACACGTAAGATCTGGCTGTTTACCAACTGTTGTTTGTACCGAAATTATAGTAGTAGCTACTTCATTCATGCATTTTACCTTATCTTGCTCTTTTATCAATGTAAGTCCATTTATATCACTTAGTGAGTCAAACTTTGTTGCATCCTCAAATATAAATGATTGTAAGATGCTTTTTGGAACCTGGAAGAAAACGCTATTACCAAATGATAATGTCGTTTCTGATAAATCCTGTACTAAATCGTTTCTAAAAACGCATTTCGATAATCCCTCTAACAGGATTGGTATTCCAAAAAGAAAAAATGTCCCTTTCACTAAATAGGTCGTTATTCCACATAATAATGCACCACACAAAAATGCTAGCGGTCCAAATGCTATGAAACCGCAAAGTGATGGCAATAGCATAGTATGGCCTAATGATATTTCATATATAAGCTTCGCTGAAACTATAAGTCCGATAAATAGCATAGCTGTACCCAAGACCATCCTTTGTCTAGAATGTTCTTTCCAGTTCTTGCGATACAATTCAGAAAAGTTATTGTTAACTTTTACTTTAAAAATATTATGGTTAGTTTTTAATTTAAGTTCTAAACCAAAATTTTCTTCCAACTCTGGAAAAAAACCTCTCAAAAGATTGTCCCGCTTTGAAATTACTCCATGACGCCATTTATGGCAATCTATAACTTCATCAATTACCATACTAATTTGATTATTGATCTTGTATAAATTGCTCATTTTATATGAACATCCACAATAATGCTTTTTTCTAAAGTCTGCGCAGCTTAAATTCTTTAAATCGTACAAAAAGTCTTTAATTTCTTGTGCTGTTTTATTAGCATCATCTCTGCAACCTACGGCTTTCAAAACTGTTGCTAAATGCTCATTTTCAATGCGAGAAATCGTTTTATCTAATGCATATATATATTGTTTGGATTGAAAATATGAGATGATTTTTTCTTTACACCTATCTCCATTGCCTTCGTACAAACTATTTTGTGTAAAACTATCATCATTTTCTCCGGCAATTTTTAATACATGACTTAACATATTTTGAGCCTTCACACTACTTTCAAAGTAGCAGTTTCTGATTATATGTACATATGCCTTTGCATCAGCATTTTCAGACTTACCTACATTATACGCTTTAGCTAAAAAGACTAAATAGTCAAATCCTGCCCATAGATAATACATGGACTTTACAATAGCACTTCCCACAGAAAATAGAACTGAGCGTGTGCAAGATAATTTACCGTTGTTTTTAATTCTGTCTTCATATGAACAAAGATATTTTTCTGTGCTTTTTAAAATCTTACGTAAATCTTCTTCTGTCTTTCCTACGTCAAAATCATTTATATCATGTACTTTTTCATACACTTCTTTTATCAAATCCTTTGAGAATTTTTTCAGAGCTGCGTCATCGATATTTCCTAGTGCATCCATGTTTTCGCTAATATAGATCTCTATTTTTTCTCCAAGCTCTATTCCCATTCTATTTTTTATTAGTTTATTGTACCTATCAGTGGCTGGAAATAAAACCTTTTGACAAAAATCCTGCGGTGCGCTTTTTAATTTTGCTAAAACTTTATCTACAAATAACTCAATTTTTTCACCTCCAGCAGCAAAAAACCAAGGTTGCCTGTTAGGATTGCGTTCTCTATTTCTTCCCAAATTCTGCAAAGCTTCTGCTGGATTGTTGAACTGACTAGTTGAATCTGTAAATATTGATGCAACGTGATTATACTCACTATCGAAACCACGACTTTTTGATTCGTCTATAATTGTTGTCAACGCATATTTAGCTAATGTATTTAAATCGCCTTGGTCATAATTACAATAGTCAGCTTCGTATTGACTTTTGCTATCATGCATGATTTTAAAGAAAGGTTTATCTTGTCTAATATCAAGATCATTTTTTCCAAATCCTGCAAAAATACATTTATTTTTTTCGCAGAAGTCGTTTAGGTTATGTAGTACATCCCCCTGTTGTTCTATGAAACTATGTAACTCCTTGCTTAAGTGCCAGTTATCAACTATTAGACTGCGTTGTTTATCATTGCTTTTACTCAATGCTTTAATTACTGTCTTTATCTGTGGTAAAAGCTCATCCTTAGCGAATTTCTCACTAAAACCTTTTTTCTTTAGAAAATCTGTAATGCTGCTATCATTAGCAGTACTAACCTTATTTTTAACCTCTTCTATTAATCCACCTAAATCTTTTCTTCTTTGTTTATCCAAAGCGGTGTTATCGCATTCCACTAAATACGAAAGTGTAAGATCAATCATTGAGTGCATTACTCTGTATTCTAGATACTTAGCAGTATTGCTAAAATCTACCTTGTCTTTCAATTTAGATATCTGTTCTTCCGTTAGACCAGGGTGTTGCTTTTTAACGCAGTTTATAAAGTTTGATTGACGTAATTTGAGTCTGTAATCTTGGTACGACATCCCTTCAGGCTGAAATTTATTATAAACTTCATAACGCGTACCATCTTCATATACCAAATTATTCTTACCTTGCAATGCAAAGCTAAGGTTAATTATGCTATTCACATCATCAACTAGAATAAGAGCATTTTCCCCAATTGGGCTTTGTACGTTCCACCTTACAGATTCCAGCAGATTATCAGAGTCAACAAGTTTATTGTAATTAAAAACTTCTTCACATTCTTCAACATATTCATGAGCTGGACTAGACTTTTCCCTAGTAAATAAGCTGCGCACGTTAGCAGCAAACCTAAGGAGCAGTTCTTTTGATTCTACTCCAGTTATTTTGGTCAACACCCACCAAATTGGCAACATTACTATAGAAAGTATAACGAAAGAAATTGTAAAGTATAGATTATTAATTAAAGCGGAATACAGCCAATAATCTGAAGTTAGACCAATTATTGCAGCAACATTACTATTTATAATAGGGAATAATGTAATTAAAGGTATTATGGTAGCAGCAACATTCACCACGAATGCTCGATTGAATTTTTCTCTTTCATTAGTTTTTGCAATAACATTTACTGTTTTGATAGTGTCTGCAATGCAGCGTCTACTTGATCTTGTAGGACTGATAATTTTTCCACATCTGTTTAAGATCCTTTTCTTTGGTGTTGCGGTTAGGTAAGTCGTAGGATATTCCGCATCAAGTTTGCACATATTTTCAAAGGCCTGCTGCTTGTTAATGCTATCTGCTTCATCAACACTAACCCACAATTTAGGCTTTTCACCGTTTTGCTCTTCAAATTTTCGATCATTCTCTTGCTGTAAAAGCAGATCATGTGTTACTATAATTGTTGTAGGTTCAGTGACTTTCAGCGCATCTTTAATTTCTTGCACAGTTTTAGGTGTTTTAACATCTACAGTAAATGCACCATCTATCATTTTCTTAGCTTGTTCAACTAAATTACCATTTGGCACTGCAACTAAATGGTGATATCCTGCTTGAGCTAGCGCATGACTCCACAATCCAATATCATAAGTCTTGCCAAACCCAGTTTCTGCATCAATCATAGTATTACAGTTAGTGATGGAAGAACTTTCTAGATGCTTTAGCATCTCTTCAACAACAGGTTTACGACGTTCTACTATTATAGATTCTTTGTCACTGAAGAGCTTTATAGATTCACCTTGTAGCTTACTATTAACTTCCTTTAAATGAGGGATAAGCTCTTTTATTTGATTAGTAATACATTGACTCATATCTTCCCACTATCAATACAATGTATTCCATAATACATTGTATTGATAGAATTACAACAAACATTTTTAGGTATTTTATGCCTTATAGACAAAAAATCCAACATTAGTTATCACCTTAATATGAACGACAATCTGGTATGCCTCGGAATGATTACTTCTCCTCACGGAATTAAAGGAGCTGTTAAATTAAAAACTTTTACCGAAAAACCTGAAAATATCTCCTTATATGGTGAGCTAATAAGTGGTAATGAGAATTATAAAATAGACTTAGTATCCGTCATAGGTGATAATCTAGTAATAGCTACAATCAGCGGAGTAAATTCCCGTAATGAAGCAGAGCTTTTAAGGAATAAGAAGCTGTATATAGAAAGAAGCAAGCTACCGAAGCTAAATGATGAGAATGAATTTTATCAAAGTGACCTTTTAGATATGGAAGTAAGGCTGGAAAGTAATGAATTATATGGCAATGTAAAATCTATATATAATTTCGGCTCAGGGGATATATTAGAAATTTTAGTTATCAGCACAAAAAAACGCATTATGCTGTCTTTTACCAAAGAAATGTTTCCGCACATAAACATGAAGGAGAGGTATATGGTGCTCAATATGCCAGAATTTATTGACTAATAAAGACTTTGATATTTATATAAAGCTATTTATAATTGTAAGATCGAACTGAAAATGTAATTATGGCAGAAAGAGCTAACGATATCAGACCAGGTCAGGTGTTGGAACATAACGGCGGATTATTTTTGGTTGTAGGTATTATGCATACTCAACCTGGTAAAGGTGGTGCATACATACAAGCTGAAATGAAAAACATTAAAACCGGAGCAAAACACTATGAAAGATTTCGCTCTGATGCAACAATCAGAAGAGCAATTTTAGATGAAGAGGAGTATGTTTACCTTTTCACTGAAGGAAACATTGTAAATCTTATGCATCCAAGTAATTACGAGCAAATCACTATAAATTTGGACTTATTGGGAGAAAAAAAGATTTATTTGCAAGATAATATGAAAATTAAAGTAGTAACTTATCAAGACAAAATAATTTCTGCGCATGTACCTGATTATGTTACACTTGCTGTGAAAGAAACAGAGTCTGTTATTAAAGGACAAACTGCTACTGCTTCTTATAAGCCTGCAATTTTAGAAAACGGAATGCGCGTTAACGTGCCTCAGTTTATAAAAGAAGAGGATAAAATTGTAGTATATACTCCAGATGACAGCTATTATGAAAGAGTGAAAGAGTAAAAGGAAGAATGTCCATCTCATCACCACGAATTAATGTGATGCTTGATTCTGTGCGTAGTGCTTCCAGGCAGCTTATGCGCGATTTTAATGAATTGCAAATTTCTAATGTTAAATCAGCAGACTTCATTAATAAAACTTATTCAAAATCCAAGCAAACCATATACGATTGCTTGCACGACTACAAACGAGACTATGGGTTTATTTCCGAAGATGATACTGACCAAGAAATAAAAGATAACGGTTACACTTGGTTTATTATGCCTATAGAGGGCAGGGAGAACTTTTCTAGTTGCATGGTTTATTTTGCAGTATCAGTCTGTCTCATTCATAAAAATAAAGTTGTGGCAGCTGTAATTGATGCTCCGGCTCTTAGAGAAACTTTTTGGGCAGAAGAAAAGAAAGGTGCTTTTCTTGAGGATTTTAGATCTCGTCATATAAAAATGCGGGTGAAAAGCCGTGAAGGGGGTCTAATAGATGTAAGTGGTAATTTATTAAATAAATTGCTGCCTGGCAATAGTAATGTACGCTCCATCGGTTCAACAATTTTAGGCTTTGCGTACCTTGCAGCAGGAAGGCACAGTGGAATAATTTACTCTGGAATTAACAAATATAAAGCCTTGCTCGGTAGACTTTTTCTGCAAGAAAGCGGTGGAAGGCTAACGGAAGACAACGGGCTAATCATTGCTGGAGATATAAAACTATAGCTAAAGTAATTTATGTTTACCTACAATTTGATAAGCGTAAAACTCGTCATTCCGCTACTTGTTAGCGGAATCCATGCTGAGATACCGCGAATAAATCGCGGTATGACGTAGGGCTGTACTAGCTATAGCATAAACAGGCTACAGAGATAGACAACTTCTCAAAAACTTTTACAAGAGATTCTGTTAAATGTTCTATCATTTCATCAGTATGATAAGGTGTAGGGGTAATACGGAAACGCTCAGTTCCTCTTGGCACTGTTGGATAATTTATATGTTGAACGTATATTCCATGCTCATCAAATAATAATTTTGATGCTCCTTTGGATAACTCTGGGTCGCCAATTATTATTGGAATTATATGAGTTTCTGTTGGAATGAAGTTAATTCCTGTATTTCTCAGTGAGTTTTTTACTTTTTCAACGACTTGCTTTTGCTTTTCCCTTTCAATGTTGCTCGATTTTAGGTGTTCAACGCTTGCCTTTGCTGCCGCTGCTAAAACAGGCGACATAGCAGTGGTGAAAATAAATCCTGGAGCGGAACTTCTTATTACATCTACCAAGCTCTTTGAAGACGCTATATACCCACCCATCACTCCAAAAGCCTTCGATAGTGTACCTTGAATGACGGTTATTCTATCCATCAGGCCTTCTCTTTCTGCAATTCCGCCACCATGTGAACCATACATGCCAACTGCGTGCACCTCGTCCAAATAGGTGATTGCATTATGTTGATCTGCAAGATCGCATATCGCTTCAAGCGGCGCTATATCGCCATCCATTGAATATACGGATTCAAGTGCTATTATCTTTGGTGTTTTTGTGTCTACGGACTTTAACAACTGCTCTAAGTGATCAACATCATTGTGTTTAAATATATGTTTTGGTCTTTTTCCTGATTTTATGCCTTCTATCATTGAAGAATGGTTCTTCTCGTCTGAAAAAATTACTACATTTGGGATAATAGACGATAAAGTGCTAAGTGTTGTCTGGTTAGCAAGGTAGCCACAAGCAAAAGTTAAAGCAGCCTCTTTTTTATGCAAACAAGCTAAGGATTTTTCCAGTTCTACAACCTCTTTTGTTGTACCAGATATATTTCTTGTTCCCCCCGCACCAATTGATGAATTTTGAATAGCGGCAATAACTTTCTCATTTTGTGACATTCCTAAATAGTTATTACTGCACCAGACTATTACTTCCCTATTTCTTTCATAGTCCATAATGTGGGGGAGCCTACCTGGCAATGACGCAAAGTGCATAAATTCACGGTAGCGCCCCTCATCTTTTATATCTTTGATTTTGTTTAAGAATATTTCTTCGTAGTTTACCAAGTTTTCATTCGCTAATAATTAATATAATTATAATAAATTATTAAATGGTAAACTACAATATTTATTCTTCAACTTACTGTTTCAACAAACTTTCTGTTAGCTACAGGTTCAACATTACCACCCTCAAGTGAACTTGAAGGTCTGTTACAGCAATATATGATTACAGCAGCAACTAAACAACAAGCTCCAACTGCTATTCCCACTGCTAACATCTCTAGGCAAACTACAATAGCCGCTCCCGAAGCAACTCCAGCTAGTGCTAGTGCAGAAGCAGCTATAACAGGCAGCTTACTACTTTTTGTACTTTGTGGGTGCGTTTCAACATCGTTATCTTCAACAACTACGTTATTAGAATTACCGATGACAATAATCTGCGGACCTTGTGAATCACCTTTACCTGTAGGTTGATCATTACCCTCTTTACTATCTGTTGTAGTTACCACAGGCTCTTCATTGTCAGTAATATCTTCAGTTGTAGACAACATCGCCAGCATTTGAAGAGGTGCTGCTATGCTCATCACTGCTTGAGAGACTAGCATTATCATCCAAGGTGTTTGTATCGTTAACTAAAGTTTCTGGTTGTGGATTATCTTCACTTTCACGCTGGTGATTATCCTCCTCATCACTTGAGGAATCTGGCGTATCACTTGTTTGTAGTGTTATGTATTCAGTAGACTGATTAGCAAGAGTACCTGTAGTATCACTAACATCTTTACTTGAAGAATCTAGCTCATCACTTACTGATGGTGCATGATCATTTTGAATTACAAGCCATTCACTAAGAAGTTTCACAATCTCTCTGAGTTTGCCTCCTTGTTTACTTTTCTCCTCGCCCTCTAAACTAGCAACTTTTGTCTTGGCTTTGCTTAATGCTTCCCGTAAAGCAAATTCAGCAGATGCAGTTATATAAATTTTTTTCTGTCCCACTATAAGTTTTACTGTCTCAAGATCAACACTCTCAAGAACATTACAAAGAATTTCTTCTATGGCCTTTCCTTGGTTAGTTTGAATCCTAGAAAACGGAAACAATTCCTTAATTTCTTTAAGTTTGCTTTCTTGTTGATTCTTTTCCTCGCCCTGCAAACCATTAATTTCTGCCTCGGCCTCATTTATCGTTTCTCGAAGAGTAAAAAGTTCTCTCAAACTGGTCGACCTTTCATTACTTTGTGTCTTTTTTTTAGGACGGAAAAAATTAGAAAGTCTTTTCTGAACCGACCCCTTTTTACTTTGTCTCTCCTCTTTAGAGTTGGTCGACTTGTCAGCATCAGGAGTTTCTATTCCCGAATGGCTTTGTTGCATCGCTACTTATGAAAGGCTAACTATAGCTAGGATTATAAGCAACCTATTGAAAATCTTGTTTTTTTGCAATCAATCTGATCAAATTTAAGAATAGTAATTTATTATTTATATTAATAAACTTAATTCTATTGAAAATAGCTAAAGCATTGAAATTCTTGAATTTTAGCCGGATTAGTGAGTGGTAGTGAAATTTCTTTTACTCAAATTTAGGTATTCACTGACCGTTCTTGTTATAAATACCAGAATAATAAGCTACTGATATTCTCCATCTTTTTTATCTTTAATCCATCATAGCTAGCGATGCAACAAAGCCCCCGAATTGGTCAAAATATTAACATCGGAAAGTCCTCCTCCCAAACTGACTGACTTCTTTTTACTTTGTTTTAAATGGACCTGATTGACACCCATAGTAGGTACTCCTAGACGGGTGTGCTTACTAGGTTTAGGATTGTTCAAATACTTGTTAAAATATTCTACACGTTCAACCACAGTCTTTTCACCTTCTTCAAGATTATTCGGACTGCCAATATCAAAAATTTCCCCCGAATTGGCCCATTTTTCAAACGATTCTACCAAACTAGTCTCATCCCTTTTGTTTTGTTCCCTCAAATTGATCGTCGATCCTCCTTTAGAATTAGTCAAATTGTCAATATTAGGAAGTCCTCCTCCCAAACTGACTGACTTTTCACTTTGTTCTTTAAATTTGGTCATTACACCTTCCTTATTATAATTGCCTCTGGGCTTCTTTATTGAAGCCCTTATGTCACCCATAATACCATTTCTTCTATCTTTGTCAAGAAATTTATCATTTCTATTGCTGAGCTCAGAATATATATTAATTATTTCAGAGAATGAAGCATTCTTATGTTGATCTTTCACTCGTTCAAAATATTGTTTATCGCTACTTGAATGGGTGCTTGGAATAAGACAACTGGGTACAGTTAGTACATCATACACTTCCCTAGCAGTCCGGGAAAGGATGTAGCATGTTGCAGATGTATTATTATCCGACTTAAAATTTTTTGGCTTTATTTTTAAAATAAGATCATGATAAACTTCCAATTTGTGGTCATGTAGCGCCGGCACGGAATGTCTTCCTATTTTTAATTGTTTGCCTACATGTTTATAGCCCATAAAATTAGGTGGTAATGAAGGTATGGAATCTGATCGATCAACTACTCTAATAGTCTTTCTTCCGAAGAGCTCATTACAGACTTTAGCAGCATTACGGTTAAAAACCCTTGGTGCACCAAAAGTTGCAATATGCAAATCTTTTGCATCCTCTGTTACACTTAAACATAGAGCAGCTATGTTAGCGACAGCACCTCCCATGCTGTGACCTGTAAGATTAATTTTTAAATCTCTGATTTCTAATCCTTGATCGTTAGCATATCCTTTTAATATCCCGTAAAGGCTCTCCCAGGAATTTTCAAATACGGAGTAGAAGCCTAGGTGAATTTTACCACCTTTGGGCAGAAGTTCATATTGACGAATTAAAGGTATTTCAACATCTCTCTTGAAGTCATAAGAATTACAAGTACCGCGGTATGCTATAGTTACTTCCTTACCCCTTATGAAAACATAACCAGTATGTCGAACTTCTTGGTCAGAAATAATGCCATGAAATTGAACAACTTTGTAACCCTCTTTCTCAAGTTGAGCAGGAGTTTTATATCCTCCTTTCTTTAGCTTAACAAACTCATTGTTTTTACAACCACAATCACTAGCATAATAGCCTACCATAGCGAAGTTGATCATCTCTAATAACTTCTTTTGGTTAAATCCTGCAATTTTAGTTAGATTCCTAGAATTATTCCTGCTTTTACCTTTTCCTGTAACACCTGCTGTTTGTGGAATAGGTTTTCTAAGTAGATTAATTATATATTACCTCACATAAATAACTAATCTAGTATAGTATTAGACAACAATCTTGCCAAGCAAATTATTAACTCTCTTAGCAAACAGACTTACATCATCCATCTCTTCACCTTCCACGATGCAAGCTTGGTAAAATAATAAATGAATCATGTCTTCCAATGTTGGGTTTTCACCATTTTCAGCGTGAGATTTCATTATGCTTTTTATTACAGGATGCTTAGTGTTAATTTCCAGTACCTTTGGCGTGCGGTAATTTAGCTGCTTTTGTTCACGCAAAAAACGCTCCATGCGAAGATCCATAGCACCTTTATCAACTGCTAGACATACAGGGCTGTCAGTCAGTTTTTTTGAGATTTTCACGCTTTTCACTGAATTGCCAAGAACCTTGGTGAAATATTGCAGTATAGAGTCCGTATTTTCTTTAGTCTTTTCTTCATCTTGCTTATTTTCCTCATCTTTTTTATCTTCTTCTGAAGAGAATTTTTCCAAATCAACATCAGCGCGGGTCACAGACTTAAATTTTTGATCTTTATATTCATGAATCACGCTAGTCCAGAAATCATCAACTGGATCAACAAATAGGAGCACTTCTAGTCCTTTACTGACGAATCCCTCAAGTTGCGGACTGTTTTTCACTGAATCGAGGCTATTCCCGGTGAGATAATAGATATGTTCCTGCTCAGGCTTCATTCTGCTTATGTAGTCATCAATGCTGACTAATTTCTCATCACCAGTGCTATGAAATCTGCAAATCGAGAGTAGCGCTTCTCTCTCATCAGTTGGCATAGCTTCACAAAGACCCTCTTTTAATACTGCACCAAAATTGGTCCAGAATTTTGTATATTCCTCTAAATTCTCTTTTGCCTTTTTACCGAGCTCTGATATCGCGCGTTTAGTTAAGGATTTTCTGATTTGCTCAACAACACGATTATTCTGCAGCGTTTCTCTGCTGATATTAAGAGGCAAGTCCGGTGAATCAACAATACCTTTCAGAAAACGTAAATACTGCGGTATGATCTGTACGTTATCTTCAGTGATAAATACTTTATTTACATATAACTTAACAGAGCAACGTCTATCTGGATGAAATAAATCAAAAGGTTTAATAGAGGGAACATAAAGCAAATTTGTATATTCTATTGCACCTTCATTTTTATTATGCAATATCATCCAAGGCTCCCCGCCAACGTGAGCAACACTGCGGAAAAAATCATTGTGTTCCTCTTGAGTAACATCATTTTTTGGCTTAGTCCAAATTGCAGCCTTACTGTTTAACTTTTCACTTTTTCCTTCTTCATTTATGAATTCAACAGGAAAATTTATGTGATCAGAGTAAGTAGTGACAATGTTTTCAACACGAAATTTATCTAAAAACTCATTCTCTTCAGGACGCATAATGAGTGTAATTTTAGTTCCACGAGAAATTTGATTATCTAGTTTACTTATCGAATACTCTCCATCTCCCTTGGATTTCCAGACCCAAGACTCCTCCTCTCCAGCTTTTCTTGACTCTACTATTACTTCTGATGCAACCATAAAGCTTGAGTAAAAACCAACACCAAACTTCCCAATCAGCTCCACAGCTTGGCTTGAATCCTTGCTATTTTTAATCGCATCTAAGAACTTTTGCGTACCAGAGCTTGCAATTGTACCAAGGTTATCTATTAAATCTTGTCTGTTCATTCCGATGCCATTATCAGTGATATATAGCTCGTTCTTATCTTTATTGGAGCTAATAGTGATTTTTAACTCATCACTTGAATCTAGCAAATTTGAATTAGATTGAGATTCATAGCGCAATTTATCACATGCATCCGATGCATTTGATATTAACTCACGCAGAAAAATGTCCTTATTAGTATAAAGTGAATGAATCACTATATTCAGTACTTTCCCTACTTCAGCGTCAAATTTTAAATTTTCAGTTTCTTGTACGTTATGCATTTTGAGCTCCATTATTTGCCTACTACCCTAATAGTCTAAGTATTGCACTGCAATCTTTCAAGGTCACGCACGCCAAAATTAATGTAGCCGCCATATTATGACACCCAATTTATGGGATCTCTTGCATAAAAATTCCTTGACACCCTTCGCCAACCCCCTTATCATGAAACTGAAGGTATTCATTTATCTTCATCTGTGCAGATTAAACAGCAAGAAAACAACGTAGTTGGCGTCTTATTTTTAATTTTTTGCACTATGTGCACCTTATGTCTTCACAACATTTCTGAGTTTTTACCTATATAAGCTGAAACGCGCTTATAAGTCGTTTAAGACAGTATAGTACGCCAATTTGCAGGATTAGAGAGTGACAACTAGCTAACACGGGGTTTCTTTTGCCTTTTTTTCTGCTTAGTAAATTTCTTAAACATTTAAGCTAAGGTTAGTTGCACTTAAAAGCAGCTAAATTGCAGCGTTTAAGACTTAAAAAAACGCCAATACAGAAAATAGACAATGACCAGGGCTTCTTTTGCCTTTTTTTCCGTTTGGTAAATTTCTTAAATATTTATAGCTAAACGACAATCGTCATCCCGCTGCTTGTTAGCGGGATCTAGAGATACCGTGACGGTATGACGAGGGAGAACAGTTAGCGGCTGAGATACCGCGAATGAATCGCGTTATGACGTAGGACTGCTGTCATTCCAGTACTCCTTTTTTTGTCATCCCAGTGCTTGACACTGGGATCCAGTTTTCCATATAATCTCATCGAAAACGTTGTATTTTAACGTAAAACATCTATTTTTATGCTTACCAACTTAATAAAATTCCTGGATCCCAGTGTCTGGGCACTGGGATGACACCATTCTTTTTTCTGGATTCCAGACTGGAATGACACCGTCTTGGATGGAAACCAGTGTCAGCTATTTTCATGACACCATCATAAGGTGAAACTGGATCCCAGTATCTGGGCACTGGAATGACAGGAGATACCGTCTTGTTAGTCAACAAAAAAATTATAAAAATTTCCCAAGTTGCATCATAAAATCAAAAAATACTTCCAATTGTGTAACAGTACACAGATTATAGTTAGTGGATATGTTGATAAGTAAATTAGTTTTATACGCACAAAACAGATGAAGTTTACTTATCAACATATCCACTAACCAACAACATTCAATAAATTTGTGTAAGATACCACTTTACATAAGATAGATGATAGGAAGCATTTTTGATTTTAAAGTACTAAACCTTCAGTCAACCTCCTAGCCCTGTAGTTTTTGATATGGTTAGGATCAAAAGCACTTTTGGATGTCAGAATACCGAAAATGATATGGAGTAGCTTACGCATTGCAGCACCAACGATGGCCATATTATGCTTACCCTTTTCCTTTAATCTTTGGCAAAAGCTCATAATGATAGGATTGTGATTCTTAGCTACTATGGCAGGAAAGAAAAGTGCCTTACGTAATGTTTGTGAACCGGATTTACTTAATCTGGGTTTGGCATATACAGAGGAACCTGACGTCATATTTCGTGGTATAACTCCTGTATATGCTGCCAATTGCCTGGCATCTCTAAAAACCTCTATATCAGAAACTTCAGCTAAAATAGCTATTGCTGATTCTTCTCCTATGCCTGGAATAGTCAATAGAAGTTGAAAATTTTCCAACAATTCTTTGTGTTGATTTAATAGTTCACGTACGGAGTTTTTTATTGTTTCTATTTTTTGAGCTATATTCATTGCAAGGTCTTCCCAAGCATTTGCAACTTCTTTAGGCAGTCTCTCTTTTTTTTCTAAGTGGTTATTTACTAATGTTAACTCATCTTTTAACGCAACTGAGCAACGATAAAGATGTTTTAATTTTTTCATTTCAGGAGAAGGTGGTGTCCAACTAGAAGGTTCCTGTCTTTGGCAATAATCAGCAATAACTTCTGCATCGGTCTGATCATTCTTTTGTCGTATCAGCTTACTCCTTGCATAAGATTTTATGCAATAAGGATTTACAACACTTACAAAATGTCCAGCATTGTGTAGAAATTCAGCCAGTGCTTCGCTATAACAACCAGTAGATTCCATGCAGGTTTTTACTTTTTCTACATTATGTTTGTGTAGAAAATTCAGTAGACTTTGAAACCATCGTTCTTAAAGCTTCTTTTTCTAGTTTCACGCTTTCCTTTTTTGCTTATAAATGAGAGAAAAACATCAAAGCGATCTTTTGATATATCTATGCCCAAAAAGTTGTTGATCATATATAACCCCATACGTTACCATTAAAAATGAAAAGTAAGGCTAGTCTTGTGAATACAGAATTAGAACCATTCAGGTCTTTCTACGATACCGTCCAGCCTATACTTTTGAGAAGGGATTCTTGACTTTACCACAGATTTTATATCTAAGATTATTGACAAAATTTTCCCTTCTCCATCTAATGTTTAAGCTTAAAACACTAGATGCTTTTTTCAAGATACAAGAAGGGGCTACTCGGATGATACTATTATAGAGTGAACCAGTGTCAGCTACTCGGATGACAAAAAAAGGAGCTACTCGGATGACATCATAGGGGCGCTGGAATGACACCATCACAGAGTGAACCAGCGTCATACACACATCCCTTTGGTGACAATGTTTGTTGATGCAAGATTATACCTTGAAAAAATTAAGTTTTAGTGCTATTAAATAGTTGTAAATTTTGTCCCTGTGGTAGCTTTATGAATATTGAAAGTAAGAAAATACATGATACTAAAATAAAATTACCAATATTTCTTGATTATCAATCTACTACTAAAGTGGATCCCCGTGTTTTGGAGGTAATGATACCTTATTTTGGTGAGTTCAGTAATGCACACTCTCGCAGCCATTCATTTGGTTGGACTGCTGAAGAAGCAGTGGAAAAAGCAAGGAAACACATCGCTGATCTGGTGAACGCAGATAGCAAAGAAATTATCTTTACCTCAGGTGCAACTGAGTCAAATAATACAGCAATCAAGGGCATTGCTCACTTTTACAAAAATAAAGGAAATCATATAATAACTGTCTGCACGGAGCATAAGTGTGTTCTGGATTCTTGTCGGCATCTGGAAAATGAAGGCTTTAAAGTTACATATTTGCCTGTTAAGCAAAACGGAATTATAGATTTATCAAAGCTTGAGGAAGCAATTACTGATAAAACAATCCTGGTTTCAGTGATGATGGTAAATAATGAAATCGGAGTAATTCAGCCTGTAAAGGAGATTGGTAAAATATGCAGAAAGCATAATATATTTTTCCATACAGATGCAGCTCAAAGCTTTGGAAAAGTTCCAATTGATGTTAATGAGATGTGCATTGATCTTATGAGTCTCTCTAGCCACAAAATTTATGGACCTATGGGAATAGGCGCATTATATGTCCGTAGAAAGAATCCTCGTATTAGGCTGATACCATTGATTAGTGGTGGTGGACAAGAAAGAGGTATGCGTTCTGGAACAGTTCCAACACCTCTTGCAGTTGGTTTTGGTGAAGCGGCACGTATCGCTAAAGAAGAAATGGAAACAGAAGCAAGCAAATTGGAAGGACTGAGAGATATTTTGTACAATAAGATAAAAGAAGCATTTCCTGATATCGTTTTAAATGGTGATTATGAAAATAGAATTCCTGGCAACCTAAACTTGAGCTTTCCCTATGTTGAGGGTGAGTCTCTCATCATGGCAATCAAGGATTTAGCAGTAAGTTCTGGTTCTGCGTGCACGTCTGCGTCTCTTGAGCCTTCCTATGTCATACGGTCGCTAAATAATGGCCACGACCTTGAGCATTCATCAATTAGATTTGGCCTAGGCCGATTTACAACTAAAGAAGAAGTTTTGTACGCAGCAGATCTTGTTGCTAAAAATATTGGCCGACTGAGAGAAATGAGCCCACTTTGGGAGATGGTACAAGAAGGAGTAGATTTGAACACCGTGAAATGGGACTTTCATTAAGTATATCCATTCAGCCAGTCCAACTGCAAATGCACTTTGAAATTACTCTGTAACCATTCACACTTAATTCTGCAATTCTTTGATCTCACTCATAGCTGTACGAACATTCGTTTTTGAAGGTAAATTGCACAGCAAATGGTGTCATCCCATTGCCCAGACACTGGGATCCAGAAATTTTGCTTATAACTGAGCTGATGAGCTAAAGGTAGTTGTCTTACGCTAAAACAAACGTTTTTAATTAAGTTGCATAGAAGCTGGATCCCAGTGTCTGGGCACTGGGATGACACCCATAAGTGTTGAAAGTGCAATCACACAAGGTGATTAATGGTATGTAAATCTCCTCTTGATATCAACCTTCGTTGTTGGGAAAGCAGATAAACCACGTCGAAAATTCGCTTAAACCTTCTAACCACAGGCAAAAAGGCGCTTTTTTAATTTATTTTATTACCATTGAAATTTATGCCGTTAACCACCTTATATAATGCCACTTATAGCACTTTCAACACTTATGGATGACACCCCACTGGTGGCCCAAACTACAACGTTCGTACAGTTGTTAGCGCCGCGGCAGTATGACGGTTAAGTACGTGTTAGCGGGATCTAGAGATACCGCGAATGAATCGCGGTATGACGGTTAAGTACGTGTTAGCGGCTAAGAGATACCGCGGCGGCATGACGGTTCGCGGCGGTATAATAACTCGTCATCCCGCTACGTGTTAGCGGGATCTAGAGATACCGCGAATGAATCGCGGTATGACGGTTAAGTACGTGTTAGCGGCTAAGAGATACCGTGGCGGCATGACGTAGAGCTCGCATTAGCTATAAGATTAGCTAACATTCTGCACATCCATAAAAAACAAACCTTCTTTTTCGTCTTGAACGCTAATAATAGCGTGAGTGTTAAGAGGTAAAGGGTCATTTGTATGTCCATGGCCTACCCCTTTCATTGTAAATACAGGAAAGTTAACACTTTTTGCAAGCCTTTCTTTTACAACTTCAACAAGATTATCATTATAACAGTTAACGAAATCCCCAAAGATTACTGCATGCACTCCATCAAAAATGTGAGCTTGTTTTAGGTGATCTAAACTGCGCTCTATTGCGTATGGGTAAACTCTTATGTCCTCTAAAAATAGAATTTTACCTTTCGCATTTATTTGCCAAGCGGTTCCTATACTATTTTCAACTAAAGTCATATTACCACCGATGACTTTAGACTCTAATCTGCCATCTTTTAGTCTAATGCCATTGTTTATCATCTTTAGGTTATCAAATCTGATAGAATCCCGCTTGTTAAGAATTAACTCTTTCAATTTTTCAACAGAGCTTTCAGAAACGGAGCTATTTACTATCATTTCCAACATGGTGCCGTGAAGAGTTTGCCAATCATATTTAGCTTGTAGATAGATGTGCAAGGCAGTTATATCGCTATAGCCTATGAGGATTTTTTTGTTTTGAGCAATCCTTTCTTTTTTATCATTGGGTAACTTTTCTAGATAGGGAATTAACCGAGAAGCCCCTTCTCCTCCTCTGATACACCAAATTATTTTACTATCATTAGTTAGTGCACTAACCAAATCATTTGCTCTGAATTCATCAGAGTTGGAATAAAATGGATTGTCATTACTATATATTTTTTCCGAAATATGGGGATTAAAATCCGAAGCTTCTACATATTCTTTTATAGTAGTCAGATCTGATTCTTTTCCCTTGGAAGAAGGAGCAATAATATCAACTCGGTCGATTGCATGAATACCTGTGTTAGCACATAAAGTGAAAATAAAATATAAAAGGTAAATGATCATTAAAATATCTTATAAAACTCTTTTTTTAGTATATCATCCAATTCAGAGAGTGGAACTTTCACTCCTAGTTCTTCCATTGATGTGACGCCATAACCTTGCAGTCCACAAGGAATAATACCCTTATAGTGAGAGAGATCTGGAAAGACGTTAAGCGCTATGCCATGATAAGTTACCCATTTTCTTAAGCGAATACCAAAAGCTGCAATTTTTTTTTCTACTCCATTGTTATTCACCCAAACACCTATTCTATCCTCTTTAAATTCTCCAAGTATATTAAATTGCTTTAAAACATTTATTATCCACTTACTTAGGTCTCTAATATATAGCTTTATGTCACATTTATTTCTTTTTTTAAGGTTTAACATTAAATATATGATGCGCTGTCCTGGACCATGATATGTGTGTTTACCACCCCTTCCTGTTTTATATATAGGAAATAGTTTTTCAACAATATCATCATCTGTTGCACTGATTCCTGCAGTATAAAGTGGAGGGTGCTGGAGTAGCCATACCAATTCGTCTGCTGAATTATTGTAAATTTGTTGAATTTTTTCTTCCATAGATTTTACGGCACAGTTATAATCAATAAGCTGATTAGATATTAGCCATTCTGTCATGTTCAATTTCTTTTCTTTTTAGTATAGCAATGCATTCTTTTCCTGTCATCCAAGTGCCCTCTTCTTGTCATTCCAGTGTGTGACACTGAGCGCAGCCTTTCTTATTCCTAATATACTTAATACTAACTTCTGTGCTATTTCTCCTTAACAAACATAGTACATGACAAATGTTTAATTGTTTGTCAACACAGGTCCTCTTTACGTATAGGCAACTTTTTTTATTGAAAAATTCAGAAAAATGTTGTATAATTATTAGTAGATTTTAGGTAAAATATATGGCAAACTCAAAATTTAGCATAACTTTCAACAACGAAATTTCAGAGTGTCTTGCTGGACTAGCTAAAATAAGAAATAAGTCCATTAAAGAACTAACAGAGAAGCTAATACAAGAAGCAATTGAAAATGAGGAAGATAAAATACTAATTGAGCGTGCTGCTAAACGTAATGTTTCAGGTGTAAAGAAAATTAGAAGTGAGGATGTAGACTGGAATACAATATTATCTTCATAGAAAGCGTTCTTGAGAAAGACCTTCCAGCTCTTCCAAAAACAATAAGATTAAGGATCATAAATGCGATAAATAAGCGCCTTACAATTGATCCCATTAACCTTGGTGAGCCATTATATTACAGATTTAAAGGACAAAGAAGATTAAGGGTAGGTGATTATCGCGTTATCTATTCCGTAAATATTATAAAATATGAAGTGGTTATCACAGAGATAGGACACAGAAAAGATATTTATAAGTAAGTACATCATATAAACATTAAATATATTTTTACTCCTTCCTGATTCATTTTCTACCTTAGGTGGCTTCGCTCAGCTCAAAAAAAAAGCTCATTCTTTTTGCTACCCCTTATTGTGCCTGCCATTTAACTACTGTGTAGAGATTGCTCTCAAACATAATGTTCGTACGTTAGTATATCCTTCCTGTGACACCAATTGATATAATTCTACCACAAATTCAATTTTTTAGGAGGCACATATGAATTTCAACATTTTTCAAAGAAAGAAAAGCAGTGAATATTCTGCTTTGCAGCTAATGATGGAACCAAGTTGGAGTAAGCGTGATTATGTAAGTTTTGCTGAGGAAGGTTACATAAAAAATGTTATTGCCTTTCGAGCAATTAATATGATTGCAAGTGCTGCATCTTCGGTACCTTTTACTCTCTGCCAGCTTACTGAACAGGGAAAATCGCAACTAAAAGCCCATCCATTACTGAAATTACTTTATTCTCCTAATCCAATGACATCAAAATCGGAATTTATTGAGGGGATTGTAACTTATCGGTTAGTTAACGGCAATTCTTATATATTGATGGTTGAGTCGCAGAACAATAGAAAACCACCAACAGAGCTTTATCTTCTGCGCCCTGATAGGGTTGAAATTGTTCCAGGGAGAAATAACGTTCCTTATATCTATCGTTATACCATAAATAACAACGGTTATGACTTTAAAGTTGATAAACTAACCGGACGTTCAGCAGTGTTGCACCTAAAGACCTTTAACCCTTTGAATGATTGGTATGGATTATCACCAATTGAGGCAGCTGCATACAGTATAGATCAGCATAATCAGGCGGGTGCTTGGAATCAAGCGATGTTGCAAAATGGGGCAAGACCAAGTGGTGCAATAGTTGTGAAATCAGCGAAGGACGGGAGTGGTGGAAGTTTAAGTCAAGAGCAGTACCAACGCTTAAAAGAGCAAATAAATGATCATTATTCAGGTTCTGTCAATGCTGGAAGACCGATATTGCTTGAAGGAGGCTTGGAGTGGAAGGAAATGAGCTTATCACCAAGGGATATGGATTTTATTGAGTCCAAACACAGTTCAGCTCGTGATATTGCCCTGGCTTTTGGCGTCCCACCGCAGTTGCTTGGCATACCAGGTGATAACACTTATAGCAATTTAGTCGAAGCACGCTTATCCCTCTGGGAACAGAAGGTTTTACCAACGCTAGAAAATATTATCTGTCACCTGAATTCTTGGCTAACACCAAAATTTGGCGAGGATCTGTGCTTGTCGTACGACAAAGATGCAATAGAAATTCTCATGGAAAAGAGGCAAAAGTTGTGGAAATACGTAGAAAACGCAAGCTTTATGACACTCAATGAAAAAAGGGAAGCATTTGGCTTGCCACCACTGCCAGGTGGTGATGAGTTAGGTTAAGTTTGATCCGTTCAGTTGTGCGGCTAAAAGACAACTTAAAAGAGTTTAAGTTTTTGCTTTGTACTTTGTAAAATATTAAAAAAATCAGCCAAATTACACCATATTTAGTCTATTTTATCCTATAGTTTTGGGTTTACCGAGGGTTCGTCATTCTGCTACATGTTAGCGCCGCGGCGGTGTGACGTAGGGTTGCACTAGCTATAGCAACTTTGTCTGCGCAACCATTTTCTACCGCACCATTGAACAGATATGCTTGAAGATATCCGTTCAGATGAGTTTATTGTCTCCTAAACCGTACACGCCTAACAAGCTACCGCTAGAGCTTGTGAAAAATTCTCTATTTTTATTCCCTTTAATTTACTGGATAAGTTGTCTACAAACAAATCTGATTTAGTGCAGATCTGCTCTATTTTTTTAGGAGATAAAGAGGAATCTAATTGATTCGCTATACCAGACACTCCATTTAAAACTACTCCAGCACCATATGGTACATATGACACAGTATATATAGCACCTGACGTAAAATCTAGTAAGTTCTGAGAAGAAGTGGTAATTTTATACCCTACTGTGTTTTTATCTTCTCCTTTGCATTTTTTAAGCACTTTTGATGCACCATGAGGAATATAAGATATACCAGCTATACCATATGAAGCCCCATTTAAGGCGTACGATACAACTACCGTTGTTGCTGATAGCGCTTTAGCTCCATATTTTGCAGTATAAAGCAATGGCTTAAGGGCATAAGAAATAGTTTTACCTTGTGATTCAGATTCAAGCAACGAATTTAGTTCTTCTTGTGTTGCTGCACATTCAAAAAATTCTTTCTCATCAATTTCTGCAAGATCAATCTCTTCAAAACCCTCATCAATATCTACAGGAATCACTGTTTCTTTTATAGGGCTAACTTCTACATCACTTCCAATAACACTTGAATTATTAGAATTTTTGCCAAAAAGATTCGAAAACATACTAAACATTTTTTTTTACCTACAACTTAACGCTCATATCAATATATTAACCTAATATTAACCAGGTGTCAAGCACATATGACTCTTATAAACAGATGTTAGTAAATTAACTATTCCTCTTGCCAACCAGAGCGATGAAGATTTGGTCTACATCAAAACTCATCTTAGGACGCCAAATAGGGCCATCCAAATGCATATCGATATAGATTGGATTACTATAGTTTGGTGGTATGAAAAAGAACCTGAATATAGAAGCTAAAGCGAAGTTAGATAAGGTTAAATTAGAAGAGATCGACCCTGATGCTTGATCAATCCCGAATTGTAAACTAGTTGAACATATACCACTCTTAATACTTGCTTTTCCGCTAATATTTTCAAAAAATGTACTGCCATTATATATATCAACATAAGCAAATGTGGAAATTTCAGACTTATTCTTACTGCTTAACAAATTAGCGATAAATGAATTGAAATCTACATTAGTAACTTCTATTCCCTGTGCTTGTAAGTTTACATCTCCTGATAAGCTATTAGCCCAATCATGAAAACTTTTTCCTTGAGTTTTGATTGCACCACTTAAGCTTATCTGACCATTTACATTGTCAATTCCTATAACCTTACCAATCTTTTTAGTGTCCAAATTTACAATAGAAAATCTTGTATTCATTGAGTCTGATCTTAAATAACCCTGAAAAAACACTTGCCCGTGTTCTAATACGTAACTTGCCTGCCTGATAGTGATAACGTTGTTTCTCATTACCGCATCCAAATTAAAATCTTTCAAAACATTCTGCTCGGTTTTAAATTCTGCAGTATTGATTTGCACATTTGCATCAAAGCCTTCTTTGTCATCCAAAAAATCAAGCTGCTTTGTTGACCATTGAATTTGATCTATCTCATTTCTTGAATTTCTTTTTACCTCTACTAAATTTGGTAATTTAAAGATATTTCCATTAAATTTATTGCCCGTAAGGTTCACATCTAATAAAGGTTTGGCGTATTTTTGATCTACTAATATTTTTGCATTACCGGTAATATCGAAATCTTCTCCAGATAGTTTTATTTTATCTGCAACTAGCTTACCTTTTTCCATTTTCAGCAAAAAATCCAAATTTTTAATTTTCGTATCATTCAATGTAAGGTTATTAACACTGGCCTTTATATTTGCATCATACTGAAAATTTTTCAGCCGTTGCATTTTAGATAAACTGCTAAATAATGAATGATCATATTTATCTGCATCAAGATTATGCATGCTAAATTTACCATCAATCACACTGCGTTTTTTTGTGTGGCTTACTCTAATTGACCCTTGCAAGGATTCCTTATTATTTAGCAGTCTAATGTCTGAGATAGATAATATTCTTGGTGCAAGGTGCAGTTTAGAACTTAGTGTAAATTGATTTTTCTGGTTTTCTTTCATCTTTATAGAAGGAAAAAAACATGAAATGAATGACTCAAAATCATTTCCTTCTACTAACAAATCACCGTTGAATTCAGATAGGACATTATTGTTTGAGATCTCTCCTGATAAGTAAGATATATTATTGATTCCAGGAAATTTAAGAAGCGTATTAACTTTTACTTTGCCATCAGTGGATTTTAGTACAGCACGGAAATTGTCCAATATTTTGTTTTGATATTGAATGTTAGAAGCTTCCATATTAAAATTTAAGCTCAAGTTCTTTGGCACAACTGCTCTAAAACATTCCAGAAGGTCTTTTATATTCGTTGTTTTTTGTGAATTGTCTTGTATGGAATCTAAGTCAACTTTACTGAAGCTAATATTAAAATTAGTGTGATCGCTTTTTCTATCATTTTGTATTGTACCGCTGGCTTGCATGCTTTTGGAATCAATTTTTAAGTCAGTTGCCGTAAACTCACTTTCATTAAGACTTATATTGGATGATATCTTGATATTTTCGCTAGGAATAACACAAGAGAGAAAGCTAAGATTAATGATTTTTGCTAAATCACCCACAGAACCGGAACTGTTATTAATTGTTAATGTTAAATTACCCTGGAGTTCTTCTTGATTTCTATTACCTGTAAATAGCAAATTTACAAAATTTGATTCAACACTAATGTGTACATTCTTTTTTGTGATATCAACCTTTCCTGAAAAATCGTAATTATTATCACCTACCTTTACTTTACCGGAGAATTGCCTATTTTTTTTTACAGCAACTTCCTTTATATTAACAATGCTGCTATAATTAGCGAAATCATTCTTAAAACTTACTTGGCTGTCTTTTATTACTATATCGACTGTGTTACCACTGGCTTTTGTATTTATAATATTAATTAAATTTTCTTTATTGCTTTTCATGCCAAACAATGTGATTGACTTTGGTTGCAACGAGAATAAAAGCAACGATAGGAACGATGGCCTTATTTCAATTTTTCTTACACTAATTAAATCTGATAGCTTTTGCTCTTTATTTTCGTTGTATTGTATATATACATTATGAATAGTGAGCTTTGGAGTAATGAGTGAAACTTCAACTTTCCCTCCAATATGCACTTTAGCATCATACGTTCTCTCCAACTCTTTTATGATATATTTCCTGTAGCCACTCCAATCCTTAAAAGTTGCAGCAACGTGCATGAGAATTAATAGCAGCGAGATTGATAATATGGCGTATATTGAGAGCTTCATAATATGCCTCTTAATTGCAATGGAGTTACTCTATTTCCTACCTTTGTCATCTCAATGTCTATCTTTGTCATCCCAGCACCCACTCCTGTCATCCCAGTGCTTGACACTGGGATCCATCTTATTTTCATCATGGGCATTATTTCAGCGTATGCTCCTAGAATCTGTTGTCTATTGCATAATTTGCAAATATTTTTATATCTGGATCCCAGTGTCAAGCACTGGGATGACACCGTTTGCTGTTCCTTTAGCAAAAGATCTAGTTTATACATATTTCAAATTATTCAAATTTCCTCTAAACATTAAATAGAGAATACCAAAATAAACAATAACACTCAAAGCTATTAAAGTCGTTAAATAAACAATACGAGCCAATATTTTATCAAAAAATAATCCTGCCAACAAAGAATTAAAAATATAAAGGGCTATTGACATGACTACCGTTGCTACAAAAATTTTCATGATATTTAACAATAACGCTTGGCTAACCTTATATATTTTATTTATTGTTAAATAACTAATTAATAGAATGGAGTTTATCCAAGTGGAAACGGAAGTAGCGATAGCAATCCCCGTGTGCTGATACTCGTTCATTAACAAAAGGTTTAGCACTACATTAATTCCAAGGCACATTAGTGAGAACATAGTTGGTATTTTTAGATTGCCTTTAGCAAAAAACGTGGGTAGCAATACTTTATTTATAATAAATGCAGGTAAAGAAAGAGAAAATGCTATTAACGTGGGAGCAGTTTGCTGCACTGCATAATGATCAAACCGGCCGTAAGAAAAAAGCGTAAGTAAAATTATGTCGGGAATAATAATAAAGGCAGCAGTTGTTGGCATAATTAACATTAATCCTATGTTGAGAGCCTTGTTCTGTATTTTGACTATATTTTCAGTATTATTTACCTGTTTTGAAATTAAAGGAAGAAGCACTGTACCGATTGCAGTACCGATTATTCCCTGCGGTAGTTGATTTAGTCTATCGGCATAATATATATAGGACACCGCATTTGGTATAAAACTCGCCATGATTGTGTCAATCCATACACTTATTTGAGTTACACAATTGTTGATAATTGCAGGTATCATACGCTTAAAAAACAACCTTACTTCATTGCTTAATTCAAGGCTAAAAGAAAAAGCTGCCTTTAACTTGTATGCACTAAATAGTATCAAAAGTAGCTGGAAAATTCCTCCTATAAGGACAGCTATAGAAAGGTTGTGCGCTGGAGTTTTTATGTAAAGCACAAACAAACTGATGATTAAACAGAGATTCAAAACGATTGGTGCAATAGCTGTTGAAGCAAAATGCTGCTTTACTTGCAGCATTCCACCAATAAGTGATGCAATTGAAACAAAGATTATGTAGGGCATCATAATTCTTGATAAAGTAACAGTAAGGGTAAACTTACTTTGGTCAAATCCAGGAGCAAAAATTTGAATCATATAAGGGGAGAAAGTTTGCATGATAAGGCAAAAAATTACTAAGATAATAAACGTAATGGATATTACACTACTTGCAAAATTAAATGCCTTTTTATCATCGTGTGATTCTATTGAATATAACGGTATAAAGGACGTGGTAAATGCTCCCTCTGCAAAAAATGCGCGAAATAGATTGGCAAAACGAAACGAAGAAAAAAATATGTCTGCAAGAGAGTTTGCACCAATAACCGTAGCAATCAATACATCTCTTATTAACCCTGAGATCCTTGAAATAGCCGTAAAAAAACTAAATGTGAAAATACTTTTAAACATACCACTACTTCATTAGTATCAATACAATTAACTATAATAGTAAAAGTATCAATGAAAATATTTATTGGCTAAACTTAAAACCCTCTACAAAAGGAGAGTTAAATAATCAATTGACTATTTGCGCTCGTATGTTAGATATTTTATATCTTGGCGGGCGTAGCTCAGTTGGTAGAGTGTCAGTTTGTGGTACTGAATGTCGCCAGTTCGATCCTGGTCGCTCGCCCCACTAAAATTTTCTGCTTTACAGAAATATGAACAAATGGTAATATATCAATTAATTAGGGAGGTTGTATGGATAAAGGAGATTTAATACTTTTAGGTGTAGCATCAGTAATAGGTGCACTTACAGGTTTGGGATTGAGTTTCACAGCTTTGTCACCTTTGGTTATAGGTGGAATTATTGCTGACGTTCCTGTAATATTATTGACTGCATGTGATATATGCGAAGGAGAATGCTCCAAGAAAGATCTTTTCAATATGGCCGTTTTATGCGTTGCAAGCGCTGCAATTGGAGTTGGCCTTGCTGCAGCCGCAACTGCTATTTTTCCTGGTGCAATGCTTGGAATGGGCTCTGCAGCTTTAACAGGTGCGGCAATAGGAGCCATAGCGCCAATTGCAGGGATATTTGCAATCATAGCTACATCATTTGCTGCTAAAAAAGTGAATGAATATATTATTTCTCCTATAGTTGAGTGTTTTTCTTCAAAAGGGAAGGGGTGCTAATCACTTTAAACCAATTAAGTAAGGTTTCTGCTTTCTGTTATTCTAGTGTGCAGCATATAGCTGTACGAACATTTGTTTGCAAAGGCAGTGTGTTAAGTGTTATAGCCGGTTTTGCCTCAAACACAAAGGCAGTGCCTGGACTCTTGCTTCAATGTTAAACAAAATACCATAGAATTCAAAATGCAAAAAGAAATGTTCAACATTGTATCAGAATGGTGCTATATTGGGCCTTAACTTGACGCGTATGCTTTTTTGAACATTCCCTAACCTCAATTTATATTGAAATACCTTTATTGGTATCTTTTTCTTGTTGTGACTCAGCAATACGTTTAGTCCAATCCAGTGGCCTTTTATTTCTGTTACCTAATGCAATTCTATTGCGATCATAACTATCAGTGTGTTCCGTTAAAGTATCTTTTCTTTCTTCTTCTATTACTCCTATTTTCAGTTGTGCTTCATCTTTCTCTAGTAATTTATATAGATTACTATTTTTATCTACAATTGAATTAGTGTCATTGTTTTCTTGTTCTGCCACTGTTTTTATGTCTGTTGAACTGTCTTTTAACAATCCTGCTGCTAATAAATGTTCTTTGGTTTGTTCACTAATTCCTTTTTGATCCACCGGTTTTAGTGGGAACTTCTGAGTTTCTTTATCCAACTTACTGATAAATTCCGTAAGTAGAGTGTCATCTCTTTGTTCAACATTCATTAGGCTCGCTTTTAACTGTCCAGGATTTACTTGAGATTGTCCATGATTGGCATGAGTTGGAGATGAATAGCCCGAATCGTTTGTTTTTGCATCTGTTGAACTGTCTTTTAGCAACCCATCTTCTTTATCTTGTGACAGTTTATCAGTAGGATCAACTTGCCTTAATCCTCTATTATCTTGCTGTGATCTATCTCTGATTTCTTTAAGAAGATTTTCAGGTGGAGTTTGGTCACTTTGTTCAATGTTCTCTAAGCTCCTCTTTGGCTGCTCAGGATCTACTTGAGGTTGAGCATGAATTTGAGGTGAATAGCCCGAATCGTTTGTTTTTACATCTGTTGAACTGTCTTTTAGCAATCCTGCTGCTAATAAATGTTCTTTGGTTTGTTCACTAATTCCTTTTTGATCCACCGGTTTTAGTGGGAACTTCTGAGTTTCTTTATCCAACTTACTGGTAAATTCCGTAAGTAGAGTGTCATCTCTTTGTTCAACATTCATTAGGCTCGCTTTTAACTGTCCAGGATTTACTTGAGATTGTCCATGATTGGCATGAGTTGGAGATGAATAGCCCGAATCGTTTGTTTTTACATCTGTTGAACTGTCTTTTAGCAACCCATCTTCTTTATCTTGTGACAGTTTATCAGTAGGATCAACTTGCCTTAATCCTCTATTATCTTGCTGTGATCTATCTCTGATTTCTTTAAGAAGATTTTCAGGTGGAGTTTGGTCACTTTGTTCAATGTTCTCTAAGCTCCTCTTTGGCTGCTCAGGATCTACTTGAGGTTGAGCATGAATTTGAGGTGAATAGCCCGAGTCACTTTTGCTATTGGGTTTTGGAACAGAAAGTGGCTGTTTACTTTCTTCCCACTCAGCATCACTGGCACCACGGTTATCACTGTCATGTTCATGTATATTTGAATAAGGCAAGTAAGGAACTTTGTCCTTTAATGTTTCTAATATAGAAGACGTTGATTCATTTTTCCTGCCTCCTTCCATTGATGCTCCGCTACCATCAACAACACCAGTGCGCCGTAAGCTGTTTCTCTTGAAATTTCTGATGTCTTGTAATAGATCGCCTTTGCTATTTCCTTCTTGTTGCTGGGTTTTAGGTTGTTGCTGATTATTAGGTGTTTGCTCACTTCTATCTGGTTTTTGGCTTCCAGGTACAGCATGTCCAAATGTAGGATTGTCATACCGTTCATCTTTTTGCCTATTATCTTGATTGTGGCTTACAGACTTGGTGAAAGTAGAACTGTCCGAAGGATCAGAAGTTGCACCTTTTTGCTGATTATTAGGTGTTTGCTCACTTCTATCTGGTTTTTGGCTTCCACTCCCTTGCTCATTGAAAACATCTTTTTCAGGTGTAGTTCTAAGTGGTGGCAGCGAAGGGGTCTGAGACCCAATTTCTCGATTCATATGAGTAGCTTGGTGTTTTTGAACAGGTTTTTTGACCTCTTGCTCAATATCTCTACTGTTACTTTTTATTGCGATTTCAGATGATTTGTTAAGGGCTTGATTGTCTTTTCCGTCATGTTGCACCTCATTCACTTTTCCTTTTTCCCTGAATTTTATTTCATGCAAGAATAAACCACCTATTTTTACATCTTGATTCGCTTCTAACCGTTCTAGAGAAAAATCATCACCTTTAACAAGGTCTACACCGTTAGCATCAATCTTAATTTTGATCTTGCATTCTTCCCCTTTCGCATACCATTTCAGAGTCATCTCATATGAACCATCGGTTACGACATAATGTCTTATTTTTTTCCCTCCTTCCTCGGCAACAAAACCATGCATTCCGCTCTTTCCATCACTATGCAACGTTGAAAATCCCGAGATTCCATTCTTCTGACAAAAATCACTGTTTAAAAATTCGCTGATTTTGAACTCTTTCTTGTTATCCTCCAGTGTAATACTGGCATGATTACCGTATATTGAAACTTTTTTATCTTCAACATCATCATTAATGTTATTAGCACTAGTAATATATTTATTCAACTCTTCTTTAGCTTTATCTTCAAGCTCTTGTCTAGCTGTCTTGTTGCATTCCTGACGAATAACTCCACATGCTTTATTTTTGTTTTCATCTTCGTCCCAATTCCAGTCGGCGTGTTCTGTTAAAAACTTTACTGTGTTAAAATCAACTCTAACATTATAAATTAGGTCGTCTTCCTTTTTTATTTCATCAAATAAAGGAAAAAATTCTTGAACGCGCTCATTATAAATGTGTTTTTGTTGTATATTGTTAGTATTCATATACCCCTCACTAATAACCCTCTGCCTTTAGTTCTAGCTAATACTAGCTAATATAATTATCACGAGCATTGGTTGAATTTTTATTAAGGAAGGTTGTGTTGTTACTCAGATGGCAACTTTTAGTTGGCGCCTAATTTTAAATATCTGTTGCTCACAGTAAACACTTCTGGATCTTGAGAAGTTAGCTTGAGTATAGCGAGTATGTTGATAAATAACAAAGCAGCAATCGAGATATCAGCGACATCCCATAGCAATCGGACTTTACCTATTGCACCAAGCGGAATGATCATGGTAAAAATTACAATCCAGATTTTAGTGTATTTATTATCCATAGACACATAGCGTATTGTCTGTTTTGAGCAAAAAAACCAAGTAAAAATAGTAGTAAAGGCAAAACAAAACATTATGGCCATAATTAAATAGTCAATATAGGGCCAATTCATAGCTTTTTTAAAAGCAAATATGCACATGTTAGTACTCTCTAAATCAGTGACCCAAGAATCTGTGACAAGCAGTACCATTGTTGTAATAAACACTATAAATGCAACTATAAAAGGCGATATTATTGTAATTAGACTCTGCTCAATAATAAATTTATTATTATTTTTCTTAGGAACAATTGAAGAATGTACGATTCCTTCGAGGCCAAGCCCTATATCTGTTGCAAAAATACCTCGCAAAGTTCCGACTTGAATAATAGTCAACATTTCTAAAATCAAACCTAGAGATAAACCAGAGTTAAAGCTACTAGCTGTCAAAAAATTGCTTGTTATTAATTTTAGAGAAGGAGGGATATTTTCACTAAACTTAAATAATATGATACCGCAAAGTGTGAGGTAACTTACCGTCATTATCGGTATCATAGCCGATATAAAAATTTTAATTTTTTTTAAGCTGAGAACTGCAACAACAAAAAATATTATGGCCATTACAATGCCACCAATGACTACAGGCACATCTATCATGTTAAGTGGTATTGATAGAGAATTTACCTGAACAAGGTTACCAGCTGTTATTGAAACCATCATCATAACAACCAGAAACACAATTGTAGCTTTTCTAGAATTAAATGCATCAGCCATATAGGCTACAGGGCCACCTATAAACCGTCCGTTCTTTTCCTTTCTGGTTTTTATACTTAGATAACAAGTGACATATTTTATCACAGAAGTGATAACAATAATTATTGCCATCCATAAAATAGAGCCCGGTCCTCCGGTTTTTAGAGCAACAGCAGTTCCTGAAATGTTTCCTACTCCTAAATTTCCCCCTAAGATTGTAAACAGGGCGGCTATAGAAGAAAATTTATTTTCCCCTCTTTTAACTCCAATGAGTGAAAGGGCGTACGGCAATCTAAATATCTGTAGCCATTTTAGTTTAACCGATAGGTAAACACCAGCAACTAGCATGAGTAATATTGTTGGCAGTAATAAAACAAACTTTACTGTATCCATCTGTAAAAGTGAGATTTTTATTTAAGTATACAACAAAAATTGAGAATACCTAACCTATTTTCTATGTATGACTTCGTTTCCGTCATTCTAGAAACCTTTTCTTGTCATCCCAGTGCGTGACACTGGGATCTAAATTTTTTATGCGAAACCATTATGTTTATATACTTGTAGGCCCAAGTTCCTCACATAGTGAACAAAAAAGTAAATGAGATTCCAGTGTCACGCACTGGAATGACACCTACCCCATGAGAACCCTATTTTTCATACCACTCATTTATAAGTTTATTGATATCAGAATCTATAAAATCCTTTAGTGGTTGCCTGGTTTTTATCTCAACATTTTTAGGGATGCACCTATCTTTACATATCGCATAATTTATATGGAAGTTAAGGTCAATATACCCTTGATTTGAAAACACATTCATCTTAAAGGGAAATAATACCATATCCTTATATACGTTACTGATAAATATCTCTCTTCCTACTTTATCTCTATGTTCCTTTGGAGTAGGCCAGTAAATATCTATGTTTAATGTGTTACCCTTACAATCAAAAGAAGTGGGAAGACCGAAATCTCCAGGATCTTTATAATATATGTGCCAGCCTGGTTCTACTGTAACCTTTATTGCACCTTTAAGAGTGAGGTTTGCTTCATTTATCTCGCCAATAAGTAAATCAAATTTTGCAATTTCCTCGTCAGCATATAGTTGGGTGCAAGAAAAAAATAAAAACAATATTAAATATATATGTATTTTCATTGAGGCAAATTTCTCCTTTTATAGAGAAAGTGATTTAGATTTTAAGTGTTATATTTAATAGCATTATATAGATTATTTATTAATATAGCATTATTCTAATATATACAACTGTAATATAAATGGGTGAAAAGAATAAGTCATTGTGGAAAACACATATAGCTAAACTGACTTAGATTTACCGACAATTTGAAAAACAAAAATTCGTCATTCCGCTACTTGTTAGCGGAATCTATGCCGAGATACCGCGAATGAATCACGGTATGACGTAGGATTGCTGTCGTCCTGCTACGTGTTAGCGGATGAGATACCACGAATGAATCGCGGTATGACGGTTCGCGGCAGCATGACAATAAGCTCGTCATTCCGCTACGTGTTAGCGGGATCTATGCCAAGAGATACCGTGAATGAATCGCGGTATGACGTGTTGCTTGGGTCAGCTATAGTATAAATATACTAGGGATTATAGTTTTCTTATGCTGCCTTTTTGTTATTAGACAACCACAATATAAAGGGGTGAAACGGATGCAAACAGTAGTGCCTTTCTGCACCAAACGTATTACCTTTAACGAATAGTAAAATGTGAGATTTTTTGGAACTACCGTGGAGCAATTGCTCCACGGTTTCACTCTACTTAGAATCCACCCATGCCACCCATTTCTCCTGCGCCCATAGGAGATGAAGCATTTTCTTTGCTTGGTACATCAACTATCATAGATTCAGTAGTAATCAGCACACTCGCAACAGATATCGCTGTTTCAAAAGCAATACGCACCACTTTTGCTGGATCAATCACACCAGCTGTAAATGCATTAGCGTAATTCATAGCCTCAACGTTGTATATAAGCTCTTTATCATTCTGCTTAATCAAATAGTCAATGATAACAGCAGATTCAAGACCAGCATTTTTAACTAACCTTCTAATTGGAGCACTGAGAACTTTCTTAATAATGTTTATGCCTATTTGCTCTTCGTCACTTGCACCTTTTAATTTGTCGAGAACAGATGAAGCATAAAGAAGTGCAACTCCACCACCTGGAACTATGCCTTCTTCAATTGCAGCTCTTGTTGCATGAAGCGCATCTTCAACTCTATCTCTACGTTCTTTAACTTCCACTTCAGTTGCTCCACCAACTTTTAGCACAGCAACACCACCTGATAATTTCGCTAAACGTTCTCTTAGCTTTTCTTTATCATAATCAGAAGTTGAAGTTTCAATTTGAGATTTGATCTGCTCGATTCTAGCTTTCACACTGTCAGAATCGCTATTTTCGCTGACAACTGTGGTATTATCTTTAGTAATTTTAACATTTTTAGCAGTACCAAGATCATCAAGTGTCAGATCTTCCATCTTGATTCCAAGTTCATCTTTTATGACGTACTTAGCACCAGTCAAAGTTGCTATATCTTCGAGCATTTCCTTTCTTCTGTCACCAAAACCTGGAGCTTTTACTGCAGCAACTTTTAAACCACCACGCAATTTATTGATAACTAAAGTGCTTAATGCTTCACCTTCGATATCCTCTGCAATAATAACTAAAGGTTTACCAGATTTAACAACAGCTTCAAGAATAGGAAGTAAAGGTTGAATAATATTTAATTTTTTCTCTGTAATTAATAGATAAGGATTATCAAGCTCCACGATCATTTTTTCATTATTTGTAATAAAATACGGAGAAAGATAACCGCGATCAAATTGCATGCCAGTAGTCAGCTCAACTTCTAACTCTTTTGAACCTTTACTCTCTTCAACAGTTATTACACCCTCTTTTCCAACTTTTTTCACGGAATCAGCGATACTGTTACCTATATCCTTATCACCATTTGCAGAGATTATCGCAACTTGCGCTACTTCATCCATTTTCTCTAGAGAAATTGTACGAGACATTGATGCAATTTCCTTTAATATTACATCTTTTGCCTTCTGTATTCCGTTTTTAATACCAACACGATCGTTTCCAGCAGCAATTGATTTTGAAGCTTCCATGATCATGCTGCTAGTTAATATTGAGCACGTTGTTGTACCATCACCAACTTTGTCGTTACATTGAGAACAACTTTGGGCAAAGATGCTTGCTATTGCAGCATTTAGTGGTTTTTCAGGCTTGATACCCTTCATCACCTTATAACCATCTTTTGTAATTTCTGGTGCTCCATAGGGCTTATTAATCCCTACTGTTTTTCCTCTAGGTCCCGCAGTTATTGCTACCGTTGAATCCACTATTGCTGCGACTTCACGAAAGGCTTCTTGTAACTGCTCACCTGATACTACTACATTAGTCATTTTTATCACCTCTTGTTAATAAAAAATTTAGAAAACTATAATAAAACCATTTACAATGCGCCATGTTGCGCTTTGTTTCAATTTAGTAAAATAAAGACTGCTATTTAATGACAGCAAGTACATCGGACTCTTTCATCACGATAAGCTTTTCATCATTATGTTCTATTTCTGTACCAGCCCATTGACGATAGAACACTTTATCACCAGCCTTTACAGTTAAAGCTATGCGTTCGCCATTTGAGTTGCGTGAACCTTCACCAGTTGCTACAATTTCACCTTTAGTAGGTTTCTTTTCAGCACTTGATGGAAGCATAATTCCACCCTGCTTTTCCTCGCTAATAGGCTTGATCAGCACGCTATCATCCAATACATTTAAACTTATACTTGACATTTGCTTTTCCTCTCAACAAATTAACCTATAACTCTATATATATACTCGTAAGTTAGATTTCAAGGGCTGGAGCTTGTAAAATATGCACACCATATAAAATATGCACGCCAAAAGCAGTTTCTAAAAGAGCCTAATGTTATATAATAAAATTTAGGTTTATTTATAGAGATTTCATGAGTTATATACCATTCTTAAGTCGTGGTGTGATAGTGCTATATGGGCCTGACACTAGAGATTTTCTGCAGGGCATTATAACCAATGATATTAATAAGCTAGATAGCCAAAAAGCTATTTACTCTTTATTGCTTAGCCCTCAGGGAAAATACCTATATGATTTTTTTCTTATTGAATATGGTAGATATATTTTCTTAGAGTGCGAAAATGTGCACTTACAGCAAATAATCGAGAAACTAGATTTACTTAAAACTTATTTGAGAGTGAAAATTAAAGACATTAGTGCACTATATAAGGTTGGAGTTTTGTTTGATACTAAGTTGGCGGAGTGTAGTAGTAAGTCACAAGTTATTTTTCAAGATCCAAGGCACAAGCTGCTAGGAATGAGGATCATACATAAAGATGAAATAAAAGAACCGGTTGGAGATTTTATTCAGTATGAAAAAGTTAGAATTAAAAACCTTGTCCCAGATGGAGCAAAAGATATGGTACAAAATTCATCGTTCCCATTGCAATATTTAATCGATAAGGCAAACGGTATAAGCTTTAATAAGGGGTGTTACGTAGGTCAGGAAGTCGTAAATCGAATGAGCAGACAAGAAATATTCAGAAGAAAACTTTATCTTGTTGAGGGGGATAACGCACTTCCAGATATTGGCACTAAAGTGACAAATGAAAATAATGAGGAAATAGGGGAACTGCGCTCTAGTGTAGACAACATTGGACTTGCATTGCTTAATACTCAAAAAAGTCATGCAAATTTATATGTCGATGGGGTTAAGTGCGTTAAGACGTTGTATAATTAAAGTCTTAAGGTAGCGCATATAGAAACGAAAAACTTATTTTATGGCCTAGCGTCACGCACTAGAATGACATCATTTACGATGTAACATTTATTACTTTTGCAGATACAATTTACATGCTATAATTGAATCTTCATAGTTGGTAAATTGGAGTGCAAAGAAGTAAAATTAAAGTAGAAATAAAGAGATTATCACACGGAGAAGACTTGTCTCTTCCATGTTATGCAACTACGCAGAGTGCTGGTATGGATCTTTATGCTGCATTGAATGACTCTGCTGTTTTAAATCCACTTGAGAGATTACTTGTTCCAACTGGAATTGTGATTGCAATACCAAACGGTTTTGAGGGGCAAATCCGCCCACGTTCTGGTCTTGCTGCAAAACATGGAATCACTGTCTTAAATTCTCCGGGCACTATAGACTCTGATTATCGAGGTGAGGTGAAGATTTGCCTAATTAATCTAAGTAATCAGTCGTATGAGATAAAAAGAGGAGATAGAATTGCACAAATCCTTATTTCTCCTGTATCTCAGGTAATTTGGGATGACAGAGAAGAATTCTGCACAGAAGAAACCGGTCGCAATGCAGGGGGCTTTGGCTCAAGTGGCAGGTAATTTGCGAAAAAGCTTGACTATGACAGTTCTTTTATATACAATTTAAGCATATTAATATTTTATTAAATGAGGTCGTTTATGCTAACTTTCAAAAATCATCGAGGTCAGTTCCACAAAACAAACACTGCACTTGTTGCACTTACTTCTTTGTATGTCATAGGCGCAGCAGTAGCACTTTCAGCACCATATTGGGTGTCTTCAACTTCCATGCTAGCTCCACTTGCAGCTTTTGCAGCTACACCACTTGGAATGGGTGTTTTAGCATTTGTTGCTGTTGCACTGATTTGTTTAGCAGTATATGCCATCAGCAAAAATAACGAAATATCTGAGTTGAAAGCTCCGAAGATTGTTGTTGATGATAAACAAGCAGCATTGCTAGTAACAAAAGAGGTGTATGAGGAAATAAAAAAGAATAACCAAGTTAAAGATGAAAAAGATAAGATGAAAGGTAAATGTTATATAGACTTCAGCTTAGAAGGCAAGAACTACCGTATTATTGTTGGGTCTTTCAGTTCAGCAGGCAATACTTTATTATTAAGTATAAGTTCACTAGAAGTGAAAAACAAAGAAGGTGAGTTCGAGGCAGTAAATAAAACAGAGTGGAATAAAACATTAGGTTTAGACAAAGATGATGCTAAAGAGGTTAACACTTATTTAGGCTCACTTATTGTTGAACAAGTTGCTTCTGAAGAAAAAGCAAAAAGCTAGACAGCTAAGTATAAAAGAGGTAGATTAAGTCTGCCTCTTTATTTTTTAGTGTCAGTTACTTAAATTTATTATGGAAATTGCCTTAACTTTTATATAGTTGTGAGAAGCTGCTAAGGATTTTTATTTAATTTAACTGCATCTTTTGCCTTATCCAATAACCCATTAATAAAACCAATTTCGCTTGGTTTATCAAGTAAATCAGATGCAATGTTAGTATATTCATTAATGACAACTGGAACTGGCGTATCACAATTAGCTAACTCACATATTGCAACACGCAAGATAGATAAGCTTATAAGATTTAAACGTGAGAGGGACCAGCTTGGACGTAAATAAGACTCTATTATTTTATCATATTCTTCACTGCTTTTTATAACCTTATATAACAAGTTTTCTAAGAACTGATGTTCAAATTCTTCACATTCAAATATATCTTTCAACTTACTTATGTAGTTCTTAAGCTCACAATTTTCCAGTTTAAAAGTGCTTTTGTTGTAACCTACGAAAATATTTGAATAAGCAATTTGTACAGCAAGAAATCTTGCCGTACTTCTTTTTATGCGCCACTTTTTATCTACTGGTTTTTCCTCCATTATTTTAATTTATTGTGTAAATCTATCATATGCAAAACAGTTGAGGCTGCATGGCCACCAACGTTCTTTTTGTTTTTGTCAGCTCTAACTAGTGCTTTATCTTTGCTGTCGGCGGTAATTACGCCCATACCAAAGGGTATTGCATAATGCATAACAACCTCATTTAAACCTTCGATTACCCCTTTACAAACGTATTGATAATGATCAGTTTCACCGCGAATCACGCACCCAAGAGCTAAATAACCGTCATAATTAGCATTCTTGCTTTTTACTGCAAAGAGAATTGTAGCTGGTATCTCAAATGCACCAGGAACTTCAATTATGTCATAGCTTGCATGGCTTTCTTTTAATCTATCGACTGCACCTTCAAGCAAAAGGTTTGCTATTTCAGCATAATAAATTGAATTAACTATTAGTATTTTCGACATTTACTACCACTTTTTTCGTTAAAAACAACTTTATTAATGATTGTTGAATTAAAGTTATAATATTACTAAATATCCAATATATTACCAGGCCGGCAGGAAAAGAAGAAAAAATAAAGACAGAAATGTAAGGTAAAAACTTCATAACATTTACTTGAATATCATCTTTATTGGTTTGATCTTTCTCACTTAGCTTCTGCTGAATTATCATGGTGGCACCGAAAATTATAGGTAAAATGCCTATAGAAATAGGAAAGTTATAATTAAACAACCCAAATAATGTAAAGATGTTCGTTGGGTCAGGAGCTGAAAGATCCTTAATCCATAAAAAAAAAGGAGCATGTCTCATCTCTATAGTAACAAATAATACTTTATATAGAGCAAAAAATACCGGTATTTGTATTAGCATGGGAAAAATGCTCGACATTGGGTTTACATTGTTTCTCTTGAACAACGCAATTGTCTCTTTGTGCTGCTTTAAGCTGTCATTTTTATACAACTCTTTTATACGAGTTAATTCAGGCTGCAGGCTTTTCACCTTGAACATCGAAATATATGATCTATTAGATAAGGGAAGCATCAAAAGTTTGATTACTAAAGTCAGCAATAATATTGCTAAGCCAAAATTTTTTAAAACGAAGTTAAAATATTCAAGCAGTAAAAACACTGGCTTGGTTATAAAATAAAGAACACCAAAATCTACAGCTTTATCAAACAAAGGTATATTGAGAGTATCCTTATAAGAATCCAGTAAATTCAACTTTTTTGCTCCAGCAAAAAAATAATTCACATTAGAAACACTTGCGCCAGGAAGTATGCTCTTATAAGGTTTGACAAAATCTACTTGAAATTTATCAATATCATTAGCGTTAGTATGCTTAATGCTTACATTTATTTTATCGGATTTCTCAGGTATGATGGCTGTAAGCCAGTATTTATCAGCAAAACCAAACCAATTTTTTTCACTCGTGCTTGCTTTTATTAAATGTTTTTTGGAAATATCCTTATATGTCCACTCCTCTAGTTTATTATCAAATGCACCCAGTACTCCTTCATGGGATATCCAATAAGATTCGTTGATATTGTCACGTTTACGGTTAATTCTACCATAAGGAACCAAAACTACATTATCTTTTGTATTGTTTTCAATAATTTGCTCAACTTTAAACATGTAGTTATCGTCAAGGCTAATTTTCATTCTAAATAAAATGCCATTTTCATTATCCCAAAATAAATTGACCTCTTTTTGATTGAGTTTATCTGCTTGCCAGACTGCCTTAGAATCTGGAACTTTAATCTTTTCATTCGGATCGAGCCACCCAAATTCTGCGAAATATACATCTTTTGATTCTGCAGGTGACAGTAACACCACTTGTGGAGAAGAAGAACTCGGTTCTAAGTGGTAGTTAGTTAAGATTAAGTCATCAAACCTTGCACCTTTCAAAGAAATTAATCCTTTAATCATGTTATTGGTTAAACTAACCCTCTGTTCTCGAGTGGAATTAATAATTTCAGAACGATTTTGGTGTATTATAGGAGCAAGGTCGTTAAAAGATTCGATATGTTCAATATTTTCAATCAATGGCTGGTTGTGGTTTGCACTAAAAAAATTATCATAAATAATGCGCCAAGATACCATGATCAACATGGAAAGGATAGCTGCTAAAATTAAACTTTTTGCTTCTGACATGAAATTAAATCAAACATATCTTCTTAAAGTGTATATTAAATATTGTACTAAAACAATGAAATTTACTTATTTTTAATAATAACTTTTAACGCTAATCTTTAAAATTTATTTTAATAGCTTCAAATTTTAACAATATGAACGCGGTGAAAAATCTAGTTATTTGGTTACTAATAATAGCTGCCACTTCAATGCTTATTGATTCACAAAGGGACAAACTAAGCGACAGATTTCTCAGTACTTTTTTACCATATAAAGGGAGAATTCAGAATAGTGGTCAGAATAGTGGAAGTATCGAATTTACGAAATCATACGATGGACACTTTTATATTCAGGCTCAGGTCAATGATCGCAATATAACGTTTTTGCTTGATACCGGAGCAACCGATATTGTTCTATCACAAAAAGACGCATTACATGTTGGTATTAACTTACAAAACGTTCAGGATTTTAAAATATATGAAACTGCTAAAGGTCAAATAAAAGCTGGTGTTGTTCACATCCCTCAGGTTAAAATAGGGAATTTTTTAGTTAATGATGTACAGGCGAGCGTTAACACTCATTCTATGTCTCATTCACTACTTGGAATGAGCTTTTTAAGGTATTTTCATTTCACTATAAGAGATAATAAGTTGATATTATACCGCGACTAAACACTTCTACAATCTACTTATCAAAGCTCTGTAGGTTAATATAGGAGCAGAAATAAATATTGCAGAACAAGTGCCAATCAAAATACCAAAAAAAATGATCAAGCTGAAGTCTCTCACTGCATCTGTGCAGATTAATGTCAAAGGAAGAGCAGCAAGAAGGGTTGTACCCGAGGTTAATATAGTGCGAAATAATGTAGCGTTGATACTTGCATCTACTATCTCACTCATCCGCCCACTTTTACCACTCTTGCAATACTCTCGAATCCGATCGTATATAATTACTGAGTTATTGATTGAATAACCAATGACAGTGAGGAGAGCTGCAACTGATGAAATATTAAACTCAATGCCAGTTAGGCTAATAAAACCAACAGTTAAAATCACGTCATGAATCAGTGCTGTTATTCCACTGAATCCACATTGCCAATTAAATCTAAACCAAACGTAAAAAAATATTCCAACAATTGCGATCAACATGGATAACATTCCTTCAAATATTTGTGTTGAGCTTATTTGTGGGCCAACATAGTCTATTTTACGATAGCTTATTGAGCTACCTAGCTTTTCTTCTAGTATGCTTTTTATCTTTTTGATTTTATCTTCATCTCCTTCATCTTTAAAACGCATGACTAAATTATCACCCGCTTTTGAACTCTGCACTGTAAAACCATTTTCTTTTAATGCATCGAGAATAGAGTGATTCTCATCTGAAGATTTTATCTCTATCAAAATTCCGCCTGCAAAGTCTATGCCTAAGTTCACTCCACGCAGCACAACAGTGAGCATTGAAAAGATGATAAAAATAATGCTAACGAGTGCAGTCAAATCCCTATATTTACTAAACTTGATATTGAGGTTATCTGGAATGAGTCTAAGTGCCATGCTATTTACTTAAAATAATCACTTGAATTTTATATACTTTTCAAAAAATTCACTAGTTTATTCTGTGATTGGACTTCTCTGTCATCCGAGTAGCTGACACTGGTTCACTCTATAATGGTATCACAGCAGTCCTACGTCATACCGCCGCGGATAGATCCCGCTAACAAGCAGCGGGGATGACGGTTGTCAGGCTAGTACCCCTATGATGTCATCCCAGTGCTTGACACTGGGATCCAGAAGAAAGAATGGTGTCATGAAAGTAGCTGAGGTTTCCATCCAAAAGGGTGTCGTCCCAGTGCCCAGACTACTTGGATCCAGGAAACTTAACTCTACACTAAGTAAATGTACAATAAGAACTAGATTCCAGACTGGAATGACAGCGGTCCTACGTCATACCGCCGCGGATAGATCCCGCTAACAAGTAGCGGGATGACGAATTACTATACCGCCGCGAACCGTCATACCGCCACGAACCGTCATACCGTGATTCATTCGCGGTATCTCTTAGCCGCTAACAAGCAGCGGGATGACGAGATGCCGCCGCGAACCGTCATACCGCCACGAACCGTCATACCGCCGCGGTATCTCTAGATCCCGCTAACAAGCAGCGGGATGACGGTTGTCGTTTAGCTATAAATATTAAGGAATTTACCAAACAAAAAAAAGGCAAAAGAAGCCCTAGTCATTGTCTATTTTCAGTATTTGGCGTTTTTTAAGTCTTAAACACTGCAATTTAGCTGCTTTTAAGTGCAACTAACTTAAGCTATAAATGTTTAAGAAATTCACTAAGCAGAAAAAAAGGCAAAAGAAACCCCGCGTTAGCTAGTTGTCACTCTCTAATCCTGCAAATTGGCGTACTATACTGTCTTAAACGACTTATAAGCGCGTTTCAGCTTGTGTAGGTAAAAACCTAGAAATATTGTGAAGACATAAGGTGCACATAGTGCAAAAAATTAAAAATAAGACGCCAACTACGTTGTTTTCTTGCTGTTTAATCTGCACAGATGAAGATAACTGAATACCTTCAATACCATGATAAGGGCGCTGGCGGAGTTTGTCAAGGAAGTTTTTTCGTTATAGTATAAAGGAGTCCTATTAAAATCTTCTCAATAAAGGAAAAGCAGCAAGGAGCGAACCAAAAGCGATGAGGAAGGATCCAAGCCAGATTATAGACATTCCAGGTTTATAGTGCACTTTAGCTGCGATTTTGCTCTTACTCTTATCAATCTCACCGATTACAACATAAATATCAGAAAGCAAATTGTGGTAGATACTGCTTTCAACATTTTTCTGACCTTCCACAAGGTAAAATCTATATTCAGGGGTTATCTCACCCAATATCTTATTATTCAGCAAATTCCTGATATCCATTGTACCTCTCACTGCATGGAAATTTTTTTCTTTTATTAGCTCAATATTTCGTAAAATAACTTTAAATTTATTGACTGTTATGCTATCCCCTATTTTTAAGTAATTTTCTTTTTTCTCCTGCCAACCAACTGAATAAGCTATACCAAGCACTAAAATTGCCACTCCAGCATGAGCTGCCATCATTGCATAGTAGGATTTAGAAACTTTTCTTGCTAATAAAATTGATTCACCAAATGCTACCTTAAATAAACAAATTCTTTTACTATATGCTTCTAAAACAAAGATTAATAATGCTATGGAGATAGTAATTGATAGCACAATTATTAGCTCCATGTGAAAGATAAACGGCAAAATAGCTGCAGCACTACAGAATGAAAATCTGTATTCACGAAATATTGGCAATAGACTATTTCCCTGCCAACGGCAGTATTGCCCGATCATGGTGAGCACTAGAATAGCCAGTGCAATAGGATTAAATAAAGAATTGTAATATGGTGCTCCAACTGAAATTAATTCACCGGTTAAATACTCAAGCACTGTAGGGTATAAAGTGCCAACGAACACGATGAAAAAGGCAGTAATAAATAATAAATTGTTCATCAGCATCATCGTAAGGCGTGAAAAGAATCTTCTACCCTCTGTCACTTGAGTAGCAGATTTCTTTCTGGATTCCAATGTCGAGCACTGGAAAGATGTGCGATTTTTTCTCGTAAACACTACAAATATTACTAAGCTACTGACTGTAATTACACCAAGTAGAGCTAATATATACAGTCCATACCTTGAGTCATCTGCAAACGTGTGCACTGAGGTGAGTATTCCTGAGCGGACTAGAAATGTTCCAGTTACACTCAATATAAAAGTTGTAAGCGTAAGTAAAATAGCGAAATTCCTTAAAGTATTGAAATTTCGTACAACGAGCAACAAATGTGTCAGCGCCACTGCAATTAGCCACGGTATCAAAGAAACGTTTTCCACTGGATCCCAAAACCAAAATCCACCCCACCCAAGTTCGCGATATGCCCACCAGCTACCCAAGCTGATGCCCAAAGTGAGCAGCGACCAAGAAATAAGTACCCAAGGCCTGACAATTTTAGCCCAAACATTTCCTTCAGTATTTGCAATTAATCCAGCTATAGAGAGCGAAAAAGGAACGCTAAATCCAAGGTACCCCAAATATAATATCGGTGGATGAATAGCAAGGCCTATATCTTGCAATATCGGATTAAAACCCAATCCATCTTTTTCAACGCTTGGCATTTTAGTGAAGGGGCTGGATTCAAGTAAAGTGAACAGTAAAAAACAAAAGCAAATCAAGCCTTGGGTGATCAAGGATACTTTCTTCAATTTACTGTCGTTATCAGTAAAAATACCCATCAGAAATAGGTAAAAGGTAAGCACTAATGTCCAAAGCAACATAGACCCTTCTTTATTTCCCCAAACTCCACAAATCTTATAGATCAAAGGTTTTGTTGTGTGTGAGTGGTAATATACGTTTTCGAGTGAGAAATCATTTGTAATGTGGCAGTAGATCAAAATAGCCATTGATGTTGATACACAAAAAAATATGGCAGTGGTAATAAACCGACAAGAACTAAGCGGTAAAAACAAATATGTCAAAGACAATAAGCAGGCTATGAGTAGCAATATATTCCCAAGTTCAGGCATAAAAAATTATAGTTTTTATATAAACAATATTACTGATGACAAGTTAGAAGTTAAAGTGTTAATTGACGCTTGCTATTGATGCTAGCATAATGCCCCCGTAGTTAGCTGTGCTAGTATTAATTAAAAATTAAATATTAAATCTTTATACTTTTATAGATAGCGTTAATATTGAGGTAACATTGTGGGTACAACTAAGATTAGTAAATTTCCATTCAATATAAAAGGTAAAGTGGCAAAACAACATGCCGAACCAATAGTTGAAAAAAATCTCTATACTATTTTAGGATTCAAAAGTAGAGAAGATTTTGAAAATAAGACAAGTAAGCTTGTTAATAAAAAAGTTTGGCAATCATTTGTTGACTGCTTTGCAAAAGAAATAGATTATGCAGCAACTGAAAAAGTTGTAAAAAACATCGTTTGTAACATTGCAAAGAGTGATCAAGGTAATGCTTTTACCAAAACTGAACATCTGATATTAAATGAAAAGCAAGATAATAAAAAGAGAGAAAAAGCGATTAGAAAAACTGTTGGTATTTTGAGAAAAATCAATCCAGAAAAAGCCTTCAATGAACTTTCAGTAATAAAAAAACAAGCTGAAGATTTTTTACAAACCGATTTTTATAAAGCTCAGAGTAAACCACTTCAAGGATTTGCTCCATCTGGTGGACAGCTCTTTGCGGAAGTTCTGAAATATATAGAAACACTAGAAAAATTAGCTGAAGTTAAAAAGGAAGAGCTAGTTAAAGATTTCTTGTTAAATCATGTTAGTTCATTGAATAAAAAGTATCCTAAATCACAAGGCAAAAGGGAAGATGCTATAACAATACTATCAAGTAATGAGTTGAAGAATTTTTACAATAAAGGTGTAGAAGAAGGAATATTACAACCAATGGTATCTTACAAAGAATGCAGAAACCTGTATGACAAAATGAACCAAATGAAAAATGAATCCAAAAGTATAATTAAAAGAGAAGGACGGGAAGAAAATTTGAAGAAAATAGATAAGTCGATAGTCAGTGCAATTAATGACATAAAAAAACATAGAGAAGCAATCCTTAACTGTAAAGACTTTCAAAGTTCTTACATAAAAGAGAAAAAAGAACATCCATTTAGAGGCAACGCATGTCAAAAAATAATTGATATATATCAAGAGAGAATTGCTGGATATCAGGAGAAAATTCGTCAAAATTTAAACCAAATAAAAGCGATATTAAAAAGTGCGCCGCAAGAAATGGATGATGTGGAAGAATTAGAGGAAATAATCGATGGTATGCATGAAGCGAAGCAGTGTGATGAAAATTTTGACTCAGCTTTGATTTGTTTATCGAACATACAGAATGAGCTAGATATTCAACTGGAAAATCCTTCAACAGAGCTAAGAGTTTTTCATATTAACGTTAAAACTGAAGTAACTCGGTTATAAGAGCCAAATTTTTGGGACAATTTTAATTCAAGACAGCTCTCGCAACTTTAGTCTGCGTTTTTATTTGGTTGTATTTTGTTAAAAAAACTTTAGATTTATTTTATAATCGATACTCAAATATAATGACTCAAACTTGGAATTTGCTGCAAACAGGGCAAAAGGAAGGCTATAAAATTGCATATATTAATGCTCGTGTTATCGATCCCGAAACTAAGCTTGATATAAAAGGTTCATTATTGACTGAAGGGGATAAAATTGTTGACTTTGGTGAATCATTATTTTCAACAAGTGGGGTCGATGAAACAATAGACTGTAAAGGGCTTGTTCTAATGCCAGGCCTTATTGACATTCACGTACATTTTCGTGAACCAGGCCAAGAACATAAAGAAACTATATATACAGGCAGCAAATCTGCAGCTGCGGGAGGCGTTACAACTGTAGTTTGTCAGCCGAACACTGTTCCAGCAATTGATAGCGTTGTTTTGGCTAAATATTTGAAATATAGAGCACTTGAAACTTCACATGTAAACGTTGAATTTTACGCTAAAATTACCACTTCGGAAGAAAAGTTGACTGAAATGGCACTTTTAAAGGAAGCAGGTGCGGTTGGGTTCACTGATGATGGCATGCCAGTTATGAACCCAATGATTATGAGACAGGCGCTGCTTTATTCAAGTATGCTGGGTGTTCCTATTGCTCAACATGCAGAAGATTTAAATTTATCAGCAGGTGGTGCAATCAACGAAGGTAAAATTTCTGAAGAATTGGGAGTAAAGGGAATCTTGAGTGCGTCAGAATCGGTTATGGTAAATCGTGATATACTGCTCATGAAAGATATGGAAAATGTGCACTACCATATTCTACATGTCTCTTCAAAAGATTCACTTGATGCTATTAAACGTGCGAAAGATTTGGGATTAAATGTTACATGTGAAGTAACCCCTCATCACTTCACTTTGACTGAAAATATAGTAAAACAACATGGAGCAATTGCAAAAATGAACCCGCCGCTTCGCACTGAAGAAGATCGTTTAGCTATGGTTGAAGGTTTAAAGACAGGTGTGATTGATTGCATTGCAACCGATCACGCTCCGCATGATCGTAATTCTAAAGATCTTCCACTTGAAAATGCTGCATTTGGTATTGTTGGCCTTGAAACAATGCTGCCCCTTTCACTTGAACTTTACCACAGTGGGCAAATGGGTCTACTTGATGTGCTTGCAAAATTGACATATAAGCCTGCAGATATAATACACGTATCACGTGGTCGTATACAAAAAAACCTTGCTGCAGACTTAATTTTAGTTGACCTCAATCATGAATGGGAAATTAAAACTGACAACTTTGCTAGTAAATCAAAGAATTCCCCTTTCGATGGGCGCAAAGTAAAAGGGCACGTGGTACGTACTGTTGTGTCTGGCAAAACTATATACTCACAGAAAAGTTAGTTATCATACCTTATCTGTTCCAATTTGTTATCACCAGAATGGGCTAAGTGCACCTGAATTTAAATTAAGAAATATTAGCCAATTCCACTAGACTTCTTGCATAACCATATAATAAACTTTTATTGGGAATAGAAACGAAAAACTTCCTTGACAAACTCCGCCAGCTCCCTTATCATGAAACTGAAGCTAATTATTTACCTTCGCAATCTCTGCAGTGGATTAATAACAAAAAAACTTAATGTATTTGGCGTAAATCATGCTTAATTTTTTGCACTATGTGCACCTCATGTTTTTATAAAACTTTTAGGTTTCTACCTATACAAGCCGAAACGCGCTTATAAAGCGTTTAAGACAGCAAAAGACGTCAAATAGACAAGGGAGAATTTGAATACTAGCTACCTTAGGGTTTCTTTGCCTTTTTTTTCACTTAGTAAATTTCTTAATGTTTGTAATTTAGGTTAGTCGCATTTAAAAGCGGCTGAATCGCGGTTATTAAGCGTTTAGAAAAAAAACGCCAATATTTTGAAGTACATATAAATAACTAGTTAACCATGGGGCTTCTTTTGCCTTTTTTTTATTCGGTAAATTTCTTAATATTTATGGCTAAACGACAATCGTCATCCCGCTGCTTGTTAGCGGGATCTATGTTAAGAGATACCGCGAATGAATCGCGGTATGACGGTTAAGTAGGGTGTCATCCCAGTGCCCAGACATTGGGATCCAGGAAAGTTTGCTTGCTCACAAGCAAACTAGCATAGAAAAACGTTTTCGATGAGATTGCAGAAAGGCTGGATTCCAGTATCTGGGCACTGCCGTCATAAAGGAACCAGTGTCAACTACTCGGATGATACCTTTTTCTACTTAGTTTGGGTTATGCAAGAAGTCTACTGTCTCCGAATAAACGCATCCTCTTATCTTTTCCTAATTTGTAAAGTTATTTTGTCTATCAATCTGATTCCAAAACAGCAAAATTGTTGTATAATGTTACTTTGAAGTTTTATTTTCAATGCACAAGTTTGCAATACTCTTTTCTATACTGTTTGCAATAGTTGCTTACTATTTAAACAGTGAGATTATATTTGAAATAGCAAAGCTGTTTAGTGACATATTTGTTAGTTTGTTGAAATTAATAAGTTTACCTTTAGTTTTTCTATCAATAGTTTCCACAATTTCAGGACTTAAAGACTCAATCGAAATTAAAACCTTAGTTAAGAAAACACTATTTTATACGCTGCTTACAACTATTATAGCTGCGTTTGTTGCATTATTGTTTTACCTGCTAATAGACCCAGTGAAAAAAAATTTCATATGTAACACGATAGGAAGTTTGGATAATAACAATTACAGTTACTTTTCATACTTAAAATCACTCATTCCTTCGAATTTTGTGCAAGTTTTTCTTGAAAATAACGTTATTGGTAGCATATTGATCGCTTTTTTGATGGGTGGAGCTATTGTTTCACTTTCAAAAGAAAAGCAGGACATATTACATCAAATATTCTCTGCACTTTTCGATACGTTACTTAAAATTGCTCAGGGGTTACTAAAGCTTGTTCCACTTGCTGTGTGGTCTTTTATTACATGTTTTTTGCACGAATTAAAAGGTGGTAGCGAGTTCTACAGTCTTTTATGGTATTTTGTTTGCATAATGTCTGCAAATTTTGTGCAGGCATTTCTGATTTTACCGCTACTTATGTGGTATAAAGGCATATCACCAATTCAAACGCTGAAAGGGGTTATGCCGGCACTCACACTTGCGTTTTTTTCTAAATCATCCAGTGCAACATTGCCAACAACTATAGACTGTGTGCAAAATAAGCTAAAGGTGCCAAAGAAATTGTCGTCCTTTATTTTACCAATATGCACAACAATTAATATGAATGCATGTGCTGCATTTATACTAATCACTGTAATGTTTGTTGCAGAGATGAATGGATGCGCATTTTCCTTAAGCGAAATGTTTATATGGATTTTTTTAGCAACTAGTGCAGCAATTGGTAACGCTGGAGTGCCGATGGGGTGCTATTTTATGGCAACCAGTTATCTCATGTCGATGAATGTTCCTCTGCATATTATGGGACTGATTTTGCCTATTTATACAATCATCGATATGTTTGAAACTGCAATAAACGTGTGGTCTGATATTTGTATCACTCAGATAATTAATAAAGAATGTAATAGTGAAACTTAAAAAATGATATTAGACGAAAACAACCTAATAATAAAAGAATTTAAAGAAGCAGAAGCAATTTTGCATGGGCATTTTGTTTTATCTTCTGGATTGCATAGCAATACATATATACAATGCGCTAAAATTTTTGAAAATCCAAGCAGAGCCATGAAAGTTTGCGCATTACTGGCAGATAAAATAAAAAAAGAATTAAATAGCTCCATAGATTTAATATTATCTCCTGCAATTGGCGGAATAGTTGTAGGTTATGAGATTGGCAGGCAGCTTGGAATAAAGACAATGTTTTGCGAGCGCGTTAATGGCAAGTTTGAATTACGCCGTGGATTTAAGATCAAAAAGGGTGAGAAAATATTACTTATCGAGGATGTGATAACCACAGGCAAATCTTCACTTGAAGCAGTGAAATGTGCAGAAGGGGAGGGAGGTAAAGTCATTGCTGAAGCTTCTCTAATAAAGAGGAATAGTGAAACGAAACTGCCTTTTCCTGTCATATCTTTGATTGAACTGAACATCCAAAACTACAGCGAGGAAGAACTTCCAAGTGAATTAAAACAACTACCCATAACAAAACCTGGGAGTAGAGAATATTTAACAAAGTAATCCTATAATATCTTGGAAACACAGCACTTATACACAGCTTTAGTTATTTACTCCAAGTGTATTTTATGTATACTTATTACTAAATTAATTTTGAAATGATAGAAAATGAACGAATTTAAATCGATCCGTAATATAGCAATAATCGCACACGTTGACCACGGTAAAACTACTTTGCTTGATAACATGTTAAAACAAAGTGGCACGTTCCGTGAGAATCAAGAAGTTCAAGAGCGAGTTATGGATAGTGGCGACCAAGAACGTGAGCGCGGAATTACAATACTTGCAAAATGCACATCAATAATGTGGGGTGATGAAAAAATCAATATTATTGATACGCCAGGGCACGCAGACTTTGGTGGAGAAGTAGAAAGGGTATTGTGCATGGCAGATGGTGTGTTGCTGCTGGTTGACGCTGCGGAAGGTCCCATGCCACAAACTAAATTTGTGTTGTCAAAAGCACTAAAAGCAAATTTGAAGCCAATTGTGATAATCAATAAGGTCGACCGACCAGACAGCAGAATTGATGAAGTATTAAATGAAATATATGAGTTATTTTTTAACCTTGATGCAACCAACGAGCAGCTAGATTTTCCAGTGTTGTATGCTTCAGGTAGAAATGGTTGGTGTGCTAAGGAGCTTTCTGATGAAAGAAAAGATTTAAGCCCATTATTTTCAACGGTTATAGATTATATAAAACCTTCTGTTTATGATCAAAATGCCCCTTTTGCTATGTTGGTCACTCTACTTGAGTCTGATAAGTTTCTTGGCAGAATATTGACAGGAAAGGTTTATCAGGGCGTTGCAAAAGTCAATTCAGATCTTAAGGTACTTGATCTGGACGGTAAAGTAATTGAACGAGGGAGATTAACTAAGTTGCTCTCATTTTCTGGCTTGAAACGTATTCCAGTAGAACAAGCTGTGGCGGGAGACATAATTGCAATTGCAGGACTTGAGAAAGCTTCAGTTTCTGACACTATAGCAGTACCAGAGGTTACAACTGCAGTAAGCTCAACTCCAGTTGATCCGCCGACGATGGCGATTACTCTGAGTGTTAATGATTCACCTTTTGCCGGACAAGAGGGAACAAAGCTTACCTCAACCGTTATAAAGGATCGTTTATATGCAGAAGCAGAAACAAATGTTGCAATTACCGTAACTTTGGCATCAAGTGGTGAAGCGTTTGAAGTAGGTGGACGTGGAGAGCTACAGCTTGGAGTGTTAATTGAAAATATGAGGAGAGAAGGTTTTGAGCTTTCAGTATCACGCCCTCGCGTGCTATTTAAGGAAGAAGATGGCAAAAAACTTGAACCTATAGAGGAAGTAGTAATTGATGTAGATGATGAATATAGTGGAATCATCATGGAAAAACTCAGCTTCCGAAAAGGTGAAGTGACTGACATGAGACCTTCTGGTAATGGTAGGACAAGATTAACGTTTTTAGTGCCATCAAGAGGATTAATTGGTTATCAAGGAGAGTTTTTAACTGATTCTCGGGGCACAGGCATAATTAACCGTTTATTTCATAGTTATGCTCCACATAAAGGTCCAATTTCTGGAAGGCGCAATGGAGTTTTAATTTCTACAGATAAGGGTGAGGCTGTGGCGTATGCAATTTTCAATTTGCAAGACAGGGGAATTATGTTTATCAAGCCACAGGATAAGGTATATTGTGGCATGATTGTCGGCCAGCATAGCCGTGACAATGATTTGGAGATAAACGTGCTAAAAGGTAAGCAATTAACAAACGTAAGAGCTTCAGGTAGTGATGAAGCCATAAAACTCACTCCTCCAAAGATAATGACACTGGAGGATATGATAGCGTATATAGATGATGATGAATTGGTGGAAGTAACTCCAAAATCTATACGTTTACGCAAGAAATTCCTTGATCCAAATGAACGTAAGCGTGCAGGAAGGGCAAAGAATAAGGAGTAGAGGTTTCTTTTTGCAGGTAATTTTCGTAGCAGCGTACTATCTCGCTTGTCAAGCGTTTAAAACATAAAAAACGCCAATATTTTAAAGCGGATAATAACCACGGGGCTTCTTTTGCCTTTTTTTTTATTTAGTAAATTTCTTAATGTTTGTAGCTAAAGTAACTTAGGTTCACCGACAACCGTCATCCCACTACGTGTTAGCGGGATCTATGTTAAGAGATACCGCGAATGAATCGCGGTATGACGTGGGACTGCTGTCATTCCAGTGCTCCTTTTTTTGTCATCCCAGTGTGTGACACTGGGATCTAGAAAAAAAGAACCAGTGTCAGCTACTTTCATGACATCATCATAAAGTAAACCAGTGTCAAGCTACTTGGATGACAGGAGAAGGGGCTACTTGGATGACAAGAAAGAGGCTACTTTCATGATACTGTCATAAAGTGAACCAGTACTTGGCTTGTGTTCTAGGCAAAACCTGCTATAACATTTAACATACTGTTTCCGAAACAAATGTTCCGCACTGGGATCTGCTATGTAAGAGGTCTAATGATCAACGAAGAAATTGTAAGAGAGAACTTAAAAAAAGTCATAGAGCAAAAAAGCGGTAAAGATGTGATCGCTCTTGGCATAATATCCTCAATCATTATTAAAGGCGGGGACATTGGTTTTGCGCTTGAAGTTGCCGGTAACACGCAAGCAAACGAAGAATTAAGAAGAAATTGTGAGCAAGCTGTTAAAGCTATACCGGGGGTGACAAAAGTGATCGTGGTTGCTACTTGTCAAAAACAAACTGGGCAACAAAAAGCTAAATTACATATCGAAGGAGTGAAAAATATAATCGTTGTGGCCTCTGGTAAAGGCGGTGTGGGCAAGTCCACAGTTGCGCTAAATCTTGCTCTCTCATTAGCAAAGTTGAAACATAAAGTTGCGCTGGTTGATGCAGATATATATGGTCCTTCAATTCCTAAAATGCTTAGCACTGAAAAATTAAAGCCAGAAATACAGGGTGGAAAAGCAATACCTATAGAAAGGTATGGACTGCATACTATTTCAATCGGCTATTTTGTTGACAAGGATCGTGCAGCAATATGGCGCGGACCTATGATCACAAAAGCACTTTATAATCTGCTCATGGGAACAAAGTGGTCCGATATAGAGTATTTGATAGTTGATACACCACCTGGAACTGGCGATGTGCATTTAAGTCTTATGGAAAATTTTAACTTAACCGGGGCGATAATAGTTTCAACTCCACAGGAGCTCTCTTTAATCGATGCTCGCAAAATTTATGATATGCTTAAAAAGCTCAGTATACCGATTATTGGCATTGTGGAAAATATGAGTTATTTCATTCAAAATGACTCAGAAATATACATATTTGGAAAAGACGGCGCAAAAAGAATGTCTGAGGAGCTGGGCATCAAACTATTAGGCAGGATTCCTCTGGATCCACAAATATGTCATGTTTCTGATTGTGGAAATCCTTTAATGCTAAGTGAAGATTTGGCAGAGATTTATGAAGACATTGCTAAAGATGTTATAGCTAAAGTGGATTAGGTTTACCTATAATTTGAAAAACCGTCATTCCGCTACTAGTTAGCGGAATTTATACCGCGAATGAATCCACAACTGTACGAACATTGTCTACCAGAAGGGTGTCATCCTAGTCTGGGATCCAGGAATTTTATTAAGTATAAAAATAGCTGTTTTATGTTAAAATACAACGTTTTGATGATTATGGAAAGGCTGGATTCCAGACTGGAATGACATCATCCTTTTTTCTGAATTCCAGTGTCAGCTACTTCCATGACATCATTATAAAGTAAAATGAGATCCCAGTGTCACGCACTGGGATGACAAGAAAGGGCTACTGGGATGACAAGAAGAGGGCTACTGGGATGACAGGGGAGTTGCCTTTTTTCTACTTAGTTTGGGTTATGCAAGAAATCTAATATGATTACTTCTATGCTTAGCCATTTTCAAGACAGGTTCTAAGAGACTTAATTTGTATATAGGAAAACCTTAAAGTCTTTTACTCATAGTATACAAAGTTTGTTTAAACTATTTTCAAAATAGATAAAATATAATTTTACAATTAGCGTGAATAAAATGAATTATGATGTAATCATTTCAGGTGGTGGGTTACTTGGTCTTATTACTGCAATTGGCCTCAGTTGTGACTCTGTGTCTGTAGCTGTGATTGAAAAAAATAGTCTACCACGTGTAGTAGATGACAACCGAGCATTTGCTATTTCTCAAGGCTCGAAAAAAATATTGGAAAAATTAGGGATTTGGCAGTTTATAGAAAGCGAAGCTGAGCCAATACTTGATATATGCATATTAGATGCGGTTACTGTGCATTACAATCATAAAATGGTTGGTGAAGAACCAATGGGTTATGTTATTAACAATGCTACTATATGGAATGCAATCAACAATAATTTTCTGAATAAACTAAATATATACTCTCCACATTCCTATAAAACAATTGCTTGTGATTCAGGATATGTGGAAGTTATTCTTGATAATAACCAGGAATTAATATCATCGCTACTTATCTGCGCTGAAGGCAAAAACTCTAAACTACCAGAGTTATTTTCTATACCGACAGTGAAATTTGATTATAAACAAAGTAGCATAGTATTTAATGTAAAGCATGAACTGCATCACCAAAACTTAGCTGTAGAGCGTTTTTTTCCTGGCGGTCCATTTGCAATTCTACCGATGAAGGGTGGCTATACTTCTTCGATAGTTTGGACAGAAAAATCTGGAATTTCAAAAATGCTAATGGATCTGTCTGAAGAAGAATTTATTATAGAGCTCAAAAAAAGATTTGGTTCTTATTTAGGAGAGATAAAATTAGAGGGTGAAAGAAAACTTTATCCTTTAAGTTTTGTTTTCGCAAAAAAGTTATATAAGGGTAGAGTTTTGCTTATCGGCGATGCAGCACATTCAATTCATCCAGTTGCAGGTCAAGGGCTTAATCTTGGAATTAGAGATGTAGAAAGTGTTATAAAGCACATAGTTGCTGCAAAAGCATCTGGTATTGATGTTGGCAGTAGTTATTTATTAAAGAAAATTTCACGTAACAGATACTTTGATAATTTTACAATGGCGCTTGCAACTGATGGATTAAATAGGATGTTCTCCAACAGAATATTCTGCGCTAAAGCACTAAGAAATCTTGGCTTGATTGCAGTTGAAAATTCAAATTTTCTCAAAAAAAGCTTCATTCGGCATGCTATGGGATTTATATAAACTACTATTTTATAGCTAATGCAAGTCATACCGCCGCGGTATCTCTAGATACCGCTAACAAGCAGCGGGATGACGAATTTGTCGTTTATCAAATCGTTGGTAAATCTAAAGCTATAGCCATTAAGCACGATAAAGAAAATCATTTATAATCGCTATAGCAACTAGTGTAGACACTTGACGTTCCTTGTGATTTGATAAATAGAGGTTTTTATCTGATTTTACAACAAGAGCTTCTGGATGACATTGAAAGTAAATATTACCGTGCTTATCTTCAATAGCCTCTATTACCCCATCACTGGAAAATGCTGCAACTTTATATCCAAGTAACTCCAATTTTCTTCTATTTTCTGGTGTATTACTTACTGCCCCTGAATGAGCATCTGGAAAATATGTTGAAAACCAGCCATTTTCATTAGGTATTAAGAATTTAGCTACTAATTCCGCTAAACGACTGTTTGGAACGATCTTTATCTGCTGGAGAGGTGCATCCTCTTTATGTGGATTAGATGCTGATTTTAAATGAGATCTTTGCTTCTCTTCATCACTCACAACACTCACTACTTCAATTCCCTTTGCATTCATTATGCCTTCACATATGCCAAGTAAATGAATTGCAGGGTTATCATCCACTATTTTTGCAATTGCTTCAGTAACAAGCTGGCGACAAGGAGTGGGTGCTGAGTGTAAATTATCCGGAATAAATATTCTATTTATTTTGTGCTCTTTAATAAACTTTGCAACTTCAATTTTTATTCGGTCTAATGTCAGCTTCTTTGCCAATGTTTCATCTTGTTTTGCGAGATTAAGTGACTCTGTCTGAATTTTTTTAAGGCTAATTATCTTATTATAATCAATCAGTACAGTCTTAACCCCAAAGTTATTAAACATCTCGTAGATATTTTGAGATAGCCCAAGCTCATGTGCTTCTTCCGTTTTCAACAAACCAACAACTATGTCATTATTTACTGTATTTTCTGCCGTCAAGGCAGTTGACGCTGGTTCTTCTTTTCTGGTTACATGTTGAGATGCCGGTTTTTCACTAACGCCAGCATAAGTAATATTGCTTAATAATAGAACTATAATTAATAAGATCTTAAATACTTTATTGTAATATTTATACACCATAACTTGCCTCTCTAATATTTATATTACGATATAGAGTATTTTATAACAAAAAGGCAAATTTGCCAAGAAAGAGAAGGTGGCCTGAGCAGGAATCGAACCAGCGACACAAGGATTTTCAGTCCTTTGCTCTACCAACTGAGCTATCAGGCCAACTGTATACTTTCATTTTTAGATAAAAAATGTTATTATGTCTATCAAAAGTTTTTAAAGTAGTTTATATAAAAATAAAGGATGAACATTAATAACAGAATAGGAATCTACCCTGGCACATTTGACCCTATAACTTTTGGGCATATTGACATAATCAAAAGAGCGTGTAAACTAGTCGATAAATTAATAATAGGAGTTGCAGAAAACGTTAATAAGCATGTTGCCTTTGACACAAAGCTACGCACAAGCATGGCTGAAAGTGAAATCAAAGGGCTAGGAATTGATGCAGATGTTATATCTTTTAATGGGTTGCTAGTGAAGTTTGCCAAAGAGCAGAATGCTTCTGTTATTATTAGAGGATTAAGAGCAGTATCGGATTTTGATTACGAGTTTCAAATGAGTTGGGTAAATTATAAACTTCTTCCTGAAATCGAAACCATATTTCTTCCTGCTTCTGAAGATACTCAATTTATCTCATCAAGTTTTGTAAAGGAAATAGCAAGATTAGGAGAAGATGTTAGCAAATTTGTATCAAAAGGCGTTCAAAACGAATTGATTAACCTGAATAGGATAAAAAATGGAGAATAGTGCTTGTTGTTTTTTATTTCTGAATGGGTATATTCAATATATAAAATGTTATAAGCTAAAGGAGTAGCATGTCAAAAGTGAGGGTTAATAATAGAAAAGTTTGTTGTCATGGTGATGAGAATAATGAGGGTTCCGGCCATCCATTAATATATTTAGATATGGGAGAAGAAGAGGAAATAGCCTGCCCTTATTGTGAAAAGACGTTTGTCCATGACTGTACTGTAGAAGCGGTTGGGGAGCTGACTAGGGATGACCTCTAATGGCACTTTGTTTCTTCTGCAGACTTAGCTTATGTAAATAGCAAGAAGAGGGGCAGTAAAAATGAAACTATCCATACGATCGAGCACTCCTCCATGGCCAGGTATCATACTTCCACTATCTTTAACACCGTAAGCTCTTTTAACAAGCGACTCAGTGAAATCGCCAAGTTGCGCTAGAATAGCGATTGCAAGGCCAATGATTGGAGAATAAAAAATTGAAAATAGACCAAAAAATATTGATCCAAAAATTGTGCACACTACTCCAGCTAAAATCGCACCAAGAAGTCCTGTCCAAGTTTTTCCAGGGCTAAGAATTGGGCAAATTTTAGCTCCACCAAAATTCTTACCAAATAGGTAGGCAGTAATGTCAATTCCCCAAATGGTTAAGACGAACCATACTAATGCGTATTTTCCCTGTGGTAGGTTATATAAATATATTAATGAGGCGCTTGGTAGTGCAATCAATAATAATGCGAAAACATATAAAATTTTGTTTCCTTGGGTTAGATTATACCATTCAAAAGAAGATAAAACTGCTATTGAAAAAATCAATAGGTAAAACGATAAATCACTGAAATATGTAGCAAAGGAAAATATGAATAATATTACTATTGAGGACAACATTCTAATTATAAAATTATTATCTACCATATTTTTTCTCTCTTTTTGTATAATCTTCTAATGCTTTACTCAAATCTTGACAAGAAAAATCAGGCCATAAAGTATCACAAAAATACAATTCAGCATAAGCTGCTTGCCATAATAAAAAGTTGCTTAATCTTTTTTCGCCGCCAGTGCGAATTAATAAATCCAATTTTGGCAGATCTTTAGTATACAGAAATTTTTCAAATTCCTCTTCTGATACATAAGCAATATTTTCTTTTATAATATTGCTTATAGCTTGTGTAATTTCTTGCTTTGCTCCGTAACTGACTGCCACAGTGAGTAATAAACCATCGTTCTTATGTGTCATTTCTTCTGCTTTTTTAATTTGATCCAATATTTTACTGGATAACAGACTTAAATTGCCAATAAAATTCAACTTAATGTTACAGTTGCAAATGAAATTGACTTTATCTTCATTAGTTAAAACGGAGTAAAATAAATCAAATAGACAGTCAGTTTCGTTTTTGGGTCTAAGCCAATTCTCCATAGAGAATGCATACAAAGTTAAGTAGGGTATGCTTAGGTCCGTACAATACTTGGCAATATCGTATGCAACTTCACTGCCCTTTTTATAACCATCAATTTTTACCTTTCCTTGATTGTTCGCCCATCTACCATTACCATCCATAATAATTGCTAAATGTTTCGGTAAAGATTCTTGATTCAACATTTAAAGTTCACCTAAACCACCCGATATCATCTGAGTGCTTAACATATCACTGTACAAAAATAGTGATTTAGTAGCAATCTCTACTTGAAAGGTGTCATCCCAGTAGCCCTTTTTCCTGTCATCCCAGTGCGTGACACTGGGATCTAAGTATAAAAATATTTGCAAATTATGCAATGAACAACAGATTCTTGGGGCATATAATGTCCATGATGAAAATAAGATGTATCCCAGTGTCACGCACTGGGATGACAGGAAAGAGGGAAATGGATAACAGATTCTTAGAGCATATAATGTCCATGATGAAAATAAGATGTATCCCAGTGTTACGCACTGGGATGACAGGGAAAAAAGGCACTGGGATGACAAAAAAGAGGACACTGGAATGACATCATTTACTGTATAATACTGTGCAATATTGCAACGTTCATACAGTTGTGTGTCGACTACCTCCATGACACCTTTGCATATAATTTTTTCTTTTTCACTACTGAAGGTTTCTTTCATATTACCTTAGTGATGCAATATATCCTTTTCTTTGATGGACAATTCACCATCAATCTTTTTTATATTATCATCAGTAATATTTTGTATTTCCTTCTTAGCACCATGAAAATCATCTTCTGAGATCTCCTTATTTCCCTTCATTTTCTCTATTTCTTCCATAACATCTCTGCGTATATTTCTGATGGCAATCCGCGCATTTTCAGAAAACTGATGCAATAATTTTACTAATTTTTCACGGGTTTCTTGTGTTAAATCCGGAAGAGCTATACGTATGGTATTGCCCTCAACAACAGGATTTAAATTCAAGTTGGCATTTAATATAGCATTTTTCACTTCACCTACAACATTAATATCCCAAACTTTAATTGATAGGGTTTTGTTATCTATAACTGAAACGCCTGCAACCTGATTTAACTTTTGATGTCCACCATAGATATTTACAACTATACCATCAAGCAACGATGCGCTAGCTCTACCAGTGCGTACGCCTTTAATATCATCATGAAAGGACTGAATAGTTTTTAGCATTCTTTCTTTTGTTTTAGCTTTTATTTCATTTAACATAAATTACCTACTGTTTACAATCTGAAACTATAGTATAAGTACCTTGACCCTTAATAATATTGACTATTTTTTCTCCCTTCAAAGAAAAAACTATAATTGGAATAGAATTCTCACGAGCAAGTGAAATTGCTGATGCATCCATAACTTTTAAATCACGAGTCAATAAATCCGTGTAAGAAAGCCTATCATACATTACAGCATCCTCATTTTTTTTCGGATCAGCGGAGTATACACCATTTACTTGTGTACCCTTTAGAATAACATCACAATTCATTTCAACAGCACGTAAGGCTGCAGCTGTATCTGTAGTAAAAAATGGGTTGCCTGTGCCTGCTGCAAAAATTACCACTCTACCTTTTTCTAAATGACGAATAGCTTTCCTTCTTATGTAAGGTTCACATACAGTGGCCATGGGTATTGCAGATAATACCCTAGAAGCTACTAAATTTTTTTCTAAAAAGTTTTGTAAAATTAAAGCATTGATTATAGTTGCAAGCATTCCAATATAATCACTGCTTGCTCTTTCACAGCCACTTAAAGACGCAGATGCGCCACGAAAGATATTACCACCACCAACAACAATACATACCTGAACTCCAAGCCTGTTAACATCAGCTATATCTTTGCATAATTGGCTTATTATTCCCATATCATGGCCAAAAGACTGTGACCCCATCAAAGCTTCACCAGAGATCTTCAATAACACTCTAGAGTATTTTACTTTATCTGCTAAGGAAGACATTTCTTGCCATTTAGTTTGCACTGCCCAAAACAAGTAACTTGTAATCAGATAATTTAATAGCACTCACCTCGCTTGATTTTATAAAATCAGAAACCTTCATTTTATCATCTTTTATGAACTTTTGTTCTAGTAAAACAACTTCTTCATAGTACTTAGCCATTCGTCCATCTACTATTTTTTTTGCTACTTCTTCAGGTTTATTTAAGCTCCTTACTTGCTCTTCAATTATAGAACGTTCATTTTTCAACTTCATTTGATCTAAATCATCTATAGACAAAGCTTCAGGCTTCATAGCAACTATGTGCATCGCTATTTGTTTTCCAATTTCCTGTAACTTTGCCTTATCACCGGGTGATTGCAATGCAACTAAAGCGCCAGTTTTACCTAAACCACGTACATCACCGTGTACATAACCAGCAACAACTCCATCCTTAGTCTCTAGGTAACAAAGCTTGCTCAACTCTAACTTTTCACCAAGAACTGACGTACCATTCATAATAGCTTCCTGCACTGTGCCAATGCTTTCATACTTGGCATTTTTTAACTCATCAACGCTGATACAGCGTTCTTGATGAGCAATTGATGCTAAATTTGAAACTAACTCTATAAATTTCTCATTCCTTGCAACAAAATCGGTTTCGCAATTGAGTTCAACCAATGCACCATAATTTTCAGTCAAACACATAGCAACGAGCCCATCTGAAGCTACTCTATCAGATTTTTTGTCAGCTTTAGCAAGACCTATTGTACGCAACTTATCAACGGCTTTCTTGATGTCACCATCACATTCTTCTAATGCTTTTTTACAGTCACTTAAGCCAAGCCCTGTCCTATCACGTAATTCCCTTATATTATCTGGATTCATCTTCATTTGTTACTACCTCCCCTTCTTCTTCTTTGTAAACTTTACTACGTTTCCTTTTAGTTTGCACAATACTATCTTCTTTTTCTTGAATAAACTCATCACCTTTTATATTATCAATCTTAACTCCAGATCTTGCTAGACTAGACTCTATTCCAGCTAATATAGAGTCGGTAGCTAATTTACAATAGAGCTCTATTGATTTTCTTGAGTCATCATTTCCAGGTATTAGATAAGTAATATCATCTGGATCAGAATTAGTATCAAGTATTGCAACTATTGGAATTCCTAACTTTTTAGCCTCCTTAACCGCAATATGCTCTTTATTAGTATCAATGATGAATAAGATATCAGGAATTGCTCCCATTTCTCTAATACCACCAAGCGCCTTATCAAGCTTTTGCTTTTTCTTTTCAATGTTCCCCAATTCTTTCTTTGTTAAAATGCTATCCTCGTCATTTAATATTTCCTCATATTGTATCAAGGTTTTTATCGAAGAAGAAACAGTGCCCCAATTAGTAAGCATACCACCAAGCCATCGATGATTCACATAATATTGACCACAACGAATCGCTTCACTTGCAATAATATCAAAAGCTTGAAACTTTGTACCAACAAATAGAATGCGACCACCTTGAGATGCAACGTCATATAAAGCCTTCATGGCCACCTGTAGCAATGGTAATGTTTTTCGCAAGTCAATTATATGTATACGATTTTCTTGATGCACTCCATATATGTATGGAGCCATTTTTGCGTTCCAGCGACTAATTTTGTGACCAAAATGTACACCAGATTCGGCTAAATCACGCACAGTGACTTCAGGCAAATTTGTCATATATCATTCCTCCAAATAGTTTATCTTCCATGGCATAACCCTAATGGGACTACTTGTACAAGCCATGTGTGAAATTAAATTATTTACATAGTGATAGAAAAGACAGCAAAGCGCAAACAAAAAATATTGACAAAGGGCAACATGTTTATTAGCTTTAAAGTCGAAGCCTGAAAACGCTAAAAAGAAATTAGGGGGGGTGTAGCTCAGTTGGTTAGAGCGCATGCCTGTCACGCATGAGGTCGTGAGTTCAAGTCTCATCACTCCCGCCATAGTGGTTTTAGCATAATCTAAAATCCGCAATATTATTGCCGGTATTTAGAAACGTTTTCACCAGACTTGACATGGCATGGTATTGTAATTAATACTTAAATAGGTTTGTTTTTATCATTAACAATTAGGATTAAATATGCTCATTTCTGAAGTTTTTGCAGCAGATGCAACTAGCAATGCATCAAGTATCGGCGCATCTTTTGCTAGTTTTATTCCATTGATTTTAATATTTGTGGTATTTTATTTTCTTATTATTCGCCCAAACCACAAAAAACTAAAAGAACATAGAAAAATTATAGATCAAATAAAACATGGTGATACAGTCATTACTTCTGGCGGGATAATAGGTGAAGTTAATAAAGTTGATGAGGCAAATGCACAATTTATAATAGAAATAGCACCAAAAGTTGAGGTGAAAGTCCTAAAGTCCGCTATATCTGAAGTTTTAAACAAAGAAACTCAAAAAGTGGCAGCTAAACCAATTGAAAAAGGCAAAATCGAAAAGAGTGATAAAAAGAATAAAAATCAACCACCAGAGGAAAGTAAAAAGGGAAAAGATGATAAAGGCAAAAATGCTGCATAACTTTAAAAGAAAGTTCATTTGTTGATCCATTTGTGTGCGGAATATTTGGTGTAGTAAGTAGCGGTGATTCAGTAATACCAACTTTACTAACTGGGTTGCAAAAATTGGAATATAGGGGATATGATTCCTCAGGTATAGCAATCATAAATAACGAAGGCGAGATAGAAGTCAAAAAATCAGAAGGTAAAGTTAAAAGATTGTATGAAGTTGTTGATGAAAGCAAGATGTCTCACAGTACAGTTGGTATAGCACATACTCGCTGGGCTACACATGGAGTTCCAGGCCTTAAAAATGCTCATCCCATTCATACAAATAATGTTGTTGTTGCTCATAACGGCATAATTGAGAATTACAATCTGCTAAAAAAGGGTCTAGAAGAAAGGGGAATGTTATTCCATACTGATACTGACACAGAGATCATACCAAATATGCTAACCTTATATCTTGATGAAGGATTGTCGCCAGTTGATTCTCTATTTAAGTGTTTAAACAACTTACATGGCTCATTTGCCTTGGTCTTATTATTTGCAGAATATCCAGATGCCTTATTTGTTGCGAAGAGAAATTTGCCTTTAGCAATAGGCTATAACTGTAACACAGTGTTTGCTGCATCTGACTCTAATGCTTTAAGTGCATTTGTGGAAAGAATATCGTATTTGGAAGATGGTGACATTGCAGTGATAAAATCTAGTGGAGTTAGTATATACAACAATGGTACACAAGTTAAACGTAGTATAGAAAATAGTAGTCCAAGTGATTTTCTAATTAGCAAAAATGGGTATCCTAGCTTCATGTTAAAAGAGATTTTTGAGCAACCGCGTGCATTAAACAAAACAATAAATCAATTTTACAAGCAATATAAAGAGGTCAACAAAAAATTGTTTTCTGAGCGGAGTTACATTACTATAGTTGGATGCGGGTCATCTTATTTTGCCGGGCTAATAGCAAAATATTGGCTGGAAAGTGTCGCTCAAGTTCGAGTATATCTAGAAATCTCATCAGAATTTAGGTATAGCAACGTCAAGCTAGAAGAAGGCAGCATTGGGTTATTCATCTCTCAATCTGGCGAAACTGCAGATACCATAGAAGCGCTGCGTTATGCGAAATCACAGAAGCAAACAATCATTAGTATAACTAACACATTTAACAGCAGCATTGAAAAGATCTCAGATATTGTGTTACATACTCTTGCTGGGCCAGAAATTGGTGTTGCTTCAACAAAAACCTTTTCTGCGCAACTTGCAACTTTAGCATGCTTTGCCGTGGAGCTTGGAAAAATAAAAGGTATACTGGGTGGAGAGAGAATAAAACAGCTAAGCAGTGCTATCAATTCTATCCCCGAGTATGTTGAGCACGTTTTGAATGTGATGCAAATACAACATATATCAGGTAGTATATTAGAGCACAATAACGTTATTTTAATTGGCAGAGGAAGTTCATACGGAGTTGCAATGGAAGGTGCATTGAAGATAAAAGAGCTTTCATACATCAATACAATTGGTATTGCAGCGGGAGAAATGAAGCACGGTTCTATTGCTTTAATAGACTCTACTGTGCTTGTTATAGCAATTATCCCTTATGATAGTTTATTCTTTAAAACGCTATCTAATATACAAGAGATTATTGCAAGAAAAGGCAAAGTAATTGCCTTCAGTGATAAGCAAGGAGCGCCATTCCTAAGGGGAGTTTGCGCAGATGTGGTGCAACTTCCAGACACTGATAATTTTATCTCTCCTATCATCTATAGTGTTGCTATGCAATTCCTTGCTTACTATACTGCAGCAAAAAAAGGGTTAGATGCCGATTGTCCAAGAAATTTAGCTAAGTCTGTCACGGTTGAGTAGTCCATTTAAAGTTAAAGCTAGACTTCTAATTAAGGTAACCGTTCACTCAATGGCGTCAACTTAAGGAAAAATGTCTGCGATTGTGTGTAAAATTTCTCTCTAAAATTTTTACCATTAAATTACCCAAAAGCTGCAATAAACAGCACTTTTGTTTCTGTTTTATTCCAACAAAGAAGTCTAAAATGTGTCCTTTTTAGGTGAAACATGCAAAAAGGGAAAAATCTTATTTTACAAATTAAAAATACAATATACTCGAAAACTTTTCAGAAGATCCATTTTGTTGGAAAAAAAGTTTCACACGCACAAGAAAACTTCCTTTTACGACAGTATTAGACTTCCTGCATAACCAATAACGAACTTTTATTGGGAATAGAGACGAAAAAACCTACTTGACAAACTCCGCCAGCCCCCCTTATCATGGTATTGAAGGTATTCATTTATCTTCAATCTGTGCAGATTAAACGACAACGGACTCTTGTTTCAATGTTAAACAAAATACCATAGAACTCAAGAAGACAATTCCTAGAAAATTTCTACATCCAAAAAAAGGCAAATCGTCTTAATGCTGTTTCAATGTAAAAGATAAGCTAAATTTTTACAAGGAAAACATTTCAAGCAGCAAGACACCTTTGATTGAAAAAGAGCACCAAATTTATGGAGCGAGCAACTGCAACTACTACAACTAAATCAATAAATCTTAATAGGGGAAAAACATTATGAAAACGTCAAAACTGACATTAGTATGTGATATATATGAGTTAACAAATAAAGATGGAAAGAATATTCAAAAGCTAGCAAGAGAAATAGAGGAAGGGAAAGGTATTGCTGGAAGGTTCAGAAATGGAATATTTAAAAAATCCAGCTATAACGTAAGCACGATTCTTTTAGCAAAAATAACTTACAAGTATCAGGGTAGAGAGGAGACATTATCACTACTACATTATGCTATAAGTCATAAAAATAATCAAGCTGTAAAAGATCTTTTAGAAGAAGCCAAAAAACAAAAACTATTAAAGGAAGTTCTGAATGAAGAGATGACCACAAAACATTCAGATGGTCGGGAAGAAATTCATACAATACTTACAGATGCTATATCACGTAGAGACAATGACATGATTAGAGCAGTGTTAAAGATCTCTGAGGAAAATGGTATCTTGAAAGAGATTGTCAAAAAAAGAATAACGATAAAACATTCAAATGGCGAGGAAATGACTTACACCCCATTTACCTATGCTGAAGCGCGTAAAAATAGTGAGGCTGTAGAAGAAATCTTAAAATTCTCCGGAGAACTTTTTAATAAGAGAGCAACCCAGAAGCCCACTGTTGTAACAGCCAAAACTACTACAGCTAAAGATGAAAATAGTAAGGAAGTGCATGAAGTATGTAAATATAGTGTAATAAATATAGAGCATAAAGATGCTACTCACGTAATTGATAAAGCTACAGAAACTGACACTAAATTATGTAATATAAATAGTGAAGATCTTCAACCTATATGTGAAAGCAGCGAAGAAGTGCAAAATGATTCAACTACTGTAGAGCCAACTTCCGTTGATAGAGCTGACAGCCCATCTTTCGCTGAGCCATGTAGTGGATCTGGCAACACTGTGACCCTCAACACGGCAAAGACAGGCAATCGTAGCAGGTATTGTTGGCACAGCGTTATTGGTGAGCGGTGTTGTATTTTATGTTTTGAAAATCGATGTCACAGTAGCAGTAGCTGTGGGAGTAGTTGGATTGGTGTGTATGAGCTTTGCGCTGTACAATATCATAAACCCCAACACCAAGCTCGAGAAAGTGGAAGATGTAGAACAGCTAATTGTTGAGTCTTCTTTGAATCCAACATAAAAGTGTATATTCAAAAAATCATAATCATCAAGAAAATAATTTCTTAAGAATAATCTCTAAATTATTAACTCAATATTTATTTCCCTGCTATTTCTCCTTACCTTGAGCGTATGAGGTTTTGAATAGCTCCCAAAAATCACTTCTGCAACCTAGTATTGCCACTACAGGTAGAAACTCCTTCAAGACTAGAGTTAGGAGTAGGTAATAGTACATTAAAAAATTCTATAATATCTTGCTTGTTTTGTGCAATAGCTAAACCCATAGGGGTATTTTTATAATTATCTTCAACATTAATATTAGCCCCTTTTTCCACAAGAAACTTGGCTGTATCTAAGTGACCATAAGAAGCAGCAAAGTGCAAAGGTGTTGCACCATTCTGGGCTTGAGCATGAATGTTGGCCTCCTCAGTTTATCTCTTCTCCTTTTAAGCCAGCTATAGATATGAAGCATTCCCAACCTTCTAAAGCTATTACAGCTCAAGGTATTGATACAAATGGTACACTTCTTTTATTAGATGTATTTATAAGAAAAGTTACAGGCCAAAAGTATATTTCTAACGATATAAGGAGTATTTCTGAACAGGAAGCGCAAATTTATGCATTACCTATTGCAAAAGAATTTGAACAAGCATTAGAGGGTGCTGCTATTGAGTCAGGAATACCAGTTACAAATCTAAAATTTAATCCTGTAGAAGTATTCTTAAAGGTGGCCGGGCAAATAAGAAGTGGTAAATTCTCTGAAATATCAAAAACCTTATACTCATCTGCAAAAGAAGCTTGTCCAGAGTTTGAACAAACTGGTGAGTTTCTAGTTCATGTGAAAAGCCATCTAGAAGAGTTTTTAGCTAAAAAGGAAACTGTATTTCTACAACAAAAGCAGACTGCAGATCAGCCAACATCTAGTGTTTCAAGGAAAGTAGTTGCAATGGAGCCATCTAAAAAGCCTGATACCTTCTTAAGCGATACATCAGTAGTTAAAGGCATAAAGCATGTTTTAGGGCTATGAAATCCCTCTTTTGTGAAGAGCTTAACAAAAATGGTTAAAAAGTATTTTCTTCCTGAAGTTGTTTTATTTCAGCTTTAGGAAGACCGGTCGCTTGGGAGATGGTATCAATGGAAACGCCAGCCTTAAGTAGGTTTTTTGCGACTTCAATATCCCTATCTTTTCTGCCCTCTTCCCTACCTTCCGCTCTGCCTTTTTCATGTCCGATTTTTATGCCTTTTTCAGTAGCATCATCGAGTTTTTGAGCGAGGACAGCCTGTTCATCAAGAATACGTTTTATTTCCTGTTCGTAGGCAATAAATTCTTTCTCTGACCAATTGAATCTATTTAGCTCTTCATAGGCCTTTTTAATTATTACATCACTACCTATTATTTTTTCCAGCTCTTCTTCACTAGTCTCATCTGCATATTTAAAGAAGTATATCCATTTTTCAACTATATTTTCTAACTGATCTTCTTTTGTTTTCGGAAATTTTGGCAATTCAATAAATATAAAATAAAAATCTTTTAGATCGTGTTCATTAGTGTCTTCATCTCGAATAGTATGCTTTGATTTGTACTCAGATTTATTAGGAAACAGTACACAATCTGCTATAGCAATGAAGATAATTTCCTTAAGGTTATGGTATTGATCGCCCTTATCAGCTTGTCTTGAATAAGCTTTAGCTGCATAGTATTGAGCGCGTTTTTCAAAGCCTTTAGTTTTAGCGACCTGGTTAGGTAAGGAAGTAGTATTACTACTACTCCCTCCCTTAGAAACGCAGCATGCAGGTTTCCCAGCACTGCGCTTGAGCCCCTTATCTAAGTTCTTCTTTTCTCGAACCGGCTTGTCTTTCATGATTCCTCGGAAAACAGCATCTTTAGTGGTGACACTAACAGTAGAGAACCTTCTCTTGAGAAAGAGCTTGCTAACATTCTTGTTCGTTTCACTCTTTTATCAAAATACTTTTTCCATTTTAAGTCAAGTGGATTTGCATCCGCCCTGATTTTAATATGACGTCTAATAGGAATATCGCTTAGTTTGAGTAAGCTCATAAACCTTATTTCCTTTGGTTTGTTCTTGCATACAGAAGTAGCAAAGACCAATTGACGATATTCGTTACTTTGAAGTAGCGATTCTTTATCCAACGTAACCCTTTACGGGGATGTCTTTTCTTTGCCCATTTCCATAAACTATGCCAAATTTCATTGTCGATCTTACTAAACGCTTTTTTAGCACACACATGACGGTAATAGTTTCCCCATCCTCTTAGTAGAGGATTGAGTGATTTAATTACTACAGCTTGTGAACTACCTATATTTGCTTTTATTAATGCACGCGCTTTTTTAAGAAACCTCTTAACACTTTCCTTCGAAGGCGTAATAATTAATTTCTTGCTGTATCTACGTACATTACAACCGAGAAAATCGAACCCTTTTGTAATAGGCTCTATCTTTTATCGTGGGTATTCCAAGAGGTCTTCTTTTGCCATTAGATTTACTGATATAAATTCGTTTTAGCGGAGAAGGTTTATACCCTCTTTGTTTTAACTGCTTTATTCCTTGAAATTTAGCATTGTAAGTTGACCATAGTTGACGATCTACACCTGCTGTGTTTTTCCTTGGTTTTCAGTTACTCTTTTAATGGCTAAAGCTTTTCCACTAAAAGAGCGTGTTAAGAGATGTTGTAAAGATTTTACCTTACTCCATCTTCCTTCTTGAACAGCCTTAACAATACGCCTTTGTAGCCTCATAACAACCTTTTGGCATTTCTTCCATGGCAACTGGTTCCATGCTTCGGAGCTGTTGGTAGGTGCACTTACAGTTTTACTTGTAATCATCTGCTTTCCTACCTTAAGTGGTTGACAAAGTTTCTTGTCACGAGGGACCAAATGGAAGTCTGCTCGTTTTCACGCGAATTAATGTTACAAATTCTATCCATTTCGTTACAAAATGGCATTCGCTTTCTCCATTTTCCTTTACCTGCATTTTCATCAGCGTTCCTTGCGGTTTGCTTGCCATATAGGCGGAAATACAGGCTTACCCTGTTCCTTCTGTCATACAACAGTGGGTTAGGTGACTTCTCTATACCGGTGGAGTTATTATTTGCGTACATCTAGAGATGAAAAATGTAACTTATCCACATTACCTTTTGGTCAGAGCTTATCAGCATCTTTAGCTCTTCAATTTTTACGATACTTACGAAGCTTCACTTACGTTCACCATACCACTAGCCTAGCCCTCCAACCACATGATGCTTGTAGTTTATGCTCCTCTTACGATTACGCATCTTCTTTTTTCAAGAGGAGGTTCATTGTCCGCATCGCTCGGCACCAACCGGTTACCCGATTCGCACTGATGCGTAGACTCAGATGGCAAAACATCTGGTTTAATAAGTTTTAGAATTCTTTCAGTTTCTTTCTGAAGGAATTCCTCTCCCTTTAAACAATATGACCGAAGACTTTCAGGTCGCACCATCTCGCAAATGTATTGAGCACCTGTAGAATCTCTACAGAGAACATCAACAATACTTTGCTTTTTAGCGGCGATATCAGGGTCTTGAATAGTACTTAAAAACTCTATATCCTGTATTGCATTTTTGCCAGCAAAACCCAGAATATCATTGAGGAAGTGAATAAGGATACCTTTATTTTTTTCAGTACCAAAGATACGGCGAAATGCGACATCATTCTTTGGATCGAGAAACTTCGAAAGAGCCATAGCAAGGGTACCTAAAAAGCATTAATAATTATACATAATTCTGAAAAAATATTCAACTTCTTTATTTTTAGTTTATTTTTTTAAGTTTTGAATGCGTTGATGAAAAAAATGTCTCCCATAGATGGCTTTAGAATACTACTACGCACCTTAGAGGTCCTTTTGTAGATCTTTTTATAACCCCCTCATAAAGCGCCTAAAAACCCCTGCAAATGAATTCATGAGCTATAAAGAGCTCTAAAAACACTTATTTTTGGTGTAAGAGACTAACCTGGCGATGAAATTAAGTAGTTATGCCCCCAAAATTGAAGTTATACATATAAAGGCCATTCTGAACTGGTCTAAGTGTTTCTTTTATGATGAAAAAGCCATTCTTTCTCAGTTAAAATTTTAACACCTAGTTCTAAAGCTTTTTTATACTTTGACCAGGTTTTTCACCGACAACCAAGAAGTCCGTTTTAGGCGATACATTTGAACTCACAATTGCGCCTAAAGATTCCATTAGTGCTTGCGCTTCATTTCTTTCCATTTTTGAAAGTTTTCCAGTAAATACCCCTGCAACAATGTTGCAACAAACATAAAACTAAAAAAAATAATTTCCCGGCAGCTTCTACTCAAAGAACGAGGAGTTGTTTTCACTTATAGAACCAACGATCAACTGACCATCTGTTTCGATGAGTGATATATGAACATATTTATATATTTTCAAGGAAAGCTCATGGGAAAAAAGAAACTGACTGTTCGTGTTAGCTATAGTTATGAACCTAATCGGTTAGCAGAATTGTACTTATTAGATGCATATAAAAAACTAGCATTAAATAAACAAGTAAATGGGAGCCAAAAGGAGAAAATTTTTGAATGTAACAATAGAATCAATTTAAGGGGGAGCAATGATAACTGTTAGTCTGTACGCGAGAGTTTCTTCAGGAAAACAAGTGCAAGGAGATACAATAGCAAGCCAAATTACTGCTATAGAGAATAAGATTAGTGCTGATGGACATAAATTACTAAGTGAATATAAATTTATTGATAATGGTTATAGTGGCTCTGATATAATACGTCCTAGTTTAGAAAAATTAAGAGATCAAATAGCAGAAGGTAATATTAATAAGGTTTATATTCATTCTCCTGATCGTTTGGCTCGCAAATATGTACATCAAATGTTATTAGTTGATGAATTTAAGAAATTGGGTGTAGAAACAGTTTTCTTGAATTGTCAAATTGACGATAATCCAGAATCTCAATTACTATTACAAATACAGGGTATGATAGCAGAATATGAACGTGCAAAAATTATGGAACGAAGTCGTAGAGGCAAGATTCACGCAGCCAATAAAGGCAGTATAAATGTAATGAGTGGAGCTCCTTATGGCTATCGTTATATAAATAAGCATATAGGAGGAGGACAAGCCTTTTTTGAAATTAATGAAGAGGAAGCTGAAGTCATTCGTAAAATGTTTTTTTGGGTGGGAAGGGGAAGAGTAAGCATTGGAGAAGTATGTCATAGATTAAGAGCTATGTCCATCGTAACACGAACAGGAAAAAGGTATTGGGATAGGAGTGTAGTCTGTCGTCTATTACAAAATCCTGCTTATAAAGGACAAGCAGCATTCGGTAAAAAAAAGCTAGGAGTAAAATTAAAACACGTAAGACCACAGAAACGCTCTTGTGAGCAACCGAAAGACAATTATTCTACTTTTCGTACTGATAAAGAAAATTGGATTTATATTCCTGTACCTAATATTATAAACGAAGATTTATTTGATATAGTTCAAGAACAGCTAACTGAAAATAAAAGAATAGCTAGGAGAAGACGAATGGGAGCAAATTACTTGTTGCAAGGTTTAACAGTATGTCAGCTTTGTCATTATGGATATCATGGTATTAGCACTTGCTCTAGCGCTCGTCGAACATATTATCGTTGTACTGGTACGGAGCGAGGTCACTTTGGTGGCAATAAAATGTGTAATAATAGAATGATTCGTACAGATGTATTAGACGTGGCTGTATGGGAAGAGGTAAAATACCTATTGAAAAATCCTACTCGGATATTAGAAGAATACAAGCGTAGACTTTCAGAGATTAAAAAATCACCATTAGATCAAAAAAGTGACTTTCTTGAGAAAAAAGAAGATCAATTAAACTGTGGCATTGCAAGGCTTATTGATGGCTATACTCAAGGATACATCAATGAAGAAGAGTTTAAACCAAGAATTAAAGCAATGAAACAAACCTTACAAATGATCGGAGAGCAAAAGAAAAAGATATTTGATCAAAAAAGACTTGAACAAGACTTAACTCTAGTGGTGACTACTTTAGAAGAGTTTTCTTCTAGCGTTAACTCAAGTCTTGATAACGCAGATTGGCTAACTAGACGTGATATCATTAGAACATTAGTTAAGCGAATTGAGATTAACCATGAAGACGTGCATATCGTGTTTCGAGTAAAAGAGCTGCCAGACTCTTTCACACACAGTGGAAAAGCGGACCAAAGTTTATTGCAACATTGTTGCAGGAGTCAATACCACAAGTATTACAAAACAAAAGAGAAGAAATTATAATGAGATGGATTCCTGCGTTGTTTAATGAATCAGTTAAGGAAATTCATAGCAAGATATCATCTATTTGTCCGCCTCTATTGGTGCAGTACAAGGGACGTGCTATAGAACCAGAGGAACAGGTAAATGTTGCTACTTCTCTCATCCTTTTAGGATATATAACAAACAATTTTCCTGTATCACTTGATGAATATAAATATGTGAACATCTTTAGACTGTTTTTCACTGGCAAGTATCAAAAGTTTCATGGACTAATCGACAAAGAAAAATCGCAAATAATTAATGTCTGGTTGTCACACCTTTACTTAGCAGGTAAACCATACAAATTTCATTTAATTATACGGGATCATTACGACAGATTTGAACTTGACGTACAGATATCTCTGGACGGTACAGAGCCACCGATGAAATTAGATAAGGCACTTCCTAATCAAAATAAAGAATTAAGACTGAGTATTTTATCTGACCTTGCATTTTTGCTTGAGCATATACCAGAATTAGAAAAATCAATCAACAGTAATCGTACATTATTTCTATACTTAGATCGTTTCTCATCAGTGTTTACAGACACTTTGCCGATATTAAGAACGATTGGCATTGTAGCTGTTTTACCAGAATCCTTGCAAAAAGTCTTCAAACCGCAATTAAGTCTTAACTTGTCTACTAAAGATGAAATAAAAGAAGAAGATGATGATAATCACGAAATCTTCATGATGTTTGAGGACATATTAAAGTTTGATTGGAGAGTAGCAATAGGTGATAAGAAGTTTAGTATTTCAGAGTTTAAGAGGCTACTAAAAAACTCTCGTAAACTTGTGCGTATTATGGATCAGTATGTACTTCTAGATGACAAACAAGTAGGAGGTTTACTAAAGAAACTTTGATAAGCTACCTAATTCTCTCAATCGAGCAGAACTCGTGCAAGCTGTTTTAACAGGTGAGTTGGATGAAACTAAAGTAGCATTTGACCAGCAGCTTACAAGCTTGTTTAAAAAACTTAACACTTATACACCTGTAACTACGCCAAACAATCTGACAGCACAATTGCGCCCATATCAAGAACGCGGATTTAGCTGGCTTGTACAGAACATAGAAAGTGGGTTTGGTAGCATAATTGCTGATGATATGGGTCTTGGTAAGACTATACAAGTTATTGCAGCTATTCTATATTGTAAAAATGCAGGATTTTTAAATCGGGATAGAGTTTTGATAGTAGCTCCAACAAGCATATTAAGTAATTGGCAACGAGAGATGGAACGTTTTGCACCAGAATTAAAGCTTTTCATCTATCACGGACAAAATCGAGAATTAGCAAGTGATTATGATGTGGCTCTAACATCTTATGGTATTGCACGTAGCGATAAGAGAGAACTTGACAAAGTTGGATGGTTTTTGCTCGTAATTGATGAAGCACAAAATATTAAGAACCGTGACGCTGACCAAACCAGAGCAATTAAAGCTATAAAAGCAAAATGTAGAATAGCTATGAGTGGTACACCTGTTGAGAATAGACTGCTAGAGTATTGGAGTATTTTTGATTTTACCAATAAATCTTACCTAGGTAGTGCTACCCAGTTTAAGACCAACTTTGCAATACCAATTGAGAAAGAGAGAGATAAATCTTGCCTAGAAAGGTTCATGAAAATAACTAGCCCTTTTATGTTACGTAAACTTAAGAGCGATAAAAGCATTATTCAGGATGGCTTTGTTGCATCGCTAGCTATGATGGATTAAAGATAAAAAAGATGGAGAATATCAGTAGCTTATTATTCTGGTATTTATAACAAGAACGGTCAGTGAATACCTAAATTTGAGTAAAAGAAATTTCACTACCACTCACTAATCCGGCTAAAATTCAAGAATTTCAATGCTTTAGCTATTTTCAATAGAATTAAGTTTATTAATATAAATAATAAATTACTATTCTTAAATTTGATCAGATTGATTGCAAAAAAACAAGATTTTCAATAGGTTGCTTATAATCCTAGCTATAGTTAGCCTTTCATAAGTAGCGATGCAACAAAGCCATTCAGGATTTACCAGATAAAATTGAGAGTAATTGTTATTGTTTTCTCACTCCAGAGCAAGCGGCTCTTTACCAAGAAGTTGTTGATGCGAATATGGGAAAAATAGAAAAAAGTGAAGGAATTGAACGTAAGGGACTAATCTTTAAACTTATCAATGCTTTAAAGCAAATTTGTAACCATCCATCACAGTTTGGCAAGAAAAAGCGTGCGAGTATTGAACAATCCGGTAAAATGCAGATGCTTGAGGAAATATTGATTAGTATTGGTGAAGTTGCAGAAAAATCATTGATATTTACTCAATACACTGAAATGGGTGAAATTATATCTAAATTGCTTGAAGAAAGGTTTGAATCAAAAGTGCCATTTTTACATGGAGGACTGTCCCGTAAAGCACGAGACGAAATGGTTAATGACTTTCAAAACTTATTCCAGTCCAACATTCTTATAGTGTCTTTAAAAGCTGGAGGAACAGGACTTAATTTAACAGCAGCAAATCATGTAATACATTATGACTTATGGTGGAACCCAGCAGTGGAAGCACAAGCAACAGATCGGGCCTATCGTATCGGGCAAGAACGTAATGTTATAGTGTACAGGCTACTTTCAACAGGTACATTTGAAGAGCGTATTGATGAGATGATTCAAAGCAAGAAGGAATTGGCAAACCTAACTATAAGTAGTGGCGAGAGTTGGATTACAGAATTTAACAATGACCGGTTAAGAGATTTAGTTAATATAAAAAATGCACTATAATATATCTGAGTTATTTAATGTAAAGAACCAGATAACTACCGCTCAATAGTTCAAAATAGAGACAAAGATCAAAATTTATGTCTCCAACAGAAAAGCTTCTTTTGTAGTAGTCAAAAAAAGCAGAGATATAGGGCTTTCTGAAGGGAGGCTCTTGAAATTAAAACCAAAAAGATACAGTTTTACATAGCCCATTTCAATTGTCTCTACTGCAACCCAATTCTTTAAAACGTTTTAGAGGATTGTTATAGCGTTATTAGTGATTTGGATAGAGAGATAGCACCTTTATCAAAAACCCATGTAACCTCTTTAAAATCCCGATAAACAGTTATTTCCAAAATGGAAACAACTCAAATAGCGAAGACTTCTGTTGTAAAAAACGTAATTAGCTGCCTTAAAATTATTTTAACTTTTTTTCACATTTTTTGGACGAATTTCTGAGAATTTACGTATATATATTACATGCATATATTTGCTGTCTCTAGATGAAAATTTCCAGTTATGTCAATCCTAACACTCGACCTCGGCAAGCAAACCGGCTGGGCAATTCTTACAGATGGAGTAATCCAAAGTGGCAGTGAGAGTTTTCACTCTAGCCGTTTCAGCGGAGGTGGCATGTGCTTTTTAAGTTTTAGTAATTGGCTTAATTCCTTGAAAGACATTTCTACAGTGTACTTTGAGGAGGTAAGGAGACACCTTGGAACTGATGCTGCGCATTGTTATGGTGGTTTCTTTGCTGTTTTAGCTGCTTGGTGTGAAAAGCATCATATACCTTATCAAGGTGTACCTGTCAAGACGATAAAACGTTTTATCACCGGTAAAGGCAATGCAAGTGTGGCAAAGTAGTGTTAACGGCAGGGGTTGATGTACAAAAAGATCGTTTAGAGGCAGAAATTGTAGCATGGGGAAGAAATCGAGAAAGTTGGTCAATAGACTACCAAGTATTTGAAGGAGATCCGGGAGGAGAAGAAGTATGGGGAAAACTTTCGGAATTATTAAATCATCATTTTATCGGTGAAAATGGTCTTGAATACATGATAAGCATGATGGCGGTAGATGCTGGGTATGCAACACAAGAGGTATACAACTGGGTAAGAGGTCACCAGGGCTCTGGGAGAGTAATGGCAGTGAAAGGGGCAAACAAAGCGCTAGTGCCACTTAGCAGCCCAAGTAGAGTTGATGTAACAGTTAGCGGACAAAAGCTAAAGAGAGGAATGAAGCTGTGGCCAGTTGGGGTATCGATATTAAAGTCAGAGCTTTTTCAGCTACTTAATGTTTTAACAGAAGGGGCGCCGGGGTATTGTCATTTTCCAGAGTATACACCTGAGTATTTTAAACAGCTAACCGCAGAGCAACTAATTACCAAGGTAGTAAAAGGATATACCAAACAAGAGTGGCAAAAGATAAGAGACCGAAATGAAGTACTAGATTGCAGAGTTTACGCAAGAGCTGCGTCTATTGCCCTGGGGATTGATAGATGGCCAGAGAGTAAATGGGAGAGTTTAGTAGGTGAAAAAACTAAAAAGCCTAAAAAGGTAAGAAAGAGTAGATGGCTGGGTGAGAAGAATGTACAGCAGTGAATATTTAGCCCAAGTTGAAGAAGCGATAAAGAAGCTGCAAAGCGGGGAAAGGGTTGTCTCAATTGCATATGGTGACCATGTAGTTCGGTACGGGGAAGTTCAAATAAAGGATTTATTGGAGCTCAGGCAACGAATCAAAGCAGAGTTAAAAGTTGCAGGTGTGAAGCCGAAGAGAAAGATTGTTATTGCAACGAATAAAGGGATCATATAATGATAAAAATCGTTGAAAGGAACACTATGACAAAAATTATAGGAAAAGAATATACAGAATTTTTAGAGCAGTTGAAAGAACATATTGCTATTAGTCGTTATAAGGCAGCAAGAACAGTAAATAAAGAACTGCTACTGCTTTATCATTATATTGGAACGCGGATTCTAGAAAAACAAAAGAGTCAGAGTTGGGGATCTAAAGTAATTGAGCAGTTAAGTAGAGACTTAAAGGCTGAATTCCCGGAAATGAAAGGTTTTAGCACGAGAAACTTGAAATATATGCGTCAATTTGTAGTGGAGTATCAAGATATTGAATTTGTGCAACAACTTGTTGCCCAATTGCCGTGGGGACATAATGTATTTCTAATGGACTTAGTTCAGGACAAAGAAGCGAGGCTATTCTACATAAAAGAAGCTATTGAACATGGCTGGTCACGTAACATTATGGTGATGCAGATAGAGCTTGGTCTACATAAACGTCAAGGGAAAGCTATTACTAACTTTGAAGAAAAATTACCATCTCCACAATCCGATCTAGCACATTACACATTAAAAGATCCATATATTTTTGATTTTTTAAGTATAGGTAAGGATGCTCACGAAAGAGAAGTAGAAAAGGGACTTGTAGGGCATATGGAAAAATTTCTGTTAGAACTCGGTGAGGGATTTGCATTTGTTGGTAGACAATTTCATTTAGATGTTGGTAATAAAGACTTTTATATTGATTTATTATTCTATCATTTAAAGTTACGTTGCTTCATAGTAATTGAACTAAAAGATAAAGATTTTAAACCAGAGTATGCAGGTAAAATGAATTTTTATCTTTCCGCAGTTGACGATTTACTGAAGCACTCGACAGATCAACCTTCTATAGGGTTAATCTTATGTAAATCTAAAGACGATGTACTTGCTAAATATACACTCAAAGACATAAATAAACCAATAGGATTAGCGGAATATCGAATAACTGAAAATCTACCAGAAAACATCAAAACAGCTTTGCCAACAATAGAAGAGTTAGAAGCTGAATTATCGAAAGTTTCAGATAAGGAAAAGTAATGCTACTAAAATCATTCAAGCAATTATTCCGCAAACCACCAAAGTCTAAAGGTTCAGCATGGAGGTTCAGGAAGGAGATTATTGCACTTTCAACCAGAGTCAGGAAGTATAAATAGCTTACTTTCCCAAAGCCTTGAACACTTACGCAGTCGGTCTCGTGATATGGTAAGAAAGAACTCCTATGCAGCAAACATAATCGATACGATAGTGAGTAATTGCGTTGGAACAGGAATAAAACCGCAATCAAAAGCTAAAGATGCAGAGTTTCGGAAAAAAGTGCAAGAATTATGGCTGAGATGGACAGATGAACCAACAGGACCAGAGCCTGCGATGATAATGTTTTTCATTTTTACCTCATATGAACCACCTAATGCTAGGCTTACCATAATATGAGATATAATGTAACAGTTTTTTTTATTTAGAAATAGACTACTGTGGTGATTACTGTGCTGCTACAAAACGCTCATATTCTACTTTTGCCATTTTAGTACTGGGTTTAAACGCTTCATATGTAATACGACCAGCTGCAAGTGCTGCTACTGTAACTAAAGCTGCTGCGCCTATTATACGTGGTGCATCTGGTGTAATATTGCCAGTTGTGAAAAGTGTTATTGCTGCTACAGCGCCTAGTAACAGTGTTGAATAACGAACAAAGAGGCCTCCATTGCGTGCTTTTTCAAATTGTGCTAAACACCCATCACCAGACCCAGGTGAAAGCTTACTATTACCCACAAATAAAAACATAGTATTGTATTTACTCAAATAATTTAATTTTATTAACCTGAAAGCTTATTGGATTAAAATTATTAAACTAAGAGTTATAATTTTAGCAACTAAAAGCTGTAAATTGCACCATATAAACAGTTATTTCAAGCAAAAGTTATGCCATTAAGAGCTATGCAACAAACATTTATATTTGTGGGTAATAGTAAGAGGTGAAAGGAGCCATGCACGCCCGTATACATAGCTATATACTGGAGTTTCACTATTTTTATCCTTCACCCAAGGATCTGCACCATTTTGTATGAGAAGCCGTATTATAGATTCACTACCACTAACTGCAGCATAATGTAAAGGAGTACATTCCCAGATATCTTTTGTATGAACATTTGCGCCGTTTTTTATTAGAATCCTTGCTGCTTCTAGCTGATTACTTTCAGCAGCTGCATGTAAAGGAGTATGGCTATGCTTGCCATCAACATCTGCACCACTTTCTATCAGAATTTTTATTATGTTCGTATGGCCATGTTTAGCAGCTACATGCAGTAATGTACCTTGCCAACTAGCAATATTAGTAGTAAATTGGCAGTCTAATGAAAACTTACTTTCTTTCCATACATTATATTCTTCCTTTGCTAATGCTCCTTCAAATCCACTATCTAGTTTGCTTTTCTCTTCTAGTTTTTTCTTTATCTTTTTAACTATATTATTCGAGTTTAAATCTTGATCATTATTTAATACTTCCAGTATTTCATGTAGCGGCTCCATAATCACCCTCTCTCTTTAATTAAATAATACATTATGACTACCCTGTAGAAGAGAGTCAATTAAAAGGCATTTGAGGCAAAACTTTCTACAAATTAAATTATGTAAAAAAATGTTTGCACATTATGTAATTGTTCAATATAAATGGCATTAATTGTCAAGATAAGGTGTTTTATGCAAGCTGCAGAGCAAAAAACAGAACAGCAAATATTATCAAAAGAACTAAGAGAGGATAAAAGGCTACAGTTAACAAATATAACTGAAGAGCAAAAAGCTGCAGCAATAAAGCAACTTGAAACACGAGGGATCATCATCCGCAAGGGAGTGTGGAACGTATGTACAATCCATAGAATATTAAGAAATCAAGCATACAAAGGAGAAGCGGCATTTGGTAAGTCGAAGGTAGGGCCAATAAGAAAAGCAGTGAGGGCAAGATGGAAAGTGCGCAAAAGGAACTATTCTGTTTATCGTACTGATGAGGAGAATTGGATAAAAATAACAATACCAAGGATAATTGAAGAGGAATTATTCGATATAGTACAAAAACAACTTGATGAAAATAGAAAGAGATCAAGAATACAACGAAGTGGAAGAAGGCACCTATTACAAGGACTAATGGTATGTCAGTGTTGCAAATATGCCTACTATGCAGCAAAAAACGCTAAGGGAGGAAGGAGCTACTATCGTTGTACTGGTACAGATGCAAGCCGTTTTGGCGGGACTAGAGTATGTAGCAACAAATCAATACGCATGGAGATACTAGAACCAGTTATATGGGAAGAAATGAAGAAGGTATTGAAAGACACGGATAAAGTTGCAAAAGAACATCAACTTATGCTTTTAGAACATAAAAATAAGCAACCAAATGATGAGATTGAAAAAGAAATAAGCAAATTAGAACAAGGTATCAAAAGACTAAATTATGTCTATGTTCGAGAACGCATAACTCAGGAGGAATATGATCTAGAAGCTGAGGAAATAGAGAAGAAGTTAAAAGCAATGAGAAACCAGAAGGAAGAGGTGGTTGATGAAAAGGAACTACAGAGGGAAATAGATTTTATCATAAGTAGTATAAAAGGTTTTACCTCTGTGGTTGAATCAGAACTTGGTCAAGCAGATTGGGAGGCTAAGCTTAATATAATTAGAGCATTAGTCAAACGCGTTGAAATTGATCACGATAATATACATATAGTGTTTCGATTTCAAGAACTTGCCCTGGCGGAAATGCAGAAAAAAAATGTTCAACATTATATCAGGAGTCCAGTATTACGTAATTGGCGTCTTATTTTTAATTTTTTGTACTATGCGCACCTTATGTCTTCACAACATTTCTAGCTATATAAGCTGAAACGCGCTTATAAAGCGTTTAAGACAGTATAGAACGCCAATTTGCAGGATTAGAGAGTGACAACTAGCTAACACGGGATTTCTTTTACCTTTTTTTCTGCTTAGTAAATTTCTTAAACATTTAAACTAAGGTGAGTTGCATTTAAAAGCAGCTGAGTCGCGGTTATTAGACGTTTAAAACATAAAAAAACGCCAATGTTTTTAAATAGATATTAACCGGGGTTTCTTTTGCCTTTCTTTTCATTTGGTAAATTTCTTAAATGTTTATGGTTAAAAGAGCCCAAGAGAGGTGTCATCCAAGTAGCTGACACTGGAATCTAGTCTTTATTATGCAGCCACTTATTTAAAGTTAAGTTTTCTGGATCCAAGTAGTCAGGGCACTGGGATGACATCCTGCTTGGCAAAGATTTCTCTTAAATCACCCCTTTTGTATACCTGAACTCACGTGTTCAACTTTATTTTTTTCCATTTCTCTATAGCTTGGTAATGTAGAATTTTTTACATGTAATCCGATATATGTTGCAACCAAAGCAGCTATAACACCACAAACCACCGCACCAGCCACAGATGGAACCATCACAGCAGCAGCAATGAATAACCCTGTAACAACAACTCCAACAACATCTTTTGTTAATGAGGTATAAAAATTTTCCTTGCTTTCTTTATATTTAGTTTCTTTTTCATTTGGCACAGAAAATTGAGCATCTACGAAGCCGTTAGCTTTATTATCATTATTTGGTGTGGCAGTTTGGTCAGTCCTTGTTGATACAGGCGTTTTATTTTCGTTATTATGATTTAGCTGGCCATTTGGTGTATTTACAGGTCTACTACCAATGTTCCCATTACTGCTGCAAGGTTTTGCTCCGTTTTTTTCTACATTAGGTGTTTCTGGTACAATAAAGTTTAAAAGCACCTGAGTAATTTCTTTTTGTCTATTATTTATAGCCAACTCTACAGCTGCTCGTCTGCTTTCATCATTTACATAACCTAAAAATACCCCAACTTCTTGGACATTACCTTGAACAATAGCAAGACGCAGAGCGTTAAATTTTTCTTCTTCATTAAATTTGCCACTATTCAAAAGTATCTTTACAACGTCAGCTTGTTTTTTTATTGCGGCATGATCTAATAAAGTATAAGCCGTATCTTGAATACCATTGACTTTAATGTCTGAATTTGTGAGCAATCCAACAACCCTTAGGAATATACTGCGATCGCCGGTAATACTAGGCCCTTCTGAACGAACAGCATAATAAAGCAAAGTCCAACCATCCTGGTTTGTTATTTTTATATCTATTTTCTCTTTTTTAAGCTTCTCACCAAATTCCTGAGCAGTTATACTAGGGTTATTAGTTACAATTTCCTTTATCTTGTTGTATGACGTAGCAAATTGACTACCTCTGGAGTTATTAGAATCTGCTGCATTGCTGCCTGCTCCATTTTCTTCTACATCAGGTTCTCTTTCCTCATTTACCTCTGTAGTTATCTGTTCTTGTTGAGGAATCTTGAACCCATTTCTAAGAAAAAGATCCTTAACGCGTGGGTTGTTATGTTCGGTTGCATGTTTTAGAAGTAAGTCTCCTAATAAATTGTCTCCTTCACACTTATCTTGAAAATTAACTTCTTTCCACTTTGGTTCCTTTTGCAAATCTTTAAGACTAGCAATTCCCTTATCATCATATTTTACAATTGCAGCTATCTTTCGATACAACTCTCTAATATCATCATTACTATATGCCATAACTAAACCTACTACTATATGTTAGTTTATTATAGCAACTTTCCCACAACCAGTCAAGACATATTGCAGTTTCAAGTAGCATGATATATATTGAATATAGTTCTTAAAGCAAATGATGGAAGATTTAGCCTATAAATTAGTTAAAGTGACCGAAGCTGCAGCACTTGCTGCATATAAACTAGCAGGCTTCGGCGATGAAAAAAAGGCTGATCAGGTTGCAGTTGATGCAATGCGTACAGTATTAAATTCAATGGAAATAAATGGTACTATCGTAATTGGTGAAGGTGAGAGAGATTCAGCACCAATGCTGTATATTGGCGAGAAGGTTGGCACTGGAAATGGTCCTGAAATCGACATTGCTGTTGACCCACTTGAGGGCACCACAATCTGCGCTCACCATAAACAAGGGGCAATGTCCGTTCTTGCTGCAACGAAAAAAGGTAATTTTTTACATGCACCTGATGTTTATATGGAAAAGATAGCAGTAGGAAAAAATCTCCCAGAGGGTGTAGTCTCACTAAAAAATAGCATTGAAAAGAATCTAGACAATTTAGCCAAGGCAAAAGGATGTAAAGTAAATGATCTTACAGTAACTATACTTAATCGTGAAAGGCATGGTGAATTAATAGTGAAAATCAGGGAGTTAGGAGCAAAAGTTAAACTAATAGATGATGGTGATGTTGCGGCCGTAGTTTCACTAGTAAATGGCAATCACGATATGTATATCGGAATAGGAGGGGCACCAGAAGGGGTGCTTGCGGCTGCAGCGCTGAGTTCAATCGGTGGACAGATGGAGGGAAGATTAATATTTGACACAGATCAGTTAAGAGAAAGAGCAAAAAATTTAAATATTGATGACCCAGAAAAAATCTACACCATAAAAGATATGACAAGAGGTGAATCAGTGTTTATTGCAACTGGAGTAACAAGCGGAGAACTTGTGGATGGAGTTGAATTGAATCATAATACCTATTCAACTAATTCTTTAATAATTCTACCTAACAAGCTGATAAAGGTGCAAGTTATAAGTTAGGTTAATTATTTTTCAATATATGATGTAAGAGTTAAAGGGAGTGTTAAAATGTTAGATTCATTTTCTCAAGAGAAACTAATTGTACAAGAAGTTCCTCAAGGCGGACATAAAAAGAAGGCTGAACCCTTTTCAAAACCTTCTATCTATTGTTTCTTAAACCACTCTGCTGAACGGAGACAGTTTAGGCTGTTATGCCTGGCGGCTTTGTTGGAATAAGTTTTTCAACATTGCTAACAATAAAATTGATTGTATCGTCAGCTACCTTATCGAATTTATCATTTATCTCTTTTCCTATTTTTTCATTTTTAACATATTCGTGTAGAGCTAAAGCAGTTATAGCTGCACATGCTGCAATTAAGCCAGTTTTTGCTATAATGAGCATTGATAATCCTCCTGCAAATATAAATGTTAATCCAATAGCTAGGTTTATAATTTTACTTTGTGTTGTTTGTTGTGCTGCCCGATTCTGATCTACTTTTTCTTTTTCAAGAGCGTTTGATATTGTTTTTGAGAAAATTTTTACCGCGATTGTTGCAATTGCGATCATAGCTAATCCTATGGCTATTTTTGCTAAGAGAAAAAATGATGGGAACACCATCGCAAAGAATAGTAAGCCAGCTCCTACAATTAGTAACTTATTTTTAGGTTGGATTTCATTTGATATAATAAACCTCCATTTCATAACTGCCGGAGTATACCTAATATAAAATACGGAGATAGTCAACATATTTTATGAAAGGGCGCGTTAAAAGTTTTTTTCATGTTGTTCTTCGCCGCCTCGTGGTTAAATTTGGAATTTTAGAAAGAGTTACGTATTATTTGAAATTCTTGTATACTGTTTTGAATCAGTTAAATAGATAATGAAGTGCAGGACGCAGTTTTAATTTTACAAGATGGCAAGTGCTTTTGGGGAAAATCAGTAGGTAAAAAAGGCAAGTGCATAGGTGAGGTCTGTTTTACCACTGGTATGACCGGTTATCAGCATACTATAACTGATCCTTCTTTTGCTGATCAAATTATAACGTTCACTTTTCCTCATATTGGTAACATTGGAATAAACCATAAAGATAATGAAGGAGAGAAAATTTTTGCAAGTGGTGTGGTTATGCGTGAACTTTCTTCTATGTCCCACCCTTCTTCATATATCAGTTTAAATGATTGGTTAGAGAAAAATAACGTGGTTGGGATATCAGGAATTGATACTAGAGCTTTAACGAGACATTTGAGAAAACATGGATCTCAAAGTGGAATGATATGCCCGTCAAGCGAGACGCATGTGTTGGACAAATTGAAGGAATACAAATCTGTAAATGGGATAGAAATAACCAATAAAGTCAGCTTGCATAGTAATTTTAAAAGTGACCTTAATGCAAAATATAGGGTTGTAATCGTTGATTTTGGCGTAAAAATCAGTATAGTTTCACGCTTAATAGAACTTGGTTGTACAGTTGAATTAATCAGACCAAGCACAGGTTTTGCTCAAAAAGTGTTGAGTATGAATCCAGATGGTATAGTGCTTTCAAATGGTCCTGGTGATCCGCAAGAAATAGGAGAAAGTGTAGTTTCAGAGATAGACATTATTATAAAATCTAAAATACCAATTTTTGGCATATGCATGGGTCATCAATTACTTGCGATTACTTTGGGAGCAAAGACCATCAAGATGGATATTGGTCACCGAGGGAGTAACCATCCAGTTTATGATGTAATTAGTGGAAAAGTTGAGATCACTAGCCAAAACCATGGTTTCGTTGTTGATTCAGCTTCTCTTCCAAGTAATGTTGAAATTACTCACATTTCTCTATTTGATAATAGTGTAGAGGGGATAATGATGAAGGATTACTTAGTCTTTTCTGTGCAATATCATCCAGAAGAAGCGCCAGGTACGCATGATTCGCATTATTTATTTAGACGTTTTATTGGCAATATTGTGTTGTATAAAATGAAATCTGCATGATTTTAATCAGGGTAGGTTTTATTGCTTGATTTTTTAATTTTAGGCGTTTAGTATTAAATACAATAAAAGCTTGAGTTAAGGTACTAAAATAGCGTTCTCTTAACAAATTTTTGTGGAGGAGTGACCGAGTGGTTAAAGGTAACAGACTGTAAATCTGTCCGCATTGCGTACGTAGGTTCGAATCCTACCTCCTCCATTGTGCGGGTATAGCTCAATGGTAGAGCTCTAGCCTTCCAAGCTAGTGACGTGGGTTCGATTCCCACTATCCGCTCTTTTTTTTGTTGTATTTTTATAAAATCAACATATTATTTATTGATGTATTTGTATTTTAGGTAGAAAAGTTTAAATTATGACAGCAGTAGTGGAAGCATTTGGAAAGCCGCATGTAAATGTGGGAACAATAGGACATGTGGATCATGGGAAGACAACGTTAACAGCGGCGATAACAAAGCATTATGGAAATTTTGTAGCGTACGATCAGATAGATAAGGCGCCAGAAGAAAGGAAAAGGGGGATAACGATAGCAACAGCGCATGTTGAGTATCAGACGGAAAAAAGGCATTATGCACACGTTGATTGTCCTGGACATGCTGACTATGTAAAGAACATGATAGTAGGTGCAGCACAGATGGATGCGGCGATATTGGTAGTGTCGGGGGTTGATGGGCCAATGCCACAAACGAGAGAGCATATATTGCTAGCGAAGCAGGTAGGTGTTGGATATATCGTGGTGTATATAAATAAAGCTGATGTTGCTGATGCTGATATGATAGATTTGGTAGAAATGGAAGTGAGGGAATTGCTGAATAAATACGGATTTCCAGGGGATGAAGTGCCTGTGGTAGTGGGGTCTGCATTGAAAGCGCTGGAGGATGGCAGTAGCGAATATGGAAAGAAATCAATAGATAAATTGATGGAAAAGTTAGATGAGTATGTGGCAGTTCCACCAAGGCCTGTGGATTTACCATTTTTATTGCCAATCGAGGATGTATTTTCGATATCGGGGCGAGGAACGGTGGTAACAGGAAGGATAGAGAAGGGAGAGATAAAGACGGGAGAAGAGATAGAGATAATAGGTCTGAAAGCGACGCAAAAGACGATATGCACAGGTGTAGAAATGTTTAAGAAGTTGCTGGATAAGGGGAGTGCAGGACTCAATGTAGGAATATTGTTAAGAGGAACAAAAAGAGAAGAAGTGGAGAGAGGGCAAGTATTAGCAAAACCGGGGACGATAACGCCGCATAGAAAGTTTAGGGCGGAGGTTTATATATTAAAGAAAGAGGAAGGAGGAAGGCATACACCATTTTTTGCGAATTACCAGCCACAGTTTTATTTAAGGACAACGGATGTAACCGGGAGCATAAAATTGCTAGATGGGAAGGAGATGGTAATGCCAGGAGATAATGTGAGTGTAGAAGTAGAATTGCAAGTACCGATAGCAATGGATAAGGGATTGCGTTTTGCGATAAGAGAAGGCGGTAGAACTGTTGGTTCTGGTGTTGTTTCTGAAATTTTGGAGTGAGAGTAGTAACTAAGATGAAGCAAGATATATATATTAACATTAAGGCTTTCGATTGTTCTTTATTGGAGGAGTGTGTTCGAAAATTTGTTGATGAATTAAAGCGGTCCAATGCAAAATTATCTGGTCCGATTGCGTTGCCAAGAAAAGATTCTAAATTTATTGTTAATAGATCTCCTCACGTTGATAAAAAATCTCGTGAACAGTTTGAAATGAGAACTTCTAGGCGTTTGATTGTTTTACATGATCTTACTCCTACTATGATGCAGATGCTTACAGGTTTATCTTTTTCTGCTGGCGTAGAAGTGGATTTAAAAGTCAAGGAAGTTAAGGTTTAGGAGAAGGAAATGAAGAGAATAAATTCGCTGAGGAGAATTGGTTTACTAATGATGAATATTGGTCATACTGCTATGTATTCTGACAATAGTCGCATGGCTGTAACTTTATTGCATCTCAGCGAAACTTATATTGTTGATATAAAAGGACAAGATAAATGTGGCTATAATTCAGTCATTTTAGGTACAGGAGATTTTAAAAATATAGCAAAACCTCAGTTGGAATATTTAAAGAAAAAGGGTATAAATAATAAATGTAAGTTATACGAAAGTAGATTAAATGACCTGTCGGGAATAGAATGTGGTAAAAAAGTGGGAATCAATCATTTTGTGGTTGGTCAATATCTTGATATTACGGGTTATTCTATAGGTAAAGGATTTGCTGGTGTGATGAAGCGGCATAACTTCAGTGGGCTTAGGGCATCTCATGGTGTTTCTATTGCTCACAGATCACAAGGTTCCACTGGTCAATGTCAGGATCCTGGTAGAGTATTCAAAGGAAAGAAAATGGCTGGTCATTTAGGTAACAGCAGAATAACTGCACAAAATATGAAGATATTATCCATTGATCATGAAGATAGTATAATTGCTGTGAAGGGTAATAATGTTCCTGGGTTTAAAAATTCCTATGTTTTTGTAAGAGATGCAGTTAAAAAATCTTTACATAAAGATGTTCCTTTTCCGGTAGGTTTACTGTTAGATGTAAATGATGATGCTAGTAATTTGGTAAGTTAGTTATGGAATGTAATTTAGTTAATCTATCTAATAATAATGTAGGTACTGCTCAGCTCAATCCTTTGATATTTTCTGCTAAGCAAAAATTGAGTATTTTGCATGATATAGTGAGATGGCAATTAGCAAAGAGAAGAGCTGGTACTCATAAAACAAAAGGTATCAGTGATGTCTCTGGTACAACAGCTAAACCTTATGGTCAAAAACGTACCGGTAGGGCAAGACAAGGGAGCTTGCGATCTCCTCAATTTAGAGGTGGTGGGATTATTTTCGGCCCTGTTGTGAGGAGTCATACTTATTCTCTTAATAAGAAGGTACGCAAATTTGGTTTAAAAATTGCTTTATCTCTAAAGTATTTAAATAATCAAGTGATTATTCTGGATAATTTAAATATTGATGTGAAGAAAACGTCTGAAATGTGTAAATGTATTAAAAATTTTAAATTTTCTTCCTTTTTGATAGTTGGTGATTATGGAGATGATTTGTTGCGTGCTGTTAGAAACTTGCATTATGTAGACTTAATCAAACCTATTGGGTTAAATGTCTTTGATATATTGAATCACGAATGCGTGATGTTGACAAAGGATACTTTAAAGCATCTTGAAGGTAGATTGTTATGATCAAATATAATAATATAATAAAATCTCCTATAATTACAGAAAAGGCCTCTTTTTTGAGGGAGAAGTTTAATAAATATTCTTTGTATGTTTTTGTAAATGTAAATAAGCGTCAAATAAAGTTGGCAATAGAGTCTCTATTTGATGTTAAAATTTCTTCTATAAATGTTGTTAGAATTAAGCCTAAATATAGGCGTTTCAGGGGTGTGGTTGGTTGTGAAAAACAGAAAAAGAAAGTTTATTTTTCTTTGATAGATGGTCAAAAATTAGATATAATGAGCGTTTAATATGGGTATGAAATTTTTTAATCCTGTTACTCCGTCTTCTCGTGGGACTGTGTTAGTAAGTAAAGTTGGTTTATCAAAAGATGAGCCAGAAAAGTCTCTTACATCCGGTAAAAAGTCCAGTGGTGGAAGAAATAATTATGGTAGAATTACAACTCGTCATAGGGGTGGTGGTCACAAAAAGAAGTATAGAGTTATAGATTTTAAGCGTAATAGAAGTGGTCAGGGTATAGTTGAAAAAATAGAGTATGATCCAAATAGAAGTGGGTTTTTAGCGTTAATATCATATAAGGAAGATGATATTAAGTCTTATATATTAGCTCCTCAAGGTATGAAGCCTGGTGATATTGTTACAGCTGGAAATGATGCTGATATTTTGCCAGGTAATTGTTTGCTACTCAAGTATATACCTGTTGGTTCTTTCGTTCATAATGTTGAGCTGAAGCCAGGTAATGGTGCTGCGATTGCTAGAGCTGCTGGTTGTTATGCGCAAATTGTTGGTCGTGATGGCCAATATGTTTTATTACGACTCAGGTCTGGTCAAATTAGGTTGATTTTATCTTCTTGCAAGGCTACTATTGGTGTAGTATCTAACCCTGACCATAAGAATAGAAAGCTGGGTAAAGCTGGAAGAAGTAGGTGGCTTGGAATTAGACCTACTGTGCGTGGGGTTGCAATGAATCCGGTTGACCATCCTCATGGAGGTGGGGAAGGAAAAACCTCTGGTGGTCGTCATCCTGTTACTCCTTGGGGTGTTGCAACAAAAGGAAAGAAAACTCGGAGGAAAAATAAATCTAGTGATAAGTATATAAAACAATTGAAAGGTTAGTTTATGAGTAGATCTGCGTGGAAGCCTCCTTTTTGTCATCCTTCTATATTAAAGTCGGTGAATAATGCTTTAAACAAGGGGTTTGTTAACATGGCTATAAAAGTTCATTCCAGGGCTTCTGTAATTCTTCCTAATTGTTTAGGTTTAAAGTTTGCTGTTTATAATGGTAAGGATTACATTCCTGTTAATGTTAATGATCAGAATATGATAGGTCATAAGTTTGGTGAATTTTCGCCCACTCGTAAATTTACTGGGCATAGTGGTGATAAAAAGGCGACAAGAAGGTAATTGATATGAAAAACAGAGATGTAATAGTTAAAGCTGGTTCTAGGGTTTTAAAATCAACTCCTCGTAAATTGAATTTGGTTGCTGGTTTAGTACGTAATAAAAAAGTTTCTTTTGCCACTGTGCAATTAAGATTTTGTGAAAAGAAAGCTGCGGGTCTTATAAGGAAGGTATTAAATTCTGCGATTGCTAATGCTCAATATAATTATGGATTGGATATCGATAATTTATATATAAAAGAAATTTCAATAGGTAAGTCTCTTACTTTGCGTAGGGTATGTCCAAAAGCTATGGGTAGAGCTAATAGAGTTAGTAAACGTTATAGTAATATAACTGTAAAATTGGGAGAAATTATATGATTCATAAAAATAGAAAATTAATAAGGAAAGTGCAAAAGTATGGGAAACGTTAATCCTAAAGGATTTAGGTTAAAAATAATTAATACTTGGTCATCTGTTTGGTATGCTGAGAAGGGTTATAAACAAGGGTTGCATCAAGATTTATCTATTCGCAGTTATATAAATGAATCTTTTAAGCATGCTGGTGTTTCTAAAGTAATTATAGAGCGTACAATCGATTTGGTGTCTGTAATAATACATTCTTCTAGACCTGGAGTGATAATAGGTAAGAAAGGCTCAGATATTGAGAAGATAAAGCAAAAAATAGCTGAAAAAGTAAAAAATAATGTGGAAGTGAATGTAGTAGGAGTTAAAAGGTCTGAAATAGATGCAGTTTTAATATCAAGCAGCATTGCACAACAGTTAGAAAAAAGGGTTTCATTTAGAAGAGCGATGAAAAAAGCTATTCAAAGTTGTTTGAGGATGGGTGCTAGAGGTATTAAAGTAAGTTGTTCTGGGCGCCTTGGCGGAGCTGAGATAGCTCGTACTGAATGGTATAAAGAAGGTCGTTTGCCTTTACACACTTTACGTGCTAATATAGATTATGCTTTTTGTGAAGCAAAAACTATATATGGTATTATAGGAGTTAAGGTTTGGGTTTATATTGGTAATTAAGGTATATTGAGATGTTTGTTCCCAAAAAGAGTAAATATAAGAAGGTATTTAAGGGGCGAATTAAGGGTAATACAAAAGGTGGTAGCACATTATCTTTTGGAGATTATGGCTTAAAAGCTGTAGAAGCAGGTAGGATTCAGTCTAAGCATATTGAAACTGCAAGGCGTGTAATATCTAGAACATTAAAACGCTCTGGTAAAGTGTGGATAAGAATTTTTCCTGATACCCCTGTTAGTAAAAAGCCGGCAGATGTACGTATGGGTAAGGGAAAAGGTAGTGTTGAATTTTGGGTGTTTAAAGCTAAGCCCGGTAGAATGTTGTTTGAGATTAGCAGTGATGTTCCCATGCATTTAGCAAGATTGGCGCTTGAAAAGGCAACCGCTAAGCTTCCTATGAAGTGTAAATTTGTATCTAATCATAATTAAATGGAGTTGCAATGGATATAGCTGACATTGAATCGAGGTCTTCACAAGAATTGCATGAAATTCTTGTAAATTTGAGAAAAGAGTTTGTTAATTTGGTTTTTCAAAAGAAGTTGGGGCAGTGCAACAATATTTCGCGTTTTAGCTTAATAAGAAAGAGCATAGCTCGTATTCTAACTACATTAAATAAAAGAAGAAGAGAGGAAAAGAATGCCTAAAAAGGTTTTTTGTGGTACTGTAACTAAGGCTAAGTGTGATAAGACTGTAAAGGTTTCGGTATTACAAGTGTATAAGGATCAGCTGTATAAAAAGGTTATAAAAAAATACAAGAAGTATACAGCACATGATGAGAATAATAGTTGTAAAGAAGGGGACAAGGTTTTAATACAAGAACACAAGCCTATTTCTACTACTAAAAAATGGGTTGTTGTTAATAGCTCACATTGAATAGGATATTTATATGATTCAAAAAAATACATTGTTGGAAGTAGCTGATAATTCTGGTGCGCGTGCAGTGCTTTGTATTGGTTTATTGGGTGGTAGAAAGTCTGCATCTATAGGTGACACAGTTATTGTATCTACTAAATCTATTACTCCAAGAGGGAAGGTTGAGAAGGGAAAAGTATATAGAGCAGTTGTGGTGAGGGTGAAAAGCCCTATTAGAAAATCTGATGGTTCTGTAATTCGTTTTTCTAGCAATGCTGTAGTTTTGATTAACGATCAAGGTGAACCACTTGGCACTCGGGTATTTGGTCCGGTAAAAAAGTTATCATCTGGTTCTTTTATGAAGATAATGTCATTAGCTGTTGAGGTTTTATAATGAGTGCTAAAATAAAAAGTGGTGACGACGTTATAGTTTTAACTGGTAGAGATAAGGGAAAAATTGGTAAAGTGATTAAAGTTGTGGCATGTGATGCTAAAAAGAAAGTAATTGTTTCTGGGGTAAATGTACATAAGAGACACACTAAACCAAAAGCTGGTAGTAGTGGTGGTATATTAAATAAAGAGTTAGCTATTGATATATCCAACGTTGCAACATTAGACCCTAAATATAAAACTCCAACTAGAGTGGGGTTTAAGGTTATAGGCGGTAGAAAAGTGCGTTTTGCAAAAGTTTCTGGAGAAGTGATAGATTAGGTTGATATGTTTAAAGAATTGTATAAAGATAGCATAGTAAAGTCCTTAAAGGATAAGTTTAATTACGGCAATATCATGCAAGTGCCTAAACTTGTCAAGGTGTGTATCAATATGGGCATTGGAGATGCTGCTACAGATAGTAAAGCAATAAATGAACCACTTGATAGCCTATATTTGATTGCTGGGCAGAAGCCTTTATCAACTTTTGCAAAAAAATCTATTTCTGGCTTCAAGATCAGAAAAGGTGCTACAGTAGGTTGCAAAGTAACTTTGCGTAGAGATAAAATGTATGAGTTTTTAGAAAGATTGATATATATTGCTTTGCCAAGGGAAAAAGATTTTAGAGGATTTAGTGTGAAGCAATTTGACGGTAATGGTAATTTTTCCTTTGGTATAAAGGAACATATCTCGTTTTTAGAAATAGACTATGATAAAATAAGTAAAATTAGAGGTATGGATATTAATATTATAACAAGTGCAGTTAGTGATAAGGAAGCAAAGGAATTATTACTGGCTCTTAAATTTCCTTTTTTTGATTAATTGAGAGGAGAAATATATGGCAAAAAAATCTATGATAGAAAGAAATCTTCGCAGAATAAAGCTGTGCGATCAATATAAAGAAAAAAGAGAGAAATTGAAATCTATAATAAATAATAAGAATTTGTCTATTGTAGAAAGGTTTACAGCTCAAAATAAATTAATTAAAAAATTGCCTAGAAATTCTTCTAAAACCAAAATTAGAAATAGGTGTGCTTTAACTGGGAGACCAAGAGGAGTATATAGAAAATTTGGTTTATGTAGAATTGTTTTGCGTGATTTATGTTCTTTTGGGCAAGTTCCAGGAGTTACAAAGTCTAGTTGGTAAATATAATATAAGGAGTATATTGTGGCGTTATCTGATAGTATTGGTGATTTTTTAACAAGGATACGTAATGCTCAATTGGCAATGCATAGAACAACAAGAGTGTTGTTTTCTAAAGTGAATTCTTCTATACTGAAGATTTTAAAAGATGAAGGGTATATCCTTGATTATGAAAAGCAAGTTGTAGATAATTTACCTTCTTTCATTGTAAAATTGAAGTATTATGAGAAGTCACCTGTAATTAGTGACATAGTTAGGGTGTCAAAGCCTGGTTGTCGTTGTTATTCTAAGTATAAGGACATTTCTAAAGCATATAATGGTCTTGGTATTTTTATTATATCGACACCCAAAGGAGTGATGACTGATTATAATGCACATAAGTTAAAGGTTGGTGGAGAAGTTTTGTGTCGTGTGTTTTAAATAATAGGAGAAATTCATGTCTCGTATAGGTGCTGCTCCTATCAATATTCCTGCTGGTATTTCAGTTGAATATAATAATGGTAGGATGTTAATAAAGAGTGCTAAGGCTGAAAAAGAGCTTAGCTTAATCAGTGATGTTGTGTGCCGGATTGTTGATAATCAGCTACTCCTTTCTGTGGATCAAGATAAAGATGATTATGATGAAATAAAGCCTATGTGGGGCACTTATAGGAGTAATATTAATAATATTATTAACGGCATGGTTGATGGTTTTTCTGTTAATCTTGAGATTAATGGTGTTGGATATAAGGCAGAGTGTGATGGTAAGTATTTGACTTTGTATCTTGGTTATAGCCATAATGTTAAATATAAAGTGCCTAAAGATGTTGAGATTAAGTGCATAAAGCCAACTCACTTAGTAGTTAGTGGTATGGATAAGCAAAAAGTCTATATGGTGGCATCTGATATATGCAGGATTAGGAAGTACGATCCTTATAAAGGTAAGGGTATTGTAATAAAGGGTAAATTTATGTTGCGTAAAGTTGTAAGTAAAAAGAAGTAATTAAGATGAGAAGGTTATATAATTTTTTAAGTAACTATGAAAAAAGGAAGTTGCGTAATAGAGCGAAGCTTGACAAGAGCGCTGAACGTTTGCGTATATCCATATTTAAATCTAATAGGCATTTTTATGTCCAGTTAATTAATGATGTAAAAGGAGTAACTCTCACTTCAGCTTCTACTTTGGATGCTAAAATTAAGGATGTATGTAAAGGAAAAGTCAATGCTGAAACTATAAAACAGGTTTCTTCTTTAATGATTGAGCGCTTATCTGGTCTGAAATTAGAACAAAAGCTAGTATTTGATCGTGGAGCGTATAAATATACAGGATTAGTTTCTCAATTTGCTGAGGCTTTAAGAAGTTCTGGATTTGAGTTTTAGAAGGTTTTGAATATGGCTATAAAGAATTTACAAAATAATAATGATTTATCAGAGCTTTTAGTTTCGGTACGAAGAGTAACAACGGTTACCAAAGGTGGCAGAAGATTTTCATTTTCAATTTTGGTTGTTGTTGGTGATGGGAAGGGTAGGGTAGGATGTGGAATAGGTAAGCACGCAGAAGTTGCTGAAGCAAGAGTCAAAGCTGTAAATGCTGCAAAGAAATCGATGATTAGAGTGTACTTGCGTGAAGGTAGAACTTTGCATCATGATATTAAAGCTAAATTTTGTTCTGGTGAGATAGTTTTAAGAACCGCAAGAGCCGGAACAGGTATTATTGCTGGTGGAGCGATTAGATCAGTTTTTGAGGTGTTAGGTATAAAGGATGTGGTAGCTAAATCCACTAGATCAAATAATCCTCATAATGTTATATGTGCGGTATTTAAGGCTTTTGATAGTATGTTATCTCCTCGTCAGGTAGCAAGCAAAAGAGGCAAAAAGATTAGCGAGATAGTTGGAAACAGGTAAAGTATGAATAATGCTGTAAAATTAAACTCTATATTTACTAAGTTATCTAAGAAAAAGAAGCCTAAGTTGCTGGGTAGAGGTATCGGTTGTGGTAAAGGTAAAACATCCGGTAGAGGGCATAAAGGGCAAAAGGCTAGAAGTGGAGTTTCCATAAATGGTTTTGAGGGTGGACAACAGTCTATATATACTCGTTTGCCTAAAAGAGGTTTTAAGCCTATACGTAGGAACATATATTCTATAATTAATGTTGGCGATATACAGCGCTTAATGGAAGCTAAAAAAATAGTGAAAGACTCTGTTATAGATAAGGAGAGGCTGTATAGATTAGGTTTTATAAAGTCTATTAAGGATAAAATTAAACTTCTTAATAAAGGTAAGTTGAGCGAAAAATTTGTGTTTCATGTTGATTTTGCGTCAGAAGCTGCAAAAAAATCTGTAGCTTCAGTTGGTGGTAGTGTGGAAATACTATCGTAAATCATGGGCAATAAATCCGCATTTAATAGCTTGGATCCTACGTTGTTATATAAAGGCGTTTTATTAAAACGTATATTTTTTACGCTAATAGCTTTAATTTGCTATCGCTTGGGTACTTATGTGCCTATTCCTGGAATTAATCTTGATGTAATTAATGATATATTTCCCAAAGAGGGCTCAGGTGTTTTTGGAGTATTTAATTTATTTTCTGGTGGTGCATTGGCTAGAATGACAATTCTAGCATTGAATGTTATGCCATATATAATGGCTTCTATCATTATTCAGTTGCTTTCTTCTGCGATTAAAGGAATGAAGGAAGTTAAGAATGATGGAGAGTCAGGCCGTAGAAAGATGAATTCTTATATACGCTACCTGACCATAGTAATTTGTGTATTTCAATCAATTCCAATTTTGGTTGGATTGGAAGGGATGAATAGGGAAGGGGTATTGGTTGTAATCGAACCTGGTGTTATGTTTCGTACAATAGGTGTTTTCAGCCTTTTAGGTGGAACTATGCTTTTAATATGGCTTGGTGAACGAATCAGTGCTAGCGGTATAGGCAATGGTATCTCATTAATCATTTTCACGGGCATAATATCAGAGTTACACAGCGCTTTGTCATCTCTGTTAACGTTAAATAAAAACGGTAGCGTATCGTTATTTATTATCCTTTTTGTTTTGGTATTGTTTTTTTTGCTGCTAGTCTTAGTCATTTTTGTAGAGTCTTCTTATAGAAAAGTTATTGTTCAACATCCTAAAAAGCAATTTAAAAGATTACATAATGACGATTTTACTTATATTCCATTGAAGATTAATTTATCTGGTGTAGTACCAACCATTTTTGCTAATGCAATTTTATTGACACCTATTTCAATTGCAAATTTCTATAAGGGGCACGCTTTTTCTGATTTTATTTTAAATTACTTTATGGCAAATAAAGTAGTATATATTGTAGCCTATTTGGTGCTGATAGTATTTTTTAATTTTTTCTATACCAATTTTATATTTAATCCAGAGGAAAACGCAGATTTTCTTAAAAAAAATGGTGGTTTTATACCTGGTAGAAGGCCTGGGAAACATACTTCTGATTACCTTCAAGATATAGTTTTTAAGTTGACATTCATTGGCTCTGCGTATTTGGTAGTCATATGTACTGTACCTGAAGTTATGAGATATTATTATGATATACCATTTATTTTTGGTGGGACGAGTCTACTGATTATAGTGAACGTTATTACTGATACTATTATGCAAATACAATCTTATATTTTTTCGAATAGGTACGATAGCTGGATAAAGAAATATGAGTCTAAAACGAGGAAAGTAAGATGATCATTACGATTTTTGGTCCTCCAGGTTCTGGTAAAGGTACTCAGTCAAGCTTGTTAATAGCAAAATATAATTTAAAATTAATTTCAGTGGGGGATTTATTAAGGAATATTATATCTAATGGCAGTGAGTTAGGTAAAAAAATAAAGGGTACCGTGGAATCTGGTAATTTAATTCAAGATGAAATTATATGTGGATTATTGCATGACCAGCTTGCATTAATGGATGATAATTGCTTATTAGATGGTTTTCCGAGAAATTTAAACCAGGCTCATTTTTTGACTCAAGTTTTGCAAGAAAAATATAATAGGGATGTTGATATTGTAATTGAACTGCAGCTTGACGATAATATTGCAATCGATAGATTAAAAAATCGTCTCGCGTGTTTGGACTGTAAAAGCATATATAGTGTATCTTCTTTTAAGAGTACTACTTGTGCTAAATGTAAAAGTACGAGGTTAGAGAAAAGAATTGATGATGCTGATATGTCTGCAATTAATAAGAGAATAAGTGAATATCACCTTCAAATGAAAGGTTTACGCGAGTATTATAAAGGCAAATTATTAACAATTGACGCTAATTTGAGTGTTGATGAGGTAACGCAAGAGATTGAAAGTAAAATTTCTTGTAATTTGGTTTGACTCTGAGTTGTTTTATGGTATAAATTAAGAGTTGTTATTAATAAAGTATCGAGGTACCAGTGGCACGTATTGCAGGCATAAATATTCCAGTGAGGAAATGTGTTCCTTTTGCATTAACTTATATATATGGTATAGGTATTGCTACTGCGAATGTAATTTGTCACGCTTGTGAAGTTGATAAGCGCAAACGTGTTTCAGAATTACGAGATGAAGATATAGAAAAGATCAGCAGTTTCATTAGACAAAATTATGTTATAGAAGGTGAGCTCAGAAAAGAAGTGGCTATGAACATAAAATCTTTAGTGGAAATGGGATGCTATAGAGGAGTGAGACATAGAAAAGGTTTACCTGTGAGAGGGCAAAGGACTCATACTAATGCTAAGACTCGTAAAGGTAGATCTCGGTTGCCTATTGCTGGGAAAAAATAAAATTTATTATTATTGTGAGTTTTAATGAAAAAAGTCAAAACGGTTGGTAAGAGTACAAAGGAGTTTATTACTGGTGTTGTTCATATTCGTGCAACTTTTAATAATACTTTTGTAAATGTAACTGATGTTCATGGTAATACGCTATGTCAAACTTCTGTGGGTGCATGTGGTTTTTCAGGTTCGAGAAAATCCACACCTTATGCTGCAGGTAAGGCTGCGGAGGCTGCTGCGAAGAATGCAATGGAGAGATTTGGTATGAAGGTTGTCTCTGTAATAATTCGTGGTCCTGGCTTTGGTACCGAAGCTGCGGTTAAAGCACTTCAGAGCTGTGGGTTGACTGTGACTTCAATTGCAGATAAAACCGCAATTCCTCATAATGGATGCAGGTTAAGAAAAAAAAGAAGAGTATAGGATATTTGAAAAGGTTGTTTTATGTATTATAATAATAATGTTTCTCTCTGTAGCAATTTAGATAAATTGATTAAACCTAGTTCAGTTAAGGTAATATCAGATGATTCAAGTGAAAAAGGTGATATAGTCCTAGAACCGTTGGAAAGTGGTTTTGCTTTAACATTAGGTAATGCATTAAGACGTGTAATGTTATCTTCTCTTAAAGGTAGTGCTGTTTATGGAATAAAAATTGAAGGTATAACTCATGAGTTTACTTCAATTCAAGGGGTAAGAGAAGACGTAACTGATATAGTATTAAATATGGGCATGTTGAGTTGTAAATTAAATGGTGCTTCTAATAAATGCTTAAATTTAAACGCTAAAGGGCCTTGCCAGGTATTAGCTGGGATGATAGAAACTGATGATCAATGCTCTATTGTTAATAAAGATTTGTTAATATGTACGCTGGGGCAAAATGTAGAGCTTAACATGACCATATATGTGGCTAGCGGAAAAGGTTATCTTCCTGTAACTAAGTATAAAGAAAATGAACTTTTGAAGCTTATGAGTGAACAGGATTTAATTGGTTTTATTCCAGTTAATGCTTTGTATAGCCCTGTCAACAGGGTTTCGTACAGGGTAGAGAATAGTCGTGTTGGCCAAGTGACTGATAAGGATAAGCTGATATTGTCAATTGAAACTGATGGTACAATCTCTCCAAGTCAAGCTGTTGACTCTGCTGCAAGAATATTACAGGAGCAACTTCAGCCCTTTATTAGTTCTGATGTAAGTTATAAAAAATCGCAGGTTTCTTCGTCTAGTGGTGCTAAAGATTTGGGTTATGACCCTGTCTTATTGCGTAAGGTAGATGAAATGGAATTATCTGTCAGGTCTCATAACTGTCTGAAAAACGAAAACATCACTTATATAGGTGATCTTGTGCAAAAAACAGAAGGTGAAATGTTAAGAACTGCTAATTTTGGCAGGAAGTCTTTGAATGAGATTAAGGCAGTTTTGGCTAATTTTGGCTTGTCTTTGGGTATGAATGTGCTAAACTGGCCGCCTAAGGATATAGATGAGTTGGCTAAACAACATACTGATGAAGATTAGGTGATATATGAAACATGGAATAAAAAAACGTAAACTATCTCGTTGCACTGAACATAGATTATCGACGTTAAAGAATCTATCTATCTCATTAATTAACCATGAGCAGATTGTAACTACTTTACCAAAAGCTAAGGAACTTCGTCCATATGTCGAAAAGTTTATTACAATTGCTAAGAATAAGAATACTTTACATGGTAGAAGACTTTTGCTTTCACGCCTTCATAATAGTAAGTTAGCAGTTGATAAGTTATTAAACGTCTTAGCCAGCCGTTATCAAGATCGTAAAGGTGGGTATTCTAGAATAATAAAATTTAGCACTCGAAAGGGTGATTGCGCTTCAATGGCAGTGATAGAACTGGTTAATAGGGATATTGCAGCAAGAGGTAAGGTTTATAGTAAAAATAGAGAAGGAGGCAAAGTAGTTACACAAAGTTAATTATTATCATAATTGTTCTTCTTATGGTAAGTAGGTTACGCTACTTTGTAGGTTACTTTGGCGAATTGTTAGTTTTGGCATATTTAAAGCTGAAATGGTATAATGTTATAAAACGCCGTTACCGTTGTAAGTTCGGTGAAATTGACTTAATTGTATCTAAAAAAAAGGAGCTGATTTTTATAGAAGTTAAAACAAGTTTACTTGGAAAAGAAATACCGATATCTCATCTTCAATGTCAGTCTATTATAAATTCTTCTAAGTATTTCTTAAGTACAAACCTTAGTTTTTTAGATTATTTAGTCAGATATGATTTATATTTTCTTTCCTTAAAGAGAGGACCTGTTTATATAAAAAATGCTTGGATTGAAGAATGGAAGGTTTGTAGCTGAATTAATTTAGATTTACTGGATTTAATATGAAAAAGACCCAATACAATAATTTAGTTTCATCTTACGCTAGAGTGCTGTTTCATGTCTCAGGAAGCAGGTTAGGTATTATAAGGAAAGAAGTAGAATTTTTATTGGCTTTTTTTAAGGATCAACGTGATGTTTTTGTGTACCTATCTCATCCTATGATTTCTTTTGCACACAAAAAAGAAGTGATGCTTTCTATAAATGAGCACTTGAGTGAAAATTTAGTAAAATTTATTATGGTTATATTTGCAAACAAACGCTCTAGTTTATTGATCCTTATATTAGAAAAATTCTTAAGTCTTGCAAAAGAAAATGAAAATGAATTCGAAATTACTATAAAGTCAGCAGAAGCTTTAAAGGAATCTGATATAAAAATAATTACTGAATCTTTGAGCTTTCTTGGTAAAATAATAAAAGTAAGCAATGTGGTTGACCCTTCTATACTAGGTGGCTTCGTAGTTAGGTATGGTTTTAATTTGATCGATGCTTCGCTAAAAAGTTACTTAGATAGGTTAGTTGACTTAAGTAAAATGGAAATATTAAAAGTAAGGAATTTTGTATGAAGAACAGTATGAATGTTTCTGAGATAGCAAGTGTAATAAGGGAAAAAGTTGAGACGTTTGATAATCCTATAAAGCGGGAAAATATAGGTGAAGTAATTTCAGTAACAGATGGTATCGCATTGGTTTATGGGCTGGAAAAAGCAAAATTCGGTGAAAAGGTATTTTTTGCAAGCGGTGTAGAAGGAATAGTTCTTGATTTAGATCATGATACGGCTGGAATAGTTGTGCTTGGTAATGACCGTGATGTGAAAGAAGGGGACGTTGTAAAATGTAGTGGTGATGTTGTGCAGGTGCCTATAGGGCATGAATTGTTAGGGAGAGTTGTAAATGCGTTGGGCCATCCTATAGACGACGGTGGGGAAATTAGAGCCAAAAACAGAATGGATATAGAATCTAAAGCGCCAGGCATTATTGATCGTAAGTCTGTGCATGAGCCACTACAAACAGGAATTAAAATTATAGATTTGCTAATTCCAATAGGTAGAGGGCAGCGTGAATTGATTATTGGCGATAGACAAATTGGTAAAACTACTATTGCGCTTGATACTATTATCAATCAGAAGAAGATTAACGATGAGGTAAACGAAAATCAAAAAATTTACTGTGTTTATGTTGCTATTGGACAAAAAATTTCAACAGTAGCAAAAGTGGTAAATAAGCTGAAAGAAAGCGGAGCATTAGAGTATACAACTGTAGTTGTGGCTAGTGCATCTGACTGCGCGCCTATGCAATTTTTAGCACCTTATGCTGGTTGCACTATTGGGGAATTTTTCCGTGACAATGGAATGCATTGTTTGATTATATATGATGATTTATCTAAGCATGCTGTGGCATATAGGCAGATGTCTTTATTGCTCAGACGTCCTCCTGGTCGTGAAGCTTACCCTGGAGATATATTCTATGTACATTCTCGCTTGCTTGAAAGAGCTGCTAAAATGTCTGATAAAAAAGGGCAGGGGTCTTTAACTGCTTTGCCGATTGTCGAAACTCAAGCTGGTGATGTATCTGCATATGTGCCAACAAATGTTATTTCAATTACCGATGGGCAGATCTTTCTTGAGTCTGAATTATTTTATAAAGGATTTCGACCTGCAGTAAATATAGGTTTGTCAGTTTCACGGGTTGGTTCTGCTGCACAACTAAAGTCTGTGAAGAAAGTTGCTAGTTCTATAAAGCTAAGCTTAGCTCAGTATAGAGAATTAGAAGATTTTGCAAAATTTGGTTCTGATCTTGATGCTAGTGTTCAATTATCCTTGAATAAGGGTAAATATCTTGTCGAGTTATTAAAGCAAAAACAACATTTACCTATGTCAATAGAAGAGCAAGTAGTGCTGATGTATATTTTTTCTAACCTATATAATCAGTTAAGTAAAATACAAATAAGTTACATTAATAAATTTGAACATGATCTTATTAATTATTTTCATACTGTACACCCTGGGGTTTTAAAAAAGTTGTCAAATGACATGAGTGATGATATAAAAGGTGATATTTTTAACGTTGTGAGTAATTTCGTTACTCAATTTAATTGCGTTTAGGTGGTGATTATGGCTTCATCCATTATTAATAAATTTCCTATGACGAGGGAAGGTTTTGAGAATATGCAAGCCGAACTTGAAAAATTAAAGGAAGAAAAACCTTCTGTGATACAGGCTATTTCTGATGCTCGTGATCAAGGTGATTTGTCTGAAAATGCAGAGTATCATGCAGCACGGGAAAGGTTAGGTTTTATTGAAGGCCGTATAATGGAGATAGAAAGTAAGCTCTCACATGCGGAAGTAATAGAAGTAAAAAATTTGTCTGGTGATTCAGTAATGTTTGGTGCAACTGTGACATTAAGCATGTTAAGTGATAATAACGGTGAAGTGGAATATGTTTATAAGGTTGTAGGCGAATATGAAGCTGATGTTTCAAAGCAGTTAATATCTACTAGTTCACCACTTGGGAGTGCCTTAATCGGCAAAAAAGTCGGTGAGTATGTGGAAGTGACAGTGCCAAATGGAGAGAAATTGTATAAAATAGTTAAGATTGAATTTAAGTAAATTATTATGGTACAGGCCACTTATGCTTCAATGAGTCTACCCGGTATTTCTTCTGTGGAAGATGTATTAGAGGATGCTCGTTCCGGTAAATTATTCATTTTAGTTGATGATGAAAGTAGAGAGAATGAAGGTGATTTGGTTGTCTTAGCTGAAAAAGTAAAACCAGAACATATGGCTTTTATGGTTAGGTACGGTACAGGGGTTGTGTGCTTAGCAATGACTAAATTTCACATGAAGAGGTTGGGCCTTAATTTCATGGAAAAGAAAAATATTGGTGAAAATCATACCGCATTTACTACATCAATTGATGCACGTTATGGCATTACAACCGGTGTTTCAGCAGAGGATAGAACGAAAACTATACATGCTGCTATCAACAAGGATGGCACTCAGGATGATATCATAACTCCAGGTCATGTTTTTCCTGTAATTGCACATAAAGGTGGGGTGGCACAACGTGCTGGTCATACTGAAGCGAGTGTTGAAATGGCGAAGTTAGTAGGGTTTGATCATTCAGCAGTTATTTGTGAATTAGTGAATGATGATGGCTCTATGATGCGCTTACCTCAGTTACTTAAATTTGCTGAACAACATAAAATTAAGTTAACTACCATCGACAAACTTATCAGTTACGTTAAAAAATTAAACTAGCGTTTATAAATTTGTATAATTTAAGTGTTAAAATATAGAATTCCTATAAATTATACAAGCACAGAATTTCCATGTTTAGAATTGCTAAGTTTTTGACCTTATTGTTCTTTTTTGCATATTATAATAATGCTTACTCTATTAACATTATTAGAGATAGTGAAGTGGAAGCAATAGTGAAAGAGCTAGCGCAACCTTTATTTTTCGCTGCAAACATTGATAGTGACCGAATGAAAGTTTTTATAATTAATGATAATTCGATTAATGCTTTTGTAATTAACAACAACAGTATCTTCATTCATTTAGGACTTTTACAATACTCGGCTAAACCTTATGTCCTGCTTGGTATATTAGCACATGAGATTGCTCACATATCTGCTGGTCATATATTGCAAATGAGTAGTGCTATGGGTTATTTTCAATCGATAGCAATGATTAGTTATATGGTAGGATTAGTTTCTAGTATTATCATTAACCCTCAGGTTGCTGGTGCAATTTTGCTTAGTGGTGTAGCACTCAGTTCAGGGCTATTTTTTAACTATTCTCAAGAGCAAGAAAGTGTAGCAGATAGCTATGCTTTAAGGTACCTTGATGAATCTAGCTATGATAATTCAGGTATGAAAGAGATTTTTGATTATTTTAAAAGTATTGAGCATGAGAACACCGAGGAATATTTCCGCACTCACCCACTTAGTGAGAAACGCATATTTGCTGTACAAAATTATAAGGTCAAAAACAACGTAAAACCAATTTTTGCGGATAAGTTACTAAAGTTTGAGCGTGTGGTTGCAAAGTTAGACTCTTTCTTTGTTCCTATTCATGTGTTATCTAATAAATATGAAAATAATTCTGAGTATGTAAATGCTATAGTTTGCTATAGGCAAGGAAAGATAGAAGAGGCTATTGCTAAAGTTAATTCATTGATTCAAGAGTCACGCAATGACCCATACCTATATGAATTAAAAGCAGAAATGCTATACAAGGCCGGAAATTTAAGTGAAGCAATAAAAATGTATGAGGAATCGCTTAGGTATTTATCTGAGAAAAACAGTTATTTAGTGAAACTTGCATTATCTCATACTTTATTATTACACGGTGATGCAAAAAAGGCGATTTTTTACCTGGAGCAGATTTTGAATGTAGAACCAAATAACGCTTTTGTCTGGAAATATTTAAGCATTGCATATAAATGTGAAGCTGATACGGCAATGCATTATTTTGCCTTGACAAAAAAGGCTTGTATTGAAGGTGATTTAAAGCAATTTACAAAATATGCTGAGCTAGCTGTTAAAACTCTACCAAAAGATAGTCCTTATTTGTTGCAAGTTGAAGATATGAAGCAATTTAATGGATAACAAAAAAGCATTTCTGCACTTTTATGGGTTATTTTCCACACTTTTCCAACATAGCTTTTGCTTCATCACTTACGTTGGGCATAATTTTCGTTATGATAGTTTTAGCGCCAAAAAATACACCACAGAACATGCCTAGAGCAAAGAGGGCTGGCCACGGCATCCTGCCAAATATTGCAAGCAAAGCTGCACCAATTATTACTACCGTCATAAGTGGACCGCCTATTCCCCAAACGTAACCAATAATATTGCATATTACTTTAGTTGTGTCATCCATATCAGGATCAGTGGTAGCTGCATAACCTGAGAAAGAGAAAAGTAATACTACACAAAAAACACTAAAAAATCTTTTTATTATAGAGCTCATTTTCTTGCCTTTAAATAATAAATTAACGCAAACGCAAACCTACACATATTTTTATTTTAAAGTAAAAATTATAATTTGTCTATACATAAGTGTTGCTACATAAATAACCCACCATTAATGTTAAGCACATGCCCTGTTATATATTTTGCTTCATCACTTGCTAAAAATAAGACCCCTGCTGCTATTTCTTCCCCTGTTCCCATTCTTTTCATTGGAATATTATCTAATATTTTTCCCTTTTGTCCTTCATTTAAAACTTCAGTCATTTTAGTATCTATAAACCCAGGAGCAATACAATTTACTGTTATATTACGACTTGCAACTTCTTTTGCTATAGATTTGCTCATAGCTATTATTCCAGCTTTAGACGCTGCATAATTTGCTTGCCCGGCGTTTCCTGTCAGCCCTATTATTGAGGAAATATTTATAATTCTTCCCCAATTATTCTTAATTAGTCTCTTACATGCTTCTCTACTCAGCTTAAATGTAGAGCTCAAGTTAATATCAATTACTTTTTGCCATGCTTCATCTGTCATTCTCAATAATAAACTGTCTCGCGTAATGCCCGCATTGCATATAAGCCCGTCAAAGCCTTCCATCAACTCACTTGCTCTATTTACTAGTTGATTTACTTCCTCAGCATTTGATAAGTCACAAGGGAGTATGTGCATATTTTTTTCATATTGTTTAGCAACTTCTTCGAGCACTTCTTTTTTTGTGCCAGAAATACATAAAGTTGCTCCGGCTTTGTGCATAATTTTTACAATTGCTTGCCCTATTCTGCCTGATGCGCCAGTGATCAGGAACTTTCTACTTTCCAATCTAAACATAATAACTTTATATTATCTTAATTCCTAACAGAATATCGACTGGTTGGCAATAGATTTCTTACATAATATAAGTAACTCAGATATTCACAAAATAAAGGAAAAGTTATAATAAAGTTAAACGTCAAAAAATTTTAAAAACATAGTTGATGCAGGAATTGTTACTAAATAGTTTATTCTGGTGCTCTGCAGTCTAAATGGAATGCCTAAATTATAGATTCTTTGTTTTTGTGTGTTATCTTGAGTTAACACAAATTCACAGTAGTATTATGATAAGTAAGTTAAAAAAGCTTAGCGCTGGATTTTCTTTGACAGGCCTGATTGGCCATAGTGATAATATAAATATGCAAGGAGCAAAAAATAAAAAGAAGAAGTACCCAAAATTTTTGGATAAGACGTTTGCATTGATTGATGCAGTGATAAATTTTATTTTAAAACGCGAAAGTAATAACGTAAATGAAGTTCTGAGAGTAACATGGGGACCACTATTTTTTGGTCTGGTAGTAATACTCATCTTTTTTGGGATAGGTGGTATTTGGTCGGCTATAGCTCCAATTGACGGTGCGGTGCATGCAAGTGGAGAAGTTATTGTATCTTCAAATAGGAAAATAGTTCAACACTTGGGCGGAGGAATAATAAGCAAAATTTTAGTCAAAGAGAGCCAAGCAGTTAAAAAAGATGAGCCTCTAGTTTTGTTGAGTGATGTTAACGAGAAGGCGAATTTAAGTATTATCAAAGAGAAGCTCTTATCATTTTTAGCAACAGAAGCAAGGCTTATTGCAATCAGAGGAGATTTAGACACGCTCGAGTTTCCTGATGAGGTTAAAAAATTATCTCACGATGAACTTGTAAATAAAGCGATAAAGAATCAAGTAAAGTTGTTCAACTCTCAGAGAAAGAGCATATTGGGAAAAACAGACATACTGCAACAACGTATAAAGCAGTTAAATGATGAATTAGCTGGGCTAAACTTTCAACTAAATGCAGCTCATAAGCAATATGACTTGATAACTGAGGAGTTGGAAACAAAAAGACAATTACTTGATAGTGGCCATATAAGCAAACCACACATTTTAGCTTTAGAAAAACAGTTTGCTGAAATTGAAGGCAGAGTTGGACATTACCGTTCTGCAATATCTCAAGTGCAGCAAAAAATTGGAGAGAATGAATTAGAAATTATAAACGTGAGAAATGATTCTCAAGAAAGAGCAAACGCTGAACTTAAGGAAGTTAGTACGTCTATTGCAGACTTGAAAGAGAGGCTGATGGTTGCTGAAGATTCATTAGCACGTACAATAATTAAATCCCCTCAAGATGGGATAGTCACAGATATAAGATACCATACTGAAGGTGGTGTTATACAATCTGGAGTTCCAATCATGAGCGTAGTGCCATCGGATGATGACCTAATAATAGATGCTAAAATTCAGACCAGAAACATAGAAGAGGTACTGTCAGCACAAAAGAAAGATAGCAACATAGTCTCTATTGATGGGCTAGAAGGGCTAAAGGTTAAAGTCCGGCTGAGTGCTTACAGTGCACGTCGTTTAAGTTTAATTAGTGGTATAGTAAGCCATATTTCTCCTGATGCTCTTGATGATCCAAGACTAGGGCGTTATTATTCAGTGCGCGTGGTGATACCAAAGTCAGAGCTTGCTCAATTTAAAAATGTATACCTATACCCTGGTATGCCAGCAGAAGTGTACATAGTTACTCAATCCCGTACTCTTTTATCATTCTTGTTTACACCTATAATTGCAACAGTCGATAGGTCTTTTATAGAAAGGTAGCTCTATTTGGCTTCTCTAAAGATTTCGTTTACAGAATCTAGTAACTCAGCTATGCAGAATGAAAAAAGTTTGTATGGTATACAAATATAGTGTGTTTTTTTATAATTATTTTCTATAATGCGTAAATCTTTGGTCCAAGCTGTAAATGCTACCATAGGCATTAAAAGTTAATTAACAAACTGCAATGTATAATAAAATAAAGGAACTTGTAAGATTTTGATCTTGCAAATTATAAACTTGTCATAAATTAATAGTGTCTGTTACTGCTTTTAGGTGTGAGGCTAGAGGGTTATTAGCAGTAACAGACACTATTAAACTTATTATAGAATTTACTTAAAGTAAATACTTAATTTAAAATATTATAATATTTTTCCTTACAATAGATTTATGTAAATGCTTTTTTCCTCAAATTAGTATTGTACTATTATACTTATTGAATGCTAAAAAATTATTAACCATCACTAATCTCTATTTGCATAGTAAGTTTATATATACTATTATACAGTATATCATTTAGTTTTATAGCAAACAAACAAAAGATATGGTGAAGTTATTTGCACTATTGATAATATTTTACTCAAATATATCTGTTGCCTCTGCTCCTACTTCCTGGCAATTTGGATTTCCTGCTCCTGCAACTGAAGTAATGGAGGCTGTAGTTAGGTCACATTCGTTTGTAATGGTTGTGATGGTTGCAATAATGCTTTTTGTGTGGGCGCTGCTTGCTTATGTAGTATTTCGCTTTCGTAAAAGCAAAGTGGCAAACGTAAGCCAAACTAACCACAATGTCCTTTTAGAAATTGTTTGGTTTGTTATACCAACGATTATTGTTGGTATATTAGCCTTTGAAAACGCTAAATTACTGAAGCTACAGGAAGAAATACCGAAAGCTGATATAACACTGAAAGTTATTGGCCATCAATGGTATTGGAGTTACCAATATCCAGAATATCAAGGTGTGTCATTTGATAGTTATATTAAGGGAAAAGAAGACTTTATCGAAGGAGATTTAAAGCTATTCTCTGTTGATAACAACATCGTTTTACCCATTAATACTAACGTTCGTTTACAAGTTACAGCAGGAGATGTGATACACAGCTGGGGAGTACCGGCTTTCGGTGTAAAAATTGATGCGATACCAGGTAGGCTGAATGAGGCGTGGTTTAATATCAAAAAGTCTGGTGTTTATTACGGGCAGTGCTATGAATTGTGTGGTCAAGGCCATGGATTTATGCCAATTGTTGTTGAAGCAGTAAGCAAAGAAGATTTTAATAAGTGGATTGAAAATAGAAAATTAGTGAGTTAAATTTGGAGTATAGATATGAGTGACGTACCAAAGGGCATAAAGCGTTGGTTGTTTTCCACTAATCATAAAGAAATAGGGACACTGTACATTATTTTTTCCATATTAGCTGGAATTATTGGTGGATTATTATCGGTGATTATTCGCACTCAGCTAATGCACATTAATATACTTAACAATAATTATCAATTATATAACGTAATGGTTACAGGGCATGCGTTGATAATGGTGTTTTTTATGATAATGCCAGCCCTCATGGGAGGATTTGGTAACTGGTTTGTACCTCTCATGATTGGCGCACCAGATATGGCATTTCCTCGTATGAATAATTTAAGTTTTTGGTTATTAGTGTCATCTTTTATTTTGCTCATTCTCTCAGTGTTTATTGGTGAAGGTCCAGGTACAGGTTGGACTTTATATCCACCTTTATCACAGGTAATGTCCCATCCAAGTGCAGGAGTTGACATTGCTATACTTGCACTTCATGTTGCTGGTATGTCGTCAATTGTTGGGGCGATCAACTTTATAGTTACTATATTTAACATGCGCACAAAAGGAATGTCATTAACTAAGATGCCACTGTTTGTTTGGTCTGTCTTGCTAACAGCATTTATGTTGATTGTTGCCTTACCAGTGCTTGCCGGTGCTATAACTATGCTTCTTACTGATCGCAATGTTGGTACTTCCTTTTTTGATCCTGCCGGTGGCGGAGATCCTGTGTTATTTCAACATCTATTTTGGTTTTTTGGTCATCCAGAAGTTTACGTAATTATTTTTCCTGCATTTGGCATCATAAGTCAGGTTGTATCAACTTTTTCTCACAGACCTGTATTTGGTTACATAGGGATGGTTTATGCTATGATAGGTATAGCAGTATTTGGCTTTATGGTGTGGGTTCATCATATGTTCACTGTTGGGCTTAGTGCTGACGCTGCTGCATTTTTTAGCACTACCACAATTTTTATCGGTGTTATAACTGGTGTAAAAGTCTTTAGCTGGATTGCAACTATGTGGGGTGGAGCAATTGAGTTTAAGACCCCTATGCTATTTGCACTAGGTTTTATTTTCATGTTTGTTGGCGGTGGCATAACGGGAATAATTCTTTCTCATGGTGGAATAGATAAGCTTCTGCATGATACCTACTATGTTGTTGCTCACTTCCATTATGTCATGTCACTTGCTGCATTATTTGGAGCTTTTGCTGGCTTTTATTATTGGATTGGTAAAATGTCGGGTAAACAATATAATGAGCGCTTAGGTCAAATCCACTTTTGGCTTACTTTTATTAGTACCAATATCACTTTTTTACCTCAACATTTCTTAGGATTAGCTGGCATGCCAAGGCGTATACCTGATTATCCTGATGCGTTTATTCCTTGGAATTATATATCCTCAATTGGCTCATATATGTCCTTTGTTTCAGTTATGTTTTTTGTGTTTATAGTTATACATCTCTTTAAATGGGGCAAAAAAGCTGGAGATAATCCTTGGGAAGGTGACACCTTGGAATGGACAGTATCTTCACCACCGCCTTTTCATACTTTCGAAAAGCCACCAGTGGTAAAATAGAATGTACACAAGTGTTTTGCTAAATGTTGAATCAACAATACTGGATTTTTGGCGTTTGCTGAAGCCAAGGATAATGTATCTTGTGGTATTTACTGCAGTTGCTGGTATGGTTACTGCACCAGGTAGTATGCACCCTTTTCTAGCACTAATATCTCTTATATGTGTTGCTCTTGGCTCAGGATCTGCAGGTGCTATAAATATGTGGTATGACAGAGACATAGATCTGCTCATGGAAAGGACAAAAAACCGCCCTATACCCTCAGGAAGAATTCTTGCAGAAAGTGCGCTTGAATTTGGTATAACTCTTGGAATATTGTCAGTATTTATCATGGCAATAGCAGTAAACTATATTTCTGCTGCTTTGCTTGCAGTTAGCATATTATTTTACGTTTTCGTATATACAATTTGGCTAAAAAGGCGTACTCCACAGAATATCGTTATCGGTGGTGCAGCAGGTGCTTTTCCTCCAATGATTGGCTGGGCAGCTGTGACTAATTCTGTCAGTTGGGAAAGTTTCATTTTATTTTTAGTAATTTTTATGTGGACTCCACCACACTTTTGGGCCCTATCTTTAAATAAGTCTGAAGACTATGCAAGAGCATCGATTCCTATGTTCAATATTGTTTATGGTCCGGAAAAAACAAGAAAATATATATTAATTTATAGTGTGTTGCTGGTATTAACCAGCTTGCTTCCAGCTCTATTTTTGAAAAAGGCTTTACTTTATCTAAGCATGGCAATTTTTGCAGGTTGCATCTTTATTTGGTACGCTATATCAATTCTCAGATTCAAGAACCACAACTCACAGAAACAAATGTTTTCTTATTCAATTTCTTATCTATTTTCCCTATTCGCCAGTATTATTTTTTGTTCTATTGATTTATTTTAGTTATGAAAGAACGGCAGAAGCATAAAAACTATTTTTTACTTTTCCTTTTGGTAATGCTCGTTGTCACACTTTTTTTTGTTTCTATAATAAAATTTAAAGGTGCAGCTTAAACTACCTTTAGAAATTGTGCTTTCATAAAAGCAACTATATACTTTGTTAACCGATATAAACAAAGATGAGTAAGAAAGAAGTGACAATATACACGGATGGGGCGTGTTCTGGTAATCCTGGAGCGGGAGGATGGGCAGCTATCATATTATTTCAAGATTATAGAAAAGACATTTATGGTAGAGAAGAAAATACCACAAACAATAAAATGGAGTTAACAGCGGTGATCAATGGGCTAAAAGTATTGAAATTTTCTTGTAATATTAATTTATATACGGATAGTCTTTATATTAAGCATGGCATAACAGAGTGGATAAATAAGTGGAAAATGAATGGCTGGAAAACAAGTAATAAAAAATCAGTAAAAAATATGGAATTGTGGAAAGAGCTAGACAACGTTGCTTCACAACACGAAATTGATTGGAAGTGGGTTAAAGCACACAGTGGCAATAAATATAATGAGGAGGCTGATATTTTAGCAAGAAAAGCAATAATCGATGCTTAAAAAAATTACTATATTATTTTCCGTAGCTTTATTGTTCATATTGTGCTTCTTTATTTTTTTAAAGCCTTTAGAAATCAATATTAATTATATTAATTTTTATGTTAAACATAAAATATCAAAAATATTTGTTGGCTCAAGCGTTAATATGGAGAATACCTCAGTTGTTTGGCAGAAAGATGGCAAAGATCCGTATTTAGTCATTACAGATTTGGCAATAGCAAACCCTAATTTTACTATAAAAGTTCCTGAGCTTTTTGTACATTTTAAGTTAAGTTCCTTATCTAAAGCTAGCACAAATCTCTCTCAGGTTTCAGCTGATAATGTGCATGTATGTATCAAGAGAGAAGAAACTAATGTTAATCCGCAAAACTCATTAGACCTTTTGGATAATCATTATTTAAATAGTAACCGCCTTCCTTCGGTGTCATTCCAGCGCGTGACGCTGGAATCTAGAAAAAAAGAAACAAGTAGTCAAGCTACTTGGATGACAAGGACGAGTGCTGGAATGACAGGGAAGAATTTCAAGATGACAGAAAGCAGTGCAAAAAATCTATTAAAAACAATAAGGGAATTTTTTTTTGACTTAAATGCGGATTCAAAAATTGAATTTACTAACATCGCTATTGATAAAAGCACAGAAGATGAATTTTTTATTGATAAATTATATATAGGGAAGGGGGAAGATTTTAATGTTTTAGATATTCATGTGAATACAAAAGATGGCAAGGGATTTTTGGATGATTTATCAATTACAATAAAAAATCGCAACAATTTGCTAAATGTATACGGGACATTTTATAATCTAAAATTGGGACTATTGAGCGAGTTTTCTACATTAGTTAAAAGCTACAATTTGGACAAAAATATAGGATTCAAAGGAAGCTTCTCAGTGAAAATTAATAAAAAGGATGAAATTGTAGATGGAAATATATACGTATTGAATACAGAAAATTATTTGAACAAAAATTTGGCCTTAACTAATGTAAATATAAATTTAACATATAGTGATGGAATTATTAGTGTAAAAAACTTCCATTTTAAGTTAAATGACACGTATCTCTCTTTAATAGGCAAGATGAACTTTAGTACAAGTCATGCTTTGCTTAGAATTAATATTAGCAAGTTTGCTGCAAAGGATTTATGTACTTATGTACCAGATGGTGTAGTGAATAGTAAATTTAGAAGCTGGTATTGTGATAATATTAATGGGGATGTTTTAAATACCATTGTAAGTTTCAATGGCAAAATTAACAATTTGGTTGATGACGATCTGTCAGACATTGTAATTGTTGCTGATATAGAAAATGGTAGCGTAAAATTTGATGAAGATTTTGAGCAAGTAAAGGAATTAAAGGGTGATTTGATCATCAAGAATAACGATCTCAAAATTACTGCAAATAGCGCTAAGTTTCAGAATTTCACTATTAATGGTGGTGATATTGAAATGAAATCTCTCAATAAGGAAAATTCAGTTCTAACCATTAATGGCCAAGCTGTAAGTGATGCGTATGGTTTATATGAGCCTATAAGATTTAAGCTGGATGATGTGGTGAAGGTTGAAAGGGATAAAGTAAGTGGAATGGCAAAATCTGTATTTAATTTTCGCATTTTTAATCTAAATGATGATGACAAAAAAGTAGACTTCTCAGCAAATTTTCATTTTGAAATTGATAATTTGGCCGTCTATAATGCAAGTCTTGGTAAATATGACATTAAGCTTAGTTTTGGCAGTGACTTTATAGATTTAAATGGTAGTGGTATGGTGAATAACACACAGCTATTATTTGACCTGAAAAGTAGCAATAGGAATGAAAGTTTTGCCTGGAATTTGACAGGAGATTTACCCGCTCAAATACTTGATTTTGATGAAAATATAGGTGGCTATGTCAATACAAATATAGAATCGGTGATAAATCAAGATAAGACGGGACATGTTAATGGTAATATGGATTTATCAGAGCTTGAATCACGTTCAAGTTATTTTGGGTGGAAAAATCGTTTTGAAGATCACAATAAAGTTTTGTTCTCTGTAAAATTAAAAGGTGCCGATGAATTGTTAGTAGACAAATTAGATGTTATAGGAAATGACCTAGATATAAAATTCAGCGGAAGAGTAGGAAATGGAAATTTATATTTAAATTCTAGTAGTTTTAAATTGCCTGATAATGATTTTAGTATAGAAATTGAATCAGGTAAGGAAAAAAATGCCATAACTATTTATGGTGAGAAAATCAATTTGAGTGATATTTTAGGCTTGCTTGGCAAAAACAATAATGGATTAAACAAAGATATAGAAATTAGTATGAATGTTGACAATGTAATTATGAAAGAAGGCGTCGTTATCAAAAATGCTAAGCTGAATGTAACCTGTACTAAAGGTAATTGCAATGGAAGTCAATTTACAGGACAGTTTCTAGAAGATAGCAGCAACATACTAGCGGAATACAGTGGAATAGGGCTCGAAATATATGCGGATAATGCAGGTATACTTTCGCGTTCCTTAGGCATTAGTAAATCAGTCAAAAATGGTAAACTTTCTCTTTATCTATCTCCTCAAAGAGAAAATGAAGAACATTATGGCATGTTATCTATTAGTAATTTTTATATCAAAGATGCTCCACTACTCACTACTTTATTATCGATGTCTTCGCTTCCTGGTATTGTAAATGCTATAAAGGATGAAGGTGTATACTTTTATAAATGTAATGTACCTTTCTCATACAAAGATGGCTCTGTCGAAATTGAAGAATCTTGGCTTGAAGGGGCGGAATTAGGCATTAGCACTAGCGGTAAGCTCGACATTAGAAATTATAAATTCCAAGTTGAAGGACAGGTAATACCAGCATATTCAATTAATAAATCTTTGTTAAAAATTCCTATAATTGGGAAACTTCTTACTGGCGGGAAAAGTAGGGGAATCGTTTCAATAGACTATAAAGCAAGTGGTGATGACAAAAACAATAACGTATCTGTTGATCTTATCTCTTCGCTAACTCCAAACCTATTAAAGAGGTTATTGGGAGTGTTTGATCGCATTATGACAAAAACTAACGAAGCTGTCATCGGTGGCTTAAAAGGTGGTGTGAAAAAGAAATTTGGTTCGACATGACCAAAAGGGAAGTTGTTTAACAAAATTATGGACAAAAATGCAAGAATTTCCGAATGATCCACCTGGTTTTTTATCTAATTATTTAAGCAATACCACTCTCTTTCTGGAAACTTGATTATGATAAAGTAAAAGTTATTTCTTTACAAAATTATAGACAAAAAATGCAAGAATTTCGGAATGATCCACCTAGTTTTTTATCTAGTTGTTTAAGTTCCCTTTATCGCCTCCCATATCTGCAAAGTTATAAATACAACTAGAAGGGTAGGGGATAAAAGTTCGTTATTTCACTATATTAGGTCATCATGTTGGTGATAATCTGAGTAATTGCCTACGTAATTTTCGTCAGCATCGTGATTAACATCAGGTTTAAGCAAAGAAAGATTATCATCGGATTGTTCTTCTAATAAGTTAAGCAAAGAAAGATTGTTATCAGATTGTTCTTCCTCTTTAGACCCAAATAACCATGAAAAGAATGATGAGATAGAATCAATAACGGATTTAATTGCTGGAAAAATATTGGATAAGAAATGGGAGTGTTAAATAAACTGTGTCAAACCGAAAAAAAAGTAATAAATTGATATAAAAAAATGGAGGTTTGACAATGAGTCAGAAAGTAGTAAACAGAACTACCGGTTTGGTAGATTATAAAGAATTAGAAACAAATATCCTGTCGTCTATACGAGAAGGAAGACCGTTGACAGGAAGAAATGGAGCATTAACACCGTTTATAAAAAAGTTGCTGGAGGTAAGCCTGGAAGGTGAAATAGAAAACCACTTGTCGGCTGAAAGCGAAGAGAATAATCGAAGAAATGGGAGGAATGCAAAGACTTTACGTACAAGCGCAGGGTCATTTGAGCTTTTGACGCCAAGAGATAGGGAAGGAAGTTTCGAACCACAAATAGTCAAAAAAAGGCAAACAAACTTACATCCAGAGCTTGAAACGAAGATTTTGAGCACATTTGCCAGTGGTATGGGCTATAGAGATATAGTGTCACATGTTGAGGAAATTTATGATCACAAAATATCGGTGGCAGAGATATCAAGTATTACTGACAAATTGCTACCAGTAATCAACGAATGGCGTAGTCGCCCGCTGCAGTCTGTATATCCGATAGTTTTCATGGTTTTTTAAAGTCAAAGAGGACGGGCATTGCGTAAGTAAATGCATGTATAACATATTAGGCATAGATCAAAATGGCAAAAAAGAAGTATTAGGTTTTTATTTGGCTGAAAGTGAAGGAGCTAACTTCTGGTTGGGAGTGCTAAATGACCTCAAAGAAAGAGGAGTAGAAGATATCCTTATTGCCTGCGTTGATGGGCTGAAAAGCTTTCCTGCAGCTATAAACAGTGTCTTTCCTAATGCGGAAGTGCAGATGTGTATAGTGCATCAGATACGCAACTCACTGAAGTATGTGGCCAGTAAAGATGCGAAGAGTTTTTTGAGCGATTTAAAGAAGGTATATCAAGCTTCAAGCAAGGAAATTGCCGAGAATTATCTGTTGGAATTAGATGAAAAATGGGACACAAAGTACCCTATGGTTATAAAATCTTGGCAGAATAATTGGGAAAACTTGTCTGGTTATTTTAAGTATTCTGGTCCAGTTAGGAGGATAATCTACACCACCAATCCCATAGAGGGGCTACATAGGCAAATTAGGAAATTCACTAAGACCAAAGGCTCATTTACCAGCATAAATGCCTTGTATAAGCAGGTATATTGTGCTATAAAGAAGGCAGAGGAAAAGTGGACGATGCCTGTACATGATTGGGCATTAACTATCTCTCAACTTGATGTTTTCTTTCCTGGCAAATTGAAAATTGAGTTGAACTAAAAATGCGGTTTGACACAGTTTATTTAACACTCCCAATAATTAAGTGATTTTTTAGTAGATGCTGGCTTTAAGCTTATTATACTTGATCCTTGAGCTTTTGTCTGTTCTTGTATATCTTTCTCTGTTAACTTCCCATTTTGTTGTTCATCTTCAGCTGTTGAATTTTCAACTTGCTGTATTTTCAACTCGTAATTTTCTCCAAGTGTGTCTGTATGCGCTTTAACAGATGACATTGCAACACTTCTTACTTTTTCTAATTCTACATTCAGATGTTCAACTTGCTCTTGTAACTTTTTATTATCCCCTTGTGAAGACTCTAATTTTCTCTCCAATTCTGCCTTTAGTCTTTCTATTTCTTCAGCTTTATTTCCTTCTAAGATCTGCTTTTCTTCTTCAGTAGCGTTTAGCTGACTGATTAAAATTTTTAATTTATCTTCTAAGTCAACTTTTTTTCCCTGTAGTTGTTGCTCTTGATTATTTAGTGGTAGTTGCTGCGCTAACAATTCCATCACGCTCAAAGAAGTTTTATTTAAGGTATCACCTATTCCAGCTAACTCCCATTCTTTACTTCCTTCTAAGATCTGCACTTGTTCTTGCAACCTAGCAATCTCATTTTCTGAGCTCTTTTTCTCTACTTCAGCAGTTCTTAATTGACTTCCCAAGCTCTCTAATTTGCGTTCTAACTCACGCTGACTTTCCTCATGCATTTTGCGTTCTTCTTTCATAGCTTTTAACTGCTCCTCTTTTTCACTATTTAAAGCATTAATTCTGTCTTTTAATTCAACATCTTCCTTTCTTTCTTGCTTCAATTCTGTTTCTTTTTGCTGTAGACAATTTATCTTCTCCAATTGTTCTGTTGACTCCTTCTCTTTTACAGATAAATTTTCCTTGAGTTTTGTTACTTGCGCTTGCAAATCTTCATTGTCTTTCTTAACAGCCTCATTTATATCTTTATTTTTATCGATAAGTGATTTAATGAAAGCTTCTTGCTCTCTTATTCTTTTCTCTTGATCAGATATAGTGCGCTGTTGTTCGTTATTTTTAGCATCCATTTCCTTTTTATCTTCATCTAATCCTTCATTTAACCGCATTAAACTATTTATTTTCGTGTCTTTTTCTTTCACCTCTACCAACTCTTCTTTGCATTCTGCAAGTTTAGATTCCAAATCCTCATTTTCCTTTTTTAAGAAGGCATTTTGTAAACGCTCAAGTTCTAGTTCCTGACTTACACCTTCCTCCTCTATGCTTACTTCTTCCATACTATCGTATTCTTCATCAATGAATTCATCATTTACTATAGTATCAAAACAACTCTCATCAGTGAACTCACTATTTTCTTCAGTTTGAACCTCTCCATCCTTACTTATTACTTCACTCTGGCTCCCTTTTTCTGCAACCTCAGGTTTTAAGTCAGCTCCAATATTTTTATCCGTTGTTTCAACACATTCGGTCTGCATTGTCGTATCTTGAAATGTTACTTTATTAGATAGAATATTTTCCGCCCATTTGTTCCATTTCTTTGGTAGTATTCGTCCAATCGTTTTTAAGTACAACCAAGCAAATACAGTAGACCAACTGTATTTTTTTTCCTTTCGTTTAACATTAATTTCATAATTAACCGTATTGTTAGTATTTAGCATAAAATTACCTTATTTTTTAACTTCGATTTACAGAAAATTTTAACAGTAGTAAAGTTATATATATTAGTATAAATGTTAAATAAATACTAACGCAGGTATCAAATTATGGTAAAGTCTTTGCCCGCCTAATACACTTTAAGCAGAAATGTACATGTCTGTAAGTACAGCATTTGCTTTTTCTATCGCTCTTGCTAACATTTCCTGTTCATTGTTCTGATTTTTCACATTGATTACCTGAGCAGCTAAGTTTGCAGGAAAAGTGACCAAACTGACTTCCCATAATTCCACTTGTTTTAACACTCTAGCTCCGCTTTTATGATCAACATCATACTCTATAGGTATATAGCCGATGGAAAGTCCATTGATTACTCCAGTTTTGAGCATTAAGTACGCTTCCTTTGCTTTTTGGATGCCCAAAAGTAAGTGTGCGGTTATATACAGGCCAACATCATTTTCGCAAATATCTATAATATTACCTATAGGTTCACCTGGATTGTGCTGCCAAAGGAGTTTTATTTTATTTCTGTTTAAATTTTCCTCAAATGCTCCGGGTAAGATCAGGTCATTTTGTTTATCAACTATATTAAAAACGCTAGCATAACCAGAAAATACACCGTTTTCTCCTATGCTTTTTATTGACAATGGTGAATAGAGAAATTTCTTATTCATAAAGCCTCCTGTAGTATTGGGAATTTTGTTTGCACAATGCACTGCAATGTCAAATCTATTATATGCAGTTCTCTAAAAAGGGGAAGCACTTTTCTTAGTTACTAAAAACGCTAACTGGAATCCAGATTGGACACTGGGTTATAAAAGTATAGCTTCTACATCATACCGCCGCGGTATCTCTAGATCCCGCTAACAAGCAGCGGGATGACGGTTGTCAGGGTGTCATCCCAGTGCCCAGACTGCAGTTCTCTAAAAAGGGAAAGCACTTTTCTTAGTTACTAAAAACGCTAACTGGAATCCAGATTGGACACTGGGTTATAAAAGTATAGCTTCTACGTCATACCGCCGCGGTATCTCTAGATCCCGCTAACAAGCAGCGGGATGACACCTCTCTTGGGCTCTTTTAGCTACAAACGTTAAGAAATTTACCAAACGAAAAAAAAGGCAAAAGAAGCCCTAGTCATTGTCTATTTTCTGTATTGGCGTTTTTTAAGTCTTAAACACTGCAATTTAGCTGCTTTTAAGTGCAACTAACCTTAACTAAAATGTTTGAGAAATTTACTAAGCAGAAAAAAAGGCAAAAGAAACCCCGTGGTAATTAGTGTTCACTCTCTAATCCTGCAAATTGGCGTACTATACTGTCTTAAACGACTTATAAGCGCGTTTCAGCTTGTGTGGGTAAAAACCCAGAAATGTTGTGAAGACATAAGGTGCACATAGTGCAAAAAATTAAAAATAAGACGCCAACTACGTTGTTTTCTTGCTGTTTAATCTGCACAGATGAAGATAACTGAATACCTTCACTATCATGATAAGGGGGCTGGCGGAGTTTGTAAAGCAATTTTTTAGCCCTGTCTCCTTGCTATAATGTTCATATCGATAGAAAAGCAAAAGAATAGAATGAAATATCAAGTGATATCCTCTATAATTAAATTTTTTGAATGAAGAGATGACGATTCGTGTAGGAATTAATGGTCTGGGTAGAATAGGCAGAGGCGTATTGCGTGCTATTTTCGAAATAGAAGAATATAGCAAACAAATAGAAGTTGTAGCTGTGAATGGATCGCTCAGTGCAAAGCAGCATGCACATTTGATTAAATATGATTCTGTTCATGGCAAATTCAGTGGTGATATTGACTTTAATGAGTCTCAAAATTGGCTATCTATAAATGGCAGAAAATTTTCTTTATATAGAGAACGGAGCCCTGAAAATATTCCTTGGAATGTTGATGTAATACTTGAATGTACTGGTGCATTTAACAAGCGTGAAGAAGCAATAAGGCACAATGCAGAGAAAGTGATTGTCTCTGCTCCAGTTCCAGATGCTGATGTAACTATAGTTTATGGTGTGAATAATGATATGCTCAAAAAAGAGCATAAAGTAATATCAGCAGGTTCTTGCACTACAAATTGCCTTGCTCCGATTGTGAAAGTCCTACACTCTAATCTAGGTATAAAAAGTGGCTTTATGACTACTATACATGCCTATACGAATGATCAAAATGTTCTTGATGGCAATCATAGAGACTTATGCAGAGCAAGGGCTTGCGGATTATCTATGGTGCCAACTACAACCTGGGCAGCAAAAACAATCGGTTCTGTAATTCCTGAATTAAAGGGAAAGCTAGATGGCACTGCCGTCAGAGTTCCAGTTAGCAATGTTTCTATGGTTGATTTTAAATTTACGACTGATAAGAAAGCGACCGTTAAAGAAATAAATGAAATGTTTAAGGATGCAGCTCTCTCCTCTACGTCATTCCAGCGCGTGACGCTGGAATCTAATTTCTGGATCCCAGTGTCAGCTACTCGGATGACATCAGAGGGTACTAGGATGACAGAGGGTTCTCCAATGTCAAATGTACTTTCTATATGCACGGAACCTTTAGTTTCAATAGACTTTGTGCATAACCCTTATAGCGCAATTGTGGATTCAACTGGTACATATGTTACAGGCGACATCTGTAGAGTTGCAGCGTGGTATGACAATGAGTGGGCTTTTTCGCTGAGAATGTTAGACATAGCATTATTGAGCCATAGTAAAGTATGAATGGAAACCCAAACAAATATGCTTCATTTTGTGAGCACTTTGCGGAACTCAGAAAAAGAGTTATCTTTTGCTTTCTATTTTTTTGCGTTACTTTTGGTTTTTGTTACTACTTTAAGGAAAATATATACCGTTTTTTACTTGCACCTTTAATAGAAGCAACAAAAGATAGCGAAGGTTTTTCTTTAATTTACACAGACTTAACAGAGGCATTTTTTGTGTATCTTAGAGTCGCAATAATGAGCACATTTTTGTTTTCTTTTCCTGTGTTTGCATGGCAATTCTATATGTTCTTAGCACCTGGGTTATATAAAAGTGAAAGGGCAGTGTTGTTGCCATACTTAATTGCAACCCCGGTTTTATTTGTAACGGGAGCTACTGTAGTCTATTACTATATATTTCCTTTAGCCTGGAAGTTTTTTATCAACTTCGAACACAGTGGTAAATCCTTCGATATACCGATAGAGTTTATGCCATCAGTTAGCGAATATTTAGACCTCGTTCTCCAATTTATGTTTGCATTTGGCACTGCATTTCAAATTCCAGTAATACTCACATTGATGGTGAGAGTAGGGTTACTCACTACACAAAGTTTGTCAAATAAACGCAGAATCGCGATAGTGGTAATTTTTATTATCGCTGCAATCTTAACTCCACCTGATGTATTAAGCCAAGTAGGGCTTGCAATACCAATGCTGATTCTATATGAATTGTCCATTTTGATATGTAGGTATATTGAGAAGAAGGCAAAGGTTTGAATAAATATGTATTTGTAACGTTCTTTTTCGAGCACAAGCACCTTTCTCTTGTTTGAGTGTGTGTGATAATTCCTAATAAGACTTTTTGTATTTGATTTTTTACATAAAACATGCAATAATTAAACTTAGTAGACTTATGGGAGTAATTGTATGTTTGGTTTAACAGAAGAACAAAGGAAATTATATGATCGGTTACAGAACGCAATAAAAGATCATGGTAACGTTGCTGAAATTCTACAAGGAGTTTCAAAAGATGATTTACTAGCAGTTCTTAGTGCTCGTGGTACAACCATAGAGTTCAAAAATGGTGAAAGATATACTAAAAAACTATTTTACTATAGTAGAGTTATTAAGAATCAAGAAGGCTTGAAAGTTATTTCTAATGAGATGACAAAGAAAGATATATCACTTGATGAAATATTAAACGCTGAGATTATAAATATTGAATTCCCCAACGTTGTAAAATTTGATGGGACGCCGCCTGAAGACAAGCAAATGCTTTTTGATGAACTTGGGGATTTTGTCGAGAGTTTTGTCGAGAGTTTTGTCGAGAGTTTTGCCAAGGGTTTTGCCAAGGGTTTTGCCAAAGGTTTTAATGATAAAATGAAAGAGAAACATGAGATAGAAACTAAACAAGTAACTAATAAAGCAATAGGAATTGGTATCACTTGTGGTGTTATAGCTGCATTGGCAGTCGGTGTTGGATGTGGTGTTGCCGGTGTTCAATTATCAGTATTAGCTATAGTTGGCATAGCTGTAGCTGCTGCGCTGGCAGTCGGGATGGCTTTGTTGCATCGCTACTTATGAAAGGCTAACTATAGCTAGGATTATAAGCAACCTATTGAAAATCTTGTTTTTTTGCAATCAATCTGATCAAATTTAAGAATAGTAATTTATTATTTATATTAATAAACTTAATTCTATTGAAAATAGCTAAAGCATTGAAATTCTTGAATTTTAGCCGGATTAGTGAGTGGTAGTGAAATTTCTTTTACTCAAATTTAGGTATTCACTGACCGTTCTTGTTATAAATACCAGAATAATAAGCTACTGATATTCTCCATCTTTTTTATCTTTAATCCATCATAGCTAGCGATGCAACAAAGCCAGTCGGGATTGTTGCTGGCGTTATTACATATGCAGTATTAAAACCTAGTGGTAGACTAGAAGAAGCTCACGCACAAGAAGAAAAAGAAAAGGTACCTGCTTAGAAATTCGCCATATAGTTAAGTTAAAAACAGTAGAAGGAAGAAGCCTTCTTCCTTGTCTTTTACCGAAATACCAATTTTCTTATTTAAGCATATATTGAGGTTATTCACGGCATTGTGAATAACTTGGTTGATAACCCAGTGGAATACATAGTTTACGCGTTATGAGTACTTTGGAGATCTATAATAAGTATGATCTCCAAATACTAATATGTAATACTTAAAGAGATACTTTAACACTTTCTCTTAAGTACTAATCTGGAGGTTCGACAAGTTGCTGTTTAAAAGGTTGGGAAGTAGTTTTATTAGCATTGAAAATTACATAATATACATTATGGAAAATAAAATCACATAATATAAGAAGCAACGCTAAAAATAAAATCACATAATATAGCGAACTATAGCTAACCTAAGAAAGGTTTTCCTACGTCATACCGCCGCGGTATCTCTCAGCCGCTAACAAGTAGCGGGATGACGAGCTTATCGTCATCCCGCCGCGAACCGTCATACCGCGATTCATTCGCGGTATCTCGGCATAGATTCCGCTAACTAGTAGCGGGATGACGAATTTGTCGTTTTTCAAATTGTCGGTAAATCTAAGTCAGTTTAGCTATATAAAACATAGTATAAAAAGAGCTATTTCAGCAAAATTTTAAACAAATAAAGTTCATTAGCTTCACAATTGGCACTTTATGAGAAAAGTACATTTGATATACAGATTTAAAATACAAGTTAACGAATTATTATGATTTTTACCAAGATAATAATATAGTAAGGTTTGGTAGTGAGGTATCAAAATGGGAAAATACACTAACGCATGGTTTTATAAGAAAGATAATCACGATTGTGCAAACGATGGTACTTGCGGGCAATCTATAACGGATTTTAGGATTGGTGATTCTAAAATTTCTTTCCACGATAACCATGGAAGAACGATTGCACAAATACCTAAGTTGCCTAACGGAAACTCTTTTACATACTATAATAATTTATATAAAACTGCACAATCAAGAAACTTTGGTGAGAATACAAAATACGTAGGAGTACAAGATGTGCTGCCTAATCAATTTAATTTTGAATACGGAAAGTTGAATTGCGTAATACATTATGACAATGTATCGCAACAAGAACAGGAGCAAATGAAGCTCGATATTAAAAATGCTTATGAAGCATATAAAGCAAAGTTTTGTATTGCTAGTAATATTCAAGTTACTGTGCATACCTATATTTTTAATAATGGAGATGATTATAGGAGATATGGCACTTTGGTTCCTGGGTTTTCACGGAGTCAATCTTCGCTCAATATTTCTGGTGGGATGACGAACGGAGAAAGCGTATTGCTCTATAAAGATGCTTATACGGACAACGTTTTAGCCCATGAATTCGGTCATGTGTTTCAATTCAAGCTTTCCGAAGCAAAAGTAGAGGAGTTAGACCGTATAAATAATCAGCTGATGGCAAATGCAATTGGACTTGAAGTAGAAGAAAAAAATTATAAAGCTATTTGCAAGCAGATGGGTGTAGATGAATATAAAGACCATGGATCGATGTTTCAATTTAAATATAAAGATACAACTGGTAGTATATACCGCAAGGATCTTTCAGAAGAAGAGAAATTTCAAATTATACAACGTGTCAAGAATTCTGGACTAGATGAATATGAAGACCGTGGATCGATGTTTCAATTTAAATATAAAGGTACACTTTATAAATATCACAAGAACCTTTCAGAAGAAGAAAAATTTAAAGCTATACAAAATGTCAAGAATATTCATGAACTAGTAGATGAATATAAAGACCATGGATCGATGTTTAGTTTTAAATACAAAGGTACAACTGGTAGTATATACCTCAAGGATCTTTCAGAAGAAGAAAAATTTCAAATTATACAACGTGTCAAGAATTCTGGACTAGATGAATATGAAGACCGTGGATCGATGTTTCAATTTAAATATAAAGATACAACTGGTAGTATATACCTCAAGGATCTTTCAGAAGAAGAAAAATTTCAAATTATACAACGTGTCAAGAATTCTGGACTAGATGAATATGAAGACCGTGGATCGATGTTTCAATTTAAATATAAAGATACAACTTATAGTATATACCGCAAGGACCTTTCAGAAGAAGAGAAATTTCAAATTATACAACGTGTCAAGAATTTTGGACTAGATGAATATGAAGACCGTGGATCGATGTTTCAATTTAAATATAAAGGTACACTTTATAAATATCACAAGAACCTTTCAGAAGAAGAAAAATTTAAAGCTATACAAAATGTCAAGAATATTCATGAACTAGTAGATGAATATAAAGACCATGGATCGATGTTTAGTTTTAAATACAAAGGCACCACTTATAACGTAAAATGCGAGTACTTTTCAGAAAAAGAAAAACTTCAATTTATCAAAGACATTAAGAACTCTCATGAATCGCTCATTAGTGAATGTGATGGATTAAATGAGGGGCCATTAAGTCAGAATGCAACTGTAGTAATTTCTATTGATGAAAATAAGGAGATAAGTCGAATGTATTTTCATAATCCAGACAAGAATATGTCCGAATGGTTAGATAAGACACTTATAAGCAGAAGTAAGTCTGAAGAAGATGTGGATGACACAGATCCAAAACCAGGAAAAGAGCCTGAACCAGAATGGCTTTGTTGCATCGCTACTTATGAAAGGCTAACTATAGCTAGGATTATAAGCAACCTATTGAAAATCTTGTTTTTTTGCAATCAATCTGATCAAATTTAAGAATAGTAATTTATTATTTATATTAATAAACTTAATTCTATTGAAAATAGCTAAAGCATTGAAATTCTTGAATTTTAGCCGGATTAGTGAGTGGTAGTGAAATTTCTTTTACTCAAATTTAGGTATTCACTGACCGTTCTTGTTATAAATACCAGAATAATAAGCTACTGATATTCTCCATCTTTTTTATCTTTAATCCATCATAGCTAGCGATGCAACAAAGCCAACCAGAATCAGGAAAAGAATCCAAAGAGGATATAAGCAGAAGTAAACCTGAACAAGAGGTGGAAAAATCAAATGAAGTAGAGCAAAGTAATGTAGATGTAGAAGAGGAAAAAAGTAACCAGCAAGACACTCAGCAACCCAGTAATTTCTTAGGGAGTGTTAAATAAACTGTGTCAAACCGCATTTTTAGTTCAACTCAATTTTCAATTTGCCAGGAAAGAAAACATCAAGTTGAGAGATAGTTAATGCCCAATCATGTACAGGCATCGTCCACTTTTCCTCTGCCTTCTTTATAGCACAATATACCTGCTTATACAAGGCATTTATGCTGGTAAATGAGCCTTTGGTCTTAGTGAATTTCCTAATTTGCCTATGTAGCCCCTCTATGGGATTGGTGGTGTAGATTATCCTCCTAACTGGACCAGAATACTTAAAATAACCAGACAAGTTTTCCCAATTATTCTGCCAAGATTTTATAACCATAGGGTACTTTGTGCCCCATTTTTCATCCAATTCCAACAGATAATTCTCGGCAATTTCCTTGCTTGAAGCTTGATATACCTTCTTTAAATCGCTCAAAAAACTCTTCGCATCTTTACTGGCCACATACTTCAGTGAGTTGCGTATCTGATGCACTATACACATCTGCACTTCCGAATGGCTTTGTTGCATAGCTAGTGTTGGTTGAGGTTATTGTAAGAAGAAAAGCTTTTTAATATATGGCTACTAACGCATTTTGTTGTAAAATAGGCATTTTTCAAACAAGTACAACTTATGCCACAAAAAATGAGAGTAAGTAACCAAAGAGAATATAACGAGTTTCTCAAAAAAAGAGGAAATGTTTTTCATTTTGTTAATCAAGCCATAGAAAATTGGTATGAAAATAGTCCAAAAGTTGCAGGTGGCAATAACACTTATAGTGATAAAGTTGTAATTTTAATACACATAATAGTTCATCTTTTTAGAATTGGCTTGAGACAAGCTGTAGGTTTTGTAAAAGGTTATATGGTACAAATAGGCAAAAAACTTAAGATTATCAGCTATACACAAGCTTCCAGAAGATTTAAAAAGCTTAATTTGAAGATTGATGACCATAGAAGCAATAAAGATGATCTGGAAAATGTTGAAATTGCCGTAGATAGCACTAGAGTTAGTATCTACAATAAGAACGGTGGGCATAGTAAGCTTAATATTCGAAAAAGAAAATACAGTGGTTATGGTCAAGTAAGAAAATTACATGTTGTTTTAAACATAAATGATAAGAAAGCAATAAGCATGAACTACACTAGTGGTGTTGCTGTAGACTATTTGCCGGTCTGCGATATGTTAGAAGAAGTCAGTGATAAATATAACATTTGTTCTATTCGAGCAGATGCGGCTTATGATATAAAAAGTGTGTATAAAGAATGCAGAAAATACAATATTGTGCCTATTATTCGCCCTAGGAAGGATACTAAAATTTGTTTAGCTGACTACTTATCAGAAAGAAACAAGTATATTAGTAGAATTAGGTCATATGAGAATTATGAAGATGGTATTAATGAATGGAAGAAAAAAGTTAAGTATGGAGCACGGTCTTATATTGAAGTCTTTTTCTATAGGTTGAAGCAAATATTTGGGTTTGGCTTGAAAAATAAATCAGAGGTAAATCGTGAAAAAGAGCTGTTAATTAAGTGCTACTTATTGAACAAATTTACTGATATAGGTATGGCTAAATTTAAATTAGCTGCGTAAATTCACTGTGATTTACATGCCTATCAGTGCTATGCAACAAAGCCGTTCCGAATTAGGAAAGACACTGTTTATAGCTGCAGGAAAGCTTTTCAGCCCATCAACGCAGGCAATAAGGATATCTTCTACTCCTCTTTCTTTGAGGTCATTTAGCACTCCCAACCAGAAGTTAGCTCCTTCACTTTCAGCCAAATAAAAACCTAATACTTCTTTTTTGCCATTTTGATCTATGCCTAATATGTTATACATGCATTTACTTACGCAATGCCCGTCCTCTTTGACTTTAAAAAACCATGAAAACTATCGGATATACAGACTGCAGCGGGCGACTACGCCATTCGTTGATTACTGGTAGCAATTTGTCAGTAATACTTGATATCTCTGCCACCGATATTTTGTGATCATAAATTTCCTCAACATGTGACACTATATCTCTATAGCCCATACCACTGGCAAATGTGCTCAAAATCTTCGTTTCAAGCTCTGGATGTAAGTTTGTTTGCCTTTTTTTGACTATTTGTGGTTCGAAACTTCCTTCCCTATCTTCTTGGCGTCAAAAGCTCAAATGACCCTGCGCTTGTACGTAAAGTCTTTGCATTCCTCCCATTTCTTCGATTATTCTCTTCGCTTTCAGCCGACAAGTGGTTTTCTATTTCACCTTCCAGGCTTACCTCCAGCAACTTTTTTATAAACGGTGTTAATGCTCCATCTCTTCCTGTCAACGGTCTTCCTTCTCGTATAGACAACAGGATATTTGTTTCTAATTCTTTATAATCTACCAAACCGGTAGTTCTGTTTACTACTTTCTGACTCATTGTCAAACCTCCATTTTTTTATATCAATTTATTACTTTTTTTTCGGTTTGACACAGTTTATTTAACACTCCCACTACTTCAGTGACGAAAAAAGACAGATTTGTTGGGCACACTTGTTAAGGGATTTCGAAAGGCTATCTACCCACTTTAAATGGTGCTATATTGGGCCTTAACTTAACGCGTATGGTTTATTTAACACTCCCGGTTAAAATAATTACTTAGCAAACAATAGGTTTCATGTAATGGTAACCCTATAACGGAAGAGTAGGAGCCGCGTAAGAACAATACGAACATCCCAGCTAGGCCTTGTATATTGCATCCCCCTGCCCTATTTTTCCACTCTTCTGATGCTAAATAATACTTAATTTCTTGTTCACTGAGACGTTTAAATTTCACTATTGTAACCACAGTTCTAATATGTTGTTTAGATTGATCGGGAGTTAATAGACACACACTGGTATATACTCTATGCCTTCTTCCTGATAACAAGCGGATGCATTTTTCTGCTTGCTCAACGTTTTCAGCTTTAAGCAATATCCTTCTACCACAAGCAACAACTGTATCAACACCAAGCACAAAGTAATTTGGATTTGAACTTTGTATTTTCTCAGCTTTACTTTTTGCCATACGGATTGAGTAATCCTTCGGAAGTTCCTTTTTTAAAGGGGCTTCATCTATGTCTGCTGGCAAAATTAAACCTGGCTCAATATTTATTTGTTTTAGTAAAGCTATACGCCTTTTCGATGATGAAGCAAGAATAAGATTATTTAGAGATCGTTCTGTCACTTGTACCTTTAAGCCTTCTAATGATCCGACCTTTTTTCGCATTCCTATCGTAAATGCTCATCTCAACTAACACCCTATCCCCGATAATGATGCGTATTTTACTTCTTCTCACTTTCCCTGATACATGACAGATAATCTCATGTTCATTGTCCAGTTTCACTCTAAATTCTGCTGCAGGTAGTAAAGCAGTTACTGCCCCTTCCACTTCAAAAATTGTTTTCGATTTCTCGTCTTTTATCATATGTTATATTATAATTTAATAATCTTTTTCAGTCTACTATAGATTTTAAATTATTATCAACACAAAAGACTTTTTGCACCCCACTTAAGTATTTCTCTTGCAACTTAACCCCAACCATCTTCACAATAATGCGAGAGGAAGGTGAGCTACCTACCTACGTTTCTACTCCTTGCCTGTGCTCTGATAGGACTTACGGACTGTACAGTCCCAGAGTGTGATGGTATGATAAAATATGAGAAAAAAATACCATCAAAGGAGGAGTTATGGGACAAATATTACATGGGTGCGCCAAAACAACACAGACGATTCGTAGAGCAATACAAAATAGAAAAGAGAGCATAGCAAAACTCTCCAAGCATTATAACCTTAATCCAAAAACTATTATTAAGTGGAGAAAACGTTCATTTACGAAAGATGCTGATATGGGTCCAAAGCGTCCAAGATCGACTGTTTTAACGCTAGAAGAGGAAGCTATAATAGTTACATTTCGCAAGTATACACTACTGCCACTAGATGATTGCCTTTACGCTCTGCAGTCTACAATTCCGCATTTGACTCGCTCTAGCTTGCATCGTTGTTTACAAAGACACAACATTAGCAGATTACCAACTGTTGATGGAGAAGTTAAGTCAAAAAAGAAATTCAAACAATATCCTATCGGTTACTTTCATATTGATATTGCTGAAGTTAGAACTGAGGAGGGCAAATTACATTTGTTTGTTGCTATTGATAGGACATCCAAATTTACCTATGTTGAGTTGCGTAACAGTGCTACAAAACCCATAGCTGCTGAGTTCTTACGTAATTTGATTAGAATTTTACCGTATAAAATCCATACTATTTTGACAGATAACGGTATACAATTTACAAACCAGAAGCGTCATAAGTATGCTTTCCAACACATATTTAATAGAGTTTGCGAAGAGAATGTTATTGAACATCGTTTGACAAAAGTTAGCCATCCTTGGACAAATGGGCAAGTTGAGCGTATGAATAAAACTTTAAAGGATGCTACAGTTAAGAAGTATTACTATCAATCGCACCAGCAACTTAAAGAACACCTTTATAACTTTGTTATGGCTTATAATTATGCAAAGAGACTCAAAACTCTTAAGGGTCTTACTCCTTATGAATTTATATGTTATCAGTGGACACAGTCTCCAGAATTATTTATACTAAATCCACACCATCACACTCTGGGACCATACAATTAACGTTATCTTCATCTTCAGTGAGTTTAAGTATAAGCATTGTATCTCCTGGAAATTCCTCGTACTCGTTTTCTGGAATGTCGAATTCTGGTCTCTCTTCTCCAAGTTTATCTTGTAAATCGCTATTCTGCCTCTCTTTTACAATTGTTTGATTATCTTCTGCTTGGGTTGTTTCTAGTTTCTCCTGTAGTTGCTGATTTTCTTGTGTTAATTCATGGTGCTTTTTATTTATCACTTGCAACTCTGCTTCTTCTTGCTTCAATTCAACGTTTTCTTCGGACAGCATCTGATTATTTAAAATCAATTCATCCATTTGTTGTGAAGCAACTTCTGGTTGAGTTTCAGTGTGCTGTAAATTGACTTCTGTTTGAATTAATGCATTGCTATTAATAGAAGGAGAAGAAGGAAGGCTATTGTCATCATCAACTTTAGGGTCTGGACCTTTCGATTCCCCCCCTGGTTCCTTATCTTGATAGGCCACTATAGATTCATTTTGAAAATTATTATTAGCAGTAGGTACAACATCAGCAGCCTTACCCTTTTCTAGTGATTTCATTACAGCATCATGTAAGACGAGGCCTTGAATATATAATTCATCATTTTGCTTTATTAATTCTAGGATCTCCTCCGATGACACAAAATCTTCACCATCAAATTTTAGTACTTCAGTTATGCCGCTACTACTCACATTCATAATCATGGTACACATTCTGGATCCATTCTCTACAGGCCAAGTGCTTGTCATTTCATAATATGCGCCTTCTTTAAATTCATAATATCTTTTCTTATCTTCTTGATGAGCGTATATTTCATGTTTTTTATTGCAATAGATATTCAGTTCTTTAATATCTTTCTCTTGCTGTAAAATGTCACTAATCCTTGTTGGCTCACTTCTATTGTAATTAATAAGGTTAACATTCAAAACTCTATGAGCGTTATCAGTTTCTGTGTAATAAGCTTGAAGCTCTACGTCTTTCCTCTCAAAATATTTACTTGCAGCTTTTTTTCCCTGCTCTGCCAACTTTATGCATTTATTTATATCTTCCTTAAAGCTCTTATTAGCAGACTCTGTTACTGCTTTATCTATGTACGTTTGTTTAAAATCTCTATCGTTTATTAGGTCATAAAAACTCCACTCATCCCTATAAGCCTTTTGTATAGCAGTGAAGTCACTTTCTTCTTTTAAAAGTACTAAGAAGCCTACCTTGTCTTCTAGATCTTTTAGTTTAAAACCTGTTATTATCTTCTCTAATTGAGAATCAAATTCTTTATTGGCAAAATTTTCAGCAAGATTATTTAAATTTCTTAATTCTTTGCATAATTTATCATTTTCTGCAATTGAGCGGCAGAACTTTATTGTAGCAGAGTCCTTAGTGGAAGGATTTTCTTTTTCCACTTCATTGATACGGTTCTTGAGAGATATAAAAGGTAGTGTAAACCGTGATGAATAACATAATTTTTCTTTTTCTTCTCCATACAACACCAGTAGGCGATGTATTGCATACCAGGTACATGATGCTGCCCTTATAACTGATTCAACATCATAATTCTCTGACTGATCACTTGTTTTTCCTGCCTCTGCTGTTTTGTCTCCCTTAGTCAAACCTCCAATCATCACACACCTCCTTTAACTATATTTACATTATACCAATTAACATATATTCAAAAAAATCAAACTGTATAACCACGTTCTACACTAACTTTTATTATTAACTTAATTGTGTTGAAAATAACTGCAAGTGTTAAACTTAAGCTTTTGTCTTTCATTATGCACTACTCACTATAAGTTTACAATAATATCTTATATAATAGACTTAGTATTTTGAGTTATGCAAGTATTTTTTTTATTGGATAAAAGTTAAAAGACGTTTTCAGAAATCTTTAAGCTTAATAACATCCTCTCTTTTTGGACTAGTTGAAATTAGATGAATTGGTACACCTATTAATTTTTCTAACTTGTCTATATATTTTATTAAATTGATAGGCAATGCTTCAATCGACCTTTTACCTTGAGTATTTTCTTTCCAGCCAGGAAACTCTTCATATATTGGCTCTAATTCCTCCTGTATTGAATGCGATGCGGGTAAATAATCATACATTTTCCCGCTATACTTGTAACCAGTGCATATTTTAATTGTATCAAAAGAATCAAGCACATCTAATTTGGTTAATACAATGCTTGAAACTCCAGAAAGTTGCACAGCCTGGCGCACTAAAACTGCGTCAAACCATCCGCAGCGCCTTCTTCTATTGCTCACTGTTCCAAGCTCCTTGCCTATAGTAAATAAGCTATCTCCAATCTCGTTCTTTTGCTCAGTAGGGAATGGACCATTGCCCACTCTTGTTGTATAAGCTTTTACCACACCAATAATGTAAGCATTGGAGGCTAATCCTGAGCCTGTTATTGCTTGCGACGCTACAGTATTACTTGAAGTAACAAAAGGGTAAGTTCCGTGGTCGATATCTAAAAATGTGCCTTGGGCGCCTTCAAATATTATTTTCTTACCTTCTTTCACAAAGTCATTTAATATCCTCCACACAGGTTTTTTACATGAAAGAATTTTTTTTGAAATCCCTTGAATTTCTTTTAATATTTCTTCTTTTTTAACCACCTGGTAGTTAAGGCCTTTTCTGATAGCATTGTGGTAATTTAGAAGAGTATCCACTCTTTTATTGAGCTCATCTGCGTTTTCTAAATCACAAAGGCGTATAGCTCTCCTTCCAACTTTATCTTCATAACATGGCCCTATCCCTTTGTTTGTTGTACCAATTTTGTGATTTCCGTTTAAATCTTCAAATAGCTTTTCCTTGTCCTTATGTACGCTAAGTATTAATGGACAGCTCTCGGATACCATCAAGTTGTTATAGTTTACGTCCACTCCTTTAACTTTCAATGACTCTATTTCTGAGATTAGAGCATGTGAATCAAGAGCAACACCGTTTCCTATGATGGATATTTTGCCCGTTCTCAAAACAGCAGAGGGCAGTAAATTTAATTTATAAACCTCATCATCTATTACTATAGTGTGCCCTGCATTATTTCCTCCCTGAAATCTCACAACTACATCTGCATTCCCAGAAAGATAATCTACTATTTTACCCTTGCCTTCGTCACCCCATTGCAGACCAACAATTACAATGTTATTCATCATTATTTTCTAAATTAATACATAAATATTAATGCAGTACGCTACAAATGGAAAGAGAAATCTGCGCCTTTCCTGCACCTCTTAAATAAAGAAATATACTGTCGATTTTCTTAATATATTACCAAACTATTCATCATTATATGATATAACTTACAGCATATTTACAGTAAGGTGTTATTTATGAAAGAGGCAAAAGGAAAAAATAATAAGAGTCCAGTAGTTAGATTAAAGGCCACAGCTAAAGAGTTCAATTTTAGTAAATTAAGAGCAGGTCAAGATAATGAATTAGCAAATTCTGGTGAAACAATGTTCTTAGATTTTCAAAGGATGAATTTTATTATTAACGGAAAAGAAATAGATAAAAATCTTATTATTGCATTTAAGGAAGGAGCTAAGCACCACAAAAGCGAACTTTTTAATAGTGATGATATATATAATGACGAAATATTTAACAAAAAAGGAACAAGAGAAATAGATACGGATCATGGCAAAGCTTTTGTTGCTTCAGTACTCGAAGATATTGAGAAAGAGCTTGTAAGTAATGCATTGGGTGAGCTATGGAAAAATCACTGTGAAAATCCCAAAACTGCCAATCATCAAAAAACCGATTCATATAAGAAAGAATTTGAAGAATTTTACAATGCTGGCCAACATCTATTACCAACAGAGAAAGATGAAAACAAAGACTACCGTTCCTTTGCAAAAGAAGTTTTCAAAAAAATGTTTAGATACGCTGGAGCAGAAGTTCCAAGTAATGCTATTTTAGAAGAGCTAGTCACCAATTGTAATCAAGCAGGGTATGAGGCTGCTCCATTTATACAAACCCAACTTGCACTTGGACAGTCGTTCATAGTAGAAAATCCTAAAAAAGTAATAAATATTGATTGTGCTAACCAAAATAATGTAAGAATTAGATCTGACATGAGGCTACCAATACTCTCTGTTAAAAATCAAGTTATGCATGGTGATAAGATATGTGATCTGTCTAACTCATTAGAATTTACACTTGAGTCTCAAGATGGTAAAGACTTTGTAACATACAGAGATGGTAAATTGTCACTTACTATTCCTAAAGAGTTAAAAAATTATAAAGATAATGGCAAGAGCTTGTTTGACATTATTAAAGAATATTTTCAGAAATTCTGTGCAAAATTAGGATTTAAACCTGAGACAAAAATACAAATAGAGCATAGCTTAGGTACTCAAAGTAACTATTTAGATGGTACAATATCTGCTACAGGATCGGATGCAAATAAAGAGTTTATCAATCTTTTAAGCAAAAATCTCAGAGGGAGGTTATTGGAATCAGGAGTTGCTTTAGGAAATGAAGATGTTGATGGTATTGTTGAAGTCAGAGTATCTACAGTTATGGATCTGTTGAGTAATTATGCTAAATTGGAAGATAATAAAGAAAACAGAGAGTTATTAACAAGTGAAGTAGCAGATAATTTAGGGCTTTCCACTCAAGATAAAATAGCATCAGAAGTATTGAAAGAGTTTGATGATGAAATAATAAAGTTAATGCATACAGAAGGTATAAAGAATAACATAGGTCAACATATAATGGAATTAGGATCTTTACCTTCTTTGATAAAAGGTCAGGTTAATCATAATCAAGTGCAGTCTGTTGTAAATACTTTTATTAAGTTAATTATTGAAGGGAAAAGCGAAGTATACAAAGAAAAAAATGCAATTAATGCAATTGATGCAATTTATCAGAAGGTAGATAAGGCAATTGTTGAGCAAGAAAAAAGAGCAACCAACAAACAAGATATAGAAAATGATAAATGGACAGATAGAATCAAAAAACAGAAATTATCTGTGGAATCACATGAACATTTACTTTAAAGATACTGGTAGGCTCCTTGAATATTTTAGAGTTCATGGTTGCAACGGTTGCTATTTTACAATGCACCTAATCGTAAAAACTACGTGCCGTTGCATCATATGTTTCAAGAACGTTGGTAAAATGTTCAAGTTGATCTCGATTCAATACCTGATCTATTCTAGTTAGTTGGTCATTGCTGCTTTTAAAATTAGTTAGATCACATAACATAGCACGTTCTTCAGTTTCAGCAGGCAAGTATTTAAAGTGACCAAAGATATTTTACCTAATTTTCTCTAGCATATTTACCTGTATACTTACAAAGCTACCTAATACCGCATACTGATTTCTCTCTTTATTTTGTACAAATTAATTAAGTGAAGTGAGTATAGTATCCACACTACTAAAAAAAATGTGGCACAAAACATAAACATTACAATGAGTGGCAACAGCAAAGAACTTTCTATTGCTACTCCACCTCTTCTCAAAATGCTTGCTGGCTGATGGAGAGTAGACCATAAATTCACAGAAAATTTTACTACGGGAATATTTATAGCACTAAAAATGGCAAATACTGCTGCTGATTTTTCTGCCCTCGCTTCATTATCAAAAGCGCTCCACAATGAAAGGTAGCCAACATATAGGAAAAATAAAATTAGCATTGAAGTAAGCCTTGCATCCCATACCCACCAAGTGCCCCAGGTTCCTTTTCCCCAGATGCTACCTGTGATTAAGCATATTGCAGAAAAGACTGTCCCTGCAGGAGCAGCAGCATGTGCCAAGACACTAGCAATGCTATTGTTCCACACCAATGAAATGAAACTAAGTGATGCAATGAGTCCATATATTCCAAGAGCAAGCCATGCAGAAGGCACATGAATGTACATAATTCGTACAATTTCTCCTTGTTTATAATCTTCTGGGGAGAAGAATAACGCTAAAAACATTCCAATTAAAAAACATGCGAAACAAATAACCCCAAGCCAAGGTAGTGCTTTTTTAGAAAAAGAAGTGAAATTTGTAGGCTTTAATAAAAACATTCGTTTTGAGAATAATTGCGTTAAGAATTTACCAATTAGTTTGAGTTTTATCAACAGGATAGTTTTTCTGCATTGACATAGATTAACAAATTAGCACAATTTCAGTAGCCGATTGCTTGCTATTATTTTTAGTATAACACTATATAAAACATGACCCTTAAAAAGCTTAATTTACACTTAGTATCAGATTCAAGTGGTGAAACTGTTATATCAGTTGCAAAATCAGCTCTGAAACACTTTCGTTCTGTAGAAACAATCGAATATGTTTGGTCTTTTGTGAAAGGAGAAGAGCAGATTGACAAAATTCTGGAGGAAATTAATAGGAAAAGTGATGAGCATAATTTTGTTATATGCACTATTACTGATGATGAGCTAAGAAAATATCTAAAAGATAACTGTATAAAGTTGAAAATTCCCTATAGAGCAATATTATCACATATTATTAGAGAAATTTCGTCCTATCTTGAAATTGAAAAAGACGAAAAGCTTGACTTGCATACTGAGATAAATAACGAATATTTTCAGCGCATTGAGGCAATAAACTACACTATTAATCATGATGATGGGCAAAATATTCAAGATATTGATAAAGCAGATATAATTTTGGTTGGAGTTTCACGTACATCAAAATCTCCCACCAGTACGTATTTAGCTTATCGAGGCTATAAGGTTGCAAATATTCCTTTTGTTAGTGGAGTACCCTTTTATGTCGACTTGGCAAAATTAAAAAATAAACTAACGATAGGGGTAACAATAGACGTAAGTAGGCTAATAGAAATACGCAAAAATAGACTTACTTCAATTAACAACGAAGATAATAATATATATGCTAATCCTAGAAAAGTAGAAAAGGAAATTAAAGAAGCAGAGGAACTATTTAAGCAGAATAACTGGCCAATTATTGATGTCACGCAAAAGTCAATCGAAGAAGTATCAGCAACAATTATACAGTATTTTAATAAAATGTGAAAAATTTATCAATTGACTAACTCTCTGTAAGTGATCATAATGTAAGGTAATTTAATTCTTACTATAGATATGAAAGTCAAAGGGTCGCTAAAATCTCATCGTAACAGAGATAAAAATTGTAAAGTTGTGAAAAGGGGTGGTAAGATTTACATTATAAACAAGGTAAAGCCAAGGTGTAAAGCGCGTCAAGGTTCTTAGCTTTTTGTTCACCTTTTCATGTTATACATTTCTTGTATGTGAAAGTACGGTGTTTATACCTAAAAAGAAGCAAAAGTTATTGTGTTTAAGCGCAGCCTTATTCATTTCTTCTCTTACATTATATTTTAGCATTAGCACAATTACAGGTAAACGTGGCTTATTGACGTTAATCGACTTAAAAAAAGAGATTGAGTACAATAAGCTTTTGCTAAAGGATGTCTCTTCTGAAAAGGAAAAGTTGGACAATAAAGTATTTGGCTTATATGAAAAAAGCTTAGATTTAGATCTGCTTGATGAGCAAGCAAAAAATGCTTTAGGTTATGTGAACCCTAATGAACTTATGGTTGTTCTTGACGTGGAATAGCAGTAGACTTCTTGCGTTACCTCCTGTCATTCAAGCCCCTTTCTTGTCATCCCAGTGCCCCTATGATGTCATTCCAGTGCTTGACACTGGAATGACATCATTATAGAGTGAACCAGTGTCAGCTACTTTCATGACACCATTCTTTTTTCTGGATTCCAGTGCCAGTTACTTTCATGACACCATCATAAAGTGAAACTAGATTCCAGCGTCACGCGCTGGAATGACAAAAAAGAGTAGGTTTTTTATGTGATTATGCAAGAAGCTAGTGTAAATTTAAGTTTTATCTACCGCTTGATCAAAAAAGAATAAGTTTAGTAAAAAATAATGATATTATTAGTGGAACATAAAATAGTCCCACTGCAGTACTAATTAGAAGCAACAGAGTAGCTTTATCTGGTTGATAATTCAAAATATTAGCAAGTATTATACTGGACCCAGAAACTGGAATAATAGCCAGCAACATCAGTGCTTTATATATACTCTCGTCGTATACACCTATAACATGTTTGTCTAGAAGGACAATTCCTAAAACAAACAGTGGCCAGAATACGTACTTTGCTGTAATAGTGATCAAAGCAAGCTTCCAATCTACTTTAAAGCTTGTAATATTTGCAATGCTCACTCCAAGTAGCATCATCCCTAATGTGACAAATGTACTTCTAATATTCATCATAACATCTGTTAAAAAAGTAGGTATTTGTATATCATATATACTTAAAAAGAAGCCCAGAACCATCGCATAAAGCGAAGGAAGTTTGAACAACTTTAATATGCATTCTTTTGCGGTATAAATACCATTTGCAGCTATGTAAAATCCTAAGCTATTTTCAAACAACGCCATTCCTATATAACAAACAACATATACAGATACTGAATCTTCATCAAACAAAGCCATGGCAATCGGCAGGCCAAAATACCCCATACTTGTGCTGCCCGAGCTAAACGCTAATATGTTTCTCGTGTTATCCTTAAATAAAAAAGAAGAAAGATAATACACTGATAAGGACATAGTGCTACCTATAAACCATATCAAAATCGGCAGAGAAATTACTTTTAAATTAACTTCTGTATGAGAGACTCCATATAAAATCACTATTGGATTAGCTATATAAAAGAGTATTTGAGATATAGTGTTTCTGTCAATTTTAAGACATTTTCCTGATAAATAACCAATAAATATTGTAATATAAATAGGTAATATTTTTAGGAAAAGAGTAAGGAACATACTAGCCTATTGTGATACTTTTGACTGATAAAGTGATATTAGATCTTAAGGTATTATAAAAGTAAACAAAATTTATTTTCCAATTTATCCAGTTCATAGTTAATTAAAAAAGATTCACTTAGTGTCAAAATTTGTTTTTACATAAGACTTAAGAATGACATTTTTATGATAAAATTATGTTAAGTTTCTATAAAGCTCCTTGCATATTTTTGAATAATGATGAAAAATTAAACTGCTTGTGGTAATTTAGACGGACTGTTGAAAAAGTAAGAGGAAATAAGTAAAGTTAGGACAGAGAGTAAGGGCTTTAACATAGTTGTCATATTTTTCTTTAATTAACCCTAGTGTCCAATTTACCCACCATAGCTTCACATGAGGTGTTTCTAACCATTTTAATAACAGTAAAAAATGTTCTTCTTTCAACGCTTTAAATGTGATATTTTTATTCATTAATTAAAAATTTCAAATGTTACTACCCTTTCTATTAATCCTGTCTCTAATTGCTAAGTTCATTGAAATTGACATTTCCGTACCTAGTTTTCCTGATATGGTGCACTATTTTAACGTATCAGAAGGCACAATTCAATTAACTATTGCTTATAATTTCCTAGGCTTTTGCATAGGAGGGTTGTTTTTTGGTCCATTGTCTGAATGCTATGGCAGAAGAAGGATTATGATCATAGGTAACACTTTGTTATTAATCGGCGCTGTTGGTTGTGTTTTTGCACCGTCGATTTTTTGGCTTTTAATTTCTCGCTTTGTTCAGGGCATTGGTGTTAGCACATCTGTAGTTGTGTTTGTAATCGTTGCAGACAGCTACAAAGGCGACGAAGCGGTGAAATTTATTGGAATCATGAATTCTGTTCTTACAGTTGTCATGGCAATTGCGCCAGTGTTAGGCAGTTTCATTAATGAAATTGTAGGATGGCGTGGTAATTATGCAACTGTTGCAATACTTTGTTTGATCTCTTGGGTTTTGCTGCTTTTTCTGTTACCAGAAACAAAAAAGGATCGCGATGCTTTCAGTTTGAAAAAAATAATGAAAGATTACAGAAAACTACTATCTAGTCCGAGGCTTGTTACGTTGTCTTTAATGTCAAGCCTCTTTTCTGCTGCGTATATGTCATTCATTACTTGTGGACCTTTTTTGTATATGGAGACTTTTGGTTTATCTAGCACTATTTATGCACTACATCAAGGTGCAATAGTTGGGTGCTTCTCACTCATTAGTCTATTTGCTGGCAAAATCTTACAGAAACTTGGAGCAATATGGTGTGTAATTTCTGGTACGAGCGTGGGTGCTATTGGGTCTCTATTGCTTGTAATATTCAGTATAATTGTACCCCACTCTTTCTACTTAGTAACACTGTCTATGATTATTTTTTCTATCGGTTGTGCAATTTGCCAGCCAGTGATTTTTAATGCATCAATAAATGTTTTCCCTGAAATTAAAGGCACAGCTTCTTCTGCAGTCTCGTTCATTAGAGCTTTTATCATGGCTATTTTTATCGGCTTAACAAGCTACGTTTACAACGGTCAAGCAATTAGTGTAGCTGTTCTTGTTCTATCCGCGATAGTACTAGAACTTGTTTTTACTGCCTGTTTATTGTTTTTAAAAGATCCGGTATAATTAATGATCTTTTTACAGATGTGAGCGATTAACTTTCCCCGGCCAATCTTTCTGCTTCATTACGTGAAATTAATGCCTCAATAAATTCATCTAGTTCACCTTCTTTTATAATCTGCTCTAGCCGATGTGAAGTTAGATTAATTCTGTGGTCTGTTATTCTTGATTGTGGAAAATTATATGTTCTTATGCGCTCGGAACGATCACCAGAGCCAATCTGACTTTTTCTCATTGTTGACCTTTCCATTTCTTTTTTTTGTCTTTCAATTTCGTATAGCCTTGCCCTCAATACTTTAAGCGCTTTAGCTTTATTTTTGTGCTGCGATTTTTCATCTTGCTGTATTACAATTATCCCTGTTGGCAAGTGGGTGACCCTTACTGCGCTGTCAGTTGTATTCACTGATTGCCCTCCAGGACCACTGGATCTATAAACATCTATTCGTAAGTCTTTTTCTTCTATTTTAAAGTCAACTTCTTCTACTTCAGGTAATATCGCAACAGTAGCGGCAGAGGTATGTAACCTTCCTGAGGATTCAGTTTCTGGCACTCTCTGTACTCTGTGTGCTCCTGATTCAAATTTCAACCTTGCAAAAACTTCTGTTCCATTAATGAGTGCAGAAGCTTCCTTATAGCCACCTATACCTGTATTAGAAATGCTTATTGGCTCGAACTTCCAATTTCTTCTTTCTGCATATTTTTGATACATACGAAATAACATTGCTGCAAATAATGCTGCTTCTTCTCCTCCTGTACCTGCTCTGATTTCCAATATTGCATTTCTTAAGTCATCTTCATCTTTAGGCAATAATGCTAACTTTAGTTTTGCTTTTACTTTTGGTAATAATACCTTGTGCTTTTCGAAAAATTCTTCTTTTGCTAACTCTTTTATATCACCTTCGCTGTTTTCATCTTTCATTATTTCCTCTAAGTCTGAAATTTCCTCTTTCAGCGTGTTATATTCATCAATTATCTTGATTATTGGCCTGAGCTCAGAGTATTCCTTTGAAAGAGTAATGAATTCTTTTTGACTTAAATTGGCAGGGTTTTCCAAGTTCCTTTCTATATCACTAAATTTTTTCTTTAAGTCTTGTAAATTATTCTCTATATTCATATAGCACAGATCTAGTATTTTAACTAAGTAATATATACTGAAATAAAAAATTTCTTATATCAAGCAATAACACTATAATATATCTACCACCTTCTACTTGAATATAATGGCAAGACAGATAACATCAAGCTGCAATTTCATATTTGGAGCTTCGGACATGAAATCATTACCAGATGAGTCGGCTCCAGAGATTGCGTTTGCTGGTAGATCAAATGTAGGAAAATCCAGTCTGATCAACTTACTGATAAACAGCAAAAAAGCTGCCAGAGTTTCCTCTAAACCTGGATGTACTAGACAAATAAATTTTTACTCTATGTACAATGATAAATTCAGACTTGTTGACCTACCAGGGTATGGTTATTCTCATGCAGGTAAGGAGGAAATTATACAATATTTAAACTTAATTGAGTATTATCTAATTCAAAGAAAAAATCTAAGAAGAGTGTTTGTGTTGATAGATAGCAAGGTAGGATTAAAAGAAATAGACAAAGACTTCATTTATTGGTTAATATATAATAATATTAACTTTAACGTTGTGCTAACAAAAATAGATAAAGTGAGTCAAAAAAGCCTAGATGCCATTCTAGAAGATACTCAAAAATGGATTAATAATGAGAATGTGTCAATTCATCAAATAAGCATCCGTATTAAGCATAAAATAACCAAGGTAAGAGATGAGTTTTTCAAGTTTACAAGATAAAAAAATGAAGAGTAGTGAGTTTTTAAAGGGTGAAGTATCATTTGAACAAAAAGCAGAAATATTACTTGAAGTGTTATCTAACATACCTAGCTTTGTGGGTGAAACTTTTGTCATTAAATGTGGCAGCGTAACGATCTCAGATGAAACACTATTCTATACTTTTGTGCATAATGTTGTCTTATTAAAGCAGCTTGGTATAAATCCGGTGATAGTTCATGACGGAGAATATGAAATTAACTCAGTGTTAAAAATGCTGGGTATGGACAGTAAGTTTGTGAATGGTATCAGACTTACAGACAAAGACACTATAAAAATCATTGAAATGGCACTGTGTGGTTCAGTTAATAAAAAAATTGTTCAGCATATAAATTCTGCTGGTGGTTCAGCTATTGGATTATGTGGAAAAGACGGCAACTTAATAAAAGCTGAAAAGATAAGCGCTACGCTTAAGGAAGACAGATCAAATAACATCGAAAAAATACTAGACATGGGATTCATCGGTAGACCCACTGAAATCAATCCTGATATATTATTTTTTATTGAAGAATCAGATTTTATACCAGTTATTGCACCAATTGGTCATGGAAAAAATGGGGAAACATATCATATTGATGCCGATAGCACTGCAAGCACAATTGCAATTGCAGTTTCTGCATCTAAAATGATAACCTTTAGCGATACAGGTGAAGAAATAGATAAAATTGGTGGCAGGAAGATATCTGTTAAAAATTTAAATGCATCGATTGATTGTGGCAAAATTCAAGGAGAAAAATTTATTAGAAGGCTTATGGCATATACTAAAATGGTAGAGGAATGTGCTGGAGTTGTTCACATAGTTGATGGTAGAATACCTAACATTATGCTTGATTTATTTACTGAGAATAATTCAAGCATATCAATTGTGAGTGATTTATAACTAGACAACTACACGAATAGACTTCTTGCATAACCATATGACGAACTTTTCTTGGGAATAGAAACGAAAAAACTTACTTGACAAACTCCGCCGGCCCCCTTATTATGACAATAAGGGTATTTATGACTCAAAACTTGTTTTTGACCTGCAGGCTCAATGACAAAATTCAGTAAAAAACTTAGGGTATTTTTTGACGGATTACATAAAATTATAGCGGCTGCATGTCTTTTAAATTTTTTCTACATTCAGCCAAAACGCGCTTAAACTAAGCGTCAGCACATTATTACAGCGCCACTTACAGTAATATAGAGTCAAAACTCGCACCACGGGAGTTCTTTGCCTTTTTTTTCATTTGGTAAATTTCTTAATGTTTGTAGCTAAAAGAGCCCAAGAGAGGTGTCATCCCGCTGCTTGTTAGCGGGATCTATGTTAAGAGATACCGCGAATGAATCGCGGTATGACGTAGGACTGCTGTCATCCCAGTGCCCAGACACTGGGATCCAGTTTTCCATATAATCTCATCGAAAATGTTGTAACCACTTTCTATGCTAGTTTGCTTGCTTACAAGCAAACTTTTCTGGATCCCAGTGTCTGGGCACTGGGATGACAAAAAAGGGGCTACTCGGATGACAAAGAAATAGGCACTGGGATGACGAGAAAGGAGTACTGGGATGACACCTACGCACGCTCACTTTGTCATTCCAGCGTGTGACCAGAAAAAACATAGACCCCAAGTGTCAGCTACTTGAACAACATCACTTTGCTTAAAAATTGCAACGTTTGTACACGGTATGACGTTAGCTATTGTACTACACCTTTCCCCTTTCCCCTGAAACTAAAATCTATATACTTAACTTTAGAAACTTCAAAATACGATGCGATCTAATATTAGAGAGTTATTTTGCTATATAAAGCCTAATCTATCTTATTTCATCATAGCTTTTATTGCAGTTTTATTTTCAGCCTTAACGATCCTCCTCTTTGGCAGAGGCTTAAGCAACATAATTGATTCTGGCACAGAGCACGATTTTACTACCAAACTATTAGTTGCAATACTTATAGTTTTAGCCATTTCTCTCACTGCATTTACTCGGTTATATTTCATTGGCATTGGCAGCGAGAAAGTTATCGCAAGAATCAGATATGACTTATATAGCAGTATCACTGACTTGCAACCAAGTTTCTTTGAGAACACAGGCGTACAAGATGTTATCTCAGCACTCATTACTGATACCTCTGCGCTGCAATCAATAATAAATAGCAGCCTACTCACCATATTGCGAAATTTTGTAATATTAATTGGCAGTGTTGCCATGTTATTATATACAAATCTGCACCTAACTGCGTATGCAGCCGCAATAGTACCTATACTACTCATTATCATGACCTCACTTGGAAAAAAAGTGCGTAGCTATGCACGCTTTGCCCAGGATAAATTAAGTGAGCTTGCGTCATTTAGTGAGGAAAACTTTCGATCTATAGTGACTATCAAGTCGTTTGTACTCGAAGAAAATGAAAAAATCCGTTTTCAAGAGTATTTAAACTCAGTATCAAAATCATACGTAAAATTAGTACTCTTGCGTGCTATTTTAGTAACTCTAGTTATCACGTGTGTGATAGGTTCACTAGTTGTTTTGCTCTTTTTTGGTATTAAAGAAGTCTTAAGCAATAATATAACTATTGGAGAACTCTCCTCATTTGTGTTTTATTCAGCGCTTGCGGCAGGAGCTATAAATAATTTGAGCGATAATATCAGTGATTTACAACGAGGTCTTGGAATAGTAGAGCGTTTATTTGAATTTAAAAATATGAAAAGCTCTATAGCAGATGCCAATGATCCTATAAAAATTTGTAGTGTTCAAAAAGGAATTTCGTTTAATGGCGTGACATTTTTTTATGAATCTCAGTCTGATAAGCCAGCGTTAAATAACATATCATTTTCTATAAAGGCAGGTCAAGTAGTATCAATTGTTGGACCATCTGGCAGTGGTAAAAGCACCATTTTAAAACTTCTGCTCCGTTTTCATGATCCAAGCAGAGGCAGCATTACTATCGATGGGCACAATATTAAGTCAATTGCGTTAAATGACCTCAGATTGTTGTTTGGCTTAGTGCCACAAGATAACATAATATTCTCTTGCTCAATAATGGAAAATATACTATATGGCAAACCTGGTGCTGAATATGAAGAAGTGAAGCAAGCAGCTATCAGCGCTTATGCGATGGAATTTATTGATAAGCTGCCTGATAAATTTGATACATTTGTAGGAAAAAGAGGATTAAAACTTTCTGAAGGACAAAAACAACGTATTATAATAGCAAGAGCCATACTCAAAAACCCTCAGGTTTTAATACTGGATGAAGCAACCTCTGCCCTTGATTATAAAAGTGAGAACCTCGTGCAAAAAGCATTAAGCAAGTTAATGCAAAACAGAACAACGATCGTAATTACACACAGACTATCAACTGCACTTAAAACTGACAAGATTATAGTAATTAATCACGGAAAAGTAGAAGAAGTAGGGACTCATGACTCCCTAATAAGTAAAGACGGGTTGTATGCAAAACTGGCGAAGATACAGTGGAATTGAAAGAAAATTTACATCATATCGTTAGTTGATATGCTAGATTTATAATTAAAGTTATTAAATTTTTAATCATTTTAATTTATAATAATCTTATAGTATTTTTTTAAGGATCATTATGACTTATCATTACAGTAATTTACCAAAACTACCATGTACGGGTTATAATTTGCCAGCTTTACCAGCACCAGTATCGAACTGTGCACAAGCTTGTGCACCTGCATACGCACCTTGTGCTACTAATTCGTGCCACAATCATTTTAACTCATATCATAACTATTATGACACATGTTATAATCCTTGTGATGAATTTGGGTTTCTTTATTAGAAGATTGTTTTTAAACAACTCATAAACGCACGTCTAGCTATACGTGCTTCCAAGAGCACATGGTTTCCCATGTGCTTCACATTTTGCTTGAAAATATAATAAACAGGTGCTTACTTGTTATTCACAGTAACCATATATTACAATTTATTTCAGCAACACGACTAATTTGACTACTGACAGCTTCTTCTTGGAATCTTATCATTATTCTACCATAGTAAAACTTTTAACTCTAATATCTGCTACATTAAAGTCGTATTTTGAAATGTACTGTAAGTTTGTATATGCTAATTTTAGCCTCAAAATTATTAAATCATTAACTTTTTTATCCTATAATAATCTAATAGTTATTTTTTAAAGGATTCTTATGAATTATAATTTTTCCTCATCTCCACGTGTTGGTTCATGTATTCCTACGCGCACAGCTTGCACAACTGACCCACGGTACCATCATAATTTTGATCCACATTGTCATAACCACTTTAACCCACATTGCCATGACCACTTTGATCCGTGTTATGATAGACTCGAATTAAATATACAGCTTCCTGATATAAAAATACCTCCTCGTCCTGAGGTAAAATGTCCTGAGGTAAAAATACCTCCTTGTCCTGAGGTAAAATGTCCTGAGGTAAAATGTCCTGATGTAGAAATACCTCCTTGTCCTGAGTGTCCTGCTTGTCCAGAACCTAAAAAACCAATTGACTTTTCAAAACTTACAATAGCAGTTGACGCAACTTCTGGAGAGATTAAAGATGCCATTACTAAGAAAACTAGTGGCTTAAAATTTGCAGACTGTAAAGAAATTATAGATAAAACTGACAACAACCTTGAAATTGATCCAGACAATCGTCTCAAAGGAGGATGTGATAGCAATTCTGAATGCAAAGCTTGTGTGGATGCGATAAATGCTTCTATAATAGACTCACGCAAAGAACCAGCATTTTTTTCTGAAAAAATGTCAGTACCAGAAGATACTGTTCATATTATATAAAGGCAACCAAGGTGTGTACATTGTTAGTACACACCCCCATTTTATGTTAATTCTTATTTATTAATGGAGCTATTTTATGTTAAAAAACACTTTTCCTTATTCAAATTATAAGCATGCAAGTCATGTACGTCAACTGCCACGTATGTTAAAAATTAATTTACATACAAAGCTAGATGATTGTAAAGACCCTAAGTCCGAGAGGCTTTGTTGCATAGCTAGTGTTGGTTGAGGTTATTGTAAGAAGAAAAGCTTTTTAATATATGGCTACTAACGCATTTTGTTGTAAAATAGGCATTTTTCAAACAAGTACAACTTATGCCACAAAAAATGAGAGTAAGTAACCAAAGAGAATATAACGAGTTTCTCAAAAAAAGAGGAAATGTTTTTCATTTTGTTAATCAAGCCATAGAAAATTGGTATGAAAATAGTCCAAAAGTTGCAGGTGGCAATAACACTTATAGTGATAAAGTTGTAATTTTAATACACATAATAGTTCATCTTTTTAGAATTGGCTTGAGACAAGCTGTAGGTTTTGTAAAAGGTTATATGGTACAAATAGGCAAAAAACTTAAGATTATCAGCTATACACAAGCTTCCAGAAGATTTAAAAAGCTTAATTTGAAGATTGATGACCATAGAAGCAATAAAGATGATCTGGAAAATGTTGAAATTGCCGTAGATAGCACTAGAGTTAGTATCTACAATAAGAACGGTGGGCATAGTAAGCTTAATATTCGAAAAAGAAAATACAGTGGTTATGGTCAAGTAAGAAAATTACATGTTGTTTTAAACATAAATGATAAGAAAGCAATAAGCATGAACTACACTAGTGGTGTTGCTGTAGACTATTTGCCGGTCTGCGATATGTTAGAAGAAGTCAGTGATAAATATAACATTTGTTCTATTCGAGCAGATGCGGCTTATGATATAAAAAGTGTGTATAAAGAATGCAGAAAATACAATATTGTGCCTATTATTCGCCCTAGGAAGGATACTAAAATTTGTTTAGCTGACTACTTATCAGAAAGAAACAAGTATATTAGTAGAATTAGGTCATATGAGAATTATGAAGATGGTATTAATGAATGGAAGAAAAAAGTTAAGTATGGAGCACGGTCTTATATTGAAGTCTTTTTCTATAGGTTGAAGCAAATATTTGGGTTTGGCTTGAAAAATAAATCAGAGGTAAATCGTGAAAAAGAGCTGTTAATTAAGTGCTACTTATTGAACAAATTTACTGATATAGGTATGGCTAAATTTAAATTAGCTGCGTAAATTCACTGTGATTTACATGCCTATCAGTGCTATGCAACAAAGCCATCAAATTTAAGAATAGTAATTTATTATTTATATTAATAAACTTAATTCTATTGAAAATAGCTAAAGCATTGAAATTCTTGAATTTTAGCCGGATTAGTGAGTGGTAGTGAAATTTCTTTTACTCAAATTTAGGTATTCACTGACCGTTCTTGTTATAAATACCAGAATAATAAGCTACTGATATTCTCCATCTTTTTTATCTTTAATCCATCATAGCTAGCGATGCAACAAAGCCAAATTTGATCAGATTGATTGCAAAAAAACAAGATTTTCAATAGGTTGCTTATAATCCTAGCTATAGTTAGCCTTTCATAAGTAGCGATGCAACAAAGCCCACTGGAATCCAGAAAACTTAACTTTATACCAGGTAATAAGAACTGGATCCCAGTGTCTGGGCACTGGGATGACAAGAGAAGGTACTGGAATGACGGTTGTCGTTTAGCTATAAACATTAAGAAATTTACCAAATGAAAAAAAAGGCAAAAGAAGCCCCGTGGTTGGCTAATTACTTACATTATACTTTCAAGTATGGCGTTTTTTTATTCTAAACGCTTAATAACCGCGATTCAGCTGCTTTTAAACCGCAACTAATCTAAATTATAAACGTTAAGAAATTTACTAAACAGAAAAAAAGGCAAAAGAAACCCTAGGGTAGCTAGTTATTCACTATCCATTTTTTAAGTTGGCGTTTTTTGATGTTTTAAATGCTTTATAAGCGTATTTCAGCTTGTGTAGGTAAAAACCTAGAAATTTGATAAAGACATAAGGTGCACATAGTGCAAAAAATTAAACATGAGACGCCAAATACGTTGAGTTTTTTTGTCATTTAATCTGTACAGAGAAGATAAATAAATAGCTTCATTTTCATGATAAGGGGGCTGGCGAAGCTTGTAAAGTAATTTTTTCGTTTCTATTCCCAATAAAAGTTTGTTATATGGTTATGCAAGAAGTCTATTGTGAATGAAATGAATGTGAAAAATATCTTATTAGCGTTTTTAGTACAAACGGTATTCAGTTTGCCGCTATTTGCAGCTGATCCTGTTTTGCTCAACTGCATTGAAACTCCAGAAATATATGACCTTGATGCAAGGCCAAAAAATTTTAGCTCTTCAAACAATTTAAGAAGGAAAGCTGGTTCTCCAAATAGTGCAATAGGAGAATTAATACACATAGTGGGTAGAATTACTGATATAAACTGTTTACCAATACAAAATGCTGTAGTTTCTATATGGCACGCGAATTCACGCGGCGTGAACCATTACGATGAGAATATAGAGGATAATCAACTCGATCCGAATTTTGCTGGATCAGGAAGGTTTGTAGTGAATAATCTTGGCTATTATAATTTTATTACGATAGCACCTGGTAAAATTGGTGAGAGAGCTCCACATATTAACTTTCTAGTTCAACATCCAGATTTTCCAGAATTCACAACGCAAATGTTTTTTGCTGACCATAATTGCGATAATTGTGCTGATCCTGTTCTTGGAGATTTTGTTAGTAATGGGCTTGCAAGCCTTCTCATAACACCATTTACTTACAGTGATCAGGTCATAAAAACCTATACGTTTAACATTACCTTGGGTGGATATAATAAGTTCTCTAATAAAAGATAAAAACCCTTGCATGTAAGGTAGTCCATAGTAAACTTGAATGTTATTGTACTTAGGATGTATATGAAAAATATCTTACTGATGTTTTTGCTATGTTTTATGTACAGTTTACAATTATTTGCAACGGAGATGCCAGCAATGAAAATAACAATTTCTAAAATTTCGCCCGATTTTAAAACAATAGTAATGGGTTTATTTGAGGACAACGAAACCGTAAATGATGGCGGAGTTTTGCAAGGAAAACAGATCATAGATAATATAAAGCAATTTAGCGATTTTAATGGAAGCTTTGGTGAATTTTCTTCTACCATTTTACCAGAAGGAAAAAACGTTGTAGTTGTTGGACTTGGTAAGAAGGATGAATGGAATGAAAATAAAGAATTAAATATTGGTGGTAAAATATATTGTGAGCTAAGCAGATTAAAAATTAAGAAAGCAGCGATTTTAATCGAAGGTAGTGCAGCAAATGTTGCATATGGTGCGTTTCTGCGTAGTTTTAAGTTTGATAAGTATAAAACTAAAAAGGATGAGAAAATTACAGAGGTAGAGGAAATTACCGTATTAGTAAAAGATGAGCAATTAAGTAATGCTGAAAGATCATTTGAGCACTTAAGGCAAGAAGGTGAGAGTATATTCCTTGCGCGCTCTTTTATAACAGAGCCTCCTAACATTCTATATCCAGAATCCTATGCTGATCATATAAAAAAAGAGCTTACTAAGCTTGGTCTTGAAATCGAAGTGCTTGATAAAAAGCAGATGGAAGAGAAAAAAATGGGAGCCTTGCTTGGAGTCGCACAAGGAAGTAGTAAAGAACCAAAATTAGTAGTGATAAAATGGAATGGGGCTTCTAAAGAACAAAAGCCAATAGCTTTTGTTGGTAAAGGTATAACGTTTGACACTGGTGGAGTATCACTCAAACCTTCACGTGGTATGGAGTCGATGAAATATGACATGGCAGGCTCTGCTGCTGTAGTTGGGGTGATGCATGCTTTAGCAGGACGAAAAGCAAAAGTAAATGCAATCGGCGTGGTTGCACTTGCAGAGAATGCAGTGGGTGGTAATGCTCAAAGGCCGAGTGATGTAGTAACTTCAATGTCTGGACAGACGATAGAAGTGTTGAACACCGATGCAGAAGGAAGGCTCATACTTGCAGATGCTTTATGGTATACGCAAGACAGATTCTCACCAAAATTTATGATTGATCTTGCAACTTTAACTGGTGCTATAGTGGTTGCACTTGGAAATAACGAATATGCTGGTCTTTTTTCAAATAATGATGAATTAGCAAACCGTCTGATTGATGCAGGAAATGAAGTAAGTGAGAAGTTATGGCGTTTTCCTATGAATGAAACTTATGACAAAATTATTGATTCACCGATTGCTGATGTTCAAAACATCGCTCCTGCAGGCTCTGGTGGAGATAGCATAATGGCTGCACAGTTTTTACAGCGTTTTGTGAATGAAACTTGCTGGGCACATTTAGATATCGCAGGCACTGCTTGGTACGAAAAAGGTACTGACATTTGTCCAAGAGGAGCAGTAGGTTTTGGTGTAAGGTTACTTAATAAGTTGGTTAAAAAGTACTACGAAGCCAATGATTAAAGGTCTTTATACTGGATTTATGGCTTGACTCACAGCTACATGAACGTTTATTTTCGAGGCGCAGCAAATGAAAGTAGCTGATGCATATTTCTTTTTTTCTGGTCAAGCACTGGAATGATATCAAGGAGTAACTTTTTATTTAAACAATGATTATAATAAGAGATCTATTGAAATTTTAAAGTTATTAAATATTGACGCTATATACTTAAGTGTTAAAATAGAATGAAAAGTTTTTAGGAGTTTATATGGCAGTAGGTGGGAAAGCAAAGACAGCTAGTAAAAATAACCCTACTCAGCGTAAGAAGGCCGAGCAAAAAATGTATAAAGATAAACCGGTAAAACCTGTTAGATATATAGATCGTGACTCGCGCATGAATTATATGTCTGCTCAATATGATAACGGCAATCTGGTTGAAGATGAGGTAAGCGGCAATCCTATAAAGTGGGAAGCTGTATAATAGTTGTGGTTAAAGTTACTATTAATTCTAAGGAATGTGAAGTAGAGCATGGGCTCACTATAATTCAAGCTTGTGAAGTCGTGGGCGTTGAAATTCCACGTTTTTGCTATCATGAGCGTTTAGCAATTGCTGGTAACTGCAGAATGTGTTTGGTTGAAGTTGAGGGTGGGCCTCCAAAACCAGTAGCCTCTTGTGCAATGCCAGTTGCAGAAGGGATGGTTATTCACACTGATACCCCTAAGGTTAAAAAAGCACGTGAAGGTGTGCTTGAGTTTTTGCTAATTAACCACCCGCTTGATTGCCCAATTTGCGATCAAGGTGGTGAATGCGATTTGCAAGATATCACGATGGCTTATGGGAAAGGAACCAGCAGACTTGATGAGCATAAGAGGGCTGTGCCAAAAAAACACTTCGGACCACTGATTGAGACTGCGATGAATCGATGCATTCATTGCACTCGGTGTGTTAGATTTTTGTCTGATGTTGCAGGTACAAATGAACTTGGAGGAATCGGAAGGGGAGAAAATGTAGAGATTAGCACTTACATAAAAAGGCATATTAGTTCTGAATTATCTGGAAATATCATAGATCTCTGCCCGGTAGGGGCTTTAACTTCAAAGCCTTACTCCTTTACAGCGCGTCCATGGGAGCTATCACATTGTGAGACTATAGATGTGCTAGATGCTGTGGGAAGTAGCATTAGAGTTGATTATCGTGGCCTGGAAGTTATGCGAATATTACCAAGACTGAGCGAAGAGGTAAATGAAGAATGGATATCAGATAAAACCCGCTTTGCCTATGATGGACTAAAAGTTCAGCGTCTTGATCAACCTTATGTAAAAAAAGATGGTAAATTAGCCCCAGTTGATTGGAATGAAGCATTAACTATTGCTGCAAAGAAATTAAAGAATACAAAATCAAATAAAATAGCTGCAATTGCAGGTGATTTAGCAGATTGTGAGTCTATGCTTCTACTCAAAGAAGTGATGCAGAAGCTCGGCTCGGGGAATATAGACTGCAGGCAAGATGGTGCAAAGCTTATACCAAGTAATCGCGGATCTTATGTGTTCAATACCACTACCCAGGGTATAGAGAATGCAGATTTGTGTCTGCTTATAAATACAAATCCAAGGATAGAAGCACCGATCATTAATGTAAGATTGAGAAAGAGATATTTACAGGGCAACTTTCCTATTGCAAGTGTTGGTCCTAACATTGAATATTTGTATCATGTTGAGAAATTGGGCGATAATCCTGATATTTTGAGTGAAATAGCAAATGGAAATCATAAATTCTGTGAGCTGCTGGTAGCCGCCCAAAACCCTATGCTGATCATTGGTCAAGATGCATTAATAAGAGATGATTCTGAATCAATTCTAATTCTAGCTGGCAAAATTGCAGAAAAATTTAACATGATCAGAGATGATCGGAATGGCTTTAATGTGCTGCATAAAGCTGCAGCAAGAGTCGGTGGTCTGGACGTTGAGTTTGTTCCTGAAAAAGGTGGAAAAGACACTAATCAGATACTGGAAAATGCAGAAAGTGGTGACATAGAAGTGGTTTATCTTCTTGGTGCAGATGAAATTGATACATCAAAATTAGAAAATACATTTGTAATTTATCAAGGTCATCACGGTGATAAGGGTGCACATGTGGCAGATGTTATCTTGCCTGGTGCTGCATATACAGAAAAATATGCAACTTATGTAAACACTGAAGGTCGAGTGCAAAGAACAAATTTAGCTGTATTCCCACCTGGTGAAGCAAAGGAGGATTGGTTAATTATTAAAAATCTTTCACAATATTTAGACCTTTCTTTACCGTATGATAGTTTATTTGATGTGAGAAAAAAATTAGATACTATCGGTCCACAGTTTAGAAATGCCGATCAAGTGGTAAAAAACACATGGGTGCCAATTAGCAATGATGGGATAAGCTTAAGTAATACACCTTTCACTTTAAAGGAGTGTAATTTTTATATGACGGATTCAATAAGTCGCGCTTCAAAAATAATGGCAGATTGTACTAAAGCTTTTTATGAACATGCTAGTTAATATTTTATTTATTTTAGTACCGCTACTACTTTCAGTTGCGTACTTGGTATACTTTGAGCGTAAGGTTATTGGTGCAATTCAACTGAGACACGGCCCAAGTGTAGTTGGACCTTTTGGGCTATTGCAGCCATTTGCAGATGCTATTAAGCTACTGATTAAAGAGCCGATAATACCATTTAGAGCGAGCACCATACTGTTCATTATGGCTCCAATGCTTACCTTTATCTTGGCATTAATTGCCTGGGCAGTTATACCGTTTGGTGCTGAAGTAATTGTAGAAAATGGCCAGCAAGTAGTGATTCCTAAGGTTATAGCAAATATTAATGTTGGAGTGCTTTATGTGCTAGCTATATCGTCGCTGGGAGTATACGGCGTAATTATTGCAGGCTGGTCAAGCAATTCTAATTATGCATTTCTTGGCGCTATACGGTCGGCTGCTCAGATGATTTCATATGAAGTTTCAATAGGCTTAATAGTTGCTACAGTTGTTGTTACAACTGGTACGTTGAACCTTGGAGAGATGGTGGTAGCGAAACACAACATGCCATTTTGGGTTGATTTGCTACTAATGCCTATAGGAATAATATTTTTTATTTCTTTGCTTGCAGAAACTAATCGTCACCCATTTGATTTACCAGAAGCTGAAGCAGAGCTTGTCTCTGGATATAACGTTGAATATTCATCCATGCCTTTTGCCCTTTTTTTTCTTGGAGAATATGCAAATATGATTCTAGCAAGTGCTATGATGACGATATTCTTTCTAGGAGGATGGTATCCGCCGCTGGAGTTCAGTTTACTTTACAAAATTCCAGGTTTGATTTGGTTCGTTTTGAAGATAGTTATACTTTTGTTCGTATTTATTTGGATTAGAGCAACAATACCTCGTTATCGATATGATCAGCTAATGCGTCTTGGTTGGAAAGTGTTTCTGCCAATATCGGTGCTTTGGGTGGTACTCATTTCAGGAGTGTTGCTCTTTACTGGGAATTTACCTGGGTCCAATGTTTAATTTTCCAAATACAAGATTAAGGCGCAGGCGCTCGAGCAAATGGGTTCGCAATTTAACAAGTGAAAATAGTCTATCAGTAAATGATCTGGTTCTTCCTCTGTTTGTTCACGACAGAAAAGAAACAACTGAACCAATTTCTGGCTTACCAGGCGTAAAGTGTTATTCAATAGATGGATTAGTGTCTATAGTTAAGGAAGCTAAAGGTTTAGGAATTAATGCTGTTGCAATTTTTCCTGTAGTTGATAGTAAACTAAAATCTGAAAACGCTGAGGGAGCATATAATTCTGACAACTTAATCTGCAAAGCAATCCGTGCTGTAAAATTAAAGGTACCTGAAATTGGTATTATTGCAGACGTTGCACTGGATCCATACACTATTCATGGCCATGACGGCATTTTAAAAGATAATCAGATGGATGTAGAAAACGATGAAACTATATCAGTACTGTGTAAGCAAGCACTTGCTTTAGCGAAGGCAGGATGTGATATAGTTGCTCCTTCTGATATGATGGATGGTAGAATAGGAAGAATCAGAAAATCATTAGATGATAATAACTTTCAAGACGTATTAATATTATCTTATGCGGTGAAATATTGCTCTAGCTTCTATGCTCCATTCAGGCAAGTCGTTGGTTCATGTGGGCTATCACATTCTATAGACAAAAGTGGTTATCAAATGGATTATAAAAATGCGCACGAAGCAATGTGCGAAATTGAAATGGATATAAATGAAGGTGCAGATTTTATTATGATTAAACCAGGTATGCCATATTTGGATATTATCAAAACAGCAAGTGATAAGTTTAATTTTCCGATTTTTGCTTACCAAGTAAGCGGTGAGTACGCAATGATAAAAGCTGCTGCAAATAATGGCTGGCTAGATTATGACAAGGTGATTTATGAATCTTTGATTGGTTTCAAACGTGCGGGTGCAAGTGCAATATTCACTTACGCTGCACTTGATGTTGCAAAAAATTTGGTATCCGTTTAGCAGTGTGGCTAAAAGGCACGTCTGTGCAAACATTATGATTTAGAAAAATCCAAGTAGCATGAAAATGCAAAACCTACTTGACAAACTCCGCCAGCCCCCTTATCATGACGTCCAGTACAATGTTGCAAATTAAAAATCTCTCCATCCTGTGCTGGTTCTTCGATTCTAAACGCCACTTCTACCTGGTCATAACCAATCTGAATTCGTTCTACTAATGCTTTAATGATGCCACGCTTAGTTTGCCAATCTAGCTGTTCCAAATTAGATTTTACACTGGAATAAAGACTCTTTATACTGTTGATGATAAGGTTCATTCCCTTCTCTATTGCTTTTTGATCAACTACCTTTTTCTTCTCTTCTTCTATCCCTCTTAAGCGTTCCCTCATTCTTTTCATCGTCTGTTTAAATTCTTCCTCACTTATATATCCTTTATCTCCTACATTTTCTTGACTATAATAGTCTTCCATTAACTTTTCGATGCCTTGTTTTATTTGATTTTCCCTTCTTGCAAGCTTCTTATCTGATGATTCATCATTTTTATTTTCTGCAATTCTACGGTGATACTCATTTTTTATTATCTCTGGGTTTTTTAGTAAATTTTTCACCTTTTCCCATATAGCTGTTTCTAACATATCTGTACGGACCAATTTATTAGTACACTTCTCCCTACCATCAGTAATACGTATAGTACTACTACAGCGATAATAGCTAAACTTTTTTCCCTCAACTCCACATTGTGCACCACTATACGCATATCCACAGTTTTGACACACAACTAGACCTTGTAATAGATATTTCTTTTTTCCTCCCTCTCTCTGCATCCTTGCTCTTTTTCTATTTTCATCCAGTTGCTTTTGTACTTTATTAAATAACCCTTCATCAACTATTTTTGGTACTGGTATATAAATCCAGCTGTCCTCATCTGTGCGACAGATAGAAACCTTTTGTTTATTTCTTTCTCTTTTTTCAACCCTCTTTAATTTACCAAACGCTGCTTGTCCTTTATATGCTGGATTTCTTAACACCTTCCAAATTATTATTGGACACCACACCTTCTTTCCAGTTCTTGTTCTAATTGACTTATCTCTTAGTCTACGTATCACTTCCCTTATACTTATTCTCTCTTGCCCTACCCACATGAATATCTGCTTTACTATTTTTGCTTCCTCTTCATTTATTTCAAACTTTGTCTTTTCTCTATCTACATGCTTTATACGATTATAACCAAAAGGTGCAATGCCAATTACACTTACACAGCCTTTTTTTGCTCTATGGAGTTTTCCCCTACGACTACGTTCCATAATCTTTGTACACTCATATTCTGCCACTAATCCTTGCATTCCCAATAACAATTTAGACTCTGGATTATTTTCAGTCTTATGATTTAAGAATATTACTTCTACTCCTGCTTTTTCAAATTCATCAAGTAATATCATTTGATGTGCAGATTTTCTTGATAGTCGGTCAGGTGAATGAATATAAATTTTATCAATTTGATCTTCTCCTACTTTATCACGTAATGCATCTAAACCTTCACGTTCTAAACTCCACCCACTAAGCCCATCATCCTTAAATTCATACTCATTCAATAACTCATGCTTATCTGCAGCAATTCTATGCTTGAGCTCGGCAATTTGACTCTCTATTGTATTGTTCTGCGCTTGACTCTTCGATGAAACTCTTGCATATAAGGCCACTGTTATCATTTTTCTTTATCTCCTTTTCATTGTTTCTTTTTACCGCATACCTTAGTAACAGCTCATAGGCGTCTGCTAGATGTTGTTCCGCTAATTCATCTGGCTCGTATCGGCAAGTTAATGTTCTTTTTCTCATAGTTTCTCCTGCAAATGTTTTTGTAGTGCAAGGAGCCTTACCACTCCTTTTTTCCATCAATCCATTTACTCTTATGAAAAAGACCAACTTTTATCAGCTACAGCCTTCAAATTTGGTCTAGCCCTTCCTTTACCAACTGCTGTTGCGCTTTCTGATACGACTCTTATTTTTTTAACAAACTTTCCATTTTCTCTGTTTCTTTCTTTAATACCTCGGCTATTTCTTTGCTATTTTTCGCATAATCCATCGCTGTTATTCCAAATTTATCTGCTTGCTCTATTTCAGCCCCTGCTTTTACTAGCTCCTCCACTATTTCTTTTTCTCCTACCATACATGCAAGATGCAGCGGAGTGCATTTATTGCCATACTCTTCAGCATTTACATTCCCTCCTGATTTTATCAATTCTCTAACTGTTTCTAGACGTTTCTCCGTTATCGCTAGATGCAGTGCTGTATGTCCTCTTACATCTGCTGCATTCACATCTACTCCTTTTTCGATTAATAACCTCACTGTTTTTACCTCTACTGCATAATGTAGAGCTGTTCTTCCTTTTTCGTCTCTTTCATAAATATTTTTAAACGAGTTCTCTAATAGTGACTCCTCTTTTTTACCCAGCTTTACCATAACTTACCCCACCTTTTCTTTAAACCTAAGCCTTCCTTTTTACCACCTCATCTATCATTGCATTCACTTGGCTGATTATCTTGCTTGCTAAATTTTGACATTCTTTCTTTATTAGCGATTTGTCTCTCCTCCTTATTTCTCCTATCTCTATTATTTTTAGCTCCGGCATGTAGCTTCCATTCAACATGTCTGCTATTTCTCCCACTAGCCCCTCTATTCCATAGCACGTCAGTTCTCTACTTTTTGTTATTCCTCCTTTTTCTCTCAAAAATTTACTCGCCTTTTCACTCTCTTTGCTATCACATAGACGATACTTTTCACTTTCCCAGATATAGTACATTGGTGTTGCACCGTACTTATTCAGTTGATTAACTTCAGCTCCGGCCTTTACCAGCTCTTTTATTATTTCAACTCCTGCTTCTCCTATTTTGCTCGCAGAGTGCAGTGGCGTACATCCAGTGACATATTGAGTGGCATTTACTTCTGCTCCTTCTCTTAGCAGCACTTTTACATTTTCTAAACTTTTTGCAAATACTGCACAGTGCAGAGGTGTATAACCATTTTTATCTCTTGCATTAACATCTGCTCCTTTTTTTATTAATAACCTCACTGTTTTATAATCAGAGATTTCTACTGCTTGATGCAAGATCGTCTCTCCTTCTTCATTTCTTTTATTAATGTTTTTAAACCCGTTACTTGATACTTCTTTAAAAAACTTACTCTTGCTAAAACTCATTTCATACCTCACAAAATTAGCTTTTCTAGCGCCAGACAAATTTCTTATATTTACCTGCCGCTATTCAAGTCATGTCCGTTTTAGCATAAGAAAGCAAGTCTTTTTCTTTTTATTTCATACACTTTTACCTATTATTAATATAATATATGAGGATCTAAATATAAGTACTTAGCTTATTATACATATTACTTGACTATTTTTCCAACTTCTGTGCAAATGTCGATGTTCGTGCCACTTCAGTACTCCTGGATAAAATACTAAAATGTGCTTTTCTAATTTGTGTATTGAGTCTTTTTGCTCTGAATCTGAGTCATTTTTATAGTAAACGTTGTGTTCTGCTAAAACATATTTTCTGACCTTCTGATCTGTATAATTTTCTAATTTGTAACGATGGATAATGCTGAATGGCTTTGTTGCATAGCACTGATAGGCATGTAAATCACAGTGAATTTACGCAGCTAATTTAAATTTAGCCATACCTATATCAGTAAATTTGTTCAATAAGTAGCACTTAATTAACAGCTCTTTTTCACGATTTACCTCTGATTTATTTTTCAAGCCAAACCCAAATATTTGCTTCAACCTATAGAAAAAGACTTCAATATAAGACCGTGCTTCATACTTAACTTTTTTCTTCCATTCATTAATACCATCTTCATAATTCTCATATGACCTAATTCTACTAATATACTTGTTTCTTTCTGATAAGTAGTCAGCTAAACAAATTTTAGTATCCTTCCTAGGGCGAATAATAGGCACAATATTGTATTTTCTGCATTCTTTATACACACTTTTTATATCATAAGCCGCATCTGCTCGAATAGAACAAATGTTATATTTATCACTGACTTCTTCTAACATATCGCAGACCGGCAAATAGTCTACAGCAACACCACTAGTGTAGTTCATGCTTATTGCTTTCTTATCATTTATGTTTAAAACAACATGTAATTTTCTTACTTGACCATAACCACTGTATTTTCTTTTTCGAATATTAAGCTTACTATGCCCACCGTTCTTATTGTAGATACTAACTCTAGTGCTATCTACGGCAATTTCAACATTTTCCAGATCATCTTTATTGCTTCTATGGTCATCAATCTTCAAATTAAGCTTTTTAAATCTTCTGGAAGCTTGTGTATAGCTGATAATCTTAAGTTTTTTGCCTATTTGTACCATATAACCTTTTACAAAACCTACAGCTTGTCTCAAGCCAATTCTAAAAAGATGAACTATTATGTGTATTAAAATTACAACTTTATCACTATAAGTGTTATTGCCACCTGCAACTTTTGGACTATTTTCATACCAATTTTCTATGGCTTGATTAACAAAATGAAAAACATTTCCTCTTTTTTTGAGAAACTCGTTATATTCTCTTTGGTTACTTACTCTCATTTTTTGTGGCATAAGTTGTACTTGTTTGAAAAATGCCTATTTTACAACAAAATGCGTTAGTAGCCATATATTAAAAAGCTTTTCTTCTTACAATAACCTCAACCAACACTAGCTATGCAACAAAGCCAGGAAGAATAGAAGGCTATCAAAGGAGTATGATTTGCTTACAACATCTACTGAAAATTTTATATATTTAGCTATGAGTAAGGTTATGTTGCAGAGGGAATATTCTTGAATTTACTGGTTTGCGGACAAGTTCTTATACCAAACTTCGTTATTGGGAAGACAAATAGAATATACGATAAATTCACTTAAACCTCCATTTATAGGCGGAAAGCACTCTTTTTCATTTGTCTCATTATTATTGAGAATTGGTATTATACAGCTCGACAAGACTAATTAACAGTTGAAACATCTAGCTCTACAATTGCTACCAAATATTTTGCATTATTATCACTTTAATATATTCTTTCACTTATTTTTTTTCTTTGCCACTTCCCTTAACGGATACATTTTTCTTCGCTGTTTCCTGACGAATCAATGTTAATTTAGCATTGAATACTACTAAAAACTTAAATAATACAACCATTTTCAGCAACAAAAATCAGCTAGCGTGAGGGGTGTTCGTTTTGGAATCGGTTGGTCTACCTGCTAACCGACAGCTAACATTAACTACCAATATCGTATCTGAAGAAGCCCCCTGGCCATTCTAAAAAATTTAATGCTGAGTACACCTTACTTTTGGCTTCCTCTATAGTGCTCCCTTCTGCTACTATATTTAGCACTCTTCCGCCATCTGAAACCCAATTACCACTCTCATCTAATTTAGTACCAGCGTGAAATACCAATATACCAAGAATGCTTTCAATTTTATCTAATCCCTTAATTACTTCTCCCTTTTGATAATCACCCGGATAGCCTTTACTTGCAACAACTACACAAACTGTAGATTTGTTGTTAAGTTCCACCATTTTGACATTTAACTTTCCTTCTGCAACTGACAACATCAATTTTAACAAATCGCAATTTGAATCAAATCTAGGTAATATAGATTGCGTTTCTGGATCACCGAATCTAACGTTATACTCGAGAAGTTTTGGGCCATCTCTGCAAATCATTAAACCAGCAAAGAGTACTCCCTTATAAGGCGTACCCATGTTAACCAATGCTTGAGCTGTAGGGTATATTATTTTTTGGATGATTTTTTGCTCCATGTCCTTACTTATAATTGAAGGTGATGAGTACGATCCCATACCCCCAGTATTTTGGCCTTCATTATTTTCATTCACTCTCTTATAATCTTTTGCGCACCCAAGAGTTACTACTTTCAACCCATCAACAAGAGCAAAAAAGCTTACTTCTTCTCCAATTAAAAATTCTTCTATGATTATTTCTTCACCTGATTCACCAAATTCTTTCTCCACTAGCATTGAATCTATTGCTGAAAAAGCTTCGTTTTCTGCGCAACATATCATCACGCCTTTCCCTGCCGCAATTCCATTTGCTTTCACTACAAGTGGAAACTTTATTTTATTGCTACGTACAAAATCTTTAGCTAATCCTTCATCAACAAAACACTCGTACTTGGCAGTTGGTATGCCATATCGCTTGCATAGTCCTTTGGTGAAAGACTTTGATCCCTCAAGTTTTGCAGTTGCTTGACTCGGAGCAAAAACATTTATTCCCTCTGCAACTAAATCATCAGCAAGTCCATCAATTATTGGTTGTTCTGGACCAATAACAACCAACTCTATATTTTCTCTCTTGCAAAATTGTGTAACATCCACTGAATTTTGAATATTTACATCCACAAGAGTCCCAAGATCTTTCATAGCTTGGCGACCAGGAGTTACATATAACTCAGTCAAGATAGGAGATTTTTTTAGAGCCCAAAGTAGAGCGTGCTCACGTCCACCAGAACCTATAACCAGAACCTTCATCTTTATTTCCTCGCTTTTCTATATGTCAAAATTATTATTTGCTTATAACAGTATCATTACTCATGTATTTTTGCAACACGTTTGGTATTGCAATCGACCCGTCAGAATTTTGATGATTCTCCATTATGGCAACAATCGTTCTTCCTATAGCTAAAGCTGAGCCGTTTAAAGTGTGAACATATTTTTTTATCTTTTTATCAGTTTCTGAAGAGTATTTAGCGTTCATCCTTCTTGCTTGAAATGCACCACAATTTGAGCAGCTTGATATTTCTCTATATTTATTTTGCTCAGGTAACCATACCTCTATGTCATAAGTCCTTTGTGCAGCAAAACCCATATCACCACTACACAGTAGCATTACTCTATACGGTAATTCTAGTTTTTTTAATATCTCTTCAACAACACTCGTCATGCGCTCAAGTTCATCATTTGATTGGTCTTCAGTTGTAATACTCACCAACTCCACTTTACCAAATTGGTGTTGCCTTATCATGCCTCTCGTGTCTCGCCCTGCGCTGCCTGCTTCTTTACGAAAACACTCTGAATACGCAGTAAAACGAATAGGCAGTTCTTTTTCCTCTACTATTTTATCAGCAACCAAATTTGTTAAAAACACTTCACTTGTGGGAATCAACCTCAATTCGTCGGTAGTTAAATACGAATCGTCAGAAAATTTTGGTAGCTGACCAACGTTATACATAGCTTCGTTTTTCACCAAAGCTGGGTGGTACACCTCAGTATAGCCAAATTCATTAACATGCATTTCAAGCATAAAATTTATTAGCGCTCGTCCAAGCTTAGCTAACTGTCCTTTTAATATCGCAAATCTTGATCCGGAAATTTTCGCCGCTTGTTCGAAGTCCATTAAACCTAATTTTTCTCCGAGTTCATAATGAGATTCTGGTACAAAATCAAACTGTCTTTTTCCTCCATATCTTCTCACCTCTAAATTAGAGTTCTCATCTGCGCCTATTGGCACATCTTGCGCAGGAATATTCGGCAAGTTAGATAAAACATTCACTAACTTATCCTTTTCTGCTTGTTCCTTTAAGCTAATTGCCTCTATCTCATTCGTGATGTCTTTTGACAACTCTATTTGCTCTTCACAAGGGCTCTTGCTCATTTTAAGCTTCTTTATTTCCTCTGTGATTTCATTGCGCTGCCTATTTAAATCTTGCAATTTAGTGGTTAATGACCTTTTCTCGTGATCAATTTCTAATATCTCTTTTGCAGTAAACTCTCTTATCCCCCTGCTTTTCATTGCCTTTTCAAATCCTTCAGGGTTTTTGCGTATATATTCTATATCGTGCATATATTGTGCTATTACTAACACTGTTACTGTACTTCAAAAGCTCTTAATATTCAATATTTTCTCATACTATTAAAATTATTATGGTTGATTTTTTTGTTAGAATTTGTTAAAATTTAATTAACTTAGCATTCATAGGATGTAGTATGGGCATCACAGAAAAATATAATCAATTTAAAGAGAGCACTTACTTTGCTGGTGGGAAATTCGTTATCTACGCTACTTGCGTATGCCTAGCAGCCACATTTGCTGTTGGCTGTTTGGGGTTGATAATAGGATTTCCTCTATTGACCTTTCCACTTGCTATGCTAATTTCTCATCCTGTGATTTGGATTATAATGGGAGTAGTCCTTACAGCAGCATACAAAATGATTGTTAAACCTTTATTTCACTTGGTAAAAGGTTATGTTAATGGAAAAGGAGCAGGTCAAGGTGAGCAAAAAACTCAAGATGGAGATAGTGGTGTTGTACCAGGCAGTGAACCCGATTCAAGGAACAGTAGTCGTAGAAGCTCTTTGGATAGTGGTTTGGGTGGTAAAGAGTTTCATGAAAATTTGGACACTCTTGTGCATCAAACAAATAGAAAGAATTACGCTTACTGGTTGCAGCAACATGATATTGCTAATATTGCAAGAATTAAATATAAGTATTCAGAAGATTTTACGGATGGTGTATTCTTCTGTATTCCTGGTAATCTTGAAACCTTGAGTGAAAGGTTGGGAGAATATAAAAATAAAGCAGAACGAGAGAGTTCGAAAAGGATATTTACTTCAGTTATTAATTTGGGTGGTAATCATTGGGTAACGCTAGTTGTTGCATACAACTCGGATAATAAACAATTTAGAGCTTATTATTGTGATTCTTTTAGTGCTGATTTACCAAGTCCTGGTAGTCAACGTAAGAAAATAGAACTTGCAAATGCAATTAAAGAATTGGTTACACCTCTTACTGATCAAGCTAGTGAGTTGAATGCGCAAGGAAAAAAAGAAATGAGTAAAGATGTCAAAGAGACAGCACAAACGTGTCGGAACAAGAAAAATGAATTAATTAATGTCCCAATAAATACTGATAATATAGTGAGCGCACTGGAAGCAGTTTTGGAAATAGAGAACTGTAATATAAGAAGCTCCGGAGCCAAACAACAAAGCGATGGACATAATTGTGGAATATTTGCATTGGAAAACGCTCATAGGATTACGCAAATGCTCAACGAAGGTAAATCATTTGATGAAATTGACGCAGAGTTATCGGAATACAAGCCTAATCCAGAACAATTGCAAAAGAAAAGAAGAGAGTTTACAAAAGCGCTTATGGAAGATGAAAAATGGAAGGAAGATCTAGAAAACGGGCTTTTATGCGATCTTCCACCAGGAACGGACACCTCTCTTACCTCAAGGGTGCAGAATACAGCTCAGTTTGCTATATAGTTTACAATGAAGGATTACCATTAACCTTATGCCCCTCCAAATAGGAAGTTTGACGATTGATTCTTCAGTTATTTTAGCTCCAATGTCAGGGGTAACTGATTATCCGTTTAGAAGTATTGTAAAGAAGCTAGGTGCAAGTTTGTTAGTTTCAGAAATGATTGCAAGCAGAGCCATGATTATGCAAACTCGCCAGAGTCTGCAAAAAGCAAAAGTCGATGAATTAACTGCTGTGCAGCTTGCTGGATGCGAGCCGGATGTAATGGCAGAGGCTGCAAAGCTCAACGAGGATATGGGTGCAAAAATAATAGATATAAATTTCGGTTGTCCTGTTAAAAAAGTTGTAAACGGTTATGCAGGATCAGCACTAATGCGCGATGAGAAAAAAGCCGCTGAGATAATTGAGGCCGTGGTCAAAGCAGTGAATGTGCCAGTTACGGTAAAAATGCGCACTGGATGGAACGATGAAAATCGCAATGCACCGAGGCTTGCGAAAATTGCCGAAGACTTAGGAGCAAAAATGATCACTGTGCATGGAAGAACGAGGGCACAGCTCTATAACAGCCAAGCAGATTGGAAATTCGTTAGAAATGTTAAGGAGCAAGTGAAAATTCCAGTTATAGTAAATGGCGATATTAAAAATTTAAATGATATTCAGAATGCTCTCAAAGAATCTGGAGCAGACGGAGTGATGATAGGTCGTGGTGCCTACGGTAAACCTTGGCTGATTAATCAAGCAATGAACTTTCTCAGTGGAAGTGAAACTTCTGAGCCAACAGCTTCAGAGAGATTAAGCATCATACTCGAGCATTACGACAATATTCTTGAGTACTATGGAAATAACACAGGAATAAAGATGGCCCGCAAACACATAGGTTGGTACAGTAGCGGGCTTCAAAGCTCATCTGAATTTCGCATGAGAGTAAATAACATGATAGATAGCACAGAAGTGAAAGAAAATATTATTGGCTTTTTTGGTCAAGAGACACACTAGCTGTACTCAATTCGACTGATCATATGCCACTACGCTCTCTTCCTCACCAGAGTGTAAATGACAATTATTATCCATAAACCATTTCTCGTCATAAGTTTCAATATCAAAATATTTTTCATATTTATCTATATTATCACAAAGTGAAAGTGCTCTGATCTTATTCATAATCAAACCTGTACCAGCAGGAATTAATCTTCCTACTATAACATTTTCTTTTAATCCACTTAAAGGATCACTCTTCCCGCAGAATGCTGCTTCTGTAAGTACTTTTGTTGTCTCTTGGAAAGAAGCAGCAGAAATAAAGGAGCTAGTTTCAAGACTTGCCCTAGTAATCCCCTGCAGAATAGGAAGATAATGAGCAGGCCGTTTGCCAGAGTTACTCATAGCATCATTTTCCCTATCAACTTCCAGCTTGTCAATGCTTTCGCCAACCAAGTACATAGTATCACCAGGATCAGTAATTTCCACTTTTTGTAGCATTTGTTTTAAGATCACCTCTAAATGCTTGTTGTCTATACGAACACCCTGCAATCTATAAACTTGCTGTATTTCAGAAATCATATAGTGCGCTAAAGCTTCTAACCCAAGCACACGTAAAATATCATGGAGATCAGGGTCACCATCCATCAATAGATCACCTTTACGTACAAAATCACCTTCATTGACTATTACATGCTTACTTCTTGATACCAAATATTCAACTGGAGAAATTTGTTCATCTACAGGTTTAATTAATATACTGCGTTTTCCTCTACGGTCTTTTTCAGAAAACGCTACATAGCCATCTATCTCACTAACAATAGCATGCTCTTTAGGACGACGTGCTTCAAATAACTCTATAACCCTCGGTAAACCACCAGTAATATCACGAGTTTTAACTGACTCTCTTGGTGTTCTTGTAATAACATCACCTGCATGAACCTTCTGGCCATTTTGTACATTGAGCACTGCACCAATTGGTATAAAATAACATGCTTCAACGCCACTTGCGAGTGTCATTACTTCACCATTATCGTCAAGCAGCACAATACGAGGACGTAAACTAGCTCCACCAGAATACAATTTCCAGTCTTTTACTACTTTGCTTGATATTCCTGTAGATTCATCCATCACTTCAGTGATCGAAATTCCATCTTTTAAGTCCTGATAAGACACTGTACCAGTCTTCTCCGTGATAATAGGCAATGTATAAGGATCCCATTCCGCAACTTTATCGCCAATTTTTACTGACCCACTCTCATCCACATAAAGTTTAGCACCGTAAGGTACACTATGCTTCAACTTCTCACTACCAAGGCTATCAACCAACACGACTTCACAGGAACGGCTTATCACAATTTTATTTCCGTTTCTATCTATAATTATATTACTATTGTTTAACTTTATTTTAGCACTAATAGAAGCTATAATATTTGAGGATTCAACGCCTCTAGTCATTACCCCACCTATATGGAAAGTACGCATCGTTAACTGAGTACCTGGCTCTCCAACAGATTGAGCAGCTATAACACCAACTGCTTCACCTATTGAAACAATTTTACCAGTTGCAAGGTCTCTTCCATAACACAAAGAACACACACCAGGACTTATTTCACAAGTTAAAGGCGATCTAATTTTTACAGCATCAAGACCTGCAATGCTGATTTGCTTTACTTTATCCTCATCAATTAATTCCCCTGCTTTTACTAATAATTCTTTTGTCACTGGGTTATATATACCATTTGCAGATGTTCTACCCAGCACAACACTCTCTAGAGATGCAACTATAGTACTTCCTTCAACTGTAGCTCTCACAACAAGACCATTTTTTGTTTTACAGTCATGCTTTGTAACTATGCAATTTTGAGACACATCAACTAAACGACGAGTTAAGTATCCAGAGTTTGCAGTTTTAAGCGCAGTGTCAGCTAAACCTTTACGCGCACCGTGAGTAGAATTAAAGTATTCAAATACGTTCAATCCTTCACGGAAATTAGAAATTATAGGTGTTTCTATAATCTCACCAGAAGGTTTGGTCATGAGCCCTCGCATTCCTGCTAGCTGTTTCATCTGTGAAGTAGAACCCCTTGCACCAGAGTTAACCATCATATACACTGAGTTGTACTTACTATTTCCATCATATATAGATATTGCTTTTAACATATCATTAGCTATCATATCCGTACACTTAGACCATTCATCTATAACCTTGTTATACCTCTCACTTCTAGTTATTAGCCCATCTTGATATTGCATAGAGAATTTCTTAATTTCACCCCTCGCGTGATCAACATGTGTAGCTTTAGTTTCAGGTATAACCAGATCACAACGACCAAAAGAAACACCAGAAAATGTGGCATACTCAAAGCCAAGTACCATTAATTTATCAGAAAATGCCACTGTAGCACTTTGACCACAGTTACGATATACTAAATCAACTATACCAGTTATTTCCTTGACTGTTAATATCTGATTTATTAGATCGAAGCCTAGATTCTCATGCTTAGGAAAAATTTGCCATAATATTAAACGGCCAGGAGTTGTACAAACAGTTTTATAGTGAGTTTCACCGCTGCTATTAATATACTCCATCCTATACTTTATACTAGAATGAATATGTAAAGTACCATCACTCAAAGAATGCTCAACTTCACAAAAAGCACCAAAAGATGGTAAATTATCTTCCTTAGGTTCTTGTAAAGTCAGATAATATATACCAAGTACTATATCTTTACTAGGAACTATAATCGGTCTGCCATTAGAAGGACTTAAAACGTTATTAGTGGACATCATCAACACCCTAGCTTCAAGCTGAGCTTCCAATGAAATTGGCACATGCACTGCCATTTGGTCACCATCAAAATCAGCATTAAACGCCGTACAGACAAGCGGATGAAGCTGTATTGCTTTGCCTTCAATAAGGATTGGCTCAAAAGCCTGAATACCAAGTCTATGTAGCGTAGGCGCTCTATTCAACAAAACAGGATGCTCTTTTATTACCTCTTCAAGCATATCCCAAACTTCTGGTTTTTCTGCTCTTATCAACTTACTAGCAAACTTAATAGTTGGAGCCATACCATACATCTTAAGCTTTGAGTAAACAAAAGGTTTGAATAGTTCAAGAGCCATTCTTTTTGGTAATCCACACTGATTTAGTTTCAAAGTTGGACCAACAACTATTACAGAACGTCCAGAGTAGTCTACCCTTTTTCCTAAGAGGTTCTGGCGAAAACGACCCTGTTTTCCTTTTAACATATCACTAATGGACTTTTTATATCCAACAGCACCAGCTTTGTTTACCAAAGTATTACGACGACTATTATCAAAAAGAGAATCAACTGCTTCTTGTAACATCCTTTTTTCATTACGAATCATAATCTCAGGAGGATTTAAGCTCAACAATTTCCTCAACCTGTTATTTCTATTAATAATAGTCCTATAATGATGATTCAGATCAGAAACTGCAGGACGACCACTTTCAAGCGATACCAAAGGACGCAAATCAGGTGGTAAAATAGGTATAGTTGTAAGTATCATCCACTCAGGCCTATTTCCAGATTTAATGAAGTTTTCAATAATACGCAATCTCTTTATAATTTTCTTTCTTCTTATCTCAGAAGCAACAGACTCTAATTCTAGTCTTAAATCCTTCCTAATTTCATGTAAATCAAGGCGCGTTAGCAACTCTCTTATAGCTTCAACACCTTGCATAGCTACAAAACTATCGATCCCATAGCTATCTTTAGCTTCATTATAAGCTTTTTCACTAATAATCTCACCTTTTTCAAAAGGCGAAACAAGAGGATCTATCACGATATAATTATCGCTATATAAAATATTCTCAATATCTCTGAGAGACATATCCAATAATGCTCCAATTCTTGAAGGAAGCGATTTCAAAAACCATATATGAGCAACAGGAGATGCAAGCTCTATATGACCCATCCTTTCTCTTCTTACTTTAGAAGATGTAACTTCTACTCCGCATTTTTCACATATGCGACCTCTGTGTCTTCTTTTTTTGTATTTTCCACATAAACATTCATCGTCATTGACAGGGCCAAAAACCTTAGGGCAAAATAATCCACCTTTCTCAACTTTGAACGTACGATAATTTGCAGTTGAAACATCTTCTATCTCACCACAAGATATACGCTTAATACTTTCAGGGCTAGCAATCGATATGCTAACCTCATTAAAAGGTTGTGCAATGTTAGTGTGAGATATATCTTCAATCACTACATCATTTTGCTTTAAATCTACATTTAAACATAAAGAACGTAGTTCTTTTATCATCACATTAAAGGATTCAGGAATTCCACATTCAAAATTACTGTCACCTTTTATTATCGATTCGTAAATCTTAACTCTACCATTAATATCATCAGACTTCACAGTTAACATTTCCTGCAAAGTATAAGCAGCACCATAGGCTTGTAATGCCCAACATTCCATTTCACCAAAACGCTGACCACCAAAATGAGATTTTCCTCCTAGAGGTTGTTGAGTAACCAAACTATAAGGCCCTACTGAACGCGCATGAATTTTACCATCAACCAAGTGGTGCAACTTAAGCATGTACATGTAACCAACTGTAACCTTGCGGTCGAATTTTTCACCACTGCAACCGTCATATAATACAGCTTGTCCAGAGTTATCCAAACCAGCAAGTTCAAATAATTTTGCTATTTGTTCATCTTTTGGACCCTCAAATACAGGTGCAGCAACAGGAACGCCATCACGTAATTTACGTGCAAATTCAATGAGATTATTATCACTAATATTACGAATATCATTACAGATAGATACGTTACTACCATAGCTATAAACCTCAATCAGGAAATTACGTAAATTGCTGTATGAACTTTTACAAGAGTTCAAATAGTTCTCTACTAACGCATTCAACTCGTCATTTAGTGCATTTTTATTAGGTGTATTTAAAACAGAAGCCATTATTTCATCATCATCAATATTTTCAATTTTTTTATTGTCAAGGTATGCTACTGCAAATTGTGTAAAATTATCATCGTTAAGGGACCTAATTCCCTTGCAAAAAGCACTTTTGATTTTATTGATCTCATCGAGAATATTACTTACCCTTTCCCCTAATTTTCTACAAGCCCAACCTACATGCGTTTCCAGTATTTGCCCTACATTCATTCGTGAAGGAACACCAAGAGGGTTAAGAATAATATCAACAGGAGTACCATCTTCCAAATAAGGCATATCTTCCACTGGCACAACTCGAGAGATCACACCTTTATTCCCATGTCTACCAGCCATTTTATCCCCTGGTTGCAGACTATGTTTCACAGCAATGAAAACTTTTACTGACATCGACACACCTTGAGGCAGGTCATAACCTTCATGTAATTTTTCTACTTTTCGCTTAAACTGTGCTATTGCATGTGATACTTTTTCATCAAAATCTTTTTTTAAGCTCTTAACTTGCTCAGAAATGGGTTGGTTTTTTAATCCTATACCCCACCATTGCTCACGTTCAATAGAGTCAAATTTTTCTCGATCTTGAGAACCAGAATTAATAAGAAGTTTCTTCAGTTCATCATAGAAATATTCACTAGTAACATTGATTATATAATCTCGCTCTTCCTCAAAGTCATTTACCTCTTTTTGTTTGATGAGTAATGCCCTTTCATTTTCTTCAACCCCCCTGCGTGTAAAGACTTGTACATCAATTACTGTCCCTTCAACATCTGGAGATGTATATAAAGAGGAATCTGCACAATCGAATGACTTTTCACCAAAAATTGTCATTAATAACTTCGTTTCAGGAGGCAATGAAAGAGAAGGTTTAGGTGTAACTTTACCTACCAGAATATAGCCTGGACCAACTCTTGTACCAATTTTCACTATACCACTATCATCCAAGTGATATAGATTTTCTTCATTAACACCAGGTATAGCACGAGTTATTTTTTCTGATCCTAAAGGGGTATCATGTACAACACAGTCAAATTCTTCTATATGAATAGAAGTAAAGAGATCTTTTTTAACAACTTCACTAGAAATAATAATAGAGTCTTCAAAATTATAACCTTGCCAAGACATAAAAGCGACTAGCAAATTTTTACCAAGCGCCAACTCACCACTGTTAATTGCAGGACCATCAGCTATTACATCACCCTTTTTAACATAATCACCTACGCACACTAGCGGTCTTTGATTAATACAAGTATTATGGTTAGAACGCTGAAATTTCCTTAGATGATAAATATCTACGTCCAAGTAGTTAACCCTTTCTTTATCAAAAGCACGTATAACTATAGAGTTACTATCAGAACTATCAACTATGCCATCGCGTTTTGCTAAAACTACAGCACCAGAGCCAGAAGCTACAAAAGACTCCATACCAGTAGCAACCAGAGGAGCGGTAGGCTTCAATAAAGGTACGGCCTGACGTTGCATATTTGAGCCCATTAATGCTCTATTAGCATCATCATTTTCTAAAAATGGAATCAAGGAAGCCGCAACTGATATTACCTGCTTAGGAGATACGTCAATGTAACTCACCTGATCACTACTTACCATAATGAAACTACTAGCATATCTACAGTATAGCATATCATCAACAAAGCAATTATTTTCATCGAGCTTTGCGCTGGTATCAGCTATATAATATAAACCTTCATCTATGGCAGACAGATACTCAATTTGATCAGTAACAACCCTATTAACTACTTTTCTATAAGGACTTTCAATGAAACCATATTTATTAATACGCGCGTATATAGCTAAACTGTTGATTAACCCTATGTTTTGCCCTTCAGGAGTCTCAATAGGGCAAATTCTTCCATAATGAGTTGGATGAACATCACGCACTTCAAATCCTGCCCGTTCTCTTGTTAAACCGCCAGGACCTAACGCGGACAACCTTCTTTTATGTGTTATTTCAGATAACGGATTAGTCTGATCCATAAATTGAGATAATTGAGAAGAATTGAAGAAATCTCTTAAGACATTAGTTAACACTTTTGGATTAATAAAATCAGATGGAGAAACTTTATCTAAACTAGAAGTGGACATAGAATCAACTATTGCGCGTTCCAATTTCAACAACCCAGTTCTAAATTGATTTTCTATAAACTCTCCAACTGATCTTACTCTTCTGTTTCCTAAATGATCAATATCATCTACAGATCCTTGACCGTCACGTAACAATACTATTTTTTTTACAATTTCAATAATATCTTCATACGTTAAAACAGTTAAATCCTCATCATAATTTAATCCAAGGTAAGAGTTAAGCTTCAACCTACCAATGTTAGACAAATCATAATATTCCGGACTGAAGAAAAGATTACGGAAAAACTCCTCTACTATCTCTAAAACAGGAACTTCACCAGGACGCAAAACTCTATATATTTCATATAGCGCATCCTGATAAGACATGTTTTCGTCTAAGAAAAGCGTATTTAATATATAAGGCCCAACAGATACATTATCTATGTTCAATACTGATATTTCATCCACAGACAATAACTCAAGCTTCTTTATGTCTTCCAGCTTTATAGATTCACCAGCAGATAAAATTTTCGTAGAGCTAGCACTATCCATTAAATCTTCTGCGAGGAATAAACCACATATAGAATTAAAAGGAACCAGATACTCTTTCAATTCATTATCATATAGCTTTTTAGCTAGTCTTGAGGTGATACGAACGTTAGCTTTAAGCAGCACATTACCTTCAATATCCATTAAGTCGAAAGGCAACCTCACTCCTTTAAATTTATCAGGAACAAAAGGCACTTTCCAACCATCTTTATGTTTTACATACTTTATTTTCTCATAAAATCTATCGAGTATATCATTATTTGATAGACCTAACGCCTTTAACAAAACTGAGATTGGCAATTTTCTTTTTCTATCAACACGAAAATACAAATGGTCTTTAACATCAAATTCAATATCAAGCCAAGAACCCCTATAAGGAATAATTCTAGCAGAATAGATCAATTTACCAGAATTGTAAGTTTTTCCCTTATCGCTATCAAAAAATACACCAGGAGACCTATGCATTTGTGAGACAATAACTTTTTCTACACCATTAATGATGAAAGTGCCCTTATCAGTCATCATAGGCAACCCACAAAAGTGGACTTCCTGCTCTTCTATAGATTTTACAACGGTTGCAAGTTTAGAATGATCTCCACTCTCTTTAATCGATTTATATTCATCAAGAGAAATACCATCCTGCATAACAACAAGACGTATAGAAGCAATAACCTGAGCAGAAAAAGTTACACCACGCTTTATACACTCAGATTCATCATACTTAGGATCATCTACCCTACAACTTATAAACTCAATAGTAGCCCTACGCAAAGGATCATTTATTGGAAAGATTGTATGAAAGATAACTTCAAGTCTTTCATTACCCTTATTCTTAGGAGCAAATGAATCATACGATTCTTTTTGAACCTTAACCAAATCCAATAAAGAATCTTTTAAATCAATCGACCTAGAATAAGAAACTCTAGGGACAAAAGCACCAGAAGCGTACATATAAGAAGAATCAACCATTAAAATACCCCAAACTAATTAAAAGAGCTATATCAATATAAAATTAATACATTAAATATTATTCAAGCTCCACTTTAGTTGCTCCTGCTTCAATAAGTTTTTGCTTGATTTTTTCTGCTTCGTCTTTAGGAACATTAGCAGTTAAATCTTTAGGTAAAGATTCAACCAACTCTTTTGCTTCTTTTAAACCCAATGTAGAATTAACTTCTCTCACAGCTTTAATAACTCCTATTTTTTTACTCGCATCAATTTCTTTAATCACAACTTTATACTCAGCTTTTTCTTGAGCAGCAGGAGCAGCAGCATTATCACTAATAGGCGCCCCAGCACCAACAGCCCCACCAAGAAAAGAACCAGCAGGCAACCCTATTTTCTCTTCTAGAACTTTTACAAGTTCAGAAGCCTCTAATAGGTTTAAAGATAATATTTTATCAACCAAATCACTTGTTACATTACTCATAATTACCACCTTACTTAACAACAAATTTATTTTTTAGAACTATAATAATCCAAAACTCTCATAAGCCTCATAGAAGATGAATTAATAGACAACGCCAATCGAGCAGGAATATCATAAGATATTAAACGCATAATTTTAACACGCAACTCATCCAAAGAAGGCAACTTAGCCAGTTTATTAACATCTTCCACTGTTAACAATTCATTTATATGAGCCGCGCAAATCACAGACATTTTTTCTTTGTTAGCATTAATAAAATCAACTATTAACTTTGCAGCTTCTACTATGCCACTAGAGTATATAATAGCAACAGAACCAGAAAATTTGCCTGATAAATAAGAAAATTTACCAGTCCTTTCCAAAGCCAAGCGCGCTAGAGTGTTTTTAACTACTAATACCCCACCTGCTATAGACTTCAGGCTATTCCTCAGAGTTAATGAATCATTAGCATTTATAGATTTAAAATTTACTAATATCAAGAAATCATTATTTACAAATACGTTTATTGTGCTCTGTATAAATTCATCCTTATTTTTACGCTTCACGGTATCACTCCCTTAAATTATATCTTCCACTTTGCTTATCTTATAAGCTTCACCCATAGTTGAATTTAAAAAAACACCCTTAAAGTAAATTCCTTTCGCAGAAATAGGTTTATTATCTTTAATTACTTTAAGAAAGGCTTTTAAATTTTCTAGCAAGTCATCAATATCAAATTTAATATTTCCTAATTTACCATGAATAACACCATTTTTATCTGTTCTAAATTTTATCTGACCAGACTTAATGGTTTTAATAGCTTCTGCAATGTTAGAAGTCACAGTACCAAATTTAGGGTTAGGCATCAGCCCTTTAGCACCCAATATTTTTGCAATAGGAGTGATTTTTGCCATAAAATCAGGAGTAGTAATGCACCAATCAACATCTAATTTTCTACCCTTTTTTATTTCTTCAACTAAATCCTCTCCTCCTGCAATATCAGCACCAGCTTTTTCAGCTTCTAATAAATGTTTATCTTGAGCGAAAACAGCTACTTTAATATTCTTCCCGATACCTTTAGGCAAAACTACTGTACCACGCACCTGCTCTTCAGATTTACGTGAATCTACGCCTAAATTGACTGCAATATCAACTGATTCATTAAATTTTGCTGAAGCAGACTCAATAATCTTCTTCAAACACTGCTTAGGATTATCATTATATGTATTCATTTACCTAACCTTCCACAACTTCTATACCCATAGATTTTGCAGTGCCTACAACCATTTTCACTGCTGAATCTTCATTATCCACTTTCATATCAACCATCTTGCACTTTGCCACTTTAATTATAGCAGACATAGGTAATTTAGCCACTAATTCTTTACCAGGATTACCAGAACTTTTACTTAATTTAGCCTCCTGCTTAAGTAAATAAGCCACAGGTGGACCGCTGACAGTAAAATCATGAGAGCGATCATCCTTTATGGAAATTCGCACTGTTACTAAATCGCCTACTTTATAATTAGCGTTAGCAGCGCTAGTAACTTTATTAAAAGCTTCACAAAACTTAGGAACAGGTATACCACGTGGACCAAGTACTGAAGCAATTTTCGGTCCTGGAATTGCTTTCCCAGCTTCCATAAGTAAGTTAATCTTAGCAACTATAACACTCATAATTAATCCTCTATTTTCTCTACTTGAGCCAGATCAAGCTCTATTATTGTCGGCTTACCTAAAATTGATACTTCCACATTAATAATTTTTTTCTCATCGTTTACCATATTTACCTTACCAGTAAAATTTTGAAAAAGACCATCATTAATTTTCACTTTTTCACCTTTTTCATAACCATAACCTAACTTCTTTGTCTCTTGAGCATTATAAAGTGCATTACACATTGAGTGAATCTCATCATCCAAAATCACCTTTGGAATATTACCATTTTTCAAAAATCCATAAACCTTAAGAGATTTTGGTATATTATTGATAAAATTCAATACTTCATCGCATAAATTCACGTATAAAAAGACATAACCAGGAAAGCATTTCCTTCGTGTAGCAATTTTCTTAGATTTCAACTCTACTTCACTTAGCTCTTCATATGGAATAAAAACTTCCTTAAAGTAACCATTAACACTCAATCTCATAGAATTTTCCAATATATGTTGGCGCACTTTCTCTTCACAATTGGAAGCAACTCTCAAGATATACCATTTATATCTATTAAATTCTTTACACTTTAAACTTATCTCATCATCTGAAATCATCTCAAAATCACCAGATTCGCCACTGCAGAATCCAGGCGTTTGATTCAAAATATTTTTGCTTTCATCACATAGATGCATATATACATACACTTCACATAACTCTTTTATATCAGACTTTGAATTACATACCGTTTGATAAGGAATAAACACTTCCTTAAAATAAACAGCATTACTTACCAATTCGCGTATATTTTGCTCATATCCATAATCAACTCTAATGATATACCATTTATATTCACATTCCATAAATAATTCCAAATAAAGCCTTAATTACGTAAAGAGACATAAAATCCACAAAACAGAAGAAAATCGAAAAGCATAATATAACAATCATCACAACAAATAGAGATGACAACACCTCCTGTTTCTTTACCCAAGCAATTCTTCGTATTTCTTGCTTTATATCATAGAAAAAAACACACAAACTTTTTAACATTTTCACCACAACATTAATGCAGGAGCGATAGGAATTGAACCTACAACCTCTGGTTTTGGAGACCAGCGCTCTACCAATTGAGCTACACTCCTATAACTCAAACTCTCACTCCAAAATTTCAGAAACAACACCAGAACCAACAGTTCTACCGCCTTCTCTTATCGCAAAACGCAATCCCTTATCCATTGCTATCGGTACTTGCAATTCTACTTCTACACTCACATTATCTCCTGGCATTACCATCTCCTTCCCATCTAGCAATTTTATGCTCCCGGTTACATCCGTTGTCCTTAAATAAAACTGTGGCTGGTAATTCGCAAAAAATGGTGTATGCCTTCCTCCTTCCTCTTTCTTTAATATATAAACCTCCGCCCTAAACTTTCTATGCGGCGTTATCGTCCCCGGTTTTGCTAATACTTGCCCTCTCTCCACTTCTTCTCTTTTTGTTCCTCTTAACAATATTCCTACATTGAGTCCTGCACTCCCCTTATCCAGCAACTTCTTAAACATTTCTACACCTGTGCATATCGTCTTTTGCGTCGCTTTCAGACCTATTATCTCTATCTCTTCTCCCGTCTTTATCTCTCCCTTCTCTATCCTTCCTGTTACCACCGTTCCTCGCCCCGATATCGAAAATACATCCTCGATTGGCAATAAAAATGGTAAATCCACAGGCCTTGGTGGAACTGCCACATACTCATCTAACTTTTCCATCAATTTATCTATTGATTTCTTTCCATATTCGCTACTGCCATCCTCCAGCGCTTTCAATGCAGACCCCACTACCACAGGCACTTCATCCCCTGGAAATCCGTATTTATTCAGCAATTCCCTCACTTCCATTTCTACCAAATCTATCATATCAGCATCAGCAACATCAGCTTTATTTATATACACCACGATATATCCAACACCTACCTGCTTCGCTAGCAATATATGCTCTCTCGTTTGTGGCATTGGCCCATCAACCCCCGACACTACCAATATCGCCGCATCCATCTGTGCTGCACCTACTATCATGTTCTTTACATAGTCAGCATGTCCAGGACAATCAACGTGTGCATAATGCCTTTTTTCCGTCTGATACTCAACATGCGCTGTTGCTATCGTTATCCCCCTTTTCCTTTCTTCTGGCGCCTTATCTATCTGATCGTACGCTACAAAATTTCCATAATGCTTTGTTATCGCCGCTGTTAACGTTGTCTTCCCATGATCCACATGTCCTATTGTTCCCACATTTACATGCGGCTTTCCAAATGCTTCCACTACTGCTGTCATAATTATTACCCTTAATTATACTTTAACTTTAACTCATCAACCACATATTGTGGTACTTGTTCATAATAAGAAAAATGCATACTATACTGAGCTCTTCCCTGAGATATAGAACGCAAAACATTTATATAACCAAACATATTCGCAAGAGGTACGAAAGCAAGAATTATAGTGCTACTATTATGCGTTTCCATACTTGAAACTTGCCCCCTTCTGCTATTTACATCGCCCATGATATCGCCCATATACTCTTCAGGCGTAATGATTTCAACTTTCATTATAGGTTCTAACATTTTTGGACCAGCTTTATTTGCCATCTCTTTAAAAGCACCTTTAGCAGCAAGTTCAAAAGCTAAAGGACTAGAATCAACTTCATGAAAAGCACCATCAATAAGGGTAGCCTTAAAATCAATAACCGGAAAACCAGAGATCATGCCTCCTTCTTTTATCAACTCTAAACCATTTTGTACACCAGGAATATATTCTTTTGGAATTGCACCACCTACAATTTTACTTTCAAATTGAAACCCAGAACCAGGCTCAAGAGGTTCAAATATAATCTTTACTTTTGCAAATTGGCCAGCACCGCCGGACTGTTTTTTATGAGTATAATCAATTTCAACAGATTTAGTGATAGTTTCACGATATGCAACTTGAGGCGCACCGACGTTAGCTTCAACGTTAAACTCGCGCTTCATTCTATCAACAATAATCTCAAGATGCAGCTCACCCATGCCTTTCAATATAGTCTGTCCACTCTCCGCATTTACTGACATTCTTAAAGAAGGATCTTCTGCAACCAATCTATTTAAAGCAACACCTAATTTTTCCTGATCTGAAGTAGTTTTAGGTTCCACAGCAATTTCAATAACAGGCTCAGGAAATTCCATACGCTCTAATAATATAGGAAAATCAGGTGAACATAAAGTGTCACCAGTAATTGTTCTCTTTAATCCAACTAAGGCAACTATATCGCCAACTTTAGCTTCGTTTATATCTTCTCTATTATTTGCATGCATAAGCAGCATTCTGCCAATTCCTTCAGTCTCATTTTTTCCCGCATTTAACACAGCGGATTTGGATTTTAACTTACCGGAATAAATACGAATAAACGTCAAGCTGCCTACAAACTTATCCGTCATCACTTTAAACGCAAGAGCAACGAATTTCTCTTTTTCTGAAGGTTTGATCTCAATTTTCTTTTCTGAATCTTTAGGATCAGTTCCAACAATTACATCAACATCAATAGGAGAAGGTAAAAAGTCAACCACACCATCTAAAAGTGGTTGTACGCCTTTATTTTTAAAAGCTGATCCACATAATACAGGAACAAATTTTCCTTTGATGGTTCCATTTCTCACGCATTTTTTCAGTAAATCTACTGGCAGATCATTAGACTCAAAGTAAGTATTCATCGCTTCATCATCCATCTCAGCTGCAGCATCTAATAAAAGATTTCGATATTCTTGAGCCTTGTCAAGCAAATCAGAAGGAATATCTTCATAAGAAAATTTAGCACCCAACGTTTCTTCTTGCCATATAATGGCTTTCATAGAAATAAGGTCAATTATACCTTTGAAATCTTTCTCACTTCCTATTGGCAACTGAATGACTAAAGGTGCTGCACCAAGCTTCGTCTTTATCATATCAACACATCGATAAAAATTTGCCCCTATTCTATCCATCTTATTAACAAAGCAGATACGAGGAACGCTATATTTATCAGCTTGACGCCAAACTGTTTCAGATTGAGGTTCAACTCCAGCAACTCCATCAAATACAGCAACTGCACCATCCAAAACCCTTAAAGATCTCTCAACTTCAATAGTGAAATCAACGTGACCTGGAGTGTCTATTATATTGACCCTATGATCATTCCAAAAACATGTTGTTGCAGCAGATGTGATTGTAATACCACGCTCTTTTTCCTGCTCCATCCAATCCATAGAAGCTGCCCCATCGTGCACTTCACCAATTCTATTTTGCTTACCAGTATAAAATAAAATACGCTCTGTTGTGGTAGTCTTACCAGCATCTATGTGAGCCATTATTCCTATATTTCTGTATTTAGATATCCCAATTTCCATATCACAATTAATTAGCTAACATTAAAAACGAAGATGAGAAAATGCCTTATTAGCCTCAGCCATTTTATATTTTTCTTCGCACATCTTAAACGCACCACCGCGTTTATTATAAGCATCCAGTATTTCAGATTGCAAACAATCAACAGTGGTTTTTCCACTCTTTTTTCGAGCAGCAGAAGTTGCTTTAGCAATCCACCTTAACGCTAAAGAAATCGCTCTATCTTGTCGAACTTCAACAGGCACTTGATAAGTTGCACCACCAATGCGTCGAGAACGCACTTCTATAGAAGGAGTAACATTTCCTACCGCTGTTTCAAAAATTGATAACCCACCTTCGCCTATTTTCTTTTCAGCTAAAGACAAAGCGTCATAGATAATCTTTTCTGCAGTAGATTTTTTACCACATTTCATGATTGTATTAATGAAACGCATCAGCAAAACACTGCCATAACGCGAATCAGGACTTATTTCTCTTTTTTTTGCTTTATTCCGACGAGCCATAAATTTTAACCAGATTTCTTTACACCATATTTTGAACGAGCTTTCTTTCGATTTTGCACGCCACGCAGATCAAGGGCACCTCTTATTATGTGATAACGCACACCTGGCAAATCTTTAACCCGCCCACCACGTATCAAAACAACAGAATGCTCTTGTAAATTATGACCTTCACCAGGTATATAAGCTGTCACTTCACCATACCCACTAATTTTTACTCTGGCTACTTTACGGAGTGCTGAGTTAGGCTTCCTAGGAGTTGTAGTATACACCTTAGTGCAAACACCCCTCCTTTGAGGGTTGCTTTCTCCCAAAGCTGGTACCTTTTTCTTATGGGTCAATCCTAATCTACCCTTACGTATTAATTGATTTATCGTAGGCATATGTTATAAATTCAAGCTCATTAAAATAACTAAGTTTTTAGTTATAAAATAATAAACCTCAATAGTCAATATAAAAATAAACATTACTACTCTAATAATTAAGCTCAACTGCTTTGAAAGCCATCAGTAGACTTCTTGCACTACCTCCCAAGCCACAACTGTCATTCAGTAGAAACAAAAAACTTCCTTGACAAACTCCGCCAGCCCCCTTATTATGATAGTAAGGGTATTCATGACTCAAAACTTGTTTTTGACCTGCAGGCTCAATGACAAAATTCAGTAAAAAACTTAGGGTATTTTTTGGCGGATTACATAAAATTATAGCGGCTGCATGTCTTTTTTATTTTTTCTACATTCAGCCAAATCGCGCTTATTTTAAGCGTTAGCACATTATTACAGCGCCAGTTTAAATTATTATAGGGTCAAAACTCGCACCACGGGAGTTCTTTGCCTTTTTTTTCTGCCTGGTAAATTTCTTAAATATTTATAACTAAACGACAACCGTCATCCCTGTAAAGGTCAAGTATCCCGCTACGTGTTAGCGGGATCTATGCTAAGAGATACCGCGAATGAATCGCGGTATGACGGTTCGTGGCGGTATGACGGTTCGCGGTGGCATGACGATAACCTCGTCATCCCGCTGCCTTGTTAGCGGGATCTATGCTAAGAGATACCGCGGCGGTATGACGTAGGGGTTGCCAAGAACTTGTCATTCCAGTGCTTGACACTGGAATAGGTGTGTGTATTTGTGAAAAAAAATCTCCATGAAATTTGTGAAGCAATGTGGTGGGACTAGTGCGATTCGAACGCACGACCTTCGGATTAGGAGTCCAACGCTCTATCCTGCTGAGCTATAGTCCCGTGTTTCCTACCATTTATGTAAAGTTATAGCAAAAAATCCTTCTCTTTTCTAGATTTCTTGCATAACCAATTTATGACGACAAGAAACATTTCTGTACTTCTTGAGTATAATGCTATTATATTTAATAACATGGTTTAAGTAAGATTAATGCTAGTTAACAACATTGGTTATTTCTATAACAATCAAGACGACTTTGCTTTAAGCAATATAAACATTAAAGTAAAAAAAGGAAGTGTTGCATGTTTATTGGGGCATTCTGGCTGTGGCAAGTCAACAATTTTGAAATTAATTGCAGGGATAGAAAATCCAAAATCTGGAACTATTTTTATAAATGATAGGTTAGTTGCAAGCAATAAGGCATCAGTCGCTATAGAGCATAGAAATATCGGATTGATTTTTCAGCATTCTGCATTATTTCCTCACAAAACAGTAGTAGAAAATATAACCTTTGCTATCCGCAGCTCTTCCAAGAGAGAAAAGCACCTAATTGCATTGGAAATCTTGAAGTTACTCAATATAGAAAAATATGAAAATATGTACCCTAACGCCTTATCTGGAGGACAGCAACAATTAGTTGCAATAGCAAGAGTGATGGCACAAAACCCTGATGTTGTGTTGTTAGATGAACCATTTTCTAATTTGGATATACTGCTCAAGTGCCGAATAAGACAACATATATTGTCCCTTTTTAGAAGTAAAAATATCCCTGTGCTAATGGTAACTCATGACCCGCAAGAAGCATTGAAAGTTGCAGATTTTATCTACGTAATGAAAAATGGTAAAATTATTCAATCAGGAGTTTCTAGCGATATATACCATAGGCCTAAAGATGATACGCTAGCAAAGTTTTTTAGTGAGCTCTCCTCTACTCTATAGTTAAGCGAAAAGTTTCCACTTATTCGCTGCAAGAAAACAATCTAATTTGGAATTGTTATAAAATAATTAAAAAACCTTGATTTATAATTAAATAAAGGTGATATAATCTATGTGTTACTTGACTTCAGTCAAGTTTTAATATTTAAAGGTCAATATTTTAAATGGAGGTGAAAATGAGTTTAGGACCATGGCAATTGTTTCTAGTCTTAATAATAATTTTAGTTCTGTTTGGTGCAGGCAGATTACCGCAAGTTATGGGTGATTTAGGAAAAGGCATCAAAAACCTTAAACAGGAGCTTAAGGACTCAGAAAAATTATCGTCTAATGAACCAGATCGTTAGCGTCCTCATACTTCGTGACACGCACTAAGGTGCGTGTTACTCACTTAAAGCATCAATTATTTTTCAATCTTTCCGCTTAAGCTGTTGCGTCTGCTTCACCTTCCTCTGAATTCATAATTTTTCTAATATTGTTAAAATGCTTTATAGAAATTTTCGCGGTCACTTTATATAGCATACAAACAAGTCTTGTAGTGAAAATTTAAAAATACAATCATTATTATTAATAAATTTTTATACATACTATACTGATAATGTAAGAGTAAATTTATTTAAATAGTGAGGTACGAAAATGAGTAAAAATAACAATCAACAATACAAAAACTATTCTGAAGATTATAATGGTAAAATAGGTATTAACACTAATGGACAAAAGTTTCAATTAATCAAAAATAACTCAAATCCTGTATACAATTATGAAGTTCGTGATATGGATGGGAATCATATATATAACATTAGAGAACAATGTATACCAAAATTCTTTAATAAGATATACAAGCCTTCAGAGTCAAAGATCTTTGACAAAGCACCAGAAACTATAGAGGAAGTATTACCAAAAGTATTTTCATTCCAAGATGAAGGTATAAAATATAATATAAGGTATGATGACATGTCATCACAAGAGAAGTTCCAAATTCAAAAGGACATTCATGCTGCTTATGAAAATTTTAAAAAATTGTTTGATGTAAACAAACCTGAAACAACTTTAAATTTAGAAGTTAATGTTTTTAACAACAAGAATGATTACCAGAAATATAATGAATTAGCTGGCATTGACGCAGATAATGCTTATGGTGCAACTGATGGTAAAGCGATAGTAGTATACAAATTTGCCGGTATGGACTTTGTTTTAGTTCATGAGCTGGGCCATGTGTTCCAAAATGAGCTATTAACAAGTATGAAGAATTCATTAGACCCTGAATTAGTTGGAAATTTAATTGGGAGTCAAGTAGAAAAAGAAAACAAAAAAGATATAGATAGTGGAGAGATAAAAGAATATCAAACTGAAGAATATGAAAATCCAGCTCATAACAAGGCATTAGAGCTTAGAGAAAGCAATGAAGATGATAAAAAAACAAATATAGTGGAGGAAGAGGAAACAGAAGGAGATACACTATATAATAACAAAGAACTCTATAGAGAAAAAAGAGAAGTGCAAAAAGAAACCGCTAAGCTAGATGATAACACAGAAGAAAGTCAATCTACACAAACGAGTGAACCTGGTGTATTTTCATCTATTGCATCTATTTTTAGAAGTTTTATATCATGGATATGGGGCACAGAAGAAGAAAGTGAATCTATCGAATTATCACAGAGTTCATTGTATTCTGATCCATTAAGTGACGAAAGTCATTATTCACAGTCAGATACTAATGATATACTATAACTTTTTTTTATAGGTAGTTTAACCCTTGCGTGTAACCCAAAAAACACGCAAGGGAAAACTGTATTGCATTGATGCTGTAACAAACAACTTCATTTGCACCAACTGCAAGTATAATGACAAAATTACGATTGTACTTTAACTCTAACAATTAACAATAATAAATGTATATTGAAATACAGCAATAATTACGTTAGTTTAAAAGGAATAGTTTGATTAAAGGATAATTGTGCAAAAAAGTGAGAAACTAACTAAAGATAAAAAACTAGCTTCTGATATTCTAAAAGAGGTTGCAGATACCAATAACAATGATAGCGATAAAGTAACTTTGTTTGACATTAAAACAGCTTTGCATGAGCGCGGTTTTGGTATTTTAATAATCATCTTCTCCTTGCCGCTATCGGTGCCTATACCGGTTCCACCTGGTTATACAACTATTCTTTCTATACCTTTAATCTTATTCTCACTGCAGCTTCTATTTGGATTTGATTCTCCTTGGATGCCCAGTTGGCTAGAAAGAAGGTCTTTTCAGCGTTCAACACTAGCTCTTGTGGTAGAGAAAACTTCCCCTGTATTAGAAAAAATAGAAAAATTCATGAAGCCAAGACTATCTTTCATTTTCTATGGGCCTGGTGAGAAGATTCTGGCTTTTATGATGTTGCTTTGTGCAATAATAATAGCTCTTCCATTACCTTTTACTCACTTCCTTCCTGCAATTGGCACAACTCTTATTTCACTTGGTATTATGAGTAAAGACGGGTTTCTATCCATATTGGGAGTTTTAGTGTCATTGTGTGCGTTGTTGCTTACTCTTGTTGTAATAGTCAAAGGACCACAACTTATAACCGGAGCACTTTCTCTTCTTAAAAGCTTTACAACACTTTAACAAAAGAATGAAGTACTAGCGCGAAATGAATATGCATATTGAAATAAAACAATAATTGTGTTAAGAATTACTTTTATCAAGGGTTTTTCGTGTCACAAAATGATAAGTTGACTAAAAGTGATAAACTAGCTTCTGATATTCTAAAAGAGGTTGCAGATACCAATAACAATGATAGCGATAAAGTAACTTTGTTCGATATTAAAACAGCTTTGCATGAGCGCGGTTTTGGTATTTTAATAATCATCTTCTCCTTGCCACTATCGGTGCCTATACCGGTTCCACCTGGTTATACAACTATTCTTTCTATACCTTTAATCTTATTCTCACTGCAGCTTCTATTTGGATTTGATTCTCCTTGGATGCCCAGTTGGCTAGAAAGAAGATCTTTTCAACGTTCAACACTAGCTCTTGTGGTGGAGAAAACTTCTCCAGCATTAAGAAAAATAGAAAAATTCATGAAGCCAAGAATGTCTTTTATTTTCTATGGGCCTGGCGAAAAAATTTTAGCTTTTGTAATGTTGCTTTGTGCATTATCAATAGCTCTTCCATTACCTCTTACCAACTTTATTCCTGCAATTGGTACGACTCTTATTTCACTTGGTATTATGAGTAAAGATGGGTTTCTATCCATATTGGGAGTTTTAATATCATTGTGCGGACTATTGCTTACTCTTGTTGTAGTAGTCAAAGGGCCACAACTTATCATTGGGGCATTTTCTTTTCTCAAAAGCTTCGTATATGGTTAGGCTTTACAACACCTTAACAAAAAAAAAGAAACTTTTTACACCAATCGATAAAGATCATGTGAAAATGTATGTTTGCGGACCAACAGTATATGACACAGCACATATAGGCAATGCACGGTCTGTTGTTGTGTATGATGTGTTATTTCAGCTACTTAAGTTTTGTTATGGCAAAGTTACCTATGTGCGTAACATAACCGACATTGATGATAAGATAATCAATGCAGCAAGTGAGAAAAATAGCAACATAGAAAGTATAACCACATATTACATTAAAGCTTTTCATGATGATATGGAAAGCATAAATTGTAAAGAGCCAACACACGAACCAAAAGCAACGGAAAACGTAGATTATATTATAGAATTAATTGAACATTTACTGCAATCAGGCCACGCTTACGAGTCTGACAAACACGTGTATTTTAATATAGAATCTTACCATGAATATGGTGCTTTATCAGGAAAAAAAACTGATGAATTGGTTCCAGGTAGCAGAGTTGAAGTTAATGAAAATAAAAAGCACCCTGGAGATTTTGTACTGTGGAAGCCTGCAAGTGATATTGACTACAAACTTTCAAGTTATTGGAATAGCCCATGGGGAGAGGGCAGGCCTGGATGGCATATAGAATGCTCAGCAATGTCATATGCTTATCTTGGCAAAGATTTTGATATTCATGGTGGCGGCATAGATTTACAATTTCCTCACCATGAAAATGAAATTGCACAGAGTAAGTCTGCATTTGCTGGATCAATGTTTGCAAAATACTGGATACATAACGGCTTTCTTACAGTAAGTGAAGAAAAAATGAGCAAGTCCTTATTTAATATAGTCAAAGTAAGAGATTTGCTAGATAGTGGAATAAAGGGTGAAGTAATACGCTATGCACTGCTCAAAACTCACTACAGAAAACCACTTGATTGGACAGAAAACGTTATTTCTGATGCACAGGAAACCTTAAATAAATTTTATCGGTTATTACGTGGCTTAGATACAACGAATATTGATGAAAGTAACGCAGAGATTTCTAAAGATTTTATAGACGCTTTAAAAAACGACTTAAACATTCCTGAAGCTCTAGCTATACTGCATGAAATGGCTGCAAAAATTAACAAAATGAGTAATGAAAGTGAAAAGCTTAAATTAACTGAGAGTTTTGTTAAGAGTGCCAGATTTATTGGTCTTCTTGAGTCAAGTTATCAAGAGTGGTTTGCTGTGGATGTAAATCATCAAGAAATAGAAAGGTTGATAGACTTAAGAAAAATTGCAAAAAAAAATAAAAATTACGATACTGCAGACAAAATAAGGGATCAGTTGAAACAAATGGGGGTTACAATTTCTGACAATGAAGATGGTACAACAACTTGGTAAACTTATATGGAAGATTACTTTCTGCTGTTTAAAGATAGCCTATTATCATCGTTAATCTTGCCTATACACCAAGGCTTTATGTTTGAAGCTATGCTGTACTTTAGATCACATCACAATCTACTACTTATGTTATTTTTTGGAGTACTAGGATCAAGCCTTGGTGGAATAGTTAACTGGTATTTAGGTAGAATAACAATCTTAATGCGAGAATCATACCACAAATTAGAAAACGAATATACAATGCCAAAAGTTACAAAAAATTTGCTAATTTTTGCAACTTTATTACTTTCATGGGTGCCAGCACTTGGAAGTGTGATTCAAATTTTATCAGGTTATTTCAAGTTAAACCTTTATATCCTTGCCCCTTTAATCATTCTATCTAATTTCTTCTATTTGTTATATCTAATACTTACTTTTGGAGTATAACAGCTATAGTACTACAGCTATTAAAGCCCACTTCTGTCATCCTATGCCCTGATAGAAGCGGAGCTATAAATTAAATGCAAAATTTCTAGTAGTCATAGGATGCACCATGAGCTAAAAGCAATTCCACAAGCTCTTGGTGGTCATCAGCGGCATAACCTAATACTTTCATTCCCCAATTATTTCTAGCATTAACATTTGCATTGTGTTTTAGTAATACCATAGCTATATCAACTTTTCCCATCAGAACAGCATGATGTAGTGGTGTTTTGCCATCTTTATCCTTAGCGTTGACATTGGCACCTTTTTCGATAATGTACTTCACCACCTCCAAGTTTTTTCCTATAATAGCATAGTGTAACACTGTTGCTCCCTCATCATTTTCAGCATTAATATCTGCATTGTGTTCTAGTAGCACTTTAGCTATATTAACTTTTTCTCTGATAGCAGCAAGATGTAATGGAGTATTGCCAGCTTTGTTCTTGATGTTAGCGTTAGCACCTTTGTCCGCAATATATTCCACTACCTCCAACTTTCCACAAAAAGCTGCCATATATAATGGAGTATTACCAATACTATTCCTAGCGTTAATGTCAGCACCTTTGTTAACGAAGTACTTAACTATATCCAAGTTACCATTCTCAGCAGCAACGTGTAATAGAGTCATACCATCTTTATCCTCAGCACTTAAATAAGCTCCTCTTTTAACGAGATATTCCACTACTTCCAAGTTTCCACCTTTAGCAGCCATATGTAATGAAGTCCCACTGTAAAATATTCCTTTAGCCTCAGCATTAATATCTGCACCTCTTACAACAAGATATTCCACTATCTCCAAATTTCCATACAAAGCAGCCATATGTAATGGCGTACTACCACATCCATCTTTAACGTTCACATCAATACCTTTCTCAATGAAGTACTTTACTGCTTCTAAGTTTTCATACTCAGCAGCCACGTGTAATGGAATTAAACCGTCTTTATCTTTAGCGTTGATATCTGCGTTTTTTTCAACAAGATATTCTATTACATTCAAGTTTCCACCATAAACAGCTGAATGTAATGGGGTAATATTATACTTATTCTTAGCATTAAGAACACAACTAAATCTATCTGAATGTTTTTCTTTTATATGCGTTAGTATTCCTTGAATTGCTTCACAGTCACTATTTTCAGCTAGTAAATGTAATATAGTACTTTTGTGCTCACAATAAATAGAACTAAAATAAAAATCATCAATCAACCTACTGTGCTTACTTGCATGTCCCCAAATAGATGCAACATGAATAAAATTATCTATTACTAAATCACTGCCGTTTATCAATTCCAGAACTTTTCTTAAGGTATCTTCTCCTAAGAAACTCACTCAACTAACTCTTCTTGTTGAACTAATATGTAGCCAAATTCGCTCGCTTTTTTGATCAAATTTTTTACAGTTCTATCTTTATAGTGTGTTTCATAGTATTCCATTCCTTTTTCTACATATTCCTGTCCGTATTTGAGCATACTATAAAATATGCATGCCATTTTTCTTGCAGTAGCTGTTATTGCTTTTGGTGCTCCTAGTCGTTTTTTCAATCTTCTGTAGTATGCACCCAACGCACTTTTACTATTTCCTACAGAATGAGCAGCTATTCGCAAAGCATTCGCAGCACGGTTAATGACTTTACGTGTTCTTGTGTTAAACACTTTTTCCCCTGTAACTTTATTAGCAGGACTGAGTCCCAACCACGACGAAAAGTGCTTTTCTGTTGGCCATTTACTATGGTTTATACCAACTTCTGAAATTATGGTTTGTATACTTAATACATCAAATCCAGGAATTTTAGTGAAATCCATACCAGTTATTCGGTGCAGTTCCTCATACAAAGCAAAGCTTGGCTTACTTTTGCTATTTTTATTCTTTTGCTTACTTAGCTGTTTGCTTTCACAAGACTTTGTTTCAAACGTTTTATAATAGGCTTCAATATTTCTATCACATTCTGCTATTTTTTCTTGATAAATATTATATAATTCAAATTCTTGCTTTAGCGTGAATAAGTGTTCCTCTCTATAGTCACCAGCTAACGCTTTTGCAATAGTAGACTGATCATTTTTCATTCGCACGTCCCTGAATTCTGCTAATTTTTCAGAATCTCTTTCGCCTTCAATTATAGCTTCAATGATTTTCATACCAGTTATCCCAGTAATATGACTAATAACCTTGTGTAATTGTATATTCATTTGAATTAATGCCTTCTGCATACGCAGAATATGTGTAGATGCACTTTCAGTGAGATTTTTGCGTTGCCGCACGTAACTGCGCAATACACACATCTGATTATCTGGCCTAAACGATCCATGAAGCAGTCCGTAGCTATGCAGTTGTTGGAGCCATTGGCAATCTTGAACGTCAGACTTCCTACCAGGTACATTCTTTACATGCCGTGCATTTTACCTCGAATTTGTATGACTCAAGTATTTGAAATAAAGGAATCCAGTATACTCCTGTTGATTCCATAGCTACTGTTGTAACTTTACACTTTTTCAACCACTGTGCTAAGTTATGAAGGTCTTCAGTAAAGCAGCCAAATTTCTGAACGCGTTGTTCATCTCTTCCTTCAGGTACACACACATAGTGTACAGCTGAACCAATGTCTATTCCTGCTGCATTAGGATTCACTATTTCTAATTTACTTTTTGCTTTTTTCATGGTAACTCCTACATATAATTTGTAATAGGGAAACGCTTCAGCTTGGAACGGTTGATAGTACAATCTCCTAACCGAGGTAGTCTAAATGACTCCATCAATGATTTGACCGTTCCTTCCAAAACCATGCTTGCATACGGGCACTTAGGCACCATTGAAAATGTCGGTCATAACTGCAGAGGCGCTCCCTGTACAACTATACTTGAAAACTACTAAAAACTTAAATTTGTGTGTTTCTTTCTGATTTGACAGATTTCGTCTGTTCGATGCTTGTATCTTGTCAAAAGCATCTAATGTTTTAAGCTTAAGCATTAGGTGGAGAAGGGAGGAACTCTGTGCTTCTTCTTAGATATAAAATCTGTAGAGGAGATAAGAATTCCCTTCTCAAAAGTATAGGCTGGACGGTATCGTAGAAAGACCTGAATGGTTCTAATTCTGTATTCACAAGACTAGCCTTACTTTTCATTTTTAATGGTAACGTATGGGGTTATATATGATCAACAACTTTTTGGGCATAGATATATCAAAAGATCGCTTTGATGTTTTTCTCTCATTTATAAGCAAAAAAGGAAAGCGTGAAACTAGAAAAAGAAGCTTTAAGAACGATGGTTTCAAAGTCTACTGAATTTTCTACACAAACATAATGTAGAAAAAGTAAAAACCTGCATGGAATCTACTGGTTGTTATAGCGAAGCACTGGCTGAATTTCTACACAATGCTGGACATTTTGTAAGTGTTGTAAATCCTTATTGCATAAAATCTTATGCAAGGAGTAAGCTGATACGACAAAAGAATGATCAGACCGATGCAGAAGTTATTGCTGATTATTGCCAAAGACAGGAACCTTCTAGTTGGACACCACCTTCTCCTGAAATGAAAAAATTAAAACATCTTTATCGTTGCTCAGTTGCGTTAAAAGATGAGTTAACATTAGTAAATAACCACTTAGAAAAAAAAGAGAGACTGCCTAAAGAAGTTGCAAATGCTTGGGAAGACCTTGCAATGAATATAGCTCAAAAAATAGAAACAATAAAAAACTCCGTACGTGAACTATTAAATCAACACAAAGAATTGTTGGAAAATTTTCAACTTCTATTGACTATTCCAGGCATAGGAGAAGAATCAGCAATAGCTATTTTAGCTGAAGTTTCTGATATAGAGGTTTTTAGAGATGCCAGGCAATTGGCAGCATATACAGGAGTTATACCACGAAATATGACGTCAGGTTCCTCTGTATATGCCAAACCCAGATTAAGTAAATCCGGTTCACAAACATTACGTAAGGCACTTTTCTTTCCTGCCATAGTAGCTAAGAATCACAATCCTATCATTATGAGCTTTTGCCAAAGATTAAAGGAAAAGGGTAAGCATAATATGGCCATCGTTGGTGCTGCAATGCGTAAGCTACTCCATATCATTTTCGGTATTCTGACATCCAAAAGTGCTTTTGATCCTAACCATATCAAAAACTACAGGGCTAGGAGGTTGACTGAAGGTTTAGTACTTTAAAATCAAAAATGCTTCCTATCATCTATCTTATGTAAAGTGGTATCTTACACAAATTTATTGAATGTTGTTGGTTAGTGGATATGTTGATAAGTAAACTTCATCTGTTTTGTGCGTATAAAACTAATTTACTTATCAACATATCCACTAACTATAATCTGTGTACTGTTACACAATTGGAAGTATTTTTTGATTTTATGATGCAACTTGGGAAATTTTTATAATTTTTTTGTTGACTAACAAGACGGTATCTCCTCTCACATTCCACTTACAGTCACGAGAAGTAATTAAAACATAAGGTTTTTTATGCCTAGGATGTAAAGATGAAGGTAAAAACCTTTTAATACCTTTATATCCCTCAGCATTATCAAAAATGAACAGGCTTCTCCTTCCCCTTCTTGCAAAAAAAGCATATGTTTCTTTAACAATAGTTTCTATCATCTTGTCATTTCCGTACTTATCCTGGGGAGAAATGCCTAGTTTATCATCTTTAGCTAAGTCCAGAAAAGAACTTTCCATAGTCTTAGAGTTTTCAGCACTTATCCATATAACATTGCCACCATAATACTTTCCATACTTGTAAGCATATTTCCTAGCTAACTCACTTTTTCCCACTCCTCCAAGACCACTAATAGTAGCAACCTGCGATATCACCGCTTGCCTGCCCGTGCTCCTTTGTAGTGCGTCATGTAAGGCTTTTAATTCAATACTTCTACCAGTAAAAGATGCCACTGGCTCTATTATGCCAAACCAAATCGCTCCTAAAATTTCCTCTCTTATTTTTTCAAAAAACTCATTTATTTCTTCATGTGATAGAAACTTTCCCTCTCTTGCTTTCATCCAATCCAGAACTTCTACCAGAAAGCGACCATAAACGTTCTTTTTATCGATATTATTAAATTCTTTGCCTAACTCATTCTCAATGATTTCCGCTAGTTTTATCTCGTTAGGTTGATTTACTGCAAATACTAATTTATCAAAAAATTCCCTTATATTCTCTTCTAACCTGCCTTCATTTGTCATTCGCTCAAACTCACGTTGCCATACCTGATTTCTTTCCAATTTTCTTTTTGAGTTTTGATCTGATTTACCTTGAAGTTCTTTTATCTCCTTTTCCAATTCTTCTATTGCTTCTTTTACAGCACTCTTAAATGCCGGTTGCACTATTGAAATCATGTTATCGTGAGTATAAGAGAACTTGTATCTCGTACCGCCGTATTTAAAAAAAATATCACTAGTGCTTATTACTTCAACTGCAATTTCTATTCCCTTGTTTGGTCCCGAAGTTTTTACTTTCAACTTTTTTATTGTATTTTGTGTTGTACTTTGAGCTAGATCGAAACCGATATTAGTACAGATAATAAAGTCCTCTAGGTCACCATCTGCAAAATCTTGATTATTTTTAGTCTTTAGGTAGGGAACAAAATATTTTGCCAAGCTAAATTCACCACTTTTATCTTTTGAAAGCAATTTGCCTACACCGATTTTTTCCCATTCATTTTGCTTGTGTTTGATTTGTACAAACCTATGTACTGTTGTTCCATTTTGCCTATATCGAAAAACAATATCATCAAAACCTGCAGCTGATTCCATTTCTGTGGCTAAGCGGAAAGAATATTCTCTATCTACTGCACGTTTGAGAAACAGCATTAGCCACTTCAATTGGTAAATATCACCATGAAAAGAGCGTTTTCTCCCTCCAGCAGGATAAGTTTCAGGCATCCTCAACCTCACATAATTTTATAAATAGTACCCATAAATGGTAAAAAAGTTATATGTCATGATATACAGATATCGTAACAAAGACCTTGGAATATCTACGAGATGTGCTGTTATGTAAATAAAAAAATGTGACTAATTACTTAATCTTTCACTCACAATTGAATTCACAACATCAGGGCTGGCTTTTCCCTTGGTGAATTTCATGACTTCACCAACAAAGAAACCATATAATTTTGTTTTACCGCTTTTGTATTCTTGAACTTTATCTTGGTTGTCATTGATGATTTTATCTATTACCTCTGAAATTTGACATTTGTCAGTTATTTGCTTGAGATCCTGCTCTTCTATAATAAGGGATGCAGGCTTTCCAGTTTCAAACATAATATCAAAAACTTGTTTACCAAGTTTAGCAGAGATCGTTCCATCAACGATAAAATCTAAGAGTTCTGACAAAGCATTTGCTTTGATTGGGGAGCTCACAATATCAATATTTGCTTTATTTAAACGACCGAAAAGCTCTACAGTTAACCAGGTGACCGCGAGCTTTGAATCATGTTTTTTTATCAATTCCTCAAAGTAATCAGCAATCGCCTTATCGGAAGTAATGACATTTGCATCGTATTCGTTGATACCTAATTTTTCAATGTATCGCTGCTTTTTCTGCTCTGGCAACTCAGGCAAAGATGATTGAATTAAATCAATTTTCTCCTGGCTTACCTCAACAGGTAATAAATCAGGCTCAGGGAAGTATCTATAGTCGCTTGCATCTTCTTTGTTTCGCATCACTTTTGTTTTTCCCGAAGCAACGTCAAACAATAAGGTATCTTGACTTATTTCTTCCCCACCTTCTAAAATTTCAATTTGTCTTTGTATTTCATAGTCTATAGCTTGCACAATATAACGTATCGAGTTCAGATTTTTTATCTCACAACGAGTGCCAAATGTGCTACTGCCTTTTAGGCGGACAGAAACATTTGCATCACAACGAAGTGATCCCTTTTCCATATCACCATCACATGAACCAATGTAACGCAAAATCTGCCTCAATTTTTTCATGCATTCTGCAGCTTCCGCAGATGAACGGAGATCTGGTTCTGAAACAATTTCCATTAAAGCAACCCCTGCACGATTTAAATCCACATAAGTTTTGCTTTCCTCATGAACGCTCTTTCCTGCGTCTTGCTCTAAATGAATTCTCGCAATTCTTATTTCCTTTTCATTGTCGTTGATAAATACTCTACCATTTTTAACTATTGGCTCAAAAAACTGGGTTATCTGGTAACCTTGCGGTAAATCAGGATAAAAATAATTTTTCCGATCAAAGTAAGAACACTTATTAATTTCTGCAGAAATTGCAAGACCGGTGCGTATTGCTTGCTCTATGCAGTAATAATTTAGTATTGGCAGCGTACCTGGCATTGCTGCATCAACTAGAGAAACTTGAGTGTTATGCTCAGCACCAAACTCCGTTGATGAGCTAGAAAATAGCTTCGTATTAGAAGAAACTTGAGCGTGCACCTCAAGCCCAATTACCGCTTCCCAATCCTCTTTCGTCATGTATTTTATTTAAATGATAATCTTAATATTCTGCAAAATTAACACAAAAAGTCAAAACAAAACCCACATTTTTATTTTTTGTCTTAACTTTTTAACCTATAGTAATTAAAATATGACCTTACCCAGAAAGAGTGAAGAGAAAGAAAAGGCGTTTTTTTATAATAAAAATGTTTTTTCAAAAGGAGTAGTAATGACAAAAAGAAGAGAATATACAGTTGAGTTTTAATTAGAAGCTGTGTATTAAACAGCGTAGACATTCTGCTATTAATTATTGCATTCCTGAGCAATTTGATTCATTATTCTTTTTGTAAAAAATTTTCTTGACTTTCTCTCTACTTTTTCTGGGTAAGGTCACTTTAAAGGAAGTCTAATAGATGCTACATAGAAATCCAGATGAGTTTCTAAAGTCTATTCCAAAAGATAAGCGCATAATGTGCCTTGACATGGGAGAAAAGCAAATAGGTATAGCATTTAGCGATAAAACACAGCTTATAGCCACAGCTCATAGTGTATATTATAGGAAAAATATGAGCAAAGATTTAGGTTATCTGCATAGAATATTCAAAGAAAATGAAGCTGGATCAATGGTAATAGGACTACCATTAAAAATGGACGAGCAAGAAACTAAATGGTGTAAAACCATAATCCAATTCGCAAATAAAATAATAAAAAAATATAAAGTACATATATACTTACAAGACGAAAGCTTCTCAACATCTATCGCAACTCATACACTAAAAATCACTGGAATATCAATCACAAAATCAAAAAAAATAGATGATAAAATCTCCGCATGTATTATTTTGCAACGAACGTTAGACAAAATAAATACAATCAAATAGTTTTTTCAGATCTGGAAATCTTCAAACTGAATCTCATATAAAAGTTACTCAACAAAACAAGAACCTTTCGTATAAGCATGACAAATTGCTACAGCAAGAGCATCAGCAGCATGGTGACATTTTATACTCAAATTTTTAACTATTTGCTTCACCATAAATATAATCTGATCCTTATCAGCATGGCCATTTCCGGTAATGCTTTTTTTTACATAGTTTGCATCATATTCATTCATAGTTAGCTTTGTTATTTTTAACGCTAAAATTACAACCCCTCTTGCATATCCTAAAGTTAGTGAAGATTTAGGATTTTTATTAACAAAAATTTTTTCTACTGCAGCTTCATTCGGAGAATATTGAAATATTACTTTCTTTAATTGTTCAAAAATTATATGTAAGCGTTCACCTGTACCCAATTTTCCATCAGTTGATATGGTACCGCCGCCCAAAAATTCAATATTATTTTTCTCGTTCAGGCTGATAATGGCCCAACCAGTCTTGCTTATCCCTGGATCTAGACCTATTATTTTAACCACTTAATAAACGCTTAACCAATAGACAAACAAAAATAAAAACATCCAGACTACATCTACAAAGTGCCAATACCAGGAGGCAAACTCAAAGCACAAATGGTCCTGAGGTGTAAACTGGCCTTTCCGCGCTCTAAATAAACACACTGATAAAAATATTATTCCTATTATAACGTGTGCGCAGTGAAAACCGGTAATCATATAAAAATTGGATGTATAAATAAGCTTTTCTCCTGTTTCTTGTAGAGAAAAACTCGCTTCATGATACTCTATTGCTTGCACTATTATAAAAAAAACCCCAAGCAATATAGTTATGGACAGCATTTTAATCGTGCTCTTTTTATCATTTTCAAGTAAAGAGTGATTTGCCCAAGTAATTGTTGTACCAGAAAGCAATAATATTAATGTATTCATGAATGGTAGTGACCACGGATCAGGTGGCAAAATTCCCTCAGGGGGCCATTCAACTTTTTTTGCAGGAGAAAACGCCTCAAATAAAAAAACTGGATCAAGCCAGGCTTTAAAGAATGAACAAAAGAACACTATAAAAAATACGACCTCCGAGAGAATAAATAAGTACATTGCAAATTTGAGTCCATGTTTTACAATGGTAGTATGACATTTATCATAAATGGCCTCCCTTATTACATCTCTCCACCAATAGAACAGCACCCCTGATACTGCGGAGATTCCCAGAACTAAACAAAACATTCCGAAAATTTGTTTATGAAGCGCGCCAACTAATCCAAGTGCAAGAATAAGAATTGCTGCTGATATAGCAATTGGCCAAGGACTTGGGTCCACTAAATGAAAATCATGTTCTTTACTTTTCATAGCATTTTAAAAAATACTTACTAAGGATACAAATTAGCTTAAAATTGTCAATGTTCCTTAGGAAATTGATTGAATCTTGAAAAATTATATGCACCATTCAAAAAATCTAACATGAATTGGGCGCTTATTCTAAATAACTTAAGCATCCTGCTCTTTTCATTTTCTCTTGCCCTGCTGCAATATTCATCAACAATATTTTCCAAAATAATGCATCCAGATTCTATAAAACTACCGCTATAATAATCAAACCAATCCTTATATCTATTATTTTTCTTGAATCTATTTTTCATACTATCAACGATAGTCTTGTATATAAACATATAAGAATACAAAACTGTTATGGCTTCATAAGTGTTGCTATATGAGGTAGACAAAAGAAAATTAGTAAAATTTAAGCACTCAAGAGATTTCTCTCCACGACTTATAGCATATATAGCAAAGTAGTGGTTATGCAAAATTCTCTCAATAGCAATTGCCCCTCGAGCCACCCTAATAAGTGAAACAACATTGTTACAGCCTTCTACCCTGGATGCAGTAATTAAGACGGTACGAATATAATCACTCAAGAGTAATGTACCTTGTTGAATATAGAATCTGAAACTTTCTATACTTAGAGTGTTATTCTCCAATTCAACATTAAAAGGATGCTTAATTATATCCTTTAAAAGATTTGATCCATAACAACTCTTAATTATACCACTGAACACTACAATACTGCCAACGTAAACAACTTGTGCTAATGCGTTTTTATTGAGGTATATTAGAGCAATATGCCTCATCCAAAAACATTATCTCTAGCTCCAGTCCTTTCCTACAAAGCTCATATATCTTTTCCTTTTCACAGTCACTAGCTCTTTTGTACAGCCTACTTGTAATATCACTAACCTCCTCAACCACCGCGTCCATTCCTTTGCTATTACAGATATCAATCCACTTTTTGTATTTGTTATTTTTAATCCCCTTAGTTGTTATCTCATTTGCCATATGGCATATAACAATTTGGTATACATTAAAGGAAGAATAAGACAATACTAAGGTCTCAGTAACAGAATTGTGATACGCAGTACTCATGAAAAGGTCAACACAGGCAGAACAAGCTCTTGACTTTTTATGATTATCAGATAGATCACAATCCTCGAAATATTTTTTATATTGTTCTCGAAAATCAAATGCTCCTTTTGCTATATCAATTAACCTACTTATTGTTTCAACATCATTAACTTTAGCTGCAATAACTAAATGAGCACGAGCACAATCTACAGAACCTAGAAAATCCTGCTGAAGGTAAAATTTAAATCTTTTATAATCTAAAGTACCATTCATCAATTCAACATAAAAAGGGTGTTCTTTCATCCTATCAATAAGATCGGAAAGCTCTTTTACAATTACGTTGTACAGTTCTCCTTCTATTTCGTTATACACTTTATGAGCCTCATAATAAAAACTGAATATAATAATTATCACTAATATAGTATAATTATTATGAAAAAGCAATTATACTTCAACAATAAGCTAGTATATAAATATGAGGCTGTAAATCAAAAATTTTAGCAATCTAAAGAAATTTTACTATTACCTTCTATATTGAATTCTCTACAAAGATCAGCAGACAAGTTCATGCTTTCCCAAAAAAATCCACCGTCATTTTCTGACTCTTTACCAAAATGTCCATAACAGGCTGTACGTTTATATATAGGGCGATTAAGCGATAAATGCTTGATTATGCCTTTTGTTGATAAATCTATACTATTCTCGATAAACTCTTTAATTACTCTTTCCTCCACCGCATTCGTACCAAATGTATCAATATAGAATGAAGTAGGTTTTGATACACCAATTGCATAAGAAAGCTGCACAAGACAACGTTCAGCTAAACCTGCAAAGACAATATTTTTAGCAAGGTATCTTGCCATATAAGCTGCAGATCTATCAACTTTGGTTGCATCTTTTCCGGAAAATGCCCCTCCACCGTGTGGAATATAACCTCCATAGGCATCAACCATAATTTTTCGTCCGGTTAATCCACAATCACTAACCGGTCCACCAATAACAAATCTACCAGTTGGATTGACTAAGAGATTTTCCTCAGGACATATCCACCCTTTAGGTAAAGATGAAACTATGTAAGGATAAATTATTTCTTTTACTTTTGATTGATCCAAATCCTCAGGGTGCTGTATTGAGACAATGATACTTTCAGCACGTACCGGGAGGTTATTCTCATATGCCAAAGTGATTTGTGATTTTGCATCCGGACCAAGCTTTGCTTCTTTAACTGCGCTCATGATATTTTTCAGAATCGAGTGTGCATAAAAAATGGGTGCTGGCATAAGGTTTTCTGTCTCTGTTGTTGCATAGCCATACATTATGCCCTGATCGCCAGCACCTTGATCCAACCCTATTGCAATGTCATTTGATTGCTCATGCAGCAGTATATTTACCTTCACTTTTCTCCAGTGGAAACCATCATGCTCATAACCAATATCTTTTATTGTATTCCGTACAATACTTTCAATCCTGCTATTTTTGATGTTAGGTCCGAATACTTCCCCAGCTATAATAACGTTATCTTTGGTGACTAAAGTCTCTATTGCAGCTCGCGCAAAAGGATCAGTGAAAAGGTATTCATCAAGTATTGCATCTGAAATTTGATCTGCTACTTTATCTGGATGACCAGCCGCCACTGACTCACTGGTTACTAAATTTTTATATAAACTCATGCTTTAGGTTTCTGCTTATACAATACCAAAACCGCTATAAAAACACAGTTAGTAATTACTAAATGGTGGGCCTGGGAAGAGTTGAACCTCCGACCTCACGCTTATCAGGCGTGCGCTCTAACCACCTGAGCTACAGACCCCTGATTTATTCAAGCTGAAGCTTTCATATTATCTGTAGGCAAGATATCAATAAAAGTCTTTTTATTTGCTGACCTTCTAAAGCTGACCCAGCCTTCTACTTTGGCAAAAATCGTATGATCTTTACCTATACCAACATTCTTCCCAGGATGGAATTTTGTGCCTCTTTGGCGCACAATTATGTTACCAGGAATAACCTTCCCATTCTTCTTTATTCCTAACCTACGACCTGCTGAATCTCTACCATTACAGGAACTACCACCTGATTTTTTAGTTGCCATATCTTACCTCTTACTTTTGAAGATTAATTTCATTGATACGAAGAACAGTTATATACTGCCTATGACCAGTCTTTCTACGGTAATTTTTTCTTCTTTTCTTCTTAAAGATTATAATTTTTTCTCCTCTACACTGCTCCAATACTTCAGCTTTAACAGTAGCATTAGATGAATAAGATAAGCCATTATTTGAAATACAAATCACCTTATTGATTTCTACCTCTTTTTTTTCTTCAACTTCTAACTTCTCTACTTTTATTATACTGCCTTCTTTTACTAAATATTGTTTTCCACCAGTCTCAATTACTGCAAACATGATAAATATAAATTATTGTTATTAACTTTAATCGTAAACGATGTCATATATGCTGTCAATATAAATAAAAAACATGACTTAATGCTCCTTCTGAGCTACTTAAATACTTCTATCTTTTTTCACCTTGTTATCTGCTTTTTCTCAGACAATAATTAATTCTCAAAAAATCTTGTTTTGAACAGAAGCAAAACTTGATCATTTTTAATCTCCCTCACTTTGCTTTTGCGGTAGGTCTCTAATTAAAACTCCATAATATGGCTTATTAATTATCTAGCAAAAATTCAGCTTCAATTTGAAAAAAGTACAACCTGTTGCTATTCAGCTGGGGTTTTATAAGTTATAATTTATTCCAAGCTCAAATCCATGATTATAATCTTCAAATGCTTTCAATAGACTATAACCAGCAAAAGCACTTGTCCTTGAAGAAAGCGGAAAATCAAGACCAGAGCTTATTTTATATGAGAAACCAAACTTTGACTGTCCAATAAAATCGATAGCAGCACCTATACCAACATTGGCATACGGAGTGATATCCGTGTTTGTAAACTCGTAATGATAACGTAAATTTGCTAAAATTCCTCCTTGCAGTCTGTATTTAAAAATATTTGCAACTGAAATCATAGGCTCAACTGAAATTTTTACGCTGTTTGTGTAGTGATAACCGATACTATGACTAAAATTGCCAGAACTGTATGACGAAGAAGTATAGATCCTATCTCTAACCCAATCAACTCCAAAACATGGTACTGACAAAGAAACAGCAGGCAATATAGCTACTAAGGTAAGTAATTTTTTCATTTTTACCCTCCAAATATTGATATACGCATGTATACAAATATAAGCATTAAAAATAATATAATTACAGCGAATTACTTTATTCTCTTAATCACCTGCTTTTCTCTTGCTATTGCAAGGCTTTTTTCTGGTACATCTTCCACTATAACACTACCTGCCGCAATTACAGAGTCATCATGAACATTAAGCGGTGCAATGAGTGAGCTATTGGCACCAATAAAGCAATTGCTTCCTATGTTCGTTTTATGTTTCTTTTTCCCATCATAATTACAAACAATAGTACCTGCTCCTATATTACTCCTCTGCCCTACTTTAGCATTTCCTATATAACTTAAGTGTTTTATTCTAGTGTTTTGACCAACTTCACTTGTTTTCACTTCCACAAAATTTCCTATTTTTGCCTTATTACCAATTGTTGTGTTTCCGCGTATTCTGGTAAATGGACCGACCTCAGCATTACTTTTAATTAAGCAGTTTTTTAAATGCGAAAATGGCAGTATTTTCGCACCAGACTCTATTTTCACTCCAGTACCGAAAAAAACATATGGGTAAATAACTGAATCTCTGGCAATTTGCGTATCAAGAGAAAAGAAAACAGTCTCTGGAGCAACAAGCGTTACTCCAGAGTTGGTAAAAAATTTTCTTTTGTTTTCTTGAAAGTAAAATTCAGCTTTTATAAGGTCATTTCTGTTATTTATTCCCGTTGCCTCTTCTCCACCGGTAATAACGTAACCGACATTTAAATTACTCTTCACTGCAATGGAAACTATATCGGTCAAATAATATTCATGAGTTGAGCTATTGCACTCTATTTTCTCCACCAATTCACGTAAATTCTTTGCACATGCAACCATTATTCCAGCATTTGCAAGAAACTCTTCATGATTATTTTTATCACTCTTTGCTTCTACGATTTCTCTTAAGGAACCATTCTCAATAATTAACCTACCGTATTCTTTATTGCTTGTCCTAAAACCTAGGCAAACTAGAGCCTTGCCTTCTAAGCAACTAACCATTTTAGTTATTGTGCTGCTTTTTATGAGTGGGGTATCTCCATACTGCACAATAATTATGCTCGAATCTGGCAATTCTTTCAGGTTTCTCATCGCAGTTTTGACTGCATCTCCCGTGCCAAGTGTTAATTCTTGTGTAATTAACTGTATATCCTTAAAGCACTTTAGTCTTTCAATTAAAGGCAGATCAACTACAACAGCAATATTTTCAGGATTTAACTGTTTTGCATTGTAAATGACATGCTGGAGCATGGAAAAACTGCCTATTTTGTGTAGGACCTTAGGCAAATCTGAATTCATCCGCCTGCCATGCCCTGCAGCAAGTATAACGAACGTATGAGTTTTACTTATCACTTATCTTAAAGATGAAAAATGAAAACCGTAATGATCAAGCCATCTGATTTTGTTGTCATAAAAGCTCCTTAAGTCGCTAATTTGATATTTTAGCATTGCAAGCCTTTCTATACCAATGCCAAACGCAAAACCGCTGTATTTAGTGTGATCTATTCCAACATTTTGAAATACATTTGGATGCGTCATACCGCATCCCAGTACTTCTATCCATTTACTACCTTTATAACTTATGTCCACTTCTGCAGAAGGCTCGGTAAAAGGGAAAAAACTATTACGAAAACGTATCTTCAGCCCTTTATCTCCAAAAAACTTATTAAGGAAGTGATGAATAGTAAATTTTAACTGGCCCATATTGACATTCTCATTGACATATAACCCCTCTATTTGATGGAACATAGGGGTGTGAGTTGCATCAAAGTCGTTTCTGTATACTCTACCAGGAGATACGATTTTAATCGGAAAAGTTTTCGCTTTTTCCATAGTTCTGATCTCCACAGATGAGGTATGAGTGCGCAGCACCATTCTTTTGTCGTTTATTTTATTCTTTAAGTAGAAGGTATCTTGCTCCTCCCGCGCAGGGTGGTGACTTGGAGTATTCAGTGCATCAAATACATGAAATTCATCTTCAATGTCAGGGCCATCAACTGCTTTAAAACCCATATGTGCAAAAATAAGCTTTACTTCATTTAGAACCTTACTGAGTGGATGGACCTTGCCCATTTTTTCTGGTCTAACGGGCAACGTGATATCAACCGCCTCGTTCTGCAATTTAAAGTTAACTTCTTCGGCTTTTAGTGCATTTTCCTTATTCATTATAAGCTGATCTAGCTTATTACGTAAAACGTTGATAACTTCGCCTAAATTGCGCTTTTTTCCTGCGTCTTCTATCTCTTTTAAGTTGTCAAAATAAGCTTTAATTACACCCTTTTTTCCCAAATATGATAGCCTGACTTTTTCTAAATCTTGTAAAGAAGAAGCATTCTCAATTTCAGAGACCGCTTTATCTTCAAGTGAAGGTATTTCATTCAGTAGCTCTTTATTCATCTTAGAAACGCTGGCTTAAACTTTAATTATAGTAAAATCTTGAATAGCATCAACAATCTAAAAACTGTCCCATTTTGATTATTAATTTATTGACCAATTAGTTTTTTTTATTTACCTTTGCGTTGATGAATTTGCTGTATCAACCATGCACAACAGTGACACTGAAACTGATAATAAGTACAAAATAGAGGATTTACCTAAGTTCTTTAAGGAAAGATCCAAAAACATAAGTAAAGCATTTTCTAGCAAAATAATTAAGATCAGTACCATTCGCTCGAGAAGTATTGAAAGTAATATACAAGAATTTTCATTTGAGCTAACAGCAACAGGTAAAGACACCTTTAATACAAGACCATTTCAAATAAAATCTTTAATTGATTTTTTTAAAATCTGCCTTTCTCGGGAAAAAAATTTTACAGTCAACATAAAAGTACCAAAAGAAAGCAGTGAATTATATAATAACTACTGTAAAACTAGTAGTGATAAAACTGTAGAAGAATTCGTAAATAATGCTCCGCCTCAAATCCTTCTGCAAGGAATAACAATCATACTACAAACAAATGTTAAAGACATTAACTTAGATAATTTGCACCAAATAGGGTCATTTTTAAATGAAAGGCTAAAACATGCAGAAAAAACTGAAAATGAGGAACAGAGTCAAGTTACACTACAAGTAAAAGAAGCAGAAAATAAAGACAGACAAGAACAGAGTGAAACTAAGCAAAAAAACGCACAAAATAGACAAATTGTACCATTTACAGGCTCGTTTGGCTTTAACGTAGCAAGCAAAGTAAATTGTAAAGCTCCAGTGGTTACTGCTGCAATAAAAGCTAATATACCAAAATATAGAATCTTCCTTCCCTTATCCAATTTTTTTAATGATGTAATAAGGTTATCCCTTTTAAGAACACCAAAACCTTCTATACAGAGCAACAATATACCATTTGGTGTCATTCCAGCGCTTGACGCTGGAATCCAGAAAAAAAAAGAAAAATGGACCCCAGTGTCAGCTACTTGGATGACAAGTAGTATAGGAAATCCAATACCTCAAGGAGCAGAACAGAATGTAGGTCAAACTACTTCGCACACAGAGTATTTTAAGGCTAACAGAAAAAAGAAGTCAAAAAAGCAGACCAAAGAACTATCAGAGAAAGAAAAACAATTAGCCATAAAACAAGCACAAAATGATGCTAGAGTAGCTATGTTAGATAACCAGATTGAGCGCAGGGGAAAAAACTCGATGAAATATTTATTGAAGTGATGAATGGATACAAAAATCAAGATCCAGAAACATTTCGCAATGTTTTTAACTCAATATTCAATATTGTTTATTTTCAAGATAAACAATTACATGAAATATTGGAGTCAGGTGAGATATCAGAAGTATTAGAAATACTAGAAATACCACAACCAGCTGGCAAGTCTTCTTTTCCAAAAGAGTATTTACATAAGCAAGTATATAAAAAAAAAGAGCAATTGCTCAAATTAGTTTCAGGTGTTTATATACAACAACCTCCTACGCAACATGAAAATACTCCTCATAAATCTACAAACCCTTTACCAATAAATAAATCTAAAGATCCTTCACCAGCAACAAATGAAGCTAAAACTCTACCACCTACTAACATTACACTCAAATCACCGTTAAAAACTGTATTTTCCTCAAAAAAGGCTTATTTTTATCTATTTATAATAGTAGCATCTGCATCAACACTTTGCTTATGGCATTTTCCATTAGGAAAAGTGTCAATGTTAAAAGAATTAGTGCCACCAGAAAAAAGAGAAAATATTGGGTTAGCATTGAACATAGGGTTACCGACATTGATTACATTATGTGTTTTGAGTTTAGCTTACTTTATATATTCTGAATATTCTATAGAATCTGTTAAGCAAGTAAGTGAAAACGATCCCCTTTCTCGCGCCTATAGCTAGTGCAGGCTCAGTTTTCCTACGTCATACCGCTGCGGATAGATCCCGCTAACAAGCCAGCGGGATGACAGCAGTCCTACGTCATACCGTCACGGTATCTCACATAGATCCCACTAGCAAGCAGCGGAATGACGAATTTGTCATTTTTTAAATCGTTGGTAAACCAGAATTACTTTAGCTATAACAAAATAGAAGTAAGTTGTTGTAAAAAAATTTTCATGGTAAAATTATTTATTTTCACCATATGTTTAAAGGAATTATCACGGATATCGGGACTATAACTGATACTACCACTCACTCCAACTCTGATCAAATTTTCCATATCAAAACACAAAATTTACCCTCTATAAACAAAGGAGATTCAATAGCTTGCTCTGGTGTATGTTTAACTGTTGTGAACATACTGAACGATGTATTCACAGTTCAAGTGTCTCAAGAAACTATGAAGGTTGCTAACTTAAATACGTGGAGAATAGGAAAAAAAATAAACCTAGAACAAGCAATGCGGCTAAGCGACAGAATCGATGGCCACTTGGTTCAGGGTCATGTTGATGGGATAGTAAAAATTTTAACAATTGAGCGAAATTTAGATTCTCATGAAATCAAACTATCGTGCCCACAAGAATTAATTAAATTTGTTGCAAAAAAAGGCTCCGTTACACTAGACGGGGTTTCCCTTACAGTGAATTCAGTTATTAATCAGGAATTTATAGTAAATATAATTCCCTATACATGGGAAAATACAACTTTTCAGTACAACAAAATAAATGATTATCTGAATTTAGAAATTGACATGATCGCTAGGTATTTAGATCAATTGATGCAGCATAAATACAATTAATTTTACAACCTTGTTATTTACAACTATTATATCTTGAAAACCATATAGATATAAAATATGCTTTTCGATAGCCTAATTATCTTCATTGTTGTTCTATGCGTAATAATCTCGGTAACTAGAGGTTTTATAAAAGAGCTATGCGCATTGATGTTTCTATTTTTATCAATTTTTCTGACAGCTAATCACTATGATTTTTTCACTCCAAATTATAGTAAATATTTTGATTCTAAAGTTATACTAAACATACTTTCTACAATCTCTGTATTTATTATACTTAATCTTATATTCATGATAATAAACAACTGGCTAATGTACATATTATCACCCATAAGGTTGGGGTTTATCGATAGAGTTACTGGAATCTTTCTCGGAGTGCTTAAAGGAATATTGCTCTCTTATGTATTATTTTTTGCTGTGCACTTATATTGCTACACAGTATATGACAAAAAAGAATATGGCAAAAAAGAGGAACATTCTGAAATAAAAGCAGAAGACATATTGCCTAATTGGATAATAAATTCACACTCTTATCAGGCTTTATTTGTGACAGCAGAAGAAGTAATTGACATGTATGTACCAGAGTCGTTGATACTAAAAATAAAAGAGATCGGTGGAGAAATGGTTGATCAAGAAAAACCCAAAAACAATAAAAAAGAAGAGTAAATATTTATTTATAAATATGTTCATTAGGAGTATTCAAAAAGCCATATGTGTCAGGTTAAGAGCACTCCTCTCTTATAATTCACGTATTTAAGAATGACTTCTGCTAAACCTTTACTAATTCCATGTACGTTTTGAATTTCAGCCAGAGAAGCTTTGCTTATATTTTTCACTGAACCAAAATAAGACATCAACGCCTTTTTCCTTTTGTTGCCAATGCCGGGTATTTTGCTTAATTGTGAAACTATAAACTGTTTATCGCGTTTTTTTCTATGTGAAGTTATCGCAAAACGGTGGGCTTCATTACGCAGCAATTGTAAGTAAAGCATGACTTTGCTGTCATTTGCCAGACTGAATTCTTCCCTGCCTAGCATATAAAATGTTTCATTTCCTGCGTTACGATCAGGACCTTTTGCCATACAAGCAAAAGGAACGTTTATATTCAATACTTCCAGTACATTCTGTACTATGGAAACATGTCCTGGTCCACCATCAATCAGTAAAAAATCAGGTATTATGCCTTTTATATTGCCGGAGAAACGTCTGGTTAGCACTTCCCTCATCATTTTATAGTCATCGCCTGAAAATTTTTCCTTTATAGTAAATTTTCTGTACTCACTTTTTAAAAAACCCTCCTGCCCTGCAACAACCATTACACCAATTTGTTGATTTCCAAATATATGGCTATTGTCATAAACCTCAATACGCTTTGGAATGTTTGGTAACAAGAAGATTTTGCTAAGCTCCTCAAGCTTTTCTAGGTTATTTCTATAATCGATAAGCTTCTGCTCTAAGCTATGCTGAGAGTTATCATAAACAAATTTCAATAAATCACGCTCTTTTTTATTCTTTGCATGCAGAACTTTTACTGGCTTTTGAGCAACCTTATATAGTGCTTGTTCTATAATTTCCTTATCCACAATAGAATCTGGAACGTAAATTTGTATTGGAGGTATGTTAGCTGAATTATAAAAATTGACCAAAAAGGTGGATAAAATTTCATCATTTGAGTGATCACCACAGTTCTCGGCAAAGTAAGGAGTGCTGCCGTAGTTGTCTTTATTTCTGAACGATAACACACTAATACATGCTAGATCCTCTTCACGTACAATACTGAAGAAATCTGCATCTTTTTCAAAAGAAAAATCCGTGTGCTGTATTTGAATTTGCTCAAGAAACTTTACCCGATCTCTATATATAGCAGCAAGCTCATAGTTTTCTTCACTGCTGCACTTTCTCATTGTGAAAAGTAACTGTTCTTTCACTTCCTTATTTCTTCCAAGCAATGTATTTCGTGCCTGTTTTACTGATTGGCAGTAGTCGTCTTTTGTGATTTTGTTTATGCATGGTGCTGAGCAGCGCTTAATTTGATATTCAATACATGGTCTTTTTGTTGAGGAAAAGTATTGATCTGAACATACTCTTAGGAGAAAAGCTTTTTGCAATGACAATATAGTTTGCTTAACAGCAGCGGCAGATGTAAAGGGACCATAATAATGAAACTCATTCTTCTTAAATTTGCCTCTATATTTTGCTATTCTTGGATAATCGTGCTTGGAAATTGTTATATAAGGATAAAATTTTCCATCCTTGAGCACAATATTATAAAGTGGTTTCAATGATTTTATTAACTGTGCTTCAAGAAGCAGTGCTTCGATTTCATTCTCAGTGATGAATATTTCAACCTTAACAACCTGTGAGAGCATAACTCTAATTCGTTCAGAAAGGTTTTCGAATTGAAGGTAGTCAGATAATCTCGATTTCAAGTTTTTTGCTTTACCAATGTATAAAACTTTATCCTTATCTCCAATCATCTTATACACACCACAAGACTGCGGAGATAATTTTATCTGTTCTTTATATTGCTTGAACATTTATCCATTACTTGACTTGTATGAGGTTAAAATCTGCTACTAAATGAAAGACGGAAACTACATTTTCAAGCAAAGATAATCTGTTTCTTCTCAGCTTATCAGAATCACAGTTAATCTTTACACTGTCCATAAACTGATTGATAAACGGAGCAAAACCAGCAAGTTCATCAAGCGCTGCATTAAAGTGGTTATTTTTTATCGCTTGTTTTATGTTTTTACAAGCAGTTATAGCACAATTTGATAGCGCAATTTCTTCATTTTCAATCAAAAATCTCTTACCGTAAGATGCACTATAAGTAGTGCCATCACTTTTCCTTACTTTGCTCATCATGTTACTGACTCTTTTGTAAGTGCTTAGAATCTGTTCACCTTCTGGCGTACTAAGATAACGATCCAATATAACAGTTTGCTTTTCTGCTGTCAGCAGATCATTAATATCGATTTTATATAGTATTGAATCTACGACATCTTGCCTTATATCTCTATTTTTTAAAATAACCTTGAATCTTTCTAAGCAGAATCTAAATACTAGTTCTGAAATTTGTTTTCTATTTGGCTTATCAACTGACGTTGTATTTTCATTAAATAGAAGCCTTGAATATAAAGATACTGACTTATCTATCAATAGCCTAATTGGAATATGCAAATTATTTTCAAGTATTGTTCTAATTATACTAATTGTCATTCTCCGCAAACCAAACTGATCATACGAACCAGAGATTTTCTCACCTGCTGCAATTAAACCAACTAAGCTATCCACTTTGTCTGCAATTGACACAGCAATTGCTGAAGGGGATTTAGGACACTCCTGCTCTGGCCCGATTGGCTTATAGTGTTCAGTTATAGCTTCCACTATTTCTCTATCTTCTTGAAAATAAGAAGCATAATATCCACCCATTACTCCTTGTAATTCTGGAAACTCTCTTACTATCGATGTTGCCAAATCAGCTTTTGCCAAATATGCAGCACGTTCAACTTTTATCAGCGAAGCATGTGGAATAAATATAGCTATATACTTTGACAGAGACGTAATACGCTTCACCTTTTCCCCCACGCTGCCAAGAAAAGCATGAAATAATATCGAACCCAATTTTTTGACATAATGATCCAGATCTTCCTTTTTGTCCTGAGATATCAAAAATTGTGCATCAGCAAGACGTGCTTCTAATATTCTTTCGTGTCCTTTAACAACTTCACCATTGTTGACGTTGACAACAGTGACAAAGTGTGAAATTCTCTTTCCATTACTTAAAGCAAGATATTTTTGCTGCGTATTAATTATACTAAGAATTACTTCCTTCGGTAATCCAAATGACTTTTCTTGATTCACTTCACCAAACAGTACGATTGGCCACTCTATAAGCCCTGTCAATTCATTTAGTAAATAATCATTTTTCTCAAGTTGTAAATTCTGCTCTTTTGTGAATTTATTAATCTGATCTAGTATAAATTGCTTTCTTTTGTCCAGCTGGAGAATTACGCTGTTTTTTTCTAGCAATTCAAAATAGTCTTTAGGTGCTTTAATAGTTAACGTCGCATCACTTGAGAGAAATCGATGGCCATATGTTGTGTTAGATGCTGTGATCCCTGCAAAAGACACAGGTATTATTTCGTCATTTAAAATGCATAAAATGTTTTTAATTGGCCTAACCCACCTTTCTTTTCCTTCGCCCCATCTCATGCTCTTCAACCAAGAAAAGTTTTTGAGCATTTCCTCCAGTTGATTTTTGAGGAATTCTCTGATGTTAAATGAGCAGCTTTCTCTTTTAATGAAGTAAAAATCCTCATTATTTACTTTTCGAACGAGCAAATCTTCTTCATTTTTCTGATATTTTCTTAAAAAACCTTCGATAGCACTTTTTGGTGCGTTAATGTTTGGTCCCTTAACTTCGTTATTGGAATCCTTTAGCTCCAAAGCATTTATGTTGTCAACAAATAGGGTAATGCGACGTGCCGTTACAAAAACCTCCATTGATGTAAATTTTACATTATTTTTGTTAAAAACATTGGCAATACAGCTCTTAACTTGAGTTGCAGCTACATTCTGCATTCTCGATGGTATTTCTTCTGAAAGGCACTCAAATAACAACTGCAACGACATACGCTATTTACTCATGTACAATTCGCAACATTTTTTTGTCAGCTCTCTAACTCTACCAATATGCGCTGTACGTTCATTGATACCAAGCACACCTCTTGCATCAAGCAGATTAAGTAGGTGACTAGTTTTAATACATTGGTCATAAGCTGCAATTGGTAGCTCCTTTTCAATAAGGAACTTACATAATTTTTCCGTATCTTCAAATTGCTGCTGTACCACTTTAGTATCATAATAATCTAACGCTAAATAAGAAAATTCATATTCTCTTTGTTTAAAAATATCTCCGTAAGTTACACCGTTATCGTTCCAAGTTATATCGTAAACATTATCTACACCTTGTATGCACATTGCTAAACGTTCCAACCCATATGCCACCTCACCAGGAATCATCTTGCAGTCAATCCCTCCAACTTGCTGTATATAAGTAAGCTGTGTTACTTCCATTCCATTGCATGTAACTTCCCATCCAAGTCCTGATGCACCAACACTTGGGTTTTCCCAATCATCTTCAACAAACTTAATATCATATTTTTCTGTAGATATGCCAAGAGCTTTTAAGCTATCTAAATAGACGTTTTGTAAATTATTACCAGATGGCTTTATTATAACTTGATATTGGTGATGTTGATACAAGCGATTAGGATTATCACTATAGCGTCCATCTGCTGGCCTAATTACTGGTTGTAGATATGCAATTTTTGTCGGTTTTGTATCAATTGCAGACATAATTGTTGCAGGATGTAATGTACCAGCACCAACTTCAGATGTGTATGGGTGAAGTATAACGCACCCTTCACCAGCCCAAAAATCTTGCAACTCTTTTATTATACTTTGTAAATTCACACAAATTGCACACTTTTTATACTAAATATATAAATAAATAAGTACTATTCAATATTTATTTTTTTTGCAGCACTATGTAAATAATCACCTAAAACTGCTGAACTTTCCCTCACATACTGAATTATGCTTTTATTTAGGACAATTGCATCATGCATAGTTAAATCGCAGAATATAAATGCTGTTAAATACAGTAAAATCACCGCATAAAATGTGTGAAAAATCCCCTCAAATGTAATTGAAATTGCATTATTATAGCTGAGTTGTATTGAACTTATTGGCCATGGTTTTATCACTTCTACGACATTAAAAAATACGTAAGGTATCATAAGAAAAAAGAAAAAGTGCATAAAATCATTAAACCAAAATGGGCATTGAAACATCTGCTTACATATACTCCCATAGAGTTTACTTACAGTATAATAAATTGACATTATTGCTGGCATTGAAAGTGCTACAGTCAATACTTGCCCTGACGCTATTTGTATTACTATTTCTTCACCACTGTTTGCTGAAGGGTCCTGAGCATGAAAAATAAATATTCCAATTAATTGTATTACTAACATAACTATTGCCAATTTTGTAAAAACAGCAGCTACAACTATTCCTGAATTTGGCATTTTATATAGTAAATATTCGCCTCCATATGTAAAAATCAATATAACATCGACAATAAATAATATTAAAAAAGAAGACCAATAGTTCTGCCAACCTGGTAAATATCCTATTCCCAAAAAAGAGCTTACTGTTTTGGCAGGAAAAACCTTACCTAGCATCTTTCCCAAAAATTCAAAAAAAATCCCCATGCTCTAAGTAACACTTGGTTTATATTATTTATAATACTGTATTGTAACGGACTTATCAATAGACTTCTTGCATAGAAAAAAGGCAAATAGTTATTATAGCTCTAAGTTTACCGACAACCGTTCCTCCCTGTCATCCGAGTAGCCTTCTCTTGTATGGTCCCAGAGTGTGATGGTGTGGGTCTATTATAAATATCAAGCAAATAAAAAAAAGGCAAAAGAAACCCCGGTCACTGTTTATTTTCAGTATTGGCGTTTTTTTAAGTCTTAAACACTGCAATTTAGCTGCTTTTAAGTGCAACTAACCTTAGCTTTAATATTTAAGAAATTTACTAAGCAGAAAAAAAGGCAAAAGATATCCCGTGTTAGCTAGTTGTCACTCTCTAATCCTGCAAATCGGCGTTCTATACTGTCTTAAACGCTTTGTAAGCGCGTTTCAGCTTATATGGGTAAAAACCCAGAAAGGTTGTGAAGACATAAGGTGCACATAGTGCAAAAAATTAAAAATAAGACGCCAATCACGTAATACTGTTGTCGTTTAATCTGCACAGATTGAAGATAATAAAATACCTTCAGTTTCATGATATGTATAACAATGTTACAAAAAATAATATCATAGAATTCAATAGGATAATTCCTAGAAAACCCCTACATACTAAAAAAAGCAAAATGCTGTTAAAATGAGCTTAAGAATAAATAGCAAACATCTAACATAACAATTCTATTTGTAAATCAGGTGAGACTTATCCTATAGAAAGCTTTCGAACTACGCAAGCGTATCTTTTGCCTTTAGTATTTCTTTAAACCTGCTGCAAAAGAGTAGGAATGGTTATAAAATAGGGAGGTATAGCAAGAGAATAGAGAGGGAAGATGAGCTTAAACTACCATAATCTAAAAGAACATCCGAGAAATTTTCGAGATGTAACAGGTTTGAAAATAGAAGAATTCGAAAAGGTTGTAGAAAAAGTGCGCCCAGAGTGGGAAAAAGTTCAAGAACAGAAGAAATGCCATGGAAGAACGTCAAGATTGCCTGTATTGGAAGATAAAATACTCTGTATAATTCTATAGATCTGCTGCAAAAGAGGAGATATTTAAAGAGAGATGTAGCAAGAGGGAAGATGAGCTTAAATTATCAAATCAACGTTATTCCACTTTACCTCACTAGCATTTTCCTTACCTTGAACCTTACTATTACTCACAAATATAAACATTCGTTACGTAGTTCTTAATATGTCTACAGAGACGAAATTTCCCGAATTATTTATAATGGACCCTTACGATCACATTCTGGGGACGTACATCAGAAAACTTTTATATTATTAGTTTTGTAGTAAAATTATATGAGTACATCGTATCTATTAAATCAGAAGCTTTATGGATTACAGATTGAGAGCTTATTTGTTTGGGGTTATCTGGTTTATACTTAGCTTACTTAGTAGTGTAGCTAATGATACTATATCAAAATATCTAAGTTTACATCTTCAGAGTTTTGAAATAATTTTTTTCCGCTTTCTGTTTACCACTATTACCCTTGTACCTTTTATGTTTTACTATGGAATAGAAGCTTTTAAAACAAGTCAAATATCTATTCAAATAACTAGAGGAGCACTGTTGTTTTGTGGAATGGTCTTATGGACCTATGGATTGAGTACTTTCCCCATAGTAACTGCAACGATTATAAGTTTTTCTATACCATTATTTGTTATATTTCTTGCAATCCCTTTACTAAACGAAAATATAATTTGGCAAAGATGGATAGTAACTATTATTGGTTTTGTTGGTATTGCTATTACTATCAAAGCTCATAGTGAAGACTTTAATCCTAAAATTCTTATTTTTATTGTATCTGCATTAATCTTTGCTATATTAGACATACTTAATAAGAAACTTGTGATAAAAGAGTCAGTAATAAGTATGTTATTTTATTCAGCTCTAATGACAACTGTTTTTTCTACTCCACCTTTGTTATTTTATTGGCATATGCCTTCCTTGTTGGAATTAGTATTACTGCTGATTTTGGGAATTAATTCAAATCTAATTTTGCTCTTTATGTTAAAAGCTTTTACTCTTACTGATGCTACTGCACTTGCACCTTATAGGTACATAGAGCTAATAATTTCTGCAATAGTAGCATACGTTATATTTAATGAATTACCTGATAAAAGTGCTTTATATGGTACTTTGATATTAATACCATCAACCTTATTTATAGCTTATTCGGAAGGTAAGGCAATTAAGAAAAATAGTGTAACAACAAAAGTTTATAATTGTTAATGGTATTTATTTTAGATGCTAAGCTATATTTTTAAGGTGATAATAAAATGCACATAACTATTATAGGAGTAGGGTATGTAGGATTAGTATCTGGTACAATGTTATCGGAGCAGGGCCATAAAGTTGATTGCATTGACATAAATACTGAGAAGATTGAACTTTTGAAATCAGGGAACATTCCTCTATATGAACCTGGATTAGCAGATTATTTAGAGAATAATATAAAGTCACAAAGGATAAGATTTTTCGATTCGTATTTTCAAATAAATCCCAATACAGAAGTAGTATTTATAACTGTAGATACTCCATCAGACTCCCTAGGAAATGCAAATTTAAAGAATGTATATAATGCAGTAAGTGAAGTTTCTGAGAGAGTTAATCAAGATTGCTTAATAGTGATAAAGTCAACTGTTCCTCCTGGTACTGCAGAAAATATATATAATTATTTATCTAATAAGGGCTATAACTTTGATTTGGGGGTTAATCCAGAGTTTCTCAAGCAAGGCTCTGCAGTATCAGATTTTTTATACCCAGATAGGATAATAATAGGAGTAAAAACTAAGCTAGCTAGGGCAAAACTAGAAGTTATATATAAATCATTTATAGATAAGAATATTCCGTTAATGGTCACTGATACAGTTACTGCTGAAATGATTAAATATGCTTCTAATGCTTTTCTAGCAACAAAGGTTGCTTTTATCAATGAGATGGCAGGTTTATGTGAGCTATTAGGAGCAGACATTGACCTTTTAGCTAACAGTATGGGAATGGACCATAGAATAGGTAAGGAGTTTCTCAAAGCTGGTCCAGGATGGCTTTGTTGCATCGCTAGCTATGATGGATTAAAGATAAAAAAGATGGAGAATATCAGTAGCTTATTATTCTGGTATTTATAACAAGAACGGTCAGTGAATACCTAAATTTGAGTAAAAGAAATTTCACTACCACTCACTAATCCGGCTAAAATTCAAGAATTTCAATGCTTTAGCTATTTTCAATAGAATTAAGTTTATTAATATAAATAATAAATTACTATTCTTAAATTTGATCAGATTGATTGCAAAAAAACAAGATTTTCAATAGGTTGCTTATAATCCTAGCTATAGTTAGCCTTTCATAAGTAGCGATGCAACAAAGCCGTCCAGGATTTGGAGGATCATGTTTTCCTAAAGATTTATCGGCCTTAATAAGGCTTGCTGAAGATCACAATGTCAAGCTACAAATTTTAAATTCAGTTAAGGAATCTAACTATAATCATATAACAAACATTGCTAAAAAGGTAGAATATCTATTAAATGGAGTCCAAAATAAAAAAATAGCAATATGGGGGCTAACTTTTAAGTCTGGTACTGATGATGTAAGAAATAGCCCAGCTATAGATATTGCACAATTGTTAGTGAATAACAAGGCTAAAATCACTGCATATGACCCAATGGGGATGGATAATGCTAGGCAAGTTCTAAAGGATATAGAGTACGCGGACAATGCTATAGGGGCTGCAAGGGACGCGGAAGCCTTGTTATTATTAACAGAGTGGGGGGAATTTAAAAATCAAGATTTTGCAAGTTTAAAGAGTATTATGGCTGCACCTAATGTTTTTGATTTCCGTAATTTATTAGATAGCGAGCTGTTACTAAGATATGGTTACCATGTTTATTCCTTGGGTAAAAAATCTATCTACAAAGTTTAACTGTTGAGAAATGTTTTTTACACCGCTTTACTTAGTTTTTTAAGATCTTTGCTTGATAATATGGAAAAGCAAACGAGTGCAATAACAGAGCAAATGGAAAAAAATGAAAACATAATACTGTTACCACAGTGCTTAACAAGTACTCCTAAGAGCACGCATGAAAATATTGAACTTGCAATATACCCAAATAATCCTGTTAAGCTTACAATTGCACATACATTATTTTGTGGAGCAATTTCTACAGCTATAACACCTGTCAGTACTTGCACTCCAAATATAAAGAATCCTGATAAGATTGCACCAAGGTTCATAAGAATTATGTTTTGACCAAAGTTCATTGCAATAAAAGTGAGTGCTATACCCAACATGTAAAATAATGCCAGCAAGCTTCTATTTTGAAAGAAGTACATATCACTAATTCTTCCTGTTATTAAAGTTCCAAGGATTCCACCTAAATCATATACGCCTGTTATTAGTGAGGATTGTACAAGAGAAATTTGTAATTTATCCTTTAAAATTATAGGAAACCAAAAGAAGATTCCCATTTTTATAATATAAGCACAAAAAGTAGCACAACATAGAAACCATATGGAACTTGTTACCTTGATACCTATTTGAGATTCCTGCACCTTATAATAGGTAGTAAAGTTGGCACTTTCTTTGTAATATGCTTTTAATATTATATAAATTCCAAAAAGTAAGCATAAGAAACCAGAGTACAAAAATGCACTTTTTGCATTATATATTTTAATTATACTTGGTAATACAATTAAAGTAATACAAGAACCAAGTTGCTGAGATGCGCTCATAACTCCCCATGATGATGCAATTGAAGAGATGCTAGAGTTTGTAACCATAAACTTGGTAATAGCTGGCCAACCTAACCCTTGTGTCCAAGCTAATAATATTAATGTTAACAGTAATAAAGTCAGATTATTATATGATAAAGTTATACCAATGGTTAATAATCCAGTTGCAATATTGCATAGCCCAAACATAAATAATGGATTATTTTTGGAGTCCATGATTATTCCATTAACAAATTTTGATACTCCATAAAAAAAAGAAAAGCAGGCAAAAAAATAGCTTAATTTTACATGGTCAGTATCTATTAACAGTGGCAGAGCAATTGGTATACTTTGTCTTGATAAATAAAGCAGCATATATCCACAGAAGAATAGTAAATATTGAAAGAAGACAAAGTTCACACCTATTCCCAAATAGCTCTATGCAGATGCCAGCATAATACTATATTGGTATAATATTATTTGACAAGAAGTTTGCAAACAATTAGTGCAGAAAATTACTTACTTAGTATCTTTCTTATAGCAGATACAGTAATATTAATATCTTCATAGCTTATATCTCTATGTGTTATAGCTCTGATTTTACCTTTGATGTTAGCCATTCTAATTCCATAATTTGTTATTAGTACGTTTATTAATTCTTGAGTAGATATACAATTATTACGTAATGAGAAATACGCTATATTAGTTTTGTATAGGTCAATATCAATTATAACTTGATCTATGGAGTCTAGGCCTTCTATAAGGTGCTGCATTTTTTTATGATCTTCTTCTAAAGAATTTACATTATTACGTAGAGTATATAAACATGCAGCTGAAATAATGCCAGCTTGGTGCATACCTCCGCCAATTTGAAACTTATAGTACCAAGCTTTTTCAATAAACTCTTCACTTCCAAGCAATATTGCGCCCATTGGAGCACCTAATCCTTTACTAAAATCAATGAATACCGAATCAAAATAACTTGCATACTCTTTTGGAGATATTTTAGTATGAGCACAAGCGTTGAACAGTCTTGCTCCATCTAAATGAGTGAATACGTCATTCTCTTTGCAGAGACTTGAGATCTCTTGAATATATTCTAAAGGCCACACAGCTCCACCACCAAAATTTGTCGTTTGTTCGATAGAAACAAGCCCAACTCTCGGAATATTTCTTAAACTAGGACGAGTAATAAACTCAACAATTTGTTCTCCAGTAAATATTCCTCTCGTACCTTTGATTGGCAAAGGAGTGGCATGTGCCTGGGCTGCGATCAAGCCAGATTGTACTATGAGCGGATGTGAAGTTTCATCAAGCAGCAAGTAATCACCAGGTCTTTGAATGTGTACTTTATAAGCAATTACATTGGACATTGTTCCTGAAATCAAAAAGATTCCTGCAGGTTTACCTAATATTTTACATGCGGTTGCCACTAATTCGTTCACAGTTGGATCTTCACATGCAGCTTCGTTTCCAACTTTTGCTTTAGCCATCGCTTCCCTCATTTTAGCTGAAGGGTCAGTGTTTGAATCGCTAAAGAAATCTATTTTTATTCTCATATTAAATTTAACACAACCTCCTTTATAATTTCAGCAGCTTTCATGATGTCTGTTTCCTTTGTGCCAAGATGGGTAACTGCTCTTATATGAGACTCGAGCCAAGGAAAAAGTAATAAACCATAAGCTTGGCACTTACTCAAGAAAACCTCATTAGTTACATTTAGTGCTTTTATACTAAAGCTTACTATATTAGTTTCTGGATAAGGTAGTACCAGTTTTATGTGTGTAATTTCCTTAATCTTGTCTGCAAACAGTTTGGCGAGTTTATTGTCTTCTTTAAGCCTAGAAATATTGTTCTGTAGTACATACTTTGCTGCATTAGCACAATACCCTATCTGATGATAACCACTACCTAGCCAAACCTGTAGCTTTTTAGCCCTTTCAATTATCTCTCTTTTACCCATAAGCATTGAACCAAAAGGAGCGCCAAGTCCTTTAGTAAAAGAAAAGCTCATTGTATCCACATATTTAGCATAATCTGCTAAAGCAATATTTGTTTCGATATGAGCATTAAATATTCTTGCACCGTCTAAATGAAGATTTACATTGTGAGCTTTTAAAAAGTGATATAACTCGACTTGTTTTTCAAAAGGATAAATTTTACCATTAAACCCATTTATACTATTTTCTATAGAAACAAGACTCACCTGAGCAAAAATTTTATACCTCGGCTTAGAATTAATAGCATATTCTACTTCATCAACATCTAAGATTCCGCTATTATTTCTAATACAATTAAATACGATATTATTTACTTTTGCATTGCCTGCGCTATCGAAAAAATTAACGTGATAATTATAATGAGTTATTAGTTCATCACCAGGACTTGTTTGACTGGCAACGGCTAATCTATTTGCAAGCATACCGCTGGTTACAAATAATGCTTCTTCTACTTTGAATAATTGTTTGCAATATTCTGATAAGTCATTACAGCTTTTGTCTTCACCATAAGCAAAATCTCCAACAGTTGCATTACTTATTGCATGTATAACGTTGGAGCTCTGCAGAGTTGTAGTGTCACTTCTCAGATCAATAATTTTTTCCATCTTATTTTTTGCCATTCAAACAACCAATTTGAGCATTCCAAAGTTCTTTATAAAGACCGTGTTTAGAAACTAGTTCAGCGTGTTTACCATCTTGGACAATTTTTCCTTTGTTAAATACTAGAATTCGGTCCATGTGTAAAAGTGTAGAAATACGGTGTGCTATAGTAATCGTAGTTTTATTTTGCATCAGTTTAAATAAACTCATTTGAATTGTTTTTTCTGTTATAGAATCTAACTGACTAGTTGGTTCATCGAGAAATAGTATTGGAGCGTTTTTTAAAAATGCCCTTGCTATTATTATTCTTTGTCTTTCTCCTCCAGATAGCTTGATGCCTTTTTCTCCGACTGTAGTTCCATATTGATCTGGTAGAGTCATAATGAAATCGTGAATACCAGCCAGCTTTGCAGCTCTCATTATTTCTTCGATAGTAGATTGAAGTTTACCATATATGATGTTTGCTAAAATAGTATCATGAAATAACAATGGGTCTTGAGGTATTACAGATATTTGTTGCCTCAAAGAACTCTGTGTAACTTCTGATACTATTTGATTATCAATCTGTATATTACCTTTTTTAACATCAAATAGCCTTAGGATTAAGTTTATAAAAGTAGATTTACCACCTCCAGAATAACCAACTAGACCTACCTTTTCGCAAGGATTAATGGTAACTGAAAAATCTTGAAATAATGACTCCTGACCTTCATAAGAAAAAGAAACATTATTAAACGTTATTCTTCCACTTAATAAATTTAATTCTTTAGCATTTTTCTTATCTTGAATTTCTGGTACAGTAGTTAAGATTGGCAATGCATCTGAAACTTTGCCGAAATGAGTAGAAAATTGGGTAAGATTCCTAGTTAGATGGTTAAGAAACTCTATAATCGATATATTAATTCCAAGTACAAGAGCAATATCTCCTATTGCGATCTTGTTCAATTGATAATCATGAATTAAAAAATACAAGTTTACTGCTTGGAGTATATCGAATGAATAGCCATATATAAACCAAAGACAAAAGTATGCCCACTGCAATTTTCTCTCTGCAATAGTTCTTTTCTTGCATATTTGAAAAAATTTGTGTCTCTCATGTGCTTGCTGAGAAAATAACCTTACTGATATAACATTTAAAATACTATCTGCTATACTAGCTATTACTTGTGAATTTTGTTTAGAGTAATTATCAGCTAGTTCAGTAAGTACACGAAAGCTGAAAATCGAGACTAAAATAAAAATGCTTACCCAAGTGAATGTAGCGATTGCAAACTTTATGTTTACTAATGATAAGGTATAAATAGCTAAGACTAATGCTATACTGTAACCGAAAAAACAATCTATAAGCAATCTTATTAACTCTATCACACTATCCATTAAGCTACTGACCTTATGTACTAAGCTTCCAGATAAATTGTTCTGATAATAGGAATGGTCTTGTTGGAGTAGCCTACAAAAAGATATATCAGCTATTTTTTGACGCATTAAGGTAAACATTCGAATGTCAACAAAATAGCCATAGAATCTAAAAGCAGTAGTGATAAGTAATGCCATGCCAAGATAAGCGCTTACAGGTAATAAAAGATTTTCAATTACATTACCTTCCTGATATTTTACAGCTGTATCTAGAATATTTTTTACTAAATACTTTCTAAAAGACAAATCAACAGCTACCACCAGAGCAACTAAAGACATTATAAGTACATTAAGCTTGAATTTAGATACTATATTCAAGATGAACATCAATACACATTTGAAGCTATCAACTCTACTTCTGTTCATTTACAATGCTAGCTCCACTACTTTGACTTTTTTATTGAGAAATACAAGTAGTGAAAACCATAAATTTTTGTATATTTTTCCTGAGATGTCTCCAGCATCATGTAGTGCTGATGCTTGATTTAGAATAAGCAGCTTATATAAATCTCGCTTAGCCTCAGTAGTGTCGATCTCAGAAATATTTGTAGTTGTGTCTGTAATAAAGGCTAACCAGCTCTTGATAAGTTCTTCCATGTTTTTTGCTTTTATACTTTCCTGGTAGCCAAACAATGACAAGCATTCTCTCAGTATAGATTCTGTTAACTCACCACAATTGAGTATACCAAAAACTGAAGGCTGAGGTTTTGGCACATAGGGAAGGTCTTGATCTTTTATAATCCACCTTGTTACATAAGCAAATCTATCTTTAGCATCTGTATTCTTATCACTACCATGCCATAACCGTGAATCAAAAACTATCGCATCTCCTGCTGAAATAGGTAGTGACTTAATTTTATAATTTTCTCGGTTATTTGAGTACTGATCAAAGAAATATGGGTACCAAAAATCAACTAAAGGCTGTATTTCCCATTTATGACTGTTTTCTATAATTTGCAGTGCACCTGAAGTTTCACTGACATTATTCAAAGCTAACCAAACAGAAAAGTGGTAAGGATCATTGAAACTATAGGAGATGTCTTGATGGAAGGGAACTGCATCTATTAAATCAGCAGTTTTACATATAACATTTGATTTTTTCTGCAGTATCTGACACTGAAGTGACTTTTCAAGGTAATTTTTAATAATTTTATCTAATGCTTGAGAGATAATTCTAGTTACTTGAGATGACGTGCCCCATCTGCCGGTACAGTTTAAGTAGTCAGAAGTTGAAACACTTAGTTCTTGGGATAGCTTTGATATCTTATTTGTTATATCACTTAAAGACTGAGTTATTAGCTCTAAAGGAACCAGATTTTTGATAATAAAAAAACCATTTTTTTGTAATGTTTCCATATGATTAACACCTGACATCAATAACTGATAAGTAATCTGTTAAAGGTATAACAGCAAAAATTTTGAATCCTTTTACTTGTTTGAGTATTTTTTCCCAATCGCTTAATGTTCTTAGTTTACCTCCTGTTTCAACCATGACATTAATATCTACAGAGCCTCCAGCTGGAGAGCGGTAATCTAAAATAGTTTCTATCAATAAAATACGAGATATTCCTTTGACCAATTTTAAATAAGATAATACTTTATCATCATCATAATGCTGTAGAAAGCGGCAAAAGACACCTAATTCATAATTTGTAGCTGATAGTTCTTCCTGAGTTATAAGTTTGACTTTTAAATTTTCTACTAACTGTCTTGGCACTTTATGTTCGTTATATAGGCATATGGAACCTTTATTGTGTATATCAGAATAAGCAAGAAATAAAGAGTGTACACCAAATAGCAATATATTCTTAGCACCATCTATATTAATCCTAGAATTAAACTCTTTAGTATCAAACCTAGAATATCCTAGCAATGCTTGGTAAAACGCTATTTTCTTATCTTCTGATGCTTCTCTTTCCTTAAAAGATTCAAATGAAGAGATTGACTTCTGTTTTAGTATATCGGCAATCTTTAACCAATTCTTTTCAGCGGCAACTCTTGCCCACATCGTTGCTGCTTTTGGCAAAAATGGTATTTCCTTAAAACACTTACCTTTTGATGATAGTTGCCATAAGTCCTTGTCCTTATCGTAATCAATAAACCCTATTTCCCACAACGCCCTTAACAGCCTTTCTAGATTTGGTACGATAATGTTTAACTTTTTAGATAAAAACGGCACAGTTGCAGGTAAAATATTTAACAAATCAAGTTCAATAGCAACGCTTGTTAGGTAAGTTTTCCAAAAGGCTGAAAGTTCTGCAGAAATCCTATGCACTTGAGATTCTTTACCTAAATCAAAAATACTAAACTTTACATTTCCGGTAATATCGATTTGTCCTAACACACCTTCAAAAGTTTCAACTTTTGCCATCCCATTATAAAATGCTTCTACCATTTTAAATCTCTGCTGGTAAACAGGATCACCATTAATATCTATATGAAACCAACCATGTTGATCTTCTGCAATAGAATACCCTTTATGAAAAACATTAAGTTTTTTATACCATTTATTATGTACTAACTTTCCATGATGATTAATATGTGTAGCTTTACCATCCTTATAGACTACAGCGATACCATCCTTAAAATCTCCAACATAATCATATTCCTCCTGATAAATCCTGTTGCCATTTAAATTAATATGAAAACATTTATCATGTCTTCTAACTACACAAATATCTTCCTGATAATTTCCAATCCATTGATACAACTGTTTGTATACTCTACATCCAGATGAATCAATATGGTAACACCCTGTATCATCTTCTACGGCCGCTCTATTAAAGTAGAATCCAAAAGTTTTTAGAAATCTATGATGATAAACTGCTTCTCCTCTTACATTGATATGATAAGCACCTGTCTGATCATAAACCGGTGCAAGACCGGGCTCATGAAATTTACCAGCCTTTATAAACCTATTTTCATACAAAGGATTTCCTAATAATTCGTGAAAACTCTCACACGGTGAAATTTTAATAGATTTAAGATTATCTTTGATTAATTGATCAAAGGTTTTCTCATGTTGCATGTTTTGCATAATTTATAATTTAAATAATTCTTTTGTAAGCTTAGGTACTCACTACTCTGCCATATTTCCTCGAGTTTAACCTCATTAACATTACCAAAATTTCCTAATGTCTTACGGAGTTCATCTGGAGCACAGCAAGGACTAAACTTTCCTTCATTGTTTATCCATGCTTCTTTACCTAAAAATGGGCATTGACCACCTGGAGCCAAATCCTTAATACCTTCTTGAGAAAGAATTGTAAAATTTTCTAATTTTATCTTTTTACCATTTGGTAATAGCATATTATCTCTAAGCTCATATAACCTTCTCACCTCTGTATTCCATCTACTAATTGCTAACTCATCTCTTCTCATAGATAGATCCTTAATTTCCTCAAAATGTGCCCAAAGATGATGTCCTTTAACTCTATCTATGCCGTTTTTTATGGCCATCTTAACTATGTCATAGAGTTCATGTAAATTACTTTCCAAAAATGTTAATTGTAAAGTAACGGTACACCTTTCACCTGTATCGCTAAAGTATTTATCTCTAACTTCAAGGAAAGTTTTTAAATTTTCTGTCACTACTTCCCATTTTGAACCTTTCATGATTCTTTCATGAGTTTCTTTAGTTGCCCCATTCCAGGAAATCTTAACATCAGATAAAATTGGTACCAATAGTTCAGCCCATTTTCTAGCTCCTTTAATGGGAAAAGAACCATTGGTTGTGAGGTTAAGCTTAAGGCCGAACTCATGGCACAAATTGATTATTTCATCAAAGCTTTTATACATTAAAGGCTCACCCATAGTAGAAGGAATGATTTCCCTTAAAGGTGTGCCAGCTGCTTCCTTAATTACTTTTCTGATAGTTTCTATCGACAGTATCTTAGGTTTTATTCCTTTGGCTTTCTTCTCTTCTTTAACTTTGCTGTATGGTGAAAAACATTCGCACATTATACAAGCAAAATTGCAGTAATCTGGATTAGTATCAAAAGTAATTCTCCAAGGACCAGGTTTCAAAGCTACTGATTTGCCTTTCTTTTCAATAGCATTACGGTAAATCTTGTTAAGTTTCTCAGTATGCTCACTTATAGAAGGTATATTTCCATTTTCAGTATAAGGATAGCCTTTTTGGGTAAGTTTACTATATAACTCCTGATCTGTAGATAGGATTTGCATTTTTTCTGATAAACTACTTGCATCTCTGTGCTTAAATAATAGTCCATCTCTTACATATTCTGCCATGCCACCATAATCGGCTGTTATAACTGGTATTCTAAGTTGCTGTGCTTCATGTATTACTAACGGTGAATTTTCACCCCAAATTGAAGGAACGACTATTGCATCAACTTTATTAAATACGTCAGTAACTATATTCTTATTATCATAACTTCCCATCCACTCTATTCTTTCTTTAACAACAGGTGAAAACTGATTGGCAATCGCTTTTAAAGCTTTAGTTTCTTCTCTTGCTGCTCCCCAAATTCTAAGTTTTGCTTTAGATGATAAGTGAGAAAAAGCTTTCAATAATAGATTAACACCTTTTTCGGGAGTATGAGTACCAATATAACCGAAAATAAACTCTTTTTCTTGTGCTCTATTTCTATTCTTAAGACGATTGAGATCAAAACCATAATCAAGATAAGAAATTTTGTTTATCGGAACATTAAAATCCTGAGTAAATTTGTCCATCAAGAATTTCGATGGGGAAATAAAGTAATCTATATAGTCTATTATTTTCCTTGTGTGCTTCATTCTAGTTGCAACCCATTGTTCCCAATAATTTATGTCTAAATTCAGGAATTCTTTATCTCCTGTAAAATATCCTTTGTAACATTGGGTTGCACATTTTTGATCCTTTTGTCCATCACAAAGCCGTAACAAATCTTCAGAATTGCGTTGAATAAACCTTCCTCTTGGACACATTAACCAAAAGTCATGTAGCGTAAAAATTGTAGGTATATTTTCTTTAAAAGCAATTTCTGGTAAAGTAATTGATAGATGATTAAGATGACCAAAATGTATAAGATCTGGCTGAAAGTTATCTATTACTCTTTTAAATTGTATATCTACTTCTTCATTGATAAATTTGTAACGATATTTAGCTATGGGTATATTAATTAAATGCAGTAAGATTCGAGAATCACTACGATCTAGGACTGTAGTGTAATAAAAATCAGGTAAAAAGCTATTTTCATACCTAGTAAATACTTGTACCTCATTGTTATTTGCTAGTTCATGAGCAAGAGTTTGGCTATAAACCTCTGAACCAGCACTATAATAAGGAGGGTAACCATGAATAACTTTTAATATTTTCATATATTACCATATCTATATTGTTAGGATATTCTTGTGTATTGTTTTGTAGACTTTTTATAAATTTACTTAATCCTACTTCTAATGAATGTTTTGGAGACCAACCAAGTAGCTCTTTAGCTCTAGTAAAATCACCATAGAACTTAGTTACGTCAAAATTTCTTGGAGGATAAAAATCAATTCTAGAATCACTTTTCGTGACTTTTAATATTGTTTTTGCTAAGTTTTCTAAAGTACATGGGCTATTAGTAGTAAGATGAATAGCAGGAAGAGAAGATTTTTCGCTTTGTAAATATTTAACAGTTAAGCATATACCCTCTATAACATCATCCAAATAGGTAAAATCAAAAACACATTCTTTACCTTCTATTTTAATTGGATCACCTCTTAATGCATTAATACAGAGTGCAGGAATTACTCTACTGTTATGATCTAGTAAACCACCGTATACATTTGAAAAGCGTAATATTGCTACATTAAAATCTTTTGAACTTGTTATTTGTTCCTCAATAAATGCTTTACCTTTGGCATAATTATTTATTGGATCGATACTAGCAGATTCTGTAACTGGCAGTTCCTTCTGCTCTCCATAGACTTCCCTACTACTTGCATATATAAACCATGGTTTATTTGAAAGTGACTTACATAACCCTAAAAACTGCATTGTACCATCAACATTAATTTTTCTACACAGTTCAGGATAAAGTTCACCATGTATAACTCGAGAAATTGCAGCCAGATGAATAATTCCTGTACACTTAGCAAGTAGTGGTACTATATCTTCTGAAAAAAAACTGAGTGGATTGTTGTGAAACCTAATATCACAGCTTATTACTTCATGGCCCTGGTTTTCTAACTTTTTCACCAAGGTTGACCCTATCAAACCTGCAGCACCTGTTATTAATATCCCCATGTATACCCTCTCACTACAACTAGGAAAATTTGTCGTACCAATTATCTTACAAGTAAGAATCAAAAGGTATTATAAAACCAGTATAAAACAAATGTCAACTTAAATTAGTGAATAAAAAATGTGATTATGAAAGAAGAGTTGTTGCTTGAAAATAGTGTTCAGCTTTAACCAAATCCTCTTTATTATTTACTCCCATTGCTTCTCTTTCATCAGAAACTACATAACCTACACTCAAGTTATTGTTTGCTGCAATGGGTACTATATCATTAAGACAATATTCATTGGTCGAATTATTAAATTTTATTTCTTTTACTAAGGTAGAGAGATCTTTAGCATATGAAGCTATTATTCCAGAGTTTGCAAGAAGCATTTTATCTCCATTTTTTAGGATTTTTTGAACATTGCCGTAATTATCAATTACTAATCTTCCATATTGTTCATCTTGACTATTGAATCCAAGAAGAACTAAATTATTATACTTTAAACAATCAGTCATTTTCATAACTGTATCACTAGATATAAAGGGAGTGTCTCCATACTGTATTAAAACTATGTCTTGATCAGATAACTCCTCCAGATTTTCTAGAGCAATTTTAACTGCAGTGCCAGTACCTGTAATATCTTCTTGAATTATTAGTTTTATATTGTATTGATCGATTATACTTTTTAGGGTATCAAACTTTTCTAAATCTTTTAGAAGGGAGTTGTTAACAACAATTGATAAGCTTTTTAGACTCAGCAATTTTGCATTAGAAATTATATGTTCTAAAAGAGTAAGATTTCCCACTTGGTGCAACGCTTTTGAATATTCAGAATTCATTCTACTGCTCTTTCCTGCTGCTAATATTATCAAAATGTTACTCATACATAACTCAGGAATTGATTAGGTAGTAAGTTAATTTATAATTAGTAAGATGTAAAGTCCACTTTGATTTTCTAGAGGAAAATAACTACCATCGAACAGACAAAATTCGTTAAATTAGCATCTGTAGTAATTCTTAGCAATTATTAAGTAAAATTTTAGAAAGAGACGCCCCATAGTTATAATTGAGTGTGTGCTACTTTCAAGTATGGTTTTTATTGATGAAACCTCTTAGACCACTCTGTTTGAAATAAGGTAACTACTGCTTAATTCACCAAAAAGCCTGTAATTAAGTTTTAAAGCGAGTGTGCCCCCAACCCCATCGATTGTACCTCTTTAGCGTCTGTAATGCCCTTTAAAATTTGAATAAGATGTACTTATACTAATTCTATTAGTATAAAATAAACTTGCGCATGATTTTGTCGTCATTTTTATTCATTGTAAAGAAAATTTTGTATGAAGGTTTTTTTAGAAAAATCACTTGCCCCTCTTAAATGCTCTCAACATCCTGAAAATTTGAATAAGTGAAAACATAGGCTGTTTGTAAACAAAAAAGTAATTGCTATTTTCAGAAACTTTTTGAAAAATTACCACAAAATATCTAAATCTTTAATAGGCAAGACCGCACCATTTGCTTGTAGATAGTAATGTGTTGGCTTTATTAACTTGTGCTCTACTTTATCTCCTACTGAAACTTTAAATTCCATATCCTGCACACAAAGAAATCCATATTTAGAATTGGTCCCATATCCTGCAGCATTACGAAAGAATTTAATCTGTCCAAGAGTTGCAAGATTATTTATTCTTTCTCTAATATTGCGCTCACTGCCAAGACCCTCTTCTCCTTCAAAACGCTTTGCAAATTGTCCAGCAGTATAAATATTACCTTGATATGCGCTACTGCGAATTAAACTCAAGATAACCTCATGTTTTCTCATCCGTTCTAAATCCAACTTTTTACTATATTGATCTCTGATTATTGGTTCTGAATTTAAAACTGAATTGTCATGTACAAATGCCCCATTTTTCCAGTAAAGTGTCATTTGCCCGTTATTGCACTGCGAATAGTTAGATTTTTTGCGCGATAAAATTCTCTCATCAGGAGAAGCATTAGCTTTATCTGGTCTAGTCAAATACCAACGAGACCTTACTGTATTATTCCATGCTGTTGAACCACCTGTACCAGTTTTACGTATTATTCCCGCATCAGAAGGATGGGCAAGTAATAAAACAGCTCCTTTTATTGCTTGAGCTATTCGACCACAACAACCTTGAATAAATTGTCTCACATGAGAACGGTCGTTTTCATTTCCTCCAAATAGGTCTGCTGCTGTATCTAATACCACAAGCTTCGGCTGAAACGATTTAATATCCTCAAGTAACTCTTGAAAGTAAGTAGTTAATTGACCAGTATCTTTATTATTAAAAACCATAAGTTGATTATTGTGCCCTGCTCGTGACCATAAGCCAACATTATCCTGAAAATCAGAAGATTCCATACCTGATTGATAAAATTCATTTATTGCGCATTGCCGACGCCAAAGTTCTTCTTCATCATCTTCACAGAACACACCGTATGTCTTTATTTTTTCCAGATCTATTCCAAGCCAAGGTTTACCAAAAGCAGCGGCTGTCATTAATTGTTGAGCAAGGAGAGATTTTCCAACACCACCATCACCATAGAGAGCTGTAACACTTCCTACAGGGAGCCAATCCTTAATAACCCACTTTCTTTCTGGAGGGATATTGGTCCAAATTGTAGTATCAATTCTTTTTGACTTTCTTGAAGAATAAGGGCTTTTGTTGTTAAGGATAAATTCTTCAACGTTCATTCCTTCTAGCACACTATCTGCAGCATCCCAAGATTTTGGCTTATCTTGAGGAATCTTGAGAATAGAAAGTGATGCAACTCCAAAACCAGAAAGCTTTTTTGCGGCTTCTTGAGCATAATCTTTTCCAGGATCATCGTTATCTGGCCATATAATAATGTGTTTACCTTTAAGTGGAGTCCAATCAGTTTTCTCAATAGGTGCTTTTGCTCCAAACATTGCTGTTGTTGCAGTGATCCCTTGTTCTATGAGTAGCTCAGCACATTTTTCCCCTTCTACCAATATCACTCTATCAGATTCAGTGATGCCTGGAATGTTATACAGAGGCCTGATCTCAGGTGCAGTAAAGGTAGATTTTTTAGCATCAAATGGTTGATAACTTTTTCCTGAAGCAGTATCATAACGATATTTGCTGGCAATCAACTGATTATCCTGATCGAGATAGTCCCATTGAGTTATTTTCTTTTGCTCTTTAGTAGGTCGCTTGTTACATCCTATCCATTCACTTATCGAAGAAATTACTTCAACAAATTCTATTTTAGCATTTTTCCCATGTGCAGCTGCCCAAAGATCAATAATGTCACCACCGTCCCCAGTTGCAAAATCAATCCATAATCCGACCTTGCCATACGCTAATTCAACTTTGAGGCTTTTGCCTTTATTACCTTGTACATCACCTATCTGAAATTTGTCACCATGAAAAGTTCCTCTTGGAAATAAATAAGAAAGGCATGATCTGATGTTTAATAATAGTTGTCTTTTTATTTCTTCTACATCAAATTGCTCTAATGGTTCTAAATGTGAGACAGCGTTGTTAAAATCATAATTTAAAGTATTTTTTTCTTTGACATCAGTTAAAAAATCTTGTACCATAGGTTGAAGCTCCTTTTAAAGTTAAGTGTTTGAAAGGTTTTTGAGCAAGGCTGTATTGGTTGCGGTCTTGTTCTCTTATCATGAAGTAAAAAATGCAGTAGGTGGTTCTCTTGGCAAAGCTTGAAAAATATATTAATAAGTGAAGGAAGTTAGTTCAGGTTTATAGTAAAGGTAAGATTGAAGGCTCTTAGGGTTTTCTTTCTTTTAAGACAAAATACTCTAATATAATTCTACAATATTTTCCTCACTATGTCAACTTCCTATTAAATAATCATAATGCTTCTATTTTGTCACATTGATATATTACATATTTATAGTATGTAATATATATTATATATAAGGAAATTTGCCATTTAACATTTTGGTTAAACCTCCACATATACGCAGCTTTGGAGCCGATTGGCAATTTTGCCAAATGAAATTTTATTTGCCATTTGAAATTCTCTTAAGATATTGATTTTCTTGTATTTCTCTTTGTAAGTTCATCTGGTTATTTGGTAGGTTTGCCAAATGATTTGCATTTTGAAGCTTACTTTAATAAGTAAATATACTTATATGGTAGAAAATTTATAACAGTTGCTTACTGCATAAACTAAGTTCACTTATTAACATAACTCAAGAGATGCTTATATTTCTGTACCATTTACTATAGTATACCGGATACCTTATCGATCTTTCCGGAAGTGAGGGAAATTTTTCCAAAACACTTTTACTCCTTATTATAAAAACATCTAACTTTAAACTTACACTGTTCCCTTACTATATATGTTCACCAAAATTATAAAAACTGTTCACTTTTTTAAAAAATTTTGCACAATTCCGCTTTCTATTAGCTTTCATACCCCACTAAATGACCTCTTTTCTAAACAATATATACTAGAAATGCAGTCCGAAATATGAATTGCTCTAAAATTTTTTTTATTACGATTTTTCTATTAAACTTTAATAGAGCTTAACGTGTTTACAATATACCCAGGGGAGAGATTTTCCGTCTATAAGAAGTATCCACAAAAATGCTGTATTAGTAAAGTTATTCATAATAATTATTTGTGAATTAAGTACTTTAGATTCGAGATTACATAGATTTTTGGCAGTTTAAGCCATTTTAGATTGGAAAATGAAATCTCATTAAGCTGAGAAGTGGGCTACTGTAGGGGAGTTTAACATAATTTAAGGTTACAAGTCAAGCAAACTACTATAATATCATAAAAGGCTGCTCCTTGGCTGATTTTGAGTGTTTCTTAGTTTAGAGAAAAACCCTATTATTATAAATAATAAAAATAAGGTATATAATAATACCCTATTTATATTTTTCATTCTTATTTATTCTTTAATTTTTTAACCTTTGTAGATGACTCTCTAAAAAAAGGATTTGAGACAGGAAACGTTAAATTCTTTTTAAAAAATTTTCTTTACAAGGCATGAAGATTTTATTAAACTTACAAGTAAGTTTGCTTCGTGATAGTAAGACTACTGAAAATACCTTTTAGTTGAGTTTAGAGTTGTTTTATAAGCGATCTTTAATCAGGTGGCTACTGTTTTTACTTAAAAATTGTAGCTAGCTTTAAAGAGAAACGCCTTTTTCATGTTTGTATCTTTGTGCCAAGAACTTTTTTACTACAGTAAGCAGAGATGACTAAGGTTGGTTTGTGAAATTTGCAAATTTGTTTTTTAGCTGGTAAAAGTTCTAACTACTTATGCATATAGGTGGACCAGGGAATAGATTACCAGCTGCATTATATTAGTAGACATAAACCTAGTTATTGTAAGATAGTCAAAGGCATCACTCAAAGGAAGATAAATGTGTGGCCTATTCTTCAAAGTAAGGTTTTAAGGAATAAGAAGCCGTTCTGAGTTTTGTGATTTCCAGTAAAATTGAAAAATTAGGAACAAAAACATACTATACTTAACTCACTGAATTTCTATGCTTTTAGCCACTTAGTGTATTACTTTTCTATTTCCAAAAGACTTAATGAATCAGATCGCCCTAAAACCCGCCACAGTAGCTAGCTTTCCACTTTCCGAGAATCTTATATATTATTATAATATGTAAATAATACTATACATATATATACTAATAATAATAGGAAATAATAATAAACAATATGAAAGTATAATGAATTAATAAGGTTAAAAAGTAATACCTAGGGAATGAAAAAAAAGAAGTCAAGGGAATTGGAAAAGTTTTAAAATATTCATAAGTACAAGAAATAGCCTTTAATGCGGATTTAAAGTGATTCTACGACTTCAGGGTACAACACCAAAACCTAAGTTGCTTATGTAAGGTAGCTTAAAACTCGATTAAGAGTATCCATTCAGACTTACGGCTTACTGAAATTTTTCACGATATGGAAAGAGACAAACTAGAACGTATGGTACAGTAACTTTTACAGGTGAAACAGTTAGTAAAAGGAATGTCTAAAGGTTCAGAGAGGATAAGTGGCTTGAAGTTATAACAGGACCATTTGCTCGTGGTATAGGAAAATTCACCCCTGGAGCTGAAGATTTTAGCTATAGGCAAAATTTAATGTTAGGATAAGTCTTTTTTTATGGGTAAAAATATTTTAGAGTTTACCAAGTTTTCTCTATTGCCCTTTCAATCTATAGCTACTATCAATTTACATCCACTCAACTAAAACTTAGCACTTAAGAAATAGCACCATCAATGATTGTATTACATTCCTAATTCCTAGGTTCCTAAATCAGTAATTAGAAATCAGGAACCTAAATTCTGCGTGAGAGCTAGCTTTTTTGCCTACGTTCCTAAAAGCGTTCCTAGAAACCACATGTCTAAAGTCAGCCAGTGAGGCGGATTCTAGCTTCCTAAAACCCTTATATATTATATATATATAATAGTAATAAATAATAACAGTAATAATAAATATAAAATATATTGGATAAATAGAAATAAAGAAGACCTAGAGAGATTACCACAAAACATTACTTAAATTTAATGAAAAAAATACAACTTTGAGACAATTGCATTTAGTGCGGATTTAAAGCGATTATACGACTCCAGGGTACAATTATACTACTAAGACCTAAGTTACTTATGTAAGGTAGCTTAAAACTCGATTATGAGGCACTTCTAAATTATCTTTTACCTTAAACTTTTACTTGCTATAAAAAAGCCTTACCTTACTCTATCACGTTTTTTATTTGTTGTAAAATATTTTTTCAAAAAAGTGAATGGTCTTTTAAATCGGTGCAATAAAAGCTGGTTATTTTGGAGGTCTTATTGAAATATAACGACTTTTATCTAAAACTCTTAAGAAAATATTTCAGATAATCTCTATAAACAAATTGTAGGTGAAGATAAAGAAAAAAGTTTGAAATTGCTGCAAACATAAGCTACAAAACCGCTTAAAACAGAGACAAAGATCAAAATTTATTTATTTACGTCTCCAATTTTATCGCATATAATAGAGACAAAATTTCCACTATATTATTGGTAGATAGAGATATAGAGCTTTCTAAAGGGTGGGTCACCCCCCTTGAAATTAAAACAAAAGCAAGATGTCAAACACAGATAACTCAACTATAAGCTGGTCTTTGTTGTAGTTATTTTCTCACCTGCTTTAATTAATTCGTCAAAATCAGATTCATACTCTGTACAGCCTTTCTTATAATAGTCCGAATGCGATAAGATATGTGTTAGCAGGCCAAATGTTGTTTTTTTACATTTTTAAGATAAGAAGTGGATAGCTGAACTTGTTTTTTATACAGCATTTCTTATATTGATCAAATCTTTCAATTGATTATTGCTAAATTCTGTAATCCAACTCTCGCCGCTACTTATAGTTAAGTTTGCTAACTCTTTCTTACTTTGAATCATCTCATCAATACGCTCTTCAAAAGTACCTGTTGAAAGTAGCCTGTACACCATAACATTACGTTCTTGCCCAATACGGTACGCTCTATCTGTTGCTTGTGCTTCCACTGCTGGATTCCACCATAAATCGTAATGTATTACATGGTTTGCTGCTGTTAAATTAAGCCCTGTTCCACCAGCTTTTAAAGATACTATGAGAATATTTGATCGAAATGAGTTTTCAAAATCATTAACCATTTTGTCTCGTGCTTTACGGGATAAACTTCCATGCAAAAATGGCACTTTTGATTCAAACTTTTCTTCAAGTAGCCTAGCTATAATCTCACCCATTTCAGTGTATTGAGTAAATATCAATGATTTTTCTGCAAGCTCACTAATTCCTATCAATATCTCTTCTAGCATCTGCATCTTTCCTGACTGTTCAATACTTGCACGCTTTTTCTTGCCAAAATGCGATGGATGGTTACAAACTTGCTTTAAAGCATTGATAAGCTTAAGAATTAGACCCTTACGCTCAATTCCTTCACTCTTTTCTATCTTTTTCATAGTTGTGTTAACTACTTCTTGATAAAGTGCTGTTTGCTCTGGAGTTAGAGAACAATAACGATTATTTTCAATTTTATCTGGTAGATCCTCTATAATGCTTTTATCACTTTTTACCCTACGTAGCATAAAGGGATGAGTAACTTTCATGAACTTCTCTAGACAAACTTTGTCTCTCGCTTTTTCAATTGGTGTTGCAAAATGAGTTTTAAATTCCTTAGGAGTACCAAGGTAATATTTATTAGTAAAATCAAAAATACTCCAATATTCTAGTAGCCTATTTTCAACAGGTGTACCACTCATTGCTATTCTATTTTTTGCTGCAATAGCTTTTATAGCTTTGCTCTGTTCACTGTGGGGATTCTTTATATTTTGGGCTCCATCAATCACGAGCAAAAACCATCCTACTCTGTTAAGCTCTTTTTTATCACGACGTGCAAGACCATAGGATGTGAGAGCTACATCATAATCATTTGCCAATTCTCGATTTTGTCCATGATAGATAAAAAGCTTTAATTCTGGTGCAAAACGTTCCATCTCTCGTTGCCAATTGCTTAATATGCTTGTTGGTGCTACTATCAAGACTTTATCTTCATCTAAAAATCCTGCATTCTTACAGTATAAAATGGCTGCAATAACTTGTAGTGTTTTACCAAGACCCATGTCATCAGCAATTATACTACCAAATCCCGTCTCTATGTTCTGCACAAGCCAACTAAATCCACGTTTTTGATATGGACGTAACTGTGCTGTTAGGTTACTTGGTACATCAACAGGTACATAAGTGTTAAGCTTTTCAAATAGGCTTTTAATCTGCTGATCAAGTCCTACCTTTGCTCCATCTAGTTCACCTCCTAAAGCAGCTTGCATCAGCTCTGCTTGACTCAAGTGTTCAGGTAACTTATCAAATTTTTTCAGTAGAGCTTCTACCTCCTTATCATCCAAAAGCACATATTGGTCTATAATCTTTATAAGTCCACGAGAATCTTTCAGTAGCTTTTTAAATTCTGTAATGCTTATCTCTTTATCACCTATCGCTATTTTCCAATCAAACTTCAATAATTTTTCAAGCGTTAAGAAACTTTTCCGATCTTCTTCAATTTTGCCTTTAGCAGATAAATTAAGACTCAACTTTGGCTTTAGGATTTTTTCCAGTGATTTTGGTAAGATAACTATAACGCCAATTGCTTTTAACACCGGCAAGATATTTAAAAACAATGGTGCAAAATCATCTAAGCTAAACAGTAATCTACTGCTGTCGTCAATCGATCTTTCTAGCTCAGGTATGTATTCGGACAGCATTCCCATATCAGATAAAATGCTCAGTTTTGTGCTGCAGTTAGACAATGCTTTTTTCAGCTTTATTATCGATTTTCCATCATCTAAAGATACCTGTATATCAAGCTCAAATCTTTCATAATAATCTTTTACCATTAAGTAAAGTTTGTATGGTTTATCTGTTAAATAAAGCCGTGATAACCAGAGATTAATTGCTTGAGGTATTTCTCTGTTGCTAAACTCACTAAACTTGTATGCTGATCCAGTAAAAAATAATGCAAAGATGTGCTTGTCTCTATACTTGTCCATTGATGAAGGAAAGGTATTCTTTTCTCTATACTTATCAAGTGCTGCAGGAAAATTATTTGCCATGTATTCCAAAAGGATTAAAGAAATTGCAATATTAACCTGTTCTTCAGGCTCTATAGAAGTTTTCTGATATTGAATTAGCAGAGGTGGACACATAGATGATATTTTTCTATGAATTTCTTTGACTGATTCATTAAACAACGCAGGGATCCACCTAATTATGAATTCTTCTCTTTTATTTTGTAGTATTTGTGGTACTAGTGCTGATTTTTCCATGAGCATACGTGCAAACTGTGAAATCATATGCATGAAGCGAAGCTCAGGATTAAGCTTATGAAGCAATGAAATAGGAATATCGTTTAAAAATTGTGCTATATTCCTCGAAACACTTTCGCTGAGCATAAATGAATTAGCTATACCATTGCTTACTTGAATAACTTGGTATTGGTCATTGATAAATAATTGAAATGTTTGCCAGTGTTCAATACTTCCCCATTTGCTAGTAAACAATTCTTCTTCCGATAGCTTTTTCTTGGAAGAGTAGAAAGAATTTCCCGTAGGATATTTTTGCCAATGCTTGTAAGCTATTTGCAGAATACTGTGAAAATTTTTTTCAAAAAAGAGTGGATTATTCGTCAAGATATTTTCGATACAGCTAGCAAGGTTAGGAATAGTCGATAGATCAATATCATTTAAGTTTACTTGGTCATATACTTTAACTTTAGAAGACGATTTAAATAGATCATTAATTTTTAGAATACTTTGAATGTTTTCTAATTTTCCATTTCCAAAATCATCAATCAGCGACAACAAGTCACAATTATGAATATTGAAAATTACGAAAGGGTTTTTATCAATTTCTGCAGCAATAAGATAAATTACAGCAGCAATATGTTTACAAGGCATAGCCCAATCAGGACAATTGCAACTTGCGTTCATTTCTTCCCAATTCGAAGGAAATAATTTAATACCTGAGTTGTTAAGCTTATCAAACAAAAGTGTTGGTAATTGTCTATTTATTAATTTAGGCAATATAGAGGGCGAATTTTCAATAATACAACGGATAGCTGATGAATTTAATTCATTGAGTGTTATTTTAACTTTATATGGATGAGGTCTTGAACCACTAACTTTGGCTGTAATTGTATTGCCGTTGATTTGAATACCAAAAGCTTGACCAGTATTAGCATAAGTTCTACCACGTGAAAGGCGGTTATCGTAATCAACTTCACTGAAAGATTGAAGCCATTTCTTACCCCACCATGTTCTCCCGTAAATAGACATTATATATATTTTAGCCTAAATAAACTCAAGTAATCTAACATAAATCACTACAAAATGCCAAGAAAACAGCAGAAAAGGCAATATGAAAACCTTTTTTTCTACAGTCTCTTCATTTTTTGTGATTAAAAATTATTTTAACTTTTTTTTAGAAAATCTCGGAAAAAGTAGTAAGAAATCCGGTATATATATAATAAAGGGGCATTGTTTCAATGAGGTTAGTTTACCTCTACGCGCTTCAAACACAAAAGTTTCAAATAAATGTCAATCCTAACACTAGACCTCGGCAAGCAAACTGGCTGGGCAATTCTGACAGATGGAGTAATTGAAAGTGGAAGCAAAAGTTTTCATGGTAGTCGTTTCAGTGGTGGTGGAATGTGTTTCTTGAATTTTCGTAATTGGCTTAACTCTTTGAGAGACATTTCTGCAGTGTATTTTGAAGAAGTGAGAAGACATCTAGGAACTGATGCAGCGCATTGCTATGGCGGTTTTCTCGCAGTTCTGTCTGCTTGGTGTGAAGAACATCATGTGCCATACAAAGGTGTTAATGTTAAAACTATAAAACGCTTTATAACAGGCAAAGGCAATGCAAGTAAGAGTGAAGTTATTGAAGCGATACGTGAAAAAAGTTTTTTACCTAGAGATGATAATGAGGCCGATGCTTTGGCATTAATGTTCTATATTAGTAAAGATATTAATAAGACGAAAAATCCATAAAAAGTGGGTCCTTTCGGCCATATTGGCGGGTTTGGTGGGTCAGACCCCAGGCCTTCTTTAGCGTCAGAGATATTTTGAATATTAACTTTTTAATTATTAAGATATGAATTTAGCAATCCACTACTATCCTGTTGAAAATCTAGTCGAATATGAGCGTAATCCACGTAAGAATGATGACGTAGTAAATAGAATGTGTGCTTCAATCAGGGAATTCGGCTTTCGTATTCCAATAGTTGCAAAAAGCGATGGAACTGTGGTTGATGGTCATTTAAGACTTAAAGCAGCAAGAAAACTTGGTATGGAAAGTATTCCAGTAGTCCTCAGTGATAATTTAAATGAACCACAAACTAAAGCTTTTCGACTGCTTGCCAATCAATCAGCTAATTGGGCAAAGTGGGACGATGATCTTTTGAAGGTGGAAATTCAAGAGCTAGAAGATTTGCAGTTTGACTTAAAAATGACAGGATTTGAATTGGAAAAAGTTCAACGGTTTCTTGATGATTTAGATGGTGAAGAAGAAGATCTTTCTGACTTAGTTGTTGATGACAAAAAAGTAGAAATAACAAAACCAGCTGATCTATGGATTTTAGGTGATCATCGAATCTATTGTGGTGATAGCTCTTTAGTTGAATCATATAAAGCGGTATTAGATAATAAAATGGCAGATATTACCGTATGTGATCCTCCATATAACGTTGATTACGGTAGCAGTCAGGAAAGAGAAGAGAAAAAAATATTAAACGATAATCAAGGTGAAAAGTACGAACTTTTTCTCTACGACATCTGTTCCCATATTTTAGCATATACGAAAGGTGCAATTTACATCTGTGCATCATCATCAGAGTTTTCAACGTTGCAAAAAGCATTTGAGGAAGCGGGAGGAAAATGGTCAACTTTTATCATTTGGGCGAAGAATCACTTTACGCTAGGAAGATCAGATTATCAAAGACAATACGAAGCAATGCTCTATGGATGGAAAAGCGGCAATAAACGTGAGTGGCATGGAGGTAGAAATCAAAGTGATCTGTGGTTTTATGATAAGCCAACGCACAATACACTACATCCAACGATGAAGCCAGTAGAGCTAATGGAGAGAGCAATAGTAAACAGCAGCAGACCAGGAGACATAGTACTTGATCCATTTAGCGGTTCTGGAAGTACACTGATTGCATGTGAGAGAACAGGAAGAATTTGCAGAACAATAGAGCTAGATTCAAAATTTGTAGATGTAACCATAAAACGTTGGCAAATATATACCGGAAGAGATGCCATTTTAGCCGGTACTGGTAAAACTTTTGCAGAAATTCAAGGAGAAAAACAGTAGGAAAAAAGTGAAAATTACACAAACAGAATGGGCAAGAGAGATAGGAGTATCAAAGCAATATGTCTGTTATTTAGTAAAGAAAGGAATAGTTGAGTTGGAGGATGGTTTGATCAATAGAGAACAAGCAAATGAAGCAGTAGCGGCAATAAGAGATCCAAGTCAGCCACTGAGGAGGAAAAATCCAGAAAACGAAAATACAAGTAACCTTTCCACGATGTTGCTAAAAACTCGAATAAAAAATGAAATGGAACGAGGTAAACTTCTTGAGGCAAAAGCTAGGGCTGAGATAGGAGAACTTGTAGCAGTAGAAGAAGTAAAGCGCGATGCATTTAATGTAGCAAGAGTTGTCCGTAATAATTTACTTAATATTCCAAATAGAGTTTCAGCATTGCTTGCATCACTGAGTGACACTGAAAAGATTCATATGGCGTTAACTGAAGAGATTACAAACTCATTACAAGAATTATCTAATACTAAATTTCAAATATAAGAAAGATTTTGAATATAAAATGGCTAAGTTTAGAGTTAATAAAGTGTCTAACCTGGATTAGATGTAAATGTTAGAGGATTAAACGGAAAAACCCCACTACATTGCGCTATAGAGTTTGATGAATTAAGTATGGTAGATCTGTTACTCACGAAAAAGAACATTAATCCTTTTATAGAAGATAATGATGGTAAAACATCTCTTGATTACGCCAAAGAAGGGAAAAAAGCAGAAATATTACAAGCGCTAATCAACAATAAATATGGATCAGAGCAAGATAGTTTACTTCATTTAGCTGCAATGATAGGTGAAGTTAATGCAGTTAGATATTTGATAAGAAAAGGTGTTGACGTTAATGTACGAAATGCTCTGCATCATACTCCATTACATCTAGCAGCAGGAATAGGACATGCAGAAGTTGTAAAGATTTTGATAAGAGAAGGAAAAGCTGAAATAGATGTCTTTGATGCACGAAATCAGACACCAATGCACTATGCAGTTAATAATAAAAAGTTGGAGATAGTAAAGTTACTGCTGAAGCTAGGAGCAGATGTAAATAGTGCACGCATGGGACAAAACTCAATGAAATTGTCGCCTGTGCATATAGCTGTAAGTAATACTAATTACGATGAAAGAGACTTATGTCTTGATATCCTCAAATGCTTAATAAAGGAGCCTAATGCTCAAGTCAATTTGCAAGACTACGAAAATAAAACACCACTACATTACGCTGAAAGACTTAAAACAATAGAAGTTTTACTAACGCGAGAAGATATAGACCCTCTGGTAAAAGACGATAGCGGCAAGACACCATTTGATTACGCTAAACCTGAGATAAAGAAGGCTTTGGTGAGTAATAAATACGGTTCTGAAAAGAATAGTCTACTCCATTTAGCTGCACAAAGAGGAGAAATTGAGATTGTAGATGCAATTTTAAAAGAAGAAATCAATATTGATATTGTAAATAATAAAGGTCTATCACCAATTTATCTTGCTGCAGAAAAAAGGCATTTACATGTAGTAAAGTTATTGCTGAAAAAAGGAGCAAACTATACACCTGTTTTGCACTTAGCAATCAAGTCAAATAATTTAGAATTGCTAAAAACTTTATTTAAAGAAAAGAGCATCAAATTACCAGACGAGATAGGCAAGTCTGTACCAGTTTATTATAGTGTATAGAACATAGAGATGCAAAAGTAAGAAAATACACCAATGTGATCTGTGTTTTTACCTCAGTAAGTGCAGTAGCAATAGCGGTATGTATAGGGTTAACAGCAACAACAATAAGCAGTGCAATCATTTTTGCAACAATAACAGGGATATTTGCGCTTATTATAGCACTAATGATAAGTGAGATGAGCAAAAGATATATAGAAAACGAATTTCAGAAAAAGATGTTTATGGAATTGGAGGAGTGTGGAGGAATAAACTCTACTGTTAACAATATTGAGATAGAACCAATTATGAGTAGATGCAGACAATGATATACGCTAGAGCTTTTTCTGAAGGTTTAAGACCAGATCCAGAGCTTAAAGTATCAGAGTGGGCAAATGAGTATCGAGTTTTAGCAGCAACTGCAGCATCAGAGCCAGGTAAATGGAGAACGGAAAGAACTCCTTATTTAAAAGAAATCATGGATTCACTTTCTCCGTCCTCACCAACAGAAAAAGTAGTATTCATGAAAGGAGCGCAGATTGGGGGAACAGAAGCTGGTAACAATTGGATTGGCTACATCATAGATCAGACTCCTGGTCCAATGCTGGTAGTACAGCCAACAGTTGAAATGGGAAAGCGTTGGTCAAAAGGAAGATTTGCGCCACTGATTGAAAGTACACCATGTTTAAAAAGTAAAGTAAAAGACCCAAGATCAAGAGATTCAGGCAATACTGTACAAAGTAAGGAATTTCCAGGTGGAATAGTAGTAATAACCGGAGCAAATAGCAGTGTAGCACTGAGATCTATGCCAGTAAAATATCTCTTTCTTGATGAAATAGATGCCTACCCAGGAGATTCAGGAGGAGAAGGAGATCCAGTACTGCTTAGTATTGCTCGAACTAATACATTTGCACGGCGAAAGATTTTTTTAGTATCAACACCAACGATTCATGGAATAAGCAGAATTGAGAAAGAATTTGAAGCAACAGATAAGAGATATTTTTTTGTACCATGTCCGCATTGTAATTACTATCAAGTTCTAAAATGGGCACAAATAAAATGGGAGAATAACGACTCAAGAACAGCACATTATGTCTGCACTGAATGTAGCGGCAAAATAGAAAATCATCAAAAAACAGAGATGCTTGAGCATGGAGAATGGAGACCTACTAATAGAGTAAAAGGTGAGAAAAAAGGATTTCATCTTTCAAGTCTTTATAGCCCAGTTGGCTGGTATAGTTGGACTCAAGCAGTAGAAGATTTTCTGCATGCAAAAGAGAGTGAGCAATTACTGAAAGTTTGGATAAATACTACGCTTGGAGAAACTTGGGTAGACAAAGGAGAAGTACCAGACTGGAAGCAATTATTTAACAGGAGAGAATTTTTTCCCATAGGCACAGTACCAAAAGGCGAAGTAATCCTCACAGCAGGAGTAGATGTCCAAAAAGATCGTTTAGAAGTAGAAGTTGTCGCATGGGGAAAAAGCCGTGAAAATTGGTCAATAGACTACCAAGTATTTGAAGGAGATACAGGAGGTGGGGAAGTATGGGGAAAACTCTCCGAGCTCTTAAATCATCATTTTATCGGTGAAAATGGGCTTGAATATATGATAAGTATGATGGCAGTAGATGCTGGATATGCAACGCAAGAAGTATACAATTGGGTAAGAGGTCATCAGGGCTCTGGAAGAGTAATGGCAGTCAAAGGTGTAAACAAAGCGCTAGTACCACTTAGCAGCCCAAGTAGAGTAGATATAACAGTTGGTGGTCAAAAGCTGAAAAGAGGAATAAAGCTATGGCCAGTAGGAGTATCGATATTAAAGTCAGAGCTTTTTCAATTACTTAATATTTTAAAAGAAGAGGAAGGAAAAGCTCTACCTGGATATTGTCATTTTCCCGAGTATGCACCTGAATATTTTAAGCAGCTAACGGCAGAGCAATTAGTCAGCAAGGTAGTAAAAGGATACACCAAACAAGAGTGGCAAAAGGTAAGAGAAAGAAATGAAGTACTGGATTGCCGAATTTATGCGAGAGCAGCATCTATTGCACTTGGAATTGATCGTTGGCCAGAGAGTAAATGGAATAGTTTGAGTGGAAAAATGGAAAGCAAAAAGCCCAAAAAATTAAGACAGAGTAAATGGCTTAGTAGTCAAAATGTACAGTGAAGAATATTTAACTCAAGTTGAGAAAGCAATTCAAAAACTGCAAAGCGGAGAAAGAGTTGTCTCAATTGCATATGGTGATCATGTTGTGCGGTACGGGGAAGTTCAAATAAAGGATTTATTGAATTTAAGACAACGAATTAAGGCTGAGTTAAAAGTTGCAGGTATGAACCCAAAGAGGAAAATTGTTTTTTCAACGAGTAAAGGAATTTTATAAATGCTGCTCAAAACCTTCAAGCAATTGTTTAACAAACCAAAAATCAAAAGTTCTGCTTGGGATGCAGCAGGCTCAGGAAGAAGATTTTTTCACTTTCAACCAGAGTTAGGAAGTATAAACAATTTGCTGTCTCAAAACCTTGAAACTTTACGTAGTAGATCACGTGATATGGTGAGAAAAAATCCATATGCAGCAAATATAATTGATACGATAGTGAGTAATTCTATTGGAACAGGAATAAAGCCGCAATCAAAAGCAAGAGATGGAGAATTTCGAAAGAAGGTGCAAGAATTATGGCTAAGATGGACAGATGAAGCAGATAGTAACGGAGTAAGTGATTTTTATGGATTACAAGCTCTGGTATGTAGGAGTATGATAGAGGGAGGAGAATGTTTTGTACGCCTCCGAAATCGTAAACTCGAAGATGGATTTTCTGTACCATTACAACTGCAAGTACTAGAATCAGAGCATTTGGACAATAAAACAAATCTAACTTTAGCAAATGGTAACATAATTCGTAATGGTATTGAGTTTAACAGGCTTGGTCAAAGAGAAGCTTATTACTTATTTAAAGAACACCCTGGTGAAAATACCTTTGGAGAGTCAGTAAGAGTGCCAGCAAACGATGTTTTACATATTTATAGACCATTAAGACCTGGGCAAATCAGAGGGGAGCCTTGGCTTTCTAATATACTGCTGAAGCTTTATGAGCTTGATCAATATGATGATGCAGAGCTGGTGAGAAAGAAAACTGCAGCAATGTTTGCTGGATTTATTACGAGACTCGATCCAGAAGCAAATATTTTAGGAGAAGGTGAAAGTAATGAGCAAGGAGTAGCATTATCAGGTTTAGAGCCAGGAACAATGCAGCTTTTAGACCCAGGAGAAGATATAAAATTTTCAGAGCCGTCTGATGTTGGAGGAAGTTATGAAGCATTCATGAGACAGCAACTGAGGGCAATAGCAATAGGCACAGGGATAACATATGAGCAGCTAACAGGAGATTTAACAGGTGTTAATTATTCATCCATTCGAGCAGGGCTGATAGAGTTTCGCAGAAGGTGTGCAATGTTACAGCATAACGTGATAGTGTTCCAGTTTTGTAGGCCTATTTGGAATAGATGGCTAGAGTTAGCAGTACTTTCTGGAGAACTGAGTATAGATGAAAAAGTAGTAAAAGCAGCGAAAGAAGAAGTGAAATGGATACCACAGGGATTTGATTGGGTAGATCCACTTAAAGACCAGCAAGCACAGCAAATGGCAGTAAGAAATGGCTTCAAAAGTCGATCGGAGGTAGTATCAGAAATGGGTTACGATGTAGAAGAAATTGACCAAGAAATAGCAGAAGATCAAAAGCGAGCTAATTCTTTTGGACTTTGTTTTGATTCTGATGTTAATCATAAAAGGGAAGGAAGGTGATGTGGATAAATAAACCAGTAATGGTAGAGAGAAGAAGCTTTGAACTACTATCATTATATAACAGCAAACAACCTATCTTTAAGAACTTAAAGCATTTTCATATAAACCCAAAAGGAATAGCAATAATACGTATTTATGGAGTTTTGACAAAAAAAACAGAAGCTTTTGATCATATTTTAGATATGACTTCGTATGAAAATATTCATGAAGAGATAGAGAGTGCTTTAGAAGATAAAAGCATAGAGACGATTCTACTTGACATAGACAGTCCAGGAGGAGAAGTAAACGGTGTCTTTGACCTAGCTGATTTTATTTATGAATCAAGAGCAAAAAAGAGAATTATTGCAATAGCAAATGATGATGCATATTCTGCTGCGTACGCTATAGCCTCTAGCGCTGAAAAGGTATTTGTGAGTAGAACTTCAGGAGTAGGAAGTATTGGAGTAATAGCAAGTCACATAGATCAAAGTAGGTTTGATGAAAGGCAAGGTATTAAGTACACCACAATCTTTGCTGGTAGTCGAAAGAATGATTTAAACCCACATGAGCCAATGACGTCTGAAAGTCTGGGAAGCTTACAAAAAGAAGTAGGCCGACTATATGAAATGTTTTTGCAGCTAATAGCAAGGAACAGAGGTCTTTCAATTGAAAAGATTCGATCAACAGAGGCAGGGCTATATTTTGGGGAGAAAGCAATAGAAATAGGTCTTGCAGATGGAGTTACAACATTTTTTGAATTTATCAACAATCATAGGAGTATTAGTATGACAACTATTGAGGAAGGCTACGAGAACTGTCGTAGAGAAATTTTAGAGATAATAAGATTATGTAATATATCAAAGATGCCAGAAAAGATAGGAGAATTTATTGAGCAAAGCATAAGTGTTGAGCAAGCACGGGAAGTTTTAATGGAACTGCTAGCAGAGCGAACGAAAAAGACAGAGATACTGAGTGCAATACCACAGAATTCAGGAGAAGAATTGATGATGCAGGTAGCTAAAGCTAGAGCACAATCAAGTATTTAAGTTTTTTTATAACCGCCACGTACAATAACTACAAACATGGCGGTAAAACTAAAGGAAAAAAAGGAGAAAAGAAAATATGACATGTATAACCGAACAAAATAATCTAGGTGACTTATTAAAGTATGAGGCATCAAGTCTATATTCAAGAGATCAAATAACGGTAGCCAAGGGACAAAATCTTAAACTTGGTACAGTAGTGGCTCTCGATAAAGATAGCATGATTAAGATAATAGATCCAACTGCAACAGATGGAGCAATAGGTGTAATAACAAGTGATGTAAACGCAACGGAAAACACCAAAGCAGTAATCATTACTCGTATTGCTCTTCTTGCCGATCATGCAATTGTATGGCCAGCAAATATCACTGAAGAGCAGAAAGCTGCAGCAATAAAGCAACTTGAAAGACGAGGGATCATTGTCCGCAAGGGAGTGTAACTTAAATTAATAAGGGGGAAAAAGAATGCAAAATCCATTTACAAATACAGCATTTAGCATGACGGCACTAACAAATGCGATGAATATATTGCCGGTAAATTATGGACGAGTTGAAAATTTAAATTTATTTCCAAGTAGGTCAGTAAGATTTAGACATATTACAATAGAAGAGCAAAACGGAGTATTAAGTTTACTACCAACGCAAGTTCCAGGGGCACCAGCAACAGTAGGAAAAAGAGGAAAAAGAAAGGTAAGAACATTTACAATTCCGCACATTCCACATGATGATGTAGTATTACCAGAGGAAGTACAAGGAGTAAGGGCATTTGGATCAGAGAGTGAACTGAAAGCGCTGGCAGATGTAATAACTGACCATTTACAGCTAATGAGAAACAAACATGCGATAACATTAGAACATTTGCGGATTGGAGCGCTGAAAGGAATAATTTTAGATGCTGACGGGTCAGAATTATTAAATCTGTACAACGAATTTGAAATAACACCAAAAGTAGTAAATTTTGCCCTTGGAACAGCAACAACAGATGTCAAGCGTAAGTGTCTGGAAGTACTCCGGCATATAGAAGATAATCTAAGTGGTGAATATATGACCGGAATTCATGCCTTGGTAAGCCCTGAGTTTTTTGATGCATTAACTTCGCATAGTAAAGTGAAAGAAGCATATGAAAGATGGCAAGAAGGAGCAGCGCTAAGGAATGATATGAGATCAGGATTTACGTTTTGTGGAATCACATTTGAGGAATATAGAGGGCAAGCAACTGATCCTGAAGGAACCGTAAGAAGGTTTATAGAAAGAGATACAGGACACTGTTTTCCAGTAGGAACAGCGAGCACATTTACAACATATTTTGCACCAGCAGATTTTAATGAAACAGTAAATACACTAGGACAGCCACTATATGCAAAACAAGAGCCAAGAAGATTTGATAGAGGGACTGATTTGCATACGCAGTCAAACCCTCTGCCAATGTGCCACCGTCCAGCGATACTAGTCAAGATCGTTGCAACATAGGTAGAGCAAATATAAAGCGGTGTGAGGCAGAAGAATGCTTTACCTCTTCTTAGCATATAAATGTTAGTATATAGCGGAGAAACGTGCAAGAGAATATTAAGAGATTATTTAAAGATTGTTTTGCCCATTTAGGAGAAGTGGCTTTATATAAATCAAAGGATAAGTCATATATGGTACAGGTATTAAAGCAACAGCCAGATAAATTATACGAGATTGGTGAAGGACAATTTGTGGGAGAGATGCTTTTTCTTGAGGTAAGCATTTTTGATATACTGAGGCCAATTGTAGGAGATATTTTTGTTATAGGTGATTGCAAATACAAAATACACACACCACCACTTAGAGATAAATCTGGAATGGTCTGGCGAATCGAAGCGTATGGGGTGTAAAATGTCTGTGCATATAGAAGTTAATAGTAATGAGGTAATAGAAAGTGTAAATGCTAAAAGAAAAAAAATAGAATTAGCAATAGTGAGAGCGTTAAACAGAACAGCACTATGGCTAAAATTGAAGACAGCAAAAGAAATTAGTGAGGAAAAGAAGATAAAATTAAGTTTGATAAGAAAGAGATTAAGAATTTTTAAGGCGAAAACTAGCAGATTAGAAGTGTTAATTAGAGCAAATCTCTATGACATTAGAGCATCGACAATTGGCAAGATACAAAAAACAAGAAGAGGATCGAAAGTAGGAAAGCATGAGTTTATAGGAGGATTTGCAGCAGTTATGCCAAAAGGAAATAGCGGTATGTTTAAACGTGAAGGAAGGGCAGCATTGCCAATAAAGGAAGTTAAGTTGCCACTCGAACCTGAGGCTTCAAGGATAATATTGTTAATTATGAGGTTGAGGAAGTATTTACAAAATTTTTTGAACGTGAATTAAGTTATATTACAGAAAGTGTATGAATTTCAAAGATTTGCATAACGCAATCTGCACTACGCTGAAGAGAGAAATACCAGCAATTCAAACTTGTGAAATTTATCCATCGATAAGAAAAGAATTATTAGCGCCAGCGTTATTTGTAGAGCTTGTGAGTTTAGAATCTGGAAAAGATCCTGGAACAGAAGAATTAGCATTGAAAGCCAGGTTTGAAGCGAGGATTGTCGTTGATGGAACAGTCGAGGATTCCTCGGTAGTTGTTAGAACACTAGCTGCTGAGGTTGCGAGAGTAGTAAATAAGAATACTTGGAATATGAAAAATATTTCACCAGGTGAATTTATATCTGCAGAAATTGACGGATTTAGGCCAGAATTGGATGCTTATCTTGTGTGGCTAGTTGAATGGTTTCATGAGGTACACGTGGGTAAATCAGTATGGTCAACTGGCATAATGCCACATGTTATTGAGATAGGTGAAGTGCATGTTAGACCATAGTTTTGCAATTTCAGAGCTAAATAGAAAATTAGCGAATATTATCCGTATTGGATTGGTGAAAGAAGTAGATTATGAAAAAGCAAAAGTAAGAGTGAAAATAGGAGATATTGTAACAGATTATCTGCCATGGATAACAAGCAAAGCAGGAAAAGATAGAGATTGGTCTCCTCCAGATATCGATGAACAAGTAATGGTATTTTCTCCTCTTGGTGAACTATCATTAGGAGTGGTATTAGGAGGAATATATCAGGAAAAATACTCTGCACCAGAGAATAAAAAAGAAATAAATAGTGTGAAGTTTCAGGATGGAACAAGATTATTATATGATAAAGAGAAGCATCATTTAGAGATTGAAGTAGTAGACAAAATAACACTGAAAGCTGGGGTATCGAGCATAGAGATGACGAAGAGCGAAATAAAACTGAAAGCAGATAGAATAAACCTTAATTAAATGAATAAATCGGTTGTACGAGTAGGAGATTATTGTGTAGAAGTAACACCGCATTTTTGCATTAGTGGGAGTAACAATGTTTTTGTAAATGGTAAGCCAATGTGCAGACAAGGAGACAGTTTTAGTGAAGGAAGAGCATTAACTGAAGGATCAAAAACAGTTTTTTCAAATGGTCTTGGTATAGGAAGAGTAGGAGATATAGTTTCATGTGGGTTTAAAGTAATAAAAGGCAGTGAAAACGTGTTTGCAGGCTAAAAATGAAAGGGATGGACTCCAAAACAGGAAAAGAATTAGAAGGAATAGAACATCTGAAACAATCAATAATTGATATACTGACCACTCCTATTAACAGTAGAATAATGAGGAGAGATTATGGGTCAAGACTATTTGAATTAGTAGATAAGCCAATAAATAGAGATTTAACTTTGGAAATCTATTCAGCAGTAGCAGAAGCTCTACAAAGGTGGGAGGAAAGATTTAAGCTAGAAAAAGTAAAAATGACAGAGGTGAAAGAAGGAAAAGTAACGCTTGAACTAGAAGGATTATACTTACCAAGCGGGAAAAACATTCATTTTGATGAAATTGTAGTTTAAAGATGCAACAGCTAAATATTGTAGAAAAGCTGAGTTATGAAGAAATCTTTTCGAGAATGAAAGAAGAGTTAGTCCGTAGAGATGAAACCTTTTCAGGATTAGTAGAATCGGATCCAGCAATGAAGGTATTAGAAGTAGCAGCATGGAGAGAGTTGTTACTCAGACAAAGGATAAACGAAGCTGTAAAAAGTAATTTATTAAAATTTGCAACGGGAGAAGATCTTGATAATTTAGCTGAGTTTTATGGAGTGGAGAGACAAAAAGAAGAAGATGATGAAAGACTTAGAAAGAGGGTAAAAGCAAAAATAGCAAGTTGGTCAACAGGAGGAAGTAAGGAATATTATAAATATCATGCACTGTCAGCAGATAGTAGAGTACAAGATGCATTAGTAGAATCACCCATACCAGGGAAAGTACAAATTTCAATTTTATCAACAAAGTTATCCACAGCATCAGAAGAACTACTTGAAATTGTAAAAAAGCAGATTACTAGAGATGATATAAGGGTATTAACAGATGCAGTAACAGTGATTGGTTGCAATATTATGGAAATAGATATTCACAGCAGAATGAGCATAAGTCCTGTAATATCGAAGGAGGAAATCAAGAAGCAGTTCATTAAGAAGTTTGAAGCAAATAGAAGGCTGGGATGGAATGTTACAAGATCTTGGATAATAGCAAATTTGTTTGTAGAGGGTGTAGAAAACGTAGAATTAATCGAGCCAAGAGAGGATGTTGTGGTTCTGGGGAATGAGTGTGCAGTGCTTGGCTACGTCAAGTTAGATAGGATTTAAAACGTATTTTTTTGTTTTGTGGAATCGTACCAGTGAGGGGATTGCGTGCAATAAGTGGTTTAAGGTTTACTGGATAAAAATGACCAATTTTAGGGAGACGAAAGTATTGATTTTCTTCCAGAAGTTGTAACTTGTTTTTTAAAGTATGGATAATATGGTCAAATATTATGGAAAGTGTTTGCGATATTAAGAACATCTTTATTTTTGATCAGTTCTGCAATGATCTCTTGCTTACTCATAAGCTACCTAAATAAAGGAAATTAAAGCAACTTGAAAGAAAAGACAAATGAAAAGTTTATTACCGCCAAATGCAACAAAGCAAGAGCAAGCACTAGTTGATTCAATAGATTATAGGGTTGATCCAAACTGTATCAGAGGATTTAAGTTCAACCTAAAAGGAGAAACATTGCCGTGGATAATAGAAGAATATGGTTTAGAGGAAATACTGCGCTGGGTAAAAGATAGAAGAAAAGCCGTAGTAGAAGGAGTGAAATTTCAAAGACTACGTGGAACGCCTGCATCACTTAAAATAGCACTGAAATGGGCGAATATAGAAGACATTACAATTATCGAAGAACCACCTGGCAAGCACTTCTTTGAGCTGCAGATAGGTATAAAAGATGTTCCAAATGACTTTTTTGTAGATGCAGTAGTAGAACTTGCAAAGCTGTCATTGCCAGCAAGATCGCGGCTAATGAGGATGTTTAATGATTACTACAACGTTGATAGGTTTATTTTAGATAAAAGTTTTTTTGAAAATTTGTTATCGGATTACTCAGGTATAAAGGTTGAAAAGGATGGACCAGTATTATCGTTTGGAAGAGTAAATTTTTTTAGGTTTAGTGGTACATCAATTAAGGTTATAGAGAGTTATCTACGCAACCATTATGAGCAAGCATTTAGTAATGACATATATCGGTTAGATGTAGCAGTACTTGGAGAAACAGAGCCTCACACAAAGGATTACAAAGGCATCTATGAAAGGAGTCATCAGTGGTACAATTTAAAAGCACTATATCCATTACCACAAAGTTTATTACCAGAAATAAAGTTTGCGAAAGCGCAAGTTATATTATCGGATCAACTATGTTTTTTAAAATTTCTTCAATTTTGTTTTATTACAACTTTTTATTGTAATTCTACAATTCTACTCAATCATGAGGGGTATTTTGGTAATTAAAAACCTATTCATTATAGAAAAAGAATTTTATATCAAACAGCCATCACAGCAATTCCTGCTTAGATTTTGTGGTTAGTGAATATGTGCTTTAAATTTGTGTGGACGCACATATTCACTGTAGATTCAAATAGTATGTAGGCTCATTGCTTCTTTCAGTCTCGCATTAGCAATCACTATGATTTTACGCATTAGAGCTGTCATAGCCACCATCTTCTTTTTACCTTTACCAACAAGCTTGGAATAGAAGGTACCAAGCGCAGACTTAGACCTTGAAGCAGCCATTGCAGCTGTAAAAAGCTTTTCACGAACGTTGCTTCTACCACCTGTTATTCTTCGGTAACCAATAGTTTTTCCACTTTCTTTTGGATGAGGTGCAACTCCAGCAAGACTTGCAACTTCTCCTCTACCTAAGTAGCCAAGTTCCGGCATTAGACATAGAAAATCTTGAGATAATTTTGGACCTATTCCTGGAACTGTTCTAAGAATTTTTTGGCGCTTCTGTAACTCTAGATTCTCATCAATAATTTTTTGTATAGTATTGTTGAGTTCATTTACCTGACTGTTGAAAAATTCAATGGTTTTTTGACAACTTTCTTTTATATGGTCGTTTTCAGGTGCTGCAAGCCTACATTTCTCTTGAGCTCTCATTTTTGTAATGTCATCACGACGTTGACAAAGTGCAGCTAAGGTTGTTTGTTCTTTTGACATAGGCACAAATAGAGATAGAGTACTATAGCGTTCAAACCCATATTGAGCAAGGGCTCTTGCATCTGATTGATCAGACTTTGCTAAAGTTCCATGAGATAGGACAAAGCTTTTTACTTTGCGAGTATTAGCTCGATGTACAGCAATATTCATGTCAATAAGAAAATGTGATAAACCAAGCTCATATTTTCCTGTATTTTCTAAAGTCACTAAAGAATTAGGTAGGATATCTGAAAATTTTTGAAACATTCGTTGCCAACCAGCAGTATCATTGTCAAATTCGACAGCGCTCTTCTGTTTGTGAACTGCAACAACATTTTTAAATTTTCCGATGTCAATGCCAATAAAATTTTGATAAGACGTAATCATAATAACCTCGATAGTTTTAATTGATTTAAGATTGTAAACGGGTGCATATTTATGTCCCACACAACTATTCAAACATATCGAGAGATGGGCTAGTGTACCTTGATCCGAACGGTTGTAATACCAATAGTTGGTCGGTCGCACACGCCCGTGATAGCCCTATTTTCTTATAAAGATAGGACTATCTTCCCTCTTATCTTCTTTATATCATATTTTTAACTTACAATAGTTGTGAGCTTGACCATAAAATGATTCTTAAGAAAACAAATGCAATTTTTTGCAGGTTTCACGTATGATAAAAATTAACAGTTTTATTTTTAGCCAAATTAATTGAATCAAGCTACAAAACCTGCTAAAGTTAACTTTATGAAAGCACCCTTAGCTCAGTTGGATTAGAGCATTTGACTACGGATCAAAAGGTCGGGCGTTCAAGTCGCTCAGGGTGCACCACATTTTATAGGAAACAGAAGTCACACTTGAAATTAATATATGCAATACCTATCTTTAAAGGTTAAACACTAAACTATTATATATGAGCAAAAAAGACTACTATGATCTGCTGGAAGTAGGAAGAAATGCCAGTATTGATGAGATAAAAAAAGCGTATAAAAAATTAGCGTTAAAATATCATCCTGATAGAAATCCTGGCAATCAAGAAGCAGAGGAAAAATTTAAAGAAGTAACAGCTGCATATGAAGTTCTATCTGACTCTGAGAAAAGGGCAAGCTATGACCGTTATGGCCACGAAGGTGCTTCTGGTGGGTTTCAAGGCTTTAGCTCTGCAGGAGATTTTAGCGACATATTCAATGACTTCTTTGGTGGAGGATTCGGTGGTGGTGCAAGTAGATCAAGAGCAAAGAGGAGCACAACAGGAGTGTCTGGAGCAGACCTACGTTATGATCTTGAAATTACCTTAGAAGATGCATTTAAAGGAATACAAGCGCCTATACATTATGTGACAAATGTAAAATGTGACACATGCCAAGGCACAGGTAGCGAAGGAGCAATTAAACCAGTTCAGTGCCCCACATGCCAGGGAAGCGGTAGGATTAGAACTCAACAAGGCTTTTTTACCATCGAAAGAACATGTACTACATGCTATGGGGAAGGAGAAATAATACAAAATAAATGTAAGAAATGTGGTGGAAGTGGACGTAGAAGAGATGAAGTAAATATATCCGTTTCAATTCCAAAGGGCATAGAAGAAGGAGCTAAGGTAAGGATAAGTGGTAAAGGAGAAGCTGGAGCAAGAGGTGGAAAAAGTGGAGATTTATACGTATACGTGAAAATAGCTCCCCATAAAATCTTTACTCGAAATAAGGCAGATTTACACTGTAAAGTACCTATAAGAATGACACTAGCTGTGCTTGGTGGTGAAATTGATGTTCAGTCAATTGATGGAGCTAAAACAAAAGTAAAAGTTCCAGAGAGCACTCAAACTGGTACCAAGTTACGTTGTAAGGAGAAGGGTATGCCGCATATGAGTTCACATGTTCGCGGTGATTTGTATGTACAGGTAATAGTTGAAACCTTAAATCTAAAAAGTTTAACCAAAAAGCAAATTGAGCTATTAAAAGCGTTTGAAGAAGAGGAAAATGCAAATGTACAACAACGATCTGAAGGGTTTTTTAGTAAAGTAAAAAAAAAATAAGAAATCTGCTAAATGACATGAAGGAGTAACTGTTTACGGGTTTTCATTTAATCCTGCAATTCTTTGACCTTATTAATGGAAAACTTAACAATAGTGTTGATATCAACATTATTAGCCAACAGAAACTTCTTAGTTCCTTAAAATTATGTAAAAGCAATAAATTTCTTTATTTAAGGTCGAAGTTTTGCTATTCTCAGGTTTTAATAATTTAAATTTAATGAATATAAACAAAAATGAGTTTTTATTTCTTCCGCTTGGGGGAGTAGGAAGAATCGGGATGAATGTTAGCCTATATCATTATCAAGGTAAGTGGATTATGATCGACCTTGGTGTTGGTTTTGCAGATGAAACTATGCCAGGTGTTGAGCTGCTCATTGCTGATGTAGATTTTATTGCTCAAAGAAAAAAAGATTTGCTTGGAATAATAATTACACATGCACATGAGGACCACTGCGGTGCAGTGCCCCACTTGTGGGAAGAGTTGCAGTGCCCCATATATACAACAAAGTTTACGGTTAATTTTCTTAGGGAGAAACTAAAGGAGTTTCGATTAGAAGATACAGTACCTGCGAAAGAGGTGGATATAAATGGCAGCACAAATTTGGGTCCTTTTACCGTCGAGTTTATAAATATAACTCATTCAATTCCTGAGGCAAATTCAATATTAATTAGCACTGAAATGGGTAGTGCACTCCATACCGGAGACTGGAAATTTGATCCAAAACCTGTTGTTGGATTAACTTCTAATATAGAGCGTCTAAAAGAAATTGGCGATAAAGGTGACCTGCTTGCAGCAATTTGCGATTCAACCAATATATTAAGCAAGCATCACCCTGAGTCAGAAGGTGAAATTTATAATAACATTTATAACATAATAAAGCGGTCTAAAAAATTAGTTGCTGTTTCGCTATTTGCTTCAAATGTGGCACGAATTGAAACGATAAGCCAAGCTGCAAAAGCACTAAATAGAAAAGTAGTTTTACTTGGTAGATCTTTATGGAGAATAGTGAAGGTTGCGCAAGATAGTGGTTATTTAACTGATTCTCCTCAGTTTCTTGAAGCAAAGGAAGCAGTAAATTTTCCAAGGGAAAAACTGGTGCTACTTTGCACAGGTTGTCAAGGTGAGCCACTGGCAGCAACTTCAAGGCTTGCTAATAAGAGTCATCAAGCATTTAAAATGCAGCAAGGTGATACCATGATCTTTTCGTCAAAAATCATTCCTGGAAATGAAACTCGTGCGCACAACATGCTCAATGCCTTTATTGAGATGGGGGTAGAAGTTGTTACTGAAAAAACAGAGCATGTTCATGCTTCTGGGCATCCAACAAGAGAAGAGCTAAAGGAAATGTATTCTTTAATAAAACCGAAGATGTCTATTCCAGTTCACGGCGAATATATTCACACGCATGCACATGTAAAATTTGCTAAAGAGTGCGGTGTGGCAAAAGCAATAATGATTGCACCAGGTGATATTGTTAATTTGGAGAACGGAGAAAAAGTTGATTCAATCGATGTTGACTACTTTGGTATTGATGGTATGCTGCTACGTCATCCGGAGAGCAGTGTTATAAAAATGCGTAAAAGAATGAGAGATGCCGGAGTTATTGTGGTAATAGCAGTTGTAAACAAGAAAAATAAATTGCTTACTAAACCGAAAGTATTTGTACCTGGTGTTTTTGAAGTGCTAGAAGATGCAGCTATTATACAGAAAATTGTCAAGAAAGTTGAGTCGTTGTTTAGTTTGCAGCCAACAAAAAAAATTAAAAATAAGATTGAAAGTTCAATATTGAGTATCTTAAAGGAATATTTACTAAAAAGACCTATAATTGAAGTCCAGATAGAACAGGTATGAAATGAAAGAATGAAGTTATTCGTTCAATTAATATTGCTTGTTTCGTTATTTATTCCTTATTTTACAAAAGCTGCTTTATATGTTGATATAAAAAAAAGCAGTGTTGGTAACATTGGTCTTGTTGTATCTAAATGTACATGTAAAACAGCGCTGGAAAGCGAATTAAGCGAAAATATTGCAAAGGTAATAGGAACAAATTTATCTAATTGTGGCTTATTTAATGTAAAACGTGGCGCGGAAGCTGAATTTAAATCTTGGAAAAGCGATACTGTAGTCACAGTAAGTTTAAGCGAAGTATCTGGTAGTGCATTAGAGCTATCATTTCGTTTATTTGACACTTTTACAAAAAGAGAATTACTTACTCAGTCAGTTGTTTTTCCAGCAAAAGACTGGAGAAAAATTGGTCACCTCGTTTCGGATGTGATACATGATAGATTGATTGGTGAGAAAGGGCACTTCAACACAAAAATCACGTATATCGCTGAAGAAAAAGATAGCAACTACAAATCTGTGCGTAAAATTGCTGTGATGAATCAAGATGGAAGTAATATAAAATACTTAACAAATGGCGATAGATTTGTGTCAACACCGAGATTCTCACCAAATGGAAAGGGTATTGTTTATATCTCATACGCAAATGGTAAAAGTTATATAGTATTAAAAAATTTAAAAGACCACACTGAATCAATAATCAGCGCATTTGAAGGAGTTATTTCTGCACCGAGATTTTCTCCTGATGGTAAATCTCTTTTAATTTCCCACTCATTGGGTGGTGAAACGAATATATTATCTTTGGATTTAAGTAGTAAACGGACAAAAAAAATTACTAAAGGTTCAGCTATAAGCACTTCTCCCTCTTTTTCTCCAGATCAAAAGTATATGGTTTTTAGTTCCGATATGAGTGGGAGTCAGCAGCTGTATGTTATCGATTTTACTAACAAAAGTAAAAAACCTAAAAGAATTAGTTTTGGAAGTGGAAGATATGCTACGCCTGTTTGGTCGCCAAAAGGAGATCTGATAGCTTTCACAAAGATTCAGTCAGGAAAATTTTACATAGGAGTTATGAAGCCAGATGGCAAAGAAGAACGTCTACTTTCAGAAGGGCATAAAATTGAATCTCCGGCATGGCTACCAAATGGTAGAGAAATCATTTTCACAAGAACAGAATCACCAAGCAACTCTAAACTATATTTAGTAGACTTAGTAAAGAAAAATCAAAAAATGGTTTCCACTCCCACAAATGCTTCTTTACCGGATTGGTCTTATTCTTGAACTACTGAGCTGCATGCTCCACAGCATTGATTTATTGCCACATTAACAAGATATCCCGCTACACCACCTACTATAGTACCAGCGATTCCTGACAACACAACAGTTGCAATTACTCCAATAGCAGCAATTTCAGGTATAATTCCCATTGTAGCCATTGTGGCTCCTATAGCGCCAAACAATAATGCTGAGCTTATAATTATCCAGCTCCTCCCTGAAGATTGTTTTTGTGGAGAATTATGTATTAAGATGTATATGAACAAGTAGAGAGAGCAAGCAAAGTTTTGCATATTGATGAAACTAGCCATTATTCTAAAGGTAAACTTGGCTGGTGCTGGGTGTTTGCTAATAATGAAGCAAGCCTTATTAAATTAGCAGACACAAGAGGAGTTAAGTTTCTAGAGAGTAGTACATTTTCTAGTTATAAGAATTTGGTTGTTACCGATAGGTATGCGGTTTACAACTACTTTGGGAGTGTTAAATAAACTGTGTCAAACCGCATTTTTAGTTCAACTCAATTTTCAATTTGCCAGGAAAGAAAACATCAAGTTGAGAGATAGTTAATGCCCAATCATGTACAGGCATCGTCCACTTTTCCTCTGCCTTCTTTATAGCACAATATACCTGCTTATACAAGGCATTTATGCTGGTAAATGAGCCTTTGGTCTTAGTGAATTTCCTAATTTGCCTATGTAGCCCCTCTATGGGATTGGTGGTGTAGATTATCCTCCTAACTGGACCAGAATACTTAAAATAACCAGACAAGTTTTCCCAATTATTCTGCCAAGATTTTATAACCATAGGGTACTTTGTGTCCCATTTTTCATCTAATTCCAACAGATAATTCTCGGCAATTTCCTTGCTTGAAGCTTGATATACCTTCTTTAAATCGCTCAAAAAACTCTTCGCATCTTTACTGGCCACATACTTCAGTGAGTTGCGTATCTGATGCACTATACACATCTGCACTTCCGCATTAGGAAAGACACTGTTTATAGCTGCAGGAAAGCTTTTCAGCCCATCAACGCAGGCAATAAGGATATCTTCTACTCCTCTTTCTTTGAGGTCATTTAGCACTCCCAACCAGAAGTTAGCTCCTTCACTTTCAGCCAAATAAAAACCTAATACTTCTTTTTTGCCATTTTGATCTATGCCTAATATGTTATACATGCATTTACTTACGCAATGCCCGTCCTCTTTGACTTTAAAAAACCATGAAAACTATCGGATATACAGACTGCAGCGGGCGACTACGCCATTCGTTGATTACTGGTAGCAATTTGTCAGTAATACTTGATATCTCTGCCACCGATATTTTGTGATCATAAATTTCCTCAACATGTGACACTATATCTCTATAGCCCATACCACTGGCAAATGTGCTCAAAATCTTCGTTTCAAGCTCTGGATGTAAGTTTGTTTGCCTTTTTTTGACTATTTGTGGTTCGAAACTTCCTTCCCTATCTCTTGGCGTCAAAAGCTCAAATGACCCTGCGCTTGTACGTAAAGTCTTTGCATTCCTCCCATTTCTTCGATTATTCTCTTCGCTTTCAGCCGACAAGTGGTTTTCTATTTCACCTTCCAGGCTTACCTCCAGCAACTTTTTTATAAACGGTGTTAATGCTCCATCTCTTCCTGTCAACGGTCTTCCTTCTCGTATAGACAACAGGATATTTGTTTCTAATTCTTTATAATCTACCAAACCGGTAGTTCTGTTTACTACTTTCTGACTCATTGTCAAACCTCCATTTTTTTATATCAATTTATTACTTTTTTTTCGGTTTGACACAGTTTATTTAACACTCCCTAATTATTCTATGAAATCAACTCAGTCAAACGTTTCAAAGGTTTTCTATAAGCTTTTTAGGGATAAGAATCTTGATGACTTTTTATCTAGGAAAAACGAGGAGTTAAAAAAAGGTTTTCCTGAATTTAAAGAAAAGCACTTTTGCCATAACGTGCTTGATGAAACCATAAAATCTCTATCAAATAAAAATAGTGGAAAATTTGAAAGTAAAGAATTACTTAAATTATTAGAAAGTAATTTAAAACAATCCGCAAGGGAGATCATAGAAGCCAAGGTTAAAGAAGTTGTCAACAAACATTGTAACATTGGAGAAAATGTAGGTAAAGAACCACGAGATGGCACGTTAAAAGCCAAGTTGTCATCTTCTGTTGTAAAATGTGTAAAAAAATTAGAATTTAACAAACAAGAAGGGGTAAATAAGATTGTAGACTCTATCTTGCACAGCTTTAATAGCAAGAATAATAATAATAACGACTCAGGAGAATTACTTAAAGAAATTGTTACAGGAAAATTAACAGAGGCTAAAATGAAATGTTTTTCAAATAAGATTCAAGAGTTACAACTGACACCAAGTATAAGAGATAAATTTTTATCTCCAGATCAGAAAATGTGTAATCAAACTCAAGGAGGAGTAAACGAATACCAATTAACAGAAAAAGCTAAAAAAGAATACACACCTAATTCCTCGATGAGTCACACTAATATTGCAAGCATACATTCATTGAACAGTTGGAAAGCAGTTAGAGTAGGCTCTTAGCATAAAGCACCAGCTCCTCTTTTGTTAAAGTGTAGGAGCTGTCTTCCCAATGTTGTTTTAGCAATTCCAAGCTCCTACCTAAACTTTTTCCTGGCTGGTGACCTATACTTATTAAATCATCGCCAGATAAAGGAAATTTTGGAATATTGAATGTATTAGCAAACGAAATGTATTTATCAACATTTTCTCCAGACTCAACACCACAAATTTTTACTAAATCACAATATAATTCTCTACCAAATAAAGATATGTATTTTTTTTGCTCTTTTTCTGAAAGTTCTGTTTTGATATCGTTGGATAGTAAAAATAGCAGCTTTTTCTTTTGCTTGTTTGAAAGACGTAAAAATTTGCTTACATATTTTCCAAGACTTAGCCTGTCATTTTTGGTGGTCCTAAGGAGTAACGCTAATTTTACTAGTGCATCAGTGCCGAAAAGAAGTGACGAAGACAGAATTTCGCATTTTACTTCTTTTGGGATAATCTTTTGCAAAACATCAGATTCTTGCATGCTCTTAAGTGTTGGAAAAGGATCATTGCACTCCAGCAATTTAAGTATTTCATCTCTTATTCTCTCTCCAGAGAGGTTTTGGATCATATGCGAATGCTTTTTGCATACGCTTAGTATTTCATCACTCAAATCTCCGACACATATTTTTGCATGAAAACGAAATGCTCTTAAAATACGTAGATAGTCTTCTTCAATTCTATCTTCAGCGTTGCCTATAAAGTTTAACCTTCGCGCCTTTAAGTCCTCTATACCACCAAAGTAATCATATATATGGCCATGCTTATCTGCATATAGAGCGTTAAATGTAAAGTCACGCCTTGAAGCATCAGCTTGCCAATTATTAGTAAATTCTACTTTCGCATGCCTGCCATCACATTTCACATCATGCCTTAATGTTGTAATTTCAAAAGACCTCTGATTTAAGATCGCAGTTATAGTTCCATGTTTTAAGCCAGTTGGAATAGTTTTTATATTACGGAGTTTTAGCGCTTTCATCACCTGATCAGGAAGCAAATTGGTAGCGAGATCAATATCATGGACATCACGCTGCAAAATTGAGTCTCTCACACACCCGCCGACAAGCCTAGCCTCACCACCAAATTTCTCTATGGCATCGATGATTAAACTAGTTTCATGGTCAACTTGCATTTAGGTTAGTATGTACTGCAAGTTCATATTATATGAAATGCTTGCAAAAGCCCTATATAAAAATATATAGGGCTATGAAAATTTACTTTACAAGTATTGGTTGCTGATGATGAAATGCTTTTTCCACCCTTGTTTCTTCAATACCACACGATGGGTTCAAAGAGTCTTGCTCTTCAGAGCGCTCTATGTATTGCTTTATATCACTAACGCACTGCCCTACAACAACATCAATTTTTCTATCAGCATTTTCTGCCAATAACTCATCAAATCTCTTCTCAACCTTTGCTCTCTCAGAGATATCCTTTGAAACGTTACAATATTCCAAGATCTCATCTACCTGAAGTTTTTTTGCTAATAGAAAGTCTTCTTGCTCTTGCTGCTGTCTTATTAATTCTTGAGTTACAATTTCAGCTCTAGAGTAATGATTCCCTCCAAGATATATTGTTTCTCGCTCTTTACTACCCCATAACTCGTCATTTAATTTATAACTCTCACGATTAAATACCTGATTTAACTGATCATCATTATTTATCATTTGTGGATCTGGCTCAAACTTTTTTTGCTCCTCGCTATTATTATCTTTGTAGTAGACATTAATTTCAATGTTAGCTAAAGAAGCTAACATACTAATTTCTCCAATGAAAGGAAAATAACTTTTACTTTCTATTGCTTCTAGATAGGCTTGATAGAGTTCAGGTTTGTCAAGAAATGAGCGTGTAATAAATTCACTGTTATATTGGACATCGTACTCATTTTCACCAAGGGCCTCTGCATATTCTCTTAAATCACGCATAGCTTGATCATGCGATATATTAAATTTGCTAACAGCTTTACTTACTAACCTCTTCACATTACCTTCAGCATTTTTAATTTTCCTATTTGTTTGCTCAACCAACTCCTTTATTCTATCAGACTTACCAGTTAAATCCCCTGGCTTGTTTAAAAACATATTAAAAACATTTTCTAGATGATCTCTTAAAGGAGCTGGCATACTTGCATCATCCAATGACTCAAACTGACTTAAAAATTTGTGCCATTCCATTCTCATATCTTGCGCTCTTTCAGCTTTATATGGACCAGAGCTATTATCACCAAACACAGCATGAAAAAAACAATTGCCATCGCCCGCAGTATTATACTTAACTACTTGGCTATTAGTTGGTAATTTCCGTTCCCTAGATTGAAGCATAATTTTTACCTTAATTTAAGCTATATATTACTATACCAACAAAACTGTCAATAAGTAACTAATTAAGTATAGCAGAAATTCTTAAATTGTGCAATAATTATGGCTTTAAATAGCAAATATGAGCTTTAACTGTGGTATAGTTGGGTTACCAAACATAGGAAAATCAACCTTATTTAATGCACTTACAGAGTCAAGTGCAGCCGAAGCTGCAAATTATCCTTTTTGCACAATCGAGCCAAATATAGGCAAGATTTCGATAAAAGATCAGCGTTTGAAACAAATCGCAGCAATTGCCGGTTCAGAGAAGATAATTTATAATCAATTAGAAGTTGTGGATATTGCAGGTCTTGTAAAGGGCGCAAGCAAAGGTGAAGGACTCGGCAATAAATTTTTAAGCCATATCAGAGAAGTTGATGCCATCGTGCATCTGCTCAGGTGCTTTACGGATGACGATATCAGCCATGTACACAGTAAAATAGATCCAATATCAGATGCTGAAGTGGTGGAAATGGAATTAATCCTAGCTGATATTGACAGCATAGAAAAAAGGCTTCCTCAATTGGAAAAGAAAGCAAAACAAGGTGATAAAGAGCTAAAGAGACAACTTGAATTAATGCAAGAGGTATTAGCTACTTTAAAACTCGGTAAACCTGCAAGAAGTTTGGAAAACATGGACGAAGCCGAGATGAAGTCGCTTCAATTGCTCACAACAAAGTCCGTTATGTACGTTTGCAATGTTGAAGATACAAATGTTATAACTGGCAATGAATTATCTAGAAAGGTAGAGAGAATGGCGGAGGAAAATAAAAGCAAATTTTATTGCATTTCAGCAAAACTTGAAGCAGATATTGCAAATCTTGATAGTGAAGAGGAAAAACAGAGTTTTTTATCAGAATTTGGCTTACAAGAATCAGGCCTTGATGGGGTAGCGCGTATTATGTATGAAGTGCTGAGTATGATAACTTTCTTTACTGTGGGCCCCAAAGAAGCACGGGCATGGCCAGTAAAAATAGGATCAACAGCTGATAAGGCAGCAGGTGTAATCCACACTGATTTTGAGAAAGGCTTCATAAAAGCAGAAACTATAAGCTTTGCAGACTACATAAAGTATGGAAGTGAATCAGCTTGCAAAGACGCAGGAAAAATTCGCTTTGAAGGCAGAGATTATATCGTACAAGATGGTGATATAATGCACTTTAGGTTTAATGTGTAGTTTATTATGCAGCCACTTATTTAAAGTTAAGTTTTCTGGATCCCAGTGTCTGGGCACTGGGATGACAAGAAAGGGAGCACTGGAATTTTTGTTTCAATATTTGTACATTAGCCATGCATCTGAACAGATACCTCCCCTAAACGGATACACTGTAGAAGGAGAGTTTCTTCTCCCCAGTAAAGACTAGATTCCAGACTGGAATGACAGCAGTCCTACGTCATACCGCGATTCATTCGCGGTATCTCTTAGCATAGATCCCGCTAACAAGTAGCGGGATGACGGTTGTCAGGGTGTCATGCAAGTAGCTGACACTGGTTCCTTTATGACGGCAGTGCTCGACACTGGAATCCAGCTTTTAATACAACCCCTCACCAAAAATATTGTGTTTTAACATAAGGTTAGCTACTTTTATACTCACCAACTTAATCTCTAATCAAAATTCCTGGATCCAAGTAGTCAGGGCACTGGGATGACATCCTCCTTAGCGGAGATTGCTCTCAAATCACAATGTTCGTACAGTAAGCACTGACCACTTTGCTTCAATATTTGCGATGCCCCTGAACAGATACAAAAAATCTATTGTTTTTTTATAAATTAAATCCTAAGGCATTTTTTACTGTAGATTAATCATTTGATTATAGTATCATCTTAATTAAGCTTATGCTTGGAATATTTATGAAGAGTATTTTATACTTTGTATTATTAGTTGTTGTATTTGGATCACTGAGCCTATTTGCTGTAGAGCAATTTGAAGAAAAGAAAATTGAATCAGTTCATAAAAACGAAAATGTAGGTGTAAGGAAGCAAGATAGGACAAATCAAAAAGATGAGTTGAAAAGCAACGTCGATGCTAAACAAACACAAGAGGCTGAGAGCAAAAGAGTAACCGATAAAGAGAAGCTGCAACACAACGAGAATAAAGCTTCTGTGGTTGAAAAAACTATAAGTGAAGGTGAAAGGATTGATAAAGGTTTGCCAAATGACCAGCTAGAAGAAAGTACAGGCGAATTTGCTCGAAATTTACCAAATGTGGCCAATAAAGAAGTGAATAAAGATTTGAAACCAGAGCCTTTGCCTTTAAGTGCTGATTTAAATGAGAATACAACTGACCCGCAAAAAAATCTACAAGCTGATCAGAAGATTGATATAAAAGATAATGAACTTTCAAAAAGTGATGCGAGTCAATTATTAGAGGGAAAAAAAGAAAAAGTAGAGAATCAGTTTGAAGAAAAAAAAGTGAAAGAAACAAACAATAATTCTAAGGACCGCAATAGAGTAAAACCTATAACTAAAAAAGATGAAGAAGAGCAAAGTGAAAAGAAAAATTTACAAAAATGGACAAAGCTAAACAGAGAACCAATAAAAGAATGGGGTCATAAAGATATACAAAGCAAGTCAATATATAAACGACAATATGATAGCCTTAATGAGCATCTTCCTACAACTGTATTTATTGATGATTACAGTAAGCAATTTTTTTACTGTATTAAGAAAAATAACTTACCTTGCTTAAGAGGAATAATGAGTAAGCTAGAAAAAATTGGATTAACAACTCAAGAGATACTAAGGTTTAGAAATAAATTGGGTGATACTCCTCTCATTTATTCAGTTAAACAAGGTGAGGTAGACATAGTGCGCTTTCTCTTATTACAAGGCGCTGATCTTAGAGTAGTTAATAATAATTTTCAATCCCCAATTGATATAGCAATCGAAAAAAAGCAGATCAATATAATAAATGCGATTGCCGAAATGATGCCACACCTTTTGGAGGATAGAAAAATAGACAATAAAGAAAGCTCAGCAATTTACGATTGGGCTGTGAAAACGAAAGAAAACAATGAGTCGCAGTGCGATAAGCAAGATGATTAGATTTTTGATATTAATTTTAGTTGGTCATTTATGTTATGGAAACGAAACAAATGATGAAAAAAATCAGATTAGTGATTTTTTAAACGCTCTACATGATGCAAAATACGTATCTTACAGTAAAAAAGACTTTGCTGAATTTTTGGTGCAGTGCCACAAAGAGGGCGTGCCAGAAGATTTTAAGAAAGGTTTTGGCTCTAACTTAAATGGAGCTAATTTTAGCCAATTGTACCTAAGTGGATCTGTTTTTGATGGAGTAAGTCTGATTGGTGCTGATTTTTCTAACACCGATTTATCCTACGTGTCTTTCATTGATGTTGATTTACGTGGTGCTAATTTCTCCAATGCTAATTTACGTGGCATTAAAATAAAAGGTACAAATTTGAGTTTTACAAAATTTGTTTCTGCAAACTTAACAGATATCGTATTTGATCAGTCTCATGTTAGTTATGCTGATTTTATCAGTTCCGATCTCAAAAAAGTAAGTATGCACAACGTAATTGGTTTGCATACTAATTTCTCGAATGTGCAAATGAATCTCTCCAACTTATCAAACTCGAATGTTAGCTACGTAAATTTTAATGATAGTGAAATAAACGATACTGTTATGCAGAAAAATAACCTTGATAATGCAAGTTTCTTTGGAGTGGATGCATATAAATTAAAGATACAATTTTCTTCATTAAAAAATGCTAACATATATGGTGCAGAGTTAAAAGAATCAGACTTTACAGGTAGCAATCTTTCCGATGCCTGCCTTAATTCTTCTATCATAATTAATAGTAACTTCGACGAAGCTAATTTAAGCAACACACAAATTTCCTATGTGAATGACGATAATTCAAGTTTTGTTCAATCTATACTAAATGGTTCCAAGATAAAACATGTATATGTTTCTGGAGCAAGTCTTCAGGATGCTGATTTATCCAATATTGATTTTAGTTTTAGTGAACTGCATCAAGTTAATGTCTCTAATGCTGACATTCGTCACGGAAAGTTTCATAATACTAAAGTTGCGAATTCTAACATGAATGGCTCATTTTTTGACCATTCACTATTCACCTCTGCGAAGATAGAAGATTCAGACCTTTCTACAACTTCAATGTATAAGATAAAAATCCAAGACTCTCAAGTTTATAACAGTACACTTTTTCACCATAATATTGATTCCAGTGAAATAGAAAATTCAACATTCTTTAATTTATTAGCTGATAATTCGAGCTGGTCCAATTTAAAAGTAACTAATTCAAATTTTATTGAAAGCGATTTCAGATCTTCTTTGCTTCACACTAATGCCTTTAGGAAAACTAGCTTTTTTCTTAGCAATTTGAGCAATTCAACAATTAGTGATATGTCTTTTCACTCTTCAAGCATATATAAAAGTTCAGTTGCTGATGCTCATTTAACAGATTGCAAGTTTGATAATTCAATTTTGATTGACAATCAAGGGCAGAAAAAACTTGCAGGGTTAGAAAATGCTATAACTTCAATTGGAGATTTGCAAGAGAAAATATCACAGGGTGAAAAATTTAATGTAAATTATTCTTACTTTGAATTTAAGAATATGAATTTAGAAAATGCTGATTTTTCTAATTCAACATTGAGTAGAGCAAAGTTTGTAAACGTTAATTTGAATAAGGCAAATCTTGAAAAAACCGATTTGCGCTATACTGTCTTTGATAACTCTTCTCTCATTGGCACCAACTTATCAAATTCTAATTTAGAAGGTTCTAGCTTTTTAAACTCTGATCCAAAAAGCGCCATGTTAAAAAATGCAAAGAAAAATGACCATAAAAAGTGAGGGCATATTATTGGTTCTATCCTCTCCTTCTGGAGCTGGAAAAACTACTATATCAGAAAAATTACTTGAGCGATCAACTAATTTAGTTAGGTCTGTTTCTACGACTACGCGCAAGCCTCGCTCTGGCGAAATAAATGGAAAAGACTATTTTTTCGTTACCGAAGAAAAATTTCACGAGTTATGCGAAGCTGGTCAGATGCTTGAATACGCCAAAGTTTTTGAGAATTTTTATGGTATACCAAGAGATTTTATAGAGCAAAACTTAAGCAGTGGAATAAGCGTTTTACTAAGCATAGACTGGCAAGGGGCATTTCACTTATTCAAGCTCATGAGAAAAAAAGTTGTAAGTGTTTTTATACTTCCCCCTTCAATGGAAGAGCTGAGGTTACGCCTGCAAAAGCGTAATAGCAACAGTGCGGATGAAATAGAGCGCAGATTAGCCGAAGCTCAAAAAGAGATAAGCAAACGTGATAAATATGATTATGTAATAATCAATGATGATATTGATAAAAGTGTAGAAGAGATAAGCTCCATACTAAATAAAGAAAGACTTAAAAAACTAAAAGAAAAACCAAGTCTGGAAGATTTATAAAAGCATCGATCTGCAGCTATAGTTTCTTATCCTATAGCTATACCGCCGCGAACCGTCATACCGCCGCGGTATCTCAGCATAGATTCCGCTAACACGTAGCGGACCGTCATACCGCCGCGGCGCTAACGAGTAGCGGAATGACGGTTTTTCAAATTGTCGTAAGTCAGTTTAGCTATATTTTAGCCAGTAGCACGTTTTGCAGTTACTCACTTTAGCTATATTTATTATTTTTTAAGATTAAATGGTTAAAATAGTAGACAACTGTTCAAGTGAGGATTTGACTATGATAACAGATTTTCTAATAGAAACTAGTTTTCTGCCTTTCCACCTATATTTTGATCACATATACAACGTTTAGCTCAATTTAAAAGTCAAACTTCTTGGTTGTTAGTTTAGTGCTGACAACTTAAATAGCTTTTAATATTGGGGTTTTAGTATGGGTATAGATCTAAGCGCACTAGCTACTAATGCAGATAAGTTAGACGAATGCATAGATAAAAATAAAAAGCGAGAGCAGGATAGAAAAGACGAGCAATTGTATGGCACTATAGAGAGAAAGGTAAAAAAAGAAAAACACAAGCGTGAAAAACCAAGAGGTCAAGATGGAACCCTCAAGAAGTGCAAAAGGTTATTTGAGGAAGGTGCTAGCTCTGAAGTATTAACTAAATTAGAAGAATCACTTAGAGAACAAGAAAAATATTATAGGTATTATGTCCAATGCTTCCTTCCAGTGCTAGATGAAGTAATAGAACGATCGAAAAAAACACCAAATGAAACAAAAGAGCGAGTAAAGCAAGCAATTTCAGAAATTACTTATAATAGCAAATATTGTTTTACCCACAACCAAAATGATCGTAGGGACAGTGAAACAGAGAGTGGCTACGGTAGCGATGTTGAAGATGATCATGAAGTAGAAATAAGCAACGGAATAACGAATAATAATGTTCAATTACTAAAAGCGATCAAAAATGGAAATAACAGGAAATTTAGAAAATATCTAAAAGATTGTACGGATATTAGCAGCATAAAAGATGAAAAAGGAAATAATATTTTACACCTTATTGCATCGCTCGAAAAGAAACAGAAATGCAAGTTTCTGGGTATCCTAATAAAAACGGTCACCAAGGAAGATTTAGCACAACTCATTAATAGTGAAAATCAGGACGCTCTTCAGGTGGCACTAATTAACAAGATAACAAAAGAAAAACATGAGTCTCATACGATCCAAAATAATGATAACACACTTAAGTTTCTTACAAAATTGTTAGAGCATGAAGCCAGCTCTGATAATTTAGGATTATCTACAAAAGAATTACAAGGCTTAAAAGAAGAGCAAAAGACATACTATCGTAATTTCTTAGAAAAATTAGCAGAGCAAGGAAAGAAATCTAAATTAAAGCCAGAAATAAAAATCAATACAGAAGCAAAAATTAAAGAAATTATACCACGTACCATAAATACTCCAGATAGTAATGATAATTATCAATTACATTTAGCAATTAAAAATAATGATAAAGAACTTTTTAAAGAACTATTGCAAAAAGGGGCAGATATTAGCCTTAAAGACACAGATGATAATAATGCTTTACACTTGATTGTTAAACCTGAAACAAAACAAAAACTTAAACTTCTCCATATATTGCTAGAAGCAAGCCAAAAAGAACAATTTATAAAAGCTGTAAATGATAAAAAAGAAGGGCAAACACCGCTCCATCTGGTACTCCAGCGCATACAAGAGAAGAGTGAGAACCGATCACTTAAGAAATTTGAAAAAACAAATAGATATAAAGCCTTAGAGTTATTTTTACAAAACGGTGCAGATATTACCGTGCAAGATAAAGATGAAAAAAATGCTCTGCACTATATTGCTTCATTCAAAGGAGAACAAAAAGTTACATGTTTAGAGTTGATTTTAAATTCGGTGGAAAAAGAGAAATTTAGTAAAGCTGCAAACGCCACTAACGAAAAAGAACGCACACCACTACAAGTAGCGCTAATTACTAAGACGACAAAAGATAAACATAATTTGGTCAATCCTAAGAGCCGTGATAACACGATCAAGTTTTGTGTAAAATTAGTGCAAAATGGTGTTGACCCAAAGCAGTTAATACTACCCGAAAGATTATGGAGCAAAGAGTATTATAAAATTATAAAAGGAATAGAGAAATCAATGGGTAGAGCGCTTATTCCAGATGATATGAGAACTGAACTGAAGTGCAATTTTGGCAAGAAGTTAAAAGCACGCGATATTGTGAAGTATGTCAATAATGTTGTTTGTAAAGTAGTGACAACGCTTGTATTTACTGCTTTAGCCTGTGCGGTAATATTCAGCGCTTCTCAAGGAAGTATTACAATTGCAACTGCCTCATCTATTATAGCAGTTATTGGAGTTTGTTATCTTATTTACTTGAATTTAGAAAATATTTATGAAGGATTTGGAAAAATTAAAGGAAAGTTTACTGAAGAAAAGCAACTTACACTTCAAGATAACGCACCAAAAAATGATACACAATGCAATAACTCTGTTAAGGATATAGAAAATAAGTCCAACGATTTAGAAGAGCAAGAGGTACAAAAATCATCAAGTCAATCAGAATATACAGAAAACCCAGCTACTAAAATGAGCGATGTATCAATACTACGTCAATTCATGAATAAGCTAGTAGGGAACGTTCTATAGCTAGCTACAATTTGATATGCCGTCATTCCGCTACTCGTTAGCGCCGCGGTATAGCACATTTTGCACCTGTTCACTTTAGCTATATACCAATATTTATCCTTTCTTAAAACTAAACATTTAAAATAGTAGATAATCGTTGAAGTGAGGTTTAACTATGATACTAGCAGAAACGCTCTTCTGCCTGTATTTCAATTACATATACAACATTTTAAAATTTAAATCTAGCTTTTTAGTTGTTAGTTCTCAATCTCAAATTGTTGACACTTACAACTACAAAGATACACAAATAGTTAGTTTTTAGTGAGGCTTTGGTATGACAAAAGAAAATTCTACATCTAGTGAGTTAGTACACAACAATGAATTATTGAGCATTATAACGAAAAAAGTAACAAAAGGAAAGCACAAACACCTACACCCAGAAGTTGGGAAAGACAAGACTCTCAACAAATGCAAGGGATTGTTCAAGGAAGGGGCTAGTCCTAAGATATTAACCGAAGTGTTAACCAAATTAGGAGAATCACCTGAAGAACAAGAAAAATATTATAAGTATTATACTCAACACTTCCTTCCAGCATTGAAAAAAGAAATCAAACAGTCAAAAAAACTAGACCCAACAAAAAAAGAGGAAATAGAACAAGTAATTTCAGAAGCTATTAACAAGAGCAGCAAAAAAGATCATCCTGATAACGTTGATCAAAATGAAATTGGTCGTAGAGGGAGTATGGAGAGTGAAACCGAAAGCGGCAACAGTAGCGATGCTGAAGATGATCATAACGCTAGTAAGAAGCATTCAATCAGTAGTGCTAACACAATAAGTGAAGGGCAAGGAGTAGAGAAAGACAACGGGATGACGATTGACAATGGAGACAGTGGAATCGAAAGCGGCAACAGTAGCGAAGCTGAAGATGATCCTGCTGATGAGAAAGACCACATTTCGGGTATACCAATTTCCTACACAGCAAATGAAAACCAAGAAGTGGAGAAAACCAACGGGATAACGAACAGCAATGTTCAATATACTGATGAGGAACAGCCAATATTCAAAGCAATTAAAAATGGAAATCGCAAGAAATTTGAAGAATATCTGAAAGGTTGTAAGGATATTAGCAGTGCAAAAGATGAAAAGGAAAATAATATTTTACACCTAATAGTTACACAATTAGAGAAAAAACAAAAGTTTGATTTTTTAAATACAGTACTAGATGTGAGTAAGAAGGAAGGAAAAGAGGAAGGAAAAGAGGAAGGAAAAGAGGAAGGAAAAGAGCAACTTAAAGCACAACTTGAAAAAGCTGTAAACGATAAAAATGGCAACGGTCAAACACCACTGCAAGCATTGTTACTTAGTAAAGTAACAAAAGAAAAACATAGTTTTGAGACTACACCTAGAAAAACTTTAACACCTTTTAAAAAACTTATACCACACTACGACAATACAATAGTATCTGCTATACAATTGCTCAAATTAGGAGCAAATATTGATGATTTGCAGTTGTCTAAAGAAGAATGGCTTTGTTGCATCGCTACTTATGAAAGGCTAACTATAGCTAGGATTATAAGCAACCTATTGAAAATCTTGTTTTTTTGCAATCAATCTGATCAAATTTAAGAATAGTAATTTATTATTTATATTAATAAACTTAATTCTATTGAAAATAGCTAAAGCATTGAAATTCTTGAATTTTAGCCGGATTAGTGAGTGGTAGTGAAATTTCTTTTACTCAAATTTAGGTATTCACTGACCGTTCTTGTTATAAATACCAGAATAATAAGCTACTGATATTCTCCATCTTTTTTATCTTTAATCCATCATAGCTAGCGATGCAACAAAGCCAAGAAGAATTACAGGAGTTAAGCGAAAAACAAAAAATATATTATCTTAACTTCTTAGAAAAATTGGCAGAGTCAGTAAAGAAGTCTGAATTAGAACCAGAAATAAAAACCAATACAGAAACAAAAATTAAAGAAATTATAGGGTATACCATAAATACTCCAGATAGTAATCCATTACATTCAGCAATTGAAAATAATGATAAAAAACTTTTTGAGGAGTTACTACAGAAAGGGGCGGATATTAGCCTGAAAGACACAAATGGCAACAATGCTTTACATCATATTGCTTTACTTAAAGGAGAGCAAAAAGTTGCATATTTGGAGTTGATTTTGAATTTAGTAGAAAAAGAAGTGATATCTCAAGATAAATTGAGAGAAGCTATGAATGCTACCAACCAGAAAGAAGACACGCCTCTACAAGCGGTGCTAAAAACAAAAGCAAGGAAAGAAAAAATTGAATATCTAAAGCAAGGAACAATTTTTGATTCAACAGTTAGTTGTAGCAATACAACAAAGTTTTGTGCAATGCTGCTAGAAATGGGCGCTGATCCCTGTTCTCTAGAGTTGGAAGGTCAAACATTTGATACTAAAAAGTATTATCTAACTTTACTTAATTTAAAAGAATATCCAAGAATTACACAAGAAGCACAAAAAAAGGTTAGAGAGCTAAAGGAGAAACTCGAGGAAAAATACCACTGTAAAACTGCTTCAAAAAAATGTCAGTCTGGCATTGAAAAAGCAGGTTCTTTTATAGAAAAAACAGCATCTACTACAGGAAAAGCAGTATCTGCTGCTGGAAAGTACATAGATCCAGCAAAGAGAACCCGTCAAACATTAATATCCATAACAACGGTTATTTTCATTTCAGCTGTAGCATATGGTGTCTCTCAGGGTTACATTGGGGCCCTTGCCGCTTTATTCCTCGCAGCTATTGCTATAGCTACATGTCTTGCTCTCACTTTAGGGTTTAGTGGTGTTAAGAAATGTTTTGAAAAACTAACTAATAAAACAAAGAACTCTACTGACAATGACCGACAGACAAAGCGTGCAAGAAATCCAAAAAGTGAAATGAAAGATACATCAACAAAATCTCCCGCAGATGGGTTAACAATATAACTAGTATACCCTCTTTTCCGGAGCGATGAAGTCAATTTCATCGCTCAGAGTTTTTTCAGCCACTTTTTTATAATCAATTTTTACGTTAATTTGACCTTTCTTTTCTTCAAGCCACGCTATGGTGTGTTTCATCCAGTTTTTATCATCACGCTCAGGAAAATCTTCACGAGCATGAGCACCTCTACTCTCCTCTCGATTGGCTGCGCATTCCATGGTAATAACCGCTTGTGGGATCATGTTAGCAAGCTCCAGTGCTTCAACTAAATCACTGTTCCATATCATACTGCGATCCTCAAGTGAAACATCAGGCATCATTTTTGCTACCTTTTTTATAGCTTTTTTACCTTCTTCTAAAACTTCAGCAACACGGAACACTGATGCGTACTTTTGCATAGTGTTCTGCATTTCGCTGCGTATTTTTGCTACTTTGAGCTTCCCAGAAGCAAATCGCATTTTATTAAACCTATCTATTATCCAATCTGTACAATCTGAGCTCAATTTTTTATGTGGTGTACCGGATTTTAGTTTCTCTTTTGCTCTGAGCGCTGCAGCTCTACCAAAAACCACAAGATCAAGAAGTGAGTTAGAACCAAGTCGATTTGCACCGTGCACAGAGACACATGCAGCTTCTCCAATTGCAAATAGTCCATCTACCACTTCTTCCTTACCTTGCTTCAGCGTGATCACTTCTCCATGATAATTGGTTGGAATGCCGCCCATGTTGTAGTGAACAGTTGGAATAACAGGTATTGGATCTTTAGTGACATCAACTCCAGCAAAAGTTCTTGCGGTTTCGCTGATGCCCGGCAATCTGAGTTTTATTACTTCCGGATCAAGATGCGCTATAGTTAAATACATGTGATCTTTTTTCGGTCCAACTCCCCTTCCCTCTCTAATTTCAATTGTTATTGCACGACTTACCACATCACGGGAAGCTAAATCTTTTGCTTTTGGTGCGTAACGTTCCATAAACTTTTCGCCCTGAGAATTAACGAGGTACCCCCCTTCTCCACGGCACCCTTCTGTCATCAAGCACCCTGAGCCATATATTCCTGTTGGATGAAATTGTACAAATTCCATATCTTCAAGTGGTAACCCAGCTCTCACCACCATGCCATTACCATCACCTGTGCAGGTATGCGCACTTGTTGCAGAGAAATAAACACGTCCATATCCACCTGTTGCTAGCACCACCGAATGTGCGCGAAATCTATGTAATGTGCCGTCGCATAGCGACCAAGCAAGAACTCCGCAGCATGCTCCGGTTTCGCTATCCATAATTAAATCAATCACAAAGTATTCAACAAAAAATTCAGCGTTGAATTTAAGACACTGCTGATATAGAGTGTGAAGGATTGCGTGCCCAGTTTTATCTGCCGCTGCACAAGTGCGCTGCGCTGATTTTCCTTTACCAAAGTGAGTTGTCATTCCACCAAAAGAGCGCTGGTATATTTTGCCATCTTCTGTACGAGAAAAAGGTACGCCAAAATTTTCAAGTTCAATAACAGCTTTAGCAGAGTTTTTACACATATATTCTATTGCATCTTGATCACCAAGCCAGTCTGAACCTTTTATTGTGTCATATGCATGCCAGCGCCAATCGTCTTCACCAATATTACCTAAAGCTGCACTAATTCCGCCTTGTGCTGCAACTGTATGACTTCGTGTAGGGAAAATTTTAGAAATGCAGGCAACTGAAAAATTAGTTGCAGCCATCCCAAGCGTTGCTCTGAGCCCTGCTCCACCTGCACCCACTACTACCACATCATACTCATGTTCTATGATCTCATACGCTGACTTATCCATATTTGCTTATTTTATCATTACAGGCTTATGATATCACAGAAGTAGAAAAAATCTATACAAGTTTTCTATAGCTAATACCAATTCTCATTATTAGTGAACCACTTTTTCATCCAATAATTTTGATCTTAATGCCATTTAAACCTCGCTATTTTACTTACTTCAGGTGGAACATACAATAAAATGGTTGAGTCTTTATCTGGCTTGCATCCATCGGTAGTTATTACACTAAATAAACAGGAAGTTGGTGGAATGATAAAAGAAACGATTACTCAAAAATTTTCTGAAATGGCCAGGGAAAACCTTGGCAATTTCTCTGAGGAAGAGCAGGAAAAGATTCGTAATGAGTTGCCGGAATTATCGTCTGAAACAGTAAGATAGCTACACGCTTAGCTCTTGAGAAAAAGTGTCAGGGGTTTAGCAGTGGACTAGATAATGATAAAAAGGAGGAAATACTAGGAGAATGTATGAGTAATTTATCCTATGTTGAACTGGAGAATCAAAACGAAGTGGTAAGGTAAATTATATTTCATTAAAGTCATTTATCTTGAAACATAAGCAGGATTTTGTATAGTTGTTTCAATTTGGGTCTGTATATTGAAACAATGCGTGAAAATGACAGGTCATTGTACAAGAGGTACCTAATTTGCCGACAAGAATGCTAGATAAAGAAACTTACATTTCAATTATTTCATAATTTCTGTATAATCTTACAAGCTCAATTGGTATATTATGAAGATAATAATAGGTAATGCTAGTAAAGAATTAGGGGAATCAGTAGTTAACCGGCTAGATGTTCAACCATCCTCTGCTTGGATATCAAAGTTTACCGATGGCGAGGTAAATGTAGAAGTAGCAAATGATCTATATAATCAAGAAGTATACATAGTACAATCTCTTTCTCCCCCTGTGAATGATAACCTTATGGAGCTTCTGCTTATAATTGATGCAGTAAATAGATTAGGAGCCAAAAGGATAGTAGTAATTATTCCTTATTATGGATATAGCAGACAAGATAGAATTATCAAGAACAATGATATGCAATCTGCTTTAAATGCCAAATTAGTTGCAAATCTTATTCAAACTGCAGGTGCAAGTAGTGTTGCAGTGATTGATTTGCACTCAAGTCAAATTGAAGGATTCTTTGATGTACCGATAACTAATTTGAACTGCTTTGAAGCATTTGTTGACTGTATACACACGGAAAATTTGGCAATTGTTGCACCTGATGTTGGAGCAATTGGCAGAGCACGTGCTTTTGCAAAGACTTTAGAGGAAAAGTACAAGATAGGGTTAAGTGATAAGATTATTGTAGTAGATAAATATAGGGAGAAAGCAGGCACATCTCAAGTAATGAACATAATAGGAGAAGTTGCGAATAAAAATTGTGTCATTGTTGATGATATAGTTGACTCTGGTGGAACATTGTGTAATGCAGCCCTTGCTTTAAAAAATTGCGGAGCAAAGTCCGTAATTTCATGCATCACACATGGCGTGCTTTCAGGAAGTGCAGTTGAAAAAATTTCTTCCTCTTCTTTAGATAAATTAGTGATTACGGATACTATACTTCACAAACTTGAAAAAACTGGTAAAATAGAAGTTGTTTCGGTCGTAGATATTTTAACTCACTTCATCCAAGGAGGTAAAGATGCCAGCTAAGTCAACAGAAGACGTTATTACTTCACTAATAGAATTTGCAAATAAGAGAAAAATAACAATTACCAAGGAAGAAATGCTTAAAATTGCACAGCTTGTAAGGATTAAGTTATCAAATGACGAGATTGATCACTACTCCAAAGAACTGACAATGCTGGATTGGATACATGATACTTTATTACAAGTTAATACTGAAGGTGTTTCTCCTATGCGTTATGGCAGTATAGACAAGGACATTCATGTACGCGATGATGTTATAAATTCTCAAAACATTAAAGAAGAGATATTGTCCAATACAAAACCTGAGCATGGGTATTTCGTAGTGCCAAAGGTTATAAACGATTAGGGTAAAATAAGGCTCATATCAATTCTATAATAGATCTACTTTCAAAGTATCCGTTCAGCAGAGTGGCAAAACAGATATAGCTAACCCAAGAAGGTTTCCCTACGTCATACCGCCGCGGCGCTAACAAGTAGCGGAATAACGAATTTGTTGTTTTTCAAATTGTAGGTAAACCTAAGCCACTTTAGCTATAGTTTACTTGCCCCATGATTTTCTTTATTATCAGATATTGCTTTAAATAATATGGAGGGGGTAAGTTGTCAGCAATTGCCATCATTGATTTTGGTTCACGTACGATATCGGTAGTTAACATTAGCTACCTGAGGGTCAGAGTCGCCTTTCTTAAAGATATTTTAAGTATACTAGATGTATTATTGATACGTGATAATAAAACTGGGGGTTTTTATGGAAACATCTGAATTAACTTTACTCGACTTACAGGATTTGCTTGAAAGTTTGAAAAGGCATGTGCGTAGTGAAGTAGAAAAATATGTAGATAAAAGGGTAGAAGAAGTCAAAGATGAGGCAGTAACATATATAATAAATAAAGTATTAAACAATATGGTGGGTAATGAGCCACTAAATGAGCTCAAAATAGATAAACCTAAAGAAATTGTGCAAGTTGATGATGATGGCTTAACGCAAAATCAAAAAGTTATTAAAGCTCTTTTTATAGGTAGAACACTTGTTGGAGAATATAAAAAGAAAATGTATGAAGTTACAGTCAGTAATGAGGGAAAGTTTATTTACAATGGGGAAGAATATAGTGCTCCTTCTACGGCTGGCACAAGAATTACCGGTAAAAGTTGCAACGGTTGGGATTTTTTTAAAGTATGCCTTGACCCCAAAGAAAAACTGAGGACTCTGAGTCACCGCCGTGCAAAGTTTCTGTCAACTCAAAATAAATCATAGCTAACGTTTAAGTCATACATCAAAGCTTTTAAGAGGTCTTAGTTTACTTACTTCTTTATTTTCTTTATTATCAGATATCACTTTTAAATAATATGGAGGAGCAAATTGTCAGCAATTGCCATTATTGATTTTGGTTCACAATTTACACAGCTTATCGCAAGACAAGTCAGGGAAATGGGTGTGTATTGCGAAATATTTCCAAGCAACATCAGTTTTGAAACAATATCAAAATTCAATGGGTTTATTCTCTCTGGAGGACCACAATCTGTAAATGATGATTGTTCTGAAACAAGTAGAGTAGTACATGAAATTATAAAACTTAATAAGGCAACAAACGTTCCTATACTTGGAATATGCTATGGACAGCAACTCATTTGTCATTATTTTGGAGCAAAAGTAAAAGAGAGTTTCAAACAGGAGTTTGGCAGAACTAAAATCAAGATACTAAAAGAATCCCCCATTATAAAGGATACCTGGGATGTTAATTCTGAAGTGGATGTATTAATGAACCATGCGGACAGTGTTGATACTATACCACAGGGATTTACTGTTATCGCATCAGGTGTGATAAATCAAACAATTGCAATAATTGTCAACGAACAGCGGAAGATTTACTGTACTCAGTTCCATCCTGAAGTGAGGCCCACAACAAATGGCAGTAAATTGCTCTCTAACTTCTTGGATATTGCAAATTGCGAGAGAGACTGGACAATGAAATCGTTTATTGAAAAGCAGAAGGAAAAAATCAAAAATGTAGTAGGAGAGAAAAAAGTAATCGCTGCAGTAAGTGGTGGGGTTGATTCAAGTGTTGCAGCGGCTCTCACACATAAAGCTATAGGAAAACAATTGAACTGTATTTTTATCGATACTGGGTTGTTACGCAAGAACCAGACCATTGCTATGTTGAAAGAAATTCCGATAAACTACGTTGATAAATCAAATTTATTTTTGAGTAGGTTAAAGGGAATAACTGATCCAGAAAAAAAGCGAAAAATTATCGGTAACGCTTTCATTGAAGTGTTTGAAGAAGAAGCAAAAAAAATAGGTGATGTGGATTTTTTGATGCAAGGTACCATCTACTCTGATGTAGTTGAGTCAGGGCATGCCTCAGACAACACTAGTACAATTAAGTCTCACCATAATGTTGGTGGGTTGCCAGAAAAGATGAACCTGAAGCTAGTAGAGCCTTTACGCTACCTCTTTAAAGATGAGGTAAGGCTACTTGGAAAAGAAATTGGGCTTTCAGACGAGATAATATTTCAACATCCATTTCCTGGACCCGGACTTGCAGTGAGGATTATAAGTGAAGTCGATGAAGAAAAGGTGCGAATATTGCAAGAAGTAGATGAAATATATATTAATACGATGAAAAATTACGATCTATACGATAAGATATGGCAAGCTTTTGCTGTATTATTACCAATAAAAACTGTAGGCGTCATGGGAGATGGTCGTACATACGGATATGTTTGTGCTTTAAGGGCTGTAACATCGTCCGATGGTATGACGGCTGATGCATTTCCATTTGAAGATAAGGATCAGCATTCGCTAGTGTTTTGGGACTTTTTACAGAATGTTGGCAGTATAATTGTTAATAACGTTTCCGGAGTAAATAGAGTTGTCTATGACTTAACTTCTAAACCACCAGCAACCATTGAGTGGGAGTAAATCAAAAAGTCTAGTCATCCCGCAGCGGGATCTAGAGATACCGCGGCGGTATGACGTAGGATTGCTGTCATCCCGCTTTGTTAGCGGTTGAGATACCGTGAATAAATCACGGTATGACGTTAAGTAACTCGTCATCCCGCTACGTGTTAGCGGGATCTAGAGATACTGCGGCGGAATGACGAATTTGTTGTTTTTCAAATTGTAGGTAAACCTAAAGCTATAGAAAAAAAGAAGAACCAGTTTCTTAGTTCTTCATTGACATAATCCACTTCATATGCCATAATAAAATTTTATATCTTGGAGAAGGAAATGACATTAAGGTTAATACTACAAGAAGTCAACAGTAGTCCAGATCTGAGTAAGGAAAATTTAATTGATAGAATTAAAGATAAGCTGCAGCAGGAAAATCAACTTATATATGATGAGTGGAAAAAAAGCGAATTTGATATAAATTACACGTTTATAATACTCAAGTGCAATTTATTACTTATAGCAGCTGAAAATGGCTATGAAAAAGTAGTAAGATACTTAACAAAAAACGGAGCTAATGTTAATGTACAAGATGAATGGGAAAAAACCTCCTTACATTATTCTGCTCAGCATGGGCATACACAAGTAGTAGAAGTTTTGCTAGAAGAAGGAGCAGGCGTTAATGCACAAGATGAAGATAAAGGGACTCCTTTGCATTATGCTGCCAAACACGGGCATACAAAGACAGTGAAACTTCTACTAAAAAATGGAGCTAATATCAATCTACAAGATGAAGGTGGAAGAACTCCTTTGCATTATGCTGCTGAGCACGGGCATATAAAGACAGTGAAACTTCTACTAAAAAATGGAGCTAATATCAATCTACAAAATAAAAATAGATATACCCCTTTGAGTTGTGCTTGGCATAGTAAATATCCAGAAATGGCAAAACTTCTGCTAAATTATGGTGCAGACCCATCATGTATACATAGGCCTAAAGCTACAAAAGCAGGAGCCGTTGGGGTTGTTATATCTGCTATTGTAGTTCCATTAGGACTCGTTTACGCTACTGCATTATCTGCACTAGCAATAGTTGGAATTACTGTGGCATCTGCACTGATCGTTGGTGGAATTTCCTATGGGGTTGCGTATAAGTCATCAGAGCATTCATTAAACAGTAAGCTAAGTGAGGTTAGCTGCAGTAATGTTGATGGAAATAAACAAACTGTACAACCATAGTTACTAATTTACCACAGTAACCGCGCCGTGGCAGTGCTTGTATTTCTTTCCGGAGTTGCAAGGACATTTGTCGTTTCTTGAGACTTTGGAAAGTCTGCTATTTCTAGCAGAATGTAACCTATTGCCTATCTCTTGGTTGTCTGCCAACTTAAAGTGTGCTAAGCGATGAATGGTGAGTTCCTTCCATTTTTCAAGCATTGACTCAAACATCAAGAAAGCTTCGCGTTTAAATTCATTCAGTGGATCTTTCTGCCCCATGGCACGTAAGCTTATGCTTTGTCTTAAGCTTTCTAAAGTTGAAAGGTGTTCCCTCCATAAATGATCAAGTGTCATTATCATCATTTGCTTCACGATCGTATTCCACAAATCTGTAGTGTGCTGACTGTTGAAATATTTTTCTTTCTCAGTAAAAAATTCTTGTATCTTATCATTTATATAATTCAAAGCTTCTTGTTTGTTTAAAAACTTTGCTAAATCTTCTTTATCAAGCGTTATTCCATACTTTGTATGGAATTCTTTGACTATATCTTCAATATAATCCTCATAATAGCCACTTTGGATTATACCTTCTACTATGCTCTCATTTACTTCGCTATATACTTCAAGTAAATCATTAATTTCGTTGCCTAAGATATTGTTTCTCTGCTTAAAAATAACTTTACGTTGGTTGTTGATTACGTCATCAAACTTAAGCAAAGACTTCCGCACATCATAGTTTCTAGCTTCAACTTTCTTCTGCGCCTTCTCAAGTGCCTTATTGATCCATGGATGATGAATAGCTTCGTTATTCTTTAACCCTACTTTTTGTAAAAAGCTTCTCATTCTATCAGAACCAAATATTCTCATTAGGTCATCTTCAAGCGATAAAAAGAACTTAGAAAGTCCAGGATCCCCCTGACGACCAGAACGGCCGCGTAATTGATCATCTATTCTCCTGCTTTCATGTCTTTCGGTTCCAACCACGCATAAACCACCAGCTTTTATAGCAATTTCCTTATCTTTTTTTACTCTTTCGACTATTTCTTGGTATTTTTTTTCTCTTTCATCAGCATTTTTTATCTTCTTTAGCTCTACCTTTGCAATCATTTCAGCGTTTCCACCGAGTTGAATATCAGTTCCACGTCCTGCCATGTTAGTTGCTATAGTGATACTACCTGGCACTCCAGCTTGTGCTATTATGTACGCCTCTTGTTCATGATAACGAGCATTCAATACTGAATGCTTAAGAGAATGGCTTTGCAAAAGCGCAGAAAGCTTCTCAGAGTTTTCGATGCTTACCGTGCCAACAAGGACCGGTTGAAGGCGTTTGTGGCATTCTTCTATAAACTTCAACACAGCATTAAATTTTTCTTTTCCTGTGCCATAAATTTCATCATCAATATCAACTCTTTTTACAGGTACATTGGTTGGAATTTTTACTACATTTAGCCTGTATATATCACGAAACTCTTCTGCCTCTGTTGCTGCTGTTCCAGTCATTCCGGAAAGTTTATTGTACATACGAAAGTAATTCTGAAATGTGACCGATGCTAAAGTTTGGTTTTCATGCTGAATTTCAAGATTCTCCTTCGCTTCAAGTGCCTGATGAAGACCATCGGAATATCTCCTGCCCTCCATCATACGCCCAGTAAATTCATCAATAATCACTACCTTGCCATCCTTTACTATATAATCTTTATCAGCAGTAAACAGCTTATGTGCACGTAATGCTTGGTCTATATAATGAGTCATTATCATGCTGTCAGTATCATAGAGCGAGGAATTTTCAGGAATGAGATTGTATGACCTGAGTAGTTCTTCCACTCGTGAAATACCATCTTCAGTAAGGAACACTGCCCTACCCTTTTCATCCACCTCATAATCAGAGTCAACTAATTTGGTTACTATTTTATTGATATGCTTATATATCTGATTGTTTTCCTCAATCTGGCCAGAAATAATAAGCGGAGTGCGAGCTTCATCAATGAGTATTGAGTCTACTTCATCAACTATTCCGTAGTGAAAGCCTCTCTGAACCATGTCTTCTTGAGAAAATTTCATATTGTCTCGCAGGTAATCAAAGGCAAGCTCGTTATTTGTGGAATACACGATATCTGCACTGTAAGCCTCTTTTCTCTCTTCGTCTGTCAAGTTATTCGTGATAAACGCAACAGAAACCCCAAGAGAATTATATAATTTGCTCATCCACTCTGTGTCTCGTTTCGCAAGGTAGTCGTTAACAGTTACGACGTGCACGCCTTTCCCTTCTAAAGAATTAAGGTATGCAGCTAAAGTTGCAACGAGTGTCTTTCCCTCTCCTGTTTTCATTTCTGATATCATGCCGTTATGGAGCACCATTCCACCAATCAACTGAACATCAAAGTGCCTCATGTTAAGAAACCTGCGAGAGGCTTCACGCACAACTGCAAATGCAGGTACGAGAAGATCATTTAACGTTTTCCCATTTTTCAATTCCTGTTTGAATTCTTGAGTTTTACCAGCAAGCTCCTCATCAGATAAGCTCTGCATTTCTGTTTCTAATGCATTTATTTGCTGAACAATTTTCCTAAAGGATTTTATTATCTTCTTGTTTGTTGACCCAAATATCTTTCTTATAAAAAAGAATGACAACGTAAAAATGAAAAATATAAGAATGGCTGTCAAAATTAGCGGAGAATCTAGCATAAACTTAAGTAACGTCTTATTTAATATGAGATTATATTACTAAATGCAGCCTACAGCAATGACATATTAGATTCGGGGAGTCTTTTCAAATTAAGAACCTATCACAGGCATTGTTTAGTTTGCTGAAAATAGTTGTTCGTTTAAGTTGTTAGTTATGCTAGATTAAGAGTAATTCACTTGAGAACAGCAAAGAAAGGTAGGTATGCAAAAATAGGACTGAAAATCTTTGGTTAAACTAAGCTTCTTCATTTAGAATTTCATTAATAATTTTCTGTTGTTTCATAACTTCTGTTGTCTTCCAGTCGCGCATTGTAATTAGTGCCTTCCATAAAGCCCAGCCGCTTGCTCTGGCCCACGTGTCTGGATCTAAACATAGATGTGACTTGAAGATTCTCCGATTTTCGTTGTTCAAAAGTGTCCAGGCAATTACCAAGTCACAGGCTGGATCGCCGACACCCACACATCCAAAATCGATTACAGCAGCTACACATCCATCTTTCGCTAGGATATTCCCGCTTGCAAAGTCACCATGAATCCATACTGGATTCTTGTTCCATCTTGAGCTTATAGCTTTTTCCCAAAAGGACATTATAGTTCTAGCATCAATAAAACCTTGCAATTCCTTAATGGCCGATCTTACCTCTGTGTCATAGACTGATACGTGATCGCCGCGCCAGAAGTTATGGAGTCCAGGATTAGGGCCTCCTTTAACATCAATTTTATGTAACTCATTCAAAAATTGTGCAAGCTGAGAAGCAATAATCTGTAAATCCAGATCATCTATAGACAATGCATTTATGCTTTCCCCTTCGATCCACTTATATATTAACCAATTCCAGGGATAATGCTTTGATGGTTGTCCCATTGCAAGTGGCTTAGGAATAGAAAATGACAAATGTGGTGCAAGTATCTCAAGCCATTTTTGCTCCTTTAGAACTTGTAGCGCATAATCTTCTGCGCTTGGTAGCCTGATCAACATCTCTTCACCCAAGCGAAAAGTTCTATTGTCTATACCACTGAGTTCAACAGGTTTGATCTCTAAGTGAGCCCACTTTGGAAATTGCTGTGCAACAAGTTCGGTAACAAGTAATAACCAAGAGCGACTATCAATTTTTGATGCCATTTGCCGATTTTTCCTATTTTACCATCCGCCTTAGAAACCTTCTGATTCTAGAAAAACTTGCTTGTCATTTTTAATTGCTGACATTGTTTAAGTTAATACCAATTTACACTTCCAAAACTAATCTATTTGGATCTTCTATATAATTTTTTATTTTGACAAGGAAAGTAACTGCTCCTTTGCCATCAACTATTCTGTGGTCGTAAGAGAGAGCAATGTACATCATCGGTCTGATTTCTACTGCATTACCAACAGCAACTGGCCTGTTTTGTATCGAATGCATTCCAAGTATTCCAGATTGCGGAGGGTTTATTATCGGAGTGGAAAGAAGTGAACCGTATACTCCACCGTTTGAAATAGTAAATGTTGCACCTTCCATTTCTGATACTTGTAATTTGCCTTCTCGTGCTTTTTTGCCAAGAGCAACTAAAGTCAACTCAATTTCTGCAAATGACATCTGATCAGCACTCCGAATAACAGGTACAGCAAGGCCTTTGTCAGTGCCAACAGCAACACCTATGTCATAGTAATGTTTATATATGATTTCATCGCCTGAGATTTCAGCGTTAATTTCAGGGATCTCTTTCAGTGCTTGCACTGCTGCCTTTATAAAAAACGACATGAAACCAAGTTTTATTCCATATTTTTTTTCAAAGGCATCCTTATATTTTGCTCTTAGATCCATGACATTTTTCATGTCAATTTCATTGAACGTGGTCAGTATTGCAGCAGTATTTTGCGATGCTTTCAAACGAGCGGCAATTACTTGCCTTATTTTACTCATTTTTACTCGTTCCTCTCTTTGCTCTCCACTTACTACACTTTTTGGCAATTCATATTGTTTTATTGCAGGCTGTTCTGTTTTGTTTATATGGCCTATTACATCTGCTTTTGTTATCCTATCTCCCATGCCAGTTCCTTTGACACTTTCTGCGCTGATTGCATTTTCCTCCATAATTTTACGAGCTGACGGAGCATCTTTTTTGGCAGAACTTTCGCTTTTATCTTCTTTTCTCGCTTCCTCTTTTACTTCCCCCACGGAAAACTTCGCTAACAATTGATCAGGACTTATTACATCATCTTCCTTTACGAGAAATTCAGTTATTTGCCCTGAAGCTTCTGCAGTTAATTCGAGTGCTGTTTTGTCAGTCTCAATTTCAAAGATCAAGTCATCTACTTTTACTGCTTCTCCAATATTTTTCTTTATTTTTACTATACCTTCCGTAACTGACTCACCACCAAGAGTTTTTGGCGCTCTGATTTCTATAATTTTGCTCATAAAACAACTTCCGTATAAAACTTTCTATAGATTTATACATGAAAAGAGACATGTAATAAACTAATAAATTCATTGAGGCTTTTATCATTTAGAAGTGACAAACGGATAATATACTCCCAAATGTCATTCCAGCGCGTGATGCTAGGCCATCTTGACACATTTCGCCAACCCCGTCTGGCTTTGTTGCATAGCACTGATAGGCATGTAAATCACAGTGAATTTACGCAGCTAATTTAAATTTAGCCATACCTATATCAGTAAATTTGTTCAATAAGTAGCACTTAATTAACAGCTCTTTTTCACGATTTACCTCTGATTTATTTTTCAAGCCAAACCCAAATATTTGCTTCAACCTATAGAAAAAGACTTCAATATAAGACCGTGCTTCATACTTAACTTTTTTCTTCCATTCATTAATACCATCTTCATAATTCTCATATGACCTAATTCTACTAATATACTTGTTTCTTTCTGATAAGTAGTCAGCTAAACAAATTTTAGTATCCTTCCTAGGGCGAATAATAGGCACAATATTGTATTTTCTGCATTCTTTATACACACTTTTTATATCATAAGCCGCATCTGCTCGAATAGAACAAATGTTATATTTATCACTGACTTCTTCTAACATATCGCAGACCGGCAAATAGTCTACAGCAACACCACTAGTGTAGTTCATGCTTATTGCTTTCTTATCATTTATGTTTAAAACAACATGTAATTTTCTTACTTGACCATAACCACTGTATTTTCTTTTTCGAATATTAAGCTTACTATGCCCACCGTTCTTATTGTAGATACTAACTCTAGTGCTATCTACGGCAATTTCAACATTTTCCAGATCATCTTTATTGCTTCTATGGTCATCAATCTTCAAATTAAGCTTTTTAAATCTTCTGGAAGCTTGTGTATAGCTGATAATCTTAAGTTTTTTGCCTATTTGTACCATATAACCTTTTACAAAACCTACAGCTTGTCTCAAGCCAATTCTAAAAAGATGAACTATTATGTGTATTAAAATTACAACTTTATCACTATAAGTGTTATTGCCACCTGCAACTTTTGGACTATTTTCATACCAATTTTCTATGGCTTGATTAACAAAATGAAAAACATTTCCTCTTTTTTTGAGAAACTCGTTATATTCTCTTTGGTTACTTACTCTCATTTTTTGTGGCATAAGTTGTACTTGTTTGAAAAATGCCTATTTTACAACAAAATGCGTTAGTAGCCATATATTAAAAAGCTTTTCTTCTTACAATAACCTCAACCAACACTAGCTATGCAACAAAGCCACCCCGTCTCTCGGCTATGGTATTGCTAATCAAACAATGACTATGCAAAAGACCTAATAACATGTATAATCCATAAATAATTTTTGAGGTAGATTGTGAAACTAGGTGTTAATATTGATCACGTTGCAACCCTCCGCAACGCACGCGGAACTTCCTACCCAGATCTATTGAAAGCAGCAGAAATAGCCATTGACGCTGGAGCAGACTTTATTACTGTACACTTACGAGAAGATAGAAGGCATATTAGAGATGAAGACGTATTTAACCTAAAAAAAAGCATTAGCACTGAGCTAAATCTTGAAATTGCAGCCACGGAAGAAATGCTTAAAATAGCAAAAAAGGTAAAACCCTATTCGATTAGTATAGTACCAGAAAAAAGAGAAGAATTAACAACCGAAGGTGGCCTGGATATCATTAATATGCACAGCAAACTTTCTAGTATAATAGAGGAAATGCATAGCTCTAGCATAAAAGTCTCACTGTTTATCGATCCAAATATTAATCAACTAAAATATCTTGAGAAGCTAGAGATAAAACCTGACATAATAGAAATTCATACAGGGGATTACTGTGATAATCCATCAGAGAAAAAGTTACAGTTAATTACTAATGCTGCAGAGTACGTCAATAAATTAGGAATAGAATGCCACGCAGGACATGGCATAACTTATAAACACGCTAAGAAGATGACAAGAATACCTCACATCTCAGCTCTTAACATAGGCCACTATTTAATTAGCGAAGCTGTATTTTATGGCTTACACAGCGTAGTAAAAACAATGAAAATGATAATGTCTAACTAACTGCTGCTTTTTCCTTCTCATTTAAAATACTTAAAAGAGTTTGGCTTGCTTTAAATTTTACCCTTGTCTTTTCAGGAACAGTCATGATCTCACCATTTTGGGGGTTACGACATTGTTTCTCCTGACTTATAGCAGTAGAAAATGTTCCTATTCCATGCAAACGTATTTCACCTTTCCCATGCAGCTCATCCTTTATTATTTTAATAAACGCATCATGAATCTTGCTCAAATCAGATTTTGTTATATCTATATTCTGACCAGAACAATCTTCCTTTAATTGTTTTATTATATCTTCTTTACTCATAAATTACCTTAATATTGAAAAATCACACAAATAGCATATTATGTTGACACCGATAGTCAACTAAATTCATCACAAAAATAGAGGATATTATACACTTTTGCAAATATTTGTATAATACTTACAAAAAAACACCACTATGAAATAACTATCTCTTAGAAAATTGAAACTTTTTCCGAGCTTTATGTTGACCATATTTCTTACGTTCAACAACACGCGAATCTCTAGTTAAGAACTCACCATTACGTAATATAGAATGCAAATCTTGGCTTACACTACTTAAAGCTCTGCTTATTCCATGAGCTAGAGCACCTGCTTGACCAGATAGCCCTCCACCTTTTACAGTTGCGAATACATCATATTTGTCTAACGTAGAAGTTGCTACAAATGGCATTTTCACTATTTGGCACACTGACTCTCTTTTAAAATAAGAAATTAGATCGCCTTTTTTGTTAACACTAAATTTTCCACTTCCCGGCTTTATCCATACTCTTGCTGCAGATTCTTTTCTTCGGCCTGTAGCATATAAACGACCAAGCGAATCAACTGCTGATTTAATTGTCTTTTCTGACCAATCATTATTATTTATTGTAAAACTCTTCATTTTTGCTCCATTACTTTTTATTTTTACGATTCAAAGAGGCAAAATCTATCTTTTCAGGTTGCTGCCCTTGATGCTTATGCTCTGAACCAGAATAAACATACAAATTTTCAAAGCGTCTACGCGCCATAGGGCCATCATCAAGCATCCTTTTCACTGCCATTTTTATTACACGCTCAGGAAATTTGCCATTTAAAATATTATCTGGAGTAGTTTTCTTCAAACCACCAGAATAACCTGTATGCTTATAGTAAATTTTATCTTTAAGCTTCTTCCCGGTAAAATGCACCTTTTCTGCGTTGATAATAATTACATTATCGCCACAATCCATATGAGGTGTATACTCAGGTTTATGCTTTCCACGCAATAGTGTCGCTACAAATGCTGCAAGCCTTCCTACCACTAATCCTTCTGCATCTATGACAAACCATTTTTTGTCGATTTGTTTCTCTTTTAAGAAAAAAGTTTTCATTGTAATTTAACTAAACAATAGTAAGCTACTATATACTTAATTTCTCAATAGTGTCAACAATATTAGTTATTGATTATTAAAGTAATTTATGTTAGTAATTGAGCTGCGCAACCAATATGCACAGGAAGTAGAATGTTTCGATTGATTATTACACTTGCGATAATTTTTGGTACTATAAGTTGCTATGCAACCGATGTGGGAGAAGTTATAAGCAAAGCGATCAAAAATAGCTCAAAAATAAAGTCTCAATTTTACCAATATAAAAGCGCAGAAAAACAGCTTAAGTCTTCTGGGTTAGCTGGATTTTTACCTGACATTAGTTTGCAGTACAATTTTGATAGTAATTTTAATCTTTATAATCAACCTAATTTACCTGGAAAACGTCTGATATTAAGCCAAAGGATAATAGATGGAGGTGGCACCTTTGCCACATTCAGTCGATCAAGTCATCTTCTCAAAGCAGAAAAAATGCGATTTCAGCAATTAAAACAAGAGGTTGCACTTAATGCTGTGAAAGCATATGTTAGTGTTTTACAAAAGACAGAAATATTAAAGCTCAGAGAACATAAAGAACGCGTTTCTTTGGAACATTTGTCAGCTATGAAAAAACGCTTTTCCCTTGGAGAAGTTACTAACGCTGAAGTTTTGCTAGCAAAAGCAAAATTTTCGTCTTCTATATCCGAAAGAGTTGATGCTGAAGGTAAATTAAAATTGGCAAATATTGCTTATTATCATTTGATTGGCGAAGATGCTGATGACCTTTCTGAAGCTAATGATAAACTACCTTCTGTCCCAGAGCTAAATGAATGTTTACAATTAGCAAAAACCAATAATTTATCTCTAAAAGCAGCAGTTTATCAAAAAAGAGCAGCCGGAATGGAAGTGATCGCTGAAAGCTCCAAGTGGCTTCCTTCTTTAAATCTAAGCGCAAGCAAAAATTTTGGGAAGGATGGTGTAAAATTAGACAAGCTATTAGAAAATGTTCATATAGTTTTTACTCTTGATGTTCCAATCTTTAAAAAAGGAGCGAATGCTTTTGGTGTCAGTAAAGCTAAAATGGATGCAAAAAAATCTACCTACGATTATTATGAAACGGTAAAAAATATAGAACAAGAAGTTGTAAATGCTTGGAATAATGTGCTAACAGCAAAAGCCATTATTAAAGCAAGTCAAGAAGCGGAAAAAGCAGCAGCTTTAGCATTGGAAGGAGTTGAGCAAGAGGTAAACTTAAGTTTAAAGAGTACATCTGACCTTTTGGACACTGAAGATGCATTATTTAAAGCACGTTCAGACTTAGTTGAAGCAAAAAGCAATTATGTAACTAGTGTTTATAATTTGCTTTTTATAATAAATAGTATAAATCTCTAAATTTAACGGTATTAGCACTATGCATGATGAACAAGGCAATCAATCTGTAAAAGATATTCTAGAAGATATAAAAAAAGCTATATCGGGTAAAAACGCAAGTAACGATAAAGCAGAAATAAAGGATGAAAATGATGATGTGCTATGCCTTGAAGAAGAGTATCCAGAAGACATGGAAGAAGATGGCAAAAAAGAAAATGGTAAAGAAGAGAACATTGATAATGATGACCAAAGTGAGGAAATGGCTTGCAACAACAACCAATTTAATGGCCATAGCTACAATTCAGAAGAAAAAAAAGACATTGATTTGTACGATAATATCCAAATGAGTAATAACAAAGCGAGTAATAGCGGCTTACAAGCGCAAAATAATGATCATCTAATTTTAAAAGAGAATATGGAAGAGATCAAAGCGCTGCTTGGAAAAATGCAAAACGAATTGCAGCATAAACAACAAAAAAGAGCGAATCTTACTGTTGAAGAATTAGTTACATCTCTTTTAAAACCTCAGCTCTCAGAATGGCTGAATAAATATCTACATGCACTGGTAAAAGAAGTAGTTGAAAAAGAGCTCAAAGATATAATCAATAATAAGTAGGGTATTAGCAATAAAAACTAGAGTAAAGACGGCTAGAGGCAGAAAACTATCTTCAACAAGGTGGCTACATCGTCATTTGAATGATCAGTATGTGCGAAAAACTAGCAAGGATGGTTATAGGTCACGCTCAGCATATAAGCTGGTAGAAATGGATAATAAATTTAAATTATTCCAAGAAGGGCAAAAAATTATTGATCTTGGTGCTTCTCCTGGTGGATGGTCACAAGTCGCGTCTCAGAAAGGTGTAAATGTAGTTGCTCTTGACATGAAACCAATGAACGCAATTAATGGAGTAGAGTTTATACAATGTGATATTATCAATGGGCTTGAAATTTTAAGAGAAAAATTCAAGGATCAAAAATTTGATGTAATTTTATCTGACATGGCGCCCGAATCTTGTGGTTTAAAATCGTTGGATCATATCAGAATTATGCTTTTATGTGAGGCAGCGCTCAATTTTGCAAAGCATTTCTTGAGCCATGGTGGCACGTTTGTAGTAAAAATTTTCCAAGGAGAATCTGATAAAGATTTTTGTAACAAGCTAAAAAAAATGTTTAAAACAGTAAAATATTTTAAACCAAAGTCAAGTAGATCTGAATCTACAGAAATGTATTTGGTAAGTTTAGGCTTTATTGGCAGCAGACCTCCTATATAATATTAACCCAGGTAGCCCGCAGAAGTGAAAAAACTTCCTTGACAAACTCCGCCAGCCCCCTTATCATGAAACTGAAGCTATTTATTTATCTTCTCTGTACAGATTAAATGACAAAAAAACTCACGTATCTGGCGTCTCATGTTTAATTTTTTGCACTATGTGCACTCTATGTCTTTATCAAATTTCTAGGTTTTTACCTATACAAGCTGAAATACGCTATTTAAAACATCAAAAAACGCCAACTTAAAAAATGGATAGTGAATAATTAGCTACCCTAGGGTTTCTTTTGCCTTTTTTTCTGTTTAGTAAATTTCTTAATGTTTATAATTTAGATTAGTTGCGGCTTAAAAGCAACTGAATCGCGGTTATTAAACGTTTAGAATAAAAAAACGCCATACTTGAAAGTATAATGTAAGTAATTAGCCAACCATGGGGCTTCTTTTGCCTTTTTTTCTACTTGGTAAATTTCTTAATGTTTGTAGCTAAACGACAATCGTCATCCCGCTGCTTGTTAGCGGGATCTATTCTAAGGAGATACCGCGGCGGTATGACGGGTTAAGTAGGGTGTCATTCCAGTGCTCCTTTTTTTGTCATCCCAGTGCGTGACACTGGGATCTAGCCTTTATTATTTGGTTGTCTTCTGGATTCCAGTGTCAGCTACTTTCATGACATCATCATAAAGTAAAATGAGATCCCAGTGTCACGCACTGGGATGACAGAAGAAGGTGCTGGGATGACAGGGGAGTTGAATGACAACGAATTGGAAGAAAATGTTTATGACTAATTTTTAGATCAAACATCGAATTTCGACAAACTTAACTTTTTTGTGAGACTATTCAGCAATAATAAATAAATTGAGAGGAAAGGTTGTGGCAATAGAAAAGGAAAAGTTTTTTGAAATAATACGCAATGTGAGTGAGAGTAAAGGTTTGAATAAGGATAATTTGCTTGAAAGGATAGGGAGTAAGCTAAAAGGTGTAAACCCAGAAGCATATAGCACTTATAACAATTTGAAGATAGATAAGCTATTCATGATACAAGATTTAGATAAAATTGCAAGTTACACATTGTTACATCTTGCTGTGGAATGTAACAGTGTACCAATAGTAAAACTCCTACTAGAAAAGAAAGTAAAAGTTGATGAACAAATATCGGGTGATTTTAATTCTAAATTCACTGCTTTGCACATTGCTGCTTTGCATGGTCATCAAGAGATGGTTCAGCTTTTATTAGATGCTAACGCAAATCCTTTACTAAAAGATAGTCAAGGCCGAACTCCAAGAGATATGGTTAGCAATATACCAAATAAGGATATCATAGTAGAAATGTTAAAGGAAGGAGAACAACGTTATGCTGAGGCAAGAAAGAAAAGACTAACTTATGGACAAGGCACTTTACCGCAGCCTAATAATAAAACTCCAGGAAATTTAGCTGTGGGCGGAAATAAAATAACTGCTGCAGTGCAAGCATGGAATGCAAAAGGTCAGGGAGAGAACAATGGAACTACACCAAACAACAGAAAAATCTATGTACAAAATGAGAATGAACAGACTTCTTCAAACTCAATCATTAATGAAAACAATACAGACAAAGTAGGTGATACATTAGAAAGAGAACAGGCTAAAAGAGATGCTGTGGCGCAAAAGTTGCAAGAGGCAGAACAACCGACTTGCCAATAATCAGAAGCGCATAGAACAAACTTATTTGCACAATCAACACACAGAACAGCAGTATACTATACATAATGGGGAACAGATCTCTTTAGATTCGACTATTGATGAAAGTAATAGTAGTGACAGTGGAATAAATACTTCCACAGAAGACATCGGTAAAGAGTTAGAAAAACACAATACACAGGATGAAAATGGATTGACTCTTTTACATCGTGCTGCTGGAAACAATAATAAAGAATCAGTGAAACTTTTGTTAGAATATGGAGCAAAAGTTGATGTACAGAGTAAAGATGGCCATACCCCTTTACACTATGCTGCTGCACTTGGTTATGTGGAGATTGCAGAATATCTAATAGATAAAGGAGCAGATGTTGATGCACAAGATAAAGCTGAGTATACTCCATTATATTACGCTCTTGCAAATGACAATAAAGAATTAGCAAAACTTTTGATAAAACATGGAGCAGATCGCTCATTGATAAAGGATGAAGGCCTAATAATAGATAGACTAAACAGTATGTGTGGTCAGCTATCTGAGGTTGTATCTGGTACTTCTTCCCATTCCAAAACACACAATGCAACGGAAACTCCAGAAGAAACAGAAAAGGTTAAAAAACGTAAAGTTAAATTAAAAAAATTATGTGCTCAGCTAAAGGAAGAGAATCAATCACTAAAACAAAAAATACAAGAGCTAGGAAATGAAAACGCAACGCTTAAGGGTGGACTAGGCAAAACAAAAACTAAAACAAATGAAGTACCATTAGAAAAAGCGCAAAAGGAACTAGAAGTATTGAGAAATTGTGTCACTGGACATGGAACTAGGCTGGAAGCACTTAATAAACTCGACGAAGAGAATCAATCACTAAAACAAAAAATACAAGAGCTAGGAAATGAAAACGCAACGCTTAATAGTGAATTAGAAAAAACAAAAACTAAAACAAATGAAGTGTCACTAGAAAAAGCGCACAAAGTACTAGCAGAACTAAAGGATGACGTAGCTGGACATGAGGCTAGGCTGAAAACACTTAATAAACTCGACGAAGAGAATCAATCACTAAAACAAAAAATACAAGAGCTAGGAAATGAAAACGCAACGCTTAAGGATAAATTAGACAAAACAGAAAGTCAGTATTCTAAAGCAGAAGCGTTGTTAGAAAAAACGCAAAAGGAACTAGAAGAATCAAAAAGTTGCATAGCTGGACATGAGACTAAGTTGAAACAACTCAATAAAGAGAATGAATTACTAAAACAAGAAATAAAAAATCTGAAAAATGAAAACACACCACTTAAGGGTGAATTAGGCAAAACTAAAACAAATGAAGTGTCGCTAGAAAAAGTAGGAAAAAGACAATTTTCCCCAAAAGTTGTCTATGCGAGCCTTGCAGCTATGTTAGTAGTAGGTGCTGCTCTTAGTATTGCTTCTGGATTGTCTGCTCTATTAATAGTTGCAGCTTCTGTGGTATCTGCACTGATAGCCGGTGGCATTACATACACAATATCAAAACCCATCGCTCCTGACACTGAATTGAAAGAAGTGGATATTCAAGGTTCAGCACGACAGTGTTTGTAAAACTTAGCACCTACATCTGTACGAACATTGTCCCAGGAGGTAATGTTCGTACAGTTATGTGTCAGCTACTTGCATGACACCCTGGCAATCGTCATCCCGCTACTTGTTAGCGGGATCTAGAGATACCGTGACGGTATGACGGTTAATTGTTCCGCGCGGGATGACAAGAAAGGAGCAGCAGGATACCATGTCATTCCAGCGCATGACGCTGGAATCTAGTAAAAAGTATTTGCAAGTTACACAGTAGTGTGAATTTTTTACTTCGGTAGTTTTTCATTATCATTATAATCATAATAGTAGTTGAGTTTAATTGATATGAAAACTTTTACGAAAAATTTTAAAAATAACGAAAAAAAGCTAGAGGAGTTTAATAAGGAAATTGAAGATATAACAACTATAGCTCAAGATAAATTTGCACATGAACTTGAAAATATCGCATATGACAGTGTGCAAAAATTTCGCAGTCTGCTTGCTAAAGAGTTAAACTCCATCTTCAATAATATTCATTCTCAAAATGTTAATCTACTAAAATCCAGCCTAGTTGAATATGCTATAAGTTCAAATTTTATCAATAAAAAAGGAAAAACAGCTTTAATACGTTCTCTTCTTAATATATTCATACGATAAAGAATTTATAGCATAATCGTGGTGTCATGAAAGTAGCTCTGTACGAACATTTGTTTGCGAAGAAATATTATAGCCGGTTTTGCCTCAAACACAAAGATGTCATCCCAGTGCCATGACTACTTGGATCCAGAAATTTTGATTAGAGATTAAGTTGGTGAGCACGAAAGTGACTAACCTTATATTAAAAATAACATCTTTGACAGTGAAAGGCTGGATTCCAGTGTCAAGCACTGCCATCATAAAGAAACCAGTGTCAGCCACTTGGATGACACCGTCATAAAGGAACCAGTGCTCCTTTTTTTGTCATCCCAGTGCGTGACACTGGGATGACAGAAGAAGGTGCTGGGATGACAAAATAAGGAGCGTTAGAATGACAAAAATATATCTATAAGGAGGGTTATCATGTCAACAAGATCTACTTCACCAAGAATACATGTGCAACGTAAATCTAAGCCTGAATCTTTTCCAGTTACTTTAGAAGAGGTTAAATCTTTTTTACGCATTGAGAACGATCAAGATGATAAGTTGATTTCAGATCTAATTTTTATGGCAACTGATTATGCTGAGTGGCATATGGAAAAGTCACTGGTGAAACAAACATGGCAAGTTTCATATGAAGATTATGTACCTCGTAGGATCTATTTAAGCTATGGCCCTGTGAGTAAGATAGTATTGGCTACTGCAATGATGTCTAAAGGTCAAGAGAAGAGAACACTTAAGTATTATTTTAGTGATGTAGGGGGCTACGTTGAGTTTTTCAATTATTTGAATGCAATAAGAGTTGATGTTGTATACGAGGCTGGCTATGACAATGTTCCTGAGCAGATAAAACTAGGTATTATGCGGCATGTTTCTACTATTTACAAAGATCGTGAATCGGGGGTAAGTAGCCATTTGTCTGAAGTGAAGAAGGTGTATTCTCCATTTCGCGAACCAAAGGTTGTTTTGTAGCTCTTTCTTGTCATCCAAACTGGGCTACCTACGTCATACCGTCACGGTATCTCACATAGATCCCGCTAACAAGTAGCGGGATGACGAGATAAATACCGTCATACCGCGATTCATTCGCGGTATCTCAGCCGCTAACACGTAGCGGAATGACAGCAGTCCTACGTCATACCGTCACGGTATCTCACATAGATCCCGCTAACAAGCAGCGGGATGACGAGTTTGTATCGGGAAACGCTGCTTATGTTTTAGCTATATATCTTTCGAGGATTAATCATGGAAAAAATTCAAGCTATAAACGAGTTGTACAATAGTATTTATGCAGCACTAAAAGCAAACTCTGATTGGCTTTGTTGCATCGCTAGCTATGATGGATTAAAGATAAAAAAGATGGAGAATATCAGTAGCTTATTATTCTGGTATTTATAACAAGAACGGTCAGTGAATACCTAAATTTGAGTAAAAGAAATTTCACTACCACTCACTAATCCGGCTAAAATTCAAGAATTTCAATGCTTTAGCTATTTTCAATAGAATTAAGTTTATTAATATAAATAATAAATTACTATTCTTAAATTTGATCAGATTGATTGCAAAAAAACAAGATTTTCAATAGGTTGCTTATAATCCTAGCTATAGTTAGCCTTTCATAAGTAGCGATGCAACAAAGCCACTCTGATTTAAGGAAATATGTTACTAACATTTATGACTACTTACCTAAACAGGTCACCATTCCTTACCTGAGATTGCATGTAGTGAATTATAATAATCTGCACATGCTGTCCAATTTTGCTACAAAGGCAAGATTTTCATGCGACATATATACCCATCATATAGGCAGTATGTTTGCCATTATAAGGCATATTAACTTGATACTTAAGAGTATTAAATATTCTGATAATGAAACTATTTTGGAAAGTAATTGTGCTATTAGTCAGCACGATGAAATTTTACATTCAACAATTAATTTTGATATTTTAATGAAAGGAGGCGATAATGAGCAAATTACAGCTAAAAATTAAAGATCATGACAATAATTTTATTGTGTTAAATAATATACGAAACCTAAGGTTTACTTTGCGTAATAACAGAGAAGAGGTGAAAGATATTTCTTCTTTTAGCTGGAGAAAAGTGCTCGATTGTGCTCGAAGCAGACACATTACGATAAAAATTAATGGAATTTTAGACTCTGTATTAGCTGATGAATTATTACGTAATTCTGCTATATTAAACTCTAATAATGATTATGAAATTAATTTTAACACTAAGGAAAAGATCAGATTACGGTGTTCAGTTGAACTGTATGAGAGATATTATGACCCCGCTGCTTTTGACAGTTTTACTGTAATTTTAGCGAGTGCTGAAGTTGTAAATGCTTTTCATTAATGTTAATTTAATTTTTTCATATACAATAGTAACTGGTGAGAATTTTAACTAAATTAAAAAAAATCATGAACGACGAAAACCTTTTCGAGGAAGACGGTGGTAATATTGAAGAAAATAACAATGACAGAAGAGAGAGAAGTTTAGAAAATGAAAATCAAGAAGAACAATACAAAGAGGAAGATAAGCAATACATAATACAGTATATTCAAGACTATTTAAAAGTTTTTGAGGATATTCTAAATCAGATCGACGAAGGAATTGATAATTTGGATAGTTACGAAAGGACTATGCAAATAAAGCGAAGCATAGACAGGCTCATAGAGACTTTATATAGTCAGGCTGCGTCTGAAGATATTGATGCAGAATTTGAAACCACAAAGCATACTCGCGATAAATCAGAATCTATGAAAAGGGTTAGAGAGAAAAGAAGGAAGCAAGCAATAGAAGAAGTATTAAGTAGCATGTTTGCCCAGCAACAAAAGGAGCTAATGAACGCTAAACACTTAAGTCATGGACATGAAACAGCACATGATGATGAAGCAAAAAAACGAGTGAAGTCTTCAATCAGGGGAGTGTTGTTTTCGGTGATTGCTCATAGGATGGATCCAAGAAGGAGAGCAGGAGAAACTGCTGACGATAACGAAAAGCAAGCTCATATATATGGCAGGGAAGCAGTTGGTGGAGCTTTAGGTGCATTGTTAAAAACATTTTTAACAGCAGTTACTGCCGTTGTGCGCGAAATTGCTAAGCCACTTCAGCATATCAGCAAACAGGAAACATCTTTTGCAAAACAAGTTGAAGAAAGCAGAAACGCAGATTCACAAAAAGGTCGATCTGTGTAGACTTTTCCTTGTAATAATCTTTCGATTCTACTGTCTGTTAATTCATAATTAGGGTTATATAGCTAACTGAAAAAAGGTTACCCCAGAAGGGATAAAAAGGTATAAAATGGCTTTAGATAAGGTAGAATGATGCCAAAGTGAGGATCTGAGGGAACGTGTTTTGAAAGTAGTAGACGAGAAAAAAATGACTATGGAGAAGATAATCAAGAGAAAAGATAATTGAAAAATTTGGCAATATGTGCAAAGACAAAGATACTCGCCGGATTTAAATCCAATTGAAAAGTTATGGTTTGCCATCAAGCATGCCATAAGAAAAGCTCTGCAGAACTTTTGGCCCGATATCAATTCGGCTATTGATTTTAGCACTCGGGGAAACCTTACTTGGGTTAGCTATAGTTTGCTTGCTCACAAGCAAACTTTCCTGGATCCAAGTAGTCAAGCTACTCGGATGACATCCTCCCTAGTGAATATTGCTCTTAATTTGTAACTAACCCAAGCCATAAATATTAAGAAATTTACCAAACGAAAAAAAAGGCAAAGAACTCCCGTGGTGCGAGTTTTGACCCTATAATAATTTAAACTGGCGCTGTAATAATGTGCTAACGCTTAAAATAAGCGCGATTTGGCTGAATGTAGAAAAAATAAAAAAGACATGCAGCCGCTATAATTTTATGTAATCCGCCAAAAAATACCCTAAGTTTTTTACTGAATTTTGTCATTGAGCCTGCAGGTCAAAAACAAGTTTTGAGTCATAAATACCCTTATTGTCATAATAAGGGGGCTGGCGGAGTTTGTCAAGGAAGTTTTTTGTTTCCACTGAATGACAGTTGTGGCTTGGGAGGTAGTACAAGAAATCTGTTATTTTAATTGTGTGAAATTTAGTTTTGTGTTTCATAATATTATACAATCAAATTGATAAAAGCTGTATTATCTCCTTGCAGCATTAAGTGTATATTTTTTGCTATTTTTTCCACTAAGGGAGTAACGTTATCAAAATTTGAAAATTTTGATAATACATAATCTGCTAAGCTTTTTTCATCTTCAGGTCTACCCACTCCAAATCTCAAGCGCCAATAATCATTACCAATAAAACTATCTATGGATTTAAGTCCATTATGTCCAGCAGAGCTACCACCTTTCTTTATTTTTATTCTTCCAATTTCCAAATCAGCGTCATCGTGTATGACAACGATATTATCTAGCGATAATTTGTAAAAGTTTCGTATTTTTGCAACAGGGATGCCTGAATTATTCATAAATGAATAAGGCTTTATTAACATGATTTTATTATCATTAATTATGCCAGAGGTTATTAGATAATCGGCTTTTTTAGAAAACGACTGGAAATTCCAATATTTGTAAATTTTATCAACTACGATGAAGCCGATATTATGATGAGTTAACTCATATTGACCACCAGGGTTACCAAGTCCAACTATCAGATGCACTATTACTCTGTTTCTGCTTGAGGTTCTTCAACGTCACTATCGGCAGCAGAAATTGTAACAATAGTAAAATTTTCTTCTTCATGAGCTACAAACTTAACACCTTCTGGTAATTTTACATCATTAATATGTATAGACTGGCCAATCATTTTACCGGATAAATCAACTTCAATAACCTGAGGTATTTTATCAGGAGAGCATTTAACAGCAATAGAACGACACAAAACATTAAGCACTCCACCTAACTTGATCCCTGGAGCTTTACTTTCATTCACAAATGATAGAGGTATGTCTATTTTAATTTCGCTGCCTTTATCAACAAATTGAAAATCAACATGTTGCACAGTATCCTTTACTACATGCAATTGGATATCGCGAACAAGAGCATATTCCTTTTTGCCCGAAATATTCAGCTCTATCAAATGTGCAGAAGGAGAGCCTGATTTATATTGCTTCGTGAATTCCTTTGCAGACAATGTTAAATTTACATTATCATGACCCTTTCCATATATGATTCCAGGGATGTTTCCTTTCTTCCTTAGAGAATGCATCGCTTTTGTTTTTGTTATATCACGTAACTCTGCATTAATTGTTACTATTTCTTGTTGCGTCATCGATTACTCCTATTCAGCTAATCCTTTTAATATAATTTAATAATAATATAACATAAAAATATTTATTTCAAACTTCATTCTTTCATACTAATTGTTTGTGAAAGGATTTATTTAGATGTATATTTAAGCTTATTTAACAAGAACTATGGGCATTGATGATAAAGTAGTTTTTAGGATTTATAAACCAACAAAAACTGCAACACAATCTGGTTTAGGTAATACAAATCTCTGGCACCTAAAAATTGAATCTGGTTCTTACTACATTGAACCTTTAATGGGGTGGGTTGGCTCAAAAGATCCAAAAAAACAGATTGTATTAAAGTTTGATTCTCTTGAAAAAGCAGTATTCTACGCAAAAAAACGCAACGTTAAATACGTAATTGAAATGCCAAAAAATGTTAAGAGGCTGCCAAAATCTTACGCAAGCAATTTCATACTAAAGTAAGTTGCACAACAAAGGGAGTGTTAAATAAACTGTGTCAAACCGAAAAAAAAAGTAATAAATTGATATAAAAAAATGGAGGTTTGACAATGAGTCAGAAAGTAGTAAACAGAACTACCGGTTTGGTAGATTATAAAGAATTAGAAACAAATATCCTGTTGTCTATACGAGAAGGAAGACCGTTGACAGGAAGAGATGGAGCATTAACACCGTTTATAAAAAAGTTGCTGGAGGTAAGCCTGGAAGGTGAAATAGAAAACCACTTGTCGGCTGAAAGCGAAGAGAATAATCGAAGAAATGGGAGGAATGCAAAGACTTTACGTACAAGCGCAGGGTCATTTGAGCTTTTGACGCCAAGAGATAGGGAAGGAAGTTTCGAACCACAAATAGTCAAAAAAAGGCAAACAAACTTACATCCAGAGCTTGAAACGAAGATTTTGAGCACATTTGCCAGTGGTATGGGCTATAGAGATATAGTGTCACATGTTGAGGAAATTTATGATCACAAAATATCGGTGGCAGAGATATCAAGTATTACTGACAAATTGCTACCAGTAATCAACGAATGGCATAGTCGCCCGCTGCAGTCTGTATATCCGATAGTTTTCATGGTTTTTTAAAGTCAAAGAGGACGGGCATTGCGTAAGTAAATGCATGTATAACATATTAGGCATAGATCAAAATGGCAAAAAAGAAGTATTAGGTTTTTATTTGGCTGAAAGTGAAGGAGCTAACTTCTGGTTGGGAGTGCTAAATGACCTCAAAGAAAGAGGAGTAGAAGATATCCTTATTGCCTGCGTTGATGGGCTGAAAAGCTTTCCTGCAGCTATAAACAGTGTCTTTCCTAATGCGGAAGTGCAGATGTGTATAGTGCATCAGATACGCAACTCACTGAAGTATGTGGCCAGTATTGAAAATTGAGTTGAACTAAAAATGCGGTTTGACACAGTTTATTTAACACTCCCGAATTAGTTGCTTCTTGTACTGCATTTTCTTGTAATGAAATTCGTTCCAGCATGCTTAGCGTTTCCTCGTACTTGTTAATATTTTCGTTGAACTTCTTTTCCGCTTTTAGAGCTTTATTAAAAAGAGTTTTATCAATATTAGAATTTTCAGATGAGTGCTTTTTGTTTTGTTTATGTAAACCAATATTTCTACTTGTCATATTGAGGGATGCCTTTAGATCCTCTATTTCTTTTGTTATCTTTTTTTCTAACTCCTCATTTTTATTTTCATCTCCCCCTTTTCCTTCTGATTCATCATACAGTTCTTCTCCTGATTCATCATATAGTTCTTCTTGTGATTCTAACTGTTTCTTTAACCACTCTATTTCCTTATTTAGCCTTTCAATTTCGCTTTCTAAACCCTGCTTTTCTCGAGTTAATTTATTTAATTGATTCTTCACTTCTTTGTTTGCAGCTTCTTCAGCTTCCTTTCCTAGAGTTATTTTATTTTCTAACTCTTGCTCTTTCTGAACGAATTTATTTCTCTCAACTTCCAGTTTCTTATTATTACTAATTATTTTATACGAAAGTGCAAGCACCAAAACAGATAATGCAGCTAAAGCAAGAATTAGAGGAAGAGGCACATTAGAAGTTACAATAAGCGCTAAAGATGTAAGTAACGTAAGAGTAGCTAAGGAACTAGCTACAAAATAAAATGTGTTAGCTTTGTTAAACAAATTGCTCATTACTCCCCTCCCCTCATGAACAAAACTTCAGCAGTCTTGTATATATTTGTTAAGATTCTCTTATCTGTGGAGGTCCCTGCACTTACATCGTTAAGGTGTGATAGGAATTATTTGTTGCATCTCTAAAAAGCGATAAATTAGGGCTGCCGGTACTTGTATTAGGATTTTCGTGATTTAGTTGCTCTGAATTTTCTTTATTCTCATCCTCATCTTCCTTTTTAGGAGATAGAGATTTTCTAGAATATCTTCTTGGTGTGGATGTGCGAGGAGAAAGTGGTTTCGGGAAAGTTAGTCTATTAGCAAGCTTATTTTCACCTGTTCCTTCAAATTCTGATGAATGTTCACTGCTTATATCTAGTTGATTATTTATACCTAACTTTTCATATATAGGTTGCATAAATTCATCAACTGCTTCTTGTATACGGTCTGTATCTTGCATGTCTTGTTCTTCTAAATTAAAAAGTCCTTGCTCTACTCTTTCTTTCACTACACTGAGTACAGTAAATACTGTTTTCGTTACATATTCTCTCTTTTTTTCTTCAAATTTATTTACATTTTTCTTGTAATCATCCTTAACGTTTATTGATTGATTAACAAGTTCTTCCTCGTCTGCTTTTAAAGATAATAATTCCTTTTCCAGCTCCTCAATTTTAGATAAGTGCTTTTTCTCCTTTGTACTTAATTTGTCAACTTCATTTTTAAAACGAGTGTGCTCTTGACGCTCATAACTAACTTCACCTTCTAATCTTTTCTTTTCCCTTTCCAACTGGTATAACTTCTTCTCTAATTCTTTTATGTCGTTACTTAATTCTTTTTCTCTTTTCTTTAATTCCTCCTTCAGAGAGGAAGCTTCATCACTTTTTATTCTTAACTGCACTACTAATTCTTCTACTTCTTTTCTTAATTCTGTTTCTAATTGTATCTTTTCTTTTTCTAACATAGTTAATTGATGATTTAGAGAAGAAACCTTCTCTTTTAATTTACAAGGTAAGTCATTGTATTCATGTTCTAAGTTGCTCAGTTTGTTCTTCATCTCACATAATTCACCTTGTAAATTACCTTTTTTTTCATTTAGTTTCGTATTTTCATCACGTAACTCTTTAGTAAAATCAAGAGAATTTTTCTTTTCACATTCTAACTGACTTACTTTCTTATTCAATTTTTTTATTCTCTCATCTAAACCTTGCTTTTCTCGAGTTAATCTATTTAGTTGATTATTCAATTCCTCCACTTCTTTGCTTGCAGCTTCTTTAGCTTCTTTTTCTAGAGTTATTTTATTTTCTAACTCTTGTACCTTACTCTCAAATTGTTGTTTTACGCTTTCTAACTCTTGCTCTTTTTCAGCAAATTTATTTTTCTCAACCTCTATTTTCTTATTATTACTGGCTTTGTTGCATCGCTACTTATGAAAGGCTAACTATAGCTAGGATTATAAGCAACCTATTGAAAATCTTGTTTTTTTGCAATCAATCTGATCAAATTTAAGAATAGTAATTTATTATTTATATTAATAAACTTAATTCTATTGAAAATAGCTAAAGCATTGAAATTCTTGAATTTTAGCCGGATTAGTGAGTGGTAGTGAAATTTCTTTTACTCAAATTTAGGTATTCACTGACCGTTCTTGTTATAAATACCAGAATAATAAGCTACTGATATTCTCCATCTTTTTTATCTTTAATCCATCATAGCTAGCGATGCAACAAAGCCATTATTACTAATCATCTTGCATGAAAGTGCGAGTATCAAAGTAGATAGTATAGATAAACTCAAGGCAACAGGAAGAGCTACATTAAAGACTGCAACTGAAGACAAGAACTCAACATAAGGGGCAACAGCAAGTGTCCCAGATGCAAGCAATACCAAAGTAGCAAAAGCACCAGCTATAAGATATGGTGCATTGGCTTTATTATATAAATCCCCCATTATTATTCCCTCACAACTAAAGTATTATAATAGCATAAATGTCAAGGGAAGTAAAGCTATACAAATCAGTATAAGTCTATATTCACTATGTATTTCCCGTCTTCAGTTTCAAGCTCAGACTGCATCCACTCTATCATTTCCGCATTGCAAACTGCTTGTAGGTCATTCTGCGCGGATTGATTCAATTTGTCCTCTCGTAGATCTGCTTTTATCACTAATTTCTTTATCAAATGCTTAACTGATACATTATTATCTGCTTTTATCTTTCTGATAATGTTTAATATCTGCACGCAATTGTCTCCCATTTCCTCTGAATATTTATCGTAGATAAGCTCTTCTAATTTTGGCCAATTACTTTGATTGTGTACAGAATTATAACTATACAACTGGTGGTATATCTCTTCTGTAATGTAAGGCAAAAAAGGTGCAAATAACCGCAAAATAACATTTAACACATACGCCAAGCTTTGTTTTGCACTTAAGGTTGCTTCACTGCTTCCGTACGCGCGTTTTTTTACTAATTCCAAGTAGTTATCACAAAAATCCTTCCAAAAAAATTCCTCTATTACGCCCAAAGCTTCGCAGTATTCAAACTGTAATAGGTTATTCGTTGCTCTTTCTATAACTTTGTATAACTTAGACAATATCCACTTATCTATTGTCTCGTGAGCAGAATTTATGCTCATTACTTGATGCTTTTCCATGAACATGGAAACAAACTTGCTAGCGTTCCAAAGTTTTGTAACTAGGCGCTTGCCAATTTTAAATATATTTTCAGAGTAGACTGTATCAACTCCAGGCCTTGAGTTCGCTGCCCAATAGCGTACTACATCAGCTCCATAAGTTTCAAGTATTACATGAGGAGTGATGATGTTACCTTTTGATTTACTCATCTTTTTCTTATCATCGGCTAAACACCAACCGCTGATCATAATGTTTTTCCAAGGTAAAGAATCTGCATGATAATGTGCCTTTAAAATAGTATAAAAAGCCCAAGTTCTTATTATCTCATGGCTCTGGCTGCGCAGATCTGCAGGAAATATTGTATTATAGCGATGATTTGGTAAGCTAAACTCACTGTTTACTGCCAGTGCACTTAGTTGAGGAGTAATTGAACTTGTGGCCCAGGTATCCATTACATCTTGATCTGGGATAACCTCTTCTTTGCTATACCCTTTTGGCAAATCTTTGAGTGGATCTATAGGTAGGTCCTTTATCTCAGCTAGAATAATTTTACCTTCTTCTCCCTTACGTTTGGAATACCACGCTGGAAATGGCACACCAAAATAGCGCTGCCTTGAGATGCACCAGTCCCAATTTAGCCCTTCTATCCACACTTCCATGCGTTTACGCATATTGCTTGGATGCCAATTACATTCTTTTACTTTATCTAATACTTGAGCTTTTTGCTCTAAGGTCTTGATAAACCATTGATAAGTAGGCAATATCTCAAGTGGTGCACCAGACCTTTCTGCGCACTTAACAGAATGAGAAATGCTAGTGCTTTCTATTAGTAACTCCTTCTCAGTTAGGATTTCGATCATCCTCTTTCTTGCTGCTGTAACTTTCAATCCATTGATTTCATTGTAGATTCCAGCGTCACGCGCTGGAATGACGCCGGGGTGTGGTGGAATGACGTCTTCTTTTGTCATCTGAGTAGCCCTTTCTCCTGTCATCCGAGTAGCCCCTATGGTGTCATCCCAGTGCCCAGACACTGGGATCCATGCTCTTTCCTTCTGACCATGCGGTGGATGCAGGTTCATCCTCCCATCCTGATCGATGATAATTTTCATCGGCAGATTATGCTTTTGCTGCCAATATATGTCGAGCTCATCACCGAATGTACAACACATAACAAGCCCAGTGCCTTTATCTACTTTAACCTTATCATCAGCTATTATTGGAACTTTTTCCTTTGTTATTGGCGCTACGGCTGTTTTGCCAATCAGATGGGTATAGCGTGCATCCTCTGGGTGGCAAAAAACTGCAACGCATGCGGGAAGTAACTCAGGTCGCGTAGTTGCAATATTGATCTGCTCATTTTCGTGAGTAGAGAAAACTATCGTGTTTAAGGATGACTCAAAAACTTTATCTTCTATTTCTGCTTGCGCAATTGCGGTTTTATCAACCGGATCCCAAAGAATAGGTTGCATTTTTCTATATGCATACCCTTTATTATATAGATCGATAAACGACATTTGAGAAAGTGTCACAGTTTCCTTGCTGATCGTGTGATATTCCAAACTCCAGTCATAACTAATGCCGACCGATTTAAATAGTTCCTTAAATTCTTGCTTTGATTTTTCAATAACTTCATGGCACATCTCTATAAATTTTTCTCTGCCAACTTCTTTTGCACGGGTTTTATAGGTTTGTTCAACCAATCTTTCAGTGGGGAGCCCATTATCATCAAACCCAATTGGATAAAACACATCTTTTCCCAGCATGCGCTGAAACCTTGCAATAAAGTCTGTGTGGCAATAGCTAAATATATGGCCGATATGCAATTTACCCGATATTGTTGGTGGAGGTGTGTCTATAGTGAAAGTGTTATCCTTTTCACCATTCCATTTATAAACTTTACTACCTTCCCATAATATGTTGCATTTGTCTTCAACTTCTTTAAAGCCGTATTTTTCTTTTAACATAAATATTTCTCAATTTTAAACCTTAAGCTAGCAACGTCATACCGCGATTCATTCGCGGTATCTAAGCCGCTAACACGTAGCAGGATACTTAACCGTCATACCGCCGCGGTATCTCTTAGCATAGATCCCGCTAACAAGCAGCGGGATGACGATTGTCGATAAACCTAAATTACTTTAGCTATAGCACAATTAAGTAAATACGGCAATTTTACGCCAAAATTTTTTGTTTACGAACATAAATTTTCTATGCTATGATAAAAATATTACTTGACCTTAGGTTCTAAAGGTATTATGTAATGTTAATTATATATATTGAGGTTCGTTATGATAGGATTTGAAAGATTAGCAGGGATTTTGGGTGCTTTAGATAAGAATGGTCATAATCTGGATGCTACAAAAAAAGAAGAGCTGAGAGTTTTCCTTAAAGGAGTGTTGGAAGGTAAAGAGGAAGAAACTTCAGAAAACATAGTAAGTGCATTCAGAGAGAAACTAAAAACAGAAGCTAAAGATGAACTTAAAGCTGATGATGCAATAAAAACTGAAGCTAAAGATGAACTTAAAGCTGATCAAGCAACAATAACGGCTGCAAAAGCTGAACTGAAAACTGACCAAGCAACAATAACGGCTGCAAAAGATGAACTGAAAACTGACCAAGCAACAATAACGGCTGCAAAAGCTGAACTAAAAACCGAAAAGCTAAAAACTGAAGCTAAAAATGAACTATCAAATGAAATGCAAGAAAAAGTAAATAAACTTGAGCAGATAGAGAAGGAAAAAACAGACTTACAAACTCAATTGGGTGCAGCTAATACGCAAAAAACAGAATTAGAAAAACAATTAAGTAAGAAAGGCGAAGAATTAGAAGCTGAAAAGCTGAAAGCTGAGCAGGAAAAAACAGAATTACAAGCTAAATTCGATCAAGAAAAACAAGCACTAGAAGCTAAAAACAAAACAACTGAGCAACCAAAACAAGGCAATGGAGCACGGTACACCGCTACTGTTGGTATGGGTCTTGCTGCTGGACTGATAGCATTTACTGCACTTGAACGTACAGTTAGGTTAGAGATGTTAGTAATGATTGGTATAGCAGTAGCATCTGCACTTGTAGCTGGTAGTATTACATATGTAGCATTACCTAGTACTTAACAATCTCAATTATCACACACCATAATAAAACAGTCAACTTCACATGCTTAGGTTGCAAAATCCCAAAAAGCAGCCAGAATAGAATAAGCAAACATTTACGAATTAAATTTAGTGGATAATCACCAAATAAGGGTATTGATATCAACCATACTCTGCAGAATCGCAATATGGTATGACTACATGCTCTTCACTGATTTGATTAACATAATTAGCAGAGAGTTTTGTTTTGCAAAAGATGTCTACAGTAACATACTGCAATTATTTGGAATTGTAGGGCTAGGTGCAATTGTAAGGCCACTTGGTGCATTCATATTTGGTCACGTTGGTGACAGGTATGGAAGAAGGATAGCATTAATAATTACTATCTTGCTAATATCGATACCATCAAGTCTCATTGCATTTATTCCAAGTCACAATCAAGTAGGTATAATTTCTACTATATTGCTTCTTGCAATCCATGTGACACAAGGAATTGCACTTGGTGGTGAACAGGGAAGTTCTGTTTATCTTATAGAACATTTATCCAGTAGGAAAGAGAACTTAGGAATGTATTTTGGAATAATGGGCTGTGGTCGCTCCATTGGTGTCTTGCTTTCTGCGGTGATAGTAATTATCTGCAAAAAAACTACTGATTTTTGTACCTGGGGTTGGAGATTGCCATTTGTTTTCTCAGCTATTTTAGGATTAATTAGCGCGTATAGCATATACACATTGGGAGAAACTCCAGCATATGAAAAAAATCGAAAACAAAGAAATTTACCTGATTTGCCAATAATAGAGCTTATAAAGCGCCACAAGAGAGCTCTTATACTTGCTATTTTAATATCTGTACCTGTTAATGTTGCTGTCGGATTTACCATATTTCTTCGAACACTCGCAAAGGAAATAGCATCAGTGGATGTGTATGTAACGACATATATCAACGAAATTGTGCTCATTATAACCAGTGTATTAATGCCGATATCTTCAATAGCGTTTGGAATGTTGGCTGATAAAGTTGGAAAAGAGCGCACTGCAATCTTATTTATAGCAATTACAATGGCACTATGTTGTCCTGCGTTATCTATTGCATATTACTACAAAAATTACCTTATAATTATGCTTAGTGTAATGGCTCTTTCTATAATAGAAAGAGGTATAGTTCCCATAGGAATAGTTGCATCTGAACTCTTTCCCACCAATGTTAGATTTAGTGGTGTGAGCTTATCACGCAACATCTCTTATGCGTTACATGGAGGATTTACTCCTATGGTTTGTATTTGGTTGACTGTAACATTTCCTCAAACAAACCTTGCTGCTGGGCTTTATATAGTCTTCTGCTTGTTGATCAGTGTGGTAGCAATATTGCAAATAAAACCGCAAGATAAAAAATGTGATTGGTCTTAGTTTTCTCTTATGTGATTTGATAGTGATCTCCACCGGAAAAGGGTTTCATCTAAGTAGCTGACACCCTGACAACCGTCATCCTGCTGCTTGTTAGCGGGATCTAGAGATACCGTAACGGTATGACGTAGGACTGCTGTCATTCCAGTCTGGAATCCAGAAAAAAGGGGCTACTTGGATGACACCCTGACAACCGTCATCCCGCTGCTTGTTAGCGGGATCTATGTTAAGAGATACCGCGAATGAATCGCGGTATGACGTAGGACTGCTGTCATCCCAGTGCCCAGACACTGGGATCCAGGAATTTTATTAAGTTGGTAAGCATAAAAATAGCTGTTTTACGTTAAAATACAATGTTTTTGATGATTATGGAAAGGCTGGATCCCAGTGTCAAGCACTGGGATGACACCATTTGTTGTAAACTCACTTTTACTCTATGGTTATACTACCTTGCCGCTATCCTGAACGGATACAAAGTAAGTTTTATTGTGATGTGCTCATCTGTAAAAAATAAGACTTAATCTCACTGTTGATCATGGATTTTAAGTTGTGCTAACACACTGCGGCCATTTAAAGAGTCAAGATTTTTAACCTGGCTAGCCAGTATTAAAGAGTTATTTTTTAGGTATTTCTTTACAAGGCTTGCAAGTCTTTTTGGATTATTCAAATAGCTCCACTCTGCTTGTAAAACTTTTATATCACTTTGTACTAAACTAATTTCACTTTTTATTTTTATTAGCTCTCTATTTAATGACTGAACATGTAGTTTTATCTTAAATAGTCCTACAATGCTAAGAAAAAACATAACTATTGAGATGATGCAGAAAGTTCTCATGACAACTTCTGTATAGCTCTTAGTTTTGCTGAGCGTGAACGCGGATTTGCACTTACTTCTTCTATACTTGCTTTGATCACTTTTTTATTTAGAAGAGAGAATGTCTTACAATCAGTAGATCTTGGCTCACATAGATCTTTAAAAAAAGTTTTGACTATACGATCTTCCAAAGAATGAAAGGTGACAACAATTAATTTGCCATTCTCATTTAAAATTTCAGATGCAGCTTTAATGCCCCTCTCAAGTTCTCCCAGCTCATCGTTTACCCATATTCTGATTGCCTGAAATGTTCTGGTTGCAGGATCAATTTTGCTTTTTCCACGGAACACCACAGAACGTACAATGTTCGCAAGCTCAAATGTAGTTTTGATAGTTTTCTTCTTCCGTGCACTTACTATTGCTCTTGCGATTTTGCGAGAATGATGCTCTCCTCCGTAGTTATATATAGTATTTGCAATTTCTTCTTCGCGTAAAGCGTTAACAAACGTTGAAGCGTTTATATAAGAAGAGTTATCCATGCTCATATCGAGTGGACCATCATGTAAAAATGAGAACCCTCTATCTCCGTTATCAAGCTGCATAGATGAAACTCCGATGTCAAAAACCACCCCATCCACTCCGTTTGATTTCATTCCAGCGCGTGACCAGTTATTTTTTCCAGTATCAAGTACTGGGATGACAGGAGATGGCTCAACGCTGCTTAGTATACTTTTAATATTACTAAACTTCTCAATGAATAGTTTTATTCTATCGGGATATCTAACGCTTAAATCATCATAAAACTTAGTTACCGTTTCATCTCTATCAATTGCATATACCTTGCAATCAGCTGACTCCAATATTGCTTTGCTATACCCTCCAGCTCCAAATGTGGCGTCCACGTATATACCACCATCCTGCGGTGATAGTAGTGATAGCATCTCTTTTAACAAAACTGGAGTGTGTGTCATAGTGCTCCATCAAAAGACTCTGTGCATACAAATAAAAATAGCTTCCCACTAAAACATATGGAAATATATAGGCAATAATATAAAAATACTTGAATATAGTCAATGATATAAAAATATTAAGATTTAATAAGATACTATTATTAATATAATGTTCAAATTTTTCTATTATATAAAAAAAAGTAATGTATATTACTAAATACTAAACAAACTATAGAAAATTATGCAGCAAATAACAAAAGTAATATTTTCAAGTTTGATTTGTAACACTTTATTGTGGTATGACCACATGCTTTTTGGCCACTTAATAAACATAATAGGTGGTGTGTTTTTTCCATCGGATGATCAACTAACCAGCGTATTGAAGGCTTTTGGAGTGTTTGCAGTGGGTTTCTTAATGAGACCAGTCGGCGCTGCTATATTTGGTCACATTGGTGATAAGCATGGCAGAAGAGTTGCCTTATTGCTCTCGATTATATTAATGACTTTATCAACCGTATTAATTGCTTTTGTTCCAGGTTATCAAAGCATTGGAATACTAGCGTCAATGCTGGTAGTTTGTTTAAGATTATTGCAGGGTATATCCCTTGGAGGAGAAGCAGGAAATGCACCATTTTTAATAGAACACGCTCCTAAAAACAAAAAAGGATTTTTTGGCAGCATTGAAGTATTAAGCGCAATTTTTGGTTCAGTATTAAGCCTGATAGCAGTACTCATATGCAAAAAAGTATCTGATTTTGAATCTTGGGGGTGGAGATTACCTTTCATTTTCAGTTTAGCAATGGGATTAATCAGCATATATATGAGATATATACTTGATGAAAGCCCAGAGTATAAAAGACAGAAAAATCCATCTAAACTGCCATTAAAAGAGTTATTGAATAGCTATAAAAAACCTTTTCTGATATCAGTTGGGGTTGATATAGTTGAAAACTCATCTCTTTACATATATCTGGTATTTTTCAATGTGCTTACATCAACAATAAATACTCATTTTAACCATATGGTAGAAATACTGAGTCAAATTGCGCTCGGAGGATTGACAATATTGTTTGCAATACTTTCTGATAAGGTAGGAAGAGAAAAAGTTATGAAATTTTCATTTATAGCTTTTGTAATAGTGAGTTATCCAGTTTTCTCAATGTTATGTAGTGGCAATTACTTACTCACTTTTACGGCATATATTCTTTTTATAATTCCAATAGCTGCATCGCTTGGTCCTGTCAGTGCATTTATGTGTGAATTATTTCCAACAAAGGTTCGGTACAGCGGATTTGGCTTGTCAAGAAATATAGCTGCTGGATTTTTTGGTGGCCTTGCACCATTTATATGCACAACAATTATCAAAGTTACAGGACAAGAGACTTCAGCTAGTTTTTACATGATTTTCTGTGCATTAATTGGGCTAGTTGCTATATCGCAAATTAAGGATTAGCTTTCTTCAAGATCCAAGTATAGTTGCAGTATAGCAGAGTTTAAAAAAATCTAATTATATGGTGGGAAGTGCCAATTTTTAGGTGATAATGTGAATATTTCAGCACCATCTTTAGTTACTCCGAGCGTATGTTCAAATTGAGCAGAAAGTGAAAGATCGCATGTTGTCACTGTCCAGTCATCGATTTTACTGAGCAGAGTCTCATGTTTTCCAGCATTAATCATTGGCTCTATTGTAAAAAACATACCTTCCTTCAAGATGAGATTTTCATCTTGATCATAGAAATGCACTACATTTGGTGGAGCATGAAAGACTTTTCCTATACCATGTCCGCAGTAGCTGCGTACGATAGAATATCCAAAATCTCTAATATATTTCTCTATAGCAAGCCCTATTTCATTTAACTTATTGCCGGGTTTAACTTGTTTAATTGCTTCCATCAATGCATGATAAGTAGCGTCACACAAACGTTTTGCTTTTATTGATGGCTTGCCAACCCAAAACATGCGACTTGTATCACCATGCCAACCATTTAAAATCACCGTGACATCAATATTTAAAATATCTCCATCTTTAAGCGTTTTATCATCGGGAACACCATGGCACACAACTGCATTTTTTGAAGTGCAAATCGATTTTGGATACCCCCTATAGTTTAGTGGTGCTGGAATTGCACCTGCATTAATTATAAAATCATGACATAGATCATTTAACTCATTAGTTGTCACCCCTACCTTTACGTACGGTGCAATGAAATCAAGAGTTTCAGCAGCAAGCCTGCCAGCCTTGCGCATAAATTCAAAATCTTCTTGTGAGTGTATAGTTATGTTCATATTTTCCATGTCTTATTGTAATTGGTACGCTTACTTGCAAGTACATAAATGTAATAACTTTACGTATTATGAAAATAAGCCCTATGGATCCTAGTGTCAAGTCATTTGTATGAAAGGTGGTCAAGCAAGAAGTCTATTTAATAATCTGAACTATACAACTACTATCTCAGGATAATCTGAAGGTTTTTTGTGATAGTAATCGATGCTATTAGAATTCACCTCAATGTAAGTATTGTAGATACGATTCTCAAAACCACCTCTCTCTTGTTTTTTAGAGATACGCTTTTCTTCAATTTGTTCTATAGATAGTCCACTTTCTTTGCCTAATGCATGTATGACCTCAAGTAAATCAGCTAACTCTTCAAGGTTTTCATCTGAGGTTTTAGAGGCAATAACTTCCTTTACTTCTTCTAAAAGTTTATCTTTGAGACGTTCAATGTATTCATCTTTTTCCATCACCCTCTCATAAACAATAATTCCATGGGAACGTATAATTTCAGTTGTATGATCACGAACAAGTTTATTAATTTTGAAACAATGTTTTTTATTCATAATGTTTCCTTTGACAGATATAAGAATTTCATTCAGTAAAATTAAACTGTAACTTTTGATTTAACCCAATGGTACAACTTACTTATTTTACCATCTTGACCGAGCATTCCAGAGTTATTCTTATAAAAAGTTTCAACTATTAGCTTTATAGAACCTATAGCAGCAGAAAATACAGGATTTTTATCATATTCGCCATCAAGACCGCTACAAGACTCAGGGCACCCAATTCGAACTTGCTTATTGAATATATAGCCTGCAATTTCCTTCATGCTTGTGAGTTGACTAGTTCCACCTGTGATCACTACTTTATTAATTGGATCTTTCTGCTCTTGAAATTGCTCTCTTACCATTTCAAGTATTTCTTCAACTCTTGGTCTTATGATGTTAATAAGCTCAGATTTGAATACTTGAGTAGGTTCATCATTTTCACTATTTTGGACTGTAATATATTCGTTCTCATCTATTGAAGTTACGATAGTGCTACCATACAGTATTTTTATATACTCTGCACGTTCTATGCTTGTGCATAGCCCGTAAGCAATATCTCGAGTGATATGAACGCCACCAATTGGAACGCTGCTTGCATACACAAGTTTCCCTCTTTTGAAAATTCCAATTGCAGTGCACCCACCGCCTATATCAACAATAGCAGTCCCGAGCTCTTTTTCATCTTCACTCAGACAGGCAAGACCTGCAGAATATGCAGAAGCAATACAACCTGCCATATTTAATCCACCATTATTGGTAATACAGTTTTCAATATTGGTAAGCGCTGGACGCGAAGCAGTGACAACATTAACATCAGCAGATAGTCTTTTTCCGTACAATCCACCAACTTCTTTTATGTCAGTCATGTCATCTAAGTGATATTTCAGTGGTATATTGTGAATGATAACATTTTCTTCAATATATTTCTCAAACGTCTGAAAAACTACACGTTTTATATCCCGGTCAGAAATTTCATGATTAGCTGCAATAATTTCATTATGTACATTAAAAGATGAGATGCCACATCCAGCAATGTTCACATATATCTGGTCTATAGTTTCCTCTGACACTTGCTCAGCTAAACCTATAGTTGATGAGATGGAGTAATTTGCGTGTTTTACATTAGTTATCGACCCACCGTTTACACCTTCTGCAATCTTATAGCCCGTTCCTGTCACTTTATAGCTGAAGTTGCCATTTATTTTAACGATTAGACAAATAATCTTTGTTGTACCTATGTCTAAAACAGCAAAAACGTTTCTCTTTGGTTTTGCTATTACTGCAGAGTACATTAGTTAACCTTATTACGCAATTTCATTTAAATTGTAGCTTTCTTTAATAATTTATATTTCTATTATAGATATAGCAACATTTTAATATACACTAAATTCTGGACAAAAGGAAAAGCAAAACATAGAATTATAATTTTTATGTCCATATTACCAATTGTAATTGCCCCTGATGAAAGACTAATCACACGTGCCAGTGAAGTAACAGATATAAACGATAAAATTAAAGAATTAGTAAACGACATGTTCGAAACTGTGTACGATGCAGAAGGTCTTGGCCTTGCTGCAGTGCAAGTTGGAGTGCTGAGGAGAATTTTTGTTATGGACATTCAGCTCTCTCGAGCTGAAGACGAGCCAGTAGGGTATGAATCGACTGGCAAATTTTACATGATTAACCCTGAAATTACGGAATTATCCGATGAACAAGTAATTCTCAAAGAAGGGTGCCTTTCAATTCCAGAGCAAAGCTATGAGATTAAGCGTCCAAAATATTTGACTGTGAAATATAAGGATTTAAATAATGAGGAACAGACGCTAAAAGCTTGCGGCTGGCTCGCAAGGTGTATTCAGCATGAGCTAGATCACTTAAATGGCATATTATATATTAGACATTTATCTAAATTAAAGTATGATATGGCCATGAAAAAAGCACAAAAGGTTAAAAAGCATTATGAGCAATGAAGACCTAGAATTATTAAAATTTTACCATGAAGTGGGCGTTGATTGCACACTAACAGAGGGTGAAGAGGAAAAAAAGTTGGAGAGCAAAGAGGGTGTGCAACCCTCTGTTATCCAAACTGGGACCCAGAAGAAAGATGCAGATACGCGCTGGGGTGACACTAAAGATGGAAAAGACATGTTTCCAAGTGATTGGATAATTGAAGCAAGGAAACTTGCAAGTAAATGTAGTAGTGTGGATGAACTAAGAAGTGCAGTTGAATCATTTGAAGGTTGTGAGATAAAAAAAACTGCAACTAATACTGTTTTTTCCGATGGTAATCCAAACGCAAAAATTATGCTCGTTGGTGAAGCTCCAGGAGCAAATGAAGACCTTCAAGGCATACCATTTTGTGGTGCAAGTGGAATGTTGCTCGATAAAATGTTAAATGCAATCAATCTTGATCGCACTAAGGTATACATAAGCAATACCGTATTTTGGCGCCCACCTGGCAATAGAAAGCCAACCGACCTAGAGCTTGATATGTGCAGACCATTTGTTGAGAAGCATGTTGCACTGGTTTCACCGCAAATTCTAATTTTGGTCGGGGGAATTGCGTGTTATAGCCTTCTTGACAGCACAAAAACTATATCGAATTTGCGTGGTAGATTTCATACGTACACTAACCAATATTTATCTCACTCAATCACTACAGCTGCTATATTTCACCCAGCTTACCTACTGCGTCAGCCAATGCAAAAACGTTTAGCCTGGGAGGATGTAAAGAAGATTAGGGAGTATCTTAATAATACCAATAACTGTACGAATACTTAACACCACTGGTGTCAAGAAGTAGCCCGCAGAAACGAAAAAACTTACTTGACAAGTTTCGTCAGCCCCCTTATCATGAAACTGAAGCTATTTCATTTAACTTCGCAATCTGTGCAGATTAAAACGACAAGAAAACTTGTATTTGTCGTACTATGCTTAATTTTTTGCACGATGACACTCTCGCATATAAACTCACTACTTTCATTTGTTTCTTTCTCTCTATTTTCTTTTTTTCTCTTTATCAATCTCTCTATCAGTTGCCCGTATACATCCGATAAGCGTTTATCTGCTAACTCATCAGGCTCATATCGACAGGTAACAGTTAATGTTCTTTTTCTCATAGTTTCTCCTGTAAATGTTTTCATAGTTCAGGCACTCCTTTTTTCCATAAATCCATTTATCAGCTATTCTTGCGAAAAAGACGCAACTGTTAACCTTCGTTTTGTTTTACTTTTATGCACAATTTTGGAAACACATAGCGCTATCTTTCATCAATTAAGCTCTCTTCCAAATCATCAAGCTCCTCTTTTCCCTCTAATGATCTTCTTTTCCAAATGACACGTTCGAACTTTTCTTATAATAATTTTACTATACCACAAAACTAGCTATATTGGCCTACTTTTACCATATTTATATACGAACCAATTTGCTTAACTTCGTTGCAACAATTTCAACCTTCTATTTTCACAACCTTATTTTTACCAAACAAGCTCTCACAAAGATACGTACTTTTTTGCGGTTTTAGAAAAAGTAAATGAACAAATTTTTTGTGACGCTACAGAGTCTGGTATTTTCTACAAATTTTCACGTAATTTGTTAACAAAATTGACAATCACTGAAATACTGGCTAAAATATTTATATGATAATTTTAGTAAGGAGAAGAAATGGATTTTAATGAACATGTTAAGTACGGTGTCCTTTATTGTCATTGCGCCGTAAACGTAAGTGAACTAGTAAGCTTTTTACAAAATAGAACAGACGTTACAAAACTTAGTTTGCACAGAGCAGAAATTGGCAATGAAGGTGCAAAAGCTTTAGCTAATCTTACAAATCTTACTACACTTGATTTGAAATATAACAATATTGGCAATGAAGGTGCAAAAGCTTTAGCTAGTCTTACAAACCTTACTAAACTTGAATTATCTGATAACAATATTGGTGATGAAGGTGCAAAAGCTTTAGCTAGTCTTACGAATCCTACTAAACTTGATTTGAAATATAACAATATTGGTGATGAAGGTGCAAAAGCTTTAGCTAGTCTTACGAATCTTACTAAACTTGAATTATCTGATAACAACATTGGTGATGAAGGTGCAAATGAGTTAGCTAATCTTATACATTGCGGGATAGGTTTTAAAAGACACCCTAAATTACAAATAAAATCTAAAAACAACAACAAATACTATGTTTGTGGCGGTATAGCAATTGGTTTGTTTTTAGGTTTGAGCATAGCATATCTTGCAGGAGCTGCTACTTTAACTCCTGTTGGTGCTGTTGCGGTGTTTCTTGTAGCTGCAGTAATTGGTGCATTAGTAGGTTATGGTGTTGGAAAGTTTTGCGAGAGAGTTAGTGAGGAAAAGCAAGAAGATCCCGATATAGGTACGTGTGATGCTGTTAAGAGCGTCCTTTCTAGTGTATGGACTACTGGGCACAATAAATCGCCAGTGTATTCTTAAATCTTGATTCAAATTATCAGCATATGCACAAGCTTTAAGTAACCTAAAGTCCAATATGTTGGCCTATTTTCATCCTATTTAGACACATACTAGCAATGATAGTTTCGCGTTTTTAGAAAGAATTAAAGCAGTCAAACAAGCATGTAGTACCTAAAGATACATTTCTTTGAAGATTTATGTACTTTTTTTTTCAACACTTTCCCAAATTAATTCCCATTTCTAGTTGCTTTTTAAGATTAGGAATAATTTATGATTGGTTCTGATATTCTGAAGTAAAAAAAACTTGACATACGAAATAATGTTTGTATTTTTACCATATTGTTTTCATATATTGTACTTTTTAGACTAGGAGGTATATATGGGTTTTCTAGATAAGCCAGTTATTGAAGAAATAGCATCAACAGAAATACCTAGTATAAGTAGATTATTTGCTACTTTTATCCCTTCTGCTTTGTCGATCTTTTCTCTGTAGATTTGCCTTCTTTCGGACAAAAATTCTATTAGTATGTTCAGTTCATCTCTTGATTCCTGATTATCAATTCTTTTGAATTCTCTCGTCAAACTTAATAGCTCATTTTCCGCTTCCTCGTCTTCACCTTCATAGTAATCTTCTTCCGTTATTAGATCTTCAGCATCCACTGATAATATTTCTGCAACTTTACACGCCACCTCACTTAAAAAGGTACTCTTCCCTTGTTCATAGTTATGTATTTGTGAACGTGCTACACCTAGCTCTTTTGCCAATTCCTCTTGAGTATATTCTCTTATTATCCTCCATTTCTTCATCTCTTGTCCTTCCTTGTAACGCTTACAGACAACTAGCTCTTTATTATTATATTCATTTGTTGATAAGCCTGTTGCTCGGTAGATAATATCAGCATCAAATTCTAACTTGAGCATATTTTTTGCCATTCTTATTCTTGCTGCTTTTACATCACTTTCCTCTTGAGCTCGAATAAATTTGGTTAATGGATTAATTGCCTTGCGCGGTTCTCTCCCCTTTGTTTTCATGTATTTTCCCATGAAATCGTACGTCTCTTGCGCCTTATCTTTATCAAAACAACTGTCTTCTCTTGGTGGAGGAAGTAGATTACTAATAGGAACTGACAATGCCTTTGCTATACGTTTTAACTTTTCAGTTGGAATGCCACATTTTCCTTTTACATACCTTAGCAGCGTATAGTATTCTATACCTGTTTTATTTGCTAAATCTTTTTGGGTATATTTTCGCTTTAATATCCAGCTTCTTATATTTTGTGCTATTTTGTACCTTATGGAAATAGTAGTACGTTTTGCCATGCCGCTAACAGAAATAAACTACACATTATTACACAGGTTAGCATAAATTTACTATGAAAATGTTGACGTTAAACTTCAAGCTCTTTATTATGAAAGATGTGAGAGCTCGATGGTAGGTTTGAGCTTTTGGCTCGTATTTTATTAGGCTCTCACACCAAAAATAAGTATTTTTAAAGCTCTTTATAGCTACTAAATCCATGAATTCATTTGCCGGGGTTTTTAGGCGCTTTATGAGGGGGGTATAAAAAGATCTACAAAAAGGACCTCTAAGGTGCGTAGTAGTATTCTAAAGCCACCTATGGGAGACATTTTTTTCATCAACGCATTCAAAACTTAAAAAAATAAACTAAAAATAAAGAAGTTGAATATTTTTTCAGAATTGTGTATAATTATTAATGCTTTTTAGGTTAGTTCGTTATGGCTCTTTCGAAGTTTCTCGATCCAAAGAATGATGGTGTGCTGCAGCAACAAACAGGGTAATGTTTGTGAGAAGCTTTATTGAAGATGAAGGAAGGTCCTTCGAAATCGGTTTTCAGGAGCAGGTTTCAAACCACCTTAAGTGGCTCTATTTAAGAGATAGGGTCATAAGCGTTAAGGAAAAATCAGCGTAAGAGCTAGAAGGTGTGGATCAGAAAGGCGAACGTAAGTGAACCACTGATGAACGTGTCGAAAAGGGAAGTGAACATCGAAAGGAGGAGTGAGTTGTTCTCCTCTTAAAAGCGTACAGGGAACCTGATTACTGTGTAGGCGGTGTTCGGCATAAAGGTGGCGTGAGTCTGATCTGGGCTTTAATAAGGAACTGCAGGAACCAGTCGATTTGATGCAAAGCGAGACAAGCAAGAGGCAAATCCTCAAGCTTTAGAGTAGCGATACAAATCACTGGGGCGGATCAACTCGTAGTAGTGAAGAAGTGGTTGTAATGACCATGGAGCGAAGGGGTTGAACTAGTCGACTTTAGTAAATCATTCAACTTGAAGGAGGATGAAAATGATTGAACGAACAAAGCCTTTTGATATACCGAAATCTCTAGTGTTTATGGCTTATAAAAGAGTTAAAGAAAACAGAGGAGGAGCAGGTATTGATGATCTAACAATTGAAAAGTTTGATCAAGACTTAAGCAAGAACCTTTACAGGCTATGGAATAGGCTATCATCTGGTAGTTATTTTCCACCTGCAGTTAAGGCTTGTGATATAACCAAGGCAGATGGAGGGACAAGGACACTTGGAATACCAACTGTCTCGGATCGTATAGCACAGGAAGTTGTAAGAAGTGTTTTAGAACCAGAACTTGAGAAGGTATTTGATGAGGATTCATATGGTTATAGGCCAAATAAATCAGCATTAGATGCCATAGGACAAACCAGGAAGCGATGCTTCGACCAAAATTGGTTAATAGAGTTTGACATCAAGGGAATGTATGATAACATAGACCACAATCTACTGATGAAAGCAGTCAGAAAGCACACTACAAACAAATGGGTTCTCTTATACATACAAAGATGGCTAAGTGCAGATATACAACTTGAAGATGGAACAAAGATAAAGCGTCTCAGCGGAGTGCCGCAGGGAGGTGTAGTTAGTCCTATCTTAAGTAACCTATTCATGCACTACAGCTTTGATGTGTGGATGAGAAGAAAATATCCAAGTGTAAAGTGGGCAAGATATGCTGATGATGGTGTTATACATTGTGTAAGCAAGATCCAAGCACAACTAATTTTAAGTCAACTTGAGCAGAGACTGAAGACTTGCAAGCTGGAAATAAAACATACAAAGACCAAAATCATCTACTGTCAAGATGGAAAACGAAAGGATAGTCATGAGAATGTGTCATTTACATTCCTAGGATATGAATTTCGCAAAAGGCTTGTAAGAAATAGAAAAGATGGTAGTCTATTTGTAAGTTTTACTCCAACCGTAAGTAAAGAAAGTCTGAGAAAGATGAAGAAAGAAATTAGAGGCTGGAAATTTGCTAGAAGAACAAACTTGGAAATAGAAGATATATCACGAATATGTAATCCAATTCTAAGGGGTTGGTTTAACTATTACGGGAAGTATCACATAACTGCGCTAGAGGAAATAATAAGAATGTTTAATAGGAAACTCAGAAAGTGGTTTCAGACAAAGTACAAGAAGCTGAGTAGGCATAAAACCAAAGCAGCTAAGTTACTAGAAAGAATCGCAAAGAGTAGACCAAATCTTTTTGTGCACTGGAAATTAAGTATAGGGTTAGGGCAATGACTAGTGGGAGCTTTATGAGTCGAGAGGGTGCGCCGTGGTACGCATTAAGAAATACTTAGCAGAGCTAAGCGGGGTTCAGAATAAATGGCCTCGAGGTGAACAACTAACTTTAACCCGAAAGGGAAGGAGGACAAGAGCATGTATGTAAAGCGAGAGTTATCTGAAGATGTGTAAGATAACGGCTTGCAACACCTGATCAATATGGTTAAAGCTAAACTGCTTGAATTCTAATCTTCAGGGGTGGGACTTCACATCCATGGGTATCGCATTTAAAACCCCATGTCTACGGTAAGCACAGATTAAACTTTCGTTTGTGTGACATTCTGGCTGTAGAACGATAAGTAGTGAACTTATTTAAGAGGATGAATGGAAAACCTAAGTTGATCTAGAACAGTTCTTAGTGACGGAACATGGGATGACCTAAGGAACGCGAGTTCTATGGTTACGGAGTCATCGTAGTAGTCGTGAAAGTAACGAATCACCGGGGAGCGTGGGAAAGCCACATACAGGGCAAAGGGTGACAGATAATTGAATGTTGAAATTGGGAGGTACGCAAGATGCGGAAAGCTGAAACAATACTTAACATTATACGTGAACGTGGACAAAGAAATTTGCCGGTTAAAAACGTATATCGCCTACTTTATCAGCGTGATCTTTACCTTCGAGCGTATGGCAAACTTTGTCGTAATAAAGGTGCTATGACAGAAGGTGTGACAACTGAAACAGTTGATGGTATGTCTTTGGAGAAAATCGATAAAATCATAGAGGATTTACGCTATGAGCGATATCGGTGGACACCAGTAAAACGTATCTATATTTTAAAGAAGAGTGGTAAACGCAGGCCGTTAGGATTGCCAACATGGTCAAATAAGTTACTTCAAGAAGTAATCCGATTAATATTGGAAGCCTACTATGAGCCTAAATTTAGTGAATGTTCACATGGATTTCGACCAAAGCGTGGATGCCACACTGCATTAAGAGCAGTAATGCAAAAAGGCAGAGGTACAAAATGGTTTATAGAGGGAGATCTCAGTGCATGTTATGACTCAATTGATCATACTATGTTGTTGAAAATACTGAGTGAAAGCTTCCAAGATAACCGTTTTATTCAGCTAATCAATCGACTGCTAAAAGCAGGATATATGGAAAATTGGAAGTACAATAAGAGTCATAGTGGGGTACCACAAGGTTCTATTATTGGTCCAATTTTGAGTAACATATTACTCGATCGGTTAGATAAACATGTGGAACATATACTAATACCAGCAAATAACCGAGGTAAGCGAAGAAAGACAAATCCAAAATATTTAAGGTTAACCATGCAAGTATCGATGATGAGAAAACAAGGGAACTGGGATCAAGCAAAACAACTGCGTCAATTAGTGCAGGGTATGCCATCTAAGGATTCTTGTGATCTAAATTATCGACGTCTTTGGTATGTTAGGTATGCTGATGATATTCTGGTAGGGTTTGCAGGACCAAAAAATGAAGCTGAACAAATTAAAAATGAGATTGCTAAATTCCTCAATGAGGAGCTCAAACTTATGCTTAATGAAGATAAAACGCTTATTACACACGCGTGTGATAGCAAAGCCAATTTTTTAGGTTATAAAATACACGTCTTGCATGCAGATGATAAACATGATCATCGGACACAACGATGTATTAACGGTAGTATTGGGTTACGTGTACCACATCATATAAAGCAGAAAAAGTGTTCTGAATATATGCGTTGTGGAAAGCCTATACATTTACCTCAACGTACACTTGATACAGCTTACAGTATTGTTGCTCAGTATCAAACTGAATATCGAGGAATTGTACAATATTACAAAATGGCCTACAACCTTCACACACTAAGTTATTTGAAGTATGTGATGGAAGTATCATTAGTAAAGACTTTAGCATCTAAATACAAAACAACTTGCAGGAAAATTTATAGAAAATTTGGTGCAATGATTGAAAACGACGAAGGTGAAAAACGAAAAGTCATCCAAGTCAGAGTAGATCGTTTACCATCAAAGATACCATTAATTACACACTTTGGTGCTGTGTCACTAAAATGGAATAAATGGGTAAGTATAAGTGATAACCTTATACCAATATGGAATAAGCGTAGTGAAATAGAGCAAAGACTATTGGCACAAACTTGTGAATTATGTAAATCACAAGAGCAGATTGAAGTACATCACGTACGTAAACTTGCTGATTTGCTAGGTAAACGTAATACTGAGCTACCGAAATGGAAAAAGAGAATGATTGAACGACAGAGGAAGACTCTTGTTGTTTGTCATGAATGCCATAAGAAAATCCAATATGGAAAATATGATGGTGACTCCTTAAAACGTTAGATTATTGGAGAGCCACGTGATACGGAAACGATCATGCGTGGTTCGGAGAGGGGTTGTTGGAAAAGTACTTAACAAGTAACTCGCTGGCTGCCCACTCTACGGATAGAGAAAAAGCAATTTATCAGGCGATCAAATCAAACGATAGAGAGTTAGTGAAACATTTGCTGATGATCCTTACGTCAGGTGATATAGAGATTGAATTTTTTAAGGAATTAGAGACGTTGCTGTCGGAAATATATGAAGAATTAAAGGAAAAATTATCGCAGGATATGAAAAATTATCTAGAAAAAAATATAAGTTTAAAACGTTTTGTGTGTAATAATGTTGACGTATTAATAGCAAATACCCCTGCAACAATGTTGCAACAAACATAAAACTAAAAAAAATAATTTCCCGGCAGCTTCTACTCAAAGAACGAGGAGTTGTTTTCACTTATAGAACCAACGATCAACTGACCATCTGTTTCGATGAGTGATATATGAACATATTTATATATTTTCAAGGAAAGCTCATGGGAAAAAAGAAACTGACTGTTCGTGTTAGCTATAGTTATGAACCTAATCGGTTAGCAGAATTGTACTTATTAGATGCATATAAAAAACTAGCATTAAATAAACAAGTAAATGGGAGCCAAAAGGAGAAAATTTTTGAATGTAACAATAGAATCAATTTAAGGGGGAGCAATGATAACTGTTAGTCTGTACGCGAGAGTTTCTTCAGGAAAACAAGTGCAAGGAGATACAATAGCAAGCCAAATTACTGCTATAGAGAATAAGATTAGTGCTGATGGACATAAATTACTAAGTGAATATAAATTTATTGATAATGGTTATAGTGGCTCTGATATAATACGTCCTAGTTTAGAAAAATTAAGAGATCAAATAGCAGAAGGTAATATTAATAAGGTTTATATTCATTCTCCTGATCGTTTGGCTCGCAAATATGTACATCAAATGTTATTAGTTGATGAATTTAAGAAATTGGGTGTAGAAACAGTTTTCTTGAATTGTCAAATTGACGATAATCCAGAATCTCAATTACTATTACAAATACAGGGTATGATAGCAGAATATGAACGTGCAAAAATTATGGAACGAAGTCGTAGAGGCAAGATTCACGCAGCCAATAAAGGCAGTATAAATGTAATGAGTGGAGCTCCTTATGGCTATCGTTATATAAATAAGCATATAGGAGGAGGACAAGCCTTTTTTGAAATTAATGAAGAGGAAGCTGAAGTCATTCGTAAAATGTTTTTTTGGGTGGGAAGGGGAAGAGTAAGCATTGGAGAAGTATGTCATAGATTAAGAGCTATGTCCATCGTAACACGAACAGGAAAAAGGTATTGGGATAGGAGTGTAGTCTGTCGTCTATTACAAAATCCTGCTTATAAAGGACAAGCAGCATTCGGTAAAAAAAAGCTAGGAGTAAAATTAAAACACGTAAGACCACAGAAACGCTCTTGTGAGCAACCGAAAGACAATTATTCTACTTTTCGTACTGATAAAGAAAATTGGATTTATATTCCTGTACCTAATATTATAAACGAAGATTTATTTGATATAGTTCAAGAACAGCTAACTGAAAATAAAAGAATAGCTAGGAGAAGACGAATGGGAGCAAATTACTTGTTGCAAGGTTTAACAGTATGTCAGCTTTGTCATTATGGATATCATGGTATTAGCACTTGCTCTAGCGCTCGTCGAACATATTATCGTTGTACTGGTACGGAGCGAGGTCACTTTGGTGGCAATAAAATGTGTAATAATAGAATGATTCGTACAGATGTATTAGACGTGGCTGTATGGGAAGAGGTAAAATACCTATTGAAAAATCCTACTCGGATATTAGAAGAATACAAGCGTAGACTTTCAGAGATTAAAAAATCACCATTAGATCAAAAAAGTGACTTTCTTGAGAAAAAAGAAGATCAATTAAACTGTGGCATTGCAAGGCTTATTGATGGCTATACTCAAGGATACATCAATGAAGAAGAGTTTAAACCAAGAATTAAAGCAATGAAACAAACCTTACAAATGATCGGAGAGCAAAAGAAAAAGATATTTGATCAAAAAAGACTTGAACAAGACTTAACTCTAGTGGTGACTACTTTAGAAGAGTTTTCTTCTAGCGTTAACTCAAGTCTTGATAACGCAGATTGGCTAACTAGACGTGATATCATTAGAACATTAGTTAAGCGAATTGAGATTAACCATGAAGACGTGCATATCGTGTTTCGAGTAAAAGAGCTGCCAGACTCTTTCACACACAGTGGAAAAGCGGACCAAAGTTTATTGCAACATTGTTGCAGGAGTCAAAACCACTATTTTACCGCTGAGCGGGGAATTACTAACATTAGCACTTACAGACAGAATAGTTAATTGATTAGTAAGATCACTTACCATTTCAATATTATCCTCATCAGAGAAAAATTCCTCCAAGGAAGTTATGGTCTCTTCGCCTACGCCTATTATGCTCATTAATTCTTCTTCATCAGCAGAATACCAATTTTCATATGAGCCATAATGTTTTGCTAGTAATTTTGCTACGTGTGGTCCTACGAATCTAATTCCCAAAGAAGATATAAATTTTTCAAGAGTTATGGTTTTTCTGCTATTGATAGAATTCAATAGATTAGATACGGATTTCTCAGCCCATCCATTTAGCTCACTTAAGTTGAAATTTTTGAGTTTTTCTTCGAGAGCAAAAATATCAGATATTTTCCTTATCAAACCAAGGTCATAAAAGAACTCTATTTGCTTATCGCCAAAACCTTTAATGTCAAGAACTTCCACAAAATGTTTTAACTTTCCTATTCGCTGTGCTGGGCAATCATTTCCTCCAGAACATATAGCTATAGTTCCCCAGTCATCAACTCTACTGCCACATTCCGGGCAAATATCAGGAAAAACAAACTTTGGTGTATTACGAGGACGAAACTTTTTGTCCACTTCGACTATCTGAGGAATTGTGTCACCCGCTCGTTTCACTACTACAATGTCACCTTCCCTTATGTCCTTACGCTTGATTTCATCTTTATTATACAGATTTGCTCTAGTAATGATCACCCCACCTACATTTATCGGAGCTAATTTAGCAACAGGATTCAATTTGCCCGTTTTGCCTACTTGTATTAATATTTCAACTATCTTAGTTTTTCCTTGAGCTGCTGGAAACTTGTGTGCTATAGCTCCTCTTGGTGCTTTACTGGTATTACCTAGATGATCTTGCAACTCTAAGTTGTTGATTTTATATACTATGCCATCAATATCATAACCTAATTCATGGCGATTATCGTAGATTTTGTTATAGAACCCCAGCATTTCGTCCACATTTTTTGCTAAGCATTGATGTTCATTTACACAGAATCCAAGCTTTTTCAGCGTATTTAATACTTCAGACTGGGTATTTTCTGTTCCACCAATTAAAGAATAGGCAAAATACTTCAGTGGCCTACTAGCGGTGACCTCTGGATTTAGGTGTCTTAGTGAGCCTGACGCTGTGTTGCGTGGATTTGAGAAATTCTTATTTAATTTTAAAAAGTCGTCATTACTTATGTATGCTTCCCCTCTCACCTCTAATCTACCCTTTACATCAGGTAAAACTTTAGGCAATCCTTCTATAGTTGCAACATTTTTTGTTACATCTTCACCGTAATGGCCATCACCTCGAGTTAAACCTTTAATGAACATACCATCCTCATAAATTGCAGTGAAACTTAAGCCATCAATTTTCAGCTCGCACATTATCTTCAGCTCATCTGTATTTAGGAGTTCTCTGGACTTAGCAATAAATTCTTCAATGTCTTCTTGGCTGTAAACTTTGTTTAACGAGAGCATAGGCACAATATGCTGTACCTTGGAAAACCTATCGTCAGGCGCAGTACCAACGGTTTGAATATCTACCTTTTTTACCAGTTCATCGTACTCTGCATCGGTTATTTCTTGCCTATTTTCCCGATAGTACAACTCGTTGTGGCGTTTTATTTCTTCTTGTAGTTTTAATGTATTTTCAGTCATAATTTTTACCTCAACCACTGTTTCAGTATACAGCGTCAGTTGTAAATTAATTATTAACCATTACGTACGTTTTGCATGTATTTTATAAACAAGATTCTCGCTTTGCTTCTACTTTTATATTCAATATATAATATTTAAATAGAAATAGGAAAGTATTTAATTACGTACATTATGAAGTAGTAAAACTTTAATAAAACTCAATAATACTGTATTATATTTGTTCTGCAATTGTGCAAAAAATGACCACTACCGAAAAGAAAGTTGCTGCTGGCTCTCTAAGTGACCAAATAATTCAAGAGATAAAAAATTTGAGGTTATTAAAAGGATACTCTCAAGCGTATGTAGCAAAAGAAATCGGTGTCTCAAAGAGACAGATGGGAAGATATGAAGAAGGGAGAGATAGCCTTTCGCCTAAAAAATTTGAGGATATCTTAAAAGTATTATCAATTGATGTTGAAGCTACATTTTCTAAATTAATAAAAGAAAATTGTATTAACAGCAAAGATGAGAAAGCATTAAGTGTAGTGCAAAATTTTAAAAAATTTAAGGACCAAGAACTTCGCAATGCATTATGTGTACTAGTCAAGATTTTATCAGAAGGTACTCAAATAAACAAGAGTATAACTGGTACAAAGCCTTTGAGCAACAAAATAAGACAAAAGTTAAAAGATTGGAGGTTTGTACAAGTGTGTACTCAAACGGATTTAGGAGACAAAGCAGGGTTATCACCTCAGCAAATACACAGATATGAGCAAGGAGTAAATGACATATCATTTAACAGGATATCTGAAATGGAAAAAGCATTATCATTGAGTAATGGAGCACTACTGCCAAGATCAAAAGACGAAATTTATTATGAAGATGAAGATACTGAAGGAGAAAAAAAAGTATTAAGTTTTATGAGAGGGTATCAAAATATAAGGAACGAAAGACTACAGAATACCATTTGTTCGTTTTTATCTGAGATTGCAAAAATTTGTGAAGAAGAACAGACACTTTGAGAGACTACAGATAGCAGCGCTAACATATGCGTCAAATGGAGCTATCTTCTCCTTCCCTTATACTTACCCTGGGTTGAAGCTTGAGCTTTTACAAATAGCTCCCAATATCCCTTCTCATCGCCTTCTTCTGCTATCAATTGAACCAAACGCTGCATCAACCCATCATTCAGTATAACCATTTTTGTCCACTTACCCACTGGCTTTACAATATCGACTACTTTTAGATTTTCTTTATAGACCTGGATGTCATGATTCTCAACTTGATCTGTTTTCTTTTCACTCTCTCTCAAATGAAATGTTCTGACGAGGTTTTTGTATATTCCCCTAAAAAAAAGAAATATTTTAATAGCAATAATTAATATTGTACCGTATATAACGATCTGCTCGTAAGACATCTCCACTACTCTAAAATGATTCCATGAAGCATAAATAATTCTATAATTTCTTCGTTTTTATTCGCTTCAGCGTTTTCTAGCGCTGTGTAACCTTCTTCAGAGTTATAAGAACATTTCAGATGAACGTTTGCCTTTTTCTCTAGCAATAATTCCACAATTTCTTTATTGCCATTCATAACAGCAAGATGTAGCGGAGTACAACCATCTCTTCCGATTGCGTTAACATCTGCTCTATTTTGCAATAAAAGCTCCACATGATCTTTTTTATTCAATGAAACTGCAAGGAGAAGAGGAGTACTTCCTTCTATATTTTTAGCTTCGAGAAAAGCTCCCCCTTTTATCAGCAACCCCAACATTACTCCATCAGCATATTGTACAGCCAAATGAAGGGGAGATTTACCTAAACGATTTAGGCAATCAATATCCCCACCACATTGCAACAACTTCTGCATAACTTCCAAATGCTTATACTTTATTGAATAATGTAAAGGAGTATCACCATAAATGTTATGGACATTAATATTTTTAGTCCTTACTACAACAATTCGTACTATTTCTATAAACTCAAGTATGGAAGCAATGTGTAGTATTGTATTGCCTTCTCTATCTGCAGCATCAACGTTAGCACCATGTTTGACAAGGAATCGAATGATATTATAAAAGTTCTTTTCTGCAGCAAAATGTAAAAAACGAACACCCAATCTACTATTTATGATCCATTTGAAGACTGCACTAACTAATAAAGAAAAGAGGCTAGGATTTCTAAACTTATAGATTTTCTTTGATGCTTCATCTAAAATCTTTTCTACTGTCATAGCAACCCCACAAAAAATGTGTTTGTATTAGAGTATGCAGCGATAAATGTTTTGAAATTATTAACCGTTGCGTATGTCTTGCATGCATTTTACAAACGTAATTCTCGCTTTACTACTACTTTTATATTCAATAGATAATATTTAAATAGAAATAGAAAAGTATTTAAGGTAATATATGAATATAGAAATCTATTCCTTAGAAATTTGCTCTGAATTTTCTTTACTTACTGGTTTTTTTGACCGCGATACTGAAACTTGCTATAGTCTTTACTCAAGATTAAAACCTCATTCGATTTTTTTCAGTTGCCCATTCCATAACTCCATTTGGGTTCAATGATGTGGTATTCTGTATACATATCCCGTATTTCCTCACAATCATTATACGATAACATCACGAGTCGACAAAAGTTTCTTCATGGTCAAAATCTCTACCTCTTCTTCCGTATAGTTTTTGATCAATTAAATAAGGAGGATCACAATATATTTGCATGTTTAGGAATACTTTTTTTAAAGTCAGCTAAATCCACAGTAAGATTTTTAATTGAGCAATCTTTCTATTGAACTTAGTGTAAAACGTGGGTGTCCTGGCGCCCGACAATGTTGTACCGCTGAAAGATGAGCGATTTAATGCAAAAAATGCTGCAGCAATTTCAACTCTATCTTTCAAGGTGAAAAATGTTTTTTGTAGGCTATAAAACATGGAAGATGTCATATTTTGGTATTTCCGCACTACCTCTGCAAGACAAGAAGCATCTTCTAAAAGCACCTGCCAAAATTTTACTAATGGTTCAAAGGCGTCATAGCCATAAACTTTTGTTCCTCTGCTGGCTAATGCTAACTCCTCCACCTACAAAAGGAGCACAAAGCGTAGGTAACCCTTTTGGAATATATTTATTAATAATTTGAGAAACGGCACGACTCTTGCCACCAGGATAACGAAGAGGAGACTTTACAAGCAAAATTTGTTTCCTTTTCTTTATTTGCTACACTGAAAATATGTCTGCATTAGAAGTTGCCAATCTATTCTCTGGAAATTTGCTTAGAATTTTCTTTTACTGGTTCAATTGACACATCTTAAATTTCTTCTTCCGGCTTGTTTGGTTCAGCTAGAGTTGACTCTTCTTTAGATACTGCCTCTTTAGATTCTGCTGCTAATTTGCGTTGTTTGATAAATTTCTTCAATGTTTTGACTGCGATAAAGTTTATACTGAAAACACATGCAGAAGTTATTGCTAATGCTGGAAGAGGAGCTAAATTGAACATCGGCAAAATTGCCACAATCGTGCCAGATGTCAGTAAAAATGCTAACTTCTTGCTCCCGATTATCTTGTTTTTCTTAACCTTTATGGGGTTTAATTTTTTTATTTTCCCTTTTAGCTTTTTGAAGCCTTTTTTGAACACGTTGCCCTTTTTCAGCTCTTTTTCTACGGGTTTTGCTTTCTTTGTTTTTAAGCTTTTTATTTTCTCTTTTATTCCTTTTTTATCTTTTTTTACTTTAGAGGTCTTCTCCATCAACTTTAGAGGTTGCTCATGTAGCGGTTTTGGCTTATCGTTTGAAATTTTAGCTTCTTGCCCCTTAGTCACAGTTTTATGCTTTTTGGGCGAAACTATGTTTTTTAAACCTTTCTTTGCTTTGTGGTATAATTTCTTTAGTCTGCTTGGCATTTTTATGTAAATTAAGATACGATATCGCAAAATTTATCGATTACTTTTTGATTACCTTCTATCATTGCATTTGCCTCCTGCTGCAGACATTTAATATTTTTAGGTGTTACATTATCCATCTCAGCCGACGCTATTGTCAGTTGTGATTGTATTCTTACGTATCTGTCGTCCATTACGTTACCTAGCTGGTAATTTACTACATCAAGGCTTGATGCAAACATCACATTTAACAGCGGTTTTATCCAGGCTATCTTTCCTAATTTCCTATACTTTATTCGATTAGATAGCCGACCTGTGCCAATTGATACCAGCACTATTTCTTCATTAGGGAAAAGTTTTTTGCTATTTGCATATGCACAAGCCGCTGGGTTATTGGCAAAAACACCGCCATCCACTAGTACTCTTGTATCTTTGTTCACTTCTAAATACTTAGGTGCAAAGTATGTTGGTGCTGCTGTTGTGGCTCTGAGTGCATCTTTCAACTTGATAAAATTTCTGTCTTCTCTCCAGCTTTTGAAGAAAAATGGACAGTTATTGTGAATATCATAACTTGTTATCAGTACCTTGCTTAAAGTATTTTTTAGAATATCCTCACCAAAATACTTATCCAGTACTGATTCGATGTTTTCGTATGGGTATTGTGCGCAGTTAAACCAAGACAGTATTGATTGTCTAAAAAATGAAGACTTGAAAATATATGCTCCATACTCCTGGTAAAGCTCAACTAAATCATTAGCTGAATATTGAGGATTTCCTTGGTTATCTTTCTTGCATAACCCAGCAACAACAATACCGCCTGTTGATGTACCAGCCACCAGATCAAAGATTTCTGCTACCTTTTTTCTTGATCTTTTTTCTATTTCTGCTAGTATTATCGCTGGTATTATTCCTCTTATGCCTCCGCCATCTACTGAAAGTATATATTTTGTCATGTTTAGATATTTATTAGTTCTGTTGACTTGCTCACTTTTATCAGGATGTGTTCCTTGTCCAAAAGCTACAGTTTGTTTTACACCTAGAGAAAATTGTACTAATCAAATAACCAATGCTATAGATCAAGCTCAAAAATCCATATTAGTTCAGGCATACACGTTTACTTCAAAGCCAATTGCACAATCTTTAATTAGAGCAAAAAAACGTGGTGTTGATATTAAGGTTATCCTAGATGAATCACAGGTCAGATCAAAATACAGTGTCATCAATGAATTATTTGGGCAAAAAATACTGATATACATAGACTATAAACCTGCAATTTCACACAGCAAAATTATGATCATTGATAATCAAAAAATCATAACTGGATCTTTTAATTTTTCCGATGCTGCACAGAAAAAAAATGCTGAGAATCTACTGGTTATAACAGGAAGCCCTTCATTAGTTGAACAATACGTTGAAAATTGGAAAGATCGTCAATCTCAATCTGAGGTTTATATACCATTAGCAGAAAAATAATTACTTGTACTTCGAGTTAGCTTTGAATTCATCCAATTCCTCAGAAAGATTTTTTACCCGTTCTTCCAGGCGATATACCGTAACAGTCAATCCGTTGTTCTGCTCTATAAATTTATCATGCATGTGTACCCGTAAATCTAGCTTGGCAAGCCACCATATCGCCGCTACCGTCTGTATTAACATCGTTACAATTACTGCTAATGGTATTTTTTGATTTTGCATAATGTAATAATTTATTGTAGATAATTGTTGAAAATTTCTACTGTGTGTTGTATGTACAGTTTATTGCTCTGGCTTGTACTGCTTTTCTGCGTTATACAATAGATCTATAATTTCTCTGTAGGGCTATTATTTTTATTGTGCCGTAACATTATAACAGCTAAATCCCTTGGCTTTTTTCCCCTAAATTCTTTGGCATTTGGATTTGCACTATTTTGTAACAGGAATCTGACAATTTCTAAGTTACCATGCTCTGCAGCGTAGTGTAAGGCTGTTCTGTGACTTGAATCACCGCTCGTAGAATTGATATCAACTTTCTCTTCTATCAAAAACTGAATACCTTCTAGGCACTCTTTTTCTGCAGCATATCCTAACAACCTTTCTTCAAAGACTAGGGTATTATGAATATCTACTAAGTTCCTCTCTGTCAAAAATTTCACAACCTCTAAATCACAATTTCTAACAGCAATCGATGTTATCTTTTTATAGTTCTTGGTTGCTTCTGCATTTGCTAATTCAGCCTTTCTGTTAGTATCAAAGACAAAGAAACTTATAATAACTGCAACAACAGCACCAAATGCTATCAACCCAGGTATAATTTCTATCCAATACATCCAATTTTGGTGATAATAGCAATCTTGATGATGACAGTGCTCTTGATAATAACGGCGATTTCTTCTTGGCATACTTTTGTTGCAATACTCTGCCTTGCGTATAGCAATTGTTTGTTGAATTTTTCTTAATTAATTCTGCTTATCGCTGCTTCTATTGTAGTTTGGTATCCCCTATTATCTAAAATATGCTCCGCCCTTTCTATTACCCATTCGCCATCTATTTCTTGGCAAAACCCTGATAAGTTAATTTTAGCTTCTGCAAATAACTCTGGATTGCCAGGTATTGTCACGTTTAATTTTGCTTCATTTTGCTTTAATCGTCTGAGCTTAGCGCTTGCTGCATTGATCGCTGATTCTGCAGTAGGATAAAGCTTATATATCGGATAACTTGGTTCTTCATTGCCTACTTTTTCTTCTATGGTTTCTCCTCTTTCATAGCTGTACCATTTTGCTATAACTGATCCATATTTACTACGTACATTAAAATTTACTTTCCAATTTATTACATCTTTAGGTGTAAGTACTGTTGTACCTAAAACCTTCTCTGTTGCTGATTTTCCTCCTCCTTTGGGAATAAAAATTATGTGTCCTCCTATAGGTTTTACCGTTGCTTCATGTTCATCTCCTATCCTTTTCAAAAAATTCATATCACTTTCATCTGTTTGAGTGATGTGTGATATAAATATATCTTCAAATTTTTGCGCAATTTTAGCTTCATATCCGTGCTTTTTTGTTATCTCTCTTACTAAATCACCTAAAGTAATTTCTTTCCATTCTTTTGATGTTTTTTCTTTCAGCGATCCTCTTAAGTTTGCTGCTTGGCATTTGACCCTTAAAATCTGTGGTGGACTTTGTATAGTGATCTCACTTGCTGTATAAACCCCCATAGACAATAGCCCGGTCTCTTTATACCCCAGAAAAACTTTCAACTCACCCTTGAGTTCATTACTTCCATATTCAAGACATATTTCAGCTTCATCACTCGTTGTCCCTGATTCATCAGTAATATGCAGAGATATTAAGCTACTCCTTAAGGCCTCTGTAATAGAGTTATTTTCTGCTATTATGTTAAAATCTGGCTTCATTAATCTAAAATTTTTACAACAGACTTCTGTGATATCTTTTGAATCTTAGGCAACTTAATTTTCAACCCTGCAGGCAAAAAGCTTCCATACTCTGCAAGTCCAGGATTTTTTTCCAAGACCACTTCCACTGCTCCACTACTGTAACCATAATGCCTCCAACAAATATAATCCAGCATTTCTTTATCCTTGGTAAAATAGTAAATCACTTGTTGTAGCTTTTTAACTTCAATTGAAACTCGATCTTTCTTGGTAGTCCACAAGGAAGATATGATCTCTGTCTTTCTTCTATATGAGTAATCACAAAGTTTCCTAGTACCTCTGAACCATAAACTAAAACATTTGGTTCTTTGATGTCACGCATATTTCTTAGTTGTTCTAAACTACTATTTTGACGATGTGGATAAATCACTCCTGTTAAATCAATATTCTCAATTCCTGAGCCGATATTCTGCAGTGATGTCTTCTCGATACATTCAATTGTATGCCACCTATGCTCTTTACTACGCCTGAGGCTCACTGGATCAAATTTAAATTGCCCAAGTAACACTTAATTTATTTCCTCCACAACATCAAAAAGAGCCCCTCTTGCTTGTTCTCTAAATCTTTCTATTACTGCATCAGCAATGCTACGGGCGCCTTGGTTAGGCTCTGCTTTCACATTTATGTTAAACGTTTGATGAAAGGTTTGGTTGTATGTTTTTAATTCTTTTTTCTCAAATCTACTTTTCTCAAATGCTTTATCAATTTTGTTTTGATTATCTTCTATGGATTTTTTCTCCTCGATAACACTTTTGATTTTTACATTATTCTTGCTCCTCTCAGACATTTCTTTAATCGCACTATTATTTGACAAATTACTAGAAATGCTGCTCTTAAGGGGAGTATGTATTTCAGCAACAATACTTTTTCTTTTTTCAAATTCTTTCGGTGGACTATTTTCGGCAACCTTTCCAAATATGCTACCAACAGTATTTCCCATCCATGAAAACATTTCTCCGATGGGCTTTATTATCGATTTTATATATTCCCAAAAACTAGCAAAGAAGCTCTTTACTTTTCCCCAGTTACTAATCACAAGTATTGCACCAGATATAAGTAAAGCAATAATAGCTCCTATAGGGTTACTCACTATTGCCGCCGTCAAAAATCTCACTCCTGCTGTGACTGCTGGAATAGCTGATGTTGCTAGGCTCAGAGTCGTAGCTTTTAAAACACTCAGTCCAGTAATTACTGCTGGAATAGCGTATGTCGATAGAACAGAAAATGCTGCTATTGCTTTTGCTGCTAAACTCCAAGCTGTTCCCATAAATAAACTAAGTATGTAACCACCACCTACTAATAGAACTTTAAGACTTATTAGTGCTGCTATGGTACCCATGATTGCTGTAGTTACAGTGGGATATTTTTCTGCAAATGAGGCTATATGTTCACTTACCCATTTTAACCTTTCAGCTATAGGTTTTAAAATAGGTAACATCACTGAACCCAGATTCATTCCTACTTCTGCTATTGAATTTTTTAGCAATCGCAATTGGTTGGCTGTAGTACTCACACGGTCATTAAATTCTTCCTGCAATGAATTTGCACGTTCCCCTTCATCAGCTAATAAATCCAGCACCTTTTCATATACTTTTGAGTTTTCAAGTAGTAGCGCTATATCATCTTCTGCTCCCTGTTGGAAGAGCTTTAGCAGAATGCCAGCCCGATCATGTTTATCTATTTTTTTTAAAATTTCAAAAAAATCTAGTAGTGCTTTGTGAGGGTTTTCCTTGATACTCTCTTCAAGCTCTTCTATATCTATCCCGATTTCTTCTAGTGTTTCTCTAAATTCATCTTCTTGCTTCCCTGCCGTTTGAAGTTTAACCAGCATACCACTTATCATTTCTGCTGCTTTTTTGGGTTGTTTTCCTAAACTAATGAAGGCGTTTAATAAACCAGCTATCTGATCAACATTCAAACCAAACTGTTTTGCTGCCCCGCCAGCTATCGTCATTGCTGCCATCAGATCTTTTCCCTCAACAGTAGTATTACTTGATAGATGATTTATCGTATCTCCCCACTCTTTTAGATCTTCTATTTTTGTTCCAAAAATTTTATAGAGCTTGCTAGCAGCACTTCCTACTTCTTCTGCGGTCATACCAAAATTTACTGCCATTTTCGATACTGTTTCTGTAAATTCTAGAAGATCTTTTTTTTCTTCAATACCAAGTCGAGCACCACTTGTAGTTATTTGTGCTAACTCTGCAGCAGATAGTGGTATTGTACGGGATAACTCCTTTATTCCCTGGCCAAGTTCCATAAATCCTCTATCATTGGCTTCCTTCTCTTTAGAAAATTTTTTCACTGCCCTGATATCAGCCATAACACTTTCAAAATCAATTGCAGCTTTAAATGGAGTTCCAAATGTTAATGCAAGTGCCCCTGTTTCTAGTAATTGTGATTTAAAGTGTGTCCTTTGTGCTGAAAATCTCTGGTATGCTTTGGTAGCAAAGTTTAACTTACTATATTGACTTCTCAGCCTACCTACAGAAGCACCTAGTTTATCTTGATCTCTTATCAAAGACTGTATATTCTTTCCACTTTTCTTAAATTCTTCACTGAGCGCATGTAAAGTGTCTCTCTTCTGTAAGTACGCTGTTTTGGCCTTTATTGCCGATTCCTTAGCCTTATCAAACTGAGCCTTTAAATCTTTACTTGGCTTTGCTGTTGTTTTCATTTGCTTAGCCAAGGACGTTACTTGCACTTCTAAGCCTTTCCAGGATCTCTTGGCAACTAATGTGTTACGACTTAACTCCTTAAATTTTGATACCGATTTCATCGATGCATCAAGTTGCCTTATTGTACCCCCAAGACGGGAAAGTTGAGCACTACTTCCTGCCATTGCGCTATTAAAGCTACCATCTAGTATTGCACCTATTTTTACTGATAATGTTGACATTTAAACTCTCCCGCAGCTTTGGCCCATAAAATAAATTCGTTTATTTCCATCTCAAGTACCTGCTCAATTCCGCCACCTACAACAGAACAGAGCATTAGTACATTTAATCTTAAGTTCTTTGTGTAACCGATGGAAAAAAATCTTTCAACGCTTCCTGTATTTTCATGTAGTCTGCAAAATATAACTCCCAAATTGTTTCTTTTGTTACAGATGCAAGGTTTGCTATTAATCCAACTTCTTTTTCAAAATCACTACTACCGGCACGTTCCATTGCTAGGCAGTCTCTTACTTTGACTGGTCTAAAAGTTAATTCCGAAACCGGAGTTCCATCTACTGTTATTGGGTTATCAAGTTTTACTGTTGTCATGTTTCCCCCTAAAAGTTAATTAAATAAAAGTCTTCGTGGCTTTTACATAACTAATTTTTTACTTGAATTGCAGAAGTTGTGTTTTATTGAAGTGACCACACCTTTTCTAAACTTTTTCAACAAAAAATATATTTAAAGTTTTGGTAGTAAGTCTAACAATCCTGCCCGTTTATAAATGTTATCTCTATGTCCTGCTGTAACGAGAAATACTTTGCGTTTTGGAATATTCACACGATAGATAAGGCGATAGTTATCAAATCTCAGTCTTCTATATCCTCGTAACTTGCCACGTAATGGTTTACCAGCTTTATTTGGGTTAACTTTGAGTTCCTTTTCTATAGCTTCTTCAATACCCAATCTTATTTCTTCTGGTAAAGCTGGAAAATCCTTTTTAGCATACCTCTTTAAGAGTTCAATTTCGTAAATACTTTATCCCCTCTTGAAGTCTTCATACTTAATTGTTTCTGCGCCTGGAACATCACTCTCCTTGACAGTATCAGATAACGCAATCTCCTCTATCTCACATTCAATTCCTTCTATGATTAGCCTTTTTGCTAATTCTTGAATAGGCTCCTTGGTAACTTCAGCTAATCTAGTAAGGTGATGTGAAGTTTTTGGGTCAAGTGCTATGTTAATTCCTAAGTCTGCCATATGTTTTACCAAAATATACCACAATAATTATACAACATTTCTCTGAATTTTTCAATAAAAAAATATGTAAACTACATCAAATTCCTAAAACTGCTTGTAATAAAGCCATCTGGTCAACACCATTAATCTTGCGAATCATATTCTCAGCATCGATTTCGATAAGTTCTCTAGCACCGATAGTAAGTTTGTAATAATGCGCAGCTACGGTACACTTCAGCGTTGCTTTTTCAGCCGGTTTCCAACTGCCAAAATCAAATTCTCTGAATATTCCCCTAAGGTTGATAATTACTCCTTCAATATCATTACTTCCACTGCCTTGAAGACCACCCCTTAGCGTCAAAGAAACCGAATTTCCATCTATTAAACCAAACAGCCTAAAAAGCTCTGAATCATATTCGGCAAAAGTAAAATCAGCTTCGAGCTTTTCCATGCCCATATCAATATTTATTGGAATATCCATACCACCAGCTCTATATTCTTCTGTTTTTATGGTAAGTTTTGGCAAGGTTACTTCATCTATTTTTCCTGCATAGCCTTTACCATCTACAAATACGTTAAAATTCTTTAAAATCTTCGGTAACATTCTTCTCCCCCTTTTCTCCCCTTTTTACGATATTGCGCCACTCACAAGGTGTGACCTGAAAGTGATCTGTTCTGCTGGATATGGTGGTGTAAACTCAAAATCAAAATACACTTTACCACTTGCAATATTTGCTTGGGTATTAAGCTCTGGATTGGCATAACACCTTCCACTGATAATCGCTCCTTGTGCTTTTAAACTTGCTAGGTAGGAATTAACACTCTCTATCACTTCATCTATATAAGTTTGGTAATATTGCGATCAGCTGCCCATAGATGAGCTCGCAGTAGACTATCATTGATTAAATCTGCAGTACGCCTAACAGGCAGAAAAGCCCACCTTTCATCGTTTGAACATGTTCTATTTCCCCATAGTCTGTAGCCATTTTGATGAATGATTGTCGTGACTTCATTTTCATTTAAGTAATTTGCTCTACAACTTGTATCACCGAGCGTAAAATCAATAGCTCTGCTTGTTCCAACAATACCATTTATCTCTTTATTTGAAGGCGAATGCCAAAATCCTTGTTCACTATCTATTTTTGCTATTAAACCAGCAACAAATGGACTTGGCGGTTTTTCCTCCCCTTCAAACACCTTTACCCATGGATCAACTACGTAAACTCTGCTACTGCCTACACTTTTTCTCCACTTTATTGCTTCTTCATCATTGGTATTTGGCCCATCTGCTACTATTATTGCTCTTAGCTTTTCTGCTATCGGTATTAAAGCGCTAACCACTGGATTCACAGACCCTTCGGGCAATTGATGAGTAAACTGAGGGGCAATTAGTATTCTTGGGGCAACATGGACTATACTTTCACTGCTGAGGAATGCTTGAATCCCTTGATATTCCCCGGTTTCTTCATCAACTCCTCCAATGATGTTTTTTAACGTTTCTTCTTCTTGATCAGCATCTTTAACTCGAATAACTACTACTGTTGCACCAACCTGGGAAAATATTCCATTCACTGCAGAAGGCAGAGTTCCTCTCTTTCCAAGTTTTGCTGCTTCCTTTAAACTTCACGCTATTAATACTGGTTTATTCAGTGGAAACTTTTGCTCGTCAGCTTCCGGAGCAGTACCAATTACGCCAATTACCGATGATTTAGCTGTGCGTACTGTCCTTGCTCCAGAGGTAATCTCAATAACATTTACCCCATGTAAAAACTGTTCTGTCATTTTTCTCCTTGTAATGTTGAATTTCGGAAAGTGGATAGAGAAAAGGTTTCTTTTTTAGCTCTCTAAAACCTTTTGCATTTTTTGCTTAAAATCGTTGAGTAAACTCTGCAGCTCTTCTTTATTCCTGACTTCCTTAATTTTCTTCTTAGCTAAGTCTTCAAGCTCTTCGCATTTGATTATTGCTTTTACTGCTTTTTCCTGAATTATTCTTGCCATTTCAATAACCGTAATATCACGGACTTTTGCTAAAGGTTCTATGATTTCTACATCTTTTTCGTCTATAGATTCTGGTGATGCTAAAATGTTCTCTGCGGCTTTTGCTTGTATTTCGTACGACTTAAGCTTCTGATGAGAATATCCTGCATATTGGTGAGTATAGTTATTATAATAAGCACGAAGACTAGAAAATGCAGAAAGTTTCGCAGTTTCCAATAATTCCAGCTCAATATCTTCTTGACTCCTTTCAACAATTTTCCCTCCTTCTGTTAACCGATAACTCTTTTGCCAGTCGAAATTCTTTGGCGCTTCGTACCAATTCATTCCCAGTTGGCTTGCTTTCAAGCGTTGTTGTTTCAATTTGCTTGTTGTTTTCAAAATGAATATAAATTGGCATTGGTTTTCTCCGTTTTCTGGTATCAATTCCAGATTTTGTGGGTGGCATCTAATCCTGGACATTGCCAAGCTCGTAGCGTTCTTTCTACATCGATTTCAAGCCCTGCAGTTAAAAAGTTGTTACGTATGTTATAAATTCCCCACTGGATAAATTGACCATAGGTATATACATCACCTGAAAACGCACCTTCACTAACTTTTGTTCTGGAATGTAGATAAGATGATGTATAAAGTAACACTGCAAACGTTTTTCCTGCTGGAATTTCTACATTGCCAGATGCGGCAAATTTGCTATTAGAACTCGCATATTTGTAAACATTTTTCCACATTATTTTTGAAATTCTTGATTTACTAGCATTGGTATTATCAGGGGTTCCCACAAATGCTCCTGCTCCTTCATATCCTGAACTCCAATAAGATGTACCAACAAAGTTTAATGTTCTTGTTATATCCCTACTTGTGGTGTTTTTTACAAACATTACTCCAAGTGCAGCACACGGGTAGTAATATATCTGATTATGACTACTCGAAAAACTGTTTGTATACAACTCTCCGTAAATAAATGTACCTTTACTTCCCTCTATAAAACTCAATTGTCTTGGCCGATAAAAACTAACGTAACTTGTATCGTATGTATGGCTACCCGCAAGTAATTGCAACATGTAATCGGTTTTTGTTATATCACCGCTCCATCCACCTAACTCAGTTGTGAAAATTCCGTGACCATAGTAATTATTTCCTCTACTTAGTACTCCAAACAAGAAAGGTAATGACCCTGGTTCAACCATATTTCGATTTTTTACTTCTTTCATGATTGACGACCCACTTGGTACATCATTGATGGAGTTAAATTTTGTTGTCAGTGTTTTTAGCTGGTCTTCCCTGGTTTTTACCTCCTTCATAATCGATGAACCACTTGGCACATCATTGATGGAGTTAAATTTTGTTGTCAGTGTTTTTAGCTGGTCTTCCCTGGTTTTTACCTCCTTCATAATTGATGAACCGCTTGGCAAATCATTGATGGAGTTAAATTTGGTTGTCAGTGTTTTTAGCTGATTTTCCCTGGTTTTTATTTCCTTCATGATCGATGAACCATCTGGCACATCATTTACACCACGAAAATCTTCTACTAAACCTTTAAGACCATCTTTATGATTGTTGCTAATACTGTTTATTGCCGCAATATTCGCATCCTTTCTCGTGTCAAGTAGCGATACATATGAATCTGATGACGCTTTTAAAGTATCCAAGGTGTTAGTTTTTAGCGTATTGATCTCATTTACAGACTCTGTCTTTGCTCCAGTTATCGCTGATATTGAATTTTCCTTGTTAGTATTTATATCATTCAAGTGCGATCTTGCAGCGTTTAGAAGTTCTTTCAACTTTTCATCTGTCATCTGCACAATTTCAGACACTGCACTTTTGTCGACTATTGATTCCAATGCTTTAGCAAGATATGCTAACTGATCTGGTGTACTATTTGCTGCTAAATCCTTAAGCCTTCCTTGTAGTGCATCAATTATTTCTTTTATTGTGGTCATTTGCACAACGTTGGAAATAGCTTTTTTATCTATTATCAATTCCAACGATTTCGCAAGATACGCCAGTTGATCGGGTGTGCTATTTGCTGCTAAATCCTTTATCCTTTGGTGTAATGCTTCTATTGCTTCTTTCATTCCCAAAAATTCAAAAAAGTTTCAAATCTAAATCGTTCAAAATTATTTTTAAGTTCATCTTCTCTTTCACTCATATCTTCATCTATCTTTTCTATGGCTCTGCGTATACGTACTACATCTTCTACAGCTATGTTCTCTGGATGCGGCAAAGGATATCCTCTTTTGGTCTCTTCGTTTGGCATTACGTGATAATTACTCGTAGATTCTTCACCTTTGGACGATAGACAACCGTTCCGCTAAGCACTAATTTTACCCTTGTCTCATTACCATTAAAATTTGATAGCACGTGAGTTCTTTCCACCCAATTTTCTCCGATTGGTTTTCCCGTTGTTAAATTTACTAACTGCCATTTTTCTCCTTTTTCCACCCCCTTCTGCACATATGCTTTAACGTCTGCAGTACCAGGTATCAGCGCATCATAGGTAATTGTTATCTTAGTGTTGGAACCTGCTGTAATGCTCCTAGTTACATAATCTCCGGACTCTGAAATATTCCCCATAACTAGCTGTAACCCAGGGTAGAGAACTGGACTTTTTTTCCCCGATCCTTTGAGCGCTACTTTTACCGTTAATTCTCCACTTATTCTTGCGCGCAGTGCGAGCGGCAAATTATCAGACAGAAAATTTTCTTCTCCTTTCTCATCTGTTAAGATAAATTCTACATTAGTATCAAAACCCACTTTTTCTATGTTGGTTAGAGCGATTAAGTCTGATGTATTATTTGCAGTAACTTTGCCAAGATCAATAACGTGAAAACTTTCAGTAAATTTCGCTGCTAAAAGTCGAAAGGTAAGGTCAAAATTCTGATGCGGTGTCCACGTACTTGCATTGCTCGATGACAGTAATACTCCCACCTGATAAGGCTGACTGGTTACCCAACGGCTGTTTACTGCATCATATTTGCTGAGTTCTGCTATCTTTACCGCTGTATCTGCATCATCAGTCAGTAAAACTATCGCATACTCTTGCCCTCCATGGCAAAATACTGGTGACCAAGTTATACGTGTTGCTGTGCCATCAGTATTGATCTTAGTTGGCTCGATGGAATTTTCAGCGATAACTGTTTGCGAGGGCACTCCAACTGTTGTTTCCCGAATCTGCACAACAACACGTCTTTTGCCGCTATTTGTAAACCATAGCTCTACACCTCCTATATGCCTACTCTCATCCAAGGTAAATGTCTGTGCTAAAGGATCAACACGTTTGCTGGAAAAAACTCTTCTTCGTTCTTCTATGGTAATAGTTTTTTTACCAGTATATGTTGCTTCTCCATAGCTTCCTTTATCCCCATAAAACTGTACTAATTTAGTACCTGCTGGAATATTTGCCGGTACTTTCACCTTTCCCTTTAATTTTCCCTGGTTGTTAGCTTCCACTTTTTTTTCCCCCTATGCCACGGGTTGAATGACGATGCCATCGAATTTTATCTCTTTAAGCTTCTCATTTGGCTCAAAACCTTCGATCTCAAAATCTTGTATTGCTTCTCTCATAAACTCTTCCTCTTTTGTACTACTGGATAAAAGTTCAGAAACTTCAGAAGTAGTAAATTCTCTTGTCACTGGACTTGACCAATTGGTCTTTACCTTGGTCCAGTGATCGATGTTTTTGTTCATGGTAACTTTTGCCGGTACTGGATCAAATGCCTGATAAGGATTTATCTTCATCTCTTTAGTTTGTAAAAGCTGCTCAAGCACTGGCTCAAGTTCATACGGCAATAAATAAGGTTCCTTACCTCTTTCAACATCAATAATTTCCACGTTTATCGGCAATATCAGTTCCTTATTTACTATTGCTGCAAACTGAACAATTCCTTGATCGCGCATATCATCATCAAAGAAGGGATCGACAAATACTCCTTTTTTAGTGGTAGGCTCTCTTGAATTTGCATCACTGCGTAGACGCTCCTCTGCAAAGAGTGCATAAAGATCTCTTATTCCACTCTTCATTGCTTCCAATTCGTTCATCGGTACTGCATGGATAGCATTATTCACTACTTTTATTTTCCCCTCTTCCCCTTCTTTCCACGTTTGGTGAATGTAGCAAAGTAGCAATTGTCCGCTAGGGGCTTTTGGCATTGATGGTCTCCAAGGGTGGGCAATTCCCTTTATTCTCCTTATCACCCCTTTTGCATCTAGAGTGATTAAATCAAAGCGGGGCATCTTCCAGGTGTAATCAACTGAAACTAAACTGCCATCCACTGCTCCCTTTATTTTACATCCTTGTTCATCCACATCTTCAGGGCTAACATGAGTGCGAAAGCGGTAGGTTATCAGGTAACTGCTTCCTGGCGCTGGTTCCTTTCCCGGTAATGACCAATCAACATTTCCTCCACTGAGCTTGTAATCTGTACTATTTTCATAAATTACATCTCCTTGCTTAACTTGAATAATCTCCTGAACTGCAGAGTCAGGTATCGGATCAACAACTCCAGAATATTGTAAGTTAAAAATATGATATAAAGAAGATAAGAGGGAAGATAGTCCTATCTTTATAAGAAAATAGGGCTATCACGGGCGTGTGCGACCGACCAACTATTGGTATTACAACCGTTCGGATCAAGGTACACTAGCCCATCTCTCGATATGTTTGAATAGTTGTGTGGGACATAAATATGCACCCGTTTACAATCTTAAATCAATTAAAACTATCGAGGTTATTATGATTACGTCTTATCAAAATTTTATTGGCATTGACATCGGAAAATTTAAAAATGTTGTTGCAGTTCACAAACAGAAGAGCGCTGTCGAATTTGACAATGATACTGCTGGTTGGCAACGAATGTTTCAAAAATTTTCAGATATCCTACCTAATTCTTTAGTGACTTTAGAAAATACAGGAAAATATGAGCTTGGTTTATCACATTTTCTTATTGACATGAATATTGCTGTACATCGAGCTAATACTCGCAAAGTAAAAAGCTTTGTCCTATCTCATGGAACTTTAGCAAAGTCTGATCAATCAGATGCAAGAGCCCTTGCTCAATATGGGTTTGAACGCTATAGTACTCTATCTCTATTTGTGCCTATGTCAAAAGAACAAACAACCTTAGCTGCACTTTGTCAACGTCGTGATGACATTACAAAAATGAGAGCTCAAGAGAAATGTAGGCTTGCAGCACCTGAAAACGATCATATAAAAGAAAGTTGTCAAAAAACCATTGAATTTTTCAACAGTCAGGTAAATGAACTCAACAATACTATACAAAAAATTATTGATGAGAATCTAGAGTTACAGAAGCGCCAAAAAATTCTTAGAACAGTTCCAGGAATAGGTCCAAAATTATCTCAAGATTTTCTATGTCTAATGCCGGAACTTGGCTACTTAGGTAGAGGAGAAGTTGCAAGTCTTGCTGGAGTTGCACCTCATCCAAAAGAAAGTGGAAAAACTATTGGTTACCGAAGAATAACAGGTGGTAGAAGCAACGTTCGTGAAAAGCTTTTTACAGCTGCAATGGCTGCTTCAAGGTCTAAGTCTGCGCTTGGTACCTTCTATTCCAAGCTTGTTGGTAAAGGTAAAAAGAAGATGGTGGCTATGACAGCTCTAATGCGTAAAATCATAGTGATTGCTAATGCGAGACTGAAAGAAGCAATGAGCCTACATACTATTTGAATCTACAGTGAATATGTGCGTCCACACAAATTTAAAGCACATATTCACTAACCACAAAATCTAAGCAGGAATTGCTGTGATGGCTGTTTGATATAAAATTCTTTTTCTATAATGAATAGGTTTTTAATTACCAAAATACCCCTCATGATTGAGTAGAATTGTAGAATTACAATAAAAAGTTGTAATAAAACAAAATTGAAGAAATTTTAAAAAACATAGTTGATGAACCGTGAGTAACGGCAAATGTTTTCTGAACAGTTATATCTATCCTTTTTATCTCACTAACCGGAAAATCATGAACTTTCAGTTCCATTACTCTTTGGCTATTTGGCTGAAAGGTGTGAAATTCTGATTTAACTGTTTTTATGTCTGGATCTTCATCAAAATAAACACGAATACTGTGAGGAAGTTCAATCTCATAGCCATCAATATGAGCTTTTCCCTCATTAATCACAAATATTTGTGCCCCTTTTTCTTCCCTCTGTAAAAACATTACTTCTAGGCCATTTACTACGTAGGAACCATTTGCCTCTTTGTCATAACGAGCAAGAGCTGTAGTTACTATGTTTGCTTGTGGTGGCGGTGAATGTTCTACCAACACTCCGTTTTCAATGTTATAGATTGGATAAAACTCTCCTGTAGAAAAACGTGGAAAAAAACCTTCAGATTGATAACCCCAAATGGTGGAAACTTTAAGCCTTGCAGCTCCAACTTCTTGATAATTACGTGTACCAACTGCAGGATCACGAAGATTTTCATCCTCAAGTTCTGTAATGGTAGATTCTACGTAATAAACACCTATGCGAACTGTAGTATTCAGTGGAATAGTAAATTCTTCTTTTTCAACTTTTCTAACCGCTCCACGAAGATAGATTTTTCCTGCTTCAAGTGTAACTTTTTCCCCGTCTATGATACAATTGCTTCCCGTTATAATATCACCATCACGAAATATCGCATCTCCTATGCCTTTGAGCCTCAAAAGAGCATAATCTTGAATCTCATTTAATTCTGCTGACTGCAAACCTCTTCCTGCTAAGAATAAACTTTTCTCGTATTCTTTGTCAGAGCGATTATAATAGTTATTCAGGGTCATTTTATCTCAAGAAATTGTCAGAATGTAACAACAAATGAAAAAGTTTCACGGGTTGCTGCAGTTCTAATAAGTGGTACCGTGTGTTCTAAAACTAACAAAATTCCCGGGTCTTCTATGTCCTTTGGTTCAAAATATCTCTGCCCAGGAGATAAATTTTCCCTAAGCTTTGTACCAACCATAACCCCTAGTTCCCTTATCACTTGATTTGCTGCGTCCGTGAAATCGAAAGTGAATTTAAGGTAGAGATTGTTGGTTGGTACAGCGGAAGATTTAAACCTTCCAGAGGGAGTAACAAGCTCTCCATTCTCATCACCAACACAGAAGAGTATCTCATCAACAACACGACGTCCAACTTCCTTGAGTAATGTTGCAGAAGTAATGAGTTCTGGTGATGTATCTTGAGTATACTCTATGGTAACTGCACCATCTGCTGCAATAGAACCATTTGCCGTACGTTTAATTACACCAGTACTGCTATCAACTGTATAGTCTATACTTGGCTGATAAGTTGTCTGTCCTGTAAAAACTTTTACGTTTTTAATAGTGGTGTGATCAAGCTTTATTTCGCCATCAAGGGTGAAAAAATTCTCTACTTTATGGTGACTTTCCCAGCTTTCATCACCCGTTCCCCAGGCAAGATGTATAACTTGCTCTTTTATACTTGCTGCTATTGCTGCTCTTCCCGTTTGGGTGAGAATTGACATGTTTTCTACTCCCCCTATTTAAGATATACATTTTTTATAGAAATTTGTTCAGGCTGTTTTGAAAAATATTTTTTATTGAAGTTTTTTTTGTTGATTAATTTTTTACTTATGTAAAATGTAGCTCATTATATTATACATATTGTATGGTTGATCTTTATCCCAGCAGAGATTTCTGGGAGAGCGATTTAGAGATGCCAATAAATCATTGGTTACCTAGCTTTCAAAATGAGGAAATACGTAAAAATTGGCTTACTTCCCTCTCAGGTAGACAATTAAATGTCATTTTTCTGCAACTTTTTAAGCATAACGATGATATTCCACTTCAACAAAAACGTGCCATTCTCACAGATTGTTCAGATTCTTTGCTCAACTATTATCTACTTAGTTGTTTTAACTATTCTAAACTTCATTCTGCTGTTGTTGAAGTAGCAAAATCCACTTTGAACGAAGAGCTCATTGCTCAGTTTTTATGCAAGAACAATAAACATGATAAAAAGTCCTTGATCTTTGTTATGTTTCATCATAATCCAGAGTGGCTTTGTTGCATAGCTAGTGTTGGTTGAGGTTATTGTAAGAAGAAAAGCTTTTTAATATATGGCTACTAACGCATTTTGTTGTAAAATAGGCATTTTTCAAACAAGTACAACTTATGCCACAAAAAATGAGAGTAAGTAACCAAAGAGAATATAACGAGTTTCTCAAAAAAAGAGGAAATGTTTTTCATTTTGTTAATCAAGCCATAGAAAATTGGTATGAAAATAGTCCAAAAGTTGCAGGTGGCAATAACACTTATAGTGATAAAGTTGTAATTTTAATACACATAATAGTTCATCTTTTTAGAATTGGCTTGAGACAAGCTGTAGGTTTTGTAAAAGGTTATATGGTACAAATAGGCAAAAAACTTAAGATTATCAGCTATACACAAGCTTCCAGAAGATTTAAAAAGCTTAATTTGAAGATTGATGACCATAGAAGCAATAAAGATGATCTGGAAAATGTTGAAATTGCCGTAGATAGCACTAGAGTTAGTATCTACAATAAGAACGGTGGGCATAGTAAGCTTAATATTCGAAAAAGAAAATACAGTGGTTATGGTCAAGTAAGAAAATTACATGTTGTTTTAAACATAAATGATAAGAAAGCAATAAGCATGAACTACACTAGTGGTGTTGCTGTAGACTATTTGCCGGTCTGCGATATGTTAGAAGAAGTCAGTGATAAATATAACATTTGTTCTATTCGAGCAGATGCGGCTTATGATATAAAAAGTGTGTATAAAGAATGCAGAAAATACAATATTGTGCCTATTATTCGCCCTAGGAAGGATACTAAAATTTGTTTAGCTGACTACTTATCAGAAAGAAACAAGTATATTAGTAGAATTAGGTCATATGAGAATTATGAAGATGGTATTAATGAATGGAAGAAAAAAGTTAAGTATGGAGCACGGTCTTATATTGAAGTCTTTTTCTATAGGTTGAAGCAAATATTTGGGTTTGGCTTGAAAAATAAATCAGAGGTAAATCGTGAAAAAGAGCTGTTAATTAAGTGCTACTTATTGAACAAATTTACTGATATAGGTATGGCTAAATTTAAATTAGCTGCGTAAATTCACTGTGATTTACATGCCTATCAGTGCTATGCAACAAAGCCATACCGGAGCGCCGGGTACGGCTGGATTAAAAGGTGACAAAGGAGTAGATGGATTACCAGGGATGCCTGGAATAAAAGGTAATCAGGGAGATATAGGTCCTAAAGGAGTAGATGGTGCTTCAGGTACAGATGGAGCGCCAGGTGTGTCTGGTAATAAAGGGGATGCTGGTCCAAAAGGCGATATGGGTGATAAAGGAGAAACCGGAGCGCCGGGTACGGCTGGATTAAAAGGTGACAAAGGAGTAGATGGATTACCAGGGATGCCTGGAATAAAAGGTGATCAGGGAGACATAGGTCCTAAAGGCGATATGGGTGATAAAGGAGAAACCGGAGCGCCGGGTACGGCTGGATTAAAAGGTGACAAAGGAGTAGATGGAGCGCCAGGTGTGTCTGGTAATAAAGGGGATGCTGGTCCTAAAGGCGATATGGGTGATAAAGGGGATACTGGGTTGCCAGGAATGCCTGGAGAAAAAGGTGACCAAGGAAATGCAGGTCCAAGAGGCCCTCAAGGAAATAAAGGTGCTCAAGGTCTAGTAGGTCCTAAAGGCAACACAGGAGCGCCTGGTCTTAAAGGCTCAAAGGGAGAAGATGGAATAGGTGCTGCAGTTGCTGATCAGTTTCTGCGCAAGATGAATCAAACAAAAATTGAAATTCAGAACGCTCAGAAAGCAGCAGAGGTAGCTAAAAGCGCTTCTGAAAAATCTGCCAAAGAAGCTAAAGATTTTAAAGAAGAGGCTGACAATTTTGTTGATAAAGCATTTCGATCAGAACAAAATACTCAAGCACTTTATAGTAAGGTAAAGGATATATTTTGTAAAACAAAACCTACAGATCAAGTTTGTACTGCACGTATAAAGAAGAGGGAAATTAAAAATTCAGACAATCTGCCAGTGACAAGTGGAGCAGGTAGACCAACTTCATTTATATCTCAAGTAATAAATTTCTTTTATCCTTTTGTAAAACAAGATGAATATAAAATAGAGAATAAAATACAAGAGCTTAATCAAGTGGCAAAAGTAATGGATGCAGCAGATATTGCTATAAAATTTGAAAAAGTATTAGAAGAAACAGCTTCAAAATGCGGCATTCCAAAGAAAAGCCTAAATTTTGATCCAGTAAAACTACAGTCAACCATTCTAGATAGGTCATTATTTAATGATGAAAGTCGTAACGAGCTGTTAAAACTCTTATATTTATCTGCAAAAAAATCATGTCCAAATTACAAACAAACTGATAGATTTTTGACTACTTTCAAAGATCGTATGGAAAGAACATTAGAAAACAATGAGCAACAAAGGGGGTTTGTTAATATTGAGAAAACAGCAACAGATAACGAGCAGCCAAGGAGTTTTATGAGCGATGTCACTCCTCCAAGTAGTTTCAAGGCGATTGATCTGAAGGCTGTTAATTGTTTAAGGTAATAGTATGGGAAATACATTTAGAATAGATAATAAAGATCCGCTCTATAAGAAGCTGATTAAACTTCCTACTGCATATTACAGGTTAGAGATTAATAACAACAAGTATACTATTCGTTCACACATTGGTACGGCTGAGTTGGGTGATACTATTAGTGATTTAAAGTTACAGAAGCTGGGTGATAAAATAGTTTTATATAAGGGAAAATCACCTCTGAAAGTGAAAAATAAAGATGGTGAAGAAGAGAATCTTATTATAGAGCAAGAAGATATCATAAGTGCAAACAGGGACAATATTATAGAAAAGCTTAGATCAAAACCAATAGAGATTTCGCTTTACCACATAGAAGACATTCCATATTTTGGTGCCAAATTACCCATTTCTAGACACAGTACAACAACTGAAGTACTAAACTTCATCAATTTTAATGATGAAAATGATCCAGTACTACAGAAGATCAAAGGAGAAAATGGTGGACTTTATTTTACAATAAAAGATGACAATATCTATATATCAGACAAAAATGGAAAGTGTCTTCCAGTGTGTAAAGATGACAGCTGCTATAAGTATCAATACACAAAAGATAAATGTGGTGTATTAACAATAAGTGATGTATCAACAATAATAGGCAATTTAACCGAGACTAACAACGAAAAGCAGAAATTCACTTTGCAAAAAGGGGAAGAGTTATCGGATAACATCTATGAAGCAAATGTTGCCTTGAATGATAAGCCCATAGCTACTTTACCAAAAATAGGTTACTACATGCTCGATGATCAATTGGTCATGCGTAATCATGTTACGAAAGAGGAGGTAATTGTCCCAAGGGATTTTCACTATTTAAAAGTTGTTAAATTTAATAATGATGATTATAAATTAACGTTTTGTAATTTTTTAGGTAATGAATTCTTTGAATATAAAAAATACGATCCACAGTATTCGAACGTTTCAGATGAATATAAATTCATAAGTTTGAGTTGTATGAAAGAAAAACGTAACCTAAATCTTGGTGAGTTACTTAGCCATCGGCCATCGTTTTTTATTACAGAAGGAATTGCTGAACCAGATTCTCTAGGTAACCATCAAGCTGTAGTGTTCGAAGTAATAAATAGTGGAAAGGGTGAAAAAAAGGCTACATTGACTGATGAATTTGGTTATTTTGATAAAAATAATAAGTTTCACTATTATGATTATCATAAAAAAACGGAATATGATACTTATGATTCTTCTGAGATTAATCTAAAAGAAATGTATAAATGGACAGATAAAAATAGCGAATTTTGTTTTGCAGAAGATAACAATATAATTCTTCATACTATTCCAGAGTTATTGTAATTATGCGCACCAAATTAAGGAAGAATGAAGCGAAAGAGGGATAGGTTATAGGATGACAGAAGTTGGCTTTATTAGCTATAGGTGGTATGATACTTAGTCAATTTAAGTAAGCAGATGATCTTAGCTACAAAAGTATTTTTTACCTCATTTGTTTTTGGGTTTATTCTTTTTCCCTATTTTATAAAGCTTCTAAAAAAAATAAGTAAAGATGGGCAACCAATTAGATCATGTGGACCAGAAAGTCATTTAATAACAAAAAAGAATGTACCACCTATGGGCGGAATAATAATACTGATTTCTTCTTTATTACCAATTTTACTCTGGGCTCAGTTAACACTAGAAATTTTGCTGCTGATATTGATAACTCTATTTTTTGCTCTACTTGGATTTATTGATGATTATTTAAAATTGAAGACAAATCACTATCGAGGTTTAAGTGCAAAAACCAAAATACTTATTCAGTTTATTGTAACTCTGGTTAGTATGTCTATACTTAAGCTATACTCTGCTGAAGGTTTTACAAAAACGTCTCTATTTAAAGGAGTAATAATCGACTTTGGCTATCTATATGTTCCGTTTGCTGCGTTTGTAATTGTCGGCTCTGCTAACGCTGTGAATCTCACAGATGGTTTGGATGGCCTTGCTGCAACTCAAGTCATCACTTCCTTTGCTTTTTTGGGGCTAATTGCATATATAACTCAAGCAGATATGAATATTACTTTATTCTGCATTGCATTTATAGGAGCTATTTTAAGTTTCTTGTGGTTTAACACACATCCAGCAAAAATATTTATGGGTGATGTTGGAAGCCTGTCAATTGGTGCAGCTTTAGGGTTAACTAGCGTTTTAATGAAGAGAGAAATGCTTTTTGCCGTTATTGGAATAATCTTTGTAATAGAGACTCTATCTGTGATTATTCAGATATCATATTTTAAATATACAAAGTTTAAATATGGAGAAGGAAAAAGAGTTTTTCTTATGGCACCAATACATCATCACTTTGAGAAGAAGGGATGGTCAGAAAATGTAATCGTTATGAAATTTTGGATAATTTCTATTATCTGTTCAGTTTTTACTATAACTTTCTTATTATCAAAACCTATGAAATACCCAGACTTTACATTAGAAAATAAATTATCAGGAGTGATAGCAGGAGTGGATGAAGTTGGAAGAGGTCCGCTAGCTGGTCCAGTAATATCCGCAGCCGTAGTGTTTATTGATAGAAATACAATTATTGATGGAATCAACGACTCGAAAAAGTTGACTCCTCAATGTAGGCAAGTCCTATATGAAAAAATAACATCCGTTGCAAAATTTGGTATAGGAATGGCAAGCGTAGAAGAAATAAATTCATACAATATCTTGCAAGCAACAAAACTTTCAATGAAACGTGCGTTGATAGACCTGGACCTAGAATTAGATTATGTGCTAGTTGATGGTAATCAACCACCTGAAGTGAAATGGCAAGTGAAATCCATAGTAAATGGTGATAATTTGAGTACATCAATTGCAGCAGCTTCAATCGTTGCAAAAGTTACGAGAGATCGGCTTATGCAAGAATTGCACAATAAGCATCCTGAATATAATTGGTATAAAAATAAAGGATATGGGACAAAAGAGCACCTTAACGCTATTGGCCTTTATGGAATTACAGAACATCATAGAAAAAACTTTGCACCCATATCTCGGGCATTATAGCCTTTAGATAGTAATCACTTACCTTTTTTGAAAGGCATGTTTTCATTAAATAGGCAAACTGTACTTGATCCATTCCTTAAGGTAAACACTGAACTCACCCTTTCGATTATCAGGTAGTTGTCAGCTGTACGGAAGTTTACTAAAGACTCATACCCTGCAGAATCAACCATAAAAACTGCCGGGAAATCAGAGTTTATTTTATTGAATTGTAGATATGTAAATTTTCCGTCATCAAAAACCTTAATTGGTATTATTGACTGACTGCCTTTAACGTGCGAGATGGAATAATTAAAATTTAAGCCCTTCTTTACAACTTCAATGTCGTTTATATCAGGAATAATGGTATGACTAGCTTGTTCGAAGATATCGCCGTTATTTGTTGTGTAAATCTCATCACTGCTAAATAATGGATAAAGAAACCTTACTTCATATGCTAATTTTGGATCATCTAGTCCAGTTGCTTCTTCAGCATGAAGTTCAAAGTAATAAACTCTTTTATTGGTAATTATAGTTGCGTTAGTATCGGCAATATCATCTATAGGCTTAATAAACAATCTGTTACCTTGAGGAAGGAGTTGCCAACCAGTTGAATCACCCATTGAAAGGTTTTGTATTACCTCCCCTGGTTCAAACAATATGCTGGATTGATAACCATAAAAACCCGTATACTTATGTATAGCTTGTGGGTTATAATTTATTACCTTTATGTGATTATCTCCAGCTATTGAACGTGGCTCCTGTTTTGCAAGTGCATCACTACCACAAAAAAACAACAGTACGGCAAACAGTAAACCAATCATAATATCAAAATAAATTAATCTTCATTTTATCATTGATAGACATGCACTGCAACTGTTAAGCTGTACTATAAACCCCAATTATAGGTTAGCAAGGGGTAGAAAAGGCAAGAAATAAGGCAAACTCCTTAAATACTTTAGAACTACAGGAGGCTTCACCTGAACGGATATACTTGGAATCCTGCCATTTTCACTTCGTAAACATACCAAGAATTCTGTCCATTATTCCACCCATATTTGCTTCAGCTTGAGTATACTCTATTTTACCACCGTGCAAGATTAGTTTAATATCTGATCCAGGTGATATATTAACAAATTTACTGCCAACAACTCCACTGCTAGTGATCAGAGCTGAACTATCAATTGGCAATTTTATGTCTCTGCTTATACACATGTCGATTCGTGCTACGTAGGTAGCTTTGTCAAGTGATACACCAGTTATGCTTCCAACGTCCACACCAGAGATCTTGACACTATCACCAACTCCTATACCGTTAGCGTTAGCAAAAAGACCATATATTTTATAGCAATCCTTGTAGTTTTTCTTTATGTAAGATAGCTTATCAATAGCAAAGAAAACCAGAAAAATAGTGAAAATTAATACAAATAATCCAGCGGTTATTTCAAGTATATTTGACCTTCGCATCTTTAGTTATCAGGACTCCAGCTTTTATAGTAATTTTTCACTTTTTGGTTTGGATAGTATGCATCTTTTGTACCCGTTAAATTAGGAGTATGTTTTACTTTTCTTTTTTTATTATTAACTGGTACTACATTATCAGTATAGTGAAGCCATATATGCCATTCCGAAGACACTGTTGTAGGCTCAGAAACACTGCTATACATAACCCACCTTTTTCCTTTACTTGATTCATAATAAGAATTTCCATTTTCATCTCTTCCTACAAATTTATCTTCTCTTCGTAATAGGCGTTTTATTGCGTTACAAATTTTAGATAACATAAGAGTATTAAAACAAAAAGTATTATATATACTAATACTTTAACGATATATTAACAACAATTTAATGCAATTATCAATTTTACAAGTTATTATACCAATAATTGCATCAATGTTTTGCTTTCTTACCAAGAAACACAAGGTATCTTGGTTTATTTCTTTTATTGCAACAACAATCACTCTTATCATTTCATCGATACTACTCGTTAAAACATATAAAGGCGAGATTATAACTTATCACCTTGGAGACTGGGCTCCTCCGTACGGCATAGAGTTAAGAATCGACGTGTTAAACTCCTTGATTCTAACTTTGGTGAATTTTATAGCGCTGATAAGTGTGCTTTATAGCTTTTATATTAACGAAAAAGAAATTAGCAAAAACAAAATCACTGGTTTTTACTCTCTATTTCTACTGTGCTTAAGCGGACTGCTCGGAATTCTAGTAACAAACGACATATTCAATCTTTATGTTTTTTTGGAAATTTCATCTCTTTCTTCTTATGTATTAGTTTCAATGGGAAGGGATAAAAAAGCCTTGGTTGCAGCATTTGAATATCTAATTAGTGGCACTATAGGGGCAACGTTTTACTTGTTTGGTGTTGGGCTTTTGTACTCCATGACAGGAACGCTCAATATGTCTGACATGGCTGAAAGAATAGTTCCATTATACGATAACAACATCATAAAACTTGGCACATTGTTCATTTTTGTTGGTCTCTCAATTAAAATGGCACTGTTTCCATTAAGCAGGTGGCTGATTAATGCATATAGTGAGGCGCCAAGTTTCATTAGCATATTCTTTTCAGGCACAGTGACAAAAGTGATGATATATGTTTTCATTAGGATCTTCTATACTGTTTTCCATCAGAATTTCTTCTTATTTAAACCATCACTAAGCAACGTGATAATTATCCTCGCACTTTGCGCTGTTATATTTGGGTCAATATCTGCAATAACTGCAAAAGATATAAGAAGACTGCTTGCTAATTCTAGTGTCAGCCAAATTGGTTATATAATTTTAGCACTGAGTTTTAACTCAAAAACAGGTGTATTTGCAGCAATTCTTCACATAGTAAACCACAGCATAATAAAAACATCTTTATTCATGGCTGCAGGATGTATTTCTTACAAATTTGATACAACAAAAATAGAGAATTTATCGGGACTCAAGAAATCAATGCCTTATACAGCACTTGCGTTTACTCTACTTAGTTTAGCATTAGTCGGTGTGCCGCTAACAAATGGCTTTGTAAGCAAATGGTATATAATGAAAGCAGTTATAGAATCTCGCGCGTGGATTTCCCTGATAGCTTTTGCTGCCGGTTCTTTTCTTGCACTAATATACATGTGGAAGATGGTAGAGAAAATGTATTTTGAAAATAGTGCAGCATCAAGCGCTGGAATGACACTAGGCAAAATTAATGATGTGCCATTTCCTATGCTTTTCTGTCTATTGTTTATGGCAGCTTTAACAATAGTAACTGGAATATATAGCACTCCAATTCGGTTAGTAGTTGAGAAGTTGGTTTTTTGATTTTTATCTTTGTTTCATATTTTACTATACTTTAAGGTTATAAGTGTGGATAGGCTGAAGAAGATTCATTGGTTATTAGTCATTAACGTGATAGTGCTGTTTTGCGTTGGCATTGCTGTTCAATACTCTTCTGCTGGAGGAAAGTGGGTACCATTTGCAATTCACCAAATAGTCATATTTTCCTTCTTTTTCCTACTCGCTATAGCTATGTCATTCATAGAGCTAGATTTTTATTTGAAGCACGCCTACTTTTTTTATATAGCAGCAGCGATTTCGCTATTAGCAGTAAATTTTTTTGGCTCGCACATAATGGGTGCGACGAGGTGGATAAGAATTGGGTCAATTAGTTTGCAACCATCAGAATTTGCAAAAGTAGGCTTAATACTTGCGCTTGCTCGTTATTTTGATAAGCAAAGTGTGTATAAAATGATGGAATTTAAAAGATTGCTTAAGGCGGTAATAATTATTTTCTTGCCTGTATTCTTGGTGTTAAAGCAACCTAATTTAGGCACAGCTGTGATAATGTTGTTTATAGGAGCATCAATTATATTCACAGCAGTAATAAAAAGAGCTCATTTAGTAATTTGTGGGACGCTTGGCATTTTTGCAGTACCGGCTATTTGGCCTTTTTTACGTCCTTATCACAAGCAAAGGATATTGTCGTTTTTGGATTCATCAGTGGATCCACTTGGAATAGGTTATAATGCGCAGCAATCTCAGATAGCTATTGGTTCAGGAGGTTTGCTTGGTAAGGGCTTTGTTAACGGAAGTCAAACTCAACTTGGATTTTTGCCGGAGAAACGTACGGATTTTGCTTTTGCAGTGCTGAGTGAGGAGTGGGGCTTTTTAGGTAGCATGGCTTTAATTTTGCTTTATACCTCATTACTTGGCATAATTTTCTCTATCGCTTATAGGTCGAAAAATTATTTTTCTAAGTTAGTATCTATCGGGATTTTTGCTTTTTTTGGCGCTCATTTTTTTATAAACATTGGAATGTCAATAGGCCTCTTGCCTGTGATAGGCGATCCACTGCCATTTCTTTCCTATGGAGGAAGTACAACTGCTGCAAGCTTGATATGCATAGGATTATTGCTGGCAATAAAAGCAGATGAACAACAAAATGCTTGTATTTCACCTATGCTAAAGTAAAATTAAACTTTACTTAATAGTTTTTATGCTAGATGAAATGCGTGAGGAATGTGGAGTATTTGGTATAAGCTGCAATAACGATGCTGCATTTAACTCTATACTTGCTCTCCACGCTTTGCAGCATAGAGGTCAAGAGTCTTTTGGCGTAGTAACCAGTAACAACGATAAGCTGCACTCTTATCACTTTCAAGGTCAAGTGAGCAGCGTATTTGATGATATAGATGAAATAAAGAAATCCTTACCTGGAGATTGTGCAATAGGTCACGTTCGATACTCAACAAGTGGTAGTAAATTTGGAGTGCAGCCCATGCTTGGCAAAAGTGGCAAATTTGGGGATTTTGCCATAGCACATAATGGTAATTTAATTAATATTTCTCCGATACGCGAACAATTAATTAAACAAGAGTGCGTTTTTCAGTCAGATATTGATACAGAAGTAGTAGTGCATCTGACAGCAAGCGGTGAAAAAGATAGCTTTTTAGAGAGTTTTATATATGCATTAAAGCAAATACAAGGTGCTTATTCTTTTGTGGCAATCAATCAAGAAGTAGTTATTGGAGTACGCGATCCATCTGGAATCAGGCCTCTTGTTTTAGGAAAGTTAAACGGTTCTTACGTTCTTGCATCTGAAACTTGTGCTCTTGATATAATAAATGCAGAGTTTGTTAGAGAAATAGAACCAGGCGAATTAGTTACCATCAGTTCGGATAGTAAGCTAGCCTCAATGTTTCCTTTCCCACAGCAAAAATCAAGTTTTTGTATTTTTGAATACGTTTACTTTTCGAGACCAGACAGCATAATGGAGAATAGGTCCATATATGATATAAGAAAAGAAATAGGAAGAATACTTGCAGAAGAGAGCCCACCAAAAAACAATGTAAATATGGTTGTACCAATACCTGATTCTGGAATACCTGCAGCTATTGGATATGCAAAGCATTCAGGATTACCTATGGAACTGGGGATAATTCGTAATCATTACATAGGAAGAACTTTTATACAACCAACCGCTGAAGTACGTAAAGTTAGAATAAAATTAAAATTCAATGCTAATAAGCACACTTTGAAAGGTAAAAACATAATTTTAATAGATGATAGTATAGTGCGTGGTAGTACGCTCAGAAATATAATAGTTATGCTAAAGGATGCAGGAGTAAAAGAGATTCACCTCAAAATTTCAAGCCCACCAATTAAGCATTCTTGTTTTTATGGAATAGATACGCCAGAGTGCAAAGATTTAATTGCTGCAAATAAATCTGTAGAGGAAATTAAGGAAGTTATAGGAGTAGATAGCCTAGCCTTCTTGAGTATTGATGGACTATATCAGGCTGTTAAAGGAGAGGTGCGTAACAATGCTACACCACAATATTGCGATGCTTGTTTCACTGGTGATTATCCGATTGGCAAATAGTCTACGCAAGATCTTAAGTTTAGAAAATCTTAAACCGCCAAAATTTCTCTTGGCCTTTACTAATTCCGATTCTTGGAGTGCACACATAATCCGGGTTGAGATGAGATTCATAAACACAAAATTTGTGGCTTATAGTAAGGTCCAGTTTATTGTGTTCTTTTGTAATGTTTAATCTTTTGCACAATATTCCTGGTCCGCCTAAGTTTGCTTCAAGCGGTTCAATGAGCTTTAATCCCCGTATTAACACTGCTGCTGGGAACCCTTCTGCTTCTGTTACAATATTTAAACAGTAATACATTCCATATATAAAATACACGTATGAAAACCCCGGCATACCAAACATTACTGAGGTTCGGTTAGTATAGCCTCTTGCCGCGTGACAAGCTGGGTCATTCATTCCTATATAGGCTTCAACTTCGGTTATTATTCCACTAAAGTTAGAAAATTTGAGGACTTTTCCCAATAACTCTCCAGCTACAGTTAAGGTCGGCCGCTCGTAGAAATTTCTTGGTAGTATTGTGCTACCCATTTTTTATTTTTGTTCTGAGGTTCTATATAGAATTCAGTTTAAGAATTTCTGGATCCCAGTGTCAAGCACTGGGATGACAAGAAGGGGAGCTACTTGAATGACAAGAAAATGGTACTGGCATAATAAGAAAGAAACACTGAGATGGTGAAAGAGAGAATATACGCAAGCAGCACTCATAGGGTAGCGCGTGACGCTGGAATCCAGTTTTTTCCTATTACCACAAACCATAGCTTAATTAGTTAGAGTAGCATAACTAGCGAATACGAAATGGAGAAGTTTTAATTTGAACTACAGTTTCAGTGCTATTTAACATATATGCCTTTATACACAAAAATGCCAGTATATGATATTATGCCAATCAATATATAATTGAATTATGGTAAAAAAGCTCTCTAATATTAAAGGCTCAAATACTCCTTTGCTTGATCAGTTAGAACGCGCCCCCTTGGTGTGCGCTTTACAAAACTAATTTTGATTAAATAAGGTTCTACTGTTTCTTCAATATTGCCAACATCCTCGGATAGCGCAATAGATATGGTGTCAATTCCAACAGGTCCTGAGGTGTTGAATAAAAATCTTAGATAATGCATATCAAGTTTATTGAGTCCCATTTTGTCTACACCCAATTTTAGCAATACAGAATCAGCGACTTCATAAGTGATTTTTTTATCATCTTTCACTTCAACAAAATCCCTTATTCTTCTGAGTAACCTCAAAGCAATTCTTGGAGTGCCACGTGCACGGCAGGCAATTTCCCGTGCTGCATTTTCTTCAATTTCAGTAGAAAGAACTCTTGCGCCTCTTTTTATAATATTAACCAGTTCTTCAAAAGAATAAAACTCAAGATGCAAGGGAATGCCAAAACGATCTCTGAGTGGCGCAGAAAGTAATCCAAGCCGTGTAGTTGCTCCGATTAACGTAAATGGTGGTAGATCTATCCTTAAAGTGCGAGTAGATGGACCTTCACCTACTAATATGTCCAAGCAAAAATCTTCCATAGCAGTATATAAAACTTCTTCGATGCTGCGATTTAATCTATGGATTTCGTCGATAAATAGAACATCTTTTGCATTTAAAGTGGTAAGCACTGCAGCCAAGTCCCCAGCTTTACTAAGTAAAGGACCAGAAGTTGCGCGGAAGCTGACCCTTAATTCTTTAGAAACAATTTGTGCTAAAGTTGTTTTGCCAAGTCCTGGGGGACCATACAATAAAACGTGATCTAAGGCTTCAGTTCTTGTCTGTGCAGCATTTATAAACACTTTTAAATTTTGTATTAAGTCTTTTTGCCCGACAAAATCATCAAGTTGTTCAGGTCTGATGTTGATATTGCGCACATCTTCAGTATATTCTTTATCGCACGATATTGATTTCATAATGTTTTAAGCGCCATGCGAATAATATCCTTGGTGTCCAGATTTGACGATTCGTCTTGTATTTTTTTTATCGTATCATAAGCTTTCATTTTTTCATACCCAAGATTGATCAATGCTGAAAGGGCATCTTCATTGATTGGATGAAAATTATTGTTATTTATTTCTAATTTACTCACTTTGCCACTTAATTCAGTGATGATTCGATTTATGAGTTTCATGCCAAGTCCACTCATCTTGAGTGCTACTTTATCTTCATTCATAATTGCCAAAAACAGCTGTTCTGGAGTTAATTTACTCAAAATTGACATTGCAGTTTTATAGCTAACACCACTTACTTTAACAAGCAACCTCAAGCACTGCTGTTCTTCTTTGCTTATAAAACCATATAGCTGAGCGACATTTTCTCTGTTATTTGCATAGGTTTCGATAAGTAATTTAACTCTACTTCCGATGGAACATGCATTTAAAGTTTTGGCTGAGAGATACACCATATAGCCAACATCATTCACATTCAGGATTATGTGATCACTGCGCACTTCATCAACTATTCCGCTTAGATTTCCTATCATTTTTAGCACTGTATAGGGTTCAGTTTAAATACTCCTGGATCTTAGGTCAAGCAAACGAACATTATAACAGAGAGCCAAGTAGATCATAGAAACGAAAAACTTCCTTGACACATTTTGCCAACATTTGCCGCTTCAAGTCTGTCTGCTATGACTTTTATATACTGATAATCATTATACTCACACCCCGGTACCACCGTTTGAAAGCACAGTTCAATGAATTTTAGAAAGTTTATTTTGTCCATGATATAATGTTGAAACCAGCGCGTGACGCTGGGATGACAAAAAAAGGAGCACTGGAATGACAAGGCTATAGGTTGCAAGCGAGACGTCATACCGTGATTTATTCACGGTATCTCTTGGCATAGATCCCGCTAATAAGTAGCGGGATGACGAATTGCTTAATTGTCATACCGCCGCAGACCGTCATACCGCTGCGGTATCTCATCCGCTAACAAGAGATCCCGCTAACACGTAGCGGGATGACGAAGTTATCGTCATGCCACCGCGAACCGTCATATCGCCGCAGACCGTCATACCGCGATTCATTCGCGGTATCTCTTAGCATAGATCCCGCTAACACGTAGCGGGATGACGATTCTTCAAATCGTCAAGGTGTCATCCGAGTAGCTTGACTACTTGGATCCAGAAAACTTAACTTTAAATAAGTGGCTGCATAATAAAGACTAGATTCCAGCGTCACGCGCTGGAATGACACCATTTTCGGTCTCTTAAATTGCTTTAGCTAGAAACATTAAGAAATTTACTAAATGGAAAAAAAAGGCAAAAGAAGCCCCGTGGTGCGAGTTTTGACTCTATATTACTGTAAGTGGCGCTGTAATAATGTGCTAACGCTTAAAATAAGCGCGATTTGGCTGAATGTAGAAAAAATAAAAAAGACATGCAGCCGCTATAATTTTATGTAATCCACCAAAAAATACCCTGAGTTTTTTACTGAATTTTGTCATTGAGCCTGCAGGTCAAAAACAAGTTTTGAGTCATAAATACCCTTATTGTCATAATAAGGGGGCTGGCGGAATTTGTCAAGCAAGTTTTATGGCCTAGCGTCACACGCTGGAATGACACCGGATCTCACATTCATTCTACTGCAACGCAGAAAATTCGTACAATTGTGCATGATGTAGGGTTTCTGGCTACATTTTTCTATTAAACTCACCTTTCCTCTATGTAACAGATTTCGTATTAAATTTTAAATTTAATGCGCCTAGATATACAAGCATTCCTAGCAAAACCATAGGTATAGAAAGCAACTGCCCCATAGTTAAATCAAGCCACAAATAGCCAATTTGATAGTCTGGTTCGCGAAAAAACTCAACGAAAAAACGTGCTACTCCATACCACATAACTGCAATACCAGTTAACGCACCGTGATACAGTCTTATTCTAGTCAAGAAAAACAGTGAATTTGCAACTGCAAAAAGTAGCAGTCCTTCAAAAAGTGCCTCATAAAGCTGGCTTGGATGACGCAGCAAATTATCACCACTTTCTGGAAATACCATACCCCATGGCATAGTTGTAACTCTGCCAAATAACTCTCCGTTTATAAAATTGCCTATGCGACCTAAAAATAAACCTATGGGAACTCCGCAAGAAACTAGGTCCAGTGCATAAAATATAGGAATGTTATGTCTTTTACACGAAATTATTACTGCAAGCAAAACTCCTATAGCACCACCATGAAATGACATTCCTCCTTCCCAGGTCTTCAATATCTCGATAGGGTTGCTTATATAAAGAACTGGATCATATATCAATACGTAGCCAAGTCTACCTCCAAGGATAATGCCTACAATAGTGGCTGTTAATAACGAATCGTAAAAATTCTTAGTAAATATTTTTTGGTCGTCTAGCTTGTGTAAATACCAATATGCAGACACTATACCCAAAACGTAAGCTAAGGAATACCAATATATAGAAACAGGACCGATGCTGAAAATTACTGGATTTAAAGACATATTTTGCTATAAATTATTCTTAGACAATCTACTTTTTTCACGATCCCACTCTCTCTGTTTTATGGTTGCTCTCTTATCGTAGAGTTTTTTTCCTTTTACAATGGCAATTTTAGTTTTTGCAAATCCTTTATCATTAAAATAGATCGAAAGCGGCACAACAGTTATCCCAGCGGTTTTGATTTGACCAATTAGTTTGTTTATCTCTTTTTTATGTAAAAGCAGTTTACGTTCCCTTTTTGGTTTATGATTTTTTCGGTTTGCAGCTTTATATTCTGCAATATGCATATTGTGCAGCCATATTTCGCTATTCTTTTCGATAACGTAGGCGTCGGAAATATTTACTTTTCTTTCTCTTAGCGATTTAACTTCACTGCTTAATAAGACCATACCCGCTTCAAATTCTTCTAAGATGAAATATTCAAACCTTGCTTTCCTATTTTCTGCAATAACTTCCATATCTAAAGATATCTTTAAGCTTCAATATATTACAGAGTTTTTGACTTAATTCATAATATATCTTTCCTTAAAAAATCATTTAAGTTATACTGCAAACCATGAACCTTAGGCAAAAAATCAAGTTTTTTTCTCTATCATTTGTAATTTTATTTTCTCTATGGACTGTATTGTCTGGTTATTTTGAGCCATTTTTTATTTTTTGTGGAGTGTTTTCCTCTATATTCACATTATTTATCTTTAGAAGGTTGATAAACGCTGAAAGAGCTCTTAGCCAGATTTTAAATGGTACGAGTAGACTGTCGTTTTATAAGTTAGTAAGTTATATACCATGGTTAATGTACCAAATCATTTTATCAAGTGTTTATGTAACAAAAAAGGTGCTACGACTCAAATCTAAGCTTGAGCCAATCATTATCCTAAGAAAATGCAAAGGGCATAATGATGAAAGCATTGCGTTATTTGCCAATTCGGTTACAATCACTCCTGGAACTTTAACTATCAATGTTGAAAGTAAGCAGAAAACATATTTCTCTACCATGTATCTGATAGATAAAGATCTTGAAAGCGGCATTTCTGAAATAGAAAATAAAATCTTAAAAATACTACGTTCAGTTAAGTAATTGCTTTAAATAAGTTAACAGCATCCTTATATTCCCTTACAAGACTTTCAAGCATCTCTTTTGGAAGGCTATTGTTAACAATAGAACATAAATAATTATGTAAATCTTCTAACCTTAGTATGTTATTTCTCTTCTTGCTGTTGAATTTATACGGAAAAATACCTTCCATAACTTCAATAGTAGTAGCCTTGTTTAAAAATACATTTTCACTTGTCACGCTTATTCTTGCTAAAACAGTGTTAATTTCAGGTTCGTCATTTGTATAAAAATCTGATAGCTGAGTTATTCTAATAACGTATAAAGTTACTATTTTTGATAAGCAATTATCAGCATATTCACAATTTTTTATTACCTCCCACTGAGTAACCTGGGATTTACCTATTTTTGCATTGTTCGGTAATTTACTCATTCAACTTTCTCCATTTAATCCAGTAGATAGATTATACTAATACTTTGTTAAATAAATGATAACGCAATCATAAAAATATATATTCATAATGGCATGTTATGTAAAATAGTACGATATCCAGACAGGCTTTGTTGCATAGCACTGATAGGCATGTAAATCACAGTGAATTTACGCAGCTAATTTAAATTTAGCCATACCTATATCAGTAAATTTGTTCAATAAGTAGCACTTAATTAACAGCTCTTTTTCACGATTTACCTCTGATTTATTTTTCAAGCCAAACCCAAATATTTGCTTCAACCTATAGAAAAAGACTTCAATATAAGACCGTGCTTCATACTTAACTTTTTTCTTCCATTCATTAATACCATCTTCATAATTCTCATATGACCTAATTCTACTAATATACTTGTTTCTTTCTGATAAGTAGTCAGCTAAACAAATTTTAGTATCCTTCCTAGGGCGAATAATAGGCACAATATTGTATTTTCTGCATTCTTTATACACACTTTTTATATCATAAGCCGCATCTGCTCGAATAGAACAAATGTTATATTTATCACTGACTTCTTCTAACATATCGCAGACCGGCAAATAGTCTACAGCAACACCACTAGTGTAGTTCATGCTTATTGCTTTCTTATCATTTATGTTTAAAACAACATGTAATTTTCTTACTTGACCATAACCACTGTATTTTCTTTTTCGAATATTAAGCTTACTATGCCCACCGTTCTTATTGTAGATACTAACTCTAGTGCTATCTACGGCAATTTCAACATTTTCCAGATCATCTTTATTGCTTCTATGGTCATCAATCTTCAAATTAAGCTTTTTAAATCTTCTGGAAGCTTGTGTATAGCTGATAATCTTAAGTTTTTTGCCTATTTGTACCATATAACCTTTTACAAAACCTACAGCTTGTCTCAAGCCAATTCTAAAAAGATGAACTATTATGTGTATTAAAATTACAACTTTATCACTATAAGTGTTATTGCCACCTGCAACTTTTGGACTATTTTCATACCAATTTTCTATGGCTTGATTAACAAAATGAAAAACATTTCCTCTTTTTTTGAGAAACTCGTTATATTCTCTTTGGTTACTTACTCTCATTTTTTGTGGCATAAGTTGTACTTGTTTGAAAAATGCCTATTTTACAACAAAATGCGTTAGTAGCCATATATTAAAAAGCTTTTCTTCTTACAATAACCTCAACCAACACTAGCTATGCAACAAAGCCATCCTGGGTTACAGTTAGTTATGGGTAATATAGGGGAAAAAGGAGATTATGTAACTAGGAGCATTACAGCAGGAGCTAACACTAAGATTACCATAACATATGATGCGCTAATACCTGGCACTGCAGATGTAAAAGCATATGTGCAAAAAAATGTAGATTGGCAATTAGTAAATTTAACATCAGGAAAACCAATTGGAGAAAATTGGGTAGAGAGAGTCCACATACTGACAAACTTTAATGGCAATGAGACAAGGATAAAATTGGTTTTAAGTGGAACAGTTGTCTATCGTCCTAAAGTAAAAAATTTGCGAGTGATTATTACTTGAATCAATGCCAAATGACCAAAGCAAACGAGGATATACACTACCACATCCAGAAAATATTGCTGTGCAGGATGTTGTTCGTATCCGTACCACAATTGAGAAAATAGATGAAGATATTACCGAAAGAGAAGATGAGCATAATCAACTTAAGAGTAATTTTGAGCGGTTTAATTTTGAGACTTTTTTAAATTTTTGGAAATGAAAGAAGCAATATACCAAAGGATAAAGGATTTAGCAGCAAATAGCACACCTGATCAACTGGCATATCTTGCAAAATCGCTGGAATTGATAGCAGATAAAAAAGCTATTGCTGACATTGTGCAGATGACTGAGGTAAAAGAGATAATTGATGCACTACAAAAGAGGCTTAAGGATTTAGCAGCAAATAGCACTCCAGATCAACTAGCATATCTTGCTAAGGCATTGGAATCAATAGTCGACAAAAGTGCGGTTTCTGAAATTGTGCAAATGACTGATGGTAAGTTAAAAGAACTTCTTGATAGTGCAAAAAAACACTTAAGTGACATAAACAGCAACAAAACAAACTCAATATCGTCCATAACTGCAGTAAAAACAGAGTCTGTTAATGAAATCAACAAGCTTAGGGATAATTCCTTAAACACTTTAAAAGCATCATCAGATTCGCATATATCACTACTTGATACGAGAAAGAATGCCAATATTGCAGCAATAAATAGCATTAGTAACAGTCATAAAGATGGTCTTAAAGGTTTAGTGAATAACTTCCGTACTGTTAATGATGTGCCAAGTGGCTCATCAATTATTAGGGAAATAGAAACTCGAATTGAAAACATCCTGAATGAGGTAAAAACTCGGGATGAACAGTTAAAAGCGTCTCTTATAAATGAAATAAGAAAGCGCAACATGGTTGAACCAGGGTCATTACCTTTCTTATTTGGTGTACTTGGCAGAAAAAATAATTATTTTGGCCACGGAACTTTTACGACAGAGCTTGGAAAGTGGAGTAGTGATATAACAAAAACTGACTATATGTTACAACTACTAGCAGGTAGCCATACGTACAATACAGATTACGTTAGTTTTTATCGGCCAAGACAACTAAGTTTTATAGAGGGAAGTAAAGGAACATTTATTTACGGAGAGTTATGCACAAAAAGCTTTTCGGGTAGTTATGATGAGATATACTATTACCCATATGCTGCACTTGGAGTAGTATTTGTAAAAAATACAACCAATGTGAACATAAATAAAGCAATAGAATTTGTTGGATCATCGTATTCGAGTACGGAGTATGGAGGTGCAGGATTATTTGTGGGAACACCAGATAATACCAATTCTAATAAATCAAGAATTTCAAGAATAATATGGAAAAATGTTTACCAATACACGAGTTCTGATAGCAAATTAGCTGGATCTGGTAATGTGGAGATTCCAGCAGGAAAAACAGTTGCAATATTACTTTACACATCATCTTACCTGTATTCCAGAACACAAGTTAGTCAAGGTATGCTTGCATCAAATTATGTACACAACTATGGTCAATTTATTCAGTGGGGGATTTATAACATACGTAGCAATGTTCTAACTACAGGACTTGAAGTAGATGTGGAGAGAACGCTAAAAGCTTGGCAATGTCCAGGATTATCTAACACGTATGAGATTTGGAGGTAACAAACAATGTCTATCTACATTAGATTTGAAAATGATAAACAAGTAGAAACAACAACACTTGAAAGCAAGCCAACTGAAAATGATTGGTATGAAGCACCAGAAGATTTTGATTGGCAAAAAAGCTATTGTTTAACAGAAGGAGGAAAAATTGCTCAGCGTACTAAAGAAGATATACAAAAGGAGTTACTGGATAATGCGAAGCTTTGTGCATTTGATAGTATGCGTTTCTATTATGATAATCATACTCACCAATATGCAGGTCATTCTCACCAAAAAGCTAAATCTTATGAGATTCAAGCGGAAGCCGCAAAAAGCATTCTAGCAGCACCAGAATCTATAGATGAAAAGGATACAGAAATTATAGAACCTTTAGCAAAAGTCCGTGGTATTACGGTTATTGAAATGGCAAGAATAATTGAGGAAAAAGTGAAAAAAGCAGTAAAAGCAATAATTAAATGTGAAGAGCTTGAAGATTTAGCCAAAAGAAAGATTGAAGAAGCCAAAAGTGAAAATGAGCTACAGACTTTGCTAGATGATTTCAGGAAAAAAATACAAAGAAATGGCTGAAGAATTTTTACATGGCGTAAATGTTATTGAGGTAACCTCAGGAGCAAAGACAGTACGTACAGCTAAATCATCAGTGATAGGTGTAATTGGTACTGCACCTGAAGCAGATGAGCAAAAATTTCCGCTAAATAAACCAGTGTTAGTTGCAGGAAGCTTAAAGGAAGCAGCAAAGCTCGGAAAGAGTGGCAGTTTACCTTCTGCAATAAATGGAATATTTTCCCAGATTGGTGCAACAGTAGTAGTTATTCGAGTTAAAGAAAGTGAAAACAGCGATCCAAAGCTCAAAGAAAGTGAAACTATTCAAAGTATAATCGGTGGAGTTGATAAAGAGACTGGAGAATATCAAGGGATAGAGGCATTTCTCAGCAGTGAAAGTATAGTTCATGTTGCTCCAAGAATATTAATTGCACCTCAATTTACTCACCAACTACCAGAAGATGCAGTGGTTGGTGCATTAATTTCTATAGCAGAAAAATTAAGAGCTATAATAGTTGCAGATGGACCAAATACTAATGATGAAGAAGCAATCAAGTGGAGAAAAAGTGTAGGCAGCTCAAGAATTTATATTGTTGATCCATGGGTTAAGGTATTTATTGAAGGAAAAGAAGAAATTTTACCATCTAGCCCATTTGTAGCAGGTTTAATAGCGAAAGTAGATAGCGAGCAAGGCTTCTGGCACTCACCTTCAAATAAAGAAATAAACGGTATTATTGGCACAAGCAGGCCTATTGATTTTACGCTCGGTAATACAAATTGTAGAGCAAACCATTTAAATGAAAATGAAGTAACAACGATAATTCATCAAAATGGCTATAGGCTTTGGGGAAATAGAACATGTTCAAATGACTCAAAATGGGCTTTTTTGTCAGTGAGAAGGACTGCAGATTTAATCAATGATAGTTTACTTCGAGCTCATTTATGGGCAGTTGATCGCAATATCACCAAAACTTATATAGATGATGTGATTGAGGGGGTGAATTCTTATTTGGCCAATTTAAAAGTACAAGGAGCGATTATTAGCGGAAAATGTTATGCAACTCCAGAGCTCAATACACCAACAAATATTGCAAGCGGGAAAGTATATTTTGATTTCGAATTTACACCACCATATCCGGCTGAGCAAATAATATTCAGGTCTCATCTTGTAAATAATAGTGTAATAAGTTAGGAGAAAGTAAAGTGTTACCGAAAATACTGAGAAATTTTAACGTATTCGTTGATGGTCGTGGTTATGCAGGAAAAATAGATGAAATTACGCTACCAAAACTTACCATAAAAACAGAGGAGTATCGTGCTGGTGGTATGGATATTCCAATAAATATTGATATGGGCATGGAAAAGCTTGAAGCAGACTTTACTTTTGCTGAATACGACACAGAACTCTTTCGGCTATTTGGGTTGATAAATGGAAATTCAGTAGCTTTGACACTCAGAGGTGGAATGCAAGGGAGTGGTAGTAACGATATTGAAGGAGTAATAATCAACCTTAGGGGCATATTTAAAGAATTTGATTTTGGTAGCTGGAAACCTGCTGAAAAAGCAACGCTGAAGTGTACTGTAGCTGCTCATTACTATAAACTTACTATAGGTGGTAATGAATTAATAGAAATCGATGCTGAAAATATGATTAGAAAGATAAATGGTGTTGATCAAATGGCCTTGCTGCAAACGGTTTTAGGTATTTAGGTTTAGTTTTAAAAAGATTTTAGAATTTTATTTTTTAGGAGAAAGTATGACAACAGTAAAACTTGATAATCCAATAACAGTTGATGGTATTTCTATCTCAGAGCTTACCATTAGACGTCCAAAAGTGAGAGATTATCTAGCTATTGAGAGACTTAATGGTAGTGATCTAAGTAAGGAAGTAACTTTGACTGCCAATTTGACATCAGTTGCAAAAGAAGCAATTGAAGAGTTAGATATTGCTGATTATGTGAAAATTCAAGAGGTATTAAAGGATTTTTTTTCACCGATTATCCAAAAAACTTGAGATTAGAAATACTAGTGCTTGGCTCTATCATAGGTGGTGGAGTTGAGCACATTCTTGATATGGAGATTAGTGAGTTTATTTTATGGAGCAAATTAGCTAGGGAGTTCAAATGTCAGTATTATCGATAAAAATAGGTGCAGTACTTGATGGCAGTTTTAATACTGTAATAAAGGGCAGTAGTAGTCAACTCTCTAATCTTGGTGAGAATATAAGAAAGCTTGATTCATCTTTAAAATCAGTATCAAAGTTTAAGCAATTGGGTAGTGATGTTTTAACTAGCAGGAGATCATGGAAGGGCTTTGAAGATCAAGTAAAATCTTTAGCTAAACAAATGAAAGCGGTAGAGAAACCAAGCAAAACTTTAAAAGCTGAGTTTGATAAAGCTAAGTTTTCTGCAACAAAAGCAAAAGAAGCATATTTGAAAAAGAGAGATGCTTTACATTCATTTAATGAAGAAGTAAGAAAAAGTGGAAGAAATATTAAGTCATTAGTAAGTGATCAATATAAACTTGGTTCTTCTATTGAAGTGCTAAAAGGTAAGTATGGTAAGCTTGGGTCTGCAATACGTAGTCACCAAAGTTTTTTAGCAAGCAAAGCACATTTTAAGTCACAAATTATAGAGACTATTGGGCTAGGGCTAACGCTTGCAGCGCCAATTAAAGTTGCTGTTGATTTTGAATCGGCTATGGCTGATGTAAAGAAAGTAGTAAGGTTTGATAGTAAAAAAGATGAAGCTAATAAATTTGCTCAAGAGCTCAAAAAGTTGTCTCGTGAAATACCCTTGTCAGCTGCAGAATTAGCACAAATAGCTGCAAGTGGTGGTCAACTTGGTATTGAAAAAGAGGATCTTCTGGAATTTACAACAATAGTTGCTAAAATGACCACAGCGTTTGATATGTCGGCAGAAGAAGCTGGTAATGCTATTGCAAAAATATCCAATGTATATGGAATTAAAGTTGATGGTATGGAAAATGTAGGTAACATAATAAACCATCTTTCAGATAATACTGCTGCCAAAGCTAAGGAAATGGTTTTTACACTGAATAGAATTGGTGGTAATGCTAAACAGTTTGGTTTAGAAATTGATCAAGCAAGTAGCTTAGCAAGTGCATTCATAAGTTTAGGTAAACAACCTGAAAAAGCAGCAACTGCTATAAATAACTTTCTTAGTAAATTACAGACCGCAAGAGAGCAAAGTCCTGAATTTCACGATGCATTAGATGAGATGGGAACAAGTATAGAAGAGCTCGAACAAACTATTAAAAAAAATCCTCAAGAGGCAATATTGCAATTCCTTGAAACTTTAAAAAGAATAGACGATCAAGAGCGTGCCGGTATTCTTATGAATCTATTTGGTGCTGGGTTTCAAGATGACATTGCTCTTTTAGTAGGAAGCTTAGACATTTACAAGAAAGCTATTGAACATTTAGCTGATAAAGAAAAATATAACGCTTCAATGCAGGACGAATTTAACAATCGGGCAAATACTACAGCTAATAAATTACAATTACTTAAAAATGCAGTATTTGAAGCTGGTATGAATCTAGGGTCAGTAATGTTGCCTACTTTAAATTATGTAGCTGGAAGTTTGAAAGCAATAACAGAGCGTATAGCTTCTTTTGCAGAAAAATATCCAACTTTAACTACGGCAATCATGAGTACTTTAGCAGCTTTGATAAGTTTGAAAGTCTTAGTAGTGGGATTAGGCTATGGAATTACTTTATTAGGAAGTACAATTTTTGGTCTTAAAGCAACAATACTGACAACATTTTCATCTTTATCAAGTATAGTTTTTCCTGCAGTAATAACAGGGCTAAGAGCAATAACACTAGCTGTAATGACTAACCCAATTGGACTTTTAATAGCGAGTCTTGTTTCTGGTGCAGCTCTTGTTATCACTAACTGGCAAAAGGTAAAAGACTTTTTCTCTAACTTTTGGGAATATATAAAATCACTCATTAAACCCATAGGAGAAACTTTTTCATGGATAGGAAATAAAGTTAGTAGCATATTTGCTGAGAATAGTCCGATTAGAAAATTTGAAAATAATGGAAATGTTGTTAATAGGCTTTCTAAAAATAGCATTTTCAGTAACGGAAACCCATTGACAAGTAATAGCGCTATTAAACAATTTTCAGAAAATAGTAAAGGCAATTTTGAGAGTTTTAAAGTTAAAGGTGTTATAGAAGAAAAAAGAGCTATAGAACAAGAAGAAGTTGAGAAAGCATTCAAGAAAAGTAGATATGAAAATAGGGAATCTAAAGTATATAACCAAGCATTCTATCAAACGTTTAATATCAACATTAAGTCTGAAGATGTCCGCAGCGTTGCTGATGCAGTAATAGAACGATTTAGAGAACAAGCACGTGGGGCACTTTTTGATATAGTTGAAGAGTTACATTGATGTTGCTTGGAAAATGTAAGCTTGAACCAATAAGCCTAAGATACAGTAAAGAAAAAAGGTGGTATACAATTGAATGTATTGAAAAAACGTTGCTACAAAACATTGGCTCAGGAATTGAATGTATTGATCTGACAGGAGTGATTTATCCACGTTATCAGAGTAATGGCTTAGAACAGCTAAAAAATATACGCGATACTCAAGAACCGCACGTTCTGGTTGATAATTCAGGAAATATACTTGGAAATTTTGTCATTACTAATGTAGAAGAAAAACAGATATTATTTTTTCCTGATGGAAAACCGAGAAAAGTTGAGTTTATTTTGAAGTTAAAAGGTTACAGTAAGTGATTTATTATTACACGAAAGAAAACGAAATGTTAGATTTGATTTGCTGGAAACATTATGGATACAGTAGTGGAGCAGTGGAGGAAGTATTGCTTGAAAATCCAGGCCTTGCAGAACATGGAAGTTTTTTGCCCGCTGGATTAAGAATTAAGCTTCCTAAAATTCAAAAAATACTGAAAGAATCTGTTATAAATATTTTAGATGAATGACACCAGATTTTGATATAGTAGCAAAAAATAACCCAGTAACAGAGGTTTTAAAAAAGAGTTTAATATTATTACGTGTTACTGATGGATACGGTACTACAAGTGACGAAGCTGAGATATGTATTAATTATAGCTCTAGCGCTTTAGAACTTAAGGGTAATTTACAGGTTTTTCTAGGATATAAAGAAACAGGTTTATTACCTATGGGGGTATATAAGGCGAATCAAATTACAATACAAAGTCCACCACAAACTTTAAGAATAAAATGTGACGCTGCAAGTTTAAGAGGATCATTAAAGGAAAGAAAATCAAAGGAATGGAAAGACATTACCTTGGGAGATTTGATTAAAGAAATAGCACAAGAACATGGGTATGAAGGTAAAGTCGCTGAAAGATTTGAAAATATATTTATACCACATATCATCCAAGCAGAAGAAAGCGACATGAGTTTTTTGGAAGGATTAGGCAAAAAATATGATGCACTAGTAAAACCAGCAGGAGGATATATAATTTTTATTCCGAAGGGAGAAGCAAGATCAGCGACTGGAAAGATGTTAGGTGTATGGTCCCAGAGTGTGATGGTGTGGATTTAGTATAAATAATTCTGGAGACTGTGTCCACTGATAACATATAAATTCATAAGGAGTAAGACCCTTAAGAGTTTTGAGTCTCTTTGCATAATTATAAGCCATAACAAAGTTATAAAGGTGTTCTTTAAGTTGCTGGTGCGATTGATAGTAATACTTCTTAACTGTAGCATCCTTTAAAGTTTTATTCATACGCTCAACTTGCCCATTTGTCCAAGGATGGCTAACTTTTGTCAAACGATGTTCAATAACATTCTCTTCGCAAACTCTATTAAATATGTGTTGGAAAGCATACTTATGACGCTTCTGGTTTGTAAATTGTATACCGTTATCTGTCAAAATAGTATGGATTTTATACGGTAAAATTCTAATCAAATTACGTAAGAACTCAGCAGCTATGGGTTTTGTAGCACTGTTACGCAACTCAACATAGGTAAATTTGGATGTCCTATCAATAGCAACAAACAAATGTAATTTGCCCTCCTCAGTTCTAACTTCAGCAATATCAATATGAAAGTAACCGATAGGATATTGTTTGAATTTCTTTTTTGACTTAACTTCTCCATCAACAGTTGGTAATCTGCTAATGTTGTGTCTTTGTAAACAACGATGCAAGCTAGAGCGAGTCAAATGCGGAATTGTAGACTGCAGAGCGTAAAGGCAATCATCTAGTGGCAGTAGTGTATACTTGCGAAATGTAACTATTATAGCTTCCTCTTCTAGCGTTAAAACAGTCGATCTTGGACGCTTTGGACCCATATCAGCATCTTTCGTAAATGAACGTTTTCTCCACTTAATAATAGTTTTTGGATTAAGGTTATAATGCTTGGAGAGTTTTGCTATGCTCTCTTTTCTATTTTGTATTGCTCTACGAATCGTCTGTGTTGTTTTGGCGCACCCATGTAATATTTGTCCCATAACTCCTCCTTTGATGGTATTTTTTTCTCATATTTTATCATACCATCACACTCTGGGACTGTACAGTTAGGTACAACAGTACTTACACCTAAAGATATTATAAATTGGGAGGTAAATTTTAATGTGCGTAACAAATATGGATCTGTTATTGCAAAATGGCACAGTTATGAAAAGGGAGAAACTATAGAAGAGAAAGTGGGAAATGAGGGTCCAAGTTATACCCTGCAAACGCTTTACTCTACCGCAGAATCAGCAATTAGTGCAGCAGCAGCCAAGTTAAAACAACTAAAACGTAGTACATCAAATTTAAATGTAACTGTTCCTGGTAATCCAGAATGGCTTTGTTGCATAGCTAGTGTTGGTTGAGGTTATTGTAAGAAGAAAAGCTTTTTAATATATGGCTACTAACGCATTTTGTTGTAAAATAGGCATTTTTCAAACAAGTACAACTTATGCCACAAAAAATGAGAGTAAGTAACCAAAGAGAATATAACGAGTTTCTCAAAAAAAGAGGAAATGTTTTTCATTTTGTTAATCAAGCCATAGAAAATTGGTATGAAAATAGTCCAAAAGTTGCAGGTGGCAATAACACTTATAGTGATAAAGTTGTAATTTTAATACACATAATAGTTCATCTTTTTAGAATTGGCTTGAGACAAGCTGTAGGTTTTGTAAAAGGTTATATGGTACAAATAGGCAAAAAACTTAAGATTATCAGCTATACACAAGCTTCCAGAAGATTTAAAAAGCTTAATTTGAAGATTGATGACCATAGAAGCAATAAAGATGATCTGGAAAATGTTGAAATTGCCGTAGATAGCACTAGAGTTAGTATCTACAATAAGAACGGTGGGCATAGTAAGCTTAATATTCGAAAAAGAAAATACAGTGGTTATGGTCAAGTAAGAAAATTACATGTTGTTTTAAACATAAATGATAAGAAAGCAATAAGCATGAACTACACTAGTGGTGTTGCTGTAGACTATTTGCCGGTCTGCGATATGTTAGAAGAAGTCAGTGATAAATATAACATTTGTTCTATTCGAGCAGATGCGGCTTATGATATAAAAAGTGTGTATAAAGAATGCAGAAAATACAATATTGTGCCTATTATTCGCCCTAGGAAGGATACTAAAATTTGTTTAGCTGACTACTTATCAGAAAGAAACAAGTATATTAGTAGAATTAGGTCATATGAGAATTATGAAGATGGTATTAATGAATGGAAGAAAAAAGTTAAGTATGAAGCACGGTCTTATATTGAAGTCTTTTTCTATAGGTTGAAGCAAATATTTGGGTTTGGCTTGAAAAATAAATCAGAGGTAAATCGTGAAAAAGAGCTGTTAATTAAGTGCTACTTATTGAACAAATTTACTGATATAGGTATGGCTAAATTTAAATTAGCTGCGTAAATTCACTGTGATTTACATGCCTATCAGTGCTATGCAACAAAGCCATCCAGAATTATTTGCAGAAGCTAAGATCAGCCTTTCAGGATTTTGTCAGGAAATTGAAGGTGAATGGGTAATTAGCAAGGCAGAACATATTCTAAATAATAGAGGATATCAAACTATAGTAGAGGCAACAGTGAGCAAAGCTGTTTAAGTGAAACTTAAGCAAATGGTCATTTAATTCTAAAAAAATGTTAGACATGAACAAAATAAGTAAGAACATAAAGAATAAGATAAATTTTCTATGGCTGATGATAACAGTTATATGTGTTGTCGTTACATGTTGTTATACAAAGAGTAAAGCTGTGAGTAATTATAAAACAGTACTACAAATTGCTTCTGAAAATTGTAACTTAGAGGTTGTAAAATTTTTGGTAGAAAATCTATTAGATGTTAATGTGCAGGTTCCTAAATTAACAGCATTACATTATGCTTCAGAGGTAGATTGTTTAGAAGTCGTGAAGTTTCTAGTACAAAAAGGAGCTGATGTAAGTGCTTCTGACGGATACGAGCGATGGACACCGCTGCATTATGCTGCAGATCAAGGACGTTTGGAAATTGTTAAATTTTTATTAGACAAAGGAGCAGATCCTAGTGCTGTAGCTAAAGATGGAAGAACACCTAGAAGCATGGCTGTAATATCAGAAGAACGTAATAAAGATAAAAACAAGCAATACAGAGAAGTAATAAAACTACTTTCCAATGCAGAAGGCTCGCTCAAAAATAGCAAATAATATCAAAGATATATTGGAGTCATAAGGATCTGCAGAAGAGTAATACGAATTCAAATAGTGACTACCACAGCAAAATATAGAAACTGAACATATTTCTTCTTTTATCAGTAATTTGCAATTATTTTATAACCAGTAAAAAATATGCTAAAAAAAATCCCAATTACAGTAATTATTACCATATTAATCCAAACCGTAGCATTGATATGGTGGTTATCCAAGCTAGACTCAAGGGTACAATTTCACGATAAACTTATTGAATATGGTTTAATGGAAAAAGTATTAGTACTTGAGGAAAGGGTAAAAAATCTTTCTGAGGAATTGGATGAGCTTAAAGCTGATTTAAAGTAATTATTCTTCTACTTTTGGTGTATAAGGATCAGATTGAGATTGACGATCCTTCCAGTTTTCGATGTATTGCTCAACTAATTGAGGATCCCCTGTTATAATCAGTAGATTCTCAGCATTTCTTGATTCAGCTGCATAGGTGAAATTAAAAGAGCCAGTTATTATTTTGTTATCATCAATAATCATTATTTTACTATGAGCAATCGCTGGTTTAAAGTCTACCCAAATTGGGATTTTTTGCTCAAACAGCTCATTGATAACACTATACTTTGAGCTAACTTGCGATTCGTTGAGAATAACCATGACATCAACTCCACGCTTTTTAGCTTGAACCAAGGATTCAGCAATAGGCTTCGAGGTAAATTGGTATGCCTGAACCAACACGGATTTTTTAGCATGACCCACAGAATCAATTATTAGATTGGTGCAATTTTCTCTAGGAGTGAAACATACAGTAGTACTTGGACAAGAAACACAACCTGATAAAAGTGAGCAAGTTAATAGAACTAATAAATATCTAATCATGAAAAAATACATCCTTTCAGTTGATGGCGGAGGCATAAGGGGCATAATACCAGCCATCATTCTAGCAGAAATAGAAAAAAGAACAAGAAAGAGAGTAGCTGAAATCTTTGATCTAATGGCTGGTACTTCAACCGGTGGGATTGTTGTGGCAGGATTATGTAAAAAAGATAAACCTCAATATTCAGCCAATGATTTAGTTGAGTTTTACCAAGAATACGGGTCATATATTTTTAAATCTTCATTTTTGAGAAGATCAATATTTTCTTGGCTTAATTGCGCACAATACCCACATAAAAATATTGAATTTGTACTGGATAAATATTTTGGCGATGATATCCTTAAAAACACTTTAAGTAATGTGTTGATTACGAGTTACGATATTCACAATAACTGCCCATTTTTCTTCAAAAGCTGGAAAGAGGATAGAAATTTTATTAAATTAAGGGATGTATTAAGAGCAGCAACTGCAGCACCTACTTACTTTGCACCTAAATATCTTAAAATTAACCACAAGGAAATGGTATTAGTGGATGGCGGGGTATTTGCCAATAATCCAGCGGCTTGTGCATATGCAAGTGGTAAGAGGTTATTTCCAAATGATGATATTCTACTGTTATCGATAGGTACTGGAAGAACAGATAGAAGCATAGAGTATGCTAATTCAAGGAGATTTGGAAAAATAGGCTGGATCAAGCCACTACTACATGTGATGTTTGCTTCAAGTTTAGATGCAGTAAACTATCAACTTAATCAAGTTATAGCTGATAAATATATACGTATACAATCGCAATTAAAAATAGCATCACCCGACATGGATAATATTACATCAAAAAATATCAAATCTCTTCAGCAAGAGGCAAAGGCAATGATAGAGGATAACCAGAAATTAATAGATAAACTTTGCGATTTCATATCTTGATTTATACCAAGCAAAATTCAACTGAGCCAAAAAAGTTGGTTAGCAAATTCTGCAGAGCTAAACAAGGGTTTAGAATAGATAATATATTAACTATTCTTACTTATATCTTAAATACAATTCAATTTTCACAATCACTCAACTCATCAGCAGTTAGGCCACTTGCTCGCACAATAATATCACTAGCAACACCTGCCTTTGCTAGATTTTTTGCAACCTTGATTTTCTCTGCTTTTTTAACTTTTTCCTTGCCGCTTTTCATATCTTCAGATAGAGATTTGACTAACGCATCTAATGATTCTTGTTCTCCGTACTCATCCATTAAACTCAATAGCTTTTTGCTTTCTCTTGTTTTAGGTAGCAGAACTTTAATATTCACTGATAATGCATCTGATATTTCATATAATTTATCAAATGTTATAGCAGTATACCCTCTTTCATATTCGTGTATTTCCTTGAGTGTTAAACCAACTTTATCAGCCAAATCTTTTTGAGTGTATCTCCTTATCAATCTCCATTCTCTTATTCTTTGTCCTATTCTGTAATATATAGAATCAGTGCAGATTTCTCTCTCTGTATTATCATACTCGTAAATAGATAAGCCCGTTGCATGGGAAATAACATCAGTAGAAACTCCTTCTTTTACTAGATTTTTGCTATTTCCAACCTCGCCTCTTCTTGATTAATTTTTTCGCTAATATGAACAAACCTGACTAATGAAGGTACTATTTTGCCTAACTTTTGATTCTCATATATTTTCGTTAGATAGAATATTTCTTCGTCTTCATCTTCATACTCTCTTACTGTTATTGGTTTAGGTAATAGATCTACAGCATTAACTGATAATACTCTTGCTATTACATATAGTACTCCAATTGGAATAGGAGTATAACCATTCTCATAGCTGTTCACTTCTTGGTATGTTAAACCTACTTGACCTGCTAATCCTATTTGAGTATGACCTCGCATTAACCTACAATTTTCTATTCTTTGCCCTATTCCATAGCTAACATTGCTTGCAGAAACAAACACATATACCTCCATTTAAGAAAAAAACTTTATTGCTATAATTTTTTTACGAGCTATCCATCTAAAACTACATCAACAGGTAAACCTACCGCTTGCAAAATAATATCAATAGAAATTCCCCCTTTTACTAGATCCTTTGCAACTTTAATCCTTTCTATCTCTCTCACTTTCTCCTCACAAATACGTATTCCCTCAAACAGAGATTTTATTAGTGCATTACGTAGTTCTTGGTTCTCAATTTCTTTGTATTCTTTAATCAAATCAAGCAGCTCATTTTCCACTGTACTACCTTCATCTTTCTCTATTAGTAGATCTGTAATATTAATCGATAACGCTTCTACCATTTCATATAATTTATCAAGTGGAACAGCAGTCCTTCCTTGTTCATAGTTGCTTATTTCGTGACGTGTTGTACTCATTTTCTCTGCTAAATCTTTTTGAGTATACTCTCTCACTAGCCTACATTCTTTTATCTTTTTTCCTATTTGGTAGTAGATAGAACCCGTTTTTTCTTCAACACATTCATCAGCAGACAGACCAATTGTTTTTGAAACAGTATCAACAGAAACTCCTGCTTTAACCAGACCTTTTGCAATTTTTATTCTCTCTGTTTTTTTACTACTTTTCTCACTAACTTGAACAAATTTGGTTAATAAACAAAACATCCTACGTAACTCATGATCGTTAATCTTTTTATATTCTCTTATTAGATTTAGTTCCTCATTTTTAAAGCAGGCTTTCTCATTTGATACAGGAATTAGGTCTATAATATCAACCGATAATACCTTTGCTATAGCATATAACTTTTCAATCGAAATTTTACGTATTCCTTTTTCATATTGTAGTACTATTTGATATGTTACACCGATTTTTCCCGCTAAATCTTTTTGAGTATATCCTCGCTTTAGCCTCCAGCTCCTTACTTTTTGTGCTATTTTGTACCTTATGGAGATGTTTGACATACAGAAATAGATATTATACAAGTTAATACTACCAAATAAAGATATACAAAAACTTCTACGTTTCAATTTTAGTTGAATACTTCTTCAGAATTGTGTATAATTATTAATGCTTTTCACGTACTCTTGCTATGGCTTTTTCTAAATTTCTTGATCCAAAAAATGACCTTAGTTTTAAGAAAATCTTTGGCTCTGAAAAGAATAAAAATATCCTTATTCACTTCCTCAACGATATCTTGGACTTTTCTACTTCTGATCAAATAATAGAAATTGAATTCCTCAGCACTATTATGGACCCTGAAATTGCCTCTGACAAGCAAAGCATTGTTGATGTTCTTTGCAAGGACTCTATTGGTAATAGATTTGTCATCGAAATGCAGCTCGCTCGTGATAAAGGCTTTGAAAAACGTGCTCAACTTTATGCTGCTAAGGCTTACTCAAGACAATTAGATAAATCTGGCAATTACATTGATCTTCAGAAAGTTTTCTTTATTGCTATTTCCAATTGTAACCTTCTGCCTGAAGAAGTTGACTATATTTCTACTCATAATATACGGGATATCAAAACCAATGGTCATTACTTGAAAGATCTGCAATTTGTCTTTATTGAGTTGCCTAAATTTACAAAAAATAGAGTAGAGCAGTTAGAGAATACTAAAGAGAGGTGGTGTTTCTTTTTTAAATACGCAGAAGAAACAACTGAAGAAGATCTGAAAAAGATAGCAGTAGAAGCTCCGATAATAAAGCTAGCATATGATGAATTAGACAGGTTTCGCTGGAATGAAAAGGATTTGATCGCATATGAGGAAAGAATATTGAGTGTACAGAAAGAGAAGGCTATCCTTGCTCAAAAACTCGATGATGCTAAACTAGAAGGTAGACAAGAAGGCATCCAAATCGGCCAGGAAAAAGGTAAAGCGGAAGGTATTAAAATTGGTGCAGAAAAAGGTAGGGAAGAGGGCGAAAAACAAGCTAAAATAGCTGTGGCCAAAAACCTACTTAAGGCTGGCGTGTCTGTTGACTTAATAGCTGAATCTACAGGCCTTTCTCAAGCTGATATTTCACAGCTCAAGGAAAAAGCTTAAGTACTGTAGCTCCCTTAGAGCGCTTTTCAACTTATTATACTTCTTTATCCATTAGTCTAATATATTAAAGCCTACATCTAACTCTTCCGCTATTCTTGCTATGGCCTATTTGATTTTCTCACCAATTCTACGCATCAGTTAAGTGCAAAATAGATGATATTTAAATATAAAAAATGTTTTTCATAAAATTTTTCTTGTCCTTGATAATTTTAGTGTTGCTATTTGATTCTAACTTTTGCATAATGCAGTAAATATTTTTATATAGGGGGTACAATGCCAAGATGGACAGATCGCCATGCTACAATACTTAAGAAATTACAGGATATCATTAAATATCCAGATTCTAATATTGCTGCCGGAAGGCGTTTAGCTATCGAAAAATGGGTAAAAACCTATACTGGAGAAGTAGAATATCTTAAAGATGATGAACTACAATTCTTATACAACGTATTTCGTGATGAGAATTGTTGGTCAGGTACAAGGTTAAACACTGCTACTCTAGGAAGAATGTTAACTGAAGAAAAAATAGGTGAAATAAATAATCCACTTTGTAGATATAATATGGCATGCAGGTATTGTGTGACAGATAAGATTCCTCAGCTTTTTCAGGAACAACTTGAGTCTTACAAAAGTGGCTTCTCTTCTGAAGAAGTAGATGATGATGGCAGGCCTGCAACTAACAACCGCAAATATGTTAGAAATGAATTGTTAAATGCTATGAATAGTGAAGATCCTGTACTTAGCTTTTGGATTGATAAAAAATCTGGAGAATTTAAAAAGCATGATAATGCAGTAGAGGGTTTTAATAAAGCTGTGGAATTCAAATGGAGTGAAGGAGTAGAATACTTCTATCGTCGTATAAATCAGGAAGGAAAGAAAAAGATTGATAACCTGATGGTTAAAGCTGTTGCTAATTTATCTGCTATTCAAGCTAAACATAATGTTGCTACCGTTTTAGATTTTCTTCTGCACGAAATAATCACTGATCCAATAAAGCATAAATTATTACTTAAGTTATCAGATAAAGGCAAAGGAGTTATGTATAAGCCTCTTAGCACATTAATACAGTGTAGTTTCGTTGATACAGTTCAATATATAGTAAAGCACTTGTCTCAGGAAAAAGTTTTAGTGTCTGAGGAGAAGAAAATACTTTCACATTTTGATTACGCTTCTTTGCTTTCTTCGCTTTCAAATTTGATGTTAGAAAATTCAGATATAGATATCCGAATCAAGGCAAGAGAGATTATTATAGATCTTTGGAGATGCAATCGTTTTATTGAACATAGACAAACTGTTTTTGATACTTCTAAAGATATGCGTACCTTAGGCCGTATGGAGCAGACACTTGCAATGTTGATTGTAGATTGGAAGCGTAATGATGATAATCAAAATATTACTAAAAAGGACACAATATTAGATATTTTAGGATTTGTAAAAGATCATTATTCAGCCAATAATTTTACAGAATTTAAAAAGCAGGTAGTTAGCAACTTAAGGATAGTTAGTAGGACTGGTATGAGAGATAATATTGATTATGGTAGCTTGGCAGAAGAGCTATTTTCTCAAGTGAAGTCTGCGCATTTGTCTCCTGAAGGTAGTGGTTTCAGCGATCCACAGACCGTGTTAGAAAGTGCTGGTGTTAGTGGTGTGTCTAGTCGTAGTTATAATTAGGAGTGTTTATGCGAAATAATGATGAAGATACTGAATTAATTCAAGATTTGTTAAATGGAGATTGTGATGAGCTAAATAGAAAAGTTGGACTTTTTTTAGACCAGTGCCCATCTTTTTTACACTCGGTTGGTAGGAGTCGTTTTTTTCCTGCATTCTTCTTCGGCATGTTTGCTACTGCATTTGATTCTGGTATTATAGATTTTGACCCTGATATTGCAAATGGTGAAAGAATTTACTTTCGTTTTGATAATTATGATAATGGGAAAGGAAATCTAAAAATTGCTGTTCTAACCAATGACGTAGATGAAGATGGCACGAGAATAGTAAGATGCTACACTATTGCTGATAATGAGAACAGTCCTGGATCAAGATTCAGTGAAGAAGAAAGGCTATGGATAGAAGAGAATCAGCTACAGAACTTACAGGAGGATTTGGCTTGGAAAGAGTATAAAATATTTCAGCGGGGAGAGGAGTGTGTATTTTTTCCTCAAGGAAGGGATTTTGATGGAAATCATGTATCTCCAATCGATGATTTTAGAGAAATTGCTCCAATCATACAGCAAGGTAATTTATTAGATCTGGTAAATGGATTGGCAAATGATAATGAAGGTGATGTAAGAAGGGATATTGAACAAGTTTTACGATATATTATCAGTGTCTACGATGAATATCGCCAAGAATTGAATTTTGATAGTGAGTCTGACGATCATGGTTTTTTATCCGGATTTTTAGTAAATTTTAGGTACCGCGCTATGGCTGATATCTACCTAGAATTACTTATAGGTAGAGGATATGCAGATATTACTTTGCTTGTGCGTGGTCAGGAAAAATTAAATAATTCAGTTCCCATTATAATTGAACTCAAAGCAGGTCAAGAACACGCTGTACAAGCGTTGGAACAAGCTAGGGATTATGTTAGAAACTGTCCCATTTCATCTGTATCTGTTCATACCTCGTCAAGAAATGCTGTTTGTGTAGGGCTAAACTTTAACCATAACGTTCAACGTCTGCAGCTTGATACAGAACACTTTCTAGAGCAAGAACCTTCTTTGATAAGAAGACTACTTAATCCTACTGAGGGAGAAGTTGCAAGAGATGTAGAAAATTATTTATTATATCCAGCCTCTTGCACACGTGCGGTACCTGGTTCTAATCCATTTTCCTATACATCTAGGTTTGCATTTGCAAGTATTGCATTTGAAGAAGGTACTGTTCGAATAGGTGGAAATTTGGTAAGAGTAACAAAATATCTGTTCAATTACCATAATGATGGTAGAATGCTAGGCCAGCAAGGACAAAGAATTACAAGAATAAATGTTCGAGAGAGAGCTTTAACCATGGTTCTATTTGCACTAAGTATTAATTCACTAGTTGTGCTTAACATCCGTCGAATATTGCGTCACCAATTTCCAGTAATGGCCTTAGATCTATTACGTCCACATTGGCAAGGTGCTAGAGTGCGTGAAGTATTGTGTGAAATGGTTGATGGTAATCCTCAAGTAAACGTTATTTTAACACCATTTCAGTCACCTGATGATTATTCAGGAAATTATCTTGGGCATTTCCAAGGTGATCTTTTACGAATAGGTGGTGTTGGACAAGTACACAGAACCGCAAGTGTAATGATGAATACTGGCTGGCAAGATGTCAATAGGTATACGCAATTATTTCAGGAAATTTCTAATGTGTTGTTTCCATTAAGGCAAGGATTGGTAACAAGTGAAGCTGAATTTCAAGCTGTATTACATGGGTTATTTTATACTCTTGGCAATCCTGCTAGAGTAATTATTGAGTTTCAATTAGAAAGAGGGGGAAGAATAGATCTAGTGTTGTCAAGATTTGTGGAAAGAGATGATACTCATCCAATTGGGATAGAGCTAAAATTTGCCAGAACTGCAGGGCAGGTACAACAAAGAAGTGCAGAAGCGAATCGACAATTACAACGATATACACAATGTGGAGGATGCGAACGTATTACTGATGGAGATCAAATGGTTTTATCGTATGCTGTACTCAATAACGGTGCGCGAGGACCAGATACTCTAATATCGGTTAAGGATATTCTTAACGTACGAGATAACTTAGGACAGTTTTATAGATAATCTTTACCAATGGAAGTGCTCATGATTTGGGTGTACTTGTAGTGAAACATACATATTTAGTCCAGAGAGTGTAAGTAAGGTTGAAGGAAGAAAGATAAGATTCTTGAAGAAGAGGGTTTATTTTAACATCTTCTTAAGCTAAAGCCAGCCTTGTCAAGTCAAATAAATTTACTGACAAGAAAGATTTGCCTAATTTAGTATCTATTAGTGACGTGGTAGAAAATGATTACATAGGCAAGGTCGTAAGGCTAAGATAGATTAAATATAATTTATCTAATTTTTAGTATTTTATGCAAAAAGCTGAAAATTTGAACAGGTATCTATTTCACTATAGACTTACCTCAGTTTTTCTTTCTCATATCAAATGAATTAATATTAATCTAGTAATATATTTTATTAAAAATCTAAATAAAATAACTATTTCCAGTGGTTAAAATCAAGGAACGTGAGAACTGTTTTTCTTGGGATGGCTTGGACTACCACGTAATACATACGAACTTTTTTATACGGTAATTTTATTATACGCTAAAACTAACCACATTAGCCCATTTCACCCACATCTACATACGAACTATTTTGCCTAACTTTATTGCAAAGATTTCAAACTTCTATTTTTATAACCTTATTTTTAAGCTGCTTGTTCTCACAAAGATACGCCCTTTTTTGAAGGAGTAAACAATTGAATTTTTTATAACACTAACTAGCATGGTACTTTCACTAAAATATGTTTTGAAAAAGTTAGTTGACCTGTAAATAGTTCTCTACTAATATTGGCATATATTTGTTTATTCTGCTGAAGTTGCTCTATACAGGTTTGCTGTAAAAACTTCAGCAGTTTCCGTACTCCTTTAAAGCATCATATTCCTATATATTAAATATAGCTGGTGTTCTCAATTTTGTTGATCTATAGTAAAATTGGCTAAAACTTCCAGTAATAAACAACTTTTAACCTAGCAGTACTCACCATAAAAACTTAACAAAAATATGAGTAGTAAAAAGATTATGTTGAAATTAGCTTGACACATACTACACATTCTATATAATATATCCTATATCTAGAGCTAGCAGGTAATATGGGTACAGGGCCAGTAAAATATATTGCAGAACCTATCAGTGAACAAAGCAAACACACTGATGAGCAAAAACTGAAGTGTGACCTAAGTGCTGGACAAGAGTGTTCAGAAATAGGTAGCCCAAAAACAGAAGCAACTGAATTACCAGTAGATAGTTATTATGAATTCATTAAGCGAGATTTATTTTGGGCTGATAGAAGTTTGATAGATGATAAAAAATACTTAGAGGATTTAATAGATGAGTGGCTTATTCATGCACCTAACTTAAAACTGGAAGAGAGTCAAAAAAAGTTAAATCAAAAATTACTCAATAGTATTATAAAAGATTTTAATATGGGGAATTATGACTCATTTTCAAATCTTAAGCAGTTTTTAGAAAGTAACGAGAAAAATAAAGACCTGAAGTACGTTCTTAATCTAAAAAGAGGACATCTAGGAACAACAGTATTGAATGTGTTTGTCGCACACGATGAAGCCATTCATCCTCTTCTCAAAGCTGGTGCTGATTTAAATATGCAGGATAATAAAGGTAAAACACTTTTGCATGATACTGCTATTTATTCCAGTGAGTATGAAGGTCTAAAGTATCTCTTAGATGCAAAAACTGATCCAAATATACAAGATAAAAAAGGTAATACACCTTTACACTATTATGCTGCTAATTGTAATGATTATAGCAGAAAGGTTATGGATTTACTCATAAGCAAAGGAGCTGATTTAAACATAAAAAATAACAATGGAAAAACCCCACTGCAAATTGCAATTGATAGCAACAATATTATGGAGTGTTTTTTAACTGACAACCAAAAAAAGTTAAGAGACCAACTACGTAAAATGGTTAAAGCTACAGATTCTGATGAAGATTGGGATAATCCTTATGGTCCAGGTGTTGAAGATCTGAAAAAATTTTTAGATAAACATAAAAATAACCAAGATGTAAAGATAGTTTTAAATGTTAAGGGTGATAGTTCAATTTGGCCGTTTTGTCAATTTCCTGATGTAAAAGCTTTACTCTTAAAAGCAGGAGCAACTGACTTTGTAGGTAATAAGCAAGATAATTGTGAAAAATGTGATAGTCTCTTGTCAGAGATGTATCAAACAAATCAACTTGCTAAGCTAAATAAGTTTTTGAGTAAGGTAGTAAAAGCTAAAAGCATGATTGAACTACAGGAAGTTGTAAATGAGATTATAGCTTCTGGAATGAGATTAAATTTTGCTAAAGACAAAGATTATTACTTTGCAGATCACGTACTAGAAAAAATTGCTAAGTTAGAAGGAAGCTATGGAATTGCCAGTGATATAGTATGTGCATTAATATCGAGAGGAGCAAAGTTAAAAAACTCAGATAGTTTAAAAGTCATTGATACAATAGAACGAGAGTTTAAAGATCATAAAGCTAATGTAATCAAGGCTCATGTAGAGTACATTAATTATGCTGAAGAATTTTTTAGAGTTGCAAGGGATGCTACCAGTGGTCAACTGTGTGATGGAAAAATCGATAACAGTGTATCTTACTTAGAATACTCAGAGGATAGTATAATAGATGTTGCAAAAATCACAGATAGAACAAGGAATTTAGGAATACCTCAAGGAGAAAAAGGATATGGAAGGAGTGTAATAAAAATTGGCAAAAGTGAGGTAGAAATTATAACCCAAGATGGCATAAGGAATTACACAGATCTTACAGAAGGCAGCGATATAGTATTAACTTTCTATACCAGTTTGGGAAATATAGACGTTAGACTGTATCCTGACGTACAAGATAAAAGCAAAATTATAGTAGAAGTGAGTAATAGAGAGGAAGTATTGGAAAAATTCAAAGGTCATGAAGAAGAATTAGGCGAGGATTGTGCACTTGGTGATTATGATGTCTACTATGCTATTGAACAGGGATATTTTGAAAGGTCTGGAAAATTAATGCATCCTGAAGTAATAAGCGAGTCTAAAAACAAATGGACAGAACGTGAAGAGTTAAGAAGGACTTCTGATCCTAGGAGAGAAGTTTCTAGGTAGATTGATTTGCTAAAAAAGTTGAAGATTATTATTTAAATATAAACTACTATAATTTATAGGTTAAGGAGTTCGTACCAATGTCTTCTAAGAATACTCTTTTATGTTGTTTTTAAGCTGGCTACAAAATGAGGATATGGAACATACAATTGGCTGGGCTGCCTTTTACACTCCAGGTCTACTATTAAAATATGCAGCTAAAATTGGATCATTTTCTACCATTGTTGCACCTAATATGCTAAAATCTTCATCACTTATATTGATTTTCTACATAATTGATTTTGTAACATTTATTTGCTCTTCTATATCAATTTCAACATCTTTTTGTGTGGCCCTTTGTAGTAGCTCCTTTTGCAATAACCTTTTTTAATTTTCTGGCACATACTTTTTTCGATGTTTTTTCATATTGTTGTTTTTATAAACGTTACGACGCTGAGCCGTAAAATTTCTCCCTTTGCTCACTCCACAGCATCGGTATTTCTCTCAAATCAACTAATTTCAAATCTCTTGGCTGTCTCCCATTTACTATGTCTTCTTTAATCTTTGGTGCTAAATAGTTCAACCTCAAAATTTGCTGTATACGTCTTGTACCTATATTAATTTTGGCACTCAGCTCTTTCACACTTTCGTATTTTCCTTCCTCCAGTTGCCGTTTCCACAGGTAGGCTCTTACCACTGCTTTCAGTAGCGCATTATTTGTTTTTCCTTCTGGTTCTACTACTGTGCATTTGTTCCCTTTCTTTTTTATTGGTATAAATTTTTCCTCTGATTCAGAATGCACCTCTATTCCATCTTCTCTCACAAATACTGCTTTTATTAACTTTTTCACTACTTCTTTTTGCTTTCCAAAACTTAAATTTTTCCACTCTTCCGCTTTTTCTTCCCATTTTTCATATAAATCTTCTGCTCTCTTCATTACTTCTTTTTCTACTTCTCCTGCTATTACATTTCGGCTTCCTGATTCACAACCCTTTCCCCTTAAATGATTGTTGCATACGTAATATCGATATCTCTTATTCTCTTTTTTTGAGTATGTCAGCGTCATATTTACATCACAGCTCTTACATTTAATTATTCCCTTTAGTAGCGCTTCCTCATATTTTACTCCTCGATACGGTTGATTACTTATCAATTCTTGTGCTTTTTTCCACTTTTCCTCTTCTATTATTGCTTCATGCTTTCCCTCATACTGTTTGTCATAATGTCTTATCTTTCCCACATATATTGGATTTGTTATTATTCTTCTCACCGTTGCTTTTTTAAAGATATCCGTTTTTGCTTTTGTTCGGTATCCTTCCCTGTTTAACTCTCTTGCCAACTCTGCCATTGACTTCAGCTCCAAATATCTTTCAAATATATGCTGCACTGTTTTTGCTTCTTTTTCATTTATTATTAATTCCTTATCTTTTACATCATACCCAAGCGGTAAAGTTCCTCCCATCCATAAACCTTGTTCTTTTGATGTTGCTATTTTATTTTTTACTCTCTCTACTATCATCTCTCTTTCTAGTTGTGCTGCTCCTGATAATACTGTCTGTACGAATTTTCCCATTGGCGTATTATTGTCAAATATCTGTGTTACTGCTACAAAATTTACTCGGTGCCTTCTAAAAAATGACGTTACTTCTATGCTGTCTTTTGTTTCTCTTGATAACCTATCTAGTGTATATACTACTACACAGTCTATCTCTCCTCCTCTGACATCTTCAAATAATTCCTTTATCGCTGGTCTTTCTAAATTTTTTCCTGAATATCCTCCATCATCGTACTTTTTTGCCAATGCTACCCAGCCTTCTTTGCTCTTTATATACTTTTCACATGCTACTCGCTGGGCATCAAGGCTATTAAACTTCTGCTCGAGACCATCCTCATTTGATTTTCTTGTATATATCGCACATCTTACCTCTTTCAGCATTCTTTCTCCTTATCTCTCATTCCAAATAGAAGCGGCCCATTGTAGCTCATTCCCATTATTTTTCCTGCTACTGCTGACAATGACGTGAAAAATTCTTCTCGGTAGATTAAACCCTTATCTGTCACCATTACCGCATGCGTCTCTTCTCCTCTCTCTAGTATTAATTCTGTTCCTTCTACTGGTAATTTATCGCTACTTATTCTTTTTCCCTTCTCTAGCCGATCTGCCAGATACTCTAGTCTTTTTGTCCCCTTTCTTGACATTTCTCCATACGCTTTTTCCTGCATTCTATAAGCTAATCTTGGTATCAGATATTTCTTTGAGTATCTAGGTGCTTCTTCCACAAATACCTTCTTCCATATTTTTCTCAGCTCATTCAAAGGTTTTTTCTCTAAATTCATTACTTTCTTTTCTATTTCTTTCTCCATATTTTTAGCCCTTCATAAATAGCTTCTCAATTCTGTCTGTTTCTTTCTTTAATACCTCGGTTATCTTTTTGCTATTTTTCGCATAATCCATCGCTGTCATTCCAAATTTATCCGCTTGCTCTATTTCTCCTCCAGCTTTCACTAGCTCCTCCACTATTTCTTTTTCACCTACCATGCACGCAAGGTGTAGAGGTATGCATTTATTTCCATATTCCTCAGCATTTACGTCTGCTCCTGATTTTATCAATTCCCTCACGATTTCTAGACGTTTCTCCGTTACCGCTAGGTGCAGTGCTGTGTGTCCTTCTATATCTTTAGCATTCACATTCGCTCCTTTTTCGACTAATAACTTCACTGTTTTTGCGTCTACCGCATAATGCAGTTCCTTCTCGTCTCTTGCATAAATATTTTCATGTGAGTTCTCTAATAATTCTTCTGCTGACTTATTAAATTTGCCAAACTTTAACATAATTTACCTCACCTTTTCTTTGACCTTTTTTTTAAGCTTTCCTTCTCACCACCTCATCTATCATTTCATTTATCTGGCTTATTATTTTGCTTGCTAAATTTTCACATTCTTCCTTTATTAGTGATTTGTCTCTCTTTCTTATTTCTTCTATCTCTATTATTTTTAGCTCCGGCATGTAGCTTCCATTCAACATGTCTGCTATTTCTCCCACTAGCCCCTCTATTCCATAGCACGTCAGTTCTCTACTTTTTGTTACTCCTCCTTTTTCTCTCAAAAATTTACTTGCCTTTTCACTCTCTTTGCTATCACATAGACGATACTTTTCACTTTCCCAGATGTAATACATTGGTGTTGCACCGTACTTATTCAGTTGATTAACTTCAGCTCCAGCCTTTACCAGCTCTTTTATTATTTCAACTCCTGCTCCTCCTATTTTGCACGCAGAGTGCAGTGGCGTACATCCAGTAACATATTGAGTAGCATTTACTTCTGCTCCTTCTCTTAGCAGCACTTTTACATTTTCTAAACTTTTTGCGAATACTGCACAGTGTAGTGGTGTATAACCATTCTTATCTCTTGCATTTACCTCTGCCCCTTTTTTTATTAATAACCTCACTGTTTTGTAATCAGAGATTTCTACTGCTTGGTGTAATATCGTCTCTCCTTCTTCATTTCTTTTATTAATATCGTTACTTGATACTTCTTTAAAAAACTTACTCTTGCTAAAACTCATTTCATACCTCACAAAATTAGCTTTTCTAGCGTTAGATAAATTTCTTATATTTACCTGCTGCTATTCAAGTCATGTCCGTTTTAGCATGAGAAAGCAAGTCCTTTTCTTTTTATTTCATACACTTTAAACTATTATTAATATAATATATGAGGATCTAAATATAAGTATTTAACTTATTACACATATTGCTTGACTATTTTTCCAACTTCTGTGCAAATGTCGATGTTCGTGCCATTTCAGTACTCCCGGGTAAAACACTAAAATGTGCTTTTCTAATTCGTGTATTGAGTCTTTTTGCTCTGAATATAAGTCGTTTTTATAGTAAATGTTGTGTTCTGCTAAAACATATTTTCTGACCTTCTGATCTGTATAATTTTCTATTTTGTAGTGGTGAGTAACGCTAAACCTTTCTAAAATTGGCTTGTGTTTTAAATTCCAACGTTGCCCTGAAAGTTTATCGTTTCCCAATACAAATTTATTTCCTTCTTCTTCTATTCTACCAACCGGAAAACAGCTATTTATTTCTCCTAATTTCCAGCTATCTGACAGTACAATCTGCGCTTTTGCAAATTTAATCGACGGTAATAAGCTTTGAGTTAGAGGATACAGGGCTTTTAAGTTATACCACTGATGACTTCTTTCATAAATGCCTTTGTAATCCTTTGTGTGAGGCTCTGTTTCCCCAAGCACTGCTACATTCAACCGATATATGTCATTACTAAATGCTTGCTCATAATGAATCCGAAAAGTGCTAAACTTAAAATTTGGATTTAAGCTTTTTAGCTCAAATGTGTTCTTTCTACCGAATGACAGTACTGGTCCATCTTTTTCAATTTTTATCCCCGAGTAATCCGATAACAAACTTCCAAAAAAGCTTTCATCTAAAATAAACCTATCAATGTTGTAGTGGTCATTGAAAATCCTCATTAGCCTTGATCTTGCTGGTAATGACAGCTTTGCCAATTCTACAACTGCATCTACAAAAAAGTCATTTGGCACATCCTTTATTCCAATTTGCAGCTCAAAAAAATGTTTTCCAGGTGGTTCTTCGATAATTGTAATATCTTCTATATTTGCCCATTTTAGTGCTATTTTGAGTGATTCTGGGGTTCCTCTCAGTCTTTGAAACTTTACTCCTTCTACTATCGCTCTTCTTTTATCTTTTACCCAGCGTAGTATCTCCCCCAATTCATATTCCTCAATCAACCACGGCAATGTTTCTTCTTTAAGACTAAACTTAAACCCTCTGATGCAACTTGGATCAACTTTATAATCCGTTGCATCTACTAGCGCTTTTTCCTGTTTTGTTGCATTTGGTGGCAATAACATTAATTCAACTCAATCTCTAAGTTTCTTAAAGCAGCACACTCATTACCTAGCACCACAACATCTTCTTTTGGCTCGATTAATTCTACATTCTCTACACCCTCTACAAATAGGTTTGCTATTATCCAAGATCTTGTTACATTCCATCCTAATCTTTTTGCTAATTCAAACTTCTCAATAAACTGCTTCTTGATTTCTTCCTCTGATATTAAAGGACTTATGCTCATTCTGCTGTGGATATCTACTTCCGTAATATTGCAACCTATCACTGTTACTGTATCGGTTAAAACCCTTATATCATCTCTAGTAACCTGCTTTTTTACAATTTCTAGTAGCTCTTCTGACACTATGCCAGTTATGGATAATTTTGTTGATAAGATTGAAATTTGTACTTTCCCTGGTATAGGTGATTCCACTAGTGCATCTTTTACTCTACTATCTGCTGACAGTGCATAATACCTATAATACTCCTTGCTCCCACATGTGCTCCAGCCTTTTACTTTTGCTTTTACCCTCTTTCTAAATCGTTCGTCATCTTCTTCTTTTTCTCTCTCTACTCCATAAAATTCAGCCAAATTATCAAGATCTTCTCCTATCGCAAATTTAAGTAAATTACCCTTTACAGCTTCGTTTATCCTTTGTCTGAGCAAAAGTTCTCTCCATGCTGCTACCTCCAGAATCTTTATCGCTGGATCACTTTCAACTAATGCTGTAAAACTTGCGTCACGCTTCACCAACTCTTCCCTCATCCGAGACAGAATTTCTTCGAAGTTCAGTGGCTCAATAATGTTAGGCTGCTCCATCTTTATACCACAACTCCATCAAAGCGAATATTTTTTCCACTTGGTAAGTACAATCCTTCTAGGTCAAGCGTTACTTTTCCTTCTTTCACTTCTGTTATTTTTACTTTTTCTAACTTAAATCTTTTTTCCCATTTTTCCAAAGCTTCTGCAGTTGCTGCGTAAATTTCCAAAGTTAAATCCCTATTTATTGGCTTATCTACTAACTCAAATAATCTTGATCCATAATCTCTTCTCATTATTCTACTCTTAATAGGAGTGGTCAGTATATCAATTATTGATTGCTTTAAGTGTTCTAAACCCTCTAGTTCTTTACCTGTTTCTTTGCTCATTCCCTTCATACTGGCTCTGTAAAAACATCAGAACTCCCTCTAATTACTTTAAACCCACATGAAACTATATCTCCTACTCTTCCTATACCAAACCCATTGGCAAATACTGTTTTAGATCCTTCTATTAATATTTTTCCTTCACTAAAACTATCTCCTTGCCTGCAAATTTGCTTACCATTTACAAAAACATTGTTACTGCCGCTAATGCAGAAATGTGGTATAGCTTCTCCACAGTAGTCTCCTAACCTCACTATTCCTTTGTTCAATTTAAGTCGATCCTTTCTGCTTTCAGTTTTATTCCACTTTTTGTCATTTCTATACTTGATCCCCCAGCCTTAAGTGTTATTTTGTCTACTACTTCAATCTCTAAATTATGCTTCTCTTTATCATATAATAATCTTGTCCCATCTTGAAATTTTACACTATTTATTTCTTTTTTATTCTCTGGTGCAGGGTATTTTTCCTGATATATTCCTGCTAACACTACTCCTAATGATAGTTCACCAAGAGGAGAAAATACCATTACTTGTTCATCGATATCTGGCGGAGACCAATCTCTATCTTTTCCTGCTTTGCTCGTTATCCAAGGTAAATAATCTGTTAAAAGTTCTCCTATTTTTACTCTTACTTTTGCTTTGTCATAATCTACCTCTTTTACAAGCCCTATTCGTACAATGTTTGCTAGCTTCCTATTCAGCTCTGAAATCGCAAAACTATGATCCAACATTTATATTTCCTACGTTTATGGTATGTGGCTTAATTTTTCCTTCTTCCCATACTGATTTACCTAAATGAAGCTGATGACTCCAATCAACCATCCACACCAAATATGCATCTAATTCGGGTCTAAATCCATCAGGCTCTGCAGAAAGAAATTCAGCCGGAGATACATTCTTTTCCCAGGTATTCTTGTTCACTACTCTTGCAACCTCAGCAGCTAATGATCTGACAATGAGAGGAGCATTTTCTATTGTGCTATCAACTACTATTCTAGCTTCAAATCTTGCTTTTAGAGCTAATTGTTCAGTACCTGGATCTTTACCTGGTTCTAAACTTGCTAGTTCCACAAACACCGCTGGCGCTACTAATTCTTTTCTTATTGCTGGATAAATTTCACACGTCTGTATTGCTGATATTTCTTCTTTTAACTTAGTGCAGATTGCTTGATGTAAATCTTGCCAATTCATATAGGTGTAATGTAACTTAATTCGCGGTGGAAGAATTTTTCAAATACCTTTTCAACTTCATAATTAACAAGATTCTCTATTATCCTTGAAGCCTCAGGTTCTAGTAGCAACTTAATTTCCTTTATTGGCAGGGCTGTTCTTCCTTCACGTTTAAAAATACCGCTATTTCCTTTTGGCATAACTGCTGCAAATCCTCCTATAAACTCATGCTTTCCTACTTTCGATCCTCTTCTTGTTTTTTGTATTTTGCCAATTGTCGATGCTCTAATGTCATAGAGATTTGCTCTAATTAACACTTCTAATCTGCTAGTTTTCGCCTTAAAAATTCTTAATCTCTTTCTTATCAAACCTAAGTTTATTCTCTTTTCCTCACTGATTTCCTTAGCTGCTTTTGATTTTAGCCATATTGCTGTTTTGTTTAATGCACTCACCATTGCTTTTTCCACTTTTTTCCTTTCAGCATCTATACTTTGTATAATACTACCGGTACGCATTTATACTCCTGACGCTCGAATTTTCCATATCATTCCTGAATTATCTTGCAGCGGTGGAGAATATACTTTATATTTACGGTCACCTATAACAAAAACATCTCCTACTATTGGCCTTAACACATCAAACGCACTTACTTCTAACGCTAAAGTTTCTTCCACAAATTGTCCTTCACCAATCTCGTATAATTTATCTGGCTGTTGCTTTAATACTTGTACCATATATGACTTATCCTTTGACTCATATAAAGCTATCTCCCCTAAATGGATAAGACAATCTTTCAATAACCTCTTTACATTTTCCTGCATACCATTTTCTATTCATTCAAATTCACTTCTAAAGGCTTCTAAAAATATATTGCATCCTTATATTTTTTTAGCATACTCAACACATATTAAAACCATAAGTAGAGTTTTCTACGTGAGGGCTCTACTATGTTGTTACTATTTTTACCAAAACGGACGGACGGTGGCACATTGGCAATGGATTCGACTGCGTATGTAAATCAGTTCCTCTATCAAATCTCCTTGGTTCTTGTTTTGCATATAGTGGCTGTCCAAGAGTATTTACTGTTTCATTAAAATCTGCTGGTGCAAAATATGTTGTAAATGTGCTTGCTGTTCCTAGTGGAAAACAGTGTCCCGTATCTCTTTCTATAAATCTTCTTACGGTTCCTTCAGGATCAGTTGCTTGCCCTCTATATTCCTCAAATGTAATTCCACAAAACGTAAATCCTGACCTCATATCGTTCCTTAGCGCTGCTCCTTCTTGCCATCTCTCATATGCTTCTTTTACTTTAGCATGAGAAGTTAGTGCATCAAAAAACTCAGGACTTACCAAGGCATGAATTCCGGTCATATATTCACCACTTAGATTATCTTCTATATGCCGGAGTACTTCCAGACACTTACGCTTGACATCTGTTGTTGCTGTTCCAAGGGCAAAATTTACTATTTTTGGTGTTATTTCAAATTCGTTGTACAGATTTAGTAATTCTGACCCGTCAGCATCAAGAATAATTCCCTTCAGCGCTCCCATTCGTAAATGCTCTAATGTTATTGCGTGTTTGTTTCTCATTAGCTGTAAATGGTCAGTTATTACGTCTGCCAGCGCTTTCAGTTCACTTTCTGATCCAAATGCCCTTATTCCCTGTACTTCCTCTGGTAACACTACATCATCATGTGGAATATGCGGAACCGTAAATGTTCTTACCTTTCTTTTGCCGCGTTTTCCTACTGTTGCTGGTGCTCCTGGAACTTGTGTTGGTAGTAAACTTAATACTCCGTTTCGCTCTTCTATGGTAATATGTCTAAATCTTACTGACCTACTTGGAAATAAATTTAAATTTTCAACTCGTCCATAATTTATCGGCAATATATTTATCGCATTTGTTAGTGCCGTCATGCTAAATGCTGTATTTGTAAATGGATTTTGCATTTTTCCCCCTTTTGTGTTTTTAATAGTTTTTTTAAGCTCCCTTGCGGATAATGATCCCTCGTCCTTCAAGTTGCTTTATTGCTGCAGTTTTCTGCTCTTCAGTTATATTTGCTGGCCATACAACTGCATGATCTGCTAGCATTGCACCGCGAGCAATAATTACTCCTTTAGCATTTTCCTTTGCGTTTACATCACTTGCAATAACACCTATTGCGGTTTGTGTGCCATCGGTTGCTGTTGGATTCAAGACCCTAATAAAACCATCTTCAGTCTTTTTAGCAACTACTGCACCAAGATTGAGATTCTGTCCTTTGGCAACAATTATTTGATCTCGTGAATATAAATTTGATGCTTCATATTTTAGAAGATCTCCTAAATTATTTGTTTCAGTTATACAATTCATAAAATTTTCTCCTTTACTTTCTACTTTTATTATACTGCGAATATTTTAAATACCTGATTGCGCACGACTTCTTGCTACTTGCATCATCAAATCTTCTCCTAAATTCTGTGGTATTGCACTCAGTATCTCTGTCTTCTTCGTTCTCTCTGCAAGTAATTCCATTAAAACTTCCCTTGCTTGCTCAATACTTACACCCTGCTCAATAAATTCTCCTATTTTCTCTGGCATTCGTGATAAGTTACATAAACGTATTAATTCAACAATTTCAGTACGATACTTAGTTAAATTATCAGTTTCTAGGTCATCAATTTCTAGGTCAGTTGTAATTTGTTTATTCATAGTATTTTCTCCTTTGTTAATAAATTCAAAAAATGTTGTAACTCCATCTGCAAGACCTATTTCCACTGCTTTCTCACCAAAATATAGACCTGCTTCTGTTGATCGAATCTTTTCAATTGAAAGACCTCTATTTCTTGCTATTAGCTGCACAAACATTTCATATAGTCGGTCTACTTCTTTTTGTAAGCTTTCCAGACTTTCAGACGTTATTGGCTCATGTGGGTTTAAATCATTCTTTCGACTACCAGCAAAGATTGTGGTGTACTTAATACCTTGCTTTTCATCAAACCTACTTTGATCTATATGACTTGCTATTACTCCTATACTGCCAACACCAGAAGTTCTGCTCACAAATACCTTTTCAGCGCTTGAAGCTATAGCATATGCAGCAGAGTACGCATCATCATTTGCTATTGCCACAATTCTCTTTTTTGCTCTTGATTCGTAAATAAAATCAGCCAAGTCGAATAAACCGTTTACTTCTCCGCCTGAACTATCTATATCAAGCAGAATAGTTTCTATATCTTTGTTTGATAATGCTTCTTCTACTTCTTCTTGAATTTTCTCATACGATGTCATGCCTAGAAAATCATCAAAAGCTCCTGGTTTTTTGGTTAAAATTCCATGTATTGGTATTATTGCTGTCTTTTCTATATTGTTCTTTACATAGTGTTTTACGTTTTTAAAGATAGGTTGTTTTCCGTTATATAGCGACAACAGGTCAAAGCTTTTTTGCTCTATCATCATCGGCCTACATAGCCAGTTGGTTTGTAAAATTTCCATAAAGTAAACGAGATTTATTTTGTTTGTGTCCTGACATCAGAATCAAAGAAAAGGTTGAAAGAATCAGAACGCTTTTGATCTTCTGCTATTTCTTGGTCAATTTCTTCTACATCGTAACCCATTTCTGATACTACTTCCGATCGACTCTTAAATCCATTCCTTACTGCCATTTGCTGTGCTTGCTGGTCTTTCAGTGGATCCACCCAATCAAATCCCTGTGGTATCCATTTTACTTCTTCTTTCGCTGCTTTTGCCACTTTTTCATCTATACAGAGTTCTCCACACAGTACTGCTAACTCTAGCCATCTATTCCATACTGGTCTGCAAAATTGAAATACCATAATGTTGTGTTGCAGCATAGCGCATCTACGACGAAACTCTATCAGTCCTGCTCTGATTGATGAATAATTAACACCCGTTAAATCTCCTGTTAGTTGCTCATATGTTATCCCTGTGCCTATTGCTATTGCCCTCAGTTGCTGTCTCATGAATGCTTCATAACTTCCTCCAACATCAGACGGCTCTGAAAATTTTATGTCTTCTCCTGGGTCTAAAAGCTGCATAGTTCCTGGCTCTAAACCTGATAGTGCTACTCCTTGCTCATTACTTTCACCTTCTCCTAAAATATTTGCTTCTGGATCAAGTCTCGTAATAAACCCTGCAAACATTGCTGCAGTCTTTTTTCGTACTAATTCTGCATCATCGTACTGGTCAAGTTCGTAAAGCTTCAAAAGCACGTTAGAAAGCCAAGGCTCCCCTCTAATTTGTCCAGGTCTTAATGGTCTATAAATATGTAAAACATCATTTGCCGGTACTCTAACTGACTCTCCAAATGAGCCTTCTCCTGGGTGCTCTCTAAATAAATAATATGCTTCTCTTTGCCCAAGCCTATTAAACTCAATCCCGCTTCTTATTACATTACCATTTCCTAAAGTTTGATTTGTTTTATTATCTAAATGTTCAGACTCAAGCACTTGCAGTTGTAATGGCACAGAAAATCTATCTTCCAGCCTTCTCGTTCTTAAACGTACAAAACATTCTCCTCCCTCTATCATACTTCTGCATACTAGAGCTTGTAATCCATAAAAATCACTTATTCCACAGCTATCTGCTTCGTCTGTCCAACGTAGCCATAATTCTTGTACTTTCTTTCGAAATTCTGCATTCCTTGCTTTTGATTGTGGTTTTATTCCTGTTCCAATAGAGTTACTTACTATTGTATCAATAATATTTGCTGCATATGGATTTTTTCTTACCATATCACGAGAGCGGCTACGCAAGTGCTCAAGGCTTTGAGAAAGCAAATTATTTATGCTTCCTGCTTCTCCTTGCCAATACATTACCCTTCTTCCTGAGCCTGCTGCATCCCATGCAGAACTTTTGATTTTTGGCTTGCCAAATAATTGTTTGAAGGTTTTTAACATCCTGATAACCAAAATTCTCTTAATTCTTTCAAAGTTCCGTTAAATTTGTTTCTGTCACATTTTCCGATTCCTTCTACTTCATGCGGCTTTGCTCCTGTTTGACCGTCGGTATATTGCCATAGAGTCCAGTTCCTCCATCCTATTGGTAATGTCAGTTTTGTTCCCCATTTTGCTAACCATAGTGGACATTCTGTTAAAGTTGGGGTGGCAAAATCCTTGAGAAAACTAGGGCTTCCATAAATTAACGGCAAACGTCCGGTTACTAAATAGACCCTATTTACAAAGTCCTCTGCTTGTTTTGGCATTATGCTTTTTCCATCTTTGTTTTCCTCAATGTCAAGGGCTAACAATATATTTGAACTATCACCAATTGTTTCGAGAAAATGCTCAGCTTGGTCTTTGCCGCTTTTTTCCCCGACACCAAAATGGTATGCACCCCAAAGCAATTCCTCTTTTTCAGCGGCTTTTTTCCTTTTTGTATATTCAGGATCTACGTACTTTACCCCCTGGGTGGCTTTGTGAATTATGCCTACTATGCCATCTTCTTTTGTTAATCTAAAATCTATCTCCTGATTCCAGTGCGACAAATCTATTACTGCATTTATAAGCATACCTGGTGTAGCGGTAGCTATCATATACCTCAAATGCTCTAGAAAATCTGGGTATCCATTTTCTATCATGCAACTTCTCATACCACTCCTTTATTCGTTGAAATAACAATCTTTCTTTTTGGTTTTTGACCTTCAACCTTGAGCTCAGCCTTGATTCTTTGTCTTAAGTTTAAAAGATCGTTTATTTGCACTTCAGCATATCTCACAACATGGTCACCATATGCAATTGATACTACTCGCTCTCCGCTTTGCAGCTTCTTTATTGCTTGTTCAACTTGAAACAAATACTCTTCGTTATACATTTTTCAACCACTTACTCTGTCTTACTTTTTTAGGTTTTTTACTTTCCATTTTCCCACTCAAACTATTCCATTTACTCTCTGGCCATCGATCGATTCCAAGCGCAATAGATGCAGCTCTCGCATAAATTCGGCAATCTAGTACTTCATTTCTTTCTCTTACCTTTTGCCACTCTTGTTTGGTATATCCTTTTACCACTTTGCTGACTAATTGCTCTGCTGTTAGCTGCTTAAAATATTCAGGTGCATACTCAGGAAAATGACAGTATCCTGCTGGAGCTTCTTCACCTTCTTTTAAAACATTAAGTAATTGAAAAAGCTCTGACTTTAATATCGATACTCCTGCTGGCCAGAGCTTTATTCCTCTTTTCAGCTTTTGCCCTCCAACTGTTATATCTACTCTACTTGGGCTGCTAAGTGGTACTAGTGCTTTATTTACACCTTTGACTGCCATTACTCTTCCAGAGCCTTGATGGCCTCTTACCCAATTGTATACTTCTTGTGTTGCATATCCAGCATCTACTGCCATCATACTTATCATATACTCAAGCCCATTTTCACCGATAAAATGATGACTTAGAAGCTCCGAAAGCTTTCCCCATACTTCTACTCTTCCAGTATCACCTTCAAATACTCGGTAGTCTATTGACCAACTTTCGCGGCTTTTTCCCCATGCTACAACTTCTACTTCTAACCGATCTTTTTGTACATCTACTCCTGCTGTGAGAACTACTTCACCCTTTGGTACTGTGCCAATTTGATAAGATTCTCTCCTGTTAAATAATTGCTTCCAATCTGGTACTTCTCCTTTATCTACCCAAGTTTCTCCAAGCGTTGTATTTATCCAAACCTTTAACAATTGCTCACTTTCTTTACTATGCAGAAAATCCTCTACTGCTTGATTCCAACTATACCAGCCAACAGGACTATAAAGACTTGATAGATGAAAACCTGCTATTTTGTTACTTGAGGTTTGATTTGTAGCTCTCCATTCTCCACGTTCAAGCATTTCTGTCTTTTGATGATTTTCTATTTTGCCACTACATTCAGTGCAGACATAATGTGCTGTTTTTGCATCATTGTTCTCCCACTTTATTTGTGACCATTTTAGAACTTGATAGTAATTACAATGCGGACAGGGAACAAAAAAATATCTCTTATCTGTTGCTTCAAATTCTTTCTCAATTCTGCTTATTCCATGAATCGTTGGTGTTGATACTAAAAAAATCTTTCGCCGTGCAAATGTATTGGTACGAGCTATGCTGAGCAGTACTGGATCTCCTTCTCCTCCTGAGTCTCCTGGATATGCATCTATTTCATCAAGAAAGAGGTATTTTACTGGCATAGAGCGAAGTCCTACACTGCTATTTGCTCCAGTTATTACTACTATTCCACCTGGAAATTCCTTACTTTGTACAGTATTTCCTGAATCTCTTGATCTTGGGTCTTTTACTTTACTTTTTAAACATGGTGTACTTTCAATAAGTGGCGCAAATCTTCCTTTTGACCAACGCTTTCCCATTTCAACTGTTGGCTGTACTACTAGCATTGGCCCTGGTGTTTGATCGATAATATAGCCAATCCAGTTATTTCCAGCCTCTGTTCCTCCAATTTGTGCTCCTTTCATGAATACCACTTTTTCTACTGGCGAGGACGGAGATAGTGAATCCATGATTTCTTTAAGGTATGGTGTTCTCTCTGTTCTCCATTTTCCTGGCTCTGATGCTGCAGTTGCTGCTAAAACTCGATACTCATTTGCCCACTCTGACACCTTAAGCTCTGGATCTGGTTTCAAACCTTCAGAAAAAGATGTGGCGTATATCATTGTATGCATCTACTCATAACTGGTTCTATCTCGACATCATTAACAATAGAACTACACTCCTCAACAATAGAACTACACTTCTCCATCTCCATAAACATCTTTTTCTGAAATTTGTTTTCTATATATCTTCTGCTCATCTCACTTATCATTAGTGCTATAATAATCGCAAATATCCCTGTTGTTGTTGCAAAAATGATTGCACTGCTTATTGTTGTTGCTGTTAACCCTATATATACCGCTATTGCTACTGCACTTACTGAGGTAAAAACACAGATCGCACTTATATGTTAAAAACAAGTTCATAAATATTACAAAGTGGTAATATTAAGAACATGCAGAGAAGAGGAACCGTAGATCGCCTTGGTCATAAAGGACCGTAATTTAGCAAGGTTCTCTTCCCTGATTATTTACTGAAAAGTTCCGAACAACTGATTGAGCTTTTAGGCTCGTATATAAGGGTGGAAAATGCAGTATTACATGTTATTCTATGGAGGAATTATGAATTTATCAAATATCATTGCTGGCATTGATGTTAGCAAAAATAAACTAGATATCCACATTCATCCACTTGGACATTATAAAGTATTTGAAAATAACGTTCAAGCTATTGATCAAATACTCGACTTTCTGCATTTACATAATGTAATCAAAGTTGGACTTGAAGCAACTGGTGGGTACGAAAAATTATGTGCTTATACTTTACTAAGCCATGGTTTCGAAGTATATGTAATTCAACCTAGATGGGTGAGAGACTATGCAAAAAGCCTTGGTATTGCTACTAAAACTGATAAAATAGACTGCAGCATTATCTCACGTTATATTAATAATACAGATATGCGCGTTACTCCTTTAAAAGTTAGTAATGTTGACTTCTTGAGGCAAAAGCTATCTCGTAGAAATCAACTAGTAGAAATGGCAAAAATACAAAAAACTCAAGCTCATCAAGTAACTGATATATCCATAATCAAACAAATGGAAGAGCTACTTGTCATATTACAGAATCAAATTCAAGTTTTAGAAGATGAGATGATTGAGTTGATTGAACAAAGTCAAGAGCTTAAAAAAAAATACATATCAATAACTAGTATACCAGGTGTAAGTAAAATCACAGCTATTACTATTATTTGTTATCTGCCAGAATTAGGAACTCTTCAAAGAAAGCAAATATCTAGCATTGCCGGAGTTGCACCTTTTAATCGAGACAGTGGTTTTAATAAAGGAAAAAGGTGCATTCAAGGCGGTAGGTCACAAATTAGAACAGTCTTGTATATGTGTATTCTTAGTGCGCGGAAATGGAATTCTTTCATAAAAACTTTTTTTGATAGGTTACATAATCAATATAAAAAACCATATAAAGTTGCTTCCACTGCTGCTATGAGAAAGTTACTTTTACTTGCTAACTCTTTAGTAAGAGATGACAGGGTTTTTACTGAGGAATACAGCCCTAAGTCTGCTTAGATCCAACACTAGCAGATTAGTGTGGATGTGGATAAGTGCGCTTACACAGACTGAAAGCACTTATCCACATCCACACTTTTTAAAAGAATTTAAATCAAATATTACAACTTATTTTTCCAACAGTTGCTGGTGCTCCTGGAACTTGAGTTGGAAGTAGTGCTAAAAAACCGTTTTGTTCTTCAATGGCAATATGGCGAAACCTTACTGATTTACTCGGAAAAAGTTTTAAACTTTCAGTTCGACCAAAACTAATTGGTAAAATATTAATAGCTCCAGTTAATGCTATCATATTGAATGCTGGATTTGAAAGTGGATTTTGCATAATGTTTAGCTCCTATTAAAAATTAATATAAAATTCAGATTCCTTTACGGACAATAATACCCCTCTCTTCAAGTTGTTTTATTGCTGCTGTTTCTTGCTCTTCAGTTATATTTGCTGGCCAGACAATTGCATGATCAGCAAGTAAAGCTACGCGAGTAATGATTACTGCTTTAATATCTGCATCTTTACTATTTACATCGTTTATAATCACACCTATTGCTGTTTGAGTACCATCTGTGCCTAGCGGATTTAGAGCTCTTATAAAGCCCCCATCATCTGTCTTTTTGCTAACCACTGCTTCAAGCTTTAGGTTTTGTCCCTTAGCAACAGTAATTTGGTCACGTGAGTATAGATTTGATGCCTCATATTTTAAGAGGTCACCAAGATTATTTGGTTCAGTTATACAAGACATGTTTTTCTCCTGGAAATTTTGGCTGATAAAGTTATTAATTTTGTTTTTTCCGCTGAATTTGTAGTTGCTATAGTCCGCGGAATAGCTTTAGCTTTGTAGGTTTATATATTTTGTCGTGCCTTGGCTGCCTGCATCAATAAATCCTCCGAAATTACGTAAAATATGTTAAAAGCATCTTTGGCTTTATAGCCCACCAAGTAAAAATTATTTTTCAGTATTTTTCATTTCTCTATTGACTTTTAACACAACTGCTATTGTATTTTCTTACTTTTGCATCTCTATGCTCCATACACCTATAATAAATTGGTACAGATCTGCCTATCTCATCTGGTAATTTGATGCTCTTTTCTTTAAATAAAGTTTTTAGTAACTCTAAATTGTTTGATTTGATTGCTAAATGTAAAACAGGTGTATAATTTGCTCCTTTTTTCAGCAATAACTTTACTACATGTAAATGCCCTTTTTCCGCAGCAAGATAGATCGGTGATAGACTCTTATTATTTGAAATATCAATATCAATTTCTTCTTTTAAGATAGACTCTACAAGCTCAATTTCTCCTCTTTGTGCAGCTAAATGGAGTAGACTATTCTTTTCAGAACCGTATTTATTACTTATCAAAGCCTTCTTTATCTCAGGTTTAGCGTAATCAAATGGTGTCTTGCCACTATCGTCTTTTACCAGAGGATCTATATCTTCTCGCGTTAGTAAAACCTCTATTGTTTTAAGTCTTTCAGCGTAATGTAGTGGCGTTTTATTTTCGTAGTCTTGCAAATTTACTTGAGCATTAGGCTCCTTTATTAAGCATTTGAGAATATCGAGACACAAATCTCTTTCATCGTAATTAGTATTACTTACAGCTATATGAATAGGTGATAATTTCATTGAATTTTGTCCTACACGTGCGCTATTTACATCTGCTCCTAGCTCCAGTAATAACTTTACTATCTCTAATTTTTTGTTGTTAACTGCATAGTGCATCGGTGTCTGATTTCGTGCATCAAAAACCTCGATTTCAGCATTTCCTTCTCTGACTAAAATCTTTACAACTTCTACATGTCCAATACCAGCTGCCAAATGTAATGGTGTATGAAATATTGCATTACGCGAATTAACATCGATGCCTCTATTTATTAGGTACCTTACAGCATTTACCTCACCCACCATTGCAGCTAAATGAAGTAAGCTATCTTGTTCTGACCCGTATTTATTATTAATTAGCGCTTTTAATATTTCTGCTTTTTTTCCTTCTTTAGCGTAATCAAGAGATGTTTTGCCGTCATTATCTTCTACAAAAGGATTAATGTTCTTCTTCGTAAGTAGCAGATCCACCATGCTTAATTCGTCAAATTCTATAGCGCAATGTAGTGGTGTCTTGCCATTTAATCCTCTAACATTAACATCTAATCCAGGTTGATTAATGAGGCACTTTATTAATTCTAAACTTAAGTGAGCAGACATTTTATATTTAAAATTTAGTGTTAGATAATTCTTCAAGCGAGTTTGTAATTTCTTCAGTTAGCGCCATATGAATCTTTTCAGTGTCACTCAGTGATGCAAGCAGCGCTGAAACTCTATTTGGAATATTAAGCAGATTATTACGTACAACTCTTGCTACATTAAATGCTTCGTTTTTCACTTCCTCTACTGCTACAAGCTCTCCTATTTCAGCCTTAGCTTTCGCCTCAAGCAGTTTACCTCGTTCCATTTCATTTTTTATTCGCGTTTTTAGCAACATTGTGGAAAGTTTTTCTCCGTTTTCTGAATAGTTTTTTCTTCTCAATGGTTGACTTGGATCTCTTATTGCTGCCACCGCTTCATTTGCCTGTTCTCTATTGATCAAACCATTCTCCAACTCAACTATTCCTTTTTTTACTAAATAACAGACATATTGCTTTGAAAATCCTTGTTCTCTTGCCCATTCTGTTTGTGTTATTAATTTCACTTTTTTTGCTCCTTTTTTTCTTCTTGAATCTCTTGAAAAGTTTTACCAGCACCAGAAAGAATTGCCTCCCTGCCTGTATACACTTGCCAACGTTTTATCGTTACATCTACAAACTTTGAATCTAGCTCTATTGTTCTACAAATTCTTCCTGTTCTCTCACATGCAATCAGTGTGCTGCCAGAACCGCTAAATGGATCAAGTACTATGTCTCCAGATCTGCTGCTGTTTACTATCGCTCTCTCCATTAGCTCTACTGGCTTCATCGTTGGATGTAGTGTATTATGTGTTGGCTTATCATAAAACCAGAGGTCACTTTGATTTCTACCTCCATACCACTCACGTTTATTGCCACTTTTCCATCCATAAAGCATTGCTTCGTATTGTCTTTGATAATCTGATCTTCCTAGCGTAAAGTGATTCTTTGCCCAAATGATAAATGTTGACCAACGACCACCTGCTTCCTCAAATGCTTTTTGCAACGTCGAAAACTCTGATGATGATGTGCAGATGTAAATTGCACCTTTCGTATATGCTAAAATATTGGAACAGATGTAGTAGAGAAAAAGTTCGTACTTTTCACCTTGATTATCGTTTAATATCTTTTTGTCTTCTCTCTCTTGACTGTTACCATATGCTACGTTATACGGAGGATCACACACAGTAATATCTGCCATTTTATCATCTAACAGCGCTTTATATGATTCAACTACAGAGCTATCACCACAATAGATTCTATGATTTCCTAAAATCCAAAGATCACCTGGTTTTGTTACTTTTTTATCATCAATAGCTAAGTCAGAAAGATCTTCTTTTTCACCGTCAAAATCATCGAGAAACCGTTGAACTTTTTCTAATTCAAATCCTGTCATTTTTAAGTCAAACTGCAAATCTTCTAGCTCTTGAATTTCCACTCTCAAAAGATCATCATCCCACTTTGCCCAGTTAGCTGATTGATTAGCAAGTAGTCGAAAAGCTTTAGTTTGTGGTTCATTTAAATTATCACTTAAGACCACTGGTATACTTTCCATACCAAGTTTTCTTGCTGCTTTAAGTCTTAAATGACCATCAACCACAGTACCATCACTTTTTGCAACTATTGGTATACGAAAGCCGAATTCCCTGATTGAAGCACACATTCTATTTACTACATCGTCATTTTTACGTGGATTACGCTCATATTCGATGAGATTTTGAGTAGGATAATAGTGGATTGCTAAATTCATATCTTGATAGTTAAAAAGTTAATATTTAAAATATGTCTGACGCTAAAGAAGGCCTGGGGTCGAACCCACCAAACCCGCCAGTATGGCCGAAAGGACCCACTTTTTATGGTATTTTTAATACATTAAAATCTTTACTGAAATTCATAACGTAGAACATTAACGCCAAAGCATCCCCCTCATTACCATCTCTAGGTAAAAAACCTTTTTCCTTTACAGCTTCAATAACTTCACTCTTACTTGCATTGCCTTTGCCTGTGATAAAGCGTTTTATAGTCTTAACAGGAACGCTCTGATAGGGAATATGATTCTCTTCACACCAAGCAGACAAATGTGCCAAGAAACCTCCGTAGCAATGAGCAGCATCAGTTCCTAAGTGTCTTCTAACTTCCTCAAAATAAACTGTTTCAATACTTGGAAATTTTTCCTTCATTTCATTTAGCCAGCTACGAAAATTTAAGAAGTGCATTCCACCACCACTAAACCGACTAGTATGAAAACTCTCACTTCCACTTTGAATTACTCCGTTGTGAAGAATAGACCATCCTGTTTGTTTGCCTAGATCTAGTGTTAGGGTTGACATTTGCTATTATTAAAATTACAAGTAGCACTTACTCCAAAATATCGTCTGGTTTCTGCAAAATACACTAGAAATTCATAGGTTTTTGTAGGCCAACAACGAGAATTATGTGCTACTGCAGAAAGTTGTTTTCTTGTTATATATATTCACCAAAATTACGAAAACTGTTCACTTTTTTTTGCAAAGGATAAAAACCTTGTTAAACTTGTCTGCAGGTTTGTTTTATAACAGTAGAATTACTAAGGATAGCTTTTATTTGAGTTTAAAGGCTATTATAGACGTTCTTTGGTGAGCAGTGATAGTTTTTTCCCTAAAGTCACATCTAGCTTTAAAACACAGTTTTTGCCTTATTAAAAAAATATAAATTCTCAATTACGTAAAAGCCTAGATTTCTTTTGCTTTCTGTTTTCCAACTTTTCTGTTTGAAGCACATCTACACTCAATGCCCCTATACTAATATATACCGGATTTCTTACTACTTTTTCCGGGATTTTTTGAAAAAAAGTTAAAATAATTTTAAGACAGCTAAGGAATTAAAGAGCTTTGAAGACCAGCTATATCTTTTACAGCAGCTTCTTTGCTATTTGAGTTGAGAGGAGATTACACGAGCTTTTGATTTACAACCCCTATCTAGATAACGCTATAATAGCCCTCTAAAACGTTTTTAAGAATGGTGCTACAATGGAGACAATTGAAATGGGCTATGTAAAACTTTATTTTTTAATTTCAAGGGGGGTGTCCCCATCCTTCAGAAAGCCCTATATCTCTGCTTTTTATCTTTTTTAGATAGTCAGATGGGTTCTTACTACCTGTCAGAAAAGCTATTACTTCTGTTATTACGTACCACCATTCTCCATCGTGTAATACTCTAGTAAAATTGCTATTATCAAAAGCAGTAGTTTCAATATCTCCCTCTTTTAAAGTTAAAGTATCAGTCATAGGCAACCTCTATAAGTTAAGAATAAACATAAAAACTAAAAGACACTATTTTTAAGTCAGAAAAACCATTACTTACAATTTAATAATTTTCCAAAATCAATTATGTGTGAAAAGTAACCACTATCTATAACATCATCACTTACATCATTAACGTGGATAAGGACTGGACGACATGAAAAGCCTTTTGGACGATTTAGTGTATCTATTTTCTTTTGTACCTCTTGTATTATTGAATGACCAATTTTATCTTTTGAAAATTTGATTTCGCAAATGTAGAGAGTGTTAAACTTCGTTTGAATCATATAATCAATTTGACAACCTGCACTATTACGCGTTCTCTTCTGAAAAAATGGATTCTCGCTTATTATTCCATCAATTCCTAAGATATTATGTATACTCTTTCTATTGTTCAGCACCAAATTTTCAAATTGAAGCCCAATAATTGTATACCACTCTGGTAAGAACCCTATAGAATAGGTGTCACGATTAATTTTCCCTAGATCTTTTTCAATATATTTTAAATAAAACCTTAAATAATTATCTTGAAGTCTGTATCTCCTGAGTCGTGAATCAGTACCAGTTTTTATACTCCAAGTATGATCTTTTGCAATAAAACCAGCAAGCTCAAGCTCATGTAGATACTCAGAAATGCGTCCATGTCTTACGATATTTAAAGTAGCACAAATTTCTTCTTGTTCTTTAGCTCCAGTAGAAAGAGCTCTGACTATTTGCTTATAAAAAGCCGTTTTTCGCATGAATAAATCTGAGAATATTTGATTAAATTCTTCAACTAAAAACCCACCTTTTGTAAAACAAAGCCTTTTAATATTTTCTTCAGCGCTATGTTTAAAATTTACCTCCTCTAAATACTTTGGAATTCCGCCAGTTACTGCAAGCACCTTGAACTTTTCATATGCTGAAATATTTTTTGGCCAAAATTCGTTGCAATCAGAAAGTGATAATTCTCCGAGTGTTAAAGTTAACGATATTCTTCCTACGAAGCCAGTACTACTAAGTATATTTTTCTCGATCCATGATGAAGCTGATCCACAAACAACGAAAATTAGCTTGTTATTATTTTTTAGCTGCGTATCCCAAAAATTTTTTATTTTGCCTAAAAAGGTTGGATCTTTTGAGCCCATCCAAGAAATTTCATCAAACAGCAATAATGTTTTTCCTGATAGTAGACGTTCACCAACTGCCCATAGTAAATCGCTCCAGTCATCATACCTAGCAAAAGATGTATTAAATTGTCTAGCAACTTGTCTAGAAAATTCATTAAGTTGGTAGGACATTGTAGTATGCTTTTCTGGTGGCAAACCTATAAAGGAGTAATATTGTTCAAAATACTTACCAAACTCTTGAATTAAACGACTTTTTCCTATACGACGCCTTCCTTTGACTACTACAAAAGATGCAGTATTTTTTTCTGTAAGCTCCAGTAATTGCTTTAACTCAGTTTTCCTACCAATAAATAATGGAGACATAAAATACGAAATATAAATCTTTGTCTCCGTTATACTAGATAAAACTGGAGACGTAAATAAATAAATTTAGATCTTTGTCTCCATCTTGAACTATTGAGAGGGTTTTGTAGCTTATGTTTATGGCAGCAACTTTTTTCCTTTAGCTTCATCTACAAATTATTTATAGAGATTACCTAAAGACTCAACTTAAGAATTTTAGATAAAAGTCGTTATATCTCAATAAGACCTCCAAAACCAGCTCTTGTTTCACCTAAATTACAAAAACTTTTCACTTTTTTGAAAAAAATGTTTTACAACGAATAAAAAGCGTGATAGGGTACAATAAGGGTTTTTTTATAACAAGTAAAACTTTAAAGCAAGAAATAATTTAGAAATGCCTCATAATCGAGTTTTAAGCTACCCTACGTGAGTAACTTAGGTCTTGGTGGTATAATTGTACCCTGAGGTTGTAGAATCGCTTTAAAATCCAATTACGGTTCATTTGTTTTATCAGATAATTTTGAAAGAGAGCTTTATACGTATCCATAGCTTATTATTGTAGACTGGTTAGTAACCGAACAGAGTAGTATGTTTTAAAGTCATACTACTATATTATTATTATATAATAATAGGAAATTTTGGAAACTGGAGACTGGTCAAAACTCCTCAATACTCCTAAGCTTTTTGCCACCTAAACCAGATTACAGCTCAGAAATCTGTCAACCATTAAACCATTGAAAATCTAGCATTTTTTTACTACCAGAAAGTACCAGATCTCATAAACTGCACCAGATTCTGCCAAGACTGAAGAGTTCTGGAGTCTGAGAGCCTGTCTTCAAACTCAAGAATAGGCTAATTTGTGAAGCATAATAGTGATCATATTAAAGAAAATATTGTTTTTTGAGGTAAGAGGAGAATGCTCGTAATCTTTGCTCATGCGTCTAAAATTCAGGCAAAAGTTCTTTCAACAATCCAACGCTTAGGAATAACTTGAAATCCTGTATCAACTACTTTCTTGGTAATCGTTAACAAACATCCAGTTTCCAATAAACAGCGGTTTTGTAATTTACCCATATATCCTTGATCAGCAAAAAACTTACGTAGATTTGCACTTAGCTTGAGCAAAAAGATTTAGAGCACCATCACGATCTTGAATGCTTGCTCTGTGTACTTCAGCAGTAATTACAAGACCTGCAGTGTCTACAATAATATGGCGTTTCCTGCCCTTTATTTTTTTGCCAGCATCATACCCTCTGAATCCCCTTTTTGAGTAGTTTTTACTGATTGACTGTCAATTATTCCTACCGATGGAGTTTCTTTCTTACCAATTATTTTTCTTACTTTTTTAACTAGAAAATCGTGAATTTCTTGCCATATTCCACTTTTTTTCAAGCGCGAATCACAACTATACAAGGCTTTCCATGGTGGAAAATCTTTAGGTAGTTGTCTCCATTGACATCCTGTTCTCATCACATAGCGGATTGCGTTAATAATTGTTCTAATATTATGTTTTCTTGCTCTAACGGTCTTTTTAGGTTCAAAATATGGCTCTATTATCTTCCATTCTTTGTCACTTATATCGCTTGGATACATTTTAAATATATCTTATAACACACTTCTTATCTCCTTTCTACTTAGTTTGAAGACAGGCTCTGAGATAATCAATATACTTCGTAAGTAACCTTATTACTGTAAATGATATAGAAGAGATCTAATTATAGTAAAGCCAAATGTTTGAATCTTCAACTGGCATAATACTGCCATATTCTGGCGATTTATAATCGGTTGGTAAAATCTTCTCATATACTGTAATATCCTTATTTAGTTGGTTTGTAACTTTCTTTTCCATATCTTCAACACAAAGTATCCCATACTTACTTCTTTCAGCATTTTTATCATTCCTGTTAAACTTAATGTAACCTTTTGCAGCAAGAACATCAATGCGTTCACGAATGGAGTTTTTACTACCAAGACCTGCTTTATTTTCAAATACCTCACAGAATGTATTGATTGTATATACTTTCCCTCTATTTCTCGCCTCGTCGTAAATTAATTGCAGTATAATATCATATCTACGAGAACGCTCTGCATCTAATTTTTGTCCATAATCTTTATGTATCAGTCTCTGTGACTCATAATCAAGTATTTGCCAGCAGTTATCGATTTTATCAACACATTTTGATGGAATAGCATGACCATTACGTAATTCAAACATCAGTTGACGACTACTTTGCCGTTCATCTGGCTTAAACATTATCATTCCTGTAGTATAAAAGCTTCTTAACGAACCAGCACCACTGAAACTCTGAAAAGGATCTTCTTCTAATGATTTCTTTTGCATCTTCTTCGTGTGATGTACTAAAATGACTCCTGCATTCGGATTAACTAACGCTCTCAATTTTTCAACTCTTTCTTGCAGGAAAAATAGCATAGCATTGTTATCATTTTCACTACTGTTCTCGCCAGCATCAAAAACGTTACGTAGTGGATCAATAGCTATAACATCAACGATATTTGAACCAAATGATTTCTTTATTTCACCAAGAACTTCATCTATACTATCATCATTTAAGAGTAGCTTTGTTTGAGGTGTAATGACTAAGTTATCCAAAGCAATCTCAAGCAGTTCTTCATTGATTTTTAGTTGCTGTAGACGTTCACGCATATAGTGATAGCCAATTTCAGTTTGAAGATAAAAGATCCTCAAAGGCCTTTTAGGTACCATATCAAGAAATTGAACTCCTGCTGCCATGTAAATTAGCCAAGAAATTAAAAAGTCACTTTTTCCTACTTTAGGTGCTCCAGCAAACACTAAAAGTCCACTTGGAGTTAAAATTCGAGGAGCAACTATATCTTCTGGCATCGGTGATTTATCGTTAAAGTATTGCCTTGCAGAAAATGAAATCAAACTTTTTGTACTTAGAGTATTAGTAGTAAGTGCAGTTGAAGCTAAAAATTCTTTAACATTTATTCCTTCCTCTACACAATCAGCAGCATCCCAGCCTTTTGTTTTATTTTGTGGAATATTAAGAACAACAAGTGATTCAACTCCGATTTCTAAAAGCTTTTTTTCAGCATTTTTAGCATATTTCTTACCTGCTTCATCATTATCTGGCCATATAATAATGTGTTTACCTTTTAGCGGAGTCCAATCAGTTTTCTCAATAGGTGCATTTGCTCCAGACATCGCTGTTGTTGCAGTTATTCCTTTCTCTATCAGCACTTCTGCACATTTTTCCCCTTCCACCAGAACAATTTTATCAGACTTTAAGATTCCTGGAATGTTGTAGATTGGCCTTATTCCTGGTGAACCATATCTGCCTCGCTTAACATCAAAAGGCTTGTATACTTTTTTCTTTCCGGGAGGATCAGAACGGTAAACTTTTACAATCACCTGACCATTTTCATCATAATAATTCCAACTTTGGGTAATGAATTTCTCAAAGTCTTCATCAACATATTGTTTCTCTCTGTATTTTTTATTATTTCCGAGCCATTCACTTATTGAAGCTATTACCTCAGGAAACTCTGTCCTTGCATTCTTTCTATGTACAGCTGCCCAAAGGTCGATAATGTCACCACCTTCTCCAGTTGCAAAATCATTCCATAACCCGGCTCTACTGCCACTTAGTTCTACTCTTAAACTTTTTCCTTTATTACCCCATATATCACCTACTTGAAACTCATTTTTGTGAAAAGTTCCGTTAGGTAGCAAGTACAAAAGACAAGATCTTAAGTTTAATAGAAGTTGTGCTTTAAGTTCTTGAACATTGTATGAATCACTCATGAAATTATCTGTAAGTTGAAAGTCTTGTTCTATATATTCACCGGATTTACAAAAACTGTTCAGTTCGTAGGTGCATTGTCTGATCAAAGTTTTGAGTGTCTGAGGTTTGAAAAAAGATTCCAGGTTTTCAGAGGGTAAAAAACTCACGATTGTCTGAGGTATTTTTTTCATGTCCTACAATATTTACTAAGAAAGTTTCATCCTTAAGTCTTTCATTTAAGGACACATCTTATGAAATCTCGAAACTCTTATTCAGGTATTGATCCTAAAGTTGTTAATTTAATAAAATTTTACGCAAAATATTATAAATCGCTTACTGATCAAGATATTGAAGACATAGAACAAGACCTCTTCTGTGAGTTTCTTTCATGCATAGATCAGTATGATAAAACTAAGGGCAGTCTTTCAACTTTTGCTAAGCAAGTTGTTAAAAATCGTATTAATAATCTAGTCCGTAAACACTCACGTACTACTCCTAAACTTGAAAATAATGTGCAACAGGAAAGTTACTGTTTTGAAGATGAAGCGATACTACGTATTGATGTTGAGCAAATTATTTCAAAATTACCAAAGAAGTGGCAAGTTTTATGTGAACAATTAAAACACCACAGCATTGCTGAAGTTGCAGATATGAACAATATATCACGGACTACTTTGTATAACATACTCAAGAAAATGCGATCTAAATTTGCACCTGTTTGCAGAAAAAAGCATAAGAAAAATTGAACAGTTTTTTGAAATTTGGTGAATTTATATATAGTGGCAAATTAAGGTAAAAGCATGAAAATAATAAACAGCAAAGAAAGAGCAAAACTGATCACAGGTGTGAAGGTAGTAATCTTTGGACCTTATGGGATCGGCAAAACCAGTCTGCTCAAAACCCTCGATGAATCAACAACACTTTGCCTTGATTTTGAAGCAGGACTTCTAGCTGTTCAGGATTGGAAAGGAGATTCAACTGAGATTCGCACTTGGAATGAAGCCAGAGATATTGCTTGTCTTATTGGTGGGCCTAATCCTGCGCTAAAATCTGATCAAGCATACAGCCAAAGACACTATGAGCATGTATCTAGTAAGTACAAAGATTTTTCCTCTGAGTTTTCTAAGTACCGATGCATTTTTGTAGATAGCATAACCGTTGCTTCACGTTTATGTCTATTATGGGCAAGGATGCAACCTGAAGCTTTTTCAGATAGATCAGGAAGAGAAGATAAAAGAGCTGCCTATGGGTTACTTGCTCAAGAAATGATGGCTTGGCTCAATCAGTTTCAACACATCAGAGACAAAGACATCATCATAGTTGGTACATTAGGTCAATATCTTGATGACTGCAATCGTCCAACTTGGCTACCTCAATGTGAAGGGGCTAAAACTGCCAGTGAAATTCCTGGGATAGTTGATGAAGTAATCAGTATGGTTGGAATCAAGAAAGATGATGGAACGGAGAAACGTTCATTTGTCTGTCAGACTATTAATACTTGGGGATATCCAGCTAAAGATCGCAGTGGCTGCCTGAATATGGTTGAAGAACCGCATTTAGGTAAATTACTTGCGAAAATTAAAGCCAAAACCTTGGCTTCTGTTGCCTAAATTTAATTTTAAAAGGAGTAATATGGAACAAAGCTTTTTCAATATCGGTCAAAAAGTCCCTTTTTATAGCGTAAAGGAATATTTAAGTGATCAATCGCCAATACCAGAGGATATAATCTCACCAAGGATTCTAACTAAAAGAGGTTTGTTAGTACTGGGTGGTCCACCTAAAATTGGCAAGAGTGACTTTTTGATCTCTTGGCTCGTCCACATGGCTGCTGGTAGATCATTTCTCGGTATGACACCAAATAAACCTTTGAAAATTTTCTACATGCAAACTGAAATTGAATATGAATATATGAAAGAACGGTTGCAACAACTTCAACTGAATAAAGAGCTTTTGGACATAGCTGCCAATAACTTAATTATCACGCCAAGAGTGCAATTATCATTTAGCAGTGAAGAAATAGATGAAATCAAAAATGTTGTCAAAGAGCGTTTTAAACCTGATATTATTGCGATTGATCCTCTTCGTAACATTTTTAACTCAAGTGAATATGGCAATGAAAACGACAATAGCGCTATGTTATTCTTCTTGCAAAAAACACTTGAGAGATTGAGAAATATTATTAATCCAGATTCAGGCATAATACTCACCCACCATACAAAAAAACTATCCAAAAAAATGTTAGAAGAAGATCCATTTCAGGGTTTGAGCGGAGCTGGATCTTTAAGAGGTTTCTACAGTACTGGGATGGTAATGTTTGCTCATGATGAGGAAAGCACTACCCGTCAAATAGTATTTGAACTGCGTAATGGTGAACGTGTGGCAAGTAAGCTTGTCGATAAGATAAATGGCCGTTGGAAGGCTGTAGACCAATGGAGTAACTGATTTTTACTTAATTTATAGGAGACAATATGCTAGCAGATTTTTTAACTGATTTTAATAACGCAAAACTGCAAAGCAGTTTAATACCGAAAGGTACAATAGTCAAGGTAAAAATGGCAATAAAGCCTGGAGGTTATGAGAATTGGTTCACGAAAAGCTACACTACTGGTAGCATCTATTTAAACGCTGAATTTACTGTCACTGAAGGTCCATATGCAAAACGCAAGATTTTTCAAGTAATTGGCATTAAAAGTGGCAAAGCAGGCGTTGAAGGAGAAGATGTTTGGGCAGAATCTGGACGTTCTATGCTTAGAAGTATTTTGGAGTCAGCACGAAATATTCATGCACATGACACTTCAGAAAAAGCAGTTATTGCTAGAAAAGTCAACTCTATAGCTGATTTTAATGGGTTAGAGTTTACTGCAAAAGTTGGTATTGAAGCTGATAATAGGTATGGAAACAGGAATAGAATTGATACGATCATTACTCCTGATGAACCTCAGAGGGATGACTGGATACCTTTCTAAGCGAATAAAGAACCATATTTTTATCATAAATTATTGAAGGGCACCTTTTATGAATAGATCTCTAGAAGAAATAAAAGCGTTAGTAATTGATAGAATTGAAGAATACCTACTCTATTTACTACCTGGCGGTGAGTTTTACATTGGAGATTCACGTGGAGATAAAATAATAGTTGAGACAACAGGAGAAAGAGCAGGAGATTGTAGCCAAAATTAAAGGAGACGTAGTTGAATTTTTTACTTTCATTGCAGGTAAGCGCTGAACCGGTATATTTTAGAGAAGTATCCTTCTGCGTTTTCTGTCCAACATTAGCTTAGCTAGCACTTAAGTTAATGGTAGATGGATTAAGCCGATAGCCTGACCAGTTACATGCTTGTATCACATCATCGCGTTTTATATTTAGTCCCAAGGTGCTAGCTAGCTTTTCTGCTATTGTTTTTTGCATTCTATTAAGAGGTCTGCGCACTTGCTGTTCTGGGTCTTCAATACCTAAACTATCTGCTATTTGAATGATACTAAGAAATTTATATTCTTTAACTGCTTCCAAGTCACGCAAAAATTGTTTAAGTAATACTCTAAAGATGCGGATGCTTGAAGTTGCTTGTTTGCCTATAATTTCAACGTCATTAACATAAATAATATTACCTTCAACTTTTAATCGCAGTATCTTTTTTTCTGGAAGAGTTGTTTCTTGCAGTGGAACATAAGGGAATGCTTGAAAGGAAACGTTAGGTAATAGCTCTGGTACTCCTTTTTCAACTGCTTCGCTTAGTATTTGATTTAGAGTTTGATATTCACAAATTAAATCAGCCATGGAAACAGTGTATAGGCTTAACAATATTTTTAAGTCTTCCTTTCCAAAAGTTATAAGAACAGCAACATTAGCTCTTAACCTATCTACAGTTAAATATGACTTATCAGTACATAAAGTTGGTATAATAACGCTTACTATTTTACTTTTAAAGCTTATATGATATATCCCATTTGCCGCCTTTTCCCATATGAGTCCTATTAATAGTTTTTCAAACCAACTTATAATTTTTTCTGTATTAAGTTTAATTGAAAGCACAAGATAACGCTGTTTTTTGTAAGTATCAGGAAAAATATCACGACCACAATCCTCGCAAGCTAGATCATCACAATCTTCATCAAAATCATGAGAAATGATAACCTCATTTTTGCAATAAGGATTTTGTATATTTGGAAAATCAAGATCTAAATCATTAGCACAAATAACAAAATAATACTTCTCAAGTTTAACAAAATCAAGCTGACTGAGATGCTCTGCAGCCTTTATATAGTTCTCGTTAGGATTTACCCAGGACCTATTTACTAACATAGTATCAATATCTTGAGAGTGTTTTCGACAAAACGGTAATTCCATAGCTATCTCTAATTAAAGACTTAAAATCATCTCGTTCTTTTCTATTGAGAACATATTCTGAGTAATCAATTTCTATATAATTTGCGTATTGCGTGTCTGTCTGAAAGGATAAAGTAACTTTTTTACTTTTGAACAATACTTTGATATGCTGAACAAGCGAAACATCATGCAGTACACTACCAACCGAAGGCTCTATTTTCTGTAACCACTCTTCAATATTATCTGTGTTTAACGTAAGATTAGTTTTAGATTTAGATGGACCAAATTTCAATTCAAATAGGTGAATATCAGGTACATGTTGTTTTACACAGTCATTCAAAAAAGTCCTCACTTGTGCTGTTGTATTTTGGTGGCGCATGTTAGTAAATGAACATTCTCGCTGAAAATAACAGCTTACTATTCTATTTGCTATTTTTAATCCTTGATCAAAACTTTGAATAGATAAGTTTACTTGGTTAGCGTTTAAAGCAAAGTCAATAATAATTCTACTAGGTTTATAACCGTGTATTACCTTATTTGAACTCATTACCAAATCTTCATCTTTACTAGCACGTCGTATAAATAAGTAAATACTATTTTGGTAGTAAAAGAGTTCTTGAAACTGACTTTCAAAACTATCATTTTCAGATAGATCATGCTGTTTTAATATTTCCTGTATCGTACTTTTTGATAAAAAATCCTTAAATGAAGTGGACTTTTGTCTTGGAGGATTTTTTAATACGAAAGGTAAAAAACCTTTTTTCTGCACTTGATTAAAGCAGAAAATTTGTTTCAGTAAGTTATGATTAATTATAAAGAGAGTAAACAACAAGGACTTTTTGTCATATTTGTTATTTTGCAACAGAAATGATTTCAGAAGATCTTGGCTTAATACAGACTGTGCTACTTCAGCTATAGTTGTTTCTGATTTTGCACGACTAAAACGATTGACTAAGTAATAATCAAACAGAGATTCAGAAATTTTAGTAAGCATTTTTCGCTTTTGCTGAGTTGAAATATCATCGCATTTTTCGTGGTCTTTAAATAATTGCCTATTTTGTTTATTCTGAAAATAGTGGTTAAAAATCACACTTAATTGTCTACCAGAAAGAGAATTAAGCCAACTTTCACGTAAACTTGGATTTTGAAAGTCCTTAAGCAAAAAGGATATTGGCATTTCTAAACTGCTTTCCCAAAACTCCTCACTAGCTATCATATATCTAAAAGTAAATATATTATGTCTAAAATAGATTAAAGATTAGTCAACAAAAATTTATTATGAAAAAAAAGAAGAATTTTCCTAAAAAAAACTGAACAGTTTTTGTAATTTTGGTGAATATATATACAGGAGTCAAATTTTCAAATGTCAATACTCACACAATCAGGAAGAGCAGCAATAGCCGCAAGCATAAAAGAGCAATCTCTACATCTTGCCTGGGGCAGTGGTGATGCAAGCTGGGAAAGTAGTCATCAAGTCGAAAAAGTTTTTGTTGAGGATGAAATAGCTCTAGATCACCACACTATTAAAGATGTAAGGGTTTTTACAGGACAAACAACTTATCAGCCAAGTGTTGACTATACAGTTGATAGTAGTACTGGTGTTATTCAGCGCACAGAAAATAGCTCTATTGTAGAGAATAGTACAGTTACTATAGAGTACGTTCAAAGCACACCACCGGAGCCTATTACTTCTCAAAAACTACTCAATGAACTTGGCAGACGTACTGCAGACGAAGTTCTCTTCTGCAAAGGTGATGAAAACGGCGAACTTATAACTCCTTCTGGAAGGTTTAAATCTTCCGCTGTACCAACCAACAATCTCTACCTTAAATTTACTTTCGATTTCACGGACGCAGCAAATCAAGTTATACGGGAATTAGGGGTTATGGTTGGTACTAAAGTAAAAAAAGAATTACCTGAAGGACAGAGATATTTTGAACCTCAAGATATAGAAGAACATGGGATTTTGTTGGTTTTGGAACATACCGTACCACTTATCAGAACATCTGCAACTCGGGAAACTTTTTCATTTGTTGTAACTTTTTGAAACAAAATGACTTTAAACGCCTATTATAACCGCTTTAATCCTGACAAAGAATATGAGAAAAGCTTATTTCTTGCTGGAAGAGGTCTACAGTCTGCAGAACTAAACGAGACTCAGGAGTATGCTCTCTCTAAGCTTAAAGGTATAGGTGATGCAATATTTCGTGATGGTGATGTTATAACAGGAAGCAATTGTATTATAGATAGAGAAACTGGTAAAGTTACACTTGAAAGAGGAAAAATCTATCTTCGTGGAGCAGTGAGAAAAGTTGAAAAAGAAGAATTTGTTATTTCACTGAGTACCACAGTTCGCATAGGTGTTTATTATCTAGAATCTACGATTACAGAACTTGAGGATGAAAACCTTCGTGATCCTGCTGTTGGTACACGTAATTATCAAGAAGTAGGAGCTGCAAGGCTTAAAGTTTCCACCATTTGGGGTTATCAAGCAGAAGGTCTTTCTCCACGTTTTTCTGAAGGAGAATTTTATCCAATTTATAACATTGAAAATGGAGTATTGATAGAACATTCACCGCCACCACAAGCAAACATAGTAACTACAGCTCTTGCTCGTTATGATAAAGAAGCAAATGGTTCCTACGTTGTAAATGGCCTTGAAGTGATGTTCCTCCACAAAGAAGAAAAGGGAGAAGAAGGGGTAAAAAAAGGTAAAAAAGAAATATTTGTGATTAATGAGGGTAAAGCTCATGTTGATGGTTATGAGATTGAGTTACCTCATAGTATTCGTGTTTCTTTTGATGAAGATCCAGATATAAAATCAGTTGAATCAGAACCACATACTTTTCAGCCAAATAGCCAAAGAGTAATGGAACTTAAAGTTAATGATTTTCCAATAAGTGAAATTAAAAAAGTAGATATAACTGTTCAAAAAACCATTACCGTTACTCACGGTTCATACTCAGGAGCTGTTGATCCAATACCTGACTCTGCAGTACTTGAGATTATTCAAGTTAAACAAGGTAATGTTATTTATGAAAATAGTATAGACTATAAGTTAAATGCAGGAAATGTTGATTGGTCATTACCAGGTAAAGAACCAGCTCCTGGAAGTAGTTATCAAATAACTTACCGCTGCCGCACTCATGTAAGCCCTGAAGATATAAATGAAGAGGGGTGTAAAGTAAAAGGAGCAGTTGATAACAGCTTGGTTCTGATTGATTACACCTGGAAAATGCCACGCTTTGATTTAATTACTATCGATAGCAAAGGAGTAGTAAGAAGAATAAAAGGCATAGCTCACCCTTGGCGACCATCGATGCCTAAAGCACCCTCTGGACAACTTTTGCTCTGCTACATTCATCAGACATGGAAAAGCGGAGAAAAAGAAGGGGTAAAAATAGTGAATAATGCTATTCATGCTGTACCGATGAATGAGCTTGAAGCAATGAAAAAAGGAATAAATGATCTTTATGCTCTTGTTGCACAGGAACGTCTACGCAATGATGCAAATTCAAGAGAACCTACTACCAAAAAAGGAGTATTTGTTGACCCATTCTTTGATGATGATATGCGTGATCAAGGAATTTCGCAGTCTGCAGCAATAGTAAATAGAGAGCTAGTTCTGCCAATAGATGTAGAAGTTGCAGATATTGAAAAAGGTGGGGAAAGATATCTTTTGCCGTATGAACTTGAACCGGTACTGGAGCAGCTTTTACAGACCAAAGGAGAAAAGATCAATCCATATCAAGCTTTTGATCCAGTCCCGGCACAAATTACTCTAAATAAAAACATTGACCACTGGACAGAGGTTACCACTAATTGGAAAAGTCCAGTAACCAGAGTATTTAATGTTAAAGAAACAACAGAGCTGCTGTCAAGTACCTCATACGAAACTGAATTTATGCGAGAAGCAACTCAAAATTTTGAGATTGAAGGTTTTGCAACTGGTGAAAAGCTTAAGGAATTAAAGTTTGATGGAATTTTTATTCAACCTCAAGCATAGAAAATATTTGAAAGAAAAACATGATCGCAACATTTATTGCTGATAACAGAGGAAAAATAAAAGGAAGATTTACTGTACCAAGAAACATTCCTGCTGGGACTAAGTTAGTGCAGTTCTTCGGTGATAAAGGCAGTTATGGAGAAGCAACTTATACTGGTAAAAAAACAATTACCATAGAGGAAAGAAGAAGAGTGATCGCAGCAAGAAGAGTTGATCCTTTAGCGCAAACATTTACTTTAAATGAGAGCAGACACATAGGAGGTCTAGAGTTATGGTTTATAAATAGAGGCAAAAAACGTGTTGCTGTGCAGATTAGAGAAACAGCAGTGGGAATGCCCTCGCAAACTGTCATTGCTGAAAGTTATATTGAGCCAAAAGATATAAAGATAGATGGCACAGCAACACGTATAACTTGGTCACCAGTGTTTTGCCATGCAGGAGAGGAGTATGCAATAGTACTGCTTACTGATGATCCTAGTACTGCAGTAAAGATAGCAGAACTTGGCAAATATGATGCAGTAAATAGCCGTTGGGTAACAAGCCAGCCATATCAAGTAGGAGTATTACTGTCATCAAGCAATGCAAGCACCTGGACATCACATCAAAATTTAGATTTAACGTTTCGACTACTAGCTGCAAAATTTAGCGAAAATTCTCACGTTATTGATCTGGGAAAAGTTACAGCAACCAATACTTCAGATTTAATTGTTTTGACGAACGTCGAAAAAGTAGCATTTGATACCAATGTGGAATTTATCTTAACAGATGAAGAGGGAAAAGAGAACTTTTTGTCTGATAATTTGCCGCTCGCGCTGCGTGAAAGATTATCTGGAGAGCTAACAGTAAAGGCAAATTTAAAAGGGTCAAAAGAAAAAAGTCCAGTGCTATATCCTGGGTTACAGCTAGTTATGGGTAATATAGGGGAAAAAGGAGATTATGTTACAAGAAGTATTACAGCAGGAGCTAACACTAAAATCACCATAACGTATGATGCGCTAATACCTGGCACTGCAGATGTAAAAGCATATGTGCAGAAAAGCGTCGAAGAATGGCAGCTAGTAAATTTAACCTCGGGAAAACCAATAGGGGAAAATTGGGTAGAGAGAACTCATGTACTAACAAACTTTAATGGCAATGAAACAAGAGTAAAATTAGTTTTAAGTGGAACGGTTGTCTATCGTCCTAAAGTCAAAAATCTACGAATCATTATCACTTAGCAGAATGTCAGATGATAAAACAAGCAGAGGGTATCCACTGCCTCATCCAGAGAATATTGCAGTGGAAGATGTAGTACGTATTCGAAGAGCTATAGAAAAAATAGATGAAGATATGAGTGAGAGAGAAAATGAACTTAAAAGTAATTTTGAACGATTTAGATTTGAAACTTTTTTGAATTTTTGGGAATGAAAGAAGCGATATACCAAAGGATAAAGGATTTAGCAGTAATTAGCACACCTGATCAACTGGCATATCTTGCAAAATCTCTGGAATTGATAGCAGATAAAAAAGCTATTGCCAACGTTGTGCAAATGACTGAAGTAAAAGAAATAATTGATGCACTACAGAGAAGGCTTAAGGATTTAGCAGCAAACAGTACGCCAGATCAACTAGCATATCTTGCTAAAGCACTGGAATCAATAATCGGTAAAAGTTCAGTTTCTGAAATTGTACAGATGACAGATGGTAAGTTAAATGAACTTTTAAGCGCTGCAAGGACGCACTTAAGCGACATAAACAGCAATAAGGAAAATTCAATATCTGCAATAACTGAAGCGAAAACAGATTCTGTCAATGCAATTAACAAGCTTAGGGATAATTCCTTAAACACTTTAAAAGCATCATCAGATTCACACATATCGCTACTTGATACGAGAAAGAATGCCAATATTGCAGCAATAAATAGCATTAGTAACAGTCATAAAGATGGTCTTAAAGGTTTAGTAGATTGACCTTACCCAGAAAAAGTAGACAGGTAGTTAAGACGTTTTTTTCATGAAAATGATGAATCAAATTTTTCAGGAATGCAATAGTTAATAGTAGAATGTCTACGCTGTTTATTATAAAAAATTTCTATATATTCAAATATTGCGGTTTTAGCTTGTTGTGCAGAGTGTTGTGAAGTATCAATGAGTAACTCTCTCTTAAGTGAACTAAAAAAGCTCTCTGAAACAGCATTATCATAACAACAACCTTTGTGACTCATACTAGAAGTAATATTTTTTGTACTTAGTAAAAATTGATAATTTTTAGAGGTGTATTGCGATCCTTGATCGCTATGAAATAGTAGATTTTTAACGGGTTTGCGCCTATCAACAGCCATCAATAAAGCATCTATAACTAATTGCTTATTTATTGAATTACTCATTGACCAACCAACTACCATGCGTGAATATAAATCTATTATTGCTGTCAAATATAGCCATCCTTCGTTGGTGTTTATGTGTGTAATATCAGTTACCCATATCTTGTTTGGCTGATCAGTGGTGAAATTCTGATCCAATATGTTAGGAGTTATAACTCTATTGTCTGTTTGAAGTTTCTTAGTCTTAAACCTTCGTCTAAGTTGGGCTTGAATGCCATTTTCCTGCATAACATTTTGCACTGTTTTGATGTTATAATTTTTACCTAAAACCTTTAATTCAGCGTGGATTTTGGGAGCTCCGTATCTGCATTGTGACGCTTGATATATCTTTTGAATATCTTTTATGAGCTCTTCTCTTGTTGATTTTTTATTACTTTTTTCCTTAGAAATCCATTTATAATAACCACAAGCAGATACGTTCAAAAACCTGCATAGCTCTCTTATTTTACAGCAGTTTTCATGCTCTTTTATAAAAGAATATTTTACTCTTTTTGGTTTGCAAAATATCCCAGGGCTTTTTTTAAAATGTCTCTTTCCCTCGTTACTCTTGCCAGCTCTTTCTTTAAATCAAACTTTTCTTTGTCACAATGAGCTACTTTCCCTTTTCCTGGAAACGCATCTACTCCAGACATTCTATCATTGTATGTTTTTACCCATCTGCTTAATGAATCACTGCTAATACCCAAATCTCTTGCTATTTTTGCTGATGATTGACCTGTTTCTTTTACTAGTCTTATAGCTTCAATTTTGAATTCTGCTGTATATTCTTTTCTTTTTGTCATACCACACCTCTTTGAAAAAACGTTTTATTTTACTTCAAAAACGTCTTAACTTTCTGTCTACTTTTTATGGGTAAGGTCAATTACTTAAAAATGCAGTATTTGAAGCTGGAATGAATCTAGGGTCAGTAATGTTACCTACTTTAAATTATGTAGCTGGAAGTTTGAAAACAATAACAGAGCGTATAGCTTCTTTTGCAGAAAAACATCCAACTTTAACTACGGCAATCATGAGTACTTTAGCAGCTTTGATAAGTTTAAAAATTGCAGCAGTAGGACTAGGATACGGATTTACATTGCTAGGAAGTACGATTTTTGGTCTGAAAGCAAACCTACTTGGAGTATTTTCATTTTTATCAGCTACAGTTTTTCCTGCAGTAGTAACAGGACTAAGAGCAATAACGTTTGCTGTAATGAGTAACCCGATTGGACTTTTAGTAGCAAGTCTTGTCACTGGTGCAGCTCTTGTTATCACTAACTGGCAAAAAGTGAAAGACTTTTTCTCTAGCTTTTGGAAATCACTCATTAAACCTATAGGAGAAACCTTTTCATGGATGGGAAATACAGTTAGTAGCATATTTGCTGAGAATAGCCCGATTAGAAAATTTGAAAATAATAGAAATTCTGTTAATAAGCTTTCTAAAAATAGTATTTTCAGTAATGGAAACCCATTGACAAATAATAGTGCTATTAAACAATTTTCAGAAAATAGCAAAAGCAATTTTGAAAGTTTTAAAGTTAAAAGTGTTATAGAAGAAAAAAGAGCTATGGAGCAAGAAGAAGTTGAGAAAGCATTCAAGAAAAGTAGATGTGAAAATAGGGAATCGAAAGTATATAACCAAGCATTCTATCAAACGTTTAATATCAATATTAAGTCTGAAGATGTGCGCAGCGTTGCTGATGCAGTAATAGAAAGATTTAGAGAACAAGCACGTGGAGCACTTTTTGATATAGTTGAAGAGTTGCATTAATGTTGTTTGGAAAATGTAAGCTTGAACCAACAAGCCTAAGATACAGTAAAGAAGAAAGGTGGTATACAATTGAATGTATTGAAAAAACGTCGCTACAAAACATTGGTTCAGGAATTGAATGTATTGATTTAACAGGAGTGATTTATTCACGTTATCAGAGTAATGGCTTAGAACAGCTAAAAAATATACGTAACACTCAAGAACCACACGTTCTAGTTGATAATTCAGGAAGTGTATTTGGAAATTTTGTCATTACTAATGTAGAAGAAAAGCAGATATTATTTTTTCCTGATGGAAAACCGAGAAAAGTTGAGTTTATTTTGAAGTTAAAAAGTTACAGTAAGTGATTTATTATTACACGAAAGAAAACGAAATGTTGGATTACATTTGCTGGAAACATTATGGATACAGTAGTGGAGCAGTGGAGGAAGTATTGCTTGAAAATCCAGGCCTTGCAGAATACGCAAGCTTTTTGCCCGCTGGATTAAGAATTAAGCTTCCTAAAATCCAGAAAATATCGAAAGAATCTGTCATAAATATTTTAGATGAATGACGCCAGACTTTGATATAGTAGCAAAAAATAACCCAGTAACAGAGGTTTTAAAAAAGAGTTTAATATTATTACGTGTTACTGATGGATCCGGTACTACAAGTGACGAAGCTGAGATATATATTAGTTATAACTCTAGCGCTTTAGAACTTAAGGGTAATTTACAAATTTTTCTCGGATACAAAGAAACAGGTTTATTGCCTATGGGAGTATATAAGGCAAATCAAATTACAATACAAAGTCCACCGCAAACTTTAAGAATAAAATGTGATGCTGCAAGTTTAAGAGGATCATTAAAGGAAAGAAAATCAAAGGAATGGAAGGACATTACCTTAGGAGATTTAATTAAAGAAATAGCACAAAAGCATGGGTATGAAGGTAAAGTCGCTGAAAGATTTGAAAATATATTTATACCACATATCATTCAAGCAGATGAAAGCGACATGAGTTTTTTGGAAGGGTTAGGGAAAAAATATGATGCACTAGTAAAACCAGCAGGAGGATATATAATTTTTATTCCAAAGGGAGAAGCAAGATCAGCAACTGGAAAGATGTTAGGCACAACAGTACTTACACCTAAAGATGTTATAAATTGGGAGGTAAATTTTAATGTGCGTAACAAATATGGATCTGTTATTGCAAAATGGCACAGTTATGAAAAGGGAGAAACTATAGAAGAGAAAGTGGGAAATGAGGGTCCAAGTTATACCCTGCAAACGCTTTACTCTACCGCAGAATCAGCAATTAGTGCAGCAGCAGCTAAGTTAAGACAACTAAAACGTAGTACATCAAACTTAAATGTAACTGTTCCTGGTAATCCAGAATTATTTGCAGAAGCTAAGATCAGCCTTTCAGGATTTTGTCAGGAAATTGAAGGTGAATGGATAATTAGCAAGGCAGAACATATTCTCAATAATAGGGGATATCAAACTATAGTAGAGGCAACAGTGAGCAAAGCTGTTTAAGTGAAACTTAAGCAAATGATTATTTAATTCTAGATGGGTATAATTATTGCAGTACTACATGAGCAGAAATGTAAGAAGGCTTTTTCATAAAAATTCAATTATACGTCAAGGAGAATTTGATGGATTAATTTTTCTTATAGTGCTAACGGTGTGTATTGTGGTTATATATTTTTCCTTGTTTAAAAAAGGAGATGAGAGTTACAGCGCCACATTAGAAATCGCAGCTAAGAACTGTGACTTGGAAACTGTGAAATCCTTGATAAAAGATAATATAAGTATTGGTGAAAAATCATTACGTTATGTTGCAGGAGAAGGATGTTTAGAAATCGTAAGGTTTTTAGTAGAAGATGGTATTGATATTAATGCTACTAATAAATTTAAATGGACAGCGCTACATTCTGCTGCAGATCAAGGCTATTTAGAAATCGTTGAGTTTCTATTAGAAAAAGGAGCGAATCCTAACATAAAGGATAGCAATGGAAAAAGCCCTAGAAGAATAGCTGTAATGGCATCAAGGCACAACAAAGATAAACCTTACAGAGAAATAATAAAGCTACTTGCAGAAGCAGAGGATCGATACAAATCAATAGAAAGAAATCACTAAAGCTGTAAGTTTTCTATAATCTGTATATAAACTTCTAAAACTATCTATAACAAGTTAATATTTTCACATGAAAAAGCAAAAAATCCCAATCACAGTAATAGTAACGATGGTAATACAGACCATAGCAACAATTTGGTGGCTCGCTAAGCTTGATTTAAAAGTACAAATTCATGATCAATTTATAGAACGAAATCACGAACTAATGGAAACAGTTTATCGACTTGAAGAGAGAGTGAAAAACCTCACTGAAGAAGTCAATGAACTTGAAGCTATTCACAAACACAAATAAGAACTAAATTTTCAGTGACAAAGTACATTTTATCTGTAGATGGAGGTGGCATTAGAGGGATAATACCTGCCATTATTCTAGCAGAAATTGAATCTAGGACAAAAAAGCCAATTTCCCAGATTTTTGATTTAATGGCAGGAACCTCAACCGGTGGGATTATTGTTGCTGGACTTTGTAAAAGCAATAAACTTCAATACTCTGCCAATGATTTGGTTGAACTTTACCAAGAGTATGGAGCATATATCTTTCAATCATCATTTTGGAGAAAATCAATTGCTTCTTGGCTGAGTGGTTCTCAGTACTCATATAGAAATATGGAATTTATTCTCAACAAATACTTTGGTGAAAGTACTATGGCCGATGTTGCGAGTAATCTACTACTCACCAGTTATGACATTCACAATAGTTGTGAATTTTTCTTCAAAAGTTGGAAAGAAGAAAACATTAAGTTAAAAGATGCACTCAGAGCTACAACAGCTGCTCCAACGTACTTCACACCAAAACGTCTGAAAATTAGCCAAACAGAGAGAGTGTTGATAGATGGCGGAGTGTTTGCCAATAATCCAGCGGCTTGTGCATATGCAAGTGGTAAAAGGTTATTTCCAAATGATGAGATTATACTGCTATCAATAGGTACTGGTGGAACAAATAGAAGTATAAAGTATGCTAACTCAAGGAGATTTGGCAAAATAGGGTGGATCAAGCCACTACTGAATGTGATGTTTGCTTCTGGATTGGATTGCGTTGATTATCAACTAGAACAAGTAATAGATGATAAATACATAAGAATACAATCGCAATTGAAAGTAGCATCGACTGAGATGGACAATATTACACTCAAAAATATCAAATCTCTTCAGCAAGAGGCAAATGCAATGATAAAGGACAACCAGAAATTAATAGATAAACTTTGCGATTTCATATCTTAATTTATACCAAGCAAAATTCAACTGAGCCAAAAAAGTTGGTTAGCAAATTCTACTGGTTAAATCATTAACTAACTTTACTTATATCTTAAACACATTCAATTTTCACACTCACCCAACTCATCAGCAGTTAGGCCACTTGCTCGCACAATAATATCAATAGCAACACCTTCCTTAACTAGATCTTTTGCAATCTTGATTTTCTCTGCTTTTTTAACCTTTTCTTTACCAGTTTGCATTCCTTCAGATAAAGATCTGGCTACCGTATCCAGTAATTCTTGATCCTCAATTTTTTCGCATTTACCTACAAACCTCAAAACTGGCTCATTTTCATATTCTGTTAGTCCAAGAGCTTTAATGTTAACTGATAATGTCTTTGCTATCTTATATAATATTTCAATTGGAATGTCTGTATATCCTCGTTCATAGTTGTGTATTTCTTTAGGTGTTGAACCTATTTTATTTGCCAAGTCCTCCTGAGTGTATTCCCGTATTAATCTCTGCTCTTTTATCCTTTTCCCCACTTTGTAGAGTATAGAATCAGTACAAATTTCTTTCTCTATATCATCATATTCATAAGTAGATAAGCGAGTCACTTGGGAAATAATATCAACTGAAACTCCTTCTTTCACTAGATTCTTTGCTACTTCTATTTTCGCTTCTTCTTGGCTAATTTTCTCGCTAATATATACAAACCTTACTAATGGATACAGCTTCTTGCGTAATTCCTGATCCTTAATTTCTCTATGTATTTTTGTTAGATAGACTATTTCTTTATCCTCATCTTCATACCAACTGTTTTCTCTTAGTACTGTTGGTACTGGAAGTAGATCTATAACATTAACTGATAATGCTCCTGCTATTATATACGATTCTTTGATTGTAATAGCCTTGCACCCTAGTTCAAAGTTATGTATTTCCTTATATGTTAAACCAATTTTGCTTGCTAATTTTGCCTGAGTATACCCTTGTACTATCCTACAACCTTCTATTTTTTTCCCTAGCTCGTAGCTCAATATGCTCTGAATTATCATAGATAAATCCTCTAAAAGCTGTTTTTCCTACAGAAGCAAACATATATTCTATCACAAAAAAATCCACTATTGGCTAAGTTTTTATGAAATCACAAAAATTCCTCAATCATATAATTTGATAAGCCTGTCGTTTGCAAGATAATATCAACAGAAATTCCTTCTTTCACTAAATTCCTTGCAACTTCAATCTTCTTTTCCTCTCTGACCTTTTCTCTACAAACATGTATACCTTCAAATAAAGACTTGATTAGCATATCGCGTAATTCCCGACTCTCAATCTTTTTGTATTCTTCTATCAACTTTGATAGCTTTTCTTCCGCTTCACTATCCTCATCTGATTCGGGAAGTAGATCTATGATACTGATTGATAATACCTTTGCTATTTCATCTAACATTTCAAGTGAGACAGCAGCTCTCCCTTGTTCATACTCGTATATTCCTTGATTTGTTATGCCAACTTTATTCGCTAAATCTTTTTGTGTATATCCTCGTATCAATCTCCACTCTTTTATCCTTTGCCCTACTTTGTATGGAATGGGAATTTTGTTCTCCTCACACTCACCAATAGATAAGTTAGTTGTTCGAGAGATAACATGAGCAGAAACTCCTACTTTCATCAAACCCCTTGCTACTTCTATTTTTACCGCTTTTCTGCTTCTTTCCTCACTCAAACGAATAAATTTGGTTAATAAATAAAATACCTCGCTTAATTCTTTATCTTTATAACCCTTTACTAAATTTAATATTTCTTCATCTTCAAAATATCTTTTTTCATTTGGTAGCGTCTCTCCACAAACTAGACCTTTAACATTTACTGATAATGCTTCTGCTATAGCATATAATTTCTTAATTGGAATTTTACGACTCCCTTTTTCATATTGCAGTATTGCCCAGTACTTTACACCAACCTTCTCCGCTAAATCCTTCTGAGTATACCCTCTCTCTAACCTCCAATTTTTTACTTTTTGCCCTACCTCACAGTCTAGACTTTTTTCCATACAAAGAACCATACATATAATATTTTCTACTATAGCTCAAAGGCTCCAGATATAATGGTAGACTCTGGAACCTTAAAATAAATGAATTAAAGCCCCCTAAAAGTTTCTTTACTATTTTCACGTACTTTATCTACCCATGAAGACAATTTTTCACTTGGGCTATCAACCTCCTTCATAAGCTGCTTGCTATTCCATATGCCACATCTCATAAAACTTCCCTTTTCTACTGCTTCTTTAAGTTTTACTCCAGCAAAAAGACAATTTTTTCCTATTTCTTCGCCTCTTTCTTGTAATTTAGACCACATTTCCTTATTTTCTACTCTGACTTGTACTTGATCATATTTTTTTACATCGTGGTACAATATAATATCTAGCTTACCAATGCTTGTAGGAAATTCTAATATAATAGAGCTTCCATCTGACATATCGATATAGTTTCTTATACCTCCCTTCTCACTTTTAACCTCAACTGCATCATTGCCAATTTTTAAAATATTACTTCCTAACTCTCTCAGTATTTTGGCTACCTCTACCTTGCTATCCCCAGAAAATTCTATATACGATGTTGTATTATCTATTTCAACATCTATTAATTCTCCTTCTTGCACAGCACTTTCTCCAGCTTTCTCTAGTTCTTCTAGTCTCTCATCTATCTGTGGCTGAACTTCTGGTTGTAGCTCATTATAGATTTCACCTATCAATTTATTCTCCAATAAAGTATCATGAAACTCTGCACCGTTTAGCATTAGTTTACGTATTAGCTTTTTACGATCAGCCTTATCAAATTTATGAAAATGTGTACCCAATATTACATACTCAGCAAAGCTCCATTCCCCATCATTACATGCATTTAGCCTTTCTCCAGATGCTAATACTTGGTCTATGGCTTTATGCAATTCATTTACGCTTTTTGCCTCTACTACAGAACTCTTAAACCAGCTTAACTTTTCACTTTCGCTTGCACTTGGCTTTATTTTTTTCAAAGCTGAAGTAAATGGATTTAAATATTCTGCTTGATCGTTTAAAGGTTTTGTACCATATATATAATCAAGCCCTTTTCCATAGTTGATTTGAACGTCTCTATTAGAGGAGGGCACTTCTCCAGGTTTTTTAGCCTTATTAATTTTGCCTACAAAGGTGGATTGCTCCTTAGTACGACCAATTCCTATAATCGCATTTGATATTTCACCCTTTGATAATCTATCAAGATCAACATTTAATTCGTAAACACCTCCTTCTTGATCATCAAAAGGTACAATTATTTTATTAACCATATTAGCCTCCGCTATTAAATATACTTTACTAAGTCTACAACCGACTTTATTACTTTATTATTAACTTAATATATACTTTTTCATTAATTATAAGCAATAATTAATGCATTTACAAATACTTTCTTCATTCAAGTAGTTAAACAGCTCATGAAAATCTTCAAACATCTCCTTTATAACAGTCCTTGCTCTTTAAAGCTAAAATACCCAACACTTGTGATGATAATATGATCCAGTAACCTAATCCCTATAGTCTGACAAGCTTTAGCCAAGTCTTTAGTTACAGCTTCATCCTCATCAGATGGCTTTAACCTTCCTTCTGGGTGGTTATGCGATATTATTATTGACGTCGCTTTTCTTATTAATGCCTTTCTTGTTACTTCTCTTATGTAAAAAGGTACCTTATCTACTGTACCAGTAAACACTTCTTCCCCCTTTAAACGGCACTTTTGATCAAAATATATTATTTTCATCTTTTCCTCCTCTGAATAGCCAATACTCACCCTTAAATATTTTACTATGGTTTCCAAGTTATCCATTACAGGTCCTTTCTTTAACTCTTCTCTTGGTACTCTCTTTGCAGCTTCCTTTAGGCATAAAATTACTGCTACTGTAGAGTCAGTTATCCCTTCTATAGTTTTCAAGTCATCTATTTCCTGGCCTAAAACTCCTCCTATTCCAAAACTATCTATTAGCTTTCTAGCAATAATTCGAGCTTCTTCCCTGTCATGCACTGCACTTAGAAACGTTTCTATTACTTCACGATCAAGTAGTGCTTTACCGTTGCTTTCTAATGCTCTGAATTCTATTTCTTCTCTACGATCTTTCTTATTATTCATAAAAATTACCCTTCACTAATAACAAAATGTTTTTATATATTTACTGCTGTTTTTTTGTCAGCATTGGCATAGAGCCATAGCTTTCGAGTGAAGTCAAATCAATTTTTCAATCTTTTTTACTTATTTTTTCATCAAAAAGTAAAGATATTAATAGATACTGATTTTTTTATTTTAAATTTGTTGAATTTCGTCTAAAGAGATGCCCACTGTTTTTAAAATAATATTGATAGAAATTCCTTCCTTAACTAAGTTCTTTGCAATTTTTATCTTTTCTATTTTCTTTACTTTCTCTTTGCAAACTTGTATGATTTCAAGCAGAGACTTTATTAGTACATAACGTAGTTCTTGGCTTTTAATCTTTTTGTATTCTTCTATTAACCTTGATAGCTCTGCTTCACTATTCTCATTTTCTGTTGTTTCTGGAAGCAGATCTGTAATATTAATTAGTAGTACCTTTGCTATTTCATCTAACATTTCAAGTGAAACAGCAGCTCGTCCTTGTTCATATTCATATATTCTTTGATTTATTATACCCACTTTACTTGCTAAATCTTCCTGAGTGTATCCTCTTCTCAACCTCCATTCTTTTATTCTTTGACCTACTTTATACGGAATGGAAATTTTTTTCTCATCATTATCATATTCATCAATAGATAAACTGGTCGTTTGAGAGATAACATGAGCAGAAACTCCTTCCTTAACTAAACCCTTTGCCACCTCTACTTTTACTGCCTTTCCACTCTCTTCCTCACTAATACAGATGAATTTAGTTAATAAATAAAACGTTTCGCGTAATTCTTGATCCTTAATCTCTTTATGTCTTCTTACTAGATTTACTATCTCTTCTCCCTCATACCTTTGCTTATTTGATACTTCTTGTCCGCAAGCTAGATCTCTAGCAGTTGTTGATAATGCTTCTGCTAATTCATATAACTTCTTAATTGAAATTCTGCGTGTTCCTTTTTCATATTGCAGTATTACCTGATATGTTGTTCCGATTTTTCCCGCTAAATCTTTTTGAGTATATCCTTTTGCTAACCTACAACTTCTTACTTTCTGTCCTAGTTTGTAATCTAAAGATTCAAGGTCGCTAGCGGTCATTCTTTTTCGTAACCTGCCATTTTAGAAATTTTATATAGAAGTTTTGCTAGCATATTGTTATCTTTATTGAAGAGTAGTATATTAAACTTCTATGCTGTGACAAGCTAAGAAGTTCACACTTTAAATAGGTATCTTTGAGGCTGCTAAATCACGAATCCATTTGTTGGCCTTTTAATGTACCTTATAGAAGAGTTGATAAAAAGATCTATAAAAGGACGTCCAAGGTGCGTACTAGGGTCATCTATGAAGGTAGTTTTTTACCAACTCTTGAAATTTAGCTAACTTTAATAGACTTTGGCATAAAAACGTTGAATATTTCTTCACAATTGTGTATAATTATTAATGCTTTTTAGGTACTCGCGCTATGGCTCTTTCGAAGTTTCTCGATCCAAAATTAGACTTAACATTTAAAAAAATATTCGGTACTGAAAAAAATAAGAATATCCTTATTCACTTTTTGAATGATATCTTAGGCTTTACTGGAGTCAATGCTATTCAAGATGTTGAGTTCCTCAGCACCATTATGGACCCTGAAATTGCCTCTGATAAGCAGAGTATTGTTGATGTTCTGTGCAGAGATTCCACTGGGGCCAGATACGTGATTGAGATGCAACTCGCTCGTGATAAAGGCTTTGAAAAACGTGCTCAATTATATGCTGCTAAGGCTTACTCAAGGCAGGCTGATAAAGGTGGTAAGTACATTGATTTAAAGAAGGTTTTCTTTATTGCTATTTCCAATTGTAATTTATTTCCTGATAAGCCTGATTATATATCTAGCCATACCATAAGAGATGAAAAAACTAACGAGCATGACTTAAAAGATTTTCAATTTATTTTCATTGAGTTACCAAAGTTTCCTAAGAGTAGAGAAGAACAGCTAGAAAATGTAGTAGATCGTTGGCTATTTTTCTTCAAATATGCAGAAGAAACAACTGATGAAGATTTAAGGAAAATAGCAGAAAAGTCACCGATAATAAAGCTAGCATATGATGAATTAGACAAGTTTCATTGGAATGAGAAAGATCTCGTAGCTTATGAAGAAAGGGTCATGGATTTACAGAAAGAAGCTGCTATCTTGGAACAAAAACTCGATGATGCTAAACATGAAGGTAGACAAGAAGGTATCCAAATCGGCCATCAAAAAGGTAAAATTGAAGGTAAAATTGAAGTTGCAAAAAATTTACTTAAAGCTGGCATCTCTATTGACGTTGTATCACAAACTACGGGCCTTTCTTTAGATGAGATTAAGAAATTAATTTAACCTTATTCCTAGTCAAATGGCCTTGAACTGAAGCATTACTTAAATAACTTTGAGGCTCTAAACTCATTTGCTTTGCATCATCAACTTCTAATCTACCATCTCTGTTGTGTAATATCTGCTCTATTGATTGATTTAGCAGACCCTTATTAAATTGAGCTATAAACTTGTCAAATTTCTTCGGATTTAATTTACCAGCTTCTTCATCAGGACATGCTTTCTCTACATACGATTTTAAAATCCCTGAAATTTCATTGAATTTACCACCCATGATTTTTCCAGTAATCTCTTTGTGCATTCCCACAAAATCAATATTCAATCGATGCATTGATACACCACTTTTTAATCCAGCTTGCTCTACTACTTTCTCAAATTCCTTTGTAATATTTAATGCATAGCCCTGTGCTTCTAGTGGGGATATAGACTGACCTACTGTAGAAATATACTTTTGACCTGTAACTTTTCTAATTAATAAATCAAGTAACATTATTGTACCATTTACATCGATTGGTGGACTAATTTGTGAGATTGAACTTTGAGTGAATGTTTTCTCAGGTAAAGCAGCTCTAGAACCTAATAACCCACTCACAGAGCTTCTTATCCAACCAAATACATTTATCCATGAAGATGGTCTTGTGCCACTACTTGCTGCTATCTCAGGTTGATTTATAGCAAGTGGTTTTCTTGAAATATGATGACGAGCATGATCTCCATGGTGATGACGACGTCTGCGTTGCACAGGTTTTTCTCTTTCTTCCTTGAGTTTTTCTTTTAAATATTCCACAATATCATTGTGTCCTTCGCTTCTAGCAATATCTAGCGGTGTTCCATCAGCATTACATTTAGCATTAATGTTGGCCCCCTTAACTATAAGGTACTCTACTACATCCAAATGACTACTCCAAGAAGCCCAGTGCAGTGGTGTATGACCTTGTGTATCAGTATCATTAACGTTAGCTCCCTTGCTTATCAGATCTATAGCCTTATTAAGATCACCACCTTTTGCTGCGATCAACAATTTTTTATCTAAGTCTAATTGCGTTTGCTTCAAATATTCTACAACATCACTAAGTTTTTGATAGGCAGCAATATCTAGCGGTGTTTTACCAGCCTTGCACTTAGCATTAATGTTGGCTCCCTTACTTATAAGGTATTTTACTACATCTAAATAACCAACAGCAAGGTGCAGAGGAGTATCATCATTGTTATCTTTAACATTAACATTAGCTCCCTTGCTTATCAGATCTATAACTTTATTAAGATTACCACCTTTTGCTGCGATTAACAATTCTTTATTCAAATCTAATTGTGCTTGTTCTAGATATTTTACAACATTATTATGTTTTTGATCGATAGCAACATTTAACGGTGTTTTACTACCCTTGTCTTTGGCATTAATATTAGCCCTTTTATCTACAAGATACTTTGTTATATTTAGATACCCACCCCAAGAAGCCCAATGTAGTGGTGTCCAGTAACCATTATCTATTATATTAACATCGACTTTCTCTTCATCTATAAAATATTTTACTATATCTAATTTACCGTTGGAAGCAGCACAGTGCAGGGGAACTCTGCCACTATTATCTCTGATTTCTAAAATATTTTTCTCACCTATAGAACATTTAATTATATCTAAATGATTACCTAAAGAAGCATTACATGGAAGAGTGCTACCATTATTGTATTTAAATATTGAATCAGCGTATTCTTTTATCAAAAACTTTGCAACCTCTAAACGTCCTCTCCATGCAGCATAGTGCAGTGGTGTGTAACCTTGTTTATCAGTATCATTAATACTTACTCCCTTGCTAAGAAAAAACTCTATGATATCTTTACTATTATTCTCAGCAGCAACATGTATAGACTTTTTACCATAAGGGCCTTTATCTGCAGCATTAATATCAGCGCCTTTCTTTACCAAAAACTCTGCAACTTCTAAATGACCTTTGTATGCAGCCCAATGTAGTGGTGTCCAACTGTACTTATCTCTAGTATTAACATTAGCATTTCGACTAATAAGACTCTTCACTTTATTGAGATCGCCATTTTGTACTGCAGTCAGCAATTCTTTATCTAAATCTGACTGTACTTGTTCTATTATTTGTATTATATCTGTATAACCTTCTTGCACAGCCAAATCCAAAGGTGTTTTACCATCCTTGTCTTTAGCGTTAATATTAGCACCTTTATTGAGAAGAAGTTTGACTGTACTTGGTTTATTTCCTTGTATAGCTAAATGTAAAGGTGTTGAACCGTTATTATTTACATCATTAATGCCACTAGCATTTCTATCTAAAAGAAATTCAACTATTTCAAGCTTACTATCATACTGAGCAGCCACATGTAAAGGTGTATTACCATACACATCTTTAGCTTTAATATTAGCGTTCTTATCAAGAAGAAACTTAACTATGTCGAACTTGTTGCTAAAAACAGCAAAGTGTAAAAGTGTCCAATCATTACTACCTTTAGTATTCAATCCAGCACCTTGATTTGCAAGGCCTTCAACTTTATTGAGATCTCCATCTTGCACTGCAGTCAATAATTCTTTATCCAAATCTAACTGTGCTTTTTTCAAAAATTCTATTACATTTACGCGATTCTTTTGAGCAGCTAATTCTAAAGATGTTCTACCGTCAGCAGTTAAAGCATTAATATTAGCGCCTCTCTCAACAAGATACTTAACTACATCTAATGAACCCAATTGAACAGCCCAATGAAGAGGCATCCAACTTTCATTATCTTTGGCATTAATATCAGCACCGTTATTTACGAGAAGTTTAACTATATTTAAATTATTCTTTTGAATTGCCCAGAACACAGAGGCCCAACCCAGCCTACTTTGAGCATTAACATTAGCACCTCGTCTGATATTGTCTTTAACTTTGCCAAGATCTTCTTTTTCTACAGCAATCAATAACTCTCTATCCAGATTTAATTGTGTTTGTTTTAAAATTTCTACTATATCTGTGTAACCCTTTTGCTCAGCCAACTCTAAAGGTATTTTACCATCTTTATTTTTAGCCTTTAAACTAGCTCCTTTTTCTATAAGATATTCTACTACTTTTAAGCGATCATTATTACAAGCATTATGTAGAGGAGTATTATCTTTAGTCTCTAAATTTGCACCTTGAGCGATAAGATCTTTTACTTTATCAAGATTACCACCCCTTGCATTAATTAATAACCCTTGATCCAACTCCGCCTTCTTCAAAATTTCTATCATATTTCCTTTAGTAGCTAAACCTAAAGGCGTTTGGCTATTCATGTCCGTAACGTTGACACTAGCACCTCTATCAAGAAGGAGTTTGACTACACTCAACCTGTTCGCATCAACAGCAAGATGCAAAGGCTTTTTATTATCTTTGTCTTGAGATTCGGTATCAACACCTTCATCAAGAAGAAATCTGACCATATCTAAATTACCCTCTTGCACAGCAAAATGTAAAGGCGTTCCTTGAATCGTTATTTCATTATTAAATTTAGCACCGTTACCAATAAGAAGCTTTACTGCACCCCATTTACCTAACTGAGCAGCATAAAGTATCGGTGTCCAAGCAATATTATCTTTAATTTCAATATTAGCACTTCTATCAATAAGGAACTCAACCATGTCCAAATTATCCTTTTGAGTAGCAAAGTGTAAAAGTGTTTTACCTTCCTTATCTTGAACATCAACATTAGCTCCTCTATTAAGAAGAAGTTCTACTACACTCCACCTACCTGACTGAGTAGCGAGAAATATTGGTGTGTACCCAAATTTATCTTGAACTTCAATATTAGCACCTCTATCAAGAAGAAGTTTCACCTTATCAAATTCACCCGCCTCGGAAGCAAGATGCAACAGTGTTCTGTCAAGTTTACCTTGAGCATTTATGTCTCCACTGTTTGGAACCTCTGAATGTATAGAACTCTCTTGTGAATTAACAATAGAACTCACATTATTTAATTTATCAATACTGTCTGAATTATTTATTTTATCCATTTCGTTACTTAATAATATCTCTTTGTCAGTAAATTTTATAGTTAATGTTTTCATTTTAGATTCTTTATAGAAATCCTTAAACCGTATAATACATAACTCACTTGCCTCTATATCAGCATTAAAGGCATTGGTAACTATCAAGTCGTACTTATCATGAAGATAGGTATACTGCCCTGCTTTTTTAGATATTACTAATTTATTCTTTTCTTCTATGTCTTGAGGTGTTACTACAATAATTTTTTCATCAGAAATAAAGAACGAAGACTTTAAACCTAAACTATCATCTATTTCCATCGGTGCATTATCAAGAATAATTTGTAATTTTTTATACCACTTATTTACAAGGGCATCTTTTAGCCTAACTGTTACTACATCTTGCTGCAAGCCGGTAGCTGATATAGATAACTTAATTAATAAATCACTTTTGTCTTTAATAACTGTTGGTATCGGTTTTATACTCAAATCCCTATCTACTTGTTGCACCAACTGATGTAAATCTAATGTACTTCTTAAACTTTTCTTTCCATTGACATCATCATTAATCACTACTTCTTGAATAGGGAAGTTTTCAATATCAAGTGTTTCATAACCTGAAGTAATTGCACATACATCGTTTCCGCTTAGAACAATATTTCTTCTCCCACTTGCATTGAGTTCACTACATACATCTCTCCTCATAGAATCCGCAGCATTGCTTCTCCCTCTATTATTTAAATAAATATCTAAATCTAACTTATTTTTTGACTGATTTAAAAAGGTGTGCCTTTCAACATCTTCAACTATAGCAGATATTCTACTTGCTATTTGCTGACTATTTTCTTCAGTCAATATTGACTGATAGTCTACTACAGTTTGATTATAACCATTTAATTCTTGTATGCTACGTCTCTTGCGAGTAGATCCACAATCTTCAATTTTCCACTTAAATTGATCATTATTTCTATTTGAAGGCCAAGTGAACACATACCGCCTATCCCTGTCACAATTGTTTAAGTGGTACATACAATCATTATTAGGTGAGTACAAGTACCTTCCATACTCAACATTTTTTAGATACACATTACCACCATCAAGCTCAACTTTCCACTTGCCATTGTTTCCTAGCTTTGAAGGCCAGGTAAATACATACCGCCTATCCCTGTCACAATTGTTTAAGTGGTACATACAATCATCATTAGGTGAATACAAGTACCTTCCATACTCAACATTCTTTAGATACACATTATCGCCATTGAGCTCAACCTTCCACTTAAATTGATCACCATTTCCATTTGAAGGCCAAGTGAACACATACCGCCTATCCCTGTCACAATTGTTTAAGTGGTACATACAATCATTATTAGGTGAGTACAAGTACCTTCCATACTCAACATTTTTAATACATACTTCTGATGAAAATACTGCATTTCTCACTGATTCTGGTAATTTATTTTTTAGCCTTTCAAGATCAGATTTCTCTTCTGAATTGACCCTAGGCATTTTCATGGTCTCTCTAATAGAGTAAGCTAATTTGAACATTGCACCATCATTCTTTGGTATTTTGTCAAACGCAGCTATATAACCTGGAATAAACTGACCAATATAATGGTGACTGCGTATAAACCTTAATATTCCTTCTATACCTACACCCGCGTATGTGTCATTTACAGCTTCCTTAATTGCTTCATTAAACAACCTTTCATCGAAATTATAAACCTTATCTATGAGTTCAATAGTCGAAGCACTACGACTATGCAGTATACCCTCCTTTAGCACCTTTTTGGCTGCACTTTTTATTGAATCTCTTAAACTACTTATACAAGACTCTACCAATCTTTTTGCATTAGATGGAATATTTGCTTGGTTAACAACTTCCTTCTTTAAAAATCCAACCTGTTTTATCATTTTAGATGCGTCATTACTTTTAGTCTTGATCCTGTTACAAAGAAGTTCAATTACACCTGAGTCATTATTGTAAGCAGCTAAGTACAGAGGTGTTCTACCATCGTTGTTTTTAGCCTCGATATCAGCACCTCTATCAAGAAGAAGATTAATTATATTTTGCTTGGCTTCTTCAACAGCCAAATGCAGGGGTGTCTGACCCTCCTTACTTCTAATTTCAATGTTAGCACCTTTATCTACAAGAAAACTAACCATATCAAAGTTGCTGTAATGAACAGCATAGTGTAAAAGTGCCCAATTATCATTGTTACAACTAGTTAAGGCATTAATGTCACCTTTCTTCTCTAAAAATGATTTAAATATACTTTCGCTTAATTTCACATTACCGTTATAAACAGCATGATTCAAAGTCGTCCAGTTCTTTGAACACTGGTTTTTATACTCAACATCAGCTTTACTTTTTCTAGCAGTTTTATCAAGAAGAGTTTTAACTTCATCCCATTTACCTTCATAAATTGCTGTGCTTACCAAAGGTTTCAATACTCCCAATCCTGAAGTGATCATCCACTTATTGCACTGATCTATTATGTTTGAATCATAGCCATTCAGCAAAAGGTTGTTTTCTAACTTTTCAAGCAATGTTAAAATCTGATTACTACTTGGCGTTTTATTTTTTAATTCCTCAATTTGTTCTAAACTACAGGAACTTTCTGTAAAGCTAACCCGGTCTTGCAGTGAAGGAAAACCAAGACATTGATGTACTGGATCTCTATTTTCTCTTTCAAAATCGTCAACTGATATTAAACATTTAAAGTCATTTTCTACTTTAGGGGTATATTTACTTCTATTTTGATAATTTTCTGAAGCTTTATCAATTAAAGCTTGTATTTTTCTTACCTCAGGCAAACTAAACCTATCTAACTTACGGATTGTTATTGGTTCTAAACCCAGATCGAATTCCAATGTGGAAATTCTATAAGATTCAGAATTATTCCAATTGTTTATGTTGATCGTATGATTAGACTTCTTATCACGAAATATCAGATCTGTACCACTACTAGAAACTTCAACCTGATCCGGAGTAATATTTTTTAGTACCATTACTCCTATTCGTTCCTCATCTTGTCCTACAGAAGTAGAGATATTTTTTTCTAATTTTTGATTGTGCTGAATGATACTAGTAGAATCACTAAAGTCTTCAATATATTCTTTTACAATTCTTTCATAATCACCTCTAAGTTTATCCTTATACTCCACTACATTATCAACATTTTCTAATAAGCCAGAAGATAGGAAAAGGTCATTATTATTCCATAAAGAATAAGAAATATTTTCCCATTTACTTCGATCAGTATAGAATCCTTCTATTCTAATGATAAAAGGATTTTCACTTTCTCTTATTAATAAGAGATCATCCTTATCTTTATATTTCTCAATATCTTCAAGACGGGAATCTATCACTACATGATCATCTTCAAAATCTTTAGGCAATAAAAACATATTCTGAGTTTGTGTAGCCTGTAAAAAAGGAACTAATTTATCCTTTCCCGAAGAAAAGGGAGAACAAGACATTGATTGTATATTGGGGATAAAAGTTTCTCCTTTTTTGTTCATAATTATAAGATGCCTATAATTAGGATCTTGAAAGTAGTTTTTCACTCGAATGTTACTATTATTGTATTTTAAATACAGATCACATTGCTGGATTGAAAAATCTTTCTCAACTGCCGACATAAATAGTGTATCTAGTTTTTTATCACTTGAGTTATTATCAATTTTTACTTCTCTACTATTTATATCATTGCTAATAAAATACACATCACTTCCTCCTCCTCCCCTAGCAAACATAGTTCCTTGATCGAAGTTAATTATATCATCTCCTGAAGAACCAAAAACCATGTGTGAAACTACACTATTATTTTGACTTTGTGTTTTACCTCTAACAACGCTCAAGACTTTATAACCCTTATGATTATTTAGAATTTTCTTGTAATGATTTTCTACAGCTCTAAAACCCTTTAGAGAATGTTCTGAATGTAATTCAAATGAGGTGATTTTTATAGTTGATGAATCTGATCTTTCAATCTTAGGAACAATATTACTACCATTTTTATCTATTAGTACAAAGTAAGGCTTATTACTGCTTCGCTCAACGTAATTTTTTATATCGAGAGTAAATTGATTATTTTGACCAAAATTTATTTTCAAAGATAAAGTATTACTGTTTTTAGAGTAAGTTATTTGATCACAATCACTTAATAAATCAAATTCAGGAAAACTTACAGTTCCTGTTCCATCTACGTCAATTTCTGAATATAACCCCCTACCCTTATAGTCTGCAGTTTTTACGTAAAAAGTATAATTGCTTTTTCTACCTTTGACTCTAGTATACGGCGAAATAATTACTTTTTTGCAACTTTCAACTACATCTTTCTCATTGTTGTTAGAGCCACCACCACTATCTATGATAACGTCACGATCATCGGTTCCTGTAAAGTGTTCAGAATAACCCATGCACAAGATCTTATCTACCTTGTCCTTCCTTCCAACATAATGGTAATTAAAGAGGTTATTACTAACATAATCATCAATCAACAAACGACTATTTATTTTTACCTTTAATCTTCCATATGCACTAGGCTTAAAACGATAGTCAACATTTACTCCTATAACTTTCTCTTTTGTTAACTGGCTTAAATCAAGTATATTAGTAGAGTTGCTTCCACCAATAATTTTACCTGAAAAGCTAGGGTTATTTACAAGAACAAATCTGTTTGCTACATTATTGCCACCAGTTATTCCTGCTGTACCTGAGTAAATTAGAAAATTATTGTTCCACACATTACTTCCAGCAATGGTACCTCTGTCCACATTTTGTAAATCGTAAACAATCGTCTTGTCTTTCTGTTTCATCTTTACTCTACCACCGTGGTCAATAATCATTGCATTTTCACAGTAGTATACAGCCGACTTAACTGAGCTTTTAATACCTTTTTCATAATCTTGATTAGTAATCTGTGGTAAACAAATCCTGTCAGCACCTTTGATATAATCAGGTACAACACGTGAAAGATTTTTTGTATTGGCATTTGTTCTATTCATCATAATCGTTGCATAATCTGGACGAAGAGTATTACCGTTTATTTTTCCAAGACCAATACTATAAGCAACAACATTACTAGGGTCATTATTTAAAGCTTTCCAAACTCCTTTAGCTAGACTATTAACCATTTCCTTTCTTGCTGCAAGATGTTGTACATCTTGTGGTACAGGTTGAAAAGCAAATGTATGCCAAAAAATACGCCAATTTTCATCATGGGTTGTATCATACTTTTTCTCGTACTCCACGATATTGCTAACACCACTATAAACTCCGGAAGCTACCATCAATGCAACTCCAACTGCAATGCCGATTCCAGGCATACCAAGTGCTGTAAGAGCAACACCAGACACAAACGATATAGTGGAAAAAGATATAGTTGCTATATTATCTCTTATTTCTTTCTCTCCACATGGATTATCACTATTCTCTCTTTTTTTACAATCAACAAGATTGTTTACTGACATGCCTATATCAACAATATCAAAGACACCAGTTACAGCTCCTGCTGTACCTCTTGCTATTGTACTTCCAAATTTTACTCCCACAACTCGAATAGCAAATTTTGTCTGTTTACCTAAAGTACCTGGTATAATTTTTCCCACAACCTTTTCAGCTGATGCTACAACTTTTGGAGTAATTTTAACCATTACATTTTCAATCGGTTGAGATGCAAAAGACCATCCTATTCCGCCTAGATTTAATCCACAATCTGTAGCTGTCCCTTCCTTGCAAGATACGATAGCACCATGGATCCCTCTTATTAATTGTATCCCACCAGCAGCATTCATTAACCTGCCTTTTAATTTTGAGCCTTTTGTTGCACTGCTAGCTTGCTGTGAGATATCTCCATGCAAATTCTTAACACGTTCATTCTGAACATAGCGTTCATACCCTTGATCTCCAACAACCTTATCAAGTAAATACTTACGATCACCTTCAATACTTTTATCTCCAACAAACTCTACTAGTTGAGCGTTTTTTGCTTCATCTTGACTATTTTTAACATAAGTTAGGAACTTTTCACTATCAATTATAGTTTTGTCTACATTATTTTCATCTACCTTTCCTTTACTAAACTTTTCTACATCACTCTTTGAAAATAAACAAGGATTGACACTTCTTTTGCTTCTACCACCAGACCTTACACAACTGTTTAGGTTGAATTTCTTCCTATTTGCTTGTGTTTCAGCAAGTATAGCTTCATCTAAGTTAGCTATACGTTGTGGATCTATACTTAATCTATCTGAAATATTTTCTCTTTGTTCTTGAAAATATGCTTCATTTCGATTAAATAGTAACAGATCTCTAACCCAATCGGAATCATAGCCATTTGCTATCATTTGGTTTAGGGAGTGAGCATTTTCTAATGCCCATAAGCCGCAATTGTGACCATCTGTTTGTTGAGCAATAGAAACGTCATTAACGGTAATTCGAGCACGTTCTAGAACTTGACGAATATTACCTGGAATATCATACCCAACGAGTCTACATAGTATCCATTATATTGCCCATTTTGATGGGAAATGACTAACGTAACCCAGTGATTATTATCTAAATTAACAATTAAAGTTAATGGCCGTTTTTCACCTCTTGTTGCTACGCTATTCTGAAACTGTTGTAATTGATTAGCTATATGCTTCGGTGATCCCACTACTTCAAACAATGTGTTAGCCCCATCAGTACCATAGCCATATTCTATTCTTGCAATATCAGCTATATCGTGTTGTTGAAGCCAGTAATGATAATCCTTTTCTGCTGTTGCAGACTCTAATGTACTTAGGTTCTCTTCTTGTATACCCATATCTTTGAGTCTCTGGGTTACTTCTTGTATTCCTTCTAAATGTTTTCTCTTAGCTATGTCAATAGAACTATGAACTACTAGAGCAGGAACAAACTTATCACTCGTTAATATTAAAGAATTTTTATCCTTAGCCTTCACATTAACAACTACACCCATGAAAAACATTTTATCACTATCTGTAATTGCTTTCAGTGCCGCACCTTTAGCATATCTAATGTTTTGTTCTTTTGTTAATTTATCAACTTCCTGTTTTAGCTGATCTTGATTTAAGTTTTTACCTATAAGCTTAAATTCCAGTGCTATAGGAGTGTATTCTTTAGCACCCTGAGGTGAAGGACCAATACCTTGAATTACCATATCGACACGACCACCTGCTCCTACTTGAAATTCAGGTATAATTACAGTCTTCGCAGAAGTCTCCTGTAGCTTTAAATCACTGTAACTACTAAATAAACCATTAAGAATGGCTTGTAATCTTGCTTCATTAGTAATCAAATCTTTGATAGGGTAAATCGTATCTGCTACTTCAGTAAGCAACACTTTATAGGCTTGCAATGAAACCTCACCGTCGGAAGCATGTTGAGAAGTGATTGCTTGATCAAATTTTGCCTTTAATTCATCAGAATTAGGTATCTCAATAAACTTGCCATCTGTAAATTGTTGATCATTACCACTTGATTCATATTTACTTATCTGTTCTATTTCAAAAAGGTCTTCAAAAGATAACCCTGTTTCATATTTTTTGAGACTCATTTTAATTTCTATAACATTGCCTACTCTTCCTATTTCAGGTATGTTCAGCACTGGAATTTTTTTATCAGCATAGAATTCTTTTGTATTGGACTCTCGTATATGAAAAATGAATGCTGTGTTTTCTTGCCCTTCATTACCTTGAACAAATATTAATGTCATAACCGGGCTTTTGGACAAAGTGTACTCCGTTCCTCCAGACCAATCCAGAGGGTACTCACCATATGAGTATATATATTTTTTAATGTTACTTTGATCTTGACCAATCTTGTTGATTAAAATTGATTGACCTAATATGTCTCGACTGAAATAGTAATGATCTTTTGTTTCTTTATTTGCTGGAAAAGTATGGTATTCACTTGATAACAAATCCGTTATTTCTTGCTTAAAATCTTCCTCAGAAATTTGTTGATTATCCCACTCGCCAACTAGTTCGATAAATTCCTCCATCAAAGGAGCTGGTGGTTGTTTAATAGGTTGTACTTCGGTTTTAAACGGTTCCGCGTCATCTAAATTTAACCCAACAGCAATGGCATTATCTGCATTGGTTAAAATCCTCATCTTATTTGGTCTAAAACCTTTTATATAATCTTTAGCTTGCTCAAGTGCATCACTTGGATCAACTTGTCCTTCAGTTCCAGCCTTGAGTTCAATAAGAATTGGAACTGAATCAATAGCACGATTAGGCCCACGAACAAGCAAAACAATATCAGCGTAACCTCCACCAGCAAATTGTTCCAAATAGAGTTTGGTATTATCACGATATCGAAAATTATCGAATATTCCTGCTACAAAGCCATGTTGAGCAGCTTCGCGAGCTTTAATACCATAAACATTACCCTGTAAATCTAAATTGGTATGAACTTCTTTTATGTAAGTTAGAATTTTTTCAAGATTATCCTGAACTTGATCTATTTCTGCATCTGGGTTAGCAAGCTTTTCAATATAACTTTCCAGATAGACAGATTTATCTAACTTTTTTGTCACTTCTTGAAACTTTACTGTAGGCTCGATGGGTTGATCTACAATCTTCTTTTTACTTTCTACCTTAATGTTTATTTTTTCATCTTCTCCATCACTCTTTAAGGTATATCCCTTTGCTGACGTGATTCTTGATAACTCCTTTCTAACATCATCACTAAGATCTTTACCTGACTTATCTAAAAACTGCTTGATTTCATCAAAAAATTTATTTTTAAATGCATTATTACCTTTTAATTCATCAGGACCAATTTGTATCGTTTGAGTATTTCCATATACATCCTTAGCTTTACACTTCAATACGTTATTCCTCAAGTATAAATATAACTTCTTCGATTTAACATCTTTATCTGACTTCGATCTGCTTTTTACTAACTCATACTTATCTTTTAAAATTTTTATTACATCAATTTGAAGCTTATGCGCATCTGATTTAGTATAATCTCTACCCATCACATTCTTCCACTCACCTGTGGTGAATTCGAAATTCTTAGTATTTGTTTGTTTAGAATGTTGAGCTTCTATATCTTCAGTGAAAATAAAAACATGTATTTTGGATTCTGTTTCTGCTACAACTTTTAAAGTTCTCGCCCCCTCAAAACGAAAGTGCAATTTCTTTATGCCTAACTTGTCATTAAGTTTAGTATCTAATACACTGGAAAAAGAACCTAAAAATCGATGAGGAAAAAAGCCAGGCTTTTCACTAGAATGTAAATAAGATTGTATTCGATCAACCAACGACTGATATCTTGCTTCAAAAGATTTATCCAGTGAATCAGAAGTTGAAGAATCTACTTTCCCAAAAAGTAACTCCATTAGCTCGAAATCTTGTGGTTTTTCTTGCTGTTGATCGTTATTAACCATAACTAGCCCCCGATTTTAACCCTTTACAAATTTTATCCTCACTAAGCTCTTTGCATGCTTTCGTTTAAGTCTAAGTAACTGAATTTTTAAAAAGAGAAACTCTACACTTCGCCTCTAACACCACTTACCTTCTGCTGTATAGTTTCTACATCTAATGATGAACTTGGCAACTGATCACCACCTCCACCAACTAGTTGCTTATTTCTAACCTTGGCAAATACCTCATACCTTGACTTATCTTTATCCATAATATATTGTATTTGCTCTTGACTAAGTGAATTGATAATTTCTGACAATATCTCAATAGCCATATTCCTTTCAATTAAACAACCAACTCTATATCTGGACGGTGAGTACTGTCCACTTAACTCATGCAAAAAGTGTTGTCTATGAGACTCAAAGCCAGGACAATTCCACATAGAGGTGAGCATGTCACTGCCAGATTTAACACAATTATCATCTGGTGCAGAAACAAGCGAGTTTAATGCTGAAAACATTGATGTACTGTAAGCTTCAGGAGATAAATCTTCTGGCTTTAAATGTTCAAATAGCTTTCTAGCATTTTCGAAAGAATGGTTTCTTCTTAATATACTTAAAGTATAATAACACCCATGTTGTTTAAAATCCCTTTTCAATAACTCATGATACTTATCTTCATGAAGGTAACGTAGACAGAAATCAACCATACCAACATCGTCAGTGGAAAAACGCCCTTTATTATATGCTACCTCCATCAATAAATCTTCTTTCCTTTTTGGGGATACAGAACCAATTGACTGTAACTTATTCCAGAAGAATTCCAAAGCTTCAACATGCTTTTCCAGCATTGCACATTTAAAAGCGTAAACGTATGGATGCTCATTATTTAATTCTAACTGATGTTCTTGGTTATTCATAGCATGTGACCAATAGATCATTAAAGCCCCTTTATCACATCCCTTAACTAAACTCTCTACTGGTTTACCACCTAATGTTAATTTAAATTCTTCAAAAATAGCTCTTATCTCGTCCTCAAAACAACACCAGCAGGCTATTTTGTAGCGATCAAAGGGTCTAATAAGACTTCTTTGCCCATCCAAAGTTTTCAAGGCTAACAATTTTTCCCCGAAAGTATACCTATTGAGTCTAATTTGTCCTGAAGCATCTTCTATCTTCCAACAAGTTTCATCTTCTAAAACTTTCTTAAAAAGGGGTGGTATTATTGTTCTACCCCATTTATTCAGCAATGTCTGATATGCAATACACCATCTTTTAATCTCTAACTCTTTAAGCCCTTTATGAGGATCATCTTCTTTAATAGACGTTAGTAATATCTTTTGTACATCTTCGTAATCCATACTTACCCCTTAACAAGATTTAATATATTTTAGGAATATTGCTCTACCTTTAAAACTCTGTCAATTACTATTTTAGAAAAATTTTCTAACCTAAAGTGGTTTTCAGTAAAAGGCTCTTAATAGTCTTAATATACGATCTTTTGTTCATTTTTTAATTCTGTTTTTTATAAGTCTACCTTAGTGATTATTCTAAAATAAACTAGTATTAATTTAGCAAAATATATTATTAAGATCTCAAGTAAAATAACCACTTCCAGCGTTCAAAATCAAAGTCGGTGAGAAGTGTTTTTCTTGGGATGGCATGGTCTACCGCGCAAGATCATTGACATCTTCTTATTTGCTTTTCCCTATTCCACTAATATTCTGTTGTTGAAGCGATATATCATCCAAGGGAGTAAAAGGAACTCCTCTAACTTTTTCATATAGTATACTAAATACCTCACGCCGATTATCTTTGATAAGATTGTTTAAATATTCTGTTTTATTTCCTGCCTTATCAAAACAAAGATCATGTAACTTTTCAAAAATGTGACAAACATTAATCCCTACTCCATATAATATCTTATTTGATAAATTTTTCGGCGTAAAAAGTTTTTTCTCGGCGAAGAAGTGATTTAAATAATTTTCTTTAAAACATGATGTGTGAAAATTTCTTAAAATAGAAGAGGCATTATTTCCTGCCATGGATAATACATTTGATAAATAATTCGGCCTAAAACCTTCCTTATAAAAATCATCTAAAAGCTGTGTTGCGTTTCCTGTCTCATCAAAACAAACATCATGAAAATTTTTTAAAGCAGAACAAATATTAGATTTTGCTCCGTGTAATATCCCAGATAAATTACTTGCTGTAAAACCCCCTTCTTTATTTAAAAAATGGTATAAATACTTTTTTGTCTCTCCTATAAAACAAAAATTATGAAATTTTTTAAGACTATCAGCTGATCCACTCACTATACTACATAAATCACATGGCCTAAAACCTCCCTTATAGAAATCATCTAAAAGCTTTGTTTTTTCCCTTTTCTCATTAAAACAAACACTATGCAACTTTTTTAAATTAGAAGAAGTATGAACCCCTGATCCACATAACATACAGGATAAGTTGCTTGGCTTAAAACCTTCCCTATAGAAATCATCTAAAAGTTCTGTTCTTTCCCCTTTTTCATTAAAACACAGATCATGCAATTTTTTAAAAGCATCCTTAGCATTAACTCCTGCTCTACTTAACATACCAGATAAGTTATGTAGCGTAAAACCTTCTTCCCCATCTTTGTTCTTAATAAAGTGCTCTAAATATTGAGTTTTATTTCCTTCTGCATCAAGCCAAAGATCATATAATTCTTTAAAAGCTTTTGCAGCATTAGCCCCCGCTCCACCTAAAATACTCGATATATTAGATAGATTTATTCCTTCTTTTCCTAGAGTTTTTAAATATCGTGTCTTTTTTCCGTTCTGATCAAACCAAAGATCATATAATTCTTTAAAAGCTTTTGCAGCATTAGCTCGTGCTCTATGTAAAATACTGGACATATTAGCTAAACTCATTCCGTTTTCTTCTAGAGTTTTTAAATATTGAGTTTTATTTCCTTCTGCATCAAACCAAAGGTCATATAATTCTTTAAAAGCTTTTGTAGCATTAGCTCCTACTCCACTTAAGATACTAGACATACGAACTAGATCTACTCCACTTTCTTCTAGTTTTATTAAGTATCGTGTTTTTTTTCCGTTCTGATCAAACCAAAGGTCATATAATTCTTTAAAAGCTCTAGGAGCATTAGCTCCTGCTTTACCTAAAATACTTGATACATTAGATAGATTTACTCCTTCTTTTTCTAGAGTTTTTAAATATTGAGTTTTATTTCCTTCTGTATCAAACCAAAGGTCATATAATTCTTTAAAAGCTTTTGTAGCATTAGCTCCTACTCCACTTAAGATACTAGACATACGAACTAGATCTACTCCACTTTCTTCTAGTTTTATTAAGTATCGTGTTTTTTTTCCGTTCTGATCAAACCAAAGATCGTATAATTCTTTAAAAGCTTTTGTAGCATTAGCTCCTGCTCCATGCAAAATACTAGACATACGAACTAGATCTACTCCACTTTCTTCTAGTTTTATTAAGTATCGTGTTTTTTTTCCGTTCTGATCAAACCAAAGATCGTATAATTCTTTAAAAGCTTTTACAGCATTAGCTCCTGCCTTACTTAAAATACTGGAGATACTAGATAGATTTATTCGGTTTACTTCTAGAGTTTTTAAGTATTGAGTTTTATTTCCTTCTGCATCAAACCAAAGATCATATAACTCTTTAAAAGCTTTTGCAGCATTAGCTCGTGCTCTATGTAAAATACTGGACATATTAGCTGGGTTTATTCCATTTCTTTTCAGAACTTCTAGTCTTTTTTCTCTAATTAAAAAATCTAAGAACTGATCAAATTCAGGTGTTCCATCTCTACCAATCACACTTTTAGCAAATTTAGTTCCCTCATTGTGCAGCCTCTTCGATACTACGTCAACACAACGCCTCCGTTTTCCAGAGCTAGAACCAGCTTCAGGACTTTCCTTGGCTGAACTCCTTGAATCACTACTTTGTTCTGATGGGGTAGTTCTAGCATCTCGTAATCGTTTCGAACGCTCTTTGCCTAACATAAAAAACACTCCTTGTTTCCATTATCACTGTCTTAATTATTGACGGTATTCAAAAATAAGCAAGTTAAATTTTATGACTCAATGTATGAGTCCAGAGTATTAGATATAATATTCAAGAGATCGCAATAATAGCTACAAATTAGCAGTCAGTATAATCCGATAATTTTATTCTATTAACAGCCTATTAGCATCACATTAATAAGCTATAAATTTGTTTTACGTTTTTTGAAATGCAAGCTTTAATTGAGTCACTAGGCTTATGTTTTTAAAGTTGAAACTAGTGCTGACAAGCAAGATTATGTTTATTTTATTATATCTTTGCTATAAATTTACCTTAATTCTTCTGCATTCTTAGATAAATCTGTTATTAATCTAGGAATAAATATTGCTAAAAACTTAAAAAACACAACCACTTCCAGCAACCAAAATCGCTGCCGGTGAGAACCGTTCGTTTTGGAATGTATTGGTCTACCATGTGTACCGTACGAACTTTTTTATACGGTAATTTTATTATACGCTAAAACTAACCACATTAGCCCATTTCACCCACATCTACATACGAACTATTTTGCCTAACTTTATTGCAAAGATTTCAAACTTCTATTTTTATAACCTTATTTTTAAGCTGCTTGTTCTCACAAATATACGACCTTTTTTGCAATCTTAGGAAGAGTCAATAATTCAATCCCTTATAACACTAGCTAGCATGGTACTTTTACTAAAGTATTTTTTGAAAAAGTTAGTTGACTTATAAATAATTCTCTACTAATACTAGCATATGTTTGTTTATTCTGCCGAAGTGACTCCGCAGGTTACTGTATAAGCTTCAGCAGTTTTTGTACTCCTTTAAAGCATCATATTCCTATATATTAAATATAGCTGGTGTTCTCAATTTTGTTGATCTATAGTAAAATTGGCTAAAACTTCCAGTAATAAACAACTTTTAACCTAGCAGTACTCACCATAAAAACTTAACAAAAATATGAGTAGTAAAAAGATTATGTTGAAATTAGCTTGACACATACTACACATTCTATATAATATATCCTATATCTAGAGCTAGCAGGTAATATGGGTACAGGGCCAGTAAAATATATTGCAGAACCTATCAGTGAACAAAGCAAACACACTGATGAGCAAAAACTGAAGTGTGACCTAAGTGCTGGACAAGAGTGTTCAGAAATAGGTAGCCCAAAAACAGAAGCAACTGAATTACCAGTAGATAGTTATTATGAATTCATTAAGCGAGATTTATTTTGGGCTGATAGAAGTTTGATAGATGATAAAAAATACTTAGAGGATTTAATAGATGAGTGGCTTATTCATGCACCTAACTTAAAACTGGAAGAGAGTCAAAAAAAGTTAAATCAAAAATTACTCAATAGTATTATAAAAGATTTTAATATGGGGAATTATGACTCATTTTCAAATCTTAAGCAGTTTTTAGAAAGTAACGAGAAAAATAAAGACCTGAAGTACGTTCTTAATCTAAAAAGAGGACATCTAGGAACAACAGTATTGAATGTGTTTGTCGCACACGATGAAGCCATTCATCCTCTTCTCAAAGCTGGTGCTGATTTAAATATGCAGGATAATAAAGGTAAAACACTTTTGCATGATACTGCTATTTATTCCAGTGAGTATGAAGGTCTAAAGTATCTCTTAGATGCAAAAACTGATCCAAATATACAAGATAAAAAAGGTAATACACCTTTACACTATTATGCTGCTAATTGTAATGATTATAGCAGAAAGGTTATGGATTTACTCATAAGCAAAGGAGCTGATTTAAACATAAAAAATAACAATGGAAAAACCCCACTGCAAATTGCAATTGATAGCAACAATATTATGGAGTGTTTTTTAACTGACAACCAAAAAAAGTTAAGAGACCAACTACGTAAAATGGTTAAAGCTACAGATTCTGATGAAGATTGGGATAATCCTTATGGTCCAGGTGTTGAAGATCTGAAAAAATTTTTAGATAAACATAAAAATAACCAAGATGTAAAGATAGTTTTAAATGTTAAGGGTGATAGTTCAATTTGGCCGTTTTGTCAATTTCCTGATGTAAAAGCTTTACTCTTAAAAGCAGGAGCAACTGACTTTGTAGGTAATAAGCAAGATAATTGTGAAAAATGTGATAGTCTCTTGTCAGAGATGTATCAAACAAATCAACTTGCTAAGCTAAATAAGTTTTTGAGTAAGGTAGTAAAAGCTAAAAGCATGATTGAACTACAGGAAGTTGTAAATGAGATTATAGCTTCTGGAATGAGATTAAATTTTGCTAAAGACAAAGATTATTACTTTGCAGATCACGTACTAGAAAAAATTGCTAAGTTAGAAGGAAGCTATGGAATTGCCAGTGATATAGTATGTGCATTAATATCGAGAGGAGCAAAGTTAAAAAACTCAGATAGTTTAAAAGTCATTGATACAATAGAACGAGAGTTTAAAGATCATAAAGCTAATGTAATCAAGGCTCATGTAGAGTACATTAATTATGCTGAAGAATTTTTTAGAGTTGCAAGGGATGCTACCAGTGGTCAACTGTGTGATGGAAAAATCGATAACAGTGTATCTTACTTAGAATACTCAGAGGATAGTATAATAGATGTTGCAAAAATCACAGATAGAACAAGGAATTTAGGAATACCTCAAGGAGAAAAAGGATATGGAAGGAGTGTAATAAAAATTGGCAAAAGTGAGGTAGAAATTATAACCCAAGATGGCATAAGGAATTACACAGATCTTACAGAAGGCAGCGATATAGTATTAACTTTCTATACCAGTTTGGGAAATATAGACGTTAGACTGTATCCTGACGTACAAGATAAAAGCAAAATTATAGTAGAAGTGAGTAATAGAGAGGAAGTATTGGAAAAATTCAAAGGTCATGAAGAAGAATTAGGCGAGGATTGTGCACTTGGTGATTATGATGTCTACTATGCTATTGAACAGGGATATTTTGAAAGGTCTGGAAAATTAATGCATCCTGAAGTAATAAGCGAGTCTAAAAACAAATGGACAGAACGTGAAGAGTTAAGAAGGGATTCTATGGAGGAAATTGCTAGAAGGCATAAGTTATTACAAGATTTACGCAATATTGAGTCTAATATTGTAAAAAAGGAGAAGAATTTTGACGTAAAAACTTACCTGATAGATATCTTTAAAATTTTATCTAGGTTCTATGAAGAAAAAGGGGATATTTCTAAAACAGACTTAGCTAAAGCAGCAGAAAAGGAAAGTAAAAAATTGGGGTTAGAAGGTAAATACAACTGGAATAAGATTTTTGGTTTAGAGGAAGAAATTATTGAAAAGGCAGAAAAACAAGGTGATAAAGAGCAAAAATCAAACATACCTGATGACTTCTATTTAGGGCACGCAATCAATAATGGAAGCTGTTTTTTTGATTCATTCAGGCAAAGTCTGGAACAACAGAAGGGAATCAAAGTTACTGTAGAGCAGTTAAGGAATGAGTGTAAGAGATTTGCGCAAGACAATCCTCCAGAGTGGTTTATAAGTAAAATTGGCAATGACTTTGATGAGGTTGAAGGTGAGTTCGTAAATCGTGGAATTACGTGTAACCAATATATCAATAGCATTGGAAAGAATGAATTTTGGGGACGTTCCGATATCGAGGGCAGAATACTTTGTGATAAGTATGGTGTGAAATTGCATGTTGCAGAAAGTAACCCATTGCACACTATTGATAAGCAACAAGATCCGTTCTTGCATCAGTTAATAGATAGCTCAGGATCAAAAGCAGGTAAGATAGATTATAGTCACAATAGTGTCTTACATATGGTAAATGGAGGCCATGATCATTTTCAACCCCTACTTTATAGAAATAAGGCCTTGGCAAAACAAACGCAAGAACAAAAAGATTCCTTATGCTATTCAAGCTTGCCAAGCTGTAGTATGGATGAGTTAAAGATAGAAAAAGCATCTCATCAACAGAAGGCACTGCTTGTAAGTAGACCATAGCTTTGTATATGATTTGTTACACAGCAATGATGGGAGAAGTTTATTTAGTAAGTTGAAAAAGAAACTATTTTATTTAAAAAGTTTACTTAATGTTTATGGATTTTCAAGTACACTCTCAGATTCAAAAGGGGCTATAGATTGCTCGACATGTACTATTTCCTAGAGTTGTGTGCTGAAGTTTAGAGTATTGCCTTTTTTGATGTTTAAAGAATTTTCCTCTAAATCTACTATTAAAATATGCAGCTAAAATTGGATACATCTTCTACCATTGTTGCACCTAATATGCTAAAATCTTCATCACTTATATTGATTTTCTACATAATTGATTTTGTAACATTTATTTGCTCTTCTATATCAATTTCAACATCTTTTTGTGTGGCCCTTTGTAGTAGCTCCTTTTGCAATAACCTTTTTTAATTTTCTGGCACATACTTTTTTCGATGTTTTTTCATATTGTTGTTTTTATAAACGTTACGACGCTGAGCCGTAAAATTTCTCCCTTTGCTCACTCCACAGCATCGGTATTTCTCTCAAATCAACTAATTTCAAATCTCTTGGCTGTCTCCCATTTACTATGTCTTCTTTAATCTTTGGTGCTAAATAGTTCAACCTCAAAATTTGCTGTATACGTCTTGTACCTATATTAATTTTGGCACTCAGCTCTTTCACACTTTCGTATTTTCCTTCCTCCAGTTGCCGTTTCCACAGGTAGGCTCTTACCACTGCTTTCAGTAGCGCATTATTTGTTTTTCCTTCTGGTTCTACTACTGTGCATTTGTTCCCTTTCTTTTTTATTGGTATAAATTTTTCCTCTGATTCAGAATGCACCTCTATTCCATCTTCTCTCACAAATACTGCTTTTATTAACTTTTTCACTACTTCTTTTTGCTTTCCAAAACTTAAATTTTTCCACTCTTCCGCTTTTTCTTCCCATTTTTCATATAAATCTTCTGCTCTCTTCATTACTTCTTTTTCTACTTCTCCTGCTATTACATTTCGGCTTCCTGATTCACAACCCTTTCCCCTTAAATGATTGTTGCATACGTAATATCGATATCTCTTATTCTCTTTTTTTGAGTATGTCAGCGTCATATTTACATCACAGCTCTTACATTTAATTATTCCCTTTAGTAGCGCTTCCTCATATTTTACTCCTCGATACGGTTGATTACTTATCAATTCTTGTGCTTTTTTCCACTTTTCCTCTTCTATTATTGCTTCATGCTTTCCCTCATACTGTTTGTCATAATGTCTTATCTTTCCCACATATATTGGATTTGTTATTATTCTTCTCACCGTTGCTTTTTTAAAGATATCCGTTTTTGCTTTTGTTCGGTATCCTTCCCTGTTTAACTCTCTTGCCAACTCTGCCATTGACTTCAGCTCCAAATATCTTTCAAATATATGCTGCACTGTTTTTGCTTCTTTTTCATTTATTATTAATTCCTTATCTTTTACATCATACCCAAGCGGTAAAGTTCCTCCCATCCATAAACCTTGTTCTTTTGATGTTGCTATTTTATTTTTTACTCTCTCTACTATCATCTCTCTTTCTAGTTGTGCTGCTCCTGATAATACTGTCTGTACGAATTTTCCCATTGGCGTATTATTGTCAAATATCTGTGTTACTGCTACAAAATTTACTCGGTGCCTTCTAAAAAATGACGTTACTTCTATGCTGTCTTTTGTTTCTCTTGATAACCTATCTAGTGTATATACTACTACACAGTCTATCTCTCCTCCTCTGACATCTTCAAATAATTCCTTTATCGCTGGTCTTTCTAAATTTTTTCCTGAATATCCTCCATCATCGTACTTTTTTGCCAATGCTACCCAGCCTTCTTTGCTCTTTATATACTTTTCACATGCTACTCGTTGCGCATCAAGACTGTTAAACTTTTGTTCTAGTCCATCCTCATTTGACTTTCTCGTATATATTGCACATCTTACTTCTTTTAGCATTTTCAACTTCCATTTTTTTCACGCATTCCAAATAATAAAGGGCCGTTGTAACTCATTCCCATTATTTTTCCGGCTACTGCTGACAATGACGTAAAAAATTCTTCTCTGTAGATTAAACCCTTATCTGTTACCATTACCGCATGCATCTCTTCTCCTCTCTCTAATATTAGCTCTGTTCCTGCTACTGGAAGTTTGTCACTACTTATTCTTTTTCCCTTCTCTAGTTGATCTGCTAGATACTCTAGTCTTTTTGCTCCTTTTCTTGACATTTTTCCATAAGCTTCCTCCTGCATTCTATACGCTAATCTAGGTATCAGATATTTCTTTGAGTGTTTAGGTGCCTCTTCCCCAAATACCTTCTTCCACGTTTTTCTCAGCTCACCTAAAGGTTTTCTCTCTAAATTCATTACTTTCTTTTCTGTTTCTCTTTCCATATTTTCAGCCTCTCATAGAAGGTTCTATTTGTTCAAATAACTTTTCAATTCTGTCCGTTTCTTTCTTCAATATCTCGGTTATCTCTTTGCTATTTTTCGCATAATCCATTGCTGTCATTCCAAATTTATCTGCTTGCTCTATTTCAGCCCCTGCTTTTACTAGCTCCTCCACTATTTCTTTTTCACCTACCATACATGCAAGGTGCAGCGGTGTGCATTTACTGCCATACTCTTCAGCATTTACGTCTGCTCCTGACTTTATCAACTCTCTCACGGTTTCTAGGCGTTTTTCCGTTACCGCTAGGTGCAGTGCTGTATATCCTTCTACATCTTTAGCATTCACATTCGCTCCTTTTTCGACTAATAACTCCACTGTTTTTACCTCTACTGCATAATGTAGAGCTGTTCTTTCCTTCTCGTCTCTTTCATAAATATTTTCATATGAGTTCTCTAATAATTCTTTTGCTGACTTATTAAATTTGCCAAGCTTTAACATAATCCACCTCACCTTTTCTTTAAATTTAAATCCCTCTTTTAAACCTTCCTTTTCGCTACCTCATCTATCATTTCGTTCACTTGGCTCATTATTTTGCTTGCTAAATTTTTACATTCTTCCTTTATCAGTGATTTGTCTCTCTTCCTTATTTCTTCTATCTCTATTATTTTTAACTCCGGCATGTAGCTTCCATTCAACATGTCTGCTATTTCTCCCACTAGCCCCTCTATTCCATAGCACGTCAGTTCTCTACTTTTTGTTACTCCTCCTTTTTCTCTCAAAAATTTACTTGCCTTTTCACTCTCTTTGCTATCACATAGACGATACTTTTCACTTTCCCAGATGTAATACATTGGTGTTGCACCGTACTTATTCAGTTGATTAACTTCAGCTCCAGCCTTTACCAGCTCTTTTATTATTTCAACTCCTGCTCCTCCTATTTTGCACGCAGAGTGCAGTGGCGTACATCCAGTAACATATTGAGTAGCATTTACTTCTGCTCCTTCTCTTAGCAGCACTTTTACATTTTCTAAACTTTTTGCGAATACTGCACAGTGTAGTGGTGTATAACCATTCTTATCTCTTGCATTTACCTCTGCCCCTTTTTTTATTAATAACCTCACTGTTTTGTAATCAGAGATTTCTACTGCTTGGTGTAATATCGTCTCTCCTTCTTCATTTCTTTTATTAATATCGTTACTTGATACTTCTTTAAAAAACTTACTCTTGCTAAAACTCATTTCATACCTCACAAAATTAGCTTTTCTAGCGTTAGATAAATTTCTTATATTTACCTGCTGCTATTCAAGTCATGTCCGTTTTAGCATGAGAAAGCAAGTCCTTTTCTTTTTATTTCATACACTTTAAACTATTATTAATATAATATATGAGGATCTAAATATAAGTATTTAACTTATTACACATATTGCTTGACTATTTTTCCAACTTCTGTGCAAATGTCGATGTTCGTGCCATTTCAGTACTCCCGGGTAAAATACTAAAATGTAATTTTCTAATTTGTGTATTGAGTCTTTTTGCTCTGAATTTAAATCGTTTTTATAGTAAACGTTGTGTTCTGCTAAAACATATTTTGTAATCTTTTGATCAGTATAATTTTCTACTTTGTAGTTATGAGTAACACTAAACCTTTCTAAAATTGGTTTATATTTTACATTCCAACATTGCCCTGAAAGTTTATCATTTCCCAATACAAATTTATTCCCTCTTTCCTCTACACTACCAACTGGAAAACATGCGTTTATTTCTCCTAAATTCCAACTGTCCGATAATATAACTTGCGCTTTCGCAAACTTTATTTCTGGTAATAAACTTTGTGGTAATGGATATAGTGCTTTTAAATTGTACCACAAATGATTTCTTTCATAAATACCGTTATAATTCTTTGTGTGAGGCTCGGTTTCTCCAAGGATTGCTACATCTAGGCGATATATATCATTGCTTAAAGCTCGTTCATAATGATCGCGTAGATAGTTTTCTATAATCCTAATAACTGGACCACTAGACCTGAAAAAATTTACTCTTCCAAATGATAACACTGGTCCATCTTTTTCTATTTTTACCCCTGAATAATCAGACAGAAGATCTCCAAATAAACTCTCATCCAATATAAATCTCTGCACATTATAATAATCGTTAAAAATCCTCATCAATCTGGATCTTACAGGCAGTGATAGTTTTGCCAGCTCTACTACTGCATCTACGAAGAAGTCATTTTGTACCTCTTTTATCCCTACTTGCAACTCAAAAAAGTGTTTACCGGGTGGCTCTTCAATAATTGTAATATCTTCTATATTTGCCCATTTTAATGCTATTTTTAGTGATGCTGGAGTTCCTCTCAGTCTTTGAAATTTTACTCCTTCTACTACGGCTTTTCTTCTATCTTTTACCCAACGCAGTATCTCTTCTAAACCATATTCTTCTATTATCCACGGCAATATTTCTTCTTTAAGACTAAACTTAAATCCTCTGATACAGCTCAGATCAACCTTATAATCTATCGCATCTACTAGCGCTTTTTCCTGTTTTGTTGCATTTGGTGGCAATAACATTAATTCAACTCAATCTTTAAATTTTTCAAATTTGCAGATTCATTTCCCAGAACCACAACATCCTCTCTTGGCTCGATCAATTCCACATTTTCTACACCATCTACAAATAGATTCGCTATTATCCATGATTTTGTAACATTCCATCCCAGCCTTCTATTTGCTTCAAACTTCTTAATGAACTGCTTCTTGATTTCCTCCTTCGATATTACAGGACTTATGCTCATTCTGCTGTGAATATCTATTTCCGTAATATTGCAACCAATTACTGTTACTGTATCGGTTAAAACCCTTATATCATCTCTAGTAACTTGCTTTCTTACAATTTCAAGTAGCTCTTCTAACACTATGCCAGTTGTGGATAATTTTGTTGATAAGATTGAAATTTGTACTTTTCCTGGTATAGGTGATTCTACTAGTGCATCTTTTACTCTACTATCTGCTGACAGTGCATGATATTTATAATATTCCTTACTTCCTCCTGTTGACCAACCTGCTATTTTTGCTTTTACCCTCTTTCTAAATCTTTCATCCTCTTCTTCTTTTTGTCTTTCCACTCCATAAAACTCAGCTAAGTTATCAAGATCTTCTCCTGTCGCAAATTTAAGTAAATTACTCTCTACTGCTTCATTTATTCTTTCTCTGAGCAAAAGTTCTCTCCATGCTGCTACTTCTAATATCTTCATTGCTGGATCACTTTCCACCAATCCTGTAAAGCTTGCATCACGCTTCACTAACTCTTCCTTCATCCGAGAAAAAATCTCTTCAAAGTTCAGTGGTTCGATAATATTTGGCTGCTGCATTTTTAAACAACTACTCCATTAATATTTATGAACTTACCTTCTGAAAGATAGACACCTTCTAAATTCAATGTTACTCTCCCTTCTTTTACTCCTTCAACTTTTACTTTTTCTAACTTAAACCTCTTTTCCCATTTTTCCAAAGCTTCTGCAGTTGCTGCATATATCTCAAGTGTTAAATCTCTATTTATTGGCTTATCCACTAACTCAAATAATCTCGACCCATAATCCCTTCTCATGATCCTACTGTTAACAGGAGTGGTCAGTATATCAATTATTGATTGCTTTAAGTGCTCTATTCCTTCTAACGCTTTTCCTGTTTTAGTATCCATTCCTTTCATTTTTAGTCTGCAAACACGTCTTCACTGCCTTTTATTACTTTAAACCCACATGAAACTATATCTCCTACTCTTCCTATACTATAGCCATTTGCAAACACTGTTTTTGATCCTTCAGTTAATACTCTACTTTCTGTAAAATTATCTCCTTTTCGGCAAATTGGCTTACCATTTACAAAAACATTGTTACTCCCACTAATGCAAAAATGCGGTGTTACTTCTGCACAATAATCTCCTACTCGCACAACCGATTTATTCATTTAATTAAGGTTTATTTTATCTGCCTTCAATTTTATTCCACTTTTTGTCATTTCTATTCTCGATCCCCCAGCTTTCAGTGTTATTTTGTCTACTACTTCAATCTCTAAATGATGCTTTTCCTTATCATATGTAAACTTCGTCCCATCTTGAAATTTTATACTATTTATTTCTTTTTTATTCTCTGGTGCAGGGTATTTTTCCTGATATATTCCTGCTAACACCACTCCTAATGATAGTTCACCAAGAGGAGAAAATACCATAACCTGTCCATCAATATCTGGCGGAGACCAATCTCTATCTTTTCCTGCTTTGCTCGTTATCCAAGGTAAATAATCTGTTAAAAGTTCTCCTATTTTTACTCTTACTTTTGCTTTGTCATAATCTACCTCTTTTACAAGCCCTATTCGTACAATGTTTGCTAGCTTCCTATTCAGCTCTGAAATCGCAAAACTATGATCCAACATTTATATTTCCTACGTTTATGGTATGTGGCTTAATTTTTCCTTCTTCCCATACTGATTTACCTAAATGAAGCTGATGACTCCAATCAACCATCCACACCAAATATGCATCTAATTCGGGTCTAAATCCATCAGGCTCTGCAGAAAGAAATTCAGCCGGAGATACATTCTTTTCCCAGGTATTCTTGTTCACTACTCTTGCAACCTCAGCAGCTAATGATCTGACAATGAGAGGAGCATTTTCTATTGTGCTATCAACTACTATTCTAGCTTCAAATCTTGCTTTTAGAGCTAATTGTTCAGTACCTGGATCTTTACCTGGTTCTAAACTTGCTAGTTCCACAAACACCGCTGGCGCTAATAATTCTTTCCTTATCGATGGATAAATTTCACAAGTTTGAATTGCTGGTATTTCTTTCTTCAGCGTAGTGCAGATTGCGTTATGCAAATCTTTAAAATTCATATATTTCTTGTAATATCACGTTCAAAGAACTTTTCAAACACTTCCTCAACCTCATAATTAACAAGATTCCCTATTATCCTTGAAGCCTCAGGTTCCAATGGTAGTTTTATTTCCTTTATCGGTAATGCTGCTCTCCCTTCACGTTTAAAAGCTCCTTTATAATCTCTTGGCATTGTTGCAGTAAACGCTCCAATAAACTCATGTTTTCCTACTTTCGTACCTCTTCTTGTTTGTCTCACTTTACCAATTAATGAAGTTCTGACGTCATACAGATTCGCTCTAATTAATACGTTCAACCTGCTTGTCTTTGCTTTAAAGATTCGTAGCCTTTTTCTCACTAACATCGATTTTATTCTCTTTTCTTCGCTAATTTCCTTAGCAGCTTGGGATTTTAGCCATAGTGCTGTTTTATTCAGTGCTTTTGCTACTACTAATTTGATTTGAGCTTCTTTTCCTCTGATATCACTTATTACCTGATTTATATTATGAAACACTTCCTTCTCCTACGGCTTGAATCTTCCATATTTCACTTGAAGAATCTTTTAACGGCGGTTCAAAAATCTTATAGAATCTTTTTTCAATCTTGATATAATCACCTATGCTAAAGGAAGTAACGTCCTCACTGCGTATCTCTATTGAGGCAATTTGCTGAGTTAATGCTCCATCTACACCTAAAGAGTACGTAGTCTCAGGACGTTTAATTAGCACTTTTATTTTACGAATACCCTCCTTATTTTTATTACAGTATGTGGCTTCCACTCCTAAATGCTCAAAACAATCTTCTAATAATCTCCCTATATTCATCAACTAGAACTAATTTTTACCAAAACTGCCGGACGATGGCACATTGGCAGAGGATTTGACTGTGTATGTAAATCAGTTCCTCTATCAAACCTCCTTGGCTCTTGTTTTGCATAGAGTGGCTGTCCAAGAGTATTTACTGTTTCATTAAAGTCTGCTGGTGCAAAATATGTTGTAAATGTACTTGCTGTTCCTAGTGGAAAACAGTGCCCTGTATCTTTCTCAATAAATCTTCTAACCGTTCCTTCAGGGTCAGTTGCTTGCCCTCTATATTCCTCAAATGTTATACCACAAAACGTAAACCCTGACCTCATATCATTTCGAAGCGCTGCTCCTTCTTGCCATCTCTCGTATGCTTCTTTCACTTTACTATGCGAAGTTAATGCATCAAAAAATTCAGGGCTTACCAAGGCATGTACTCCTGTCATATATTCACCACTTAGGTTATCTTCTATATGCCGCAATACTTCCAGACACTTACGTTTTACATCTGTTGTTGCTGTTCCAAGGGCAAAATTTACTACTTTTGGTGTAATTTCAAATTCGTTGTACAGATTTAATAATTCTGACCCGTCAGCATCTAAAATTATTCCTTTCAGCGCTCCCATTCGTAAATGCTCTAATGTTATTGCGTGTTTGTTTCTCATTAGCTGTAAATGGTCAGTTATTACATCTGCCAGCGCTTTCAGTTCACTTTCTGATCCAAATGCCCTTATTCCCTGTACTTCCTCTGGTAACACTACATCATCATGCGGAATATGTGGAATCGTAAATGTTCTTACCTTTCTTTTTCCTCTTTTTCCTACTGTTGCTGGTGCTCCTGGAACTTGTGTTGGCAATAGACTTAAAACTCCGTTGTGTTCTTCTATGGTAATATGTCTAAATCTTACTGACCTACTTGGAAACAAATTTAGATTTTCAACTCGTCCATAATTTATCGGCAATATATTCATCGCATTTGTTAGTGCCGTCATACTAAATGCTGTATTTGTAAATGGATTTTGCATTTTTTATTTTCCCCCTTTGTGTTTTTTATTGTTTAATATAGCTTTACACCGCTTTACGGATAATGATCCCTCGTCCTTCAAGTTGCTTTATTGCTGCAGCTTTCTGTTCTTCAGTGATATTTGCTGGCCACACAACTGCATGATCTGCTAACATTGCAACACGAGTAATAATTACCGCTCTAGTATTTTCTATTGCATTTACATCACTTACTATTGCACCTATTGCTGTTTGTGTGCCGTCTGTTCCAGTGGGATTAAGTACTCTAATAAAACCATCTTCCGTCTTTTTGGCAACTACTGCACCAAGCTTAAGATTTTGACCTTTAGCTACTGTTATTTGGTCTCTTGAATATAGATTTGAAACTTCGTATTTCAGAAGATCCCCAAGGTTATTTTGTTCTGTTATAGTACTCATTTTGCTTTTCTCCTTTATTTTCTACTTTTGTTATACTACGAATATTCTAAATGCCAGATTGTGCACGACTTCTTGCTACCTGCATCATTAAATCTTCTGACGAATTCTGTGGTAATGTGCTTAAAATTTCAGTCTTCATTGTTCGTTCTGCAAGTATCGACATTAATATTTCTTGTGCTTGTTTGCTGCTAACATTCTGCTCTATAAATTCTCCTATTTTCTCTGGCATTCGTGATAAGTTGCATAAACGTATTAATTCAAGAACTTCAGCATGATAACTGTCATTCTTGATTTTATTAGTTAAATTATCAGTTTCTAGGTCAGTTGTAGTTTGTTCATTCATAGTAATACTCCTGTTTTTATTAATAGATGAAAGAATTGTCATTCCGTCTGCAAGGCCTATTTCTACTGCTTTCTCCCCAAAATATAGCCCTGCCTCTGTTGATCGAATCTTTTCAATTGAAAGACCTCTGTTCCTTGCTATTAGCTGCACAAACATTTCATATAGTCGGTCTACTTCTTTTTGTAAGCTTTCCAGACTTTCAGACGTCATTGGCTCATGTGGATTTAAATCATTTTTTCTACTTCCTGCAAATACTGTTGTATATTTTACTCCCTGTTTTTCGTCAAACCCACTTTGATCTATATGACTTGCAATTACCCCTATGCTTCCTACTCCTGAGGTTCTGCTCACAAATACCTTTTCAGCGCTAGAGGCTATAGCGTACGCAGCAGAATATGCATCATCATTTGCTATCGCTATTATCCTCTTTTTTGCTCTTGATTCATAAATAAAGTCAGCTAAATCAAATACACCGTTTACCTCTCCTCCTGGACTATCTATATCAAGCAGAATAGTTTCTATATCTTTGTTTGATAATGCTTCTTCTATTTCTTCTTGAATTTTCTCATATGATGTCATTCCCAGAAAATCGTCAAAAGCTCCTGGTTTTTTAGTCAGAATTCCATGAATTGGTATAATTGCAGTTCTTTCTACGTTACTTTTTATAGAGTGCTTTATGTTTTTAAACATGGGATGTTTTTGATTGTAAAGCGATAGTAGTTCAAAACTTTTTGGTTCAAGCATTAATGGTTTACTTAGAAACATTGTTTCCCCCGACATCAGAATCAAATATTAAATTGAGACTATTGGCGCGTTTATTATCTTCTGCTATTTCTTGGTCAATTTCTTCTACATCGTAACCCATTTCTGAAACTACTTCTGAGCGACTCTTGAAGCCATTTCTTACCGCCATTTGCTGTGCTTGCTGATCTTTAAGAGGATCCACCCAATCAAATCCCTGTGGTATCCATTTTACTTCTTCTTTCGCTGCTTTTACTACTTTTTCATCTATACGAAGTTCTCCAGAAAGTACTGCTAATTCTAGCCATCTATTCCAAATAGGTCTACAAAACTGGAACACTATCATGTTATGCTGTAACATTGCACACCTTCTGCGAAACTCTATCAGCCCTGCTCGAATGGATGAATAATTAACACCTGTTAAATCTCCTGTTAGCTGCTCGTATGTTATTCCTGTGCCTATCGCTATTGCCCTCAGTTGCTGTCTCATGAATGCTTCATAGCTTCCTCCAACATCTGATGGTTCTGAAAATTTTATGTCCTCACCTGGGTCTAAAAGTTGCATAGTTCCAGGTTCTAGGCCTGATAGTGCTACTCCTTGCTCATTCGCTTCGCCTTCTCCTAAAATATTTGCTTCTGGGTCGAGCCTTGTAATAAACCCCGCAAACATCGCAGCAGTCTTTTTTCGTACTAATTCTGCATCATCATATTGATCAAGCTCATAAAGTTTCAGAAGTATACTCGAAAGCCATGGCTCTCCTCTAATTTGCCCAGGTCTTAATGGTCTATAAATATGTAAAACATCGTTTGCTGGCACTCTTACTGACTCTCCAAAGGTATTTTCACCAGGGTGTTCTTTAAATAAGTAATAAGCTTCTCTTTGACCAAGCCTGTTAAACTCAATACCATTACGAATTATGTTACCATTTGCTAAAGTTAGATTTGTTTTATTGTCCAAATGCTCTGATTCTAGTACTTGCAGTTGTAATGGTACAGAAAATCCATCTTCGAGTTTACGATTTCGGAGGCGTACAAAACATTCTCCTCCCTCTATCATACTCCTACATACCAGAGCTTGTAATCCATAAAAATCACTTACTCCGTTACTATCTGCTTCATCTGTCCATCTTAGCCATAATTCTTGCACCTTCTTTCGAAATTCTCCATCTCTTGCTTTTGATTGCGGCTTTATTCCTGTTCCAATAGAATTACTCACTATCGTATCAATTATATTTGCTGCATATGGATTTTTTCTCACCATATCACGTGATCTACTACGTAAAGTTTCAAGGTTTTGAGACAGCAAATTGTTTATACTTCCTAACTCTGGTTGAAAGTGAAAAAATCTTCTTCCTGAGCCTGCTGCATCCCAAGCAGAACTTTTGATTTTTGGTTTGTTAAACAATTGCTTGAAGGTTTTGAGCAGCATTTATAAAATTCCTTTACTCGTTGAAAAAACAATTTTCCTCTTTGGGTTCATACCTGCAACTTTTAACTCAGCCTTAATTCGTTGTCTTAAATTCAATAAATCCTTTATTTGAACTTCCCCGTACCGCACAACATGATCACCATATGCAATTGAGACAACTCTTTCTCCGCTTTGCAGTTTTTGAATTGCTTTCTCAACTTGAGTTAAATATTCTTCACTGTACATTTTGACTACTAAGCCATTTACTCTGTCTTAATTTTTTGGGCTTTTTGCTTTCCATTTTTCCACTCAAACTATTCCATTTACTCTCTGGCCAACGATCAATTCCAAGTGCAATAGATGCTGCTCTCGCATAAATTCGGCAATCCAGTACTTCATTTCTTTCTCTTACCTTTTGCCACTCTTGTTTGGTGTATCCTTTTACTACCTTGCTGACTAATTGCTCTGCCGTTAGCTGCTTAAAATATTCAGGTGCATACTCGGGAAAATGACAATATCCAGGTAGAGCTTTTCCTTCCTCTTCTTTTAAAATATTAAGTAATTGAAAAAGCTCTGACTTTAATATCGATACTCCTACTGGCCATAGCTTTATTCCTCTTTTCAGCTTTTGACCACCAACTGTTATATCTACTCTACTTGGGCTGCTAAGTGGTACTAGCGCTTTGTTTACACCTTTGACTGCCATTACTCTTCCAGAGCCCTGATGACCTCTTACCCAATTGTATACTTCTTGCGTTGCATATCCAGCATCTACTGCCATCATACTTATCATATATTCAAGCCCATTTTCACCGATAAAATGATGATTTAAGAGCTCGGAGAGTTTTCCCCATACTTCCCCACCTCCTGTATCTCCTTCAAATACTTGGTAGTCTATTGACCAATTTTCACGGCTTTTTCCCCATGCGACAACTTCTACTTCTAAACGATCTTTTTGGACATCTACTCCTGCTGTGAGGATTACTTCGCCTTTTGGTACTGTGCCTATGGGAAAAAATTCTCTCCTGTTAAATAATTGCTTCCAGTCTGGTACTTCTCCTTTGTCTACCCAAGTTTCTCCAAGCGTAGTATTTATCCAAACTTTCAGTAATTGCTCACTCTCTTTTGCATGCAGAAAATCTTCTACTGCTTGAGTCCAACTATACCAGCCAACTGGGCTATAAAGACTTGAAAGATGAAATCCTTTTTTCTCACCTTTTACTCTATTAGTAGGTCTCCATTCTCCATGCTCAAGCATCTCTGTTTTTTGATGATTTTCTATTTTGCCGCTACATTCAGTGCAGACATAATGTGCTGTTCTTGAGTCGTTATTCTCCCATTTTATTTGTGCCCATTTTAGAACTTGATAGTAATTACAATGCGGACATGATACAAAAAAATATCTCTTATCTGTTGCTTCAAATTCTTTCTCAATTCTGCTTATTCCATGAATCGTTGGTGTTGATACTAAAAAAATCTTTCGCCGTGCAAATGTATTAGTTCGAGCAATACTAAGCAGTACTGGATCTCCTTCTCCTCCTGAATCTCCTGGGTAGGCATCTATTTCATCAAGAAAGAGATATTTTACTGGCATAGATCTCAGTGCTACACTGCTATTTGCTCCGGTTATTACTACTATTCCACCTGGAAATTCCTTACTTTGTAAAGTATTGCCTGAGTCTCTTGACCTTGGGTCTTTTACTTTACTCTTTAAACATGGCGTACTCTCTATTAACGGCGCAAATCTTCCTTTTGACCAACGTTTTCCCATTTCAACTGTTGGCTGTACTACCAGCATTGGACCAGGAGTCTGATCTATGATGTAGCCAATCCAATTGTTACCAGCTTCTGTTCCCCCAATCTGCGCTCCTTTCATGAATACTACTTTTTCTGTTGGTGAGGACGGAGAAAGTGAATCCATGATTTCTTTTAAATAAGGAGTTCTTTCCGTTCTCCATTTACCTGGCTCTGATGCTGCAGTTGCTGCTAAAACTCGATACTCATTTGCCCACTCTGATACTTTAAGCGACGAATCTGGTCTTAAACCTTCAGAAAAAGCTCTAGCGTATATCATTGTCTGCATCTACTCATAATTGGTTCTATCTCAATATTGTTAACAGTAGAGTTTATTCTTCCACACTCCTCCAATTCCATAAACACCTTTTTCTGAAATTCGTTTTCTATATATCTTTTGCTCACCTCACTTATCATTATTGCTATAACAAGCGCAAATATCCCTGTTATTGTTGCAAAAATGATTGCACTGCTTATTGTTGTTGTTATCAACCCTATATATACTGCTACTGCTGTTGCGCTGACTGTAGTATAGATGCAGATAATATTATTATGTTTTTTCGTCCTTTTATCTGCTATTTCTCTCTGTGCTATATATTTATTATGAAGGGTTGGAAAATGAACAACGGTATCTCTTCAGAGCAAAGACCCATTTTTTTCAGTAAACAAAACTTTAAGTAACTCTAAATTGTTTGATTTGATTGCTAAGTGCAAAACAGGTGTATAATTTGCTCCTTTTTTCAGCAATAACTTTACTACATGTAAATGCCCTTTTTCCGCAGCAAGGTAAATCGGTGATAGACCTTTATTATTTACAATATCAATATTGATTTCTTCTTTTAAAATTGCATCTACAATCTCAATTTCTCCTCTTTGTGCAGCTAAATGGAGTAGACTATTCTTTTCAGAACCGTATTTATTACTCACCAAAGCCTTCTTTATCTCAGATTTAGCGTAATCAAATGGTGTCTTGCCGCTATCGTCTTTTACCAGAGGGTCTATATCTTCTCGCGTTAGTAAAACTTCTATTGTTTTAAGTCTTTCAGCGTAATGTAGTGGTGTTTTATTTTCGTAGTCTTGCAAATTGACTTGAGCATTAGGCTCCTTTATTAAGCATTTGAGAATATCAAGACATAAGTCTCTTTCATCGTAATTAGTATTACTTACAGCTATATGAACAGGTGACAATTTCATTGAGTTTTGTCCTATGCGCGCGCTATTTACATCTGCTCCAAGCTTCAGCAGTAACTTTACTATCTCCAACTTTTTATTATTAACTGCATAGTGCATCGGTGTCTGATTTCGTGCATCAAAAACCTCGATTTCAGCTTTTCCTTCTTCCACTAAAATTTTGACAATATTCTCATGTCCTATACCTGCTGCTAGATGTAATGGAGTATGGTGCAAAGCATTTCGTACATTAACGTCAACACCTTTTCTTATCAAATATCTAACTGCATTAACTTCACCTATCATCGCAGCTAAGTGCAGTAAGCTATCTTCCTCTTATCCGTATTTGTTATTAATTAGCGCTTGTAATATTTCTGCTTTTTTCCCTTCTTTGGCATAATCTAAGGAGGTTTTGCCTTCATTGTCCTCAACAAAAGGATTAATATTCTTCTTCGTGAGTAACAAATCTACCATGCTTAATTCATCAAATTCTATAGCACAATGTAGTGGTGTCTTTCCATTTAATCCTCTGACATTAACATCTAATCCAGGTTGATTAATGAGACACTTTATTAACTCCAAACTTAAGTTATCAGCCATTTTATATTCAAAATCTTTTTTATATTTGAAATTTAGTATTAGATAATTCTTGTAATGAGTTTGTAATCTCTTCAGTTAGCGCCATATGAATCTTTTCAGTGTCACTCAGTGATGCAAGTAGTGCTGAAACTCTATTTGGAATATTAAGTAAATTATTACGGACAACTCTTGCTACATTAAATGCTTCGGTTTTTACCTCCTCTACTGACACAAGTTCACCAATCTCAGCTTTTGCCTTTGCCTCAAGCAGTTTACCACGTTCCATCTCATTTTTTATTCGCGTTTTTAGCAACATTGTAGAAAGGTTATTTGTATTTTCGTTTTCTGGATTTTTCCTCCTAAGTGGCTGACTTGGATCTCTTATTGCTGCCACCGCTTCATTTGCTTGTTCTCTACTGATCAAACCATCCTCCAACTCAACTATTCCTTTCTTTACTAAATAACAGACATATTGCTTTGATACTCCTATCTCTCTTGCCCATTCCGTTTGTGTGATCTTTTCCACTTTTTTTGCTTCTTTTTTACAAATTTTCTTCTTGAATCTCTGAAAAGGTTTTGCCAGTACCGGCTAAAATGGCATCTCTTCCGGTATATATTTGCCAACGTTTTATAGTTACATCTACAAATTTTGAATCTAGCTCTATTGTTCTACAAATTCTTCCTGTTCTCTTACATGCAATCAGTGTGCTGCCAGAACCGCTAAATGGATCAAGTACAGTATCCCCAGGTCTGCTGCTATTAACTATTGCTTTCTCCATTAGCTCTACTGGCTTCATTGTTGGGTGCAGTGAGTTATGTATTGGCTTATCATAAAACCATAGATCACTTTGATTTCTACCTCCATGCCAATCACGTTTATTGCCATTTTTCCAACCGTAGAGCATTGCTTCGTATTGTCTCTGATAATCAGATCTGCCTAGCGTAAAGTGATTCTTTGCCCAAATGATAAATGTTGACCATTTCCCTCCTGCTTCCTCAAATGCTTTTTGCAACGTTGAAAACTCTGATGATGATACGCAGATGTAAATTGCTCCTTTCGTATATGCTAAAATATGGGAACAGATGTCATAGAGAAAAAGTTCGTACTTTTCACCTTGATTATCGTTTAATATCTTTTTGTCTTGACTGCTACCATAGTCAACGTTATATGGAGGATCACAAACAGTAATATCTGCCATTTTATCTAACAGCGCTTTATATGATTCAACTACAGAGCTATCACCACAATAGATTCGATGATCACCTAAAATCCAAAGATCACCTGGTTTTGTTATTTCTACTTTTTTGTCATCAACAACTAAGTCAGAAAGATCTTCTTCTTCACCATCTAAATCATCAAGAAAGTTTTGAACTTTTTCTAGCTCAAATCCAGTCATTTTAAGATCAAACTGTAAATCTTCTAATTCTTGAATTTCTACTTTCAAAAGCTCATTATCCCACTTTGCCCAGTTAGCTGATTGATTTGCCAGTAATCGAAAAGCTTTGGTTTGTGGTTCATTTAGATTATCACTTAAGACCACTGGAATACTTTCCATACCAAGTTTTCTTGCTGCTTTAAGTCTTAAATGACCATCAACCACAGTTCCATCGCTTTTTGCAACTATTGGTATACGAAAGCCAAATTCCCGAATAGAAGCACACATTCTGTTGACTACATCGTCATTTTTACGTGGATTACGCTCATATTCGACTAGATTTCGAGTAGGATAATAGTGGATTGCTAAATTCATATAATTTAAATCCTTGATAATTAAAAAGTTAATATTTAAAATATCTCTGACGCTAAAGAAGGCCTGAGGTCGAACCCACCAAACCCGCCATTATGGCCGAAAGGACCCACTTTTACGGTATTTTTAATGTGTTAAAATCTTTACTAAGATTCATAACGTAGAACATTAATGCCAAAGCATCTGCTTGATTATCATCTCTAGGTGAAAAACCTTTTTCACGTATCGCTTCAATAACTTCACTCTTACTTGCATTACCTTTGCCTGCTATAAAGCGTTTTATAGTTTTAACATTAACACCTTGGTAGGGAATATTGTTCTCTTCACACCAAGCAGATAGAACGGCAAGAAAACCACCGTAGCAATGCGCTGCATCAGTTCCTAGATGTCTTCTTACTTCCTCAAAATACACTGCAGTGAACTCATGTTTCAAAGAATTAAGCCAATTGTGAAAACTTAAAAAACACATTCCACCTCCACTGAAACGGCTACCATGAAAGCTTTTGCTTCCACTTTCAATTACTCCATCTGTTAGAATTGCCCAGCCCGTTTGTTTGCCAAGATCTAATGTTAAAATCGACGTACAAAAACTCCTTTGTGTAATTAAAGTTCAATGCCCTGTATAATATATATGTACGATGACTCGCAAATTCGTCCGCAATTTTGAAAAAAAATTAAAAAAAATTTTCATATTCCTTTTCCTACCATTTAAGTTTTTACTTATCTCAATAGCTATTTCACATAATTTATATTACGTCAATATTTATATTATTATATTATCATATATTATATTTTACCTTTATTTAAATATATATATAATATATATAAGACTTCAGTAATCCGTAAATCCTCTTCACTGGCCGATTTTAGCCACTTAACTTTAGAAACGGCTTTTAGGAATAGAACATAAAAAAGACAATATTATCAATAACTTAACGATCACTGCTTTCTGAAATACTAATTAGTAACTCAGAAATTAGGTACGAAATTGGTAGTTTTTTACCTATGAAAAAGTAGCTTCAGTAGTGTATCAAAACGTTTAAATCTTATTTTAATTTTTAAAGATTTTATTCTTTTAGATAAAAAAATTATTACTACTTTTTTATAATAAATTAGTCATACAAAGTCTTGGTAAAAATCTCTATTCATGAAACTTTTGGAGTTTTTATGAAGAATTCTTATCAAGGAATCGATTCTACAATTGTTAAACATGTGAGATTTCAAGCTTCGCGCCTTAAATCCAAAAGCTGTTTTATTAACGAAAGTCTCGAAGATATAGAACAAGAGCTTTTTTGTCAGGTTTGGCAATATCTGAACCAGCACGATGAGAAAAGAAGTAGTTTTAGTACTTTCGTTGCTAGATTAGCTAATTATTGTGCTCGCAATATGTTACGCAATCAGTTGTGTCTAAAACGTAATATAACTTTTGATGATATAAACGACGATATTCCAGATCATAGGAACTCGGAAATCGAAGCGATAATTCGCACTGATATAAATAATATAATTTCAACTTTGTCTGAAAAAGATAGTAATTTATGTCAATTACTTAAGGTATTTACTATTACTGAAGTTTCTGTAATAACCAAAATACCAAAGACAACTATCTATCGCACACTAGAACGAATACGCGATAAATTCTCAGTTTTAGAGAAGTTATAAGCTCTCGATTATATTTGCTCAAAATTTTTTTTTTGCAAATTGCGGACGAATTGCCTAGGTCATCGTACATATATATTTAGGTACTGGGAGAAAAATGAAAATAATGAACAGCAATGAACGGCTAAAAGTTCAAACAGGTATAAAAATGGTCATCTTTGGTCCTTATGGTATAGGTAAAACTAGTCTCTTAAAGACCATAAATGAACCAACACTTTGTCTTGATTTTGAGGCAGGTTTACTTGCTGTTCAAGATTGGCAAGGGGATTCTGTAAGTATTCGTACTTGGAATGAGGCAAGAGATATTGCATGTCTCATAGGTGGTCCTAATCCTGCGTTAAAATCTGACTCAGCATATAGCCAAAAACACTATGAGCATGTATCCAGTAAATACAAAGAGCTTGCTTCAGAGTTTCTCAAGTATCGATGTATTTTTATCGATAGTATTACAGTAGCCTCGCGTTTATGTCTATTGTGGGCAAAAATGCAACCTGAAGCTTTTTCTGAAAGATCAGGAAAACAAGATATGAGAGCTGCTTACGGGTTACTTGCTCAAGAGATGATGGCTTGGCTCAATCAGTTTCAACATATTCCAAATAAAGACATCATTATAGTTGGAACTCTTGGGCAATACCTTGATGATTTCAATCGCTCGACTTGGCTACCTCAATGTGAAGGTGCTAAAACTGCAAGTGAAATTCCTGGCATTGTTGATGAAGTAATTAGCATGGTTGGAATCAAGAAAGATGATGGTACAGAGGTTCGTTCATTTGTCTGTCAGACGATTAATTCTTGGGGATATCCTGCTAAAGATCGAAGTGGTTGCCTTAATATGGTTGAAGAACCGCATCTAGGAAAACTTCTTACAAAAATTAAAACTAAAGCTTTTGCAATTCAACCTGTTACGCCCAACATATAGGAGGTTATTATATGCTACAAAACTTTTTAACTATTGGTCAAAAAATTCCTTTTTTCAGTGTGAAAGAATACTTGAACGATCGATCGCCAATACCAGAGGATATAATCTCACCAAGAATTTTAACAAAAAGAGGCTTATTGGTACTGGGTGGCCCACCTAAAATCGGCAAAAGTGACTTTTTGATTTCATGGCTCGTTCATATGGCTGCAGGTGTTTCTTTTCTTGGTATGGTTTCAAATAGACCTTTAAAAATTTTCTACATGCAAACTGAAATTGAATATGAATATATGAAAGAACGTTTGCAACAACTTGATAATGAACTTTTGAATGTAGCTGCTAACAACTTAATCATTACGCCAAAAGTGCACTTATCATTTAATCATGATGAAATAAGTGAAATTAAGGAGATTGTAAATGAACGCTTTAAACCTGATGTTTTGGCCATAGATCCATTACGTAACATCTTTAGCAGTGAATATGGAAATGAAAATGACAATAGTGCTATGCTGTTTTTTCTGCAAAAGACTCTTGAAAAGCTACGCAGTGCTGTCAATCCAGATGCTTGTATTGTACTTACTCATCATACAAAAAAATTATCGAAAAAGATGCTCGAAGAAGATCCATTTCAAGGCCTAAGTGGTGCTGGATCTTTACGTGGATTTTACAGTACTGGTATGGTGATGTTTGCTCATGATGAAGAAAGCAGTGCACGCCAGATAGTATTTGAGCTTCGCAATGGTGAACGCGTGCCAAACAAACTTGTCGATAAGATAAATGGTCATTGGCAGCTAATGGAATAGCTAACTTTCACTTTAAAGTCAACTTATAGGAGAGCGTATGCTACAAGATTTTTTAACTGATTTTAATAATGCAAAACTGCAAAGCAGTTTAATACCGAAAGGTACAATAGTCAAGGTAAAAATGGCAATAAAGCCTGGAGGTTATGAAAATTGGTTCACTAAAAACTACACTACTGGCAGCATCTATTTAAACACTGAATTTACTGTCACTGAAGGTCCATATGCAAAACGCAAGATTTTTCAGATTATAGGTATCAAAAATGGCAAAGCAGAAGGTGAAGAAGACATCTGGGGAGAATCTGGACGTTCTATGCTGCGTAGTATTTTGGAATCATCCAGAAATATTCATGCAAATGACACTTCAGAGAAAGCAGTTACTGCTAGAAAAATCAACTCTATAGCTGATTTCAACGATTTAGAGTTTACAGCGAAAGTAGGCGTTGAAACTAATAATACATACGGAGATAGAAATAGGATTACTACAGTTATTACTCCAGAATTACAAAAAAGTTTTCAAGATGATTGGTTGCCATTTTGAAGTATGACGAAGGAAAGTTGTGGGCTGCTGTTATTACTAGAGCTATTCAGGATGCAGCAGGAAAAAACCCTAAACTTAAAAAAGAGGCTTGTCAATGGATTCGCTCACGATCTTTTGAAACTGTTTGTGAGCTGGCTAATCTTGACTTTAAACGTCTAAAAAATATGTTGAACAAATTTGGAATAAACAAGGAGAATTTTATGGATTTTTCATCTAAAAATGCTTTAAAAATAAAATCATTATTAATTAATAATATCAAAGATTGTTTATCTTATTTGTTACCTGAAGGCAAATCTTACCAAGATAAATTCTATATTGGAAGTAGAAATGGAAATAAGATAATAGTTGAAATGGAAGGAGAAAATACCCCTGCAACAATGTTGCAACAAACATAAAACTAAAAAAAATAATTTCCCGGCAGCTTCTACTCAAAGAACGAGGAGTTGTTTTCACTTATAGAACCAACGATCAACTGACCATCTGTTTCGATGAGTGATATATGAACATATTTATATATTTTCAAGGAAAGCTCATGGGAAAAAAGAAACTGACTGTTCGTGTTAGCTATAGTTATGAACCTAATCGGTTAGCAGAATTGTACTTATTAGATGCATATAAAAAACTAGCATTAAATAAACAAGTAAATGGGAGCCAAAAGGAGAAAATTTTTGAATGTAACAATAGAATCAATTTAAGGGGGAGCAATGATAACTGTTAGTCTGTACGCGAGAGTTTCTTCAGGAAAACAAGTGCAAGGAGATACAATAGCAAGCCAAATTACTGCTATAGAGAATAAGATTAGTGCTGATGGACATAAATTACTAAGTGAATATAAATTTATTGATAATGGTTATAGTGGCTCTGATATAATACGTCCTAGTTTAGAAAAATTAAGAGATCAAATAGCAGAAGGTAATATTAATAAGGTTTATATTCATTCTCCTGATCGTTTGGCTCGCAAATATGTACATCAAATGTTATTAGTTGATGAATTTAAGAAATTGGGTGTAGAAACAGTTTTCTTGAATTGTCAAATTGACGATAATCCAGAATCTCAATTACTATTACAAATACAGGGTATGATAGCAGAATATGAACGTGCAAAAATTATGGAACGAAGTCGTAGAGGCAAGATTCACGCAGCCAATAAAGGCAGTATAAATGTAATGAGTGGAGCTCCTTATGGCTATCGTTATATAAATAAGCATATAGGAGGAGGACAAGCCTTTTTTGAAATTAATGAAGAGGAAGCTGAAGTCATTCGTAAAATGTTTTTTTGGGTGGGAAGGGGAAGAGTAAGCATTGGAGAAGTATGTCATAGATTAAGAGCTATGTCCATCGTAACACGAACAGGAAAAAGGTATTGGGATAGGAGTGTAGTCTGTCGTCTATTACAAAATCCTGCTTATAAAGGACAAGCAGCATTCGGTAAAAAAAAGCTAGGAGTAAAATTAAAACACGTAAGACCACAGAAACGCTCTTGTGAGCAACCGAAAGACAATTATTCTACTTTTCGTACTGATAAAGAAAATTGGATTTATATTCCTGTACCTAATATTATAAACGAAGATTTATTTGATATAGTTCAAGAACAGCTAACTGAAAATAAAAGAATAGCTAGGAGAAGACGAATGGGAGCAAATTACTTGTTGCAAGGTTTAACAGTATGTCAGCTTTGTCATTATGGATATCATGGTATTAGCACTTGCTCTAGCGCTCGTCGAACATATTATCGTTGTACTGGTACGGAGCGAGGTCACTTTGGTGGCAATAAAATGTGTAATAATAGAATGATTCGTACAGATGTATTAGACGTGGCTGTATGGGAAGAGGTAAAATACCTATTGAAAAATCCTACTCGGATATTAGAAGAATACAAGCGTAGACTTTCAGAGATTAAAAAATCACCATTAGATCAAAAAAGTGACTTTCTTGAGAAAAAAGAAGATCAATTAAACTGTGGCATTGCAAGGCTTATTGATGGCTATACTCAAGGATACATCAATGAAGAAGAGTTTAAACCAAGAATTAAAGCAATGAAACAAACCTTACAAATGATCGGAGAGCAAAAGAAAAAGATATTTGATCAAAAAAGACTTGAACAAGACTTAACTCTAGTGGTGACTACTTTAGAAGAGTTTTCTTCTAGCGTTAACTCAAGTCTTGATAACGCAGATTGGCTAACTAGACGTGATATCATTAGAACATTAGTTAAGCGAATTGAGATTAACCATGAAGACGTGCATATCGTGTTTCGAGTAAAAGAGCTGCCAGACTCTTTCACACACAGTGGAAAAGCGGACCAAAGTTTATTGCAACATTGTTGCAGGAGTCAATGCAGGAAATTGGTACAACCTGATCGAAGAAAAGAAAGGAAATATAATAGACCTTTGGACTTTAGTTAAAGGTAATATAGATTCTGCTGAAACATGGTTGAACGGTAAAGATGAAAGAAGTTCCATATTACAAGAAAAACAAAACGAAGAAAAAGCATTTTCTGTAAACCATTACTTAAATGACAAATCACCAATGCCACAAGATATAATAGGCCCAAGAATTTTGACACCAGGTGGTCTTTTGGTCATAGGTGGTACTCCAAAGATTGGCAAAAGTCATTTTCTTCTTTCTCTATTAGTACATCTGGCAGCAGGAAGATCATTTCTTGGCATGAAGCCTACAAGACCGCTAAAAATATTCTATCTACAAAACGAAATGGAATATGATTACATTAGAGAACGTATACAACAACTCAACAAACTTCCTCATTTAGCAACAGAAAACTTAATTGTGACGAACAAGATGAATTTGACCTTAAATGAAGAAGGTATAGAAAAAATAAAAAATATGGTAGAGGAAAAGTTTGATTTAGTTGTGATTGATTCTCCTTATAATTCCGTTAACTATGGTCTGCGGCATGCAATAGAAAAACTACGTTCCAAGATTAATCCTATGGCTGGAATAATCATCACAAATCACACCAAAAAAGTACCTACCTCTATATTGGAAAAGAATCCATTTCAAGCTCTCGTTGGTGCTAACGCTTTAAGAAGTTTTTATACATCTGGAATAGTAATATTTCAACCCAATAAACGTACAAATATCTTGCAAGTAGTATATGAACTTAGAAACGGTAGATCTATACCAACAAAATTCATCAATAAGATTAATGGATGTTGGAAAACTGCTAACGTTATAGCTAGAACATAAAAATTCTTCAGGTAGGTATGGATATTTATTGTTCACAAAGAAATGGACATTATAAATTATTAGGGAAGAAAGAACAGTTAAGAACTCAACTCCTATCAAATATAAGGTCATGTCTTTCTTATTTACTGCCAAGAGGAACTTTTCGTGGTGATAAGTTCTATGTAGGTGATCTAAAAGGCAATCAAGGAAAAAGTATGATAGTGGAGTTAACTGGCAGTAAAGCCGGATTATGGCATGATTTTTCTACCGGAGAAGGAGGAGATATTTTTGATCTTTGGGCTGCTGTTACTGGAAAAAATCAATTTACTGATACGATAGAAGATATTGCTAAGTGGATTGGTTATTCGGGAAAAAATAACACTCTGGGGCAACCAACGGCATCATGGAACTATTACGATGAAAGTGATCAAGTGATTGCTACAGTTTATCGTTATAACACTGATTCAGGAAAAAGATATCTTCCTTTTGATGTAAAAAGGTCTAGTTTTACTCCACCACAGATCAGGCCTTTATATAATATTTCAGGTATTATGAAATCTGATAAGGTGATTTTAGTTGAAGGTGAAAAGTGTGCAGATGCTCTGATAGAGCAAGGTATAACTGCCACAACTGCAATGTTAGGAGCAAATGCACAAATAGAAAAAACAGACTGGTCACCACTTAAGGGTAAGCATGTTATTATTTGGCCAGACAATGATGAACCAGGTAAACAATATGCTGAGAAAGTTGTGAAAAAGCTTACTTTTCTTGGTGTTTTATCACTTACTCTTCTTGAAATACCTGACAATAAACCAAAAGGATGGGATTCAGCTGATGGTATAGAAGAAAAGATGAATATTCCTGAATTCATTGAAAATAACTCGAAAAAAATCATCGTTAAGCAATTGCTTAATATTCAAGAATGGAGCGTAGAACGTTTTATAGGTCCAGTACCAGAGCAAAAGTTTCTTGTTGAAGGGTTATTTCCTTTAGGAGTAACATCTATTCTAGCTGCGATGGGAGATACTGGCAAAGGTATGCTTCTGCTTGATTTAGCACTGAAAGTTGCGAGTAGAAAAGATCAGCCATGTGGTTTTGGTCCTTTAGTTACTGAACATGGATCTGTGGTAATTTTCTCAGCAGAAGATGATATGAGTGAAATACATCGTCGTTTAGAGCGTCTTGATTCGCAATGCGAAAGATTAAAATATAAAGATAGGCTCTTTATTGTACCATTACCAAATGTTAGTGGATCACTTACAATCATAAAGAGTGTTTCAGGTAAAGTTATAGAGACTTCTCCTGAATTTGAATCTATAACAAAACAACTTAATAAAATAAAAGACTTAAAATTAATCGTATTTGATCCACTTGCATCATTTGTGCATGCTGATTTAAATACTGACCCAGCCGTAGGCGATTATTTGATGTCTTTATTATCTGATTTAGCAGGTAGCACTGGAGCATCAATAATTACTGCCCATCATATGAGAAAGCCAAAAAGTGAAAAACCTATATCGACTGTTGAGCAAGCACGTGATGCCATTAGAGGTACATCTGCTCTTGTTAATGGTGTTAGGTGTTCATACGCTTTTTGGTCTGTGGAAGATGCAGCTAAACCGACAATTTTTAAATCAATAGGAGAATCTGTAAGACAGAACGCATTATTTTATGGAGCAATTGTTAAAGCAAACGGTTTGGCTGATCGCACTTTACGCACTTATTTAAGAAATGAAGAAACAGGATTGTTAGAGGACATAACTGAAAGATTAAGAATAAAAAATATGAACGAAAAAGATTCAAAGCAGCATCTTATAACTGCAATTACACGAGCAGCAATTTCTGGACATCCATTTACCCATACAGGAAGTACAGGAGTGTATAAACAGCGGCATAGACTACCTGAGGAGTTTCACAGTATAGGAAGAGATAGAATGGAGCGTATAGTTCAAGAGCTGTTACAAACACGGAAGCTGGTTAAGGGAATGGCTACTGGTTCAAAAGAAGATAAATGGCTTGACATTCCTAGCGGACCATTTGCTCGCGGCGTTGGAAAGTTTAGCTGTGGAGCTGAGCTATTCTCCTAAAAAATTTTTCTGATATAAAAAAATATTTTGATTTTTGCGGACGAATTTTGAACTCACCGTACATATATAATATAGGGGGCTTAATTAAAAATGTCAATACTCACACAATCAGGAAGAGCAGCAATAGCAGCAAGTATAAAAGAGCAGTCTATCCACCTTGCTTGGGGAACAGGTGATACGAGCTGGGAAAGTAGCCATCAGGTCGAAAAAGTTTTTATTGAGGGTGAAATAGCTCTAGATCACCACACTATTAAAGATGTAAGGGTTTTTACAGGACAAACAGTGTATCAATCCAGTATTGACTATATAGTTGAGAGCAGTAGTGGTATAATAAAACGTACGAAAAACAGCTCTATTGTAGAGAATAGTACAGTAACTATAGAATACATTCAAGACACACCACCAGAGTCCATTACATCTCAAAAACTGCTCAATGAGCTTGGCAGACGTACTGCAGATGAAGTGCTATTCTGCACAGGTGATGAAAACGGCGAACTTATAACTCCTTCTGGAAGGTTTAGGCCCTCAAATGTACCAACTAATAATCTTTTTCTCAAATTCACTTTCGATTTCACGGACGCAGCAAATCAAGTGATACGGGAATTAGGAGTTATGGTTGGTACAAAGGTAAAAGAAAAGTTGCCTCCTGGACAGAGATATTTTGAACCACAAGATATAGAAGACCCAGGGATCTTATTAGTTTTAGAACATACTGTACCACTTATCAGAACATCTGCAACTCGGGAAACTTTTTCATTTGTTGTAACTTTTTGAATTTTTCTAGCATAAAATGACTTTAAACGCCTATTATAACCGCTTTAATCCTGACAAAGAATACGAAAAAAGCTTGTTTCTTGCAGGAAGAGGTCTACAGTCTGCAGAATTAAACGAGACTCAGGAGTATGCTCTCTCTAAGCTTAAAGGCATAGGCGATGCAATATTTCGTGATGGCGATGTTATAACAGGAAGCAATTGTATTATAGATGGGGAAACTGGTAAAGTTACACTTGAGTCAGGAAAAATCTATCTTCGTGGAGCAGTTAGAAAAGTAGAAGCAAAAGAGTTTGTTATTCCACTGAGTACCACAGTGCGTATCGGTGTTTATTATCTAGAATCTACGATTACAGAACTTGAGGACGAAAATCTTCGTGATCCTGCTGTTGGTACACGTAATTATCAAGAAGTAGGAGCTGCAAGACTTAAAGTTTCCACCATTTGGGGTTATCAAGCAGAAGGTGTTTCTTCCACTTTTTCTGTAAATGGCGAATTTTATCCAATTTATAACATTGAAAATGGAGTATTGATAGAACATTCACCGCCACCACAAGCAAATATAGTAACTACTGCTCTTGCTCGTTATGACAAAGAAGCCAATGGTTCCTACGTCGTAAATGGTCTTGAAGTAATGTTCCTGCAAAAGGAAGAGGGAGAAGGAGGAAAAAAAATATTTGTGATTAATGAGGGCAAAGCTCATGTTGATGGCTATGAGATTGAACTTCCTCACAGTATTCGTGTTTCTTTTGATGAAGATCCGGATATAAAATCAGTTGAATCAGAACCACATACTTTTCAGCCAAATAGCCAAAGAGTAATGGAACTGAAGGTTAATGATTTTCCAATAAGTGAAATTAAAAAAGTAGATATAACTGTTCAGAAAACCATTACTGTTACTCATGGTTCATACTCTGGAGCTATTGATCCGATACCTGACTCTGCAGTACTTGAGATTATTCAAGTTAAACAAGGCAATGTTATTTATGAAAATAGTATAGATTACAAATTAAACGCAGGAAACGTTGATTGGTCATTACCTGGTAAAGAGCCAGCTCCTGGAAGTAGTTATCAAATAACTTACCGCTGTCGCACTCATATAAGTCCTGAAGATATAAATGAAGAGGGATGTAAAGTAAGGGGAGCAGTTGATAATAGTCTGGTTCTAATTGATTACACCTGGAAAATGTCCCGCTTTGATTTAATTACTATCGATAGCAAAGGAGTGGTAAGGAGAATAAAAGGAATTTCCCACTCTTGGAAACCATCGATGCCAAAAGCGCCTAGCGGACAACTTTTGCTCTGCTACATTCATCAGACGTGGAAAAAAGGCGAAGGGGTAAAAATAGTGAATAATGCTATTCATGCTGTACCGATGAATGAGCTTGAAGCAATGAAAAAAGGAATAAATGATCTTTATGCGCTGGTTGCACAGGAACGTCTACGCAGTGATGCAAATTCAAGAGAACCTACCACCAAAAAAGGAGTATTTGTTGACCCATTCTTTGATGATGATATGCGTGATCAAGGAATTTCGCAGTCTGCAGCAATAGTAAATAGAGAGCTAGTTCTGCCAATAGATGTAGAAGTTGCAGATATTGAAAAAGGTGGGGAAAGATATCTTTTGCCTTATAAACTTGAACCGGTACTGGAGCAGCTTTTACAGACTAAAGGAGAAAAGATCAATCCATATCAAGCTTTTGATCCAGTCCCGGCACAAATTACTCTAAATAAAAACATTGATCACTGGACGGAGGTAAAAACAAATTGGAAAAGTCCAGTAACCAGAGTATTTAATGTTAAAGAAACGACAGAGCTGCTGTCAAGTACTTCATACGAAGCTGAATTTATGAGAGAAGCAGTACAGAATTTTGAAATTGAAGGTTTTGAGCTAAGTGAGAAGCTTAAAGAGATAAAATTTGACGGAATAAACATTCAACCTATAACTTAAAACTGGAAAACCAAATGTTAACAGCTAACAATCAGGGAAAATTAAAGGGAAAGGTGAAAGTACCAGCAAATATTCCAGCCGGTACTAAATTAGTGCAATTTTACGGGGATAAAGGAAGTTATGGAGAAGCAACTTATACTGGTAAAAAAACAATTACCATAGAGGAAAGAAGAAGAGTTATCACAGCAAGAAGAGTTGATCCTTTAGCACAAACATTTACTTTAAATGAGAGCAGACACATAGGGGGTCTAGATTTATGGTTCACAAATAGCGGCAAAAAACGTGTTGTTGTGCAGATTAGAGAAACAGCAGTGGGAATGCCCTCGCAGACTGTCATTGCTGAAAGTTGTATTGAGCCAAAAGATATAAAGATAGATGGCACAGCAACACGTATAGAGTGGTCACCAGTGTTTTGCCATGCAGGAGAGGAGTATGCGATAGTACTACTTACTGATGATGCAGATACTGCAGTAAAAATAGCAGAGCTTGGCAAGTATGATGCAGTAAATAGCCGTTGGGTAACAAGTCAACCATATCAAGTAGGAGTATTACTGTCATCTAGCAATGCAAGCACCTGGACTCCACATCAAAATTTAGATTTAACGTTTCGACTACTAGCTGCAAAATTTAGTGAAGTTTCTTATGTTGTTGACCTGGGCAAAGTTACTGTAAATAATGTATCAGATTAAATTGTTTTGACGAACGTCGAAAAAGTAGCATTTGATACCAATGTAGAATTTATTCTGACAGATGAAGAGGGAAGAGAAAACTTTTTGTCTGATAATTTGCCGCTCGCGCTGCGTGAAAGAATAAATGGGGAATTAACGGTAAAAGCAAGCCTAAAAGGAGGGCGAGAAAAAAGTCCTGTTCTCTATCCTGGGTTACAGCTAGTTCTGGGTAATCTTTCAGAGTTCGGAGATTATGTTACAAGAAGCATTACAGCAGGAGCTAACACTAAGATTACCATAACATATGATGCGCTGATACCTGGCACTGCAGATGTTAAAGCATATGTACAAAAAAACGTGGATTGGCAATTAGTAAATTTAACATCAGGAAAACCAATTGGAGAAAATTTGGTAGAGAGAACTCATGTGCTATCAAATTTTAATGGTAATGATACAAGGATAAAATTGGTTTTAAGTGGAACGGTTGTCTATCGTCCAAAAGTCAAAAATCTACGAATCATTATCACTTAGCAGAATGTCAGATGATAAAACAAGTAGAGGATACTCTTTGCCTCATCCAGAAAACATTGCTGTGCAAGATGTTGTTCGTATCCGTACCACAATTAAGAAAATAGATGAAGATATTACCGAAAGAGAAGATGAGCATAATCAACTTAAGAGTAATTTTGAGCGGTTTAATTTTGAGACTTTTTTAAATTTTTGGAAATGAAAGAAGCAATATACCAAAGGATAAAGGATTTAGCAGCAAACAGCACACCTGATCAACTGGCATATCTTGCAAAATCGCTGGAATTGATAGCAGATAAAAAAGCTATTGCTGACATTGTGCAGATGACTGAGGTAAAAGAGATAATTGATGCACTACAAAAGAGGCTTAAGGATTTAGCAGCAAACAGTACACCAGATCAATTAGCATATCTTGCTAAAGCATTGGAATCAATAATCGACAAAAGTGCAGTTTCTGAAATTGTACAGATGACAGATGGTAAGCTAAAAGAACTTCTTGATAGTGCAAAAAAACACTTAACTGATCTGGATAATAAAAAAGCTAGTTCTTTAGCAGTGATCTCTGAATCAGAGAAGCAGTTATTAAAGAGAATTGATGAAAAAGGAACAACAAATTTATCGCTACTTGATACGAGAAAGAATGCCAATATTGCAGCAATAAATAGCATTAGTAATAGTCATAAAGATGGTCTTAAAGGTTTAGTAGAAGATTTTCGTGCTGTTAATAATGTACCATCTGGCTCATCAATTATTGGGGAAATAGAAACTCGTGATAACCAATTAAAAACATCCCTGATAAATGAGGTAAAAACTCGGGATGAACAGTTAAAAGCGTCTCTTATAAATGAAATAAGAAAGCGCAACATGGTTGAACCAGGGTCATTACCTTTCTTATTTGGTGTACTTGGCAGAAAAAATAATTATTTTGGCCACGGAACTTTTACGACAGAGCTTGGAAAGTGGAGTAGTGATATAACAAAAACTGACTATATGTTACAACTACTAGCAGGTAGCCATATGTACAATACAGATTACGTTAGTTTTTATCGGCCAAGACAACTAAGTTTTATAGAGGGAAGTAAAGGAACATTTATTTACGGAGAGTTATGCACAAAAAGCTTTTCGGGTAGTTATGATGAGATATACTATTACCCATATGCTGCACTTGGAGTAGTATTTGTAAAAAATACAACCAATGTGAACATAAATAAAGCAATAGAATTTGTTGGATCATCGTATTCGAGTACGGAGTATGGAGGTGCAGGATTATTTGTGGGAACACCAGATAATACCAATTCTAATAAATCAAGAATTTCAAGAATAATATGGAAAAATGTTTACCAATACACGAGTTCTGATAGCAAATTAGCTGGATCTGGTAATGTGGAGATTCCAGCAGGAAAAACAGTTGCAATATTACTTTACACATCATCTTACCTGTATTCCAGAACACAAGTTAGTCAAGGTATGCTTGCATCAAATTATGTACACAACTATGGTCAATTTATTCAGTGGGGGATTTATAACATACGTAGCAATTTTCTCACCACAGGGCTTGAGGTAGATGTGGAAAGGACGCTCAGGGGTTGGCAATGTCCAGGGTTAGAACGAACTGATCAAATATGGCAATGAGGAGGAATTTGTGACTATTTATATACGTTTTGAAAACCACAAGCAGATTGAAACAACAATACTTGAAAACAAGCCAACAGGAAATGATTGGTATGAAGCGCCAAAGAATTTTGATTGGCAAAAAAGTTATTGTTTAACAGAAGGAGGAAAAATTGCTCAGCGAAATCAAGAAGATATTGAGTTGGAGTTACTGGATAATGCAAAGCTTTCTGCACTTCGTTTTTATTTTAATAACTATACTAACGAATACGCTGGAAATTCTCACCAAAAAGCTAAATCGTATCAAATACAAGAAAAAGCCGCAAAAAGCATTCTAGCAGCACCAGAGTCTATAAGTAAAAAGGATACAGAAATTATAGAACCATTAGCAAAAGTCCGTGGTATTACAGTTATTGAAATGGCAAGAATAATTGAAGAAAAAGCAAAAAAAGCAGTAAAAGAAATAATTAAATGTGAAGAGTTGGAAGACATTACCAAGAAGAAAATTGCAGAAGCCAAAAGTAAAAATGAGCTAGAGAACTTACTAAACGATTTTAAACAAAAGATACAAAGAAATGGCTGAAGAATTTTTACACGGAGTAAATGTTATTGAGGTAACCTCAGGAGCAAAGACAGTACGTACAGCTAAATCATCAGTGATAGGTGTAATCGGTACTGCACCTGAAGCTGATGAGCAAAAATTTCCGCTAAATAAACCAGTGTTAGTTGCAGGAAGCTTAAAGGAAGCAGCAAAGCTCGGAAAGAGTGGCAGTTTACCTTCTGCAGTAAATGGAATATTTTCCCAAATCGGTGCAACAGTAGTAGTTATTCGAGTTGAAGAAAGTGAAAACAGCGATCCAAAATTAAAAGAAGAAGAGACGCTGAAGAATATAATTGGAGGAGTTGATAAAGAGACTGGAGAGTATCAAGGGATAGAGGCATTCCTCAGTAGTGAAAGTATAGTTCATGTTGCCCCAAGAATATTAATTGCACCTCAGTTTACTTACCAACTACCAGAAGATGCAGTGGTTGCAGCATTAATTCCTATAGCAGAAAAGCTGAGAAGCATAATAGTAGCAGATGGTCCAAATACCAATGATGAAGAAGCAATCAAGTTGCGTAAAAGTGTTGGCAGCTCAAGAATTTACGTAGTTGATCCATGGGTGAAGGTACTTATTGAAGGAAAAGAAGAAATCTTGCCAGCAAGTTCTTTTGTAGCAGGTTTAATAGCTAAAATAGACAGCAAACAAGGCTTCTGGCATTCACCTTCAAATAAAGAGATAAATGGTATTGTTGGCACAAGCAGGCCTATTGATTTTAGCTTAGGTTATGCAAATTGCAGAGCAAACCACTTAAATGAAAATGAAGTAACAACGATAATTCATCAAAACGGCTATAGGCTTTGGGGAAATAGAACATGTTCAAATGACTCAAAATGGGCTTTTCTGTCAGTGAGAAGGACTGCAGATTTAATCAATGATAGTCTACTTCGAGCTCATTTATGGGCAGTTGATCGCAATATCACCAAAACTTATATAGATGATGTGATTGAGGGGGTGAATTCTTATTTGGCCAATTTAAAAGTACAAGGAGCGATTATTAGCGGAAAATGTTATGCAACTCCAGAGCTCAATACACCAACAAATATTGCAAGCGGGAAAGTATATTTTGATTTCGAATTTACACTACCATATCCGGCTGAGCAAATAACATTCAAATCTCATCTCGTAAATAATAGTGTAATAAGTTAGGAGAAAGCAAAGTGTTACCGAAAATACTGAGAAATTTTAACGTATTTGTAGATGGTCGTGGTTATGCAGGAAAAATAGATGAAATAACCTTGCCGAAGCTTACCATAAAAACCGAAGAGTACAGAGCTGGTGGTATGGATATTCCAATAAATATTGACATGGGCATGGAAAAGCTTGAAGCAGACTTTACTTTTGCTGAGTATGATTCAGAACTATTTAGACTTTTTGGCTTGATAGATGGAAACTCAGTATCTTTAACGCTCCGTGGAGGAATGCAAGGTAATGATATTGAAGCAGTAATAATCAATTTAAGAGGCATTTTTAAAGAGTTTGACTTTGGCAACTGGAAACCTGCTGAGAAAGCAACGCTGAAGTGTACTGTAGCTGCCCATTATTATAAACTTACTATAGGTGGTAATGAATTAATAGAGATCGATGCTGAAAATATGATTAGAAAGATAAATGGCGTTGATCAAATGGCCTTGCTACAAACGATTCTAGGGATCTAATATGGTTGACAAAATTACATAAAAATGTTAAAATATAAGAAGTTGTAGGTATATAGTTAATATGGATTCTAAAGCTCATACAAATTCCATAGAGCAGCTAACTGGTTTACTTGTTAGTGTAGCACAATCTCAAGACAAGTCCGTTTTAAAGTTATTAACTGAATTAATGGAAGAAGAAATTGAAGATATGGAATTATCTAAGATTGCTGACGAACGCTATAAAGAAAAGAGGGTTAAACATCAAGATGCCTTCTGGGATTAAGCCTTACAATATAGACTATTCAGAATCTGTTATAAAGAAAGACATTCCGGCTCTTCCAGCAAAAGTAAAGTTAATGATTAAGAAGGCAATAATGGAGCGTCTAACAGTTGATCCAATTGGACTTGGAAAGCCATTAAAGCATAACTTAAGTGGACAACGTAGTCTACGGGTGAGTACCTATCGTATACTTTATTATATAGATGTACCAGAACATACAGTAGTTATTACTTCAATTGAACACAGAAAAGATTCTTATCAAAGCTAATCCTATTTATAGCACCATACAAAGAAATTAGTTATGTAAAAGCCGATATAGACTTTTATTTAATTAACTTTTTAAGGAGGAACATGCAAGCTATAACACTTAATAACCCAATAACAGTTGATGGAATTTCTGTCTCAGAACTTACTGTTAGACGTCCAAAAGTTAGAGACTATCTTGCAATTGAACGCTTAAATGGTAGTGACCTTAGTAAAGAAGTAACTTTGACTGCCAATTTGACATCAGTTGCAAAAGAAGCAATTGAAGAGTTAGATATTGCTGATTATGTGAAAATTCAAGAGGTATTAAAGGATTTTTTTTCACCGATTATCCAAAAAACTTGAGATTAGAAGTATTAATGTTCAGCTCTGTTGTAGGAGGCGGGGTTGAACAAATACTTGATATGGAGATTAATGAATTTATCTTATGGCATAAAGCAGCGAGGAAGGTACAATGTCAACATTATCTATAAAAATCGGAGCAGTTTTAGATGGCAGTTTCAGTACTGTAATAAAAGGAAGTAGCAGTCAACTTACTCATCTTGGTGAGAATATAAGAAAGCTTGACTCATCTTTAAAATCAGTATCAAAGTTTAAGCAGTTAGGTCATGATGTTTTGACTAGCAAGAGGTCATGGAAAGGCTTTGAAGATCAAGTAAAATCTTTAGCTAAACAAATGAAAGCGGTAGAGAAACCAAGCAAAACTTTAAAAGCTGAGTTTGATAAAGCTAAGTTTTCTGCAACAAAAGCAAAAGAAGCATACTTAAAAAAGAGAGATGCTTTGCATTCATTTAATGAAGAAGTAAGAAAAAGTGGAAGAAATATTAAGTCATTAGTAAGTGATCAATATAAACTTGGTTCTTCTATTGAAGTGCTAAAAGGTAAGTATGGTAAGCTTGGGTCTGCAATACGTAGTCACCAAAGTTTTTTAGCAAGCAAAGCACATTTTAAGTCACAAATTATAGAGACTATTGGGCTAGGGCTAACGCTTGCAGCTCCAGTTAAAGTTGCGATTGACTTTGAAAGTGCTATGGCTGATATTAAAAAAGTAGTAAAGTTTGACGATGAAACAAGAGAAGTTGACAAATTTGCGCAGAAACTAAAGGAGATGTCACGTACTATACCATTATCGGCAGCAGAGTTAGCACAAATAGCTGCAAGTGGTGGTCAACTTGGTATTGACAAAAATGATCTTATGAAGTTTACAACAGTAGTTGCCAAAATGACCACAGCGTTTGATATGTCGGCAGAAGAAGCTGGTAACGCTATAGCAAAGATCTCTAATGTCTACGGAATTGGGGTTGATAAAATGGAAAATGTGGGTAACATAATAAACCATCTTTCAGATAATACTGCTGCCAAAGCTAAGGAAATGGTTTTTACACTGAATAGAATTGGTGGTAATGCTAAACAGTTTGGTTTAGAAATTGATCAAGCAAGTAGCTTAGCAAGTGCATTCATAAGTTTAGGTAAACAACCTGAAAAAGCAGCAACTGCTATAAATAACTTTCTTAGTAAATTACAGACCGCAAGAGAGCAAAGTCCTGAATTTCACGATGCATTAGATGAGATGGGAACAAGTATAGAAGAGCTCGAACAAACTATTAAAAAAAATCCTCAAGAGGCAATATTGCAATTCCTTGAAACTTTAAAAAGAATAGACGATCAAGAGCGTGCCGGTATTCTTATGAATCTATTTGGTGCTGGGTTTCAAGATGACATTGCTCTTTTAGTAGGAAGCTTAGACATTTACAAGAAAGCTATTGAACATTTAGCTGATAAAGAAAAATATAACGCTTCAATGCAGGACGAATTTAACAATCGGGCAAATACTACAGCTAATAAATTACAATTACTTAAAAATGCAGTATTTGAAGCTGGTATGAATCTAGGGTCAGTAATGTTGCCTACTTTAAATTATGTAGCTGGAAGTTTGAAAGCAATAACAGAGCGTATAGCTTCTTTTGCAGAAAAATATCCAACTTTAACTACGGCAATCATGAGTACTTTAGCAGCTTTGATAAGTTTGAAAGTCTTAGTAGTGGGAGTAGGCTACGGAATTACTTTATTAGGAAGTACAATTTTTGGTCTTAAAGCAACGATATTGGCAACATTTTCATTTTTATCAGCTATAGTTTTTCCTGCAGTAGTAACAGGACTAAGAGCAATAACACTCGCTGTAATGACTAACCCAATTGGACTTTTAATAGCGAGTCTTGTTGCTGGTGCAGCTTATGTTCTAACTAACTGGCAAAAAGTGAAAGACTTTTTCTCTAGCTTTTGGAAATCACTCATTGAACCTATAGGAAAAGCTTTTTCATAGATGGGAAATACAGTTAGTAGCATATTTGCTGAGAATAGCCCGATTAGAAAATTTGAAAATAATGGAAATTTTGTTAATAAGCTTTCTAAAAATAGCATTTTCAGTAACGGAAACCCATTGACAAGTAATAGTGCTATTAAACAATTTTCAGAAAATAGTAAAGGCAATTTTGAGAGTTTTAAAGTTAAAGGTGTTATAGAAGAAAAAAGAGCTATAGAACAAGAAGAAGTTGAGAAAGCATTCAAGAAAAGTAGATGTGAAAATAGTGAATCGAAAGTATATAACCAAGCATTCTATCAAACGTTTAATATCAACATTAAATCTGAAGATGTGCGCAGCGTTGCTGATGCAGTAATAGAACGATTTAGAGAACAAGCACGTGGGGCACTTTTTGATATAGTTGAAGAGTTACATTGATGTTGCTTGGAAAATGTAAGCTTGAACCAATAAGCCTAAGATACAGTAAAGAAAAAAGGTGGTATACAATTGAATGTATTGAAAAAACGTTGCTACAAAACATTGGCTCAGGAATTGAATGTATTGATCTGACAGGAGTGATTTATCCACATTATCAGAGTAATGGCTTAGAACAGCTAAAAAATATACGTGATACTCAAGAACCACACGTTCTGGTTGATAATTCAGGAAATATACTTGGGAATTTTGTTATTATTAGTGTAGAAGAAAAACAGATATTATTTTTTCCTGATGGAAAACCAAGAAAAGTTGAGTTTATTTTGAAGTTAAAAAGTTACAGCAAGTGATTTATTATTACACTAAAGAAAACGAAATATTAGATGAAATTTGCTGGAAACATTATGGATACAGTAGTGGAGCAGTGGAGGAAGTATTGCTTGAAAATCCAGGCCTTGCAGAACATTGTAAGTCAAAAATATGATATAAAGGAAATAAGAGGGAAAGATAACCCTACTCACTATAGGGATAGGGTTATCACGGGCGTGTGCGACCGGCAGAATATTGGTATTACAACCGTGTCCATCAAGGTACACTAGCCCATCTCTCGATACGTTTGAATAGTTGTGTGGGACATGTATATGCACCCGTTTACAATCTTAAATTAATTAAACTATCGAGGTTATAATGATTACATCTTATCAAAATTTTATTGGCATTGATATCGGGAAATTTAAAAATGTTGTTGCAGTTCACGAACAGAAGAATACTGTAGGATTTGACAATAATACTTCTGGCTGGCAACAATTGTTTCAAAAGTTTTCAGATATCCTACCTAATTCTTTAGTAACTTTAGAAAATACAGGAAAGTATGAGCTTGGTTTATTACATTTTCTTGTTGACAAAAATATTGCCACACATCGAGCTAATACCCGTAAAGTAAAAAGCTTTATCTTGTCTCACGGAACTTTAGCAAAGTCTGATAAATCAGATGCAAGAGCTCTTGCTCAATATGGATTTGAACGCCACAGCACTATCTCTCTATTTGTACCCACTTTTGAAAATCAATCAACCTTGGTTGCACTTTGTCAACGTCGTGATGACATTACGCAAATGAGAGCTCAGGAAAAATGTAGACTGGCAGCACCTGAAAATGACCATATAAAAGAAAGTTGTCAAAAAACTATCGAATTCTTTAATATTCAAATAGATGAACTCAATAATACTATACAAAAAATTATTGATGAAAGCCGTGAGTTACAACAACGTCAAAAAATCCTAAAAACAGTTCCTGGAATAGGTCCAAAGTTATCTCAAGATTTTCTCTGTTTAATGCCAGAGCTTGGTTACTTAAGCAGGAGAGAAGTTGCAAGCCTTGCTGGGGTTGCACCTTATCCAAAAGAAAGTGGTAAAACTATTGGATACCGAAGAATAACAGGTGGTAGAAGCAATGTTCGTGCAAAACTTTTTACATCTGCCATGGCTGCTGCAAAGTCCAAATCTGTACTTGGTGCCTTTTATTCTAAGCTTGTTGAAAGTGGTAAGAAGAAGATGGTAGCTATAACAGCTCTAATGCGTAAAATTATAGTAATTGCTAACGCAAGGCTTAAAGAAGCAATTAATTTGAATATTTAAAATTTACATAGCAGTAATTGAAATGAATATTGTGAACAAGCACGTCCGCACAAACTTAAAGTGCTTATTCACAATAGCTTAAACGGAAATTGTTGCAGCAGCTGTTTGATATAGAATTCTGTTTCTATGACAAACGGGTTTTTATTATCTATATGGTTGGGTAAAGTTGCAAAATTATACAAATAAAAAATTTAAAAAACATAGTTGATGGAAGTTTTTTGCCCGCTGGATTAAGAATTAAGCTTCCTAAAATTCAAAAAATACCGAAAGAATCTGTTATAAACATTTTAGATGAATGACACCAGATTTTGATATAGTAGCAAAAAATAACCCAGTAACAGAGGTTTTAAAAAAGAGTTTAATATTACTACGTGTCACTGATGGATCAGGTACTACAAGTGACGAAGCTGAGATATGTATTAATTATAGCTCTAGCGCTTTAGAACTTAAGGGTAATTTACAGGTTTTTCTAGGATATAAAGAAACAGGTTTATTACCTATGGGGGTATATAAGGCAAATCAAATTACAATACAAAGTCCACCACAAACTTTAAGAATAAAATGTGACGCTGCAAGTTTAAGAGGATCATTAAAGGAAAGAAAATCAAAGGAATGGAAAGACATTACCTTGGGAGATTTGATTAAAGAAATAGCACAAGAACATGGGTATGAAGGTAAAGTCGCTGAAAGATTTGAAAATATATTTATACCACATATCATCCAAGCAGAAGAAAGCGACATGAGTTTTTTGGAAGGATTAGGCAAAAAATATGATGCACTAGTAAAACCAGCAGGAGGATATATAATTTTTATTCCGAAGGGAGAAGCAAGATCAGCGACTGGAAAGATGTTAGGTACAACAGTACTTACACCTAAAGATATTATAAATTGGGAGGTAAATTTTAATGTGCGTAACAAATATGGATCTGTTATTGCAAAATGGCATAGTTATGAAAAGGGAGAAACTATAGAAGAGAAAGTGGGAAATGAGGGCCCAAGTTATACCTTGCAAACGCTTTACTCTACCGCAGAATCAGCAATTAGTGCAGCAGCAGCCAAGTTAAAACAACTAAAACGTAGTACATCAAGTTTAAATGTAACTGTTCCTGGTAATCCAGAATTATTTGCAGAAGCTAAGATCAGCCTTTCAGGATTTTGTCAGGAAATTGAAGGTGAATGGGTAATTAGCAAGGCAGAACATATTCTAAATAATAGAGGATATCAAACTATAGTAGAGGCAACAGTGAGCAAAGCTGTTTAAGTGAAACTTAAGCAAATGGTCATTTAATTCTAAAAAAATGTTAGACATGAACAAAATAAGTAAGAACATAAAGAATAAGATAAATTTTCTATGGCTGATGATAACAATTATATGTGTTGTTATTACATGCTGCTATACAAAGAGTAAAGCTGTGGGTAATTATAAAGCAATACTACAAATTGCCTCTAAGAACTGCAGTTTGGCAGTTACAGAATTTTCAGTAAAAAACCTATTAGATATTAACACACAAATTCCTATGATGAGAGCTTTGCATTATTCATCTAGTTCAGGGTGTCTGCAAGTTGTAAAGTTTCTTGTAGAGGAAGGAGCTGATATAAGTGCCACAGGTGGATATATGGGATGGACAGCCTTGCATCATGCTGCAGATAAAGGCCATTTAGAGGTTGTTAAGCTTTTATTAGACAAAGGTGCAGATCCCACTGCTACAGCTAAAGATGGAAGAAGACCTAGAAATATGGCTGTAGTGGAATCAAGACACAATAAAGATAAACCTTACAGGGAAATCATTAAGCTACTTGCAGAAGCAGAGGACCGATACGAATCAACAAAAAGTAATCACTAAAGCTGTAAGTTTTCTATAATCTGTATATAAACTTCTAAAACTATCCATAATAGATTAATACCTTCACATGCAAAATCAAAAAATCCCAATTACAGTAATTATCACGTTATTAATACAAACAGTAGCATTCATATGGTGGTTATCCAAGCTAGACTCAAGGGTACAATTTCACGATAAACTTATTGAATATGGTTTAATGGAAAAAGTATTAGTACTTGAGGAAAGGGTAAAAAATCTTTCTGAGGAATTGGATGAACTTAAAGCTGATTTAAAGTAATTATTCTTCTACTTTTGGTGTATAAGGATCAGATTGAGATTGACGATCCTTCCAGTTTTCGATGTATTGCTCAACTAATGTAGGGTCTCCTGTTATAATCAGTAGATTCTCAGCGTTTTTTTTCTGCGCGGCGTCAGAGAAATTGAAAGATCCAGTTATGATTTTTTGCTCATCAATAATCATAATTTTACTGTGTGAAATTGCAGACGCCGTCTTATCAGTCAACAAAAAAATTATAAAAATTGTCTCATTGCCTAGGCTGTATTGTAAAACTAAAAAATACTTCCAACTCACATCCTGTATAGCGGATACAGATTATAGTTATGTTGATAAGTAAATTTCTGCTGTCTTGTATATATAAAACTAATTTACTTATCAACATACCAATTACATTCAATGAATTTGTGTAAGATGCCATTTTACATAAGATAGAATGGAGGCATTTTTTGATTTTAAAGTACTAAACCTTCAGTTAACCTCCTAGCCCTGTAGTTTTTGATATGGTCAGGATCAAAAGCCTTTTTTGATCTTAAAATACCAAAAACAATATGAAGTAACTTACGCATTGCAGACCCAACTATGGCCATATTATGCTTACCCTTTTCCTTTAATCTCTGGCAAAAGCTCATAATAATAGGATTGTGATTCTTAGCTACTATGGCAGGAAAGAAAAGTGCCTTACGTAATGGTTGTGAACCGGATTTACTTAATCTGGGTTTGGCATATACAGATGAACCTGATGTTATATTTCTCGGTATAACTCCTGCATATGCTGCCAATTCTCTGGCATTTCTAAAAACTTCTATGTCAGGAACCTCAGCTAAAATAGCTACTGCTGATTCCTCTCCTATGCCTGGAATAGTCAGTAGAAGTTGAAAATTTTCCAACAACTCTTTGTGTTGCTTTAATAGTTCACGTACGGAGTTTTTTATTGTTTCTATTTTTTGAGCTATATTCATTGCAAGGTCTTCCCAAGCATTTGTAACTTCTTTGGGCAGTCTCTCTTTTTTTTCTAAGTGGTTATTTACTAATATCAATTCATCTTTTAACGCAACCGAGCAACGATAAAGATGTTTTAATTTTTTCAGTTCAGGAGAAGGTGGTATCCAACGAGTAGGTTCCTGTCTTTGGCAACAATCAGCAATAATTTCTGCATCAGTCTGATCATTTTTTTGCCGTGTAAGCTTACTTCTTGCGTAGGATTTTATGCAATAAGGATTTACAACACTAACAAAATGTCCAGTATTGTGTAGAAATTCAGCCAAAGCTTCACTATAACAACCGGTAGCTTCCATGCAGGCTTTTACTTGTTCTATATTATGTTTTTGTAGAAAGCTCAGTAAACCTTGAAAACCATGATCATCGTTCTTAAAGCTCCTTTTCCTAGTTTCACGTTTTCCTTTTTTACTTATAAATGAGAGAAAAACATCAAAGCGATCTTTTGATACATCTATGCCAAGAAAGTTGTTGATCATATATAACCCCATACGTTACCATTAAAAATGAAAAGTAAGGCTAACCTTGTTAATACAGAATTAGAACCATTTAGGTCTTTCTAAGACGCCGTCCAGCCTATACTTTTGAGAGGGAGCTCTTATCTGCAAAACAGATTTTATATCTAAGGTTTATATCAGAGTTCCTCCCTTCTCCAACTAATGCTTAAGCTTAAAACATTAGATGCTTTTTTCAAGATACAAGGTTTATAGTCTATGTATATTGGGATTTTTTGATGAAACAGTTCATTAATAACACTATACTTTGAGCTAACTTGCGATTCGTCGAGAATAACCATGACATCAACTCCACGCTTTTTAGCTTGAACTAAGGATTCAGCAATAGGCTTTGAGGTAAATTGGTATGCCTGAACCAACACGGATTTTTTAGCATGATCCACGGAATCAATTATTAGGTTGGTGCAATTTTCTCTAGGAGTGAAACATACAGTAGTACTTGGACAAGAAACACAACCTGATAAAAGCAAACAAGTTAAAAAAATCAATAAATATCTAAACATGGCCAAATATATTCTTTCAGTCGACGGTGGAGGCATAAGAGGTATTATACCTGCTATTGTTCTAGCTGAAATAGAGTATAGAACAAAAAAGCCAATCTCTCAAATGTTTGACTTAATGGTCGGAACTTCTACAGGTGGTATTATCGTTGCCGGATTATGTAATAAACAATACTCTGCTCTCGACTTAGTTGATCTCTATCAGAAAGACGGGCCACATATCTTTAAGTCTTCATTTTTCAGAAGATCAATATTTTCCTGGCTAAATTGTGCACAGTATTCATGCAAAAATATTGAATGCGTTCTGAATAGATATTTTGGTGATTCTACTCTTGCAGATGCAACAAATAATTTAATGCTTACAAGCTACGATATTAAGAACAATTATCCCTTCTTCTTTAAAAGCTGGAGAGAAGATAGAAATTTTATCAAATTGAAAGATGCATTACGATCTACAACTGCAGCACCTACTTACTTTGCACCTAAATATCTTAAAATCAACCAAAAGGAAATGGTATTAGTGGATGGCGGGGTATTTGCCAATAATCCAGCGGCTTGTGCATATGCAAGTGGTAAGAGGTTATTTCCAAATGATGATATTCTACTGTTATCGATAGGTACTGGAAGAACAGACAGAAGCATAGAGTATGCCAATTCAAGGAGATTTGGAAAGATAGGCTGGATAAAACCTTTGTTAAATGTGATGTTTGCCTCTGGACTGGACTGCGTAAATTATCAGATGAATCAAGTAATAGGCAATAGATACGTAAGAATACAATCGCAATTGAAGCTAGCGTCGGCTGACATGGATAACATTACATCAAAAAATATCAAATCTCTTCAGCAAGAGGCAAATGTAATGATAGAGGATAATCAGGAACTGATGGATAAATTTTTGAAATGCCAAGCAAACTAAAGAAATTATACCACAAAGCAAAGAAAGGTTTAAAAAACATAGTTTCCCCCAAAAAACACACTGAGGGGCAAGAAGCTAAAATTTCAAATAATAAGCCAAAACCGCTCTCTGAAATTGTGGTGAAACCTAACCTATACTCGAAAGTAACCTTTAAAGCAAAAAAAGATAAAAAAGGAATAAAAGAAAAAATAAAAAGCTTAAAAACGAAACCCGTAGAAAAAGAGCTAAAAAGAGGCAACGTGTTCAAAAAAGGCTTCAAAAAGCTAAAAGGGAAAATAAAAAAATTAAACCCCATAAAGTCCAAGAAAAACAAGATAATCGGAAGCAAGAAGTTAGCATTTTTACTGACATCTGGTACGATTGTGGCAATTTTGCCGATGTTTAATTTGGCCCCTTTTCCAGCCTTAGCCATAACTTCTGCATGTGTTTTCAGTATTAATTTTATTGCAGTCAAAACGTTAAAGAAATTTATCAAACAACGCAAATTAGCAGCAGAATCTAAAGAAGTAGCAATTCAAGAAGAAGCTATAGCTGAAGCAGGAAAGCCGAAAGAAGAAATTCAAGATGTATCGGTTGAACCGGTAAAAGAAAAAGCCGCAAGCAAAACTTCAGAGAAATCTTAAATAGATTAACTATCTTCATCTATATCATAATATATAGCTTTTCTCATAATATTCCGAACAGATCATAATAATACAATGCTGGCCTCCTGGCTTACAACAGCTATAAAGATGTTTTCACCCCCCGTTCGGACTATTGTAAGAAGAGCTATATTATATAAATTATCATAGTTTTAATTCCGTTGGGAGCGTAAGTTGCACAATTTCCTCAACAGTCAAGCTAGTTATTGAAGAAATAGCATCAGCAGAAACACCTAGTATAAGTAGATTATTTGCGGGAATGTTCAAAAAAGTGTGTCAAATCGAAAAAAAGTAATAAATTGATATAAAAAAATGGAGGTTTGAAAATGAGTCAGAAAATAGTAAACAGAACTAACGGATTGGTAGATTATAAAGAGTTGGAAACAAATATACTGTCGTCTATACGAGAAGGTAGGCCACTGATGGGAAGAGATGGTGCATTAACGCCATTTATAAAAAGGCTGCTTGAAGCTAGTCTAGAGGGTGAAATAGAACATCATTTATCTGCTGGAAGTGAAGAAAACAATCGTAGAAACGGGAGGAATGGCAAGACTTTGAAGACAAGCGCAGGTTCATTTGAACTATTGACGCCAAGAGACAGAGAAGGAAGTTTTGAACCACAAATAGTGAAAAAAAGGCAAACAAGCTTACATCCGGAACTTGAAGCAAAGGTTTTAAGCACATACGCTAGTGGCATGGGATATAGGGACATAGCATCGCATGTAGAGGAGATGTATGACCACAAAATATCTGCAGCAGAAATATCCAATATCACCGACAAATTACTGCCGTTAATCAATGAATGGCGCAGTCGTCCACTGCAATCTGTATATCCAATAGTATTCATGGATGGCATGTTTTTCAAAGTCAAGGAGGACGGGCATTGCGTAAGTAAATGCATGTATAATATATTAGCAAAATGGCAGAAAAGAAGTACTAGGCTTTTATTTAGCCGAAAGTGAGGGAGCTAACTTCTGGTTAGGAGTGTTAAATGACCTAAAAGAGAGAGGGGTAGAGGATATTCTGATTGCATGTGTTTGATGGTCTAAAAAGTTTTCCTGCGGCTATAAATAGTGTATTTCCCAAAGCAGAAGTACAACTATGTATAGTGCATCAGATAAGAAATTCATTGAAATATGTATCCAGCAAAGATGTGAAAATTTTCATGAATGATTTGAAAAAAATATATCGTGCTTCAAGTAAAGAAATCGCTGAAAATTATTTGCTTGAGCTGGAAGAAAAATGGGGTGAAAAATATCCTTTGGTCATAAAATCGTGGCAAAACAATTGGGAAAATTTGTCTGGTTATTTTAAGTATTCTGGCCCTGTTAGAAGGCTAATTTATACCACCAATCCAATTGAGGGGTTGCATAGACAAATCAGAAAATTTACTAAAACTAAGGGTTCATTTACTAGTACAAATGCCTTGTATAAACAGGTATATTGTGCTATAAAAAAGGTAGAGCAGAAATGGATTATGGCTTTGCCTAATTGGGCTTTAACTATGTCTCAACTTGACATCTTCTTTCCCAACAGATTGAAAATTGAGTTGAACTAAAAATGCGGCTTGACACACTTTTTTGAACATTCCCTTATTTGCTACTTTGATTCCCTCTATTTTATCAATCTTTTCTTTGTAAATTCGCTTTCTTTGCAATAAAAATTCTACCCATATATCCAGTTCATCTTGTGATTCTTGAGTGTTAATTTTTTTTAACTCTCTCGCCCAGCTTAATAGCTCTCCTTCACTATCTGTATCTTCGTCTTCACAACAGTTTTCTTCCGTTACCAGATCTTCAGCATTCACTGATAATTTTCTTGCTATTTCCCATAACCTCTCACCGAACATGGTGCTTCCTTGTTCATAGTAATGTATCTGTGGACCTCCTATACCAAGCTCCTTCGCTAATTCCTCTTGAGTATATCCCCGTATTATCCTCCACTTTTTCATTCCATCCCTTTTGTTGGAACGCTTAGAACTTTTTTCTTCTTTATTTTCATATTCATCAACTGATAAGCCTGTTGCTCGGTAGATAATATCAGCATCAAATTCTAACTTGAGCATATTTTTTGCCATTCTTATTCTTGCTGCTTTTATAGCACTTTCTTCCTCAGCTCGGATAGATTTGGTTAATGCGTAGATTGCCTTGCGTCCCCTTGTTTTTTCTATGAAATTGGACATCCATTGAGTCTTATCACAACAACGATTTTCTTTGAGTACTTTTTGTCTAGGAAGTAGATCACTCAAACTAACTGATAATGCGTCTGCTATTGTTTGTAACTCTTCATCTGGAATGCCACATACCCCTAGTTCATATCTTCGCAGCGTATGATAGTTTATACCTGTTTTGCCTGCTAAGTCTTTTATGGTATATTTTCTTTTTAATCTCCAGCTTCTTACTTTTTGCGCTATTTTGTATCTTATAGAGATATTTGCCATGCCACAACGGTTTTACGGAAATAAACATGTATACCCTGCTAATAGGCTTTTTGCTACTTTGTCAAAAGATTAAATTTAGCTTATGTTTATTGGAAGAGCTCGGCTTGGACTGCGATTTATATAAAGCTTTTATGCAGTCCAATTTGAGAAGGAAGTCCTTTGTTTAACGTTTCCTAAATGCTTCTTGGCTACCTCCACATGCCCTATTTACCCACGACAGTGTTTCACTTGAGTGATCCGCCCTTATCTCCTCTTTGGCCTGCTCTTTACTCCACATGCCACTTCTTGTGAAATTTCCTCTTTCTACAGCTTCTTTGACTGTCGTTCCCCCAAAGAGGCAACCTTTTCCTATTACTTCGCCTCTTTTTTGTAGTTCAGCCCACATTTCTTGGTTTCCCACTCTTACCTGTACTTGATAGCAGTTTTTTACATCATGGTACAATATAATATTTAGCTTGCCAACACTTGTAGGAAATTCTAACACGACTGAGCTACTCTCTGATACATCAATGTAGTTTCTCTCACCTCCTTTCTCAGTTCTGACTTCAATTTCACTATTGCCCATTTTTATAATGTTACTTCCTAACCCTTTGTCTAGACCTAAATCTCTTGTGCCTTCTAGTACCTTGGCAACCTCTATTTTACTATCTTCAGAGAATTCCATAAAAAATGTTTTGTTGTCCATTTCCACGTCTATTACGGCTCCTCTTTGAACAGCACTTTCACCGACTTTCCTTAGTTCTTCAAGTCGCTTATCTATCTGTGGCTGCACTTCCGGTTGCAGTTCTTTATAAATTTCACCTAACAGTTTATTCTGCAACAGATTGTCATGAAACTCTGCTCCTCTTAGCATTAATTTACTCATTATCTTTTTCTGATCACCTTTTTTGAACTTGTGAAAATGCATACCTAATATCACATACTCAGCAAAGCTCCGGCCTCCCTCATCACACCCATTCATCCTCATTCCAGCAGCTATTGTCTCATCTACAACTTTGTTCAGCTCACTTGGATTTTTTGCTGTTACAATTGCACTTTTTAATCGGCTCAACTCTTTACTTTCCCTTGCACTTAGCTTTATTTTTTGCAAGCCTGAGGTAAATGGATTTAAATTTTCTGGATAATCTTCTTGATTACTTGCTGGTTTTGTACCATAAATACGGTCAAGTCCTTCTTCGAAGTTTATTTGGTTTTCGCGACCATCTCTACTAGGGGAAGGCATTGTACCTCCAGGATTCTGGTTATTAATTTTGCTCACAAAGTTAAACGGTTGTATATCAATACCCTCAAGAGCACTAAATATTTTGCCCAATAACTTGCGATTAATATTGAACTTACGATTCTTTTTATTTGGGTCTTTTCGAACCATTGTAATTTTTTTACTAGCCATATAAGCCTCCTATATTAAGCATATTATCTAAGTCTATAGCGCAATTTATAGCTTTACTATTAACTTAATATACAAATATTAGAAAGATCTTGTATAATTTGCAACTATTTATAACAATAGAATAGAGCTTTTTGGGCTTTTATTCGTTTATTATAACTTAACATGCAAGTTATACAAAGATCTTGTATGCTTTACAACTTTTGTTATGTCTTTTTCCAAATCTCAGCTATAGAAATACGCTTTTCTTAAAGCACTTATATTCATATTTCGTATTGTTTGCCACTAGCAGTAAACTTCCCAAACCTGAAAAATTTGGTTTATAACAGCTCTCTTTCCTTAAAACTGCAGTATCCTTTGTCTGTCATAATAATGTGATCTTCTAATTCAATTCCCACTCCTTGACACGCTGACACTAATTCTCTAGTCATTACTTTATCATCTTCTGATGGTTCTAAACTCCCTCCTGGATGGTTATGAGCTAATATTATTGACGCTGCTTCCATTGATAACGCCTTTTTTACCACTTTCCTTTCAGATAGGTGTACTTCATCTATTGTACCAAAATACACTTCATCTCTTATCAGACGGTTCTGTTTATCCAAGTATATTATCAGGACAGCTTCTTTTGCTGAAAAGCCTATGTTTACCCTTACATACTCTATCAGCTTTTCTTGGCTATCCATTACAGGGCCTCTCTTTAATCCTTCTCTGAGTGCTCTTTTATAAGCTTCTTTAACACATTCAATTGCTGCAGCTGCATGTTCAGTCATTCCTTCTATCATTTTCAGATCATCGATTTCTCGTCCCAAAATTTCTCCTATTCCTGGGCAATTATCCATTAAAGTTTTAGTAACATCTTGTGCTTGCTTCCTGTCATGAACTGCTCCTAGAAGCACTGCCACTATTTCACGATCAAATAGAGCACTTCCTCCTCCGCTTTGTAGTACTCTCTCTATTTCTTCTGTAAGTTTTTTACTATTATTCATAAAATATACTCCTCGTTAATAACAAATTGTTTTTAATTATTTACTGCTGTTTTTTATCAGCATTGGCATAAAGCCATAGCTTTCGAATGAAGTCAAATCAATTTTTCAATCTTTTTTACTTATTTTTTCATCAAAAAATTAAGATATTAACAGATGCTTATTTTATCTAATTGAAAATTAATCCTTTATGTAAAAGAAGTTGTTACTATTTTAGAAATAACATCAGTAGAAAAACCTAACTGAAGTAAATTATTTGCAACTTTCATTTCCTCTGTTTTGTAAATCTTTTCTTTGTAAATTTGCTTTCTTTGCAATAAAAATTCTACCCATATATTCAGTTCATCTCGTGATTCTTGATTATCAATTTTTCTATATTCTCTTGCCAAACTTAATAATTCATTTTCTCCTTCGCAATCATTTTCTTTGTATTCATTTATTAGATTTTCAGCATCTACTGACAATTCTCTTGCTATCTCCCACAACCTTTCACTTAAAAGAGTAACGTTACCTTGTTCATAGTGATGTATCTGTGAGGGACCTACATCTAGCTTTTTTGCTAATTCTTCTTGTGTATATCCTCTTATTATTCTCCACTTCTTGATCTCTTGTCCTCCATTTTGGCTCGTATAACCGATACTTTCCCTATCAGCATATTCTTCAATTGATAAGCCCGTTGCTCGATAGATAATGTCAGTATCAAACCCTGCCTTAACTAGATTCCTTGCAATTCTTATTCTTGCTGCTTTTATATTACTTTCTTCTTCAGCTCGAACAGATTTGGCTAATGCATAAATTGCTTTGTTTCCCCCCATTTTTTTGTATTTTTCTATGAAATTATACATTTCCCGGGTCTTAGCTTTGTCAAAACAACTATTTTCTTTTAGTACTTTTTGTCTTGGAAAAAGATTTTTAATAGAAATTGATAATGCGTCCGCTATCACTTTTAGCCTTTCAGTTGGAATGCCACATGTTCCTTGCTCGTATCTTATCAGTGTATGATAGTTTATGCCTGCCTTGTCTGCTAAGTTTTTCAGAGTATATTTTTGTTTTAATCTCCAGCTCCTTACTTTTTGCGCTATTTGGTACCTTATGGAAACAGTAGTATGCTTTGCCATACAGAAATAGATATTATATAGGCTAATACTACCAAATAAAAGATATACAAAAACTTCTATGTTTGCATTTTAGTTGAATATTTCTTCAGAATTGTGTATAATTATTAATGCTTTTTAGGTTAGTTCGTTATGGCTCTTTCGAAGTTTCTTGATGCTCGCAATGATATTGCTTTTCGCCGTATCTTTGGTACCGAAAAAAATAAAGATATTCTTATTCACTTTCTTAATGATATACTAGGCCTTACCGATGACAATAAGATTAAAGATGTCTCCTTTCTCAGTCCCATTCAAGACCCTGTCATTGCCTCTCAAAAGCAAAGCATTGTTGATGTTCTCTGTGTTGATTCTACAGGGATAAAAACAATAATTGAGATGCAAGTCGCTAAAACAAGAGGCTTTGAGAAACGTGCCCAATACTACGCTGCTAAAGCTTATTCAAGTCAAGCTGATGTAGGTGACCAGTATCATGATCTTAAAGGGGTTATCTTTATTGCTATTGCTGATTTCATCTTATTTCCTAATAAGCTGGCTTATAAGTCTGATCACGTTACTTTTGATAAGATGACCTTTGAACATGATCTCAAAGACTTCAGTTTCACTTTTATAGAGCTACCAAAGTTTAATAAAACAAAAGAAGATCAATTAGAAAATATTGTTGAAAAGTGGATCTATTTTTTTAAGCACGCAGATGAAACGAGCGAAGAGGATCTAAAAAAAATAATAGGTAGTGATGTAATTATTGGTAGGGCTTATGATGAGTTAAACCAATATAATTGGAGTAAAGAAGAACGTCTCGCTTATGATCAAGCTAAGAAACGTACCGATGATTATTTATCTACCCTTGAAGAAAAACTTCATGAAGGCATACAAATCGGACATGAAAAAGGCAGAGCTGAAGGCAAGGAGGAAGGTATTCAAATTGGCGTGGAGAAGGGTGAAAAACAAGCTAAGATGACAGTTGCAAAGAATCTACTTAAAGCAGGAGTTTCTATTGATATCATAGCTCAAACTACTGGTCTTACATCCGACGAAGTGAAAGACTTAAGCTCTTTGGACGTCTAGATGAACATCTTTATACTAGATGAAAACCCAGTAATTGCGGCACAAATGTTATGTGATAAGCATATAGTAAAAATGCCATTAGAAACTGCTCAATTACTTAGTAGTGTTTTTTCAATGGCATTAAAAGCACCAAACCCTTTTGTCAGTATCACAAACCAAAATATAGAAGTTCCATATAAACTTACTCACAAAAACCATCCTTGCTCTTTATGGGCTAGACAATCCAAAGGGAACTTTTATTGGTTGATAGGGTACGGAAAAGAATTATGTAAAGAGTACACTTGGCGATATAAAAGAAAACATAAATCAGAGGAAGTAATAAATTTGTGTGATAGTAATAAGGATTTACTCATTTTTCAATCAACAAGTATGCAAGCTTTTATACAAGCACTGCCTGATCGGTATAAATGTACTAATCCTGTAAAAGCTTATAGAGAATATTATCTACATGAAAAGATGAGATTTGCCAAGTGGGAAAAGGGCAGAAAAGCACCGGATTGGATAATCTGCTACGTAATACCATAGCTAATACAGCTCATAAATAGAGAAGCCATCCAAATCGGACATGAAAAAGGCAGAAAAGAGGGAGAAAAGCAAGCTAAAATAGCAGTTGCAAAGAATCTACTTAAAGCAGGGGTTTGTATTGATATCATAACTGAAACTACCGGTCTTACTGCTGATGAAGTTAAAGTCCTACTATCTCTGGATGCTTAAGTAAATATCTTTGTATTAGAAGAAAATCCTATGAATGCAGCACAAATGTTATGTGATAAGCATATAGTAAAAATGCCATTAGAGACCGCTCAATTATTGAGTAATGTTTTTTTCAACAGCATTAAAAGTGTGAAATCCTTTTGTTAGTGTTATAGATAAGGATATAGGAGTTCCATATAGACTTACTCATAGTTCTTTATACCCCAGTTATGGATTAGCTTGATGTAAAGTCCTGAGATTCTGTTTTCTGCACTAATTGTAATAACATAAAATTACTTTCACTTCAGATGTTTTGTAAACTACTGATATTCAGCGCTTTTTAACCTGCGATTGGTAATTTAGCAAAGCTGTTACTCTCTGTTATATATGGATTATCGATCGTATAACTTACTGATTTTAGCTTCTTTTTGATGTTATACTCACCATATTTCTGATCCATGACTGGGGTTCTTACTATCATCTACAAAGAAACCCTGCTAATTTTTCTACTAAAATTGGTCTTTTCTTCATCTATATCTCCTTCTACACCTAGAATTTATTCACCAATTCCCTATTCTCTAGAGAAATAAGCAATGTTCTATACCACCGTCAGAAATTAATCTGCCGCACCGAGAACTGATAGACCTTTTTATCTTTCCCCTTATCTCTTTTCTTGGGGTGAGTAAAACAATATATTTTTCCACATAGTTATAAGCTGGGAACCATAAAAACAGCTTCATGATCAGCCATTTTAAAAGTTTGATCAAGTTCAATATTCCTAAGCGTTGTACTTGCCTTATATGAACAATAACATCCCAATGCAAGGAAAGTTAATGCAGTCAAAGCAAGTGAAATAGATATTCCTAAATGAGACATTGTTAAACTTGTGCCAACAGCAAATACTCCAGATAATATAAGAGAAGCAGAGGCATAAATTATTTGCTTTCTACCATGAGTGCTTGCTGCTGAGAATTGAGATCTTACTGCTGAACTTTTTTCAGGAACTTGAGATAGGTTGCTAGCCTTTTTACCATAACCTTGTGTTACATTAATTAGATCCCCGTTCTTTGTAGATGCCATGGCCTCAGGGCCAACCTCGGACTCCATTTCAGTTTCGGTTGACTCACCGAGCTTTTTCCTCTGTTCAATAGCTGCAAGCTCATTATACACATTTTCTCCAGAGCAAAAATGTGAGATCCAGGTGCTCAAGTTTCCAATGTCCTCTAATCGTTTATTCTCTGACTTTAATCGTTCTACACTGCTCAATAATATAATCCTTTCTGACAGGAGTTCCTCAATTTGTTTCTTCATTACATCTATCTCTTCCATCAACTCTTGTCGTTCTATCTCTACCCCTACGGGATACTTACCATCTGATTGGGTAATTTCTCCAGATTTGCTTATGTCCTCTGTTTGTACAGCAATACTTTTTGTTTCGGTTGCTCTTAAAATGTATTTGTAACACTCGTTTAACTCATCGTTTTTCTGTTTGAATTGTTTATTTTCTACAATCAACCTATTTTTATCCTCCTCTATTTCTTTTATATAGGGATACAGCCCATCTCTTTCTTTGAGTAGAGAATCATTTATTGAATTGTTTCTTTTGAGAAGATCTACAAGCTTGAGTTTTTCTTCGATCAATAACTGATTTCTTTGATCTAGAGAACAACTCATTTTTTCTTGTATTTCCAATTTTAATTTAAGTCTGTAAATTTGTTGTAAAAAACCCTCAGATGAATTTTCGAAATTGCCTCCGGGCTCATTTTGTAGGAATTGTTTGCCACGTTCACTGATAAGTTCTTCTACGACATTGAAAAAATCTTGCAAAGACATCTTCAGCTCTGTTAACTCTCTACTTAATGACGTAAAATTTTGTTGTTTTATCATTTTCTCCATTTTGTCCAACCTATCTACAATTAGTTTCATAGGTTCAACCATTCTACTTGCACCACTTAAATTCATCTTGCCACTAAGATCTGCTTCATTAATCAGGTCTTCACTCGTGGGAGTTGGATTAGATTGATTGACCTGTTTAATCGGAGTACTCGAATTAATCAAATTTCTATCAAAGCCAAAAAGTACGTTCATATCACTTAAAACATTAATTGAGCTATTCGGTGAAGATATGCCACTATTTTCGATTAATTCACTATTACCGAAAGCTTTCGGATCTTGTCTCTGGTCCACAGCAGTCTCTGTTAGACCAGCATAATCTTTCTGATCTTCTCTACTGCTTGCACTCATAAAGCACTTCACTCCCATTACTGTTCTAACATTCTCCACAAGTTCTCCTCTTTCAATTGTAATATGAGATTCGTTTTTTTTGTAGTTGATTTTGTCATATAATTGTTTACACTTTTCGTAGGATAATATTGGTTGTAGCGTCTTCTTCTTTACTTCTTCATCATAAAAAGCCTTCAGCTCATTACTTGATAGTATTGCTATAGCTTCTTCTACCCCAGGACGCAATTGAGAACTCTTATTCTTGCATGAATTAACATGGTTCAGTAGAAAAATCTTAACAGAGTGTTGCTTGTATTCCATAAGTTCCTCTAATGTAATCCCCATAACTTCTTCTTGTGATTCTATGTACCGTAGAGCGTTTTCAAAGTCTTGCCTGTTAGAGGTGAGAGGTTGAGCTTTTTTTAACTTTTTAATCTTACTCCATTTTGGATTTATACCATTAACTTCAACAACTGGGGCAACACTTGTAGAGTCAATCTCATTCAACACAATACCGCGATTATCTTGATCCTTCAGGAAAGCTTCTAGCTGTTTTTTAAATTCCAGTAAATTACTTAATTTACTTTCAGTAGTTTTAGACTTTTTGATTTGATCATTAACGTTCTTAGCTGCCTGGTTGTTCTTTTCATCAGTCATTATTTTCTTTTTTAATTCACCAAAGAGTTTGTCCCGTAGTTTTTTAAGTTCCTTATTATCATTACTAAATATATTGTTCATCTTGTCTTGAAAATCTCCTTTTCCTTTAAACCCCAAAACAGTATATAGATCTTCTTCACCACTCTGCTGATCGGATTTTGTATTTACAACCATAACCTTACCTAACACTAACGTAACAGAGCAGATACTGCTGAACAGAACTTAAGAGCGAGGTTAAAACCCACTTAGTTAAAGCCACCAGCACTTCTCCGGTTAATTGTACCAGTATTCTTCTGGAAAACAACATATCTGCTGACTTTATTCTTGGGAATATAAATAGCGCAATATCAAAAAGTGCATCACCTATGGTCTCCAAAAAAACTTATTGGCAGCTGTCAAATCAAGATTTCCAGAAGATACCCAATAATTCGAGACATATTTCTCCAGGCCTATTTGTATATAAAATAGGTCTTTTTGGAGTAATTAGGTATTGCAACCTATTTACAAATTTAGTATTGTAAAGTTGTTTTCATGATATATGGAGGTTCGAATGCCAATACAAACAGAGCGTCACGCTGCGGTACTTAAAAAACTACAAGATGTGATAAAACATGAAAATTCTGATATTGCGGCTGGAAGAAAGTTAGCTATTAAAAGGTGGGTCGAGACCTATGTAGAGCACATAAAATACTTTGATGATAAGCTGGAGTTTTTGTGCCTCATATTCAAAGATGAAGGTTGCTGGGTAAAGTTAGATAAAGACAAGCCAGGTACAAGGTTAAATAATACTTTTTTGCGTGAAAGGATTGCTGAAGAAAAAATAGAAAAAGTAGATGAAAGAGATAATTCGCTTCGTATAAGAATAGATAATCCACTTCGCAGGTACGAGATGGCTTGTAGTTACTGTGTGGTAGATAAAATCCATCAGCTCTTTGAAGAAAGATTTAAAGCTTATAAAAAAAGGGTTCCTTCTGGTGCATTGAAAGGCAAAACTGAAACTGAAATTAACGAATACGTACGAAAATCCCTATTGGGTAGCATGAAGAGAAATGGTGATGTATTTAACTTCTGGATCGATAAAGAGTCTGGAGAATTAAAACAACCTAGTAATGCAGTAGAGGGTTTTGACAGCGCTGTAAAGCTCAAGTGGAGTGAAGGGGTAGAGTATTTTTACAATCAGTTGGAGGAAAAAGATAAGGCGAAGAAGCTTACAGAAACAATTATTGCTTTTTCTCGTCCTAAATCTGTTGAGAAAGACGCTCCTATTTTAGATTTTTGTGTAAATAACATAACTGATAAAGGCGTTCTTTTACAAAGATTGCTACGAAAAGATAAGGGAGTGTATGCTCTTCTTGCTGAATTAATAGACTCATGTTTTTTTGATACAGTTCATGATTTGGTGCAGTGCTGGTGTTATAGAGGACTTTTGGAACAAGGAGATCATTCGGACAAGATATTCTCACAGCGAGAATATGAAGTTCTTCTTTCATCAATTTCAAATGTAATTTTGAAAAATCCTGAGTCAAGTGTTCAAGGAAGATCTCTTATTATGAAGATTTGGGAGTGTGATAGACTGAGTGAATACAAAAAGGCTGCTGTTAATACTTCTAATTATACAGTTCACATAAGTGGTATGCTTGCAGGATTAATAGTCAATTGGAAACGAGAAGATGTTTGTAAGCCTGATGGGAAAGAAGAAATAGAGAAAGAAGAAATAAAAAATATAATCTTATTTGCTCGAGATTCCTTTCCTGAAAAGTTTTCACTTTTTAAAGAAGTCATGATAGAAAATCTTAGATTATGTGGCAGAGAAGGAAAGAAGGAAGGTATGGACTACGGCGAGTTAGCAGAAAAGTTATTGTTTTCTAAGTTAGAGAAAGAACCCTTATCTGCTAGGAATGATGGTTCCAGAGTAATAGTAGAAGCTGAAGATCCCAGTTTTTCTCGTTCTTCCATAAGACATGATGGTTCTAGTGATGGCCCGAAGTCCGAGTTTGAAGCCCCTAGTGTGAGTGGTGTTTCTGGTTCTCATAAGAAAAGAAGCATCTTTATGCTGAGTGGTAATGAGTAGTCCACTCATCAATTTAAGTGGTTTTTCTGGTCTTAGTAAATAGAGAGGTATTTTCTGTCTTTAGTGAGAAGTTTAGTAGATGGAAATCTTGAAGGTTTCAGAACAGAATTTGAATCTTTTTTAGATCGATGTCCATCTTTCGTGGGTTGTGTTGGGATAGGTCGTTTTCTTCCTGTATTCTTTTTTAGTATGTTTGCCACTGCGCACGATGCTGGAATTTTAAGAGCAGATGAAAAAGTCTATTTTCGTTTTGATAATCATGGTGTTAATCCGCGTACAGGTAGAAATAGAAATACAGGAAACCTAAAAGTTGCTGTTTTGACTCGTAATCTTGACGGACAGCAGGTTGTCAGATGTTACAGCATTTCTGACGTCCCTAATAGTGATGGGTTAAGGTTCAGTACAAGGGAAAGAAATGCTCTAGTGCGAGAGATTAGACGGCAAAATCCAAATTTAAGGGAAGAAGACCTAAGCTTTGAGCAATACAAAGTATGCATGCATGGAAAGGGCAAGGGTCAGGGAGAGGGAATTTCAACAGTATTTGAAGTGATTCGTGAAGAAGATCATGAAGGTAGAAGTGAATTTGGCGAATATTCAGCATCTGAGGTTAATTATATTAGACGAGAAATTTTACATGATCATAGAGTGAACATTCGTCACTTAAGACGAGAAATAAGAAGACTTGATAGACATGACAGAGTTGCGGCAGGACTTAGACGCGCCAGAATAAGGCAAGGACTTGATAGAATCATTACTTTTGCACAAGTAGCACCAGGTCAACAAGGAATTGACAATTTTATAGAGATGATAGCAGGAAACGAAAGACAAGATGTAAGAGATAGAATGTACGAAGAAATTTTGCCATACATAACTCGAATCTATCGTCGTTACGCAGACAGACTAGAAAGTGATATTCGAAATCGCAATCAAGAATTTGAGGGTCACGGATTTTTATTAGGGTTTTTAGCAAATTTTAGTCATCTCCACACGATAGATATTGACCTTGACTTGTCTACTGAAAATTTATGTGTTGTTTTCCTTGTACATCGTCAAGAAGAGAGAGAAAACATTCCTATCGTTATTAATGTTACTAGATGGAGGACGCCTTCTGGTACTGCATTAAATCACGCTAGAGGTAACGCTAAGAGATTACATACTTCTTCATTTATACCTGTTCATACTGAATCAGGATATGCTGTTTGTGTTGGATTAAATTTTAATTTAGAACATTTTAGTGTTGAGACAGTAGGACTTCAACAGGATAGACTTCCTTTTGTACAAAAATTATTTGAGCGTGTGCGAAATAGACAAGACAGACAAATTCAAGAGGAAACTAGAAATTTTTTACTACATCATCTTCCACGCGAAATACCAACAGATGAAGGTAATCGCGATAGGAGATTTGATTATATGACTGGTTTTGCTTTTGGGAGTAGTGCTTTTGATATACACCCTGTACGACTAGAAGAAGATGATGAAGCATATGTAACAAAATACATATTTAGATACAATAATCAGAATTTAAGAAGAAGCGTTTTAACTATGGTCTTGCATGCTCAAGATTCTGATGTAGTTATACTTCATATTAGAGCCAGCAATGATATACAACTAGAGGCAATCCCTTTACCACAAGGTAGTATTGCTGCTGTGGGTGTAGTGACATACACACTTAATGATCGATCTGGAATAAATTCTAATGCAGTTAGATTTAATACACCAGGAGATTACCTACTGGGGAATGGGGGTAATTTGCTTGGTGGTCAGCTTGTAGAAATTCCCAATGCTGAAAATGTACATGGTATTTTAGAGGGAGTTATGAATGATGACTGGCAAGATGGTGCTCAGCACGGAGAACTATTTACGGCTATTTCCAGAGTATTAATGCCAGAAAATATGAATGGTAATGCAATAATAGATGTAGATAGCGAGGACAAGTTTCAGTCTATATTGCATGGTGTATTTTATACTTGTGACAATCCTGATAAAGTGATTGCTGGGTACAAGGTAGGTCAAACATATAGTTCCGATATAAGAATGGTAGGAGAAATAGTGGAGCGAGCAAATACAAGAGTTGCAGAGCATAGATTAGATCTCCTATTATTAAGGCAACCTACAGAAAATGATTCAGACACTCACCCAATTGGATATGTATTAGGATTTGCTGATAATGGACGAGCATTAGCACGAGAACAACGTAATGCAAAACAGCAAATAACAAGACTTATGGACAAACATAGAGGATATTTGCCTATTACTTCTGGAAATGAGGTGGTTTTATCTTATGTTATATTTAACAGAGGTACACAGAGAGCAGAAGATCTTATATCTACTCAACAACTTTATGTACATAGATTTGATCGTCGTAGTCGCGACTCAAGACCAAGAGGACTAGTAGAACCTCGCAGTATTATTGATGAAAATCCACCAGAGGGTCTATTATCAGATCAGACTCGTGAAAACTTTAGGCGTTTTTACGAAGAAAAAGCACCAGGACAAAATTCGATTTTTTTGCTTGATATAGACGACAATCTACATGTTCCGTTTAGTTACTTACAAGGTACTAGAATACAGGCAATGGAAATACTAAGATCAAGAACAAGAGAAGGTGATAATGCCATTCCTACAGCACAAGGAATAAGAAGACAAATAAGAGGTATTCTTAGAAATCAAAGGATAGAAGTAAATGATCTACTTACACTAGAATTTGCGACGAGAAATGGACATTATGATTACTGGCTTCAAGATAATGATATACTTCGCGCTGCACCACAATATGATCTTAATAATGATAATAACCAGAGATTTACAGTAACTTCTGTAGGAGTAGTAGTTCGAGGTCATGATGGCACAGGTCATGATCGCATAGATAACACATTAGATGAGTTTATACGAGGTATACAAAATGACGGTGCAGAACAACGTAGATTAACTTTAATTATTACTCTAGGTAATTCTCATTGGGTTACATTAGTCATTGATCATCAAAATAGAAGTTATGTTGGGTATTATGCTGATTCACTACATCGTGCTGATTTAGATCGTAATAATATTCCAGAAAATATTAGAGAAGCTTTAAACAATCATAATATTAATGTTATCCATGATGTTTCCATTCAACAACAAGGAGATGATTATAATTGTGGTATCTGGGCATTAGAAAATGCAAGAGCTATCAATCAAGCTTTAGTAGAAAATAGAAATGTAAATGGTTGTCTAAATGTTCAAGTAGACTTGCAAGCTAGGAGAGAAGAGATTTCAGAAGTATTACGTAGTGATAATCCGGAACCTGAAGGTCTGCAAAGGCAGGTACCTGATCAAAGCCGGAATCAAGTTTATGAGTTGCTACGTCAGTATTTACAATTAGGGTATCACATAGGTGCAGGAGGTAGTGGTGGATCAGTAAAAGCACCTAGTAACTTACAGTCCACTCATTCTGGTAAGCAACAAGAAATAAACATTCAAGCTGCCAATGATGATCAACCAGATCCAAGTAGTGAGTTAAGTGAAATACAACCAATATCGCATAGAAAGTTACAACGCCGTCACTCTGTATAAGGAAAAAGGGTTTGATGTTAGGAGCTTGATCTAATTGTAGGTTAGTAGACTGAATAGTGATACTAAGTTAGTATAGCCCTTCTCATAATGGTCCAAAAAGGTCATAAGAAGGAAGAATCAACAGCATGACGAAAAGATGTGAATAGAGGAATGTTTTTCCTGGCTCTGTTTTTTATAGCAAACCAATGATGCTCAATTTTATTGAAATCCGGAGAGTATGGAGGCAGATACAGAATGTCTGCACCAACACTTTTGGCAAATTCAACAACCTTTTTAGACTTATGAAAAGTTGCATTATCCAAAATTACCGTTTGTCTAGATTGGTGCAAGAAATTACTTGAACCAGCTATTAAAATCTCTGTATCACAATAGTCTTCAAAGGCCATAAGTACTAATCTGATAGTATATATTACTAAAAACTTAAATGATATAGCCATTTCCAGTGTCCAAAACCAGCTAGTGAGAGAAGAGTTTGTTTTGGGATGGGTTGGTCTACCAAACAATACGTTCGAACTTTTCTATATAATAATTCCACTATACCGCAAAACCAGCCACATTAGCCTACTTTTGCCACATTTAGGTACGAACTGATTTGCCTAACTTTGTTGCAGCAATTTTGCGTTTTTATTTTCGCAACGCCGCTTTTGTTTAAATTGTTCTCACAAAGGTACGTACTATTTTTATATTTTTTGAAGAAAGTAAATAATAAAATTTTTGGTGACGCTATAGAAAGCAGCATTTTCATAAACTTTTACGTAATTTTTTAACATAGTTGAAAGTTACTGAAATATCTGATATCATGTCTGATATCATGTTTGCATGATAGCATTAAACAGCAGAGTAAAATGAGTTTTGATCGATACGTTAAAGATGATTCTTTAATAATAAAGGACGCTACTGCGGTAGACATAGGGAGATTGCTAAGCTTTTTACAAAGTAATACGCACATTATAAGGCTTTCTTTAAAGAATTGCAATGTTGGTAGTGAAGTTGTAGAAGAATTAACTGAGCCTACAACGCTTAATTTATTGTGCAATAAGATTGGTGATGGAGTTACAAGAGGATTAGCTAAACTTGAGCTTTATACACCATCATCTCTAATGTCTGGATATGTTGATAACAGATATACTGTTAGTACCAAGGCTGTAAAAAAACTAGCTCAACTTAAAAATCTTACTTCACTTGATTTATCTAGTAACAAGATTGATTATGAAGGTGTAAAAGAATTAGCTCAACTTAAAAATCTTACTTCACTTAACTTATCGGGTAACAGGATTGATGATAAAGGTGTAAAAGAATTAACTAAACTTAAAAATCTTACTTCACTTAACTTATCGGGTAACAAGATTGGTAGTAAAGGTGTAAAAGAATTAACTAAACTTGCAAATCTTACTTCACTTTCTCTAGTGGATTGCGGTATTGGTTATAAAGATATAGGAGAATTAGCTCAACTTAAAAATCTTACTTCACTTAATTTATCAAGTGACAAGGTTAGTGATAAAGGTGTAAAAGAATTAGCTAAACTTGCAAATCTTACTTCACTTTCTCTAATATCTTGCCTTATTAGTGTTAGGGGTGTAAAAGAATTAGCTAAATTTACAAATCTTACTTCACTTAATTTATCGGGTAACAGGATTGATGATAAAGGTTTAAATGCTTTAACTAAGTCTTCATGCCTGAAGAACCTTAAAAAACTTCGCCTTGGTGAAATTGAAATTGGTATTGAAGGTATAGAAAGTCTAGCTGAAATTAAAAATTCCGGAGTTAAATTAATTCATTCTTTGAAAGAAATATCACATAGAATCTTTTGTGATTTCCTGTTGAAACCACGTCCTCACAATCAAGTTACATATAAAAAGGGCGTAAAAAAGATGATTTTTAATGTAGCCCAACATGATAATAGTGGCAAGATAGTTAAGCATATCCTCACACAACCTAACAAATACCATTTTTTGATCAACTCACAAGATGAACAAGGGCATACATTATCTCATTTCTATACCCACTCTCCTGAAATGCAAGAATTTTTATTTAAACATGGTTTAATTCCTGAAAAAGAACCAGAACTAGAAAGGGATGCTGAGTTACAGGGTATTTTACGAAATAGACAGTCTGTCCATGCAAGAGCAGCAAATAAGGAAACGTGTTTTTTCACTGCAAAGTTAGTAAAATCTATAAATGCTAATGAGAATGAATTAAAACAAGCTGCAACTTCTTATATGGAAAACGTGCCTAAACCACTTAAGCAATATCAAAACGACCAGATGAAAGTAAAGTTACTTGGCCTGACCAAAGATGGAAAAAGACTTGTAATGGAACAAGTATTACGTAAAAATGCAGCTGTACCAGATGATAAAGAATTTATTGAAATAACCTTTAAAAAAGTCGAGGAAGTGTTGAAGCAAAAATACTTAAGCAAAGATCAAGAAGGTGAATATATTGAAGAAATGTCTAGGGGAAAACTACAATATGATTACACGAGGGATAATGCAAAAGTTACCATACCTGAATCTATAGGTTATATTAAATTGCTAATTGATAGATTCACTATTCCATTGATGGCAAGAAAAGAATTGCTCGTTACTCTTGTGAACCAGAATCCAGAGCTGGTGCAACAAAAGTTATCTAGAATAAAATCAGAGCTTGGGAATGATAATGTTTCTCAAAAGCAAATAACTAATAGAGCAGAGTTTCATAAGTTATTAAATGATGTGGATGCTGATAAAGTAAACAAACTGTTTGAGGAAATTAGTGGCTTTAACATAGAAGAAACGTGGAAAGAGCAGAAAGAATTTGTTCTTCTACAAGAAATATATGAGGCGGCAACAACATATATTAGTAGAAACACTGGTGAAAACATTAATGCCTGTATTCAAGGTACATGGAGTCACATTATTAACAGTGTAAGTCAAATTGATTTAAACTTAAGGGAGCAGTGCGATCAATATTTAGAAAAGGAGAGAAAACTGGAAAAGCAACAAAACTCTATCACTGAGGAGAATATTACACCATTTGTAGAAAATTTAGCTGGCAAATTAATTCAATATGCTAAAGACAATCCAGAATGGCTTTGTTGCATCGCTAGCTATGATGGATTAAAGATAAAAAAGATGGAGAATATCAGTAGCTTATTATTCTGGTATTTATAACAAGAACGGTCAGTGAATACCTAAATTTGAGTAAAAGAAATTTCACTACCACTCACTAATCCGGCTAAAATTCAAGAATTTCAATGCTTTAGCTATTTTCAATAGAATTAAGTTTATTAATATAAATAATAAATTACTATTCTTAAATTTGATCAGATTGATTGCAAAAAAACAAGATTTTCAATAGGTTGCTTATAATCCTAGCTATAGTTAGCCTTTCATAAGTAGCGATGCAACAAAGCCATCCAGAATTTGGAGAAAATTTGGTAGACGATTTTATGATGAGTGGAGTACATTACGAAGAACCTAAGAAAATTTCACTTGGACAGCAAAAGGTTTTAGCAAAAATCAATCAAGAATTTACTGCAAGTATCCAGGAATTCCTGCCCAATTATGATAGAAGTATACCAAAAGTGGACGAGTATGTAATTATCATCAATGAGTTATGTAAAGTTAAGGCAATGCAAGATTTTGTACAAGGTAAAAGTGTAGACAATGACCAGGTTACAGAGCAATCGAATAAAACAACAAGCATACAAATAGAAGAAGAAAGTAACGATCGATCACAACCATTAACACAAAGCTCTATTGCTTCTTCAGATGATATTAGAAATCAAATACAAGAGAAAAATGATGAACAACGAATAGGAGTACAATCTGTATGTAATGGTTTAAGTGGTAGTACACAAACAAAATTCAAATCAACAAGCAGTAAAGCCTATGCTATAGAAATAGGGTGTGGTATGATTATTGGAGTAGCTATAGCATACCTTGCAGGAGCTGCTGCTTTAACCTCTGTTGCTACTGTTATTGCAGTGTTGCTTGTAGCTGCAGTGATTGGCGCACTGGTGGGTTATGGTATTAGCAAGTTTTGTGAAAAAGTTAGTGAAGAGAAACGAGAGAATTCTGATATAAGTACATGTGCTGCTGTTAAGAGTGTGCTTTTTGGTGCATTTGCTACTGGGTATTCTAAAACGTTGCAGTTTTAGTTCAAAATTAGCCTATTTTCACAACGCCGCTTTTATTTGAATTGTTCTCACAAATATACGTACCTTTTCGTGTTTTTGGGGAAAGTAAATAAACAAATTTGTTATGACACTAATTGACATGGTATCTTTGTTAAAATATTTTGTGAAAAAGTGGTTGACTTATAGTTTGGATATCTTAACGATAGCGTTAGTATAGGTATATTTGTTATGTATGCTTGTATGTTACATGATAGCATTAATATAGAGGGTAAAATGAACTTTTCTCAATATGTCAAAGATGACGCTTTAGTATCATATAACGCCACAATAAATATAAGCGAATTGGTAGGCTTTTTACAAAGTAAAATACACATTACAAAACTTTTTTTACCGTTTTGCGATATTGATGAAAAAGGTGCAGAGGTCTTAGCTAATGGGAATCTTTCACATCTTACTTCACTTAATTTATGGGGTAATAGTATAGGTGAAAAAGGTGCAGAGACCTTAGCTAAAGGTAAGCTTTCAAATCTTACTTCACTTAACTTACAGTCTAACAATATTGGTGAAAAAGGTGCAAAAGCCTTAGCTAACGGTAATCTTACAAATCTTACTTCACTTAACTTACAGTCTAACAATATTGGTGAAAAAGGTGCAAAGGCCTTAGCTAACGGTAATCTTGCAAATCTTACTTCACTTGGTTTAAGGGGTAATAGTATAGGTGAAAAAGGTGCAGAGACCTTAGCTAAAGGTAAGCTTTCAAATCTTACTTCACTTAACTTACAGTCTAACAATATTGGTAAAAAAGGTGCAAAGGCCTTAGCTAACGGTAATCTTACAAATCTTACTAAACTTAATTTATATAATAACAGTATTGGTGATGATGGTGCAGGAGCATTAGCTAAACTGAAAGAAAGACGTGAAGCTGAAACAACAAGATTAAGAGAAATGGAAGAAAGTCAAAATAGGGTGAGAGAATTAGAAGAGAGATATCAAATTGAAATAACAGCATATAGATTAAGAGAAATGGAAGAGATGCACCAAACCGAAATAACGAGATTGAGAAAAGAAAGACAAGATATGGCAAGAGAAATAGAAAAGTTAAAAGAAGAAAGGCAAAACACGGCAAGAGAAATAGAAGAAATAAGAGCTCAGCTTATGGAATTTAGAGCTGCAAGAGATTCACAGCAAGCAACTACTAGCCCTGCAAATCAAACTAATGATCAGCCAGATCTAAGTAGCAGGTTAAGTGAAGCGCAATCAGTGCCGGCATGTTCAGTTACTAAGCTCGTTGCATTCTGACGATAGTGATATTGAAGTAATCAGCAGATCGTAATGTCGTTAATCTGGCAGGCATAGCTAATTAACAAGCAGAAGCATAGCAGGATCAGAGGTGTGCACATCAATGTCAGTGAAGTTTGTGGAAGTCAAGAATACTAAAGTTAGAAAAATTATTCTTGCATTAGCTTTTATCCGTGCTATGTATATTATACATAATATCTTTATCGAGGGGGTGTATGACTGAAGGTATTTTTGAACCTGAGCAGGTTTCTAATGCAAAAATAAATCTCAAAATAAGTGAGACAGAAGAATCACCTAGTGGGTCAGTTACTGAAGAACTGTATGCAGAACATTTTGATCGGCAAACTCTTGAAAGTGGTACAGTATCGTCAAGTCAAGAACAAAGTGATGATTCTGATTACTGGGATGAGTCCGGTATTGCAGATAAAAATACTGTTGTTGAAAATTCTCTTATTTCAGCAAACTCAGTTTTAATGGGGTTAGGAAAGCTGTTAACTGAAAGCGAAAAAGTTTTGATTGATGAATTTTATAGAAAGATGGAAAATATAGTAAGAGCAAAGGTAGAAATGCCTCGCCAAGGTGAACACAGAAATTCTACAAAGGTTACCCTGGAGAATATTGTAAGTCAAAAATATGATATAAAGGAAATAAGAGGGAAAGATAACCCTACTCACTATAGGGATAGGGTTATCACGGGCGTGTGCGACCGGCAGAATATTGGTATTACAACCGTGTCCATCAAGGTACACTAGCCCATCTCTCGATACGTTTGAATAGTTGTGTGGGACATGTATATGCACCCGTTTACAATCTTAAATTAATTAAACTATCGAGGTTATAATGATTACATCTTATCAAAATTTTATTGGCATTGATATCGGGAAATTTAAAAATGTTGTTGCAGTTCACGAACAGAAGAATACTGTAGGATTTGACAATAATACTTCTGGCTGGCAACAATTGTTTCAAAAGTTTTCAGATATCCTACCTAATTCTTTAGTAACTTTAGAAAATACAGGAAAGTATGAGCTTGGTTTATTACATTTTCTTGTTGACAAAAATATTGCCACACATCGAGCTAATACCCGTAAAGTAAAAAGCTTTATCTTGTCTCACGGAACTTTAGCAAAGTCTGATAAATCAGATGCAAGAGCTCTTGCTCAATATGGATTTGAACGCCACAGCACTATCTCTCTATTTGTACCCACTTTTGAAAATCAATCAACCTTGGTTGCACTTTGTCAACGTCGTGATGACATTACGCAAATGAGAGCTCAGGAAAAATGTAGACTGGCAGCACCTGAAAATGACCATATAAAAGAAAGTTGTCAAAAAACTATCGAATTCTTTAATATTCAAATAGATGAACTCAATAATACTATACAAAAAATTATTGATGAAAGCCGTGAGTTACAACAACGTCAAAAAATCCTAAAAACAGTTCCTGGAATAGGTCCAAAGTTATCTCAAGATTTTCTCTGTTTAATGCCAGAGCTTGGTTACTTAAGCAGGAGAGAAGTTGCAAGCCTTGCTGGGGTTGCACCTTATCCAAAAGAAAGTGGTAAAACTATTGGATACCGAAGAATAACAGGTGGTAGAAGCAATGTTCGTGCAAAACTTTTTACATCTGCCATGGCTGCTGCAAAGTCCAAATCTGTACTTGGTGCCTTTTATTCTAAGCTTGTTGAAAGTGGTAAGAAGAAGATGGTAGCTATAACAGCTCTAATGCGTAAAATTATAGTAATTGCTAACGCAAGGCTTAAAGAAGCAATTAATTTGAATATTTAAAATTTACATAGCAGTAATTGAAATGAATATTGTGAACAAGCACGTCCGCACAAACTTAAAGTGCTTATTCACAATAGCTTAAACGGAAATTGTTGCAGCAGCTGTTTGATATAGAATTCTGTTTCTATGACAAACGGGTTTTTATTATCTATATGGTTGGGTAAAGTTGCAAAATTATACAAATAAAAAATTTAAAAAACATAGTTGATGGAACATTTAACAGATGAATATTTGAAAAAGAAAATAAAGCTAAATTTACGCTGTGATGGCTATGAGTACACTGTAGCGAACTTTGTGTTCAAAAAAATAATTGATATTGCTAATGCTGATAGTGTTATGCGTATAACGCCTACTACTAGATCACGGTATAAAGATTATAAGGAAGAGGAAGAGGCAATAGATGAGTGGACAGAGGGTGAAGAACCTTTATTCAATATTGTCAATAAGATATTATCAGCAGGTGCAAAAATAGAGTCTGATTTTTATGATCATAGTATGGTAAGTGAAGTTATGTGGGGAAATGATGAACCTATTTTTGCAGAATGCGGAAAAATTGAGAAAGAACTAAAAAGTATAGCATATAAAGGTTTAGTAAACAAGAATGAACAAGCTCAAGATGATGATCTAACAGTAGAAGCGGATAACAATCTTGTTTTTTTTAGGTGGCCACAAAACAGTATTGTTGAAGTTGCAAAGGTTATAAATAGTAAGGTGAATGAAAATTTCAATATAGAAAGTGGCATTTTACAGATTGGAGAAAGTATAATAAGAGTTGAAAATGTAGGAGGAAAAAGAAATTACACAGATGTCTTAGAAGGCAGCGTCGAGATGTCTTTTACTACTGAGGTAGGAAAGATTAGTATTTATCTAAGTTCTAGGGATGAAGGTAGTAATAGAATAAAAGTAGAGCTCGATGAAAAGAGCCAGGGAAAGTTTGATAAATTAAAAGATCAATTAAGTTTAGGAGAAAGCTGCTTTTTAGGAGGGAAAAGTGTTCTACAAGCTGTAAAAGATGGAGGTTTTGAAAGAAACGGTGGTATACCTATAGAGTTAGCTGAAACTATTAAACAATCAGATTGTGTAGTGAAAGAATCAGGCGTTCCGTCTACTCTTGTGAGTCCGATTGGTAGTTTAGACTCGCCGAAAAAGAAGGAAGCTTCAAGTCAAACAGTAGGCCATTTATAGGGTGGAGATCCCTATGGTGATATTAAATTAATAGCTTAGGAGTTTTTCTAAAGAAATTATCTTGTTTGAAAAATTACTTGACATTTATGGTCTTTCAATCATACCACTAGCTTTAAGATTCTGTAGATCCAGTTGTTCTATGTCTTCCACTTTTTCTAGCTTTGTGCCAGGCTTTAGAGCATTATACACAACGCAAAACCCATACAAACCAACCCAACAATCCCTCCAACTACCGCTATAACGTGTACTTTGGAATATTCAATCAGTAGATAAGATGCAACACAACTTACCAATAACACCGCACCAACAACACCAGCCAGGATTGCTTGCCTTTGTTGCGTTAACGGTTTGTTTTTTTCGTCTACAGAATTGCTAAATCTACTATCAAAACATGGTTCGGAAGTTGGCTCTACAGTAGTTTCTATTTGCGCTTTTTCGCTGCTTTCACTTATAGGTTGAAGATCTTCACTATTTATATTACATAATTTTGTGTCAGTTTCTGTAGCTTTATCAATTACGTGAGTAGTATCTTTATTTGTTACACCATATTTACATACTTCACGCACTTCCTTACTATTTTCATCTTTAGCTGTAGTAGTTTTGGTTGTAGGTGTGGTTTGCTGTTCTATGGTCGTTTTTATGCTAGGAATATCTTCTAAAATTTTTTGCCTTCTTCTCTTTTCTGTGCTGCTAGAAACACTTGGCTCTTGTTCTTTTGCGGCAGCGCTATTTTTGAATTTTTTAGCAATACTTTTCCATATTTTTTTCGGTGTTCTCATAATGTTTTTCTCCTATTGTTTTTATAAATTAAGATCATAAAACTTCTCCAGATACTGTCTTTCATGTCAATAGTAATTTTAAAAAACTTTTTAAACCGAATTTAAATTCCATTGATTAGTGTAGCTGTGCTTTAAGTTTGTGCGAACGCACAGCTACACTAATTTAGGGAAGCTGACCTATTTGTTACATTTCTCAGTAAAAACTCTACTATCTCTGGTCAAAGAGTTAGAAAAGGTAAGCAACTTTCTCATGTCAATGAGTCACTTAACTAAACCACCATTGAATGGTTGATTGTTTTTAAGAATACCAAAAAATACATGCATTAGTTTTCTCATCAGCGCAACAATTATAACCATTGGGCATTTTCCTCTACTTTCTAAACGTTGGCAAAACTTTTGAAAGTGAGAATTATGATTCTTGGCTACTATAGCTGGCATATAAAGAGCTTTGCGAATACGCTCAGATCCTATTTTACATATTCGACTTTTTTTACTTAGGGAGTGTTAAATAAACTGTGTCAAACCGAAAAAAAAGTAATAAATTGATATAAAAAAATGGAGGTTTGACAATGAGTCAGAAAGTAGTAAACAGAACTACCGGTTTGGTAGATTATAAAGAATTAGAAACAAATATCCTGTTGTCTATACGAGAAGGAAGACCGTTGACAGGAAGAGATGGAGCATTGACTCCTGCAACAATGTTGCAATAAACTTTGGTCCGCTTTTCCACTGTGTGTGAAAGAGTCTGGCAGCTCTTTTACTCGAAACACGATATGCACGTCTTCATGGTTAATCTCAATTCGCTTAACTAATGTTCTAATGATATCACGTCTAGTTAGCCAATCTGCGTTATCAAGACTTGAGTTAACGCTAGAAGAAAACTCTTCTAAAGTAGTCACCACTAGAGTTAAGTCTTGTTCAAGTCTTTTTTGATCAAATATCTTTTTCTTTTGCTCTCCGATCATTTGTAAGGTTTGTTTCATTGCTTTAATTCTTGGTTTAAACTCTTCTTCATTGATGTATCCTTGAGTATAGCCATCAATAAGCCTTGCAATGCCACAGTTTAATTGATCTTCTTTTTTCTCAAGAAAGTCACTTTTTTGATCTAATGGTGATTTTTTAATCTCTGAAAGTCTACGCTTGTATTCTTCTAATATCCGAGTAGGATTTTTCAATAGGTATTTTACCTCTTCCCATACAGCCACGTCTAATACATCTGTACGAATCATTCTATTATTACACATTTTATTGCCACCAAAGTGACCTCGCTCCGTACCAGTACAACGATAATATGTTCGACGAGCGCTAGAGCAAGTGCTAATACCATGATATCCATAATGACAAAGCTGACATACTGTTAAACCTTGCAACAAGTAATTTGCTCCCATTCGTCTTCTCCTAGCTATTCTTTTATTTTCAGTTAGCTGTTCTTGAACTATATCAAATAAATCTTCGTTTATAATATTAGGTACAGGAATATAAATCCAATTTTCTTTATCAGTACGAAAAGTAGAATAATTGTCTTTCGGTTGCTCACAAGAGCGTTTCTGTGGTCTTACGTGTTTTAATTTTACTCCTAGCTTTTTTTTACCGAATGCTGCTTGTCCTTTATAAGCAGGATTTTGTAATAGACGACAGACTACACTCCTATCCCAATACCTTTTTCCTGTTCGTGTTACGATGGACATAGCTCTTAATCTATGACATACTTCTCCAATGCTTACTCTTCCCCTTCCCACCCAAAAAAACATTTTACGAATGACTTCAGCTTCCTCTTCATTAATTTCAAAAAAGGCTTGTCCTCCTCCTATATGCTTATTTATATAACGATAGCCATAAGGAGCTCCACTCATTACATTTATACTGCCTTTATTGGCTGCGTGAATCTTGCCTCTACGACTTCGTTCCATAATTTTTGCACGTTCATATTCTGCTATCATACCCTGTATTTGTAATAGTAATTGAGATTCTGGATTATCGTCAATTTGACAATTCAAGAAAACTGTTTCTACACCCAATTTCTTAAATTCATCAACTAATAACATTTGATGTACATATTTGCGAGCCAAACGATCAGGAGAATGAATATAAACCTTATTAATATTACCTTCTGCTATTTGATCTCTTAATTTTTCTAAACTAGGACGTATTATATCAGAGCCACTATAACCATTATCAATAAATTTATATTCACTTAGTAATTTATGTCCATCAGCACTAATCTTATTCTCTATAGCAGTAATTTGGCTTGCTATTGTATCTCCTTGCACTTGTTTTCCTGAAGAAACTCTCGCGTACAGACTAACAGTTATCATTGCTCCCCCTTAAATTGATTCTATTGTTACATTCAAAAATTTTCTCCTTTTGGCTCCCATTTACTTGTTTATTTAATGCTAGTTTTTTATATGCATCTAATAAGTACAATTCTGCTAACCGATTAGGTTCATAACTATAGCTAACACGAACAGTCAGTTTCTTTTTTCCCATGAGCTTTCCTTGAAAATATATAAATATGTTCATATATCACTCATCGAAACAGATGGTCAGTTGATCGTTGGTTCTATAAGTGAAAACAACTCCTCGTTCTTTGAGTAGAAGCTGCCGGGAAATTATTTTTTTTAGTTTTATGTTTGTTGCAACATTGTTGCAGGGGTATTTACTGGCAAGCTGTCAAGGGAGAGAAAGGAAGCGCAAGCAAAAGCCGAATCTTTAGGTGTAAAAGTTAGCTCTAGTGTGTCCAAAAATACGGATTTTGTGGTTGTAGGTAAAGATCCAGGGTCAAAGTATCACAAAGCTTTAGAACTAGGTGTTAAAATTTTAACTGAGGAAAAATTTAATAAATTAATCTTGGGAGAAGAATAAACCCTTCTCGATCAATTCTTGTATCTACTGCGTCATTTCCTCGGCACAAATAATAGTCCGATTTTATTTGCTAGGTCCTTTTGGGTATATCCTCGCTTTAACCTACAGCTTCTTACTTTTTGTGCTATTTCATACCTTGTAGCACACTTTGTGTTATTGTTAGCTTTTTTTGAAACCATAAGCTCTATATGAAATTCTTGCTATGGATGCCTATTTGGTTTCAAGTTCCTCTACAGTTAAGCCAGTTATCTCGGGGATAATATCGATGGGAATGCCCAATATAAGCAGATTATTTGCAACTTTGATCCCCTCTGCTTTGTCGATCTTTTCTTTGTAAATTTGCCTTCTTTGGGATAAAAATTCTATTAGTATGTTCAGTTCATCTCTTGATTCCTGATTATCAATTCTTTTGAATTCTCTCGTCGAACTTAATAGCTCATTTTCTACTTCCTCGTCTTCACTTTCATAGTAATCTTCTTCCGTTATTAGATCTTCAGCATCTACTGATAATATTTCTGCTGCTTTACATGCCACCTCGCTCAAAAAGGTACTCTTCCCTTGTTCATAGTTATGTATTTGTGAACTTGCTACACCTAGCTCTTTTGCCAATTCCTCTTGAGTATATTCCCTTATTATCCTCCATTTCTTCATCTCTTGTCCTTCCTTGTGACGCTTACAGACAACTAGCTCTTTGTTATCATATTCATCTATTGATAAGCCTGTTGCTTGGTAGATAATATCAGCATCAAATTCTAACTCGAGCATATTTTTTGCCATTCTTATTCTTGCTGCTTTTACATCACTTTCCTCTTGAGCTCGAATAAATTTGGTTAATGCATTAATTGCCTTGCGCGGTCCTCTCCCCTTTGTTTTCATGTATTTTCCCATGAAATCGTACGTCTCTTGCGCCTTATCTTTATCAAAACAACTGTCTTCTCTTGGTGGAGGAAGTAGATTACTAATAGGAACTGACAATGCCTTTGCTATACGTTTTAACTTTTCAGTTGGAATGCCATATTTTCCTTTTACATACCTTAGCAGCGTATAGTATTCTATACCTGTTTTATTTGCTAAATCTTTTTGGGTATATTTTCGCTTTAATATCCAGCTTCTTACATTCTGCGCTATTTCGTATCTTATGGAGATAGTAGTACGTTTTGCCATGCCGCTAACAGAAATAAACTACACATTATTACACAGGTGAGCATAAATTTACCATGAAAATGTTGACTTCAAGCTCTTTATTATGAAAGGTGTGAGAGCTAATGGTAGGCTTACGTTCGCACTTTTGTTAGGCCCTTGCACCAAAAATAAGTGTTTTTAAAGCTCTTTATAGCTCATGAATTCATTTGCCGGGGTTTTTAGGCGCTTTATGAGTGGGTTATAAAAAGATCTACCCCAAACAACCTCTAAGGTGCGTAGTAGCATTCTAAAGCCATCTATGGGAGACATTTTTTTTCATCAACGCATTCAAAACTTAAAAAAATAAAAAACTTGAACATTTCTTCAGAATTGTGTATAATTATTAATGCTTTTTAGGTTAATGTCTCATGGCTTTTTCTAAGTTTCTTGATCCCAAAAATGATGTATCGTTTAAGCGTATCTTCGGTACTGAAAAAAATAAAGATATCCTTATTCACTTCCTCAATGATATTCTTGGCTTTACTGGTAAAAATGAAATAAATGATATAGAGTTTTTAAGTACTATTCAAGACCCTGATATCGCCGCTAAAAAGCAAAGTATTGTTGATGTTCTCTGTAGAGATTCTACAGGTGCTCAATACATTTGCGAGATGCAGGTCGCTAAAACTAAAGGATTTGAAAAACGTGCTCAATACTATGCTGCTAAAGCTTACTCAAGGCAAGCTGATAAAGGTGACCAGTATCATAACCTTAAGGAAATTATCTTCATTGCTATAGCAGATTGTGTACTGTTTCCTAATAAATCTGAGTACAAATCAAAGCATACTATTCGAGATGAAGACACTAATGAGCATGATCTAAAAGATTTCTATTTTATATTTATTGAGTTGCCAAAATTTCCAAAGAATAAGGAAGATCAGTTGGAAAATATAGTTGAAAAATGGGTTTATTTTTTTCGATATGCAGATGAGACTAGTGAAGAAGAGCTGGAAAAAATAATAGGTAGTGATGTAATAATTAAAAAGGCCTATGAAGAGCTAAATAGATTTAACTGGTCAGAAAAAGAATTTATTGCCTATGAACAGGAAATAAAACGTATTCTTGATGAACAGGCTGTCCTCGCTCAAAAACTTGATGATGCTACTGAAAAAGGCAGAGAAGAAGGCAGAGAAGAAGGCATCCAAATCGGTCATGAAAAAGGCAGAAAAGAAAGGGAAATTGAAGTCGCAAAAAACCTACTTAAAGCAGGGGTTTCTATCGATATAATAGCTCAAACTACTGGTCTTACAGTTAACGAAGTCAAAGACTTAAGCTAATTCTATCTTTGGGTGTCTAGATGAACATCTTTGTACTAGATGAAAACCCAGCAATTGCGGCACAAATGTTATGTGATAAGCATATAGTAAAAATGCCATTAGAAACTGCTCAGTTATTAAGTAATGTTTTTTCAATAGCATTAAAAGTGCCAAATCCTTTAGTCAGCATCACAGACCAGAATATAGAAGTTCCATATAAACTTACTCACAAAAACCACCCTTGTTCTCTATGGGCTAGACACTCAAAAGGAAACTTTAATTGGTTGATAAAGCATGGAAAAGAATTGTGCATAGAGTATAGCTTGCGATACAAAAGAACGCATAAATCCGAAGAAGTTATAGATTGGTGTGATAATAATAAGGATTTGCTAATTTTTCAATCAGCTGATATACAAATTTTTACACAAGCGTTACCTGATCGATATAAATGTAGTAATCCAATAGAAGCCTATAGAGAATATTACCTAAAAGAAAAGATGAGGTTTGCTAAGTGGGAAAAAGGTAGAGAAGCACCAGGTTGGATAATCTGCTACACAATACCACAGCTAATATAGCTCATAAATAAAGAAGCCATCCAAATCGGACATGAAAAAAGCAGGGAAGAGGGCGAAAAACAGGCTAAAATAGCTGTGGCTAAAAATTCACTCAAGGCGGGTGTTTCTATTGATGTTATTGCTGAAATAACAGGGTTTTCTGTTGATTATATTGAGAAAATTCAAGAAAAGAAGTTTTAGCCATAACGTTTTTTTTATTAAACCCTCTATTCTAGTAATTTTAATATTGCAATCCATTCTAATGTCTGTACAATGCCTTTTTTATATAAATACTTAATAGGAGGGGTTAATGCCAACACAGAAAGAGCTTCGGGCTACGATGTCCAAAAAATTACAGGAAGCTATTAAACATCCAGATCCAACAGTTGCTGCCGGGAGGAAGTCAGCTATCAAGAGATGGGTGGGAGTCCTTCAAGATAACTTTATGGAGCACATAAAATACTTTAAGGGTGATAAGTTGAAGTTTTTGCACAATGTATTCCAAGATGAAGGTTGCTGGTCAGGTGTAAGGTTGGATAATGCTGCTTTAGGTCAAAGGTTTACTGAAGAGAAAATAGGTGGAATAGATAATCCACTTCGCAAATATGAGATGGCTTGTAGTTACTGTGTAGTGGATAAAATTCATCCATTCTTTCAAAAAAGATTTGAATTTTACAAGAACAGTTTTCCTCCTGGCACACTTGATGGTAGCGGTAATCCTATAACTGATAAATACATACGAAACTCCCTATTAAATAGCATGAAGAGAAAAGGTGATGTGTTCAACTTCTGGATCGATAGAGAATCTGGGGAATTAAAGAAGTATGATGCAGTAGAAGGCTTTGACAGTGCTGTAAAACTTAAGTGGAGTGAAGGAGTAGAGTATTTTTATAATCATTTAAAAGAAGAAGATAAGGAAAAGAAACTTACAGAAGCTATTATTGCTCTGTCCCGCGTTCAATCTGTTGAGAAAGATGCTCCTATTTTAGATTTTTGTGTAAATAAGATAGTCGATAAAGATACTCTTTTACAGAAATTATTGCAGAAAGATAAGGGAGTATATGCTCTTCTTGCTGAATTAATAGAGTCATGTTTTTTTGATACGGTTCATGATTTGGTACAGTGCTGGTGTTATGAGGAAGCTTCAGCACGAGGTGATCATTCAAAGGAAATACTCTCACAGGATGAGTATGACCTCCTTCTTTACTCACTTTCAAATGTAATGTTGAAAAATCCTGAATCAAATGTTCAAGCTAGATCTCTTATTATGAAGATTTGGAAATGTGACTGCTTTATTGAATACAGAAAGATTTCTGTTAATATTTCTAATTGTATAGTTCCTATACAGGACATGCTTGCAGGGTTAATAATTAACTGGAAACGAGAAGACATTTATAAGTCTGATGAGGAAAAAGAAATAGAGAAAAAAGAAATACTAGATATGATGTTATTTGCTAAAAATAGCTTTCCTGAAAGATTTGAGTTCTTTAAGGGAAGGATAATAAAAAGTCTTAGATTATGTGGTAGAGAAGGTAAAAGAGTAAATGTAGATTACGGTCTGTTTGCGGAAGAATTATTCTCTGAGTTAGAGAAAACAATTTTACCACCTGTAGGTGATGGTCCTTGGAATAATTTACGGTCACGATCTAAAGCTCATGGTAGTAAGAGAACAACTTTGCCAGTTGATGATGGTCCACAGTCTGAGCTTGGAACTCCTAGTGTAAGTGGTGTTTCTTCTTATAAGAAAAAAAGCGTCTTTACGCTTAGTGGTAATAAGTAATCCACTTATGAACTCTTGGTGTTTCTGGTCGTAGTAAATAAGGGGTATTTTGTATGAGTAATGGTGATGGATTTATTAGGAGTTTGGTGGATGGAGATCTTGAAGGATTCAGACAAGGATTTGAATCTTTTTTAGATCAATGTCCATCTTTCTTGTATCATGTGAGTGCAGGTCGTTTCCTTCCTGTATTCTTTTTTAGTATGTTTTCTACTGCACATGATGCTAATATCTTAAATGAAAATGAGAGAGTGTATTTTCGTTTTGATAATCATGGTATTGATACAGGTGGTAGAAATAGAAATACAGGAAATCTAAAAGTCGCTGTTTATCGTGACGGACAGCAAGTTGTCAGATGCTACAGTATTTCTGATCGTCCTAATAGTGATGGGTTGAGGTTCAGTACAAGGGAGAGAAATGCTCTAGTGCGAGAGATTAGACGGCAAAATCCAAATTTAAGGGAAGAAGACTTAAATTTTGAGCAATACAAAGTATGCATGCATGGAAAGGGCAAGAGTCAGGGAGAGGCAATTGCAACAGTATTCGAGGTGATTCGTGAAAAGGATTTTAGAGATAGAGATAAATTTGCCAAGTATTCAGCATCTGAGATTAGTCTTCTTAGACAACTCTTAGGAGATCACGGATTGACAATTCAGGAAATAAAAGGAAGACAACTCAATTACAATCAGCTCAGACAACTTGATAGATCAGTCAAGTTTGCACAGGTAGCACAAGGTCAACAAAGGATTGACAACTTTATGGGAATACTAGCAAATAACCAAAGACAAAATGTAGAACGTAGAATGCACAGGGAAGTTTTGCCATACATCACTGACATCTATGATAATTGCAGACAAGCGCTAGAAAATAATATTGAAAATCGCAGTCAAAAATTTGAGAGTCACGGGTTTTTATTAGGTTTTTTAGCAAATTTTAGTCATCGCTACACAATAGGCATCGATCTTGACTTATCTCCTAGAAACTCACATGTTGCTTTTCTTGTACGTCATCAAGCAGAAAGAGAAAATATTCCTATTGTTATTAATCTTGCTATATTTGACACACCGTCAGATGTTGCATTAAACTGTGCCATAGGCTACGCTGGAAGGTTACACAATTCTTCATTTATACCTATTCATACCACATCAGAGCATACTGTTTGTGTTGGATTAAATTTTAATTTAAATCTAGATCCTTTTAGTGTTGATACAGTAGGGCTTCAACAGGATAGATTTCCTTTAGTACAAAGATTGTTTGAGTATATAGAAGATGAAGAGGTTGGAGAGAATATTAGAGATTTCTTGCTTCAACATCTTCCTGGTGAAATACCAAGAAATGCAGATAATTATAACAGAGTATTTGATTGTATAACTGGTTTTACTTTTGGAAGTAGTGCTTTTGATATACACCCTTTACAACTAGAAGGTGTAGAGGAAGATGAAGTACATATAATAAAGCACACATTTATACATGGTGACCCCAATTTAAGAAAGCGCGCATTGACTATGGTCTTTCATGCTGAAGGTTCTGATATAGTTATACTCCATATTAGAGCTCACGATGCACAACAACAAGGAGCAATCAATTTAGAAAATCTTAATATTAATGGAAATAATGTTCATGTATGGGAAGTTTCATGCACACTTAATGACCAATTTGAGCTAGATATTGATCAACCAAATGACCTTGGTTTATATCACGATTACCAAAATAATAATGCAAATAATTTTCTTGATGGTGATCTTGTACAAGTACCTAATGCTGAAAATGTACATGGTATTTCAGAAAGGGTTATGAATGATGGCTGGAAAAATGTAGGTCAGCATAGAGGATTATTTCAAGAGATCTCTGGAGCATTGATGCCACTTAGGGATGCAATAAATGTTAATAGTGAGGATAAGTTTCGTTCTATACTACATGGTACATTTTATGCTAGTGACGATCCTGATAAAGTGCTTGCTATGTATAAAATTGGTCAAACATATAGTTTGAAAAGGAGGCAGGAAGAAGAAGGAGAAAGGGTAATGCTCACAAGAATTACAGAACAGAGATTAGACCTTTTATTATTAAGACAATCTACGGAGAATGCTCCAGATACTCACCCGATTGTATATGTATTAGGATTTGCTGATAATGCAGAAGAAGTAGCACAAAAGGAGAATAACGCAAAAGATCGAATAAAAGAACTTATGAACAAGCAAAGGGGATATTTGCCTATTACTCCTGGAAATGAGGTGGTTTTATCTTCTGCTGTATTTAATGCAGGTGCACAGAGAGTAGAAGATCTTATATCTATTCCACAAGAACTATATATACATAGGCTTGACCGCAGTACTAGAGGATTAGTGGGACCTGAAAGTGTTATTGATGAAAATCCACCAGAGGGTCTATTATCAGATCAGACTCGTGAAAATTTCAGGCGCTTTTACACGGAAAGAAAACCAGGACAGAACTCTATTTTTTTGCTTGATATAGATGATAATCTGCACGTTCCATTTAGTTACTTGCAAGGTACTAGAGCACAGGTAATAGAAACATTAAAGTCAAGAATAAGGGGAGGTGATAATTCCATTCCTACAGCACAAGAGATAAGAAGACAAATAAGAGATATTCTTGGAAATCAAGGGATAGAAGTAAATGATCTACTTACACTAGAATTTGCGACGAGAAATGAACATTATGATTACTGGCTTCAACAAATTGATATAGCTCACGCTGGAAGATTGCGATATCAGCTTCGTACTGAAGGTAATCACACTTTTGAAGTAGCTAATTTGGCAAGGAATGACGGTAACGAGCACATTGTTAGAGTATTAAATCAATTTAGGGAAAATGAAGAACAACAGCGTTTAACTTTAATCATTACTTTAAATAATACTCATTGGGTTACACTAGTGATTGAACGTCAAAATGGGAACTATGTTGGGTACTATGCTGATTCAACTGCTACTGCTGTTCCAGGTGGTATTACTGATATCATTCAAAATAACTTAGGAAATAATATCAGGATTAATAATGTTTCTGTTAGTCAGCAAACAGATGGTTGGAATTGTGGTTTATGGGCATTAGAAAATGCTAGTGATATTAATCGAGTTCTAAACGAAAATCCTGTTGGGCAAGTGCAGAATATCATAAATATAATACGCGATTTTCTTGGAAGAGGCCACCCAAACAGAGATAGAAATTACTTTCAGAACATAAGAGTGGGCATTTCACAATTATTCAGGAATGATCCGGGATTTCAAGATGTGCAATTGCAAGCATACATTCAAAATAGAGAACAAATTGATCCATTACTACGTACTTATCTAGAATTAGGATATCACAGAGTAGGAGGAGGGTATGGATTAGTAGAAGCACCTATATCGCTTGGTGTTAGTGATTCCAGTAATTTTGGTGACCTGCCACAGTCGAGTTTAGAAGGTCCTGAAGCTAGTCGTGTTTCTGACCTTAGCAAAGGTAAAGGCGGTAAGTAGAGGTAATCGGTAGATGAAAGGAGTGTAACAAAAACCTTATGCATCAAGTAAAGATTGTGAGCAAATTTAAAGAAGTTAAGGTGGGTAACCTGTTTTTTTCTACTTGCAGCAATGTTTCAAAAAGTATATGTGTCGAGTTGGGTAAAGTTGAAGGAGGTTCTTAAATGAGCAACTATTAATTTGGTAGTGTATAACATTAATAAATTTAAATGATGCAACCATTTCCAGCAACAAAAATCAGCTAGCGTGAGAAGATTTTTTCTTGGAATCGCGTGGTCTACCATGTGTACCGTACGAACTTTTTTATACGGTAATTTTATTATACGCTAAAACTAACCACATTAGCCCATTTCACCCACATCTACATACGAACTATTTTGCCTAACTTTATTGCAAAGATTTCAAACTTCTATTTTTATAACCTTATTTTTAAGCTGCTTGTTCTCACAAAGATACGCCCTTTTTTGAAGGAGTAAACAATTGAATTTTTTATAACACTAACTAGCATGGTACTTTCACTAAAATATGTTTTGAAAAAGTTAGTTGACCTGTAAATAGTTCTCTACTAATATTGGCATATATTTGTTTATTCTGCTGAAGTTGCTCTATACAGGTTTGCTGTAAAAACTTCAGCAGTTTCCGTACTCCTTTAAAGCATCATATTCCTATATATTAAATATAGCTGGTGTTCTCAATTTTGTTGATCTATAGTAAAATTGGCTAAAACTTCCAGTAATAAACAACTTTTAACCTAGCAGTACTCACCATAAAAACTTAACAAAAATATGAGTAGTAAAAAGATTATGTTGAAATTAGCTTGACACATACTACACATTCTATATAATATATCCTATATCTAGAGCTAGCAGGTAATATGGGTACAGGGCCAGTAAAATATATTGCAGAACCTATCAGTGAACAAAGCAAACACACTGATGAGCAAAAACTGAAGTGTGACCTAAGTGCTGGACAAGAGTGTTCAGAAATAGGTAGCCCAAAAACAGAAGCAACTGAATTACCAGTAGATAGTTATTATGAATTCATTAAGCGAGATTTATTTTGGGCTGATAGAAGTTTGATAGATGATAAAAAATACTTAGAGGATTTAATAGATGAGTGGCTTATTCATGCACCTAACTTAAAACTGGAAGAGAGTCAAAAAAAGTTAAATCAAAAATTACTCAATAGTATTATAAAAGATTTTAATATGGGGAATTATGACTCATTTTCAAATCTTAAGCAGTTTTTAGAAAGTAACGAGAAAAATAAAGACCTGAAGTACGTTCTTAATCTAAAAAGAGGACATCTAGGAACAACAGTATTGAATGTGTTTGTCGCACACGATGAAGCCATTCATCCTCTTCTCAAAGCTGGTGCTGATTTAAATATGCAGGATAATAAAGGTAAAACACTTTTGCATGATACTGCTATTTATTCCAGTGAGTATGAAGGTCTAAAGTATCTCTTAGATGCAAAAACTGATCCAAATATACAAGATAAAAAAGGTAATACACCTTTACACTATTATGCTGCTAATTGTAATGATTATAGCAGAAAGGTTATGGATTTACTCATAAGCAAAGGAGCTGATTTAAACATAAAAAATAACAATGGAAAAACCCCACTGCAAATTGCAATTGATAGCAACAATATTATGGAGTGTTTTTTAACTGACAACCAAAAAAAGTTAAGAGACCAACTACGTAAAATGGTTAAAGCTACAGATTCTGATGAAGATTGGGATAATCCTTATGGTCCAGGTGTTGAAGATCTGAAAAAATTTTTAGATAAACATAAAAATAACCAAGATGTAAAGATAGTTTTAAATGTTAAGGGTGATAGTTCAATTTGGCCGTTTTGTCAATTTCCTGATGTAAAAGCTTTACTCTTAAAAGCAGGAGCAACTGACTTTGTAGGTAATAAGCAAGATAATTGTGAAAAATGTGATAGTCTCTTGTCAGAGATGTATCAAACAAATCAACTTGCTAAGCTAAATAAGTTTTTGAGTAAGGTAGTAAAAGCTAAAAGCATGATTGAACTACAGGAAGTTGTAAATGAGATTATAGCTTCTGGAATGAGATTAAATTTTGCTAAAGACAAAGATTATTACTTTGCAGATCACGTACTAGAAAAAATTGCTAAGTTAGAAGGAAGCTATGGAATTGCCAGTGATATAGTATGTGCATTAATATCGAGAGGAGCAAAGTTAAAAAACTCAGATAGTTTAAAAGTCATTGATACAATAGAACGAGAGTTTAAAGATCATAAAGCTAATGTAATCAAGGCTCATGTAGAGTACATTAATTATGCTGAAGAATTTTTTAGAGTTGCAAGGGATGCTACCAGTGGTCAACTGTGTGATGGAAAAATCGATAACAGTGTATCTTACTTAGAATACTCAGAGGATAGTATAATAGATGTTGCAAAAATCACAGATAGAACAAGGAATTTAGGAATACCTCAAGGAGAAAAAGGATATGGAAGGAGTGTAATAAAAATTGGCAAAAGTGAGGTAGAAATTATAACCCAAGATGGCATAAGGAATTACACAGATCTTACAGAAGGCAGCGATATAGTATTAACTTTCTATACCAGTTTGGGAAATATAGACGTTAGACTGTATCCTGACGTACAAGATAAAAGCAAAATTATAGTAGAAGTGAGTAATAGAGAGGAAGTATTGGAAAAATTCAAAGGTCATGAAGAAGAATTAGGCGAGGATTGTGCACTTGGTGATTATGATGTCTACTATGCTATTGAACAGGGATATTTTGAAAGGTCTGGAAAATTAATGCATCCTGAAGTAATAAGCGAGTCTAAAAACAAATGGACAGAACGTGAAGAGTTAAGAAGGACTTCTGATCCTAGGAGAGAAGTTTCTAGGTAGATTGATTTGCTAAAAAAGTTGAAGATTATTATTTAAATATAAACTACTATAATTTATAGGTTAAGGAGTTCGTACCAATGTCTTCTAAGAATACTCTTTTATGTTGTTTTTAAGCTGGCTACAAAATGAGGATATGGAACATACAATTGGCTGGGCTGCCTTTTACACTCCAGGTCTACTATTAAAATATGCAGCTAAAATTGGATCATTTTCTACCATTGTTGCACCTAATATGCTAAAATCTTCATCACTTATATTGATTTTCTACATAATTGATTTTGTAACATTTATTTGCTCTTCTATATCAATTTCAACATCTTTTTGTGTGGCCCTTTGTAGTAGCTCCTTTTGCAATAACCTTTTTTAATTTTCTGGCACATACTTTTTTCGATGTTTTTTCATATTGTTGTTTTTATAAACGTTACGACGCTGAGCCGTAAAATTTCTCCCTTTGCTCACTCCACAGCATCGGTATTTCTCTCAAATCAACTAATTTCAAATCTCTTGGCTGTCTCCCATTTACTATGTCTTCTTTAATCTTTGGTGCTAAATAGTTCAACCTCAAAATTTGCTGTATACGTCTTGTACCTATATTAATTTTGGCACTCAGCTCTTTCACACTTTCGTATTTTCCTTCCTCCAGTTGCCGTTTCCACAGGTAGGCTCTTACCACTGCTTTCAGTAGCGCATTATTTGTTTTTCCTTCTGGTTCTACTACTGTGCATTTGTTCCCTTTCTTTTTTATTGGTATAAATTTTTCCTCTGATTCAGAATGCACCTCTATTCCATCTTCTCTCACAAATACTGCTTTTATTAACTTTTTCACTACTTCTTTTTGCTTTCCAAAACTTAAATTTTTCCACTCTTCCGCTTTTTCTTCCCATTTTTCATATAAATCTTCTGCTCTCTTCATTACTTCTTTTTCTACTTCTCCTGCTATTACATTTCGGCTTCCTGATTCACAACCCTTTCCCCTTAAATGATTGTTGCATACGTAATATCGATATCTCTTATTCTCTTTTTTTGAGTATGTCAGCGTCATATTTACATCACAGCTCTTACATTTAATTATTCCCTTTAGTAGCGCTTCCTCATATTTTACTCCTCGATACGGTTGATTACTTATCAATTCTTGTGCTTTTTTCCACTTTTCCTCTTCTATTATTGCTTCATGCTTTCCCTCATACTGTTTGTCATAATGTCTTATCTTTCCCACATATATTGGATTTGTTATTATTCTTCTCACCGTTGCTTTTTTAAAGATATCCGTTTTTGCTTTTGTTCGGTATCCTTCCCTGTTTAACTCTCTTGCCAACTCTGCCATTGACTTCAGCTCCAAATATCTTTCAAATATATGCTGCACTGTTTTTGCTTCTTTTTCATTTATTATTAATTCCTTATCTTTTACATCATACCCAAGCGGTAAAGTTCCTCCCATCCATAAACCTTGTTCTTTTGATGTTGCTATTTTATTTTTTACTCTCTCTACTATCATCTCTCTTTCTAGTTGTGCTGCTCCTGATAATACTGTCTGTACGAATTTTCCCATTGGCGTATTATTGTCAAATATCTGTGTTACTGCTACAAAATTTACTCGGTGCCTTCTAAAAAATGACGTTACTTCTATGCTGTCTTTTGTTTCTCTTGATAACCTATCTAGTGTATATACTACTACACAGTCTATCTCTCCTCCTCTGACATCTTCAAATAATTCCTTTATCGCTGGTCTTTCTAAATTTTTTCCTGAATATCCTCCATCATCGTACTTTTTTGCCAATGCTACCCAGCCTTCTTTGCTCTTTATATACTTTTCACATGCTACTCGCTGGGCATCAAGGCTATTAAACTTCTGCTCGAGACCATCCTCATTTGATTTTCTTGTATATATCGCACATCTTACCTCTTTCAGCATTCTTTCTCCTTATCTCTCATTCCAAATAGAAGCGGCCCATTGTAGCTCATTCCCATTATTTTTCCTGCTACTGCTGACAATGACGTGAAAAATTCTTCTCGGTAGATTAAACCCTTATCTGTCACCATTACCGCATGCGTCTCTTCTCCTCTCTCTAGTATTAATTCTGTTCCTTCTACTGGTAATTTATCGCTACTTATTCTTTTTCCCTTCTCTAGCCGATCTGCCAGATACTCTAGTCTTTTTGTCCCCTTTCTTGACATTTCTCCATACGCTTTTTCCTGCATTCTATAAGCTAATCTTGGTATCAGATATTTCTTTGAGTATCTAGGTGCTTCTTCCACAAATACCTTCTTCCATATTTTTCTCAGCTCATTCAAAGGTTTTTTCTCTAAATTCATTACTTTCTTTTCTATTTCTTTCTCCATATTTTTAGCCCTTCATAAATAGCTTCTCAATTCTGTCTGTTTCTTTCTTTAATACCTCGGTTATCTTTTTGCTATTTTTCGCATAATCCATCGCTGTCATTCCAAATTTATCCGCTTGCTCTATTTCTCCTCCAGCTTTCACTAGCTCCTCCACTATTTCTTTTTCACCTACCATGCACGCAAGGTGTAGAGGTATGCATTTATTTCCATATTCCTCAGCATTTACGTCTGCTCCTGATTTTATCAATTCCCTCACGATTTCTAGACGTTTCTCCGTTACCGCTAGGTGCAGTGCTGTGTGTCCTTCTATATCTTTAGCATTCACATTCGCTCCTTTTTCGACTAATAACTTCACTGTTTTTGCGTCTACCGCATAATGCAGTTCCTTCTCGTCTCTTGCATAAATATTTTCATGTGAGTTCTCTAATAATTCTTCTGCTGACTTATTAAATTTGCCAAACTTTAACATAATTTACCTCACCTTTTCTTTGACCTTTTTTTTAAGCTTTCCTTCTCACCACCTCATCTATCATTTCATTTATCTGGCTTATTATTTTGCTTGCTAAATTTTCACATTCTTCCTTTATTAGTGATTTGTCTCTCTTTCTTATTTCTTCTATCTCTATTATTTTTAGCTCCGGCATGTAGCTTCCATTCAACATGTCTGCTATTTCTCCCACTAGCCCCTCTATTCCATAGCACGTCAGTTCTCTACTTTTTGTTACTCCTCCTTTTTCTCTCAAAAATTTACTTGCCTTTTCACTCTCTTTGCTATCACATAGACGATACTTTTCACTTTCCCAGATGTAATACATTGGTGTTGCACCGTACTTATTCAGTTGATTAACTTCAGCTCCAGCCTTTACCAGCTCTTTTATTATTTCAACTCCTGCTCCTCCTATTTTGCACGCAGAGTGCAGTGGCGTACATCCAGTAACATATTGAGTAGCATTTACTTCTGCTCCTTCTCTTAGCAGCACTTTTACATTTTCTAAACTTTTTGCGAATACTGCACAGTGTAGTGGTGTATAACCATTCTTATCTCTTGCATTTACCTCTGCCCCTTTTTTTATTAATAACCTCACTGTTTTGTAATCAGAGATTTCTACTGCTTGGTGTAATATCGTCTCTCCTTCTTCATTTCTTTTATTAATATCGTTACTTGATACTTCTTTAAAAAACTTACTCTTGCTAAAACTCATTTCATACCTCACAAAATTAGCTTTTCTAGCGTTAGATAAATTTCTTATATTTACCTGCTGCTATTCAAGTCATGTCCGTTTTAGCATGAGAAAGCAAGTCCTTTTCTTTTTATTTCATACACTTTAAACTATTATTAATATAATATATGAGGATCTAAATATAAGTATTTAACTTATTACACATATTGCTTGACTATTTTTCCAACTTCTGTGCAAATGTCGATGTTCGTGCCATTTCAGTACTCCCGGGTAAAACACTAAAATGTGCTTTTCTAATTCGTGTATTGAGTCTTTTTGCTCTGAATATAAGTCGTTTTTATAGTAAATGTTGTGTTCTGCTAAAACATATTTTCTGACCTTCTGATCTGTATAATTTTCTATTTTGTAGTGGTGAGTAACGCTAAACCTTTCTAAAATTGGCTTGTGTTTTAAATTCCAACGTTGCCCTGAAAGTTTATCGTTTCCCAATACAAATTTATTTCCTTCTTCTTCTATTCTACCAACCGGAAAACAGCTATTTATTTCTCCTAATTTCCAGCTATCTGACAGTACAATCTGCGCTTTTGCAAATTTAATCGACGGTAATAAGCTTTGAGTTAGAGGATACAGGGCTTTTAAGTTATACCACTGATGACTTCTTTCATAAATGCCTTTGTAATCCTTTGTGTGAGGCTCTGTTTCCCCAAGCACTGCTACATTCAACCGATATATGTCATTACTAAATGCTTGCTCATAATGAATCCGAAAAGTGCTAAACTTAAAATTTGGATTTAAGCTTTTTAGCTCAAATGTGTTCTTTCTACCGAATGACAGTACTGGTCCATCTTTTTCAATTTTTATCCCCGAGTAATCCGATAACAAACTTCCAAAAAAGCTTTCATCTAAAATAAACCTATCAATGTTGTAGTGGTCATTGAAAATCCTCATTAGCCTTGATCTTGCTGGTAATGACAGCTTTGCCAATTCTACAACTGCATCTACAAAAAAGTCATTTGGCACATCCTTTATTCCAATTTGCAGCTCAAAAAAATGTTTTCCAGGTGGTTCTTCGATAATTGTAATATCTTCTATATTTGCCCATTTTAGTGCTATTTTGAGTGATTCTGGGGTTCCTCTCAGTCTTTGAAACTTTACTCCTTCTACTATCGCTCTTCTTTTATCTTTTACCCAGCGTAGTATCTCCCCCAATTCATATTCCTCAATCAACCACGGCAATGTTTCTTCTTTAAGACTAAACTTAAACCCTCTGATGCAACTTGGATCAACTTTATAATCCGTTGCATCTACTAGCGCTTTTTCCTGTTTTGTTGCATTTGGTGGCAATAACATTAATTCAACTCAATCTCTAAGTTTCTTAAAGCAGCACACTCATTACCTAGCACCACAACATCTTCTTTTGGCTCGATTAATTCTACATTCTCTACACCCTCTACAAATAGGTTTGCTATTATCCAAGATCTTGTTACATTCCATCCTAATCTTTTTGCTAATTCAAACTTCTCAATAAACTGCTTCTTGATTTCTTCCTCTGATATTAAAGGACTTATGCTCATTCTGCTGTGGATATCTACTTCCGTAATATTGCAACCTATCACTGTTACTGTATCGGTTAAAACCCTTATATCATCTCTAGTAACCTGCTTTTTTACAATTTCTAGTAGCTCTTCTGACACTATGCCAGTTATGGATAATTTTGTTGATAAGATTGAAATTTGTACTTTCCCTGGTATAGGTGATTCCACTAGTGCATCTTTTACTCTACTATCTGCTGACAGTGCATAATACCTATAATACTCCTTGCTCCCACATGTGCTCCAGCCTTTTACTTTTGCTTTTACCCTCTTTCTAAATCGTTCGTCATCTTCTTCTTTTTCTCTCTCTACTCCATAAAATTCAGCCAAATTATCAAGATCTTCTCCTATCGCAAATTTAAGTAAATTACCCTTTACAGCTTCGTTTATCCTTTGTCTGAGCAAAAGTTCTCTCCATGCTGCTACCTCCAGAATCTTTATCGCTGGATCACTTTCAACTAATGCTGTAAAACTTGCGTCACGCTTCACCAACTCTTCCCTCATCCGAGACAGAATTTCTTCGAAGTTCAGTGGCTCAATAATGTTAGGCTGCTCCATCTTTATACCACAACTCCATCAAAGCGAATATTTTTTCCACTTGGTAAGTACAATCCTTCTAGGTCAAGCGTTACTTTTCCTTCTTTCACTTCTGTTATTTTTACTTTTTCTAACTTAAATCTTTTTTCCCATTTTTCCAAAGCTTCTGCAGTTGCTGCGTAAATTTCCAAAGTTAAATCCCTATTTATTGGCTTATCTACTAACTCAAATAATCTTGATCCATAATCTCTTCTCATTATTCTACTCTTAATAGGAGTGGTCAGTATATCAATTATTGATTGCTTTAAGTGTTCTAAACCCTCTAGTTCTTTACCTGTTTCTTTGCTCATTCCCTTCATACTGGCTCTGTAAAAACATCAGAACTCCCTCTAATTACTTTAAACCCACATGAAACTATATCTCCTACTCTTCCTATACCAAACCCATTGGCAAATACTGTTTTAGATCCTTCTATTAATATTTTTCCTTCACTAAAACTATCTCCTTGCCTGCAAATTTGCTTACCATTTACAAAAACATTGTTACTGCCGCTAATGCAGAAATGTGGTATAGCTTCTCCACAGTAGTCTCCTAACCTCACTATTCCTTTGTTCAATTTAAGTCGATCCTTTCTGCTTTCAGTTTTATTCCACTTTTTGTCATTTCTATACTTGATCCCCCAGCCTTAAGTGTTATTTTGTCTACTACTTCAATCTCTAAATTATGCTTCTCTTTATCATATAATAATCTTGTCCCATCTTGAAATTTTACACTATTTATTTCTTTTTTATTCTCTGGTGCAGGGTATTTTTCCTGATATATTCCTGCTAACACTACTCCTAATGATAGTTCACCAAGAGGAGAAAATACCATTACTTGTTCATCGATATCTGGCGGAGACCAATCTCTATCTTTTCCTGCTTTGCTCGTTATCCAAGGTAAATAATCTGTTAAAAGTTCTCCTATTTTTACTCTTACTTTTGCTTTGTCATAATCTACCTCTTTTACAAGCCCTATTCGTACAATGTTTGCTAGCTTCCTATTCAGCTCTGAAATCGCAAAACTATGATCCAACATTTATATTTCCTACGTTTATGGTATGTGGCTTAATTTTTCCTTCTTCCCATACTGATTTACCTAAATGAAGCTGATGACTCCAATCAACCATCCACACCAAATATGCATCTAATTCGGGTCTAAATCCATCAGGCTCTGCAGAAAGAAATTCAGCCGGAGATACATTCTTTTCCCAGGTATTCTTGTTCACTACTCTTGCAACCTCAGCAGCTAATGATCTGACAATGAGAGGAGCATTTTCTATTGTGCTATCAACTACTATTCTAGCTTCAAATCTTGCTTTTAGAGCTAATTGTTCAGTACCTGGATCTTTACCTGGTTCTAAACTTGCTAGTTCCACAAACACCGCTGGCGCTACTAATTCTTTTCTTATTGCTGGATAAATTTCACACGTCTGTATTGCTGATATTTCTTCTTTTAACTTAGTGCAGATTGCTTGATGTAAATCTTGCCAATTCATATAGGTGTAATGTAACTTAATTCGCGGTGGAAGAATTTTTCAAATACCTTTTCAACTTCATAATTAACAAGATTCTCTATTATCCTTGAAGCCTCAGGTTCTAGTAGCAACTTAATTTCCTTTATTGGCAGGGCTGTTCTTCCTTCACGTTTAAAAATACCGCTATTTCCTTTTGGCATAACTGCTGCAAATCCTCCTATAAACTCATGCTTTCCTACTTTCGATCCTCTTCTTGTTTTTTGTATTTTGCCAATTGTCGATGCTCTAATGTCATAGAGATTTGCTCTAATTAACACTTCTAATCTGCTAGTTTTCGCCTTAAAAATTCTTAATCTCTTTCTTATCAAACCTAAGTTTATTCTCTTTTCCTCACTGATTTCCTTAGCTGCTTTTGATTTTAGCCATATTGCTGTTTTGTTTAATGCACTCACCATTGCTTTTTCCACTTTTTTCCTTTCAGCATCTATACTTTGTATAATACTACCGGTACGCATTTATACTCCTGACGCTCGAATTTTCCATATCATTCCTGAATTATCTTGCAGCGGTGGAGAATATACTTTATATTTACGGTCACCTATAACAAAAACATCTCCTACTATTGGCCTTAACACATCAAACGCACTTACTTCTAACGCTAAAGTTTCTTCCACAAATTGTCCTTCACCAATCTCGTATAATTTATCTGGCTGTTGCTTTAATACTTGTACCATATATGACTTATCCTTTGACTCATATAAAGCTATCTCCCCTAAATGGATAAGACAATCTTTCAATAACCTCTTTACATTTTCCTGCATACCATTTTCTATTCATTCAAATTCACTTCTAAAGGCTTCTAAAAATATATTGCATCCTTATATTTTTTTAGCATACTCAACACATATTAAAACCATAAGTAGAGTTTTCTACGTGAGGGCTCTACTATGTTGTTACTATTTTTACCAAAACGGACGGACGGTGGCACATTGGCAATGGATTCGACTGCGTATGTAAATCAGTTCCTCTATCAAATCTCCTTGGTTCTTGTTTTGCATATAGTGGCTGTCCAAGAGTATTTACTGTTTCATTAAAATCTGCTGGTGCAAAATATGTTGTAAATGTGCTTGCTGTTCCTAGTGGAAAACAGTGTCCCGTATCTCTTTCTATAAATCTTCTTACGGTTCCTTCAGGATCAGTTGCTTGCCCTCTATATTCCTCAAATGTAATTCCACAAAACGTAAATCCTGACCTCATATCGTTCCTTAGCGCTGCTCCTTCTTGCCATCTCTCATATGCTTCTTTTACTTTAGCATGAGAAGTTAGTGCATCAAAAAACTCAGGACTTACCAAGGCATGAATTCCGGTCATATATTCACCACTTAGATTATCTTCTATATGCCGGAGTACTTCCAGACACTTACGCTTGACATCTGTTGTTGCTGTTCCAAGGGCAAAATTTACTATTTTTGGTGTTATTTCAAATTCGTTGTACAGATTTAGTAATTCTGACCCGTCAGCATCAAGAATAATTCCCTTCAGCGCTCCCATTCGTAAATGCTCTAATGTTATTGCGTGTTTGTTTCTCATTAGCTGTAAATGGTCAGTTATTACGTCTGCCAGCGCTTTCAGTTCACTTTCTGATCCAAATGCCCTTATTCCCTGTACTTCCTCTGGTAACACTACATCATCATGTGGAATATGCGGAACCGTAAATGTTCTTACCTTTCTTTTGCCGCGTTTTCCTACTGTTGCTGGTGCTCCTGGAACTTGTGTTGGTAGTAAACTTAATACTCCGTTTCGCTCTTCTATGGTAATATGTCTAAATCTTACTGACCTACTTGGAAATAAATTTAAATTTTCAACTCGTCCATAATTTATCGGCAATATATTTATCGCATTTGTTAGTGCCGTCATGCTAAATGCTGTATTTGTAAATGGATTTTGCATTTTTCCCCCTTTTGTGTTTTTAATAGTTTTTTTAAGCTCCCTTGCGGATAATGATCCCTCGTCCTTCAAGTTGCTTTATTGCTGCAGTTTTCTGCTCTTCAGTTATATTTGCTGGCCATACAACTGCATGATCTGCTAGCATTGCACCGCGAGCAATAATTACTCCTTTAGCATTTTCCTTTGCGTTTACATCACTTGCAATAACACCTATTGCGGTTTGTGTGCCATCGGTTGCTGTTGGATTCAAGACCCTAATAAAACCATCTTCAGTCTTTTTAGCAACTACTGCACCAAGATTGAGATTCTGTCCTTTGGCAACAATTATTTGATCTCGTGAATATAAATTTGATGCTTCATATTTTAGAAGATCTCCTAAATTATTTGTTTCAGTTATACAATTCATAAAATTTTCTCCTTTACTTTCTACTTTTATTATACTGCGAATATTTTAAATACCTGATTGCGCACGACTTCTTGCTACTTGCATCATCAAATCTTCTCCTAAATTCTGTGGTATTGCACTCAGTATCTCTGTCTTCTTCGTTCTCTCTGCAAGTAATTCCATTAAAACTTCCCTTGCTTGCTCAATACTTACACCCTGCTCAATAAATTCTCCTATTTTCTCTGGCATTCGTGATAAGTTACATAAACGTATTAATTCAACAATTTCAGTACGATACTTAGTTAAATTATCAGTTTCTAGGTCATCAATTTCTAGGTCAGTTGTAATTTGTTTATTCATAGTATTTTCTCCTTTGTTAATAAATTCAAAAAATGTTGTAACTCCATCTGCAAGACCTATTTCCACTGCTTTCTCACCAAAATATAGACCTGCTTCTGTTGATCGAATCTTTTCAATTGAAAGACCTCTATTTCTTGCTATTAGCTGCACAAACATTTCATATAGTCGGTCTACTTCTTTTTGTAAGCTTTCCAGACTTTCAGACGTTATTGGCTCATGTGGGTTTAAATCATTCTTTCGACTACCAGCAAAGATTGTGGTGTACTTAATACCTTGCTTTTCATCAAACCTACTTTGATCTATATGACTTGCTATTACTCCTATACTGCCAACACCAGAAGTTCTGCTCACAAATACCTTTTCAGCGCTTGAAGCTATAGCATATGCAGCAGAGTACGCATCATCATTTGCTATTGCCACAATTCTCTTTTTTGCTCTTGATTCGTAAATAAAATCAGCCAAGTCGAATAAACCGTTTACTTCTCCGCCTGAACTATCTATATCAAGCAGAATAGTTTCTATATCTTTGTTTGATAATGCTTCTTCTACTTCTTCTTGAATTTTCTCATACGATGTCATGCCTAGAAAATCATCAAAAGCTCCTGGTTTTTTGGTTAAAATTCCATGTATTGGTATTATTGCTGTCTTTTCTATATTGTTCTTTACATAGTGTTTTACGTTTTTAAAGATAGGTTGTTTTCCGTTATATAGCGACAACAGGTCAAAGCTTTTTTGCTCTATCATCATCGGCCTACATAGCCAGTTGGTTTGTAAAATTTCCATAAAGTAAACGAGATTTATTTTGTTTGTGTCCTGACATCAGAATCAAAGAAAAGGTTGAAAGAATCAGAACGCTTTTGATCTTCTGCTATTTCTTGGTCAATTTCTTCTACATCGTAACCCATTTCTGATACTACTTCCGATCGACTCTTAAATCCATTCCTTACTGCCATTTGCTGTGCTTGCTGGTCTTTCAGTGGATCCACCCAATCAAATCCCTGTGGTATCCATTTTACTTCTTCTTTCGCTGCTTTTGCCACTTTTTCATCTATACAGAGTTCTCCACACAGTACTGCTAACTCTAGCCATCTATTCCATACTGGTCTGCAAAATTGAAATACCATAATGTTGTGTTGCAGCATAGCGCATCTACGACGAAACTCTATCAGTCCTGCTCTGATTGATGAATAATTAACACCCGTTAAATCTCCTGTTAGTTGCTCATATGTTATCCCTGTGCCTATTGCTATTGCCCTCAGTTGCTGTCTCATGAATGCTTCATAACTTCCTCCAACATCAGACGGCTCTGAAAATTTTATGTCTTCTCCTGGGTCTAAAAGCTGCATAGTTCCTGGCTCTAAACCTGATAGTGCTACTCCTTGCTCATTACTTTCACCTTCTCCTAAAATATTTGCTTCTGGATCAAGTCTCGTAATAAACCCTGCAAACATTGCTGCAGTCTTTTTTCGTACTAATTCTGCATCATCGTACTGGTCAAGTTCGTAAAGCTTCAAAAGCACGTTAGAAAGCCAAGGCTCCCCTCTAATTTGTCCAGGTCTTAATGGTCTATAAATATGTAAAACATCATTTGCCGGTACTCTAACTGACTCTCCAAATGAGCCTTCTCCTGGGTGCTCTCTAAATAAATAATATGCTTCTCTTTGCCCAAGCCTATTAAACTCAATCCCGCTTCTTATTACATTACCATTTCCTAAAGTTTGATTTGTTTTATTATCTAAATGTTCAGACTCAAGCACTTGCAGTTGTAATGGCACAGAAAATCTATCTTCCAGCCTTCTCGTTCTTAAACGTACAAAACATTCTCCTCCCTCTATCATACTTCTGCATACTAGAGCTTGTAATCCATAAAAATCACTTATTCCACAGCTATCTGCTTCGTCTGTCCAACGTAGCCATAATTCTTGTACTTTCTTTCGAAATTCTGCATTCCTTGCTTTTGATTGTGGTTTTATTCCTGTTCCAATAGAGTTACTTACTATTGTATCAATAATATTTGCTGCATATGGATTTTTTCTTACCATATCACGAGAGCGGCTACGCAAGTGCTCAAGGCTTTGAGAAAGCAAATTATTTATGCTTCCTGCTTCTCCTTGCCAATACATTACCCTTCTTCCTGAGCCTGCTGCATCCCATGCAGAACTTTTGATTTTTGGCTTGCCAAATAATTGTTTGAAGGTTTTTAACATCCTGATAACCAAAATTCTCTTAATTCTTTCAAAGTTCCGTTAAATTTGTTTCTGTCACATTTTCCGATTCCTTCTACTTCATGCGGCTTTGCTCCTGTTTGACCGTCGGTATATTGCCATAGAGTCCAGTTCCTCCATCCTATTGGTAATGTCAGTTTTGTTCCCCATTTTGCTAACCATAGTGGACATTCTGTTAAAGTTGGGGTGGCAAAATCCTTGAGAAAACTAGGGCTTCCATAAATTAACGGCAAACGTCCGGTTACTAAATAGACCCTATTTACAAAGTCCTCTGCTTGTTTTGGCATTATGCTTTTTCCATCTTTGTTTTCCTCAATGTCAAGGGCTAACAATATATTTGAACTATCACCAATTGTTTCGAGAAAATGCTCAGCTTGGTCTTTGCCGCTTTTTTCCCCGACACCAAAATGGTATGCACCCCAAAGCAATTCCTCTTTTTCAGCGGCTTTTTTCCTTTTTGTATATTCAGGATCTACGTACTTTACCCCCTGGGTGGCTTTGTGAATTATGCCTACTATGCCATCTTCTTTTGTTAATCTAAAATCTATCTCCTGATTCCAGTGCGACAAATCTATTACTGCATTTATAAGCATACCTGGTGTAGCGGTAGCTATCATATACCTCAAATGCTCTAGAAAATCTGGGTATCCATTTTCTATCATGCAACTTCTCATACCACTCCTTTATTCGTTGAAATAACAATCTTTCTTTTTGGTTTTTGACCTTCAACCTTGAGCTCAGCCTTGATTCTTTGTCTTAAGTTTAAAAGATCGTTTATTTGCACTTCAGCATATCTCACAACATGGTCACCATATGCAATTGATACTACTCGCTCTCCGCTTTGCAGCTTCTTTATTGCTTGTTCAACTTGAAACAAATACTCTTCGTTATACATTTTTCAACCACTTACTCTGTCTTACTTTTTTAGGTTTTTTACTTTCCATTTTCCCACTCAAACTATTCCATTTACTCTCTGGCCATCGATCGATTCCAAGCGCAATAGATGCAGCTCTCGCATAAATTCGGCAATCTAGTACTTCATTTCTTTCTCTTACCTTTTGCCACTCTTGTTTGGTATATCCTTTTACCACTTTGCTGACTAATTGCTCTGCTGTTAGCTGCTTAAAATATTCAGGTGCATACTCAGGAAAATGACAGTATCCTGCTGGAGCTTCTTCACCTTCTTTTAAAACATTAAGTAATTGAAAAAGCTCTGACTTTAATATCGATACTCCTGCTGGCCAGAGCTTTATTCCTCTTTTCAGCTTTTGCCCTCCAACTGTTATATCTACTCTACTTGGGCTGCTAAGTGGTACTAGTGCTTTATTTACACCTTTGACTGCCATTACTCTTCCAGAGCCTTGATGGCCTCTTACCCAATTGTATACTTCTTGTGTTGCATATCCAGCATCTACTGCCATCATACTTATCATATACTCAAGCCCATTTTCACCGATAAAATGATGACTTAGAAGCTCCGAAAGCTTTCCCCATACTTCTACTCTTCCAGTATCACCTTCAAATACTCGGTAGTCTATTGACCAACTTTCGCGGCTTTTTCCCCATGCTACAACTTCTACTTCTAACCGATCTTTTTGTACATCTACTCCTGCTGTGAGAACTACTTCACCCTTTGGTACTGTGCCAATTTGATAAGATTCTCTCCTGTTAAATAATTGCTTCCAATCTGGTACTTCTCCTTTATCTACCCAAGTTTCTCCAAGCGTTGTATTTATCCAAACCTTTAACAATTGCTCACTTTCTTTACTATGCAGAAAATCCTCTACTGCTTGATTCCAACTATACCAGCCAACAGGACTATAAAGACTTGATAGATGAAAACCTGCTATTTTGTTACTTGAGGTTTGATTTGTAGCTCTCCATTCTCCACGTTCAAGCATTTCTGTCTTTTGATGATTTTCTATTTTGCCACTACATTCAGTGCAGACATAATGTGCTGTTTTTGCATCATTGTTCTCCCACTTTATTTGTGACCATTTTAGAACTTGATAGTAATTACAATGCGGACAGGGAACAAAAAAATATCTCTTATCTGTTGCTTCAAATTCTTTCTCAATTCTGCTTATTCCATGAATCGTTGGTGTTGATACTAAAAAAATCTTTCGCCGTGCAAATGTATTGGTACGAGCTATGCTGAGCAGTACTGGATCTCCTTCTCCTCCTGAGTCTCCTGGATATGCATCTATTTCATCAAGAAAGAGGTATTTTACTGGCATAGAGCGAAGTCCTACACTGCTATTTGCTCCAGTTATTACTACTATTCCACCTGGAAATTCCTTACTTTGTACAGTATTTCCTGAATCTCTTGATCTTGGGTCTTTTACTTTACTTTTTAAACATGGTGTACTTTCAATAAGTGGCGCAAATCTTCCTTTTGACCAACGCTTTCCCATTTCAACTGTTGGCTGTACTACTAGCATTGGCCCTGGTGTTTGATCGATAATATAGCCAATCCAGTTATTTCCAGCCTCTGTTCCTCCAATTTGTGCTCCTTTCATGAATACCACTTTTTCTACTGGCGAGGACGGAGATAGTGAATCCATGATTTCTTTAAGGTATGGTGTTCTCTCTGTTCTCCATTTTCCTGGCTCTGATGCTGCAGTTGCTGCTAAAACTCGATACTCATTTGCCCACTCTGACACCTTAAGCTCTGGATCTGGTTTCAAACCTTCAGAAAAAGATGTGGCGTATATCATTGTATGCATCTACTCATAACTGGTTCTATCTCGACATCATTAACAATAGAACTACACTCCTCAACAATAGAACTACACTTCTCCATCTCCATAAACATCTTTTTCTGAAATTTGTTTTCTATATATCTTCTGCTCATCTCACTTATCATTAGTGCTATAATAATCGCAAATATCCCTGTTGTTGTTGCAAAAATGATTGCACTGCTTATTGTTGTTGCTGTTAACCCTATATATACCGCTATTGCTACTGCACTTACTGAGGTAAAAACACAGATCGCACTTATATGTTAAAAACAAGTTCATAAATATTACAAAGTGGTAATATTAAGAACATGCAGAGAAGAGGAACCGTAGATCGCCTTGGTCATAAAGGACCGTAATTTAGCAAGGTTCTCTTCCCTGATTATTTACTGAAAAGTTCCGAACAACTGATTGAGCTTTTAGGCTCGTATATAAGGGTGGAAAATGCAGTATTACATGTTATTCTATGGAGGAATTATGAATTTATCAAATATCATTGCTGGCATTGATGTTAGCAAAAATAAACTAGATATCCACATTCATCCACTTGGACATTATAAAGTATTTGAAAATAACGTTCAAGCTATTGATCAAATACTCGACTTTCTGCATTTACATAATGTAATCAAAGTTGGACTTGAAGCAACTGGTGGGTACGAAAAATTATGTGCTTATACTTTACTAAGCCATGGTTTCGAAGTATATGTAATTCAACCTAGATGGGTGAGAGACTATGCAAAAAGCCTTGGTATTGCTACTAAAACTGATAAAATAGACTGCAGCATTATCTCACGTTATATTAATAATACAGATATGCGCGTTACTCCTTTAAAAGTTAGTAATGTTGACTTCTTGAGGCAAAAGCTATCTCGTAGAAATCAACTAGTAGAAATGGCAAAAATACAAAAAACTCAAGCTCATCAAGTAACTGATATATCCATAATCAAACAAATGGAAGAGCTACTTGTCATATTACAGAATCAAATTCAAGTTTTAGAAGATGAGATGATTGAGTTGATTGAACAAAGTCAAGAGCTTAAAAAAAAATACATATCAATAACTAGTATACCAGGTGTAAGTAAAATCACAGCTATTACTATTATTTGTTATCTGCCAGAATTAGGAACTCTTCAAAGAAAGCAAATATCTAGCATTGCCGGAGTTGCACCTTTTAATCGAGACAGTGGTTTTAATAAAGGAAAAAGGTGCATTCAAGGCGGTAGGTCACAAATTAGAACAGTCTTGTATATGTGTATTCTTAGTGCGCGGAAATGGAATTCTTTCATAAAAACTTTTTTTGATAGGTTACATAATCAATATAAAAAACCATATAAAGTTGCTTCCACTGCTGCTATGAGAAAGTTACTTTTACTTGCTAACTCTTTAGTAAGAGATGACAGGGTTTTTACTGAGGAATACAGCCCTAAGTCTGCTTAGATCCAACACTAGCAGATTAGTGTGGATGTGGATAAGTGCGCTTACACAGACTGAAAGCACTTATCCACATCCACACTTTTTAAAAGAATTTAAATCAAATATTACAACTTATTTTTCCAACAGTTGCTGGTGCTCCTGGAACTTGAGTTGGAAGTAGTGCTAAAAAACCGTTTTGTTCTTCAATGGCAATATGGCGAAACCTTACTGATTTACTCGGAAAAAGTTTTAAACTTTCAGTTCGACCAAAACTAATTGGTAAAATATTAATAGCTCCAGTTAATGCTATCATATTGAATGCTGGATTTGAAAGTGGATTTTGCATAATGTTTAGCTCCTATTAAAAATTAATATAAAATTCAGATTCCTTTACGGACAATAATACCCCTCTCTTCAAGTTGTTTTATTGCTGCTGTTTCTTGCTCTTCAGTTATATTTGCTGGCCAGACAATTGCATGATCAGCAAGTAAAGCTACGCGAGTAATGATTACTGCTTTAATATCTGCATCTTTACTATTTACATCGTTTATAATCACACCTATTGCTGTTTGAGTACCATCTGTGCCTAGCGGATTTAGAGCTCTTATAAAGCCCCCATCATCTGTCTTTTTGCTAACCACTGCTTCAAGCTTTAGGTTTTGTCCCTTAGCAACAGTAATTTGGTCACGTGAGTATAGATTTGATGCCTCATATTTTAAGAGGTCACCAAGATTATTTGGTTCAGTTATACAAGACATGTTTTTCTCCTGGAAATTTTGGCTGATAAAGTTATTAATTTTGTTTTTTCCGCTGAATTTGTAGTTGCTATAGTCCGCGGAATAGCTTTAGCTTTGTAGGTTTATATATTTTGTCGTGCCTTGGCTGCCTGCATCAATAAATCCTCCGAAATTACGTAAAATATGTTAAAAGCATCTTTGGCTTTATAGCCCACCAAGTAAAAATTATTTTTCAGTATTTTTCATTTCTCTATTGACTTTTAACACAACTGCTATTGTATTTTCTTACTTTTGCATCTCTATGCTCCATACACCTATAATAAATTGGTACAGATCTGCCTATCTCATCTGGTAATTTGATGCTCTTTTCTTTAAATAAAGTTTTTAGTAACTCTAAATTGTTTGATTTGATTGCTAAATGTAAAACAGGTGTATAATTTGCTCCTTTTTTCAGCAATAACTTTACTACATGTAAATGCCCTTTTTCCGCAGCAAGATAGATCGGTGATAGACTCTTATTATTTGAAATATCAATATCAATTTCTTCTTTTAAGATAGACTCTACAAGCTCAATTTCTCCTCTTTGTGCAGCTAAATGGAGTAGACTATTCTTTTCAGAACCGTATTTATTACTTATCAAAGCCTTCTTTATCTCAGGTTTAGCGTAATCAAATGGTGTCTTGCCACTATCGTCTTTTACCAGAGGATCTATATCTTCTCGCGTTAGTAAAACCTCTATTGTTTTAAGTCTTTCAGCGTAATGTAGTGGCGTTTTATTTTCGTAGTCTTGCAAATTTACTTGAGCATTAGGCTCCTTTATTAAGCATTTGAGAATATCGAGACACAAATCTCTTTCATCGTAATTAGTATTACTTACAGCTATATGAATAGGTGATAATTTCATTGAATTTTGTCCTACACGTGCGCTATTTACATCTGCTCCTAGCTCCAGTAATAACTTTACTATCTCTAATTTTTTGTTGTTAACTGCATAGTGCATCGGTGTCTGATTTCGTGCATCAAAAACCTCGATTTCAGCATTTCCTTCTCTGACTAAAATCTTTACAACTTCTACATGTCCAATACCAGCTGCCAAATGTAATGGTGTATGAAATATTGCATTACGCGAATTAACATCGATGCCTCTATTTATTAGGTACCTTACAGCATTTACCTCACCCACCATTGCAGCTAAATGAAGTAAGCTATCTTGTTCTGACCCGTATTTATTATTAATTAGCGCTTTTAATATTTCTGCTTTTTTTCCTTCTTTAGCGTAATCAAGAGATGTTTTGCCGTCATTATCTTCTACAAAAGGATTAATGTTCTTCTTCGTAAGTAGCAGATCCACCATGCTTAATTCGTCAAATTCTATAGCGCAATGTAGTGGTGTCTTGCCATTTAATCCTCTAACATTAACATCTAATCCAGGTTGATTAATGAGGCACTTTATTAATTCTAAACTTAAGTGAGCAGACATTTTATATTTAAAATTTAGTGTTAGATAATTCTTCAAGCGAGTTTGTAATTTCTTCAGTTAGCGCCATATGAATCTTTTCAGTGTCACTCAGTGATGCAAGCAGCGCTGAAACTCTATTTGGAATATTAAGCAGATTATTACGTACAACTCTTGCTACATTAAATGCTTCGTTTTTCACTTCCTCTACTGCTACAAGCTCTCCTATTTCAGCCTTAGCTTTCGCCTCAAGCAGTTTACCTCGTTCCATTTCATTTTTTATTCGCGTTTTTAGCAACATTGTGGAAAGTTTTTCTCCGTTTTCTGAATAGTTTTTTCTTCTCAATGGTTGACTTGGATCTCTTATTGCTGCCACCGCTTCATTTGCCTGTTCTCTATTGATCAAACCATTCTCCAACTCAACTATTCCTTTTTTTACTAAATAACAGACATATTGCTTTGAAAATCCTTGTTCTCTTGCCCATTCTGTTTGTGTTATTAATTTCACTTTTTTTGCTCCTTTTTTTCTTCTTGAATCTCTTGAAAAGTTTTACCAGCACCAGAAAGAATTGCCTCCCTGCCTGTATACACTTGCCAACGTTTTATCGTTACATCTACAAACTTTGAATCTAGCTCTATTGTTCTACAAATTCTTCCTGTTCTCTCACATGCAATCAGTGTGCTGCCAGAACCGCTAAATGGATCAAGTACTATGTCTCCAGATCTGCTGCTGTTTACTATCGCTCTCTCCATTAGCTCTACTGGCTTCATCGTTGGATGTAGTGTATTATGTGTTGGCTTATCATAAAACCAGAGGTCACTTTGATTTCTACCTCCATACCACTCACGTTTATTGCCACTTTTCCATCCATAAAGCATTGCTTCGTATTGTCTTTGATAATCTGATCTTCCTAGCGTAAAGTGATTCTTTGCCCAAATGATAAATGTTGACCAACGACCACCTGCTTCCTCAAATGCTTTTTGCAACGTCGAAAACTCTGATGATGATGTGCAGATGTAAATTGCACCTTTCGTATATGCTAAAATATTGGAACAGATGTAGTAGAGAAAAAGTTCGTACTTTTCACCTTGATTATCGTTTAATATCTTTTTGTCTTCTCTCTCTTGACTGTTACCATATGCTACGTTATACGGAGGATCACACACAGTAATATCTGCCATTTTATCATCTAACAGCGCTTTATATGATTCAACTACAGAGCTATCACCACAATAGATTCTATGATTTCCTAAAATCCAAAGATCACCTGGTTTTGTTACTTTTTTATCATCAATAGCTAAGTCAGAAAGATCTTCTTTTTCACCGTCAAAATCATCGAGAAACCGTTGAACTTTTTCTAATTCAAATCCTGTCATTTTTAAGTCAAACTGCAAATCTTCTAGCTCTTGAATTTCCACTCTCAAAAGATCATCATCCCACTTTGCCCAGTTAGCTGATTGATTAGCAAGTAGTCGAAAAGCTTTAGTTTGTGGTTCATTTAAATTATCACTTAAGACCACTGGTATACTTTCCATACCAAGTTTTCTTGCTGCTTTAAGTCTTAAATGACCATCAACCACAGTACCATCACTTTTTGCAACTATTGGTATACGAAAGCCGAATTCCCTGATTGAAGCACACATTCTATTTACTACATCGTCATTTTTACGTGGATTACGCTCATATTCGATGAGATTTTGAGTAGGATAATAGTGGATTGCTAAATTCATATCTTGATAGTTAAAAAGTTAATATTTAAAATATGTCTGACGCTAAAGAAGGCCTGGGGTCGAACCCACCAAACCCGCCAGTATGGCCGAAAGGACCCACTTTTTATGGTATTTTTAATACATTAAAATCTTTACTGAAATTCATAACGTAGAACATTAACGCCAAAGCATCCCCCTCATTACCATCTCTAGGTAAAAAACCTTTTTCCTTTACAGCTTCAATAACTTCACTCTTACTTGCATTGCCTTTGCCTGTGATAAAGCGTTTTATAGTCTTAACAGGAACGCTCTGATAGGGAATATGATTCTCTTCACACCAAGCAGACAAATGTGCCAAGAAACCTCCGTAGCAATGAGCAGCATCAGTTCCTAAGTGTCTTCTAACTTCCTCAAAATAAACTGTTTCAATACTTGGAAATTTTTCCTTCATTTCATTTAGCCAGCTACGAAAATTTAAGAAGTGCATTCCACCACCACTAAACCGACTAGTATGAAAACTCTCACTTCCACTTTGAATTACTCCGTTGTGAAGAATAGACCATCCTGTTTGTTTGCCTAGATCTAGTGTTAGGGTTGACATTTGCTATTATTAAAATTACAAGTAGCACTTACTCCAAAATATCGTCTGGTTTCTGCAAAATACACTAGAAATTCATAGGTTTTTGTAGGCCAACAACGAGAATTATGTGCTACTGCAGAAAGTTGTTTTCTTGTTATATATATTCACCAAAATTACGAAAACTGTTCACTTTTTTTTGCAAAGGATAAAAACCTTGTTAAACTTGTCTGCAGGTTTGTTTTATAACAGTAGAATTACTAAGGATAGCTTTTATTTGAGTTTAAAGGCTATTATAGACGTTCTTTGGTGAGCAGTGATAGTTTTTTCCCTAAAGTCACATCTAGCTTTAAAACACAGTTTTTGCCTTATTAAAAAAATATAAATTCTCAATTACGTAAAAGCCTAGATTTCTTTTGCTTTCTGTTTTCCAACTTTTCTGTTTGAAGCACATCTACACTCAATGCCCCTATACTAATATATACCGGATTTCTTACTACTTTTTCCGGGATTTTTTGAAAAAAAGTTAAAATAATTTTAAGACAGCTAAGGAATTAAAGAGCTTTGAAGACCAGCTATATCTTTTACAGCAGCTTCTTTGCTATTTGAGTTGAGAGGAGATTACACGAGCTTTTGATTTACAACCCCTATCTAGATAACGCTATAATAGCCCTCTAAAACGTTTTTAAGAATGGTGCTACAATGGAGACAATTGAAATGGGCTATGTAAAACTTTATTTTTTAATTTCAAGGGGGGTGTCCCCATCCTTCAGAAAGCCCTATATCTCTGCTTTTTATCTTTTTTAGATAGTCAGATGGGTTCTTACTACCTGTCAGAAAAGCTATTACTTCTGTTATTACGTACCACCATTCTCCATCGTGTAATACTCTAGTAAAATTGCTATTATCAAAAGCAGTAGTTTCAATATCTCCCTCTTTTAAAGTTAAAGTATCAGTCATAGGCAACCTCTATAAGTTAAGAATAAACATAAAAACTAAAAGACACTATTTTTAAGTCAGAAAAACCATTACTTACAATTTAATAATTTTCCAAAATCAATTATGTGTGAAAAGTAACCACTATCTATAACATCATCACTTACATCATTAACGTGGATAAGGACTGGACGACATGAAAAGCCTTTTGGACGATTTAGTGTATCTATTTTCTTTTGTACCTCTTGTATTATTGAATGACCAATTTTATCTTTTGAAAATTTGATTTCGCAAATGTAGAGAGTGTTAAACTTCGTTTGAATCATATAATCAATTTGACAACCTGCACTATTACGCGTTCTCTTCTGAAAAAATGGATTCTCGCTTATTATTCCATCAATTCCTAAGATATTATGTATACTCTTTCTATTGTTCAGCACCAAATTTTCAAATTGAAGCCCAATAATTGTATACCACTCTGGTAAGAACCCTATAGAATAGGTGTCACGATTAATTTTCCCTAGATCTTTTTCAATATATTTTAAATAAAACCTTAAATAATTATCTTGAAGTCTGTATCTCCTGAGTCGTGAATCAGTACCAGTTTTTATACTCCAAGTATGATCTTTTGCAATAAAACCAGCAAGCTCAAGCTCATGTAGATACTCAGAAATGCGTCCATGTCTTACGATATTTAAAGTAGCACAAATTTCTTCTTGTTCTTTAGCTCCAGTAGAAAGAGCTCTGACTATTTGCTTATAAAAAGCCGTTTTTCGCATGAATAAATCTGAGAATATTTGATTAAATTCTTCAACTAAAAACCCACCTTTTGTAAAACAAAGCCTTTTAATATTTTCTTCAGCGCTATGTTTAAAATTTACCTCCTCTAAATACTTTGGAATTCCGCCAGTTACTGCAAGCACCTTGAACTTTTCATATGCTGAAATATTTTTTGGCCAAAATTCGTTGCAATCAGAAAGTGATAATTCTCCGAGTGTTAAAGTTAACGATATTCTTCCTACGAAGCCAGTACTACTAAGTATATTTTTCTCGATCCATGATGAAGCTGATCCACAAACAACGAAAATTAGCTTGTTATTATTTTTTAGCTGCGTATCCCAAAAATTTTTTATTTTGCCTAAAAAGGTTGGATCTTTTGAGCCCATCCAAGAAATTTCATCAAACAGCAATAATGTTTTTCCTGATAGTAGACGTTCACCAACTGCCCATAGTAAATCGCTCCAGTCATCATACCTAGCAAAAGATGTATTAAATTGTCTAGCAACTTGTCTAGAAAATTCATTAAGTTGGTAGGACATTGTAGTATGCTTTTCTGGTGGCAAACCTATAAAGGAGTAATATTGTTCAAAATACTTACCAAACTCTTGAATTAAACGACTTTTTCCTATACGACGCCTTCCTTTGACTACTACAAAAGATGCAGTATTTTTTTCTGTAAGCTCCAGTAATTGCTTTAACTCAGTTTTCCTACCAATAAATAATGGAGACATAAAATACGAAATATAAATCTTTGTCTCCGTTATACTAGATAAAACTGGAGACGTAAATAAATAAATTTAGATCTTTGTCTCCATCTTGAACTATTGAGAGGGTTTTGTAGCTTATGTTTATGGCAGCAACTTTTTTCCTTTAGCTTCATCTACAAATTATTTATAGAGATTACCTAAAGACTCAACTTAAGAATTTTAGATAAAAGTCGTTATATCTCAATAAGACCTCCAAAACCAGCTCTTGTTTCACCTAAATTACAAAAACTTTTCACTTTTTTGAAAAAAATGTTTTACAACGAATAAAAAGCGTGATAGGGTACAATAAGGGTTTTTTTATAACAAGTAAAACTTTAAAGCAAGAAATAATTTAGAAATGCCTCATAATCGAGTTTTAAGCTACCCTACGTGAGTAACTTAGGTCTTGGTGGTATAATTGTACCCTGAGGTTGTAGAATCGCTTTAAAATCCAATTACGGTTCATTTGTTTTATCAGATAATTTTGAAAGAGAGCTTTATACGTATCCATAGCTTATTATTGTAGACTGGTTAGTAACCGAACAGAGTAGTATGTTTTAAAGTCATACTACTATATTATTATTATATAATAATAGGAAATTTTGGAAACTGGAGACTGGTCAAAACTCCTCAATACTCCTAAGCTTTTTGCCACCTAAACCAGATTACAGCTCAGAAATCTGTCAACCATTAAACCATTGAAAATCTAGCATTTTTTTACTACCAGAAAGTACCAGATCTCATAAACTGCACCAGATTCTGCCAAGACTGAAGAGTTCTGGAGTCTGAGAGCCTGTCTTCAAACTCAAGAATAGGCTAATTTGTGAAGCATAATAGTGATCATATTAAAGAAAATATTGTTTTTTGAGGTAAGAGGAGAATGCTCGTAATCTTTGCTCATGCGTCTAAAATTCAGGCAAAAGTTCTTTCAACAATCCAACGCTTAGGAATAACTTGAAATCCTGTATCAACTACTTTCTTGGTAATCGTTAACAAACATCCAGTTTCCAATAAACAGCGGTTTTGTAATTTACCCATATATCCTTGATCAGCAAAAAACTTACGTAGATTTGCACTTAGCTTGAGCAAAAAGATTTAGAGCACCATCACGATCTTGAATGCTTGCTCTGTGTACTTCAGCAGTAATTACAAGACCTGCAGTGTCTACAATAATATGGCGTTTCCTGCCCTTTATTTTTTTGCCAGCATCATACCCTCTGAATCCCCTTTTTGAGTAGTTTTTACTGATTGACTGTCAATTATTCCTACCGATGGAGTTTCTTTCTTACCAATTATTTTTCTTACTTTTTTAACTAGAAAATCGTGAATTTCTTGCCATATTCCACTTTTTTTCAAGCGCGAATCACAACTATACAAGGCTTTCCATGGTGGAAAATCTTTAGGTAGTTGTCTCCATTGACATCCTGTTCTCATCACATAGCGGATTGCGTTAATAATTGTTCTAATATTATGTTTTCTTGCTCTAACGGTCTTTTTAGGTTCAAAATATGGCTCTATTATCTTCCATTCTTTGTCACTTATATCGCTTGGATACATTTTAAATATATCTTATAACACACTTCTTATCTCCTTTCTACTTAGTTTGAAGACAGGCTCTGAGATAATCAATATACTTCGTAAGTAACCTTATTACTGTAAATGATATAGAAGAGATCTAATTATAGTAAAGCCAAATGTTTGAATCTTCAACTGGCATAATACTGCCATATTCTGGCGATTTATAATCGGTTGGTAAAATCTTCTCATATACTGTAATATCCTTATTTAGTTGGTTTGTAACTTTCTTTTCCATATCTTCAACACAAAGTATCCCATACTTACTTCTTTCAGCATTTTTATCATTCCTGTTAAACTTAATGTAACCTTTTGCAGCAAGAACATCAATGCGTTCACGAATGGAGTTTTTACTACCAAGACCTGCTTTATTTTCAAATACCTCACAGAATGTATTGATTGTATATACTTTCCCTCTATTTCTCGCCTCGTCGTAAATTAATTGCAGTATAATATCATATCTACGAGAACGCTCTGCATCTAATTTTTGTCCATAATCTTTATGTATCAGTCTCTGTGACTCATAATCAAGTATTTGCCAGCAGTTATCGATTTTATCAACACATTTTGATGGAATAGCATGACCATTACGTAATTCAAACATCAGTTGACGACTACTTTGCCGTTCATCTGGCTTAAACATTATCATTCCTGTAGTATAAAAGCTTCTTAACGAACCAGCACCACTGAAACTCTGAAAAGGATCTTCTTCTAATGATTTCTTTTGCATCTTCTTCGTGTGATGTACTAAAATGACTCCTGCATTCGGATTAACTAACGCTCTCAATTTTTCAACTCTTTCTTGCAGGAAAAATAGCATAGCATTGTTATCATTTTCACTACTGTTCTCGCCAGCATCAAAAACGTTACGTAGTGGATCAATAGCTATAACATCAACGATATTTGAACCAAATGATTTCTTTATTTCACCAAGAACTTCATCTATACTATCATCATTTAAGAGTAGCTTTGTTTGAGGTGTAATGACTAAGTTATCCAAAGCAATCTCAAGCAGTTCTTCATTGATTTTTAGTTGCTGTAGACGTTCACGCATATAGTGATAGCCAATTTCAGTTTGAAGATAAAAGATCCTCAAAGGCCTTTTAGGTACCATATCAAGAAATTGAACTCCTGCTGCCATGTAAATTAGCCAAGAAATTAAAAAGTCACTTTTTCCTACTTTAGGTGCTCCAGCAAACACTAAAAGTCCACTTGGAGTTAAAATTCGAGGAGCAACTATATCTTCTGGCATCGGTGATTTATCGTTAAAGTATTGCCTTGCAGAAAATGAAATCAAACTTTTTGTACTTAGAGTATTAGTAGTAAGTGCAGTTGAAGCTAAAAATTCTTTAACATTTATTCCTTCCTCTACACAATCAGCAGCATCCCAGCCTTTTGTTTTATTTTGTGGAATATTAAGAACAACAAGTGATTCAACTCCGATTTCTAAAAGCTTTTTTTCAGCATTTTTAGCATATTTCTTACCTGCTTCATCATTATCTGGCCATATAATAATGTGTTTACCTTTTAGCGGAGTCCAATCAGTTTTCTCAATAGGTGCATTTGCTCCAGACATCGCTGTTGTTGCAGTTATTCCTTTCTCTATCAGCACTTCTGCACATTTTTCCCCTTCCACCAGAACAATTTTATCAGACTTTAAGATTCCTGGAATGTTGTAGATTGGCCTTATTCCTGGTGAACCATATCTGCCTCGCTTAACATCAAAAGGCTTGTATACTTTTTTCTTTCCGGGAGGATCAGAACGGTAAACTTTTACAATCACCTGACCATTTTCATCATAATAATTCCAACTTTGGGTAATGAATTTCTCAAAGTCTTCATCAACATATTGTTTCTCTCTGTATTTTTTATTATTTCCGAGCCATTCACTTATTGAAGCTATTACCTCAGGAAACTCTGTCCTTGCATTCTTTCTATGTACAGCTGCCCAAAGGTCGATAATGTCACCACCTTCTCCAGTTGCAAAATCATTCCATAACCCGGCTCTACTGCCACTTAGTTCTACTCTTAAACTTTTTCCTTTATTACCCCATATATCACCTACTTGAAACTCATTTTTGTGAAAAGTTCCGTTAGGTAGCAAGTACAAAAGACAAGATCTTAAGTTTAATAGAAGTTGTGCTTTAAGTTCTTGAACATTGTATGAATCACTCATGAAATTATCTGTAAGTTGAAAGTCTTGTTCTATATATTCACCGGATTTACAAAAACTGTTCAGTTCGTAGGTGCATTGTCTGATCAAAGTTTTGAGTGTCTGAGGTTTGAAAAAAGATTCCAGGTTTTCAGAGGGTAAAAAACTCACGATTGTCTGAGGTATTTTTTTCATGTCCTACAATATTTACTAAGAAAGTTTCATCCTTAAGTCTTTCATTTAAGGACACATCTTATGAAATCTCGAAACTCTTATTCAGGTATTGATCCTAAAGTTGTTAATTTAATAAAATTTTACGCAAAATATTATAAATCGCTTACTGATCAAGATATTGAAGACATAGAACAAGACCTCTTCTGTGAGTTTCTTTCATGCATAGATCAGTATGATAAAACTAAGGGCAGTCTTTCAACTTTTGCTAAGCAAGTTGTTAAAAATCGTATTAATAATCTAGTCCGTAAACACTCACGTACTACTCCTAAACTTGAAAATAATGTGCAACAGGAAAGTTACTGTTTTGAAGATGAAGCGATACTACGTATTGATGTTGAGCAAATTATTTCAAAATTACCAAAGAAGTGGCAAGTTTTATGTGAACAATTAAAACACCACAGCATTGCTGAAGTTGCAGATATGAACAATATATCACGGACTACTTTGTATAACATACTCAAGAAAATGCGATCTAAATTTGCACCTGTTTGCAGAAAAAAGCATAAGAAAAATTGAACAGTTTTTTGAAATTTGGTGAATTTATATATAGTGGCAAATTAAGGTAAAAGCATGAAAATAATAAACAGCAAAGAAAGAGCAAAACTGATCACAGGTGTGAAGGTAGTAATCTTTGGACCTTATGGGATCGGCAAAACCAGTCTGCTCAAAACCCTCGATGAATCAACAACACTTTGCCTTGATTTTGAAGCAGGACTTCTAGCTGTTCAGGATTGGAAAGGAGATTCAACTGAGATTCGCACTTGGAATGAAGCCAGAGATATTGCTTGTCTTATTGGTGGGCCTAATCCTGCGCTAAAATCTGATCAAGCATACAGCCAAAGACACTATGAGCATGTATCTAGTAAGTACAAAGATTTTTCCTCTGAGTTTTCTAAGTACCGATGCATTTTTGTAGATAGCATAACCGTTGCTTCACGTTTATGTCTATTATGGGCAAGGATGCAACCTGAAGCTTTTTCAGATAGATCAGGAAGAGAAGATAAAAGAGCTGCCTATGGGTTACTTGCTCAAGAAATGATGGCTTGGCTCAATCAGTTTCAACACATCAGAGACAAAGACATCATCATAGTTGGTACATTAGGTCAATATCTTGATGACTGCAATCGTCCAACTTGGCTACCTCAATGTGAAGGGGCTAAAACTGCCAGTGAAATTCCTGGGATAGTTGATGAAGTAATCAGTATGGTTGGAATCAAGAAAGATGATGGAACGGAGAAACGTTCATTTGTCTGTCAGACTATTAATACTTGGGGATATCCAGCTAAAGATCGCAGTGGCTGCCTGAATATGGTTGAAGAACCGCATTTAGGTAAATTACTTGCGAAAATTAAAGCCAAAACCTTGGCTTCTGTTGCCTAAATTTAATTTTAAAAGGAGTAATATGGAACAAAGCTTTTTCAATATCGGTCAAAAAGTCCCTTTTTATAGCGTAAAGGAATATTTAAGTGATCAATCGCCAATACCAGAGGATATAATCTCACCAAGGATTCTAACTAAAAGAGGTTTGTTAGTACTGGGTGGTCCACCTAAAATTGGCAAGAGTGACTTTTTGATCTCTTGGCTCGTCCACATGGCTGCTGGTAGATCATTTCTCGGTATGACACCAAATAAACCTTTGAAAATTTTCTACATGCAAACTGAAATTGAATATGAATATATGAAAGAACGGTTGCAACAACTTCAACTGAATAAAGAGCTTTTGGACATAGCTGCCAATAACTTAATTATCACGCCAAGAGTGCAATTATCATTTAGCAGTGAAGAAATAGATGAAATCAAAAATGTTGTCAAAGAGCGTTTTAAACCTGATATTATTGCGATTGATCCTCTTCGTAACATTTTTAACTCAAGTGAATATGGCAATGAAAACGACAATAGCGCTATGTTATTCTTCTTGCAAAAAACACTTGAGAGATTGAGAAATATTATTAATCCAGATTCAGGCATAATACTCACCCACCATACAAAAAAACTATCCAAAAAAATGTTAGAAGAAGATCCATTTCAGGGTTTGAGCGGAGCTGGATCTTTAAGAGGTTTCTACAGTACTGGGATGGTAATGTTTGCTCATGATGAGGAAAGCACTACCCGTCAAATAGTATTTGAACTGCGTAATGGTGAACGTGTGGCAAGTAAGCTTGTCGATAAGATAAATGGCCGTTGGAAGGCTGTAGACCAATGGAGTAACTGATTTTTACTTAATTTATAGGAGACAATATGCTAGCAGATTTTTTAACTGATTTTAATAACGCAAAACTGCAAAGCAGTTTAATACCGAAAGGTACAATAGTCAAGGTAAAAATGGCAATAAAGCCTGGAGGTTATGAGAATTGGTTCACGAAAAGCTACACTACTGGTAGCATCTATTTAAACGCTGAATTTACTGTCACTGAAGGTCCATATGCAAAACGCAAGATTTTTCAAGTAATTGGCATTAAAAGTGGCAAAGCAGGCGTTGAAGGAGAAGATGTTTGGGCAGAATCTGGACGTTCTATGCTTAGAAGTATTTTGGAGTCAGCACGAAATATTCATGCACATGACACTTCAGAAAAAGCAGTTATTGCTAGAAAAGTCAACTCTATAGCTGATTTTAATGGGTTAGAGTTTACTGCAAAAGTTGGTATTGAAGCTGATCGATATGGAGAAAAAAACAAGATTACTACTGTTATTACTCCAGAACAAAACAATAGCGTTAAATCTGATTGGGTTCCATTTTGAGATACGACGAAGAAAAGCTATGATCATTGAGAGCGCTATGAAAGATGCAATAGGAAAAAATGTAAAGCTGAAAGAAGAAGCAATAAAATGCTGAATCTTTTGAAACTGTCTGTGAGCTTTGATTTTCAATATATCAAAAAGCATTGTTTCGATATTCTTGAAAGAAAAAAGTAGTTCTGGTTTTTTAAGATAAAAGAATGTTTAAGCATAAAAATGCACTTCAAAAAAATTTTCATTTTTTCCGGAAAAACATGTGAGAAATCCGGTATATATATAGTAAGAGGGGAAAAAATGTCAATACTCACACAATCAGGAAGAGCAGCAATAGCAGCAAGTATAAAAGAGCAATCTCTACACCTTGCTTGGGGCAGTGGTGACTCAAATTGGGAAAGTAGCCATCAGGTAGAAAAAGTTTTTGTTGAGGGTGAAATAGCTCTAGATCACCACACTATTAAAGATGTAAGGGTTTTTACAGGACAAATAATTTATCAGCCAAGTATAGACTATACAGTTGATAGCAGTACTGGTGTAATAAAACGTACGGAAAATAGCTCTATCACGGCAAATAGTGCAGTTACTGTAGAATATACTCAAAGCACACCACCTGAATCTATAAATTCTATAAAGCTCTTGAATGAACTTGGCAGACGTACTGCAGATGAAGTGCTATTCTGCACAGGTGATGAAAACGGCGAACTTATAACTCCTTCTGGAAGATTTAGGCCCTCAAATGTACCAACTAATAATCTTTTTCTCAAATTCACTTTCGATTTCACGGACGCAGCAAATCAAGTGATACGGGAATTAGGAGTTATGGTTGGTACAAGGGTAAAAGAAAAATTGCCTCCTGGACAAAGGTATTTTGAACCACAAGATATAGAAGATCCGGGAATCTTATTAGTTTTAGAACATACAGTACCACTTATTAGAACTGCAGCAACTCGGGAAACTTTTTCATTCGTTGTAACTTTTTGAAACAAAATGACCTTAAATAGTTATTATAACCACTTTAATCCTGACAAAGAATACGAAAAAAGCTTGTTTCTTGCTGGAAGAGGTTTGCAATCTGCAGAATTAAACGAGACTCAGGAGTATGCTCTTTCTAAGCTTAAAGGCATAGGTGATGCAATATTTCGTGATGGTGATGTTATAACGGGAAGCAATTGTATTATAGATAGAGAAACTGGTAAAGTTACGCTTGAATCAGGAAAAATCTATCTTCATGGAGCAGTGAGAAAAGTCGAAAAAGAAGAATTTATTATTCCACTGAGTACCACAGTGCGTATAGGTGTTTATTATCTAGAGTCTACCATTACAGAGCTTGAGGATGAAAATCTTCGTGATCCTGCTGTTGGTACAAGAAACTATCAGGAAATTGGAGCTGCAAGGCTTAAAGTTTCCACCATTTGGGGATACCAAGTAGAAAGTGTTACTGTTAACTCTACAAATGGGGAATTTTACCCAATTTATAACATTGAAAATGGAGTATTAATAGAACATTCACCTCCACCACAAGCAAATATAGTAACTACTGCTCTTGCTCGTTATGACAAAGAAGCAAATGGTTCCTACGTCGTAAATGGGCTAGAAGTGATGTTTCTCCACAAAGAAGGTAAAAAAGAAATATTCGTGATTAATGAGGGCAAAGCTCATGTTGATGGCTATGAGATTGAGTTACCTCACAGTATTCGCATTTCTTTTGATGAAGATCCAGATATAAAATCAGTTGAATCAGAACCACATACTTTTCAGCCAAATAGCCAAAGGGTAATGGAACTTAAAGTTAATGATTTTCCAATAAGTGAAATCAAAAAAGTAGATATCACTATTCAAAAAACTATTACCATTACTCACGGTTCATCAACTATGTTTTTTAAAATTTCTTCAATTTTGTTTTATTACAACTTTTTATTGTAATTCTACAATTCTACTCAATCATGAGGGGTATTTTGGTAATTAAAAACCTATTCATTATAGAAAAAGAATTTTATATCAAACAGCCATCACAGCAATTCCTGCTTAGATTTTGTGGTTAGTGAATATGTGCTTTAAATTTGTGTGGACGCACATATTCACTGTAGATTCAAATAGTATGTAGGCTCATTGCTTCTTTCAGTCTCGCATTAGCAATCACTATGATTTTACGCATTAGAGCTGTCATAGCCACCATCTTCTTTTTACCTTTACCAACAAGCTTGGAATAGAAGGTACCAAGCGCAGACTTAGACCTTGAAGCAGCCATTGCAGCTGTAAAAAGCTTTTCACGAACGTTGCTTCTACCACCTGTTATTCTTCGGTAACCAATAGTTTTTCCACTTTCTTTTGGATGAGGTGCAACTCCAGCAAGACTTGCAACTTCTCCTCTACCTAAGTAGCCAAGTTCCGGCATTAGACATAGAAAATCTTGAGATAATTTTGGACCTATTCCTGGAACTGTTCTAAGAATTTTTTGGCGCTTCTGTAACTCTAGATTCTCATCAATAATTTTTTGTATAGTATTGTTGAGTTCATTTACCTGACTGTTGAAAAATTCAATGGTTTTTTGACAACTTTCTTTTATATGGTCGTTTTCAGGTGCTGCAAGCCTACATTTCTCTTGAGCTCTCATTTTTGTAATGTCATCACGACGTTGACAAAGTGCAGCTAAGGTTGTTTGTTCTTTTGACATAGGCACAAATAGAGATAGAGTACTATAGCGTTCAAACCCATATTGAGCAAGGGCTCTTGCATCTGATTGATCAGACTTTGCTAAAGTTCCATGAGATAGGACAAAGCTTTTTACTTTGCGAGTATTAGCTCGATGTACAGCAATATTCATGTCAATAAGAAAATGTGATAAACCAAGCTCATATTTTCCTGTATTTTCTAAAGTCACTAAAGAATTAGGTAGGATATCTGAAAATTTTTGAAACATTCGTTGCCAACCAGCAGTATCATTGTCAAATTCGACAGCGCTCTTCTGTTTGTGAACTGCAACAACATTTTTAAATTTTCCGATGTCAATGCCAATAAAATTTTGATAAGACGTAATCATAATAACCTCGATAGTTTTAATTGATTTAAGATTGTAAACGGGTGCATATTTATGTCCCACACAACTATTCAAACATATCGAGAGATGGGCTAGTGTACCTTGATCCGAACGGTTGTAATACCAATAGTTGGTCGGTCGCACACGCCCGTGATAGCCCTATTTTCTTATAAAGATAGGACTATCTTCCCTCTTATCTTCTTTATATCATATTTTTAACTTACAATATTCTGGAGCTGTTGATCCTATACCTGATTCTGCAGTACTTGAAATTATTCAAATTAAACAAGGTAATGTTATTTATGAAAATAGTATAGATTACAAATTAAACGCAGGAAACGTTGATTGGTCATTACCTGGCAAAGAACCAGCTCCTGGAAGTAGTTATCAAATAACTTACCGCTGTCGCACTCATGTAAGCCCTGAAGATATAAGTGAAGAGGGATGTAAAGTAAGGGGAGCAGTTGATAACAGCTTGGTTCTGATTGATTACACCTGGAAGATGCCACGCTTTGATTTAATTACTATCGATAGCAAAGGGGTGGTAAGAAGAATAAAAGGAATTTCTCACCCTTGGCGACCATCGATGCCTCAAGCACCTTCTGGACAACTTTTGCTCTGCCACATTCACCAAACATGGAAAAACGGAGAAAAAGAAGGGGTAAAAATAGTGAATAATGCTATTCATGCTGTACCGATGAATGAGCTTGAAGCAATGAAAAAAGGAATAAATGATCTTTATGCGCTGGTTGCACAGGAACGTCTACGCAGTGATGCAAATTCAAGAGAACCTACCACCAAAAAAGGAGTATTTGTTGATTCATTCTTTGATGATGATATGCGTGATCAAGGAATTTCGCAGTCTGCAGCGATAGTAAACAAGGAACTAATTTTACCAATAGATGTAACTATTGCTGATATTGATGGAGGAGAAAAAACTTATTTGTTGCCGTATGAACTTGAACCGGTACTGGAGCAGCTTTCACAGACCAAAGGAGAAAAGATCAATCCATATCAAGCTTTTGATCCAGTTCCGGCGCAAATTACTCTAAATAAAAATATTGATCACTGGACGGAGGTAAAAACAAATTGGAAAAGTCCAGTAACAAGAGTATTTAATGTTAAAGAAACGACAGAGCTGCTGTCAAGTACTTCATACGAAACTGAATTTATGAGAGAAGCAATACAGAATTTTGAAATTGAAGGTTTTGAGCCCAGTGAAAAGCTTAAGGAGATAAAGTTCGATGGTGTTGTCATTCAGCCTATGGCATAAGAGGTGAAAAATATGCTAACAGCTAACAACCAAGGAAAATTAAAGGGAAAGGTGAAGATACCGGCAAATATTCCAGCAGGTACTAAATTAGTACAGTTTTATGGTGATAAAGGAAGCTATGGAGAAGCAACTTATACTGGTAAAAAAACAATTACCATAGAAGAAAGAAGAAGAGTTATTGCAGCAAGAAGAATTGATCCTTTAGCACAAACATTTACTTTAAATGAGAGTAGGCACATAGGAGGTCTAGACTTATGGTTTATAAATAGCGGCAAAAAACGTGTTGTTGTGCAGATTAGAGAAACAGCAGTGGGAATGCCATCGCAGACTGTCATTGCTGAAAGCTATATTGAGCCAAAAGATATAAAGATAGATGGCACAGCAACACGTATTACTTGGTTACCAGTGTTTTGCCATGCAGGACAAGAGTATGCAATAGTTCTACTCACTGATGATGCAGATACTGCAGTAAAAATAGCAGAGCTTGGCAAATATGATGCAGTAAATAGCCGTTGGGTAACAAGTCAGCCATATCAAGTAGGAGTATTACTTTCATCTAGCAACGCAAGTACTTGGACACCACATCAAAATTTAGATCTAACTTTTAGGCTTTTAGCAGCGAAGTTTACTGAAAATTCTCACGTTATTGATCTTGGTAAAGTTACTGCAAACAATACTTCAGATTTAATTGTTTTGATGAACGTCGAAAAAGTAGCATTTGATACCAATGTGGAATTTATCTTAACAAATGAAGAGGGAAAAGAGAACTTTTTGTCTGATAATTTGCCGCTCGCACTGCGTGAAAGATTATCAGGAGAGCTAACGGTAAAAGCAAGCCTAAAAGGAGGGCGAGAAAAAAGTCCAGTGCTATATCCTGGGTTACAGCTAGTTCTAGGTAATCTTTCAGAGTCCGGAGATTATGTAACGAGAAGCATTACAGCAGGAGCTAACACCAAGATCACCATAACATATGATGCGCTAATACCTGGCACTGCAGATGTAAAAGCATATGTGCAAAAAAATGTGGATTGGCAATTAGTAAATTTAACATCAGGAAAACCAATAGGGGAAAATTGGGTAGAGAGAACTCATGTGCTATCAAATTTTAATGCTAGTGAGACTAGAGTAAAATTAGTTTTGAGTGGTACGGTTGTCTATCGCCCTAAGGTAAAAAATCTCAGAGTGATTGTCACATAATGACTGTTGACCAAGCCAAACGAGGATATCCACTGCCTCATCCAGAAAATATTGCAGTTCAAGATGTGGTACGTATTCGAAGAGCTATAGAAAAAATAGATGAAGATATTACCGAAAGAGAAGATGAGCATAATCAACTAAAAAATAATTTTAAACGATTTAGATTTGAAACTTTTTTGAATTTTTGGGAATGAAAGAAGCAATATACCAAAGGATAAAGGATTTAGCAGCAAACAGTACACCTGATCAACTGGCATATCTTGCAAAATCGCTGGAATTGATAGCAGATAAAAAAGCTATTTCTGATATTGCGCAAATGACTAAAGTAAAAGAAATAATTGATGCACTGCAAGGAAGGCTTAAGGATTTAGCAGCAAATAGTACACCAGATCAACTTGCATATCTTGCTAAAGCATTGGAATCAATAGTCGATAAAAGTTCGGTTTCTGAAATTGTGCAAATGACAGATGGAAAGTTGAAAGAACTTCTAAACGCTGCAAGATCACATTTGAATGACATAAATACCAATAAGGAAAATTCAATATCGTCCATAACTGCAGCAAAAACAGAGTCTGTCAATGAAATTAACAAGCTTAGGAATAATTCCTTAAACACTTTAAAAGCATCATCAGATTCGCATATATCACTACTTGATACGAGAAAGAATGCCAATATTGCAGCAATAAACAGTGTTGGCAATGATCATAAAGATGGTCTTAAAGGTTTAGTGAATAACTTCCGTACTGTTAATGATGTACCAAGTGGCTCATCAATCATGAAAGAAGTAAGAAATCGTCATATGATTGAACCTGGAGCATTACCTTTTTTATTTGGTGTACTAAGTAGAAAAAATAATTACTTTGGCCACGGAACTTTTACAACTGAGCTTGGTCAGTGGAGTAGTGATGTAACAAAAACAGACTATATGCTACAACTACTAGCAGGTACTCACACATATGATACAAGCTATGTTAGTTTTTATCGGCCAAGACAACTCAGTTTTTTAGAGGGAAGCAAAGGTACATTTATCTATGGAGAATCATACCCAAGATTCATGTATGATGGATTTTCGGAGCAATTCAATATGCTGAAATACCCTTATGCTGCATTGGGACTAATATTCGTAAAAAACACAAGCAATGTAGATATAAGTAAAACTCTAAACTTTGTTGGATCTGCAATGTGGTATAAAGATGAAGTTAATTATGGAGGAGCAGGATTATTTATAGGTACACCTGATAAAACTAATACAAGGAAGTCAGAGATTTCGAGAATTACTTGGACACGTATTTACCAGCATGAAATTAGCAGTCCTGAATTTATTGCATCAGGTAACATAATCATTCCAGCAGGAAAAACCGTTACAGTGTTACTTTATACGTCATCTAATCTTCACTCAGAAGGTGAAAGAGTTGGTGAGACACCTGAGTTCTTTGCAAGTGAGCACACGTATAGCACAATCTATGGTCAATTTATTCAGTGGGGAATATATAACTTTCGCAGCAATTTTCTGACTACAGGACTTGAAATAGATGTAGAGAGAACACTAAGAGCGTGGCAATGCCCAGGATTAGATGCCACTCATAAAATTTGGAATTGATACTAGAAAACGGAGAAAACCAATGCCAATTTATATTAGATTTGAACATAACAAACAAGTAGAAACAACAACGCTTGAAAGTAAGCCAACTGGAAATGATTGGTATGAAGCGCCAAAGAATTTCGACTGGCAAAAGAGTTATCAGTTAACAGAAGGAGGAGAAATTGCTCAGCGTACTAAAGAAGATATACAAAAGGAGTTACTGGATAATGCGAAGCTTTGTGCATTTGATAGTATGCGTTTCTATTATGATAATCATACTCACCAATATGCAGGTCATTCTCACCAAAAAGCTAAATCTTATGAGATTCAAGCGAAAGCCGCAAAAAGCATTCTAGCAGACCAGGATGAAAAGGATAAAGAAATTATAGAACCATTAGCAAAAGTCCGTGGTATTACGGTTATTGAAATGGCAAGAATAATTGAGGAAAAAGTGAAAAAAGCAGTAAAAGCAATAGTGAAATGCGAGGAGTTGGAAGACATGGCGAAGAGGAAAATTGAAGAAGCCAAAAGTAAAAATGAGCTAGAGAACTTACTAAACGATTTTAAACAAAAGATACAAAGAAATGGCTGAAGAATTTTTACACGGAGTAAATGTTATAGAGGTAACCTCAGGGGCAAAAACAGTACGTACAGCTAAATCATCAGTGATAGGTGTAATTGGTACCGCACCTGAAGCAGATGGGCAAAAATTTCCACTGAATAAACCAGTGTTAATTGCAGGAAGCTTGAAGGAAGCAGCAAAGCTTGGAAAGAGTGGCAGTTTACCTTCTGCAATAAACGGAATATTTTCCCAAATTGGTGCAACAATAGTAGTAATTAGAGTTGAAGAAAGTGAAAACAGCGATCCAAAATTAAAAGAAGAAGAGACGCTGAAAAATATAATTGGCGGTGTTGATAAAGAGACTGGAGAGTATCAAGGGATAGAGGCATTCCTCAGTAGTGAAAGCATAGTTCATGTTGCGCCAAGAATACTAATTGCACCTCAGTTTACTCATCAATTATCTGGAGATGCTGGAAATCCAGTGGTTAGCGCTTTAATTCCTATAGCAGAAAAGCTAAGAGCAATAATAGTAGCAGATGGATCAAATACCAATGATGAAGAAGTAATAAAATGGAGAAAAAGTGTAGGCAGCTCAAGAGTGTACGTAGTTGATCCTTGGGTTAAGGTATTTATTGAAGGAAAAGAAGAAATTTTGCCAGTAAGCCCATTTGTAGCTGGTTTAATAGCGAAAGTAGATAGTGAGCAAGGATTTTGGCATTCACCTTCAAACAAAGAGATAAATGGTATTGTTGGAACAAGCAGGCCTATTGATTTTACGCTCGGTAATACAAATTGTAGAGCAAACCACTTGAATGAAAATGAAGTAACAACGATAATTCATCAAAATGGCTATAGGCTTTGGGGAAATAGAACATGTTCAAATGACTCAAAATGGGCTTTTCTGTCAGTGAGAAGGACTGCAGATTTAATCAATGATAGTTTACTTCGAGCTCATTTATGGGCAGTTGATCGCAATATCACCAAAACTTATATAGATGATGTAATTGAGGGGGTGAATTCTTATCTGGCAAGTTTAAAAGCACAAGGGGCGATTATTAGCGGAAAATGTTATGCAACCCCAGAACTCAATACACCAACAAACATTGCAAGTGGAAAAGTATACTTTGACTTTGAGTTTACACCACCATATCCAGCAGAACAGATTACTTTCAGGTCACATCTTGTGGGTGGTACAATATTATAAAAAAGAGGAAAAAATGTTACCGAAGATTTTAAAGAATTTTAACGTATTCGTAGATGGTCGTGGTTACGCAGGAAAAATAGATGAAATTACCCTACCAAAGCTTACCATAAAAACTGAAGAATATAGAGCTGGTGGTATGGATATCCCAATAAATATTGACATGGGCATGGAAAAGCTTGAAGCAGATTTCACTTTTTCTGAATACGATACAGAGCTCTTTCGGCTATTTGGGTTGATAAATGGAAATTCAGTAGCTTTGACACTCAGAGGTGGAATGCAAGGTAGTGGTAGTAATGATATTGAAGCTGTAATAATCAATTTAAGAGGCATTTTTAAAGAATTTGATTTTGGCAGTTGGAAGCCAGCAGAAAAAGCCACTCTCAAATGCACTGTAGCTGCCCATTATTATAAACTTACGATGGGTGGCAATGAGCTGATAGAAATCGATGCTGAAAATATGATTAGAAAGATAAATGGTGTTGATCAAATGGCCTTGCTGCAAACGGTTTTAGGTATTTAGGTTTAGTTTTAAAAGATTTTAGAATTTTATTTTTTAGGAGAAAGTATGACAACAGTAAAACTTGATAATCCAATAACAGTTGATGGTATTTCTATCTCAGAGCTTACCATTAGACGTCCAAAAGTTAGAGATTATCTAGCTATTGAGAGACTTAATGGTAGTGATCTAAGTAAGGAAGTAACTTTGACTGCCAACCTGACATCAGTTGCAAAAGAAGCAATTGAAGAGTTAGATATTGCTGATTATGTAAAAGTGCAAGAGGTATTAAAGGATTTTTTTTCACCGATTATCCAAAAAACTTGAGATTAGAAGTATTAATGTTCAGCTCTGTTGTAGGAGGCGGGGTTGAACAAATACTTGATATGGAGATTAATGAATTTATCTTATGGCATAAAGCAGCGAGGAAGGTACAATGTCAACGTTATCTATAAAAATTGGAGCAGTCCTAGATGGCAGTTTCAGTACTGTAATAAAAGGAAGTAGCAGTCAACTTACTCATCTTGGTGAGAATATAAGAAAGCTTGACTCATCTTTAAAATCAGTATCAAAGTTTAAGCAGTTAGGTCATGATGTTTTGACTAGCAAGAGGTCATGGAAAGGCTTTGAAGATCAAGTAAAATCTTTAGCTAAACAAATGAAGGCAATAGAGAAACCGAGCAAAACTTTAAAAGCAGAATTTGACAAGGCCAAAACCTCCGCAATAAAAGCAAAAGAAGCATATTTGAAAAAGAGAGATGTTTTGCATTCATTTAGTGAAGAAGTAAGAAAAAGTGGAAGAAATATTAAGTACTTAGTAAGTGACCAACATAAACTTGGCTCTTCTATTGAAGTATTAAAAGGTAAGTATGGTAAGCTTGGATCTGCAATACGTAGTCACCAAAGTTTTTTAGCAAGCAAAGCACATTTTAAGTCACAAATTATAGAGACTATTGGGCTAGGGCTAACGCTTGCAGCTCCAGTTAAAGTTGCAATTGACTTTGAAAGTGCTATGGCTGATGTTACAAAAGTAGTTGATTTTGATGAAAAGACAAAGGAAGCTGATAAATTTGCAAAAAAGTTAAAAGAGATGTCACGTACTATACCATTATCAGCCGCAGAACTGGCACAAATAGCTGCAAGTGGTGGTCAACTTGGTATCAAAAAAGAAGATCTTTTCAAATTTACAGAAACGGTGGCAAAAATGTCTACAGCATTTGATATGTCTGCAGAGCAAGCAGGTGATTCCATAGCTAAACTCTCTAACGTTTATGGAATTGATGTTAGTGAAATGGAGCACGTTGGTAATGTAATCAACCACTTATCAGATAACACTGCTGCTAAAGCAAAAGATATGGTTGAAGCTCTAGCAATAGTTGGTGGTACTGCAAAGCAGTTTGGATTAAAGTTTGAACAAACAAGCAGTTTAGTAAATGCTTTCATTAGTTTAGGCAAACAACCAGCAAAAGCTGCAACTGCTATAAATGCTTTACTTTCTAAGCTTCAAACTGCTGAAGGACAAGGAAAAGAATTTAAGGCAGCGCTAGAAGAAATGGGTATAGCCACAGAAGAAATGGTGCAAAGAATAAGTGAAAATGGGGAAGAAGCATTACTCTACTTTTTTCAAACTCTAAAGAAAATGGATAATCAGGAACGTTCTACAATCCTGATGAAACTTTTCGGTCAGGAATATCAAGATGATATTGCATTATTAGCTGGAAGTTTTAATAAGTATGAGGATGCAATAAAGTTATTGGCTAACACAGAAAAGTACGGAAGCTCTCTGCAAAAAGAATTCAAAAATCGTGCAGACACTACAGCCAATAAATTAAGACTCCTTCGAAATGCAATAGCTGAAGTTGGTATGAACCTGGGCTCGGTGATGCTGCCTACTTTAAAATTTATAGCTGAATTTTTACAAGAAAAAACTAGGAGCATAGCCTTATTTGCAGAAAAATATCCAACCTTAACTACAGCAATCATGGGAACTATAGCAGCTTTAATAAGTTTGAAAATCTTAGTAGTAGGCTTAGGTTATGGGTTTACTTTTTTAGCAAGTACAGTTCTCGGTTTAAGGGCAAAAATACTTGCAACATTTTCATCTTTATCAAGTATAGTTTTTCCTGCAGTAATAACAGGGCTAAGAGCAATAACGCTTGCTGTAATGAGTAATCCTATAGGGCTTTTAATTGCTGGACTTGTCACTGGTGCAGCACTTGTTATCACTCACTGGCAAAAAGTGAAGGAATTCTTTGCTAGTTTTTGGAAATCAATCATAAAACCGATAGGAGAGGCTTTTTCATGGATGGGAGATACAGTTAGTAGCGTATTTTGGAAAGTATCAGAAAATAGTCCAATAAAAGAATTTGAGAAGAGAAAAACTGTTATTTCGTTAGTTGATGGAGAAGCTAGCAATTTACTTTCTAAAAATAGTGTTTTTAATAATGGGAATCCTTTATCAAATAATAGTGTGATGAAAGGAATTTCTAAAAATAGCTGGAATAATGTTGAAGGATTCAAAATTAAACATGCTATTGCAGAAAAGAAATCTATAGCAGATGAGAAAGATCTCAATCTAAAAGAGTACGTAAAAAGCAAATATGAAAATAAAACTTTTAACCAAACTCAACATAATTATTTCAACATAAGTGTACAAGCAGCACCAAATCAAGATGTTCGTAGCCTTGCTGATGAAGTAATAAAAAGGATAAGAGAAAAATCACGTGATGTTCTGTTTGATACCATAGACCCTGTTTATTAAAATGTTGTCTCTTGGCCCGTATAAATTTGTTCCAAGAAGTTTAAAGTATAATAGAGAGAATCGTTGGAGCACAATTGAGTGTATTGAAAATATGCCACTATTACAAAATATCGGTCAAGGTATAGAAGATATAGATTTAGAAGGAACGATTTATCTACATAATCTCAATGGGCTAAATCAATTAAAGAATATGAGAGAAGCTGAAAAACCACATATTTTAGTAGATAGTTTAGGTAATATTTTAGGACAGTTCGTAATTACCAGGTTAGAAGAAAAGCAGATGTATTTTTTACCTAGTGGACTACCAAGAAAAGTTGAATTTAGTTTGAGTTTGAAGAGCTATAGATGATTATATATTACTTAGCCAAAGAAGGAGAAATGCTAGATCTGATTTGCTGGAAACATTACGGATTTACGGATGGAGTAGTGGAATTAGTACTAGCAGAGAACTTAGGTTTGGCAGAATACGGAAGCTTTTTGCCTGCAGGATTAAAGATAAAGCTTCCTACTATTCAGAAACCAGTACAAAAGTCAAAATTAAAGGTCTGGGAATAAATGCAGCCAGATTTTATAATAGATAAATGTGAATCAGTTAAAGATAGAGTCATATCATTGCGCCTTACCGATGAATCTGGGACAATAGACAATGTAGTTGAAGTACATGTTGATTATAGGGACAAAGACATAGATATTCCTAATGAATTGAATATTTCTTTAGGGTACAGGGAAATCGGAGTAATGCCAATGGGTGTATATACAGTTAATGAAATTACGGTGCAGAGTCCACCTAAAACCTTACTAATAAAAGCCCATGCAACAAATTTAAGACTGTCATTAAAAGAGAAAGTATCTAAGGAATGGCATCAAATTACTTTAGGTAACTTGGTTAAGGAAATAGCAGAAAAGCACGGATATGGGTACGGAGTTGCAGAAGAGTTTGAAAATGTGTTGATTCCACATATTAACCAAATAGAAGAAAGTGATATAAGTTTATTAACAAAAATAGCAATAGAATACGGAGCAATGGCAAAGCTAGCTGGCGGATACATACTCTTTATTCCCAAAGGCAAAGCAAAGTCGGCAACTGGAAAAGCTTTAGGAACAACAGCTATTAGACCTCAAGACACAATCAATTGGAAAGTGCATTTTACCGTGAGTAGGTACAACTCAGTGGTTGCAAAATGGCATAGCTATGAAAAGGGTGAAACTATATCAGAAACAGTTGGCTCTGGTAGTCCAAGTTATACCATACAAACGCTTTACTCTAATGTAGAATCAGCACTAAGTGCAGCAAATGCTAAGTTAAAACAACTAAAGCGAAATAATGCAGTATTGGATATCACTATGCCTGGTAATCCAGAACTATTTGCAGAGGCGAAACTTAGCTTGTTAGGGTTTCATCAAGATATAGACGGTGAATGGATAATTGACAGAGCAGAACATGTGTTAGATAGTTCAGGTTATCGCACTGTGTTATCAGCATCAACGTTAAGAAAAAATCAGTAAACCAAATGTTTAATGTTGAAAAAAGTATTGAATATGAACAGAGACTCAAGAAATAAGCTACATTTTTGGTGGTTTATAGTAACAGTAGTATGTGTTATTATTACCTATTGCTATACGAAAGCAAAAGCTACAGATAATTATAAAACAATATTGCGGATTGCATCTGAAAATTGTAACTTAGAAATTGCGAAGTTTTCAGTAAAAAATTTATTAGATATAGATACGCAAATTTTTAAACTTACTACACTACATTATGCTGCAGGAGAAGGATGCTTAGAAGTTGTCAAATTTCTGATAGACGAAGGAATTAATGTAAATATTATCAACGGGTATGGAAGTACAGCACTTCACAATGCTGCGTATCGAGGGGATTTAGAAATCATAAGGTTTTTATTGGAGAAAGGTGCAAATCCTACAATCAGAAATAAAGATGGAAAAAACCCAAGAGATGTAGCTGTGCTAAGATCACGGCACAATAAAGATAAACCATACGATGAAATTATACACTTGCTCTATAATGCTGAAAAGGAACACAAATCTGAGCAGTAATATTTCGTAACTGGGAAACAATAGGAAATATTTATACATGTCAAGTTTAAGATAATTTTTTTAGATTGATCCATAAATTACTAACCTTATTACTCAATTTCTAAAATAGTTTTTTCCATTTTCCTTCTTATGCCGCTTGCACTTAACTTGACGCTTATGAACACTACCAAACAAGAAATAATTGAAAGTCTTTTATTATACAATCAGAAAAAGCATGCAAAAACAAAAAATCCCAATCACAGTAATAATAACGATGGTAATACAGACCATAGCAACAATTTGGTGGCTCGCCAAGCTAGACTTACGGGTACACATGCATGATAAATTTATAGAGCAGAACAATGGATTGGCCGTTACGGTATATCGTCTGGAAGAACGGGTAAAGAATCTTTCTGAGGAATTAGATGAATTCAAAGCTAATTTGAAGTACAAGTAATTATTCTTCTACTTTTGGTGTGTAAGCATCAGATTGAGATTGACGATCCTTCCAGTTTTTGATGTATTGCTCGACTAATGGAGGATCTCCTGTTATAATTAGTAGATTCTCAGCGTTTTTTTTCTGTGCGGCGTCAGAGAAATTGAAAGACCCAGTTATGATTTTTTGGTTATCAATAATCATGACTTTATTGTGAGCGATTGCTGGTTTGAAATCAATATAAATCTTAATACCTTGCTCGAATAACTCATTGACGACACTATATTTTGAATGAATTTGCGACTTATCAAGAATTATCTTAACTTCTACACCTCGTTTTTTGGCTTGAATCAAGGACTCAGCAATAGGCTTTGAGGTAAATTGGTATGCCTGAACCAACACGGATTTTTTAGCATGATCCACGGAATCAATTATTAGGTTGGTGCAATTTTCTCCAGGCGTGAAGCAGACTGTGGCTTTTGGGCAGGAAACACATCCCGATAAAAGCGAACAAGTTAATAAAATCAATAAATACCTAACCATGGCAAAATACATCCTTTCAGTTGACGGTGGAGGCATAAGAGGCATCATACCAGCCATTATACTAGCAGAAATAGAAAAGAGGGCAAGGAAACCGATAGCTGAAATCTTTGATTTAGTGGCAGGAACCTCAACCGGTGGAATTGTTATAGCAGGATTATGTAAAAAAGATAAACAAGGAAATCCCCAATACTCAGCCAATGATTTAGTTGAATTTTACCAAGAATACGGGTCATATATTTTTAAATCTTCATTCTTCAGGCAATCAATATTATCTTGGTTTAACTGCGCACAATACCCACATAAAAATATTGAATCTGTACTGGATAAATATTTTGGAGAGGATATTCTAAAAAACACATTAAGTAAGGTACTGATAACAAGTTATGATATTCACAATAATCGTCCATTTTTCTTTAAAAGCTGGAAAGAAGGTAATATTAAGCTGAAAGATGCACTCAGAGCTGCAACGGCTGCACCTACTTATTTCATGCCAAAACATCTCAAAATTAACCAGATAAAAAGAGTATTAGTGGATGGTGGGGTGTTTGCCAATAATCCAGCGGCTTGTGCATATGCAAGTGGTAAGAGGTTATTTCCAAATGATGATATTCTACTGTTATCAATAGGTACTGGAAGAAGAGATAGAAGCATAGCTAATTCAAGGAGATTTGGAAAGATAGGTTGGATAAAACCTCTGTTGAACGTAATGTTTGCCTCAAGTTTAGATGCAGTAAATTACCAACTTGATCAAGTTATAGCTGATAAATATATACGTATACAATCGCAACTAAAAATAGCATCACCTGACATGGATAATATTACATCAAAAAATATCAAATCTCTTCAGCAAGAAGCAAATGCAATGATAGAGGAAAATCAAAAAGTAGTCGATAAATTCTGTGATGTTTTATCTTGATACGTAGAAATGCCAAAAAAATTCTGCAGAGCTAAATAAGGGTTTAGAATAGATAATATATTAACCATTTTTACTTATATCTTAAACACAATTCAATTTTCACACTCATCGGCAGTTAGGCCACTTGCTCGCACAATAATATCAATAGCAACACCTTCCTTTGCTAGATTTTTTGCAACCTTGATCCTTTCTGTTTTTTTAACTTTTTCCTTGCCACTTTTCATATCTTCAGATAGAGATTTGACTAATGATTCTTGTTCTCCGTACTCATCCATTAAACTCAATAGCTTTTTGCTTTCTCTTGTTTTAGGCAGCAGAACTTTAATATTCACTGATAATTCCCCTGCTATTTCATATAATTTATCAAATGATATTTCAGTATATCCTTTTTCATATTCGTGTATTTCCTTGAGTGTTACACCAACTTTATCCGCCAAATCTTTTTGAGTATACCTTCTTATCAATCTCCATTCTCTTATTCTTTGCCCTACTCTGTAATATATAGAATCAGTGCAGATTTCTCTCTCTGTATTATCATACTCGTAAATAGATAAGCCGGTTGCTTGGGAAATTATGTCAACTGAAACTCCTTCTTTAACTAGATTTTTTGCTACTTCTAATCTTGCCTCCTCTTGATTGATTTTCTCGCTAATATGAACAAACCTGATTAATGAAGGTACTATTTTGCCTAACTTTTGATTCTCGTATATTTTCGTTAGATAGAGTATTTCCTCGTCTTCATAGCTGTCTTCCCTTACTATTACTGGTTCAGGTAATAAATCTACAACGTCAACTGATAATACTCTTGCTATTATATATAGTACTTCAATTGGAATAGGAATATACCCATCTTCATAGCTGTTTACTTCTTGGTATGTTAAACCTATTTGACTTGCTAATCCTATTTGAGTATGCCCTCGCATTAACCTACAATTTTCTATTCTTTGCCCTATTCCGTAACTAACATTGCTTGCAGAAACAAACATTTATCCTCCATTTAAGAAAAAAACTTTATTGCTATAATTTTTTTACGAGCTATCCATCTAAAACCATATCAATAGATAAACCTACCGCTTGCAAAATAGTATCAATAGAAATTCCACCTTTTACTAGATCCTTTGCAACTTTAATCCTTTCTATCTCTCTCACTTTCCCCTCACAAATACGTATCCCTTCAAACAAAGATTTTATTAGTGCATGACGTAGTTCTTGGCTCTCAATTTCTTTGTATTCTTTAATCAAATTCGGTAGCTCATTTTCCACTTTACTACCTTCATCTTCCTCTGTTAGTAGATCTGTAATACTAATCGATAATGTTTCTGCTATCTCATATAATTTTCCCAGTGGAGTAGCTACGCGTCCTTGTTCATAGTTGCTTATTTCGTCACGTGTTGTACTCATTTTCTCCGCTAAATCCTTTTGAGTATACTCTCTCACTAGTCTCCATTCCTTTATCTTTTTGCCTATTTGGTAGTAGATAGAACCAACTTTTTCTTCAACACATTCATCAGCAGACAGACCAATTGTTTTTGCAACAATATCAACAGAAACTCCTGCTTTAACCAGACTCTTTGCAATTTTTATTTTTTCCGATTTTCTACTACTTTTCTCACTAACTTGGACAAATTTGGTTAGCAAACAAAACATCTTACGTAACTCCTGATCGTTAATCTTTTTATATTCTCTTACTAGATTTAATATTTCTTCTTCATCTTCAAGACAGCTTTTTGATACAGGAATAAGATCCGTAATACTGATTGATAGTGCCTCAGTTATAGCATACAACCTTTCAATTGGAACTCTACGATTCCCTTTCTCATATTGCAATATCACCCAGTATTTTACACCAATTTTCTCTGCTAAATCTTTCTGAGTGTACCCTCGCTCTAACCTCCAACTTTTTAATTTTTCTCCCACTTTATAATCTAGACTTCTTTCCACGCAAAGAACCATATATAATATTTTCTACTATAGCTCAAAGGCTCCAGATATAATGGTAAAAAAAACCTCTGGAACCTTAAAGTTGCCTGTAGACGCATTAAAGTTCCCGAAAGGTTTCTTTACTACCTCCACATACCCTATTTACCCATGAAGACGGAGACAATACTTCATCATTGCTAATCTCTTTTATAGCATACTTTTCACTCCATATGCCACATCTAGTGAAATTACCTTTCTCTACTGCTTCTTGAAGTTTTACTCCCCCAAAAAGGCAGTTTTTTCCTATTTCTTCGTCTCTTTTTTGTAACTCAGCCCACATTTCCTTATTTTCTACTCTCACTTGCACCTGATCTGCCTCTTGGTACAACACAATATTTAGCTTACCAATGCTCGTAGGAAATTCTAACATGACAGAGCTGCCATCTGAAATATCGGTATAGTTTCTTATACCTCCCTTCTCACTTTTAACTTCAACTGCATCATTACCAATTTTTAAGATATTACTTCCTAACTTTCTGTTTGCTTCCAGTATTTTGGCTACCTCTACCTTACTATTCCCAGAAAATTCTATATACGATGTTGTATTATCTATCTCAACATCTATTAATTCTCCTTCTTGCACAGCATTTTCGCCAGCTTCCTCTAGCTCTTCTAGTTGCTTATCTATCTGTGGCTGAACTTCTGGCTGTAGCTCATTATAGATTTCACCTATCAGTTTATTCTGCAGTAGAGTATCATGAAACTCTGCACCACTTAGCATTAATTTACGTATTAGCTTTTTACGATCAGCCTTATCAAATTTATGAAAATGTGTGCCCAGTATCACATATTCCGCGAAGCTTGTATCTTTATAATGTAAGGTATTAGAGCTAAAATATCTTATAGGAGAGGGTGAAGCCGTAGCGAAGCTAATGCCAGTAAGGCCGTAGTGGAGATACTGTCTTTATTGTCAACAAGTTATTTAGCTATAAAACAACAAAAAATTTATCTGCATTTTCTATAAATTAGTGTAACTGTGGATAAATACTTTAAGTGTGTGTGGACGTATTTATCCACAGTTATAGGACCATATCTTCTTAATCTTCTGAGAATAGTTTTACAAAGTACAGAGCTCAGTTAAAATCAAAATGATACATATTATAACTCAAAGTACATGTTAAATTACATCCTAAACAGTTGAGCATAAGATCCAAGCTTTTACTGTCAAAATTATCTCACTAAATTACCATTGAATGGTTGATCATTTTTAAGAATACCAAAAAATACATGCATTAGTTTTCTCATTAAAGCAACAATTATAACCTTTGGACATTTTCCTTTACTTGCTAAACGCTGACAAAACTTTTGAAAGTAAGAATTATGATTCTTGACTACTATAGCTGGCATATAAAGAGCTTTGCGAATACGCTCAGATCCTATTTTACATATTCGACTTTTTTTACTTACGGATGATCCTGATTGATAATGTTCTGGGTTTAGACCAGCAAAAGCTGTGAATTGTCTGGCATTATCAAAATTATCAACTGATGGCATTTCTGCAACAACAGCAACAGCTGTAAGATGTCCTACGCCTTTTATAGTCTTGATCTTTTCTGTTATATTTTTTAGATGCAAATGGTTATTAACATGTTCATTAATTTCTTTCTCTAGAGCAGCAGTTTGTGTGTCTATTGTAGCAATGACCTCAAGTATTGCTTGTTTACAATGGGAATCCGTATTTTTATTTTCCAAGCGATTCATCTGTTGTAGCTTGTCATCTTTAAATGCTTGCAAACAACGATAAAGGTCTCTTAAACGCCTAACTTCGGGAGGAGCAGGTTTCCAAAGATTAGGTTTGTTAGCAATACAAAACCTAGCAATCATGGCAGCATCTGACTTATCTGTTTTGTTTCTAAGTAGCTCACTTCTGCCAAAAGCTTTGATTTGGGCTGGGTTTACCACACTTACATTATGCTCCAAGTCATACATAAAATTAACTATATCTTCACTATAACAACCGGTTGCTTCGAGACACAGATGAATAAGTTCTGCTCCATGATGATTGCACAAAGCCACAAGCTTTTCAAAACCATCATGATTATTTTGAAAGACTTTGTACCGTTCTTTGTTGCCTACCAATAAACAAACATCAAATTTCTTTTTAGAAATGTCCACACCTAAAACAGCATTTGCTTGCATAAAATTGCCTCCAAGACTATAAATTAGGTTGAGAGTTTAGACTAACCTTGTAAATACGGGATATAATTCCAAAGATACTGTTCAGTCTTTTAACCCTATTGAGAGGGAGAGCAAAATCTCCACTCTCCATCATTACATGCATTTAGCCTTGCTCCAGCAGCTAGTGCTTCGTCTACAACCTTGTGCAGTTCATTTGGACTTTTTGCTCTTACCACAGCACTCTTAAACCAGCTCAACTTTTCTGCACTTGGCTTTATTTTTTTCAAAGCTGAAGCAAATGGATTTTTATCTTCTTGATCACTTACAGGTTTTGTACCATATATGTAGTCAAGTCCTTTCCCATAGTTGATTTTGTTTTCGCGAACTTCTCTACCAGGGAAAGGTACTACTTCTTTATCTACAAGCTTTTTAGCCTTATTAATTTTGCTTACAAAAGTAGGCTGCTGGCTAGTACGACCAATTCCTACAATAGCATTTAACATCTCACCTTTTGACAATTTATCAAGATCAACGTTTAACTCGTAGATACCTCCTTCCTTATCACCAAAAGGTACGATTATTTTATTACCCATATTACCTCCACTATTAAAAATACTTTTTAAGCGTACAATAAACTTTATTATTATACATTATATTACTCATTATAAATTATAGTGAGTAGATTTGCAAATACTTTCTGCTATAACAATCCGTTTTCTCTAAAGCTAAAATAACCCCCACTTGTAATGATAATATGATCAAATAATCTAACGCTTACAGTACTACATGCTGCTGCTAAGCTCTTTGTTACTTCTTGATCTTCTTCTGAAGGTTCTAAACTTCCCCCAGGGTGGTTGTGTGACATTATTACTAATGTTGCATTCTTTATTAATGCTTTTCTTGTAATTTCCTTTATGTATACTGGTGCTTTTTCCATTTCACCAATATAGGATTCTTCTCCAATTAGTTGACGCCTTTTATTCAAGTACAGTATTTTTACACATTCCCTTTCTGAGTGGCCTATACTTACGTTTAAGTACTCTACTAGCCCTTGTAAGTCCATTATTGGCTCACTTTTGAGCTTTTCTCTCAGTACCCTTTCTAGTGTTTCCTTAACACACATAATCATTGCTACTGCAGAATCAGTTACTCCTTCTATAACTTTCAGGTCATCCATTTCTCTACCTAAAATCCTTCCTACTCCTGCATAAGTATTCACCAGATTTTTAGCAATTTCTTGAGCTTGCGGCCTTTCATGTACTGCACTTAAAAATGTTTCCATTATTTCACGATCAAGTAGTGCTTTGCCTTTGCTTTCTAATATTCTGAATTCTATTTCTTCTTTATTCTTATTATTATTCATATAATTTACCCTTCACTAACAACAAACTTTTTTTTAATATTTACTGCTTTATCAGCATTGGCATAGAGCCATAGCTTCCGAGTGAAGTCAAATCAATTTTTCAATCTTTTTTACTTATTTTTTCATCAAAAAGTAAAGATATTAATAGATACTGATTTTTTATTTTAAATTTGTTGAATTTCGTCTAAAGAGATGCCTACTGTTTTTAAAATAATATTGATAGAAATTCCTTCCTTAACTAAATCCTTTGCAATTTTCATCTTTTCTGCTCTTTTCACTTTCTCTTCGCAAATTTGTATGCTTTCAAACAGAGATTTCATTAGTGCATGACGTAGTTCTTGGCTTTCAATTTTTTTGTATTCTTCAATTAAATTAGGTACCACTTTATCATCTGCATCCTCTGTTAGTTCAAGTAGGTCCATGATATTAATCGATAACGCCTTTGCTATCTCATATAATCTTCCCAGTGGAACAGCAGTTCTTCCTTGTTCATAGTTGCTTATTTCATCACGTGTTGTACTCATTTTCTTTGCTAAATCCTTCTGAGTATATTCCCGCACTAGTTGTATGGTCCCAGAGTGTGATGGTGTGGATTTAGTATAAATAATTCTGGAGACTGTGTCCACTGATAACATATAAATTCATAAGGAGTAAGACCCTTAAGAGTTTTGAGTCTCTTTGCATAATTATAAGCCATAACAAAGTTATAAAGGTGTTCTTTAAGTTGCTGGTGCGATTGATAGTAATACTTCTTAACTGTAGCATCCTTTAAAGTTTTATTCATACGCTCAACTTGCCCATTTGTCCAAGGATGGCTAACTTTTGTCAAACGATGTTCAATAACATTCTCTTCGCAAACTCTATTAAATATGTGTTGGAAAGCATACTTATGACGCTTCTGGTTTGTAAATTGTATACCGTTATCTGTCAAAATAGTATGGATTTTATACGGTAAAATTCTAATCAAATTACGTAAGAACTCAGCAGCTATGGGTTTTGTAGCACTGTTACGCAACTCAACATAGGTAAATTTGGATGTCCTATCAATAGCAACAAACAAATGTAATTTGCCCTCCTCAGTTCTAACTTCAGCAATATCAATATGAAAGTAACCGATAGGATATTGTTTGAATTTCTTTTTTGACTTAACTTCTCCATCAACAGTTGGTAATCTGCTAATGTTGTGTCTTTGTAAACAACGATGCAAGCTAGAGCGAGTCAAATGCGGAATTGTAGACTGCAGAGCGTAAAGGCAATCATCTAGTGGCAGTAGTGTATACTTGCGAAATGTAACTATTATAGCTTCCTCTTCTAGCGTTAAAACAGTCGATCTTGGACGCTTTGGACCCATATCAGCATCTTTCGTAAATGAACGTTTTCTCCACTTAATAATAGTTTTTGGATTAAGGTTATAATGCTTGGAGAGTTTTGCTATGCTCTCTTTTCTATTTTGTATTGCTCTACGAATCGTCTGTGTTGTTTTGGCGCACCCATGTAATATTTGTCCCATAACTCCTCCTTTGATGGTATTTTTTTCTCATATTTTATCATACCATCACACTCTGGGACTGTACAACTAGTCTCCATTCTTTTATCTTCTTTCCTATTTTGCAGTATATAGAACCTATTTTTTCTTCAACACATTCATCAGCAGAGAGGCCAATTGCTTGTGAAACAATATCAACAGAAATCCCTGCTTTAACCAGGCCCTTTGCAATTTTTACTTTCTCTGCTTTTTTACTACTTTTCTCACCAACTCGGGTAAATTTTGTTAGCAAGTAAAACACCTTGCGCAACTCTTGATCATTAATCGTTTTATATTTTCTTACTAGATTTAATATTTCCTCTCCCTTATCTTCAAAACAGATTTTTTCATTTGATACAGGAATAAGATCCGTAATATTAATTGATAACACCTTTGCTATAGCGCACAACTTTTCAATCGAAATTTTTCGTGTTCCTTTTTCATATTGTAGTACTATTTGATATGTTACGCCGATTTTTCCCGCTAAATCTTTTTGAGTATAGCCTCGCTTTAACCTCCAGCTCCTTACTTTTTGTGCTATCTGATACCTTATAGAGATATTTGCCATAAATATTATACAGTTTAATACTACCAAATAAAGATATACAAAAGGGATGCTTCTTTCTATGTTTGAATTTTAGTTGAATATTTCTTCACAATTGTGTATAATTACTAATGCTTTTTAGGTTAATTCGTCATGGCTCTTTCGAAATTTCTTGATCCCAAAAATGACTTGAGCTTTAAAAAGATCTTTGGCTCTGAAAAGAATAAAAATATCTTAATTCACTTCCTCAACGATATCTTAGGTTTTTCTACTTCTGATCAAATAATGGAAATTGAATTCCTTAGTACCATTATGGATCCTGAAATTGCCTCTGACAAACAAAGCATTGTTGATGTTCTTTGCAAAGACTCTATTGGTAATAGATTTGTTATCGAAATGCAACTCGCTCGTGATAAAGGCTTTGAGAAACGTGCTCAACTTTATGCTGCTAAAGCTTACTCTCGGCAATTAGATAAATCTGGTAATTACATTCATCTTCAGAAAGTCTTCTTTATTGCTATTTCCAATTGTAACCTTCTGCCTGAAGAAGTTGACTATATTTCTACTCATAATATACGCGATATCAAAACCAATGGGCATTACTTGAAAGATTTACAATTTGTCTTTATTGAGTTGCCTAAATTTACAAAAAATAAGGTAGAGCAATTAGAGAATACTACAGAGAGATGGTGTTTCTTTTTTAAATACGCAGAAGATACAACTGAAGAAGATCTAAAAAAGATAGCAGCAGAAGCTCCGATAATAAAGCTAGCATATGATGAATTAGACAGGTTTCGCTGGAATGAAAAGGATTTGATCGCATATGAAGAAAGAATATTGAGCGTGCAGAAAGAAAACGCTATCCTTGCTCAAAAACTCGATGATGCTAAACATGAAGGAATCCAAATTGGAGAAGAGAAAGGCAGGAAAGAAGGCATCCAAATCGGCCATGAAAAAGGTAAAATTGAAGGTAAAATTGAAGTTGCAAAAAATTCACTCAAGGCCGATGTCCCTATAGATGTTATAGCTCAAATTACCGGTCTCTCTCATTCTGAAATTTTACAACTCAGGGAAAAAACATAAATACTACAACTTATTCACTTCAACATTTATGAAAATCTTCTTTAAGTTAGATATATTCCCTAATTAAGAATCTAATGAACTGTCTAAAATAGCTATAAGGATTGCACATAGAATTATATAAATTACTATCATAACGTTACTCAAACTTCTATATCAAAGCTACGTGCTGTAAGTTCAATATGGAAAACACATTAACCACTTAGTATTTAATGTCTACTTCATCCATTTTAGTATTAGGACCATCAAACTTGCTACTGGTTTCCCTAATTATTTTGGCTAATTTTGCTACCTTCACTTTAAAATTTTCACTACTTGGCATTTTATAGCTGCACCTCTTATATTATAACCTACCTATTGATATTACCTCCAAGCTTGGTTACTCCTATCTCAGAAAGACAAGTTGATACTTCTGAATGGCTGTGAACTGAAGCATTACTTAAATAACTTTGAGGCTCTAAACTTATCTGCTGTTTTTTTGTACCATCAACTTCTAATCTACCATCTCTGTTGTGTAATATCTGCTCTATTGATTGATTTAGCAGACCCTTATTAAATTGAGCTATAAACTTTTCAAATTTCTTCGGACTTAATTTACCAGCTTCTTTACCAGAACATGCTTTCTCTACATATGAGTTGAAAATCCCCGAAATCTCATCAAATTTACCACTCATGATTTTTCCTGTAACTTCTTTCTGTATTTCCACAAAATCAATATTTAATCGATGCATTGACACACCACTTTTTAATCCAGCTTGCTCTACTACTTTCTCAAATCCCTTTGTAATATTGAGTGTATATTCCTGTGCCTCTAGTGGAGATATAGACTGATCTATTGTAGAAATATACTTTTGACCTGTAACCCTTCTAATCAATAAGTCAAATAAAGTTATTGTACCATTAAAGTCAACCTGTGATAGATAGTGATCTCCCATTTCTAATATTGTATTTCTATCCTTAGGCTTAAATTTAACAGGTGCTTGCCTTTCACACATTCGTTTTAGATTTGCATTTACATAATCGACGTTGTCTCGAAAGAAACCTCCATTTTCTTGTCTTTTATCTGTACCATCAGATGGTAGTGTGGTACCTGTGAAACTACTATTACTTATCGACGCTTTGGCAAATTGCCCATCAACTTGTGATAATGAACTTGCAGTCCCCTCAGATTTAGAACTCAATAATCTACCTACAGAGCTTTTCACCCGACTAAATAAATCATTTATCCATGAAGATGGTTTTGCGCCACTGCTTGTTGCTATCTGAGGTTGGTCTATAGCAAGGGGTTTGCGTGATAAGTTATGAGAATTGTGATCTCCATGGTGATGACGGCGTTTGCGTTCTCCTCTTCCTCCCCTGAGCTTTTTTTCTAAGTATTCCACAATATTATTGTGCCCCTTGTCTTTCGCAATATCTAGCGGTGTTTTACCGTAATTACCTTTAGCACCAAGATTAGCATGAGCATCGACAAGAACTTTTACTATATCAGGACTGTTGGTATCAGCACCATAATGTAAAGGTGTCCAATTGTCTTTGTCTTCAGCGTTAACATTTGCACCACGATTAAGAAGTAATTTGACTACATCTATCCTGTAGTTTTCAACCGCTCCATGCAATGGAGTTGCTTGATATTCTCCGTTTTTAGCTTCAATATTAGCACCGTTATCAAGAAGGAGTTTAACTAGGTTTAAATCACCGATTTCAGCAGCTGAATACAGTAGTGTATTACCGTTCTTGTCATTGGTATCAATGTTAGCACCCTGAGCAATAAGACCTTTAGCTTCATTAAAACCACCGCTTTCCACAATAGTCAACAATTTTCTATCTAATTGTACTTGCTTCAAAATTCCTGCTATATCTAGGTAACCTTTTCGAGTAGCCAAATCTAAAGATGTTTGGTTATAAATATCTCTAACTTCAATATCAGCACCTCTGCCAAGAAGGAGTTCGACTGTATTTAATTTGTTTCCTTGTATAGCTACATGCAATGGTGTCCAACCATTATTGGTTATATTATTAATACCGCTAATATCCTTGTCTAAAAGAAACTTAACTATTTCAAGACTACTACTGTACTGGGCAGCTACATGTAATGGTGTATTACCATACACATCTTTAGCATTAATATTAGCATTGTTATTGAAGAGAAACTCAACTACACTAAGTTTATCACGAGAAGCAGCAAAGTGTAAAAGCGTCCAACCGTACATGTCTTTAGCATTAATATTAGCCTTCTGATTAATAAGATCTTTAACTTCATTAAGACCTGCATCTTGCACTGCAGCTAACAATTTTTTATCTAATTCCGTTTGCTTTAGAAACTCTGCTACATTTGTGTCATTCTCTTGAGCAGCTAAGTCTAAAGGTGTTTTACTATCCTTATCTTTAACACTGATATCAGCTCCTTTGTTGACTCCTGCAACAATGTTGCAATAAACTTTGGTCCGCTTTTCCACTGTGTGTGAAAGAGTCTGGCAGCTCTTTTACTCGAAACACGATATGCACGTCTTCATGGTTAATCTCAATTCGCTTAACTAATGTTCTAATGATATCACGTCTAGTTAGCCAATCTGCGTTATCAAGACTTGAGTTAACGCTAGAAGAAAACTCTTCTAAAGTAGTCACCACTAGAGTTAAGTCTTGTTCAAGTCTTTTTTGATCAAATATCTTTTTCTTTTGCTCTCCGATCATTTGTAAGGTTTGTTTCATTGCTTTAATTCTTGGTTTAAACTCTTCTTCATTGATGTATCCTTGAGTATAGCCATCAATAAGCCTTGCAATGCCACAGTTTAATTGATCTTCTTTTTTCTCAAGAAAGTCACTTTTTTGATCTAATGGTGATTTTTTAATCTCTGAAAGTCTACGCTTGTATTCTTCTAATATCCGAGTAGGATTTTTCAATAGGTATTTTACCTCTTCCCATACAGCCACGTCTAATACATCTGTACGAATCATTCTATTATTACACATTTTATTGCCACCAAAGTGACCTCGCTCCGTACCAGTACAACGATAATATGTTCGACGAGCGCTAGAGCAAGTGCTAATACCATGATATCCATAATGACAAAGCTGACATACTGTTAAACCTTGCAACAAGTAATTTGCTCCCATTCGTCTTCTCCTAGCTATTCTTTTATTTTCAGTTAGCTGTTCTTGAACTATATCAAATAAATCTTCGTTTATAATATTAGGTACAGGAATATAAATCCAATTTTCTTTATCAGTACGAAAAGTAGAATAATTGTCTTTCGGTTGCTCACAAGAGCGTTTCTGTGGTCTTACGTGTTTTAATTTTACTCCTAGCTTTTTTTTACCGAATGCTGCTTGTCCTTTATAAGCAGGATTTTGTAATAGACGACAGACTACACTCCTATCCCAATACCTTTTTCCTGTTCGTGTTACGATGGACATAGCTCTTAATCTATGACATACTTCTCCAATGCTTACTCTTCCCCTTCCCACCCAAAAAAACATTTTACGAATGACTTCAGCTTCCTCTTCATTAATTTCAAAAAAGGCTTGTCCTCCTCCTATATGCTTATTTATATAACGATAGCCATAAGGAGCTCCACTCATTACATTTATACTGCCTTTATTGGCTGCGTGAATCTTGCCTCTACGACTTCGTTCCATAATTTTTGCACGTTCATATTCTGCTATCATACCCTGTATTTGTAATAGTAATTGAGATTCTGGATTATCGTCAATTTGACAATTCAAGAAAACTGTTTCTACACCCAATTTCTTAAATTCATCAACTAATAACATTTGATGTACATATTTGCGAGCCAAACGATCAGGAGAATGAATATAAACCTTATTAATATTACCTTCTGCTATTTGATCTCTTAATTTTTCTAAACTAGGACGTATTATATCAGAGCCACTATAACCATTATCAATAAATTTATATTCACTTAGTAATTTATGTCCATCAGCACTAATCTTATTCTCTATAGCAGTAATTTGGCTTGCTATTGTATCTCCTTGCACTTGTTTTCCTGAAGAAACTCTCGCGTACAGACTAACAGTTATCATTGCTCCCCCTTAAATTGATTCTATTGTTACATTCAAAAATTTTCTCCTTTTGGCTCCCATTTACTTGTTTATTTAATGCTAGTTTTTTATATGCATCTAATAAGTACAATTCTGCTAACCGATTAGGTTCATAACTATAGCTAACACGAACAGTCAGTTTCTTTTTTCCCATGAGCTTTCCTTGAAAATATATAAATATGTTCATATATCACTCATCGAAACAGATGGTCAGTTGATCGTTGGTTCTATAAGTGAAAACAACTCCTCGTTCTTTGAGTAGAAGCTGCCGGGAAATTATTTTTTTTAGTTTTATGTTTGTTGCAACATTGTTGCAGGGGTATTCACAAGAAATTTTACCACATCTAAAGCATTGTAATATACAGCATAGTGTAGAGGTGTCCAATCACTACTGTCTTTAGTATTAATCATAGTTTCTTTATCTGAAAGAAATTGAAATATATCATTAAATAGACTCATATTACCATTGTAAACGGCATAGTGCACGGTAGTCCAGCTTGTTGAGAATTTATCTTTATCTGCAACGTCATCTTGATTTCTTTCAGCAGTTTTATCAAGGAAAAGATTAACTATATCCCACTTGCCATTTTTAGCAGCATATTGTAGCGGTGTATAACCGAACTTATCTTTTTCATTTATGAGAGACTTTAATCTTTCTCTTTGGCGAACTGCTTTTACTAGTTCATCAGGTTCTGAATACAAATTATCTTCAAAATTCATACTTTCAATTTTACCTATAAGAAACCTAATAGAACGCAATTTGCCTTCTTGAGCAGCAACATGAAAAAGTGTTTGGCCATCGTTATTTTTAGCTTCAATGTTAGCTTCGCACCCAGCCTTCTTTTGGCAAATCTCTGAAGCTTTATTAATCAGACCTTGTATTTCTGCTATATCAGACAAACTAAACCTGTCTAATCTCCGGATTATTATTGGTTCTAACCCTAAATCGAATTCCAATGTAGAAATCCTATAAGACTCAGAATTATTCCAATTTTTTACATTGATTACATGGTTAGATACTTCGTCGGAAAACACCAAATCTGTATTACTACTGGAAACCCTAATCTGATCTGGAGTAATATCTTTTAATATCACTACTCCTATGCGTTCTTCATCTTGCCCCACCGAAGTTAAAGTGCCATCTTGATTATGTGTGATACTGATAGACTTAGTGAAATCTATAACATATTCTTTTATAATTTTTTCATAATCATTCTTAAGTTTATCTTGATAGTCCATTATTCCATCAACCTCTTGCTGTAAACCTAAATATGGAAAAAAATTACCATTGTTCCACAGAAGAAAATTAACATCTCTCCATTTACTTTGGTCATTATAAAAATCTTCTACTCTAATAATAAAAGGAATCTCACCTTCTCTTGTTAATAAGAGATCATCTTCATCTTTATATTTCTCGATATCTTCAAGATTAGAATCAATCACTAAATGATCACCTTCAAAATCCTTAGGCAACAAAAACATATTCTGAGTCTGTGTGGCATGGAAAAAGGGAGATAATTTGCCACTTTCTACGGAAGAGCCAGCACATGACATTGATTGTACATAAGGAATAAAGGTTTCTCCTTTACTGTTCATAACCATAAGGTGCCTATAGCTGTTACCCTTAAGATAATTTCTTACTTGAACATGAGTATTACTATAGTTTAAATGCAAGTTACACTGTTGAATTGAAAACTCCTCAGGAACTTCTGGCATAACCAACATATCTAATTTTTTATCACCTGAGTTATTATCAATAATAATCTCTCTTTTCTCTGTGTTGCTATCAATAACATACATATCACTTCCATTTCCACCTCTAGCAAACATACTCCTTTGGTCAAAATTTATTATATCTTCTCCTGAAGAACCAAATACCATATGTTGGAATGCGCTATTGCTTTGTAGTTTTGCTCTAACAACACCAAAGACTTTATAGTCCTTATTATTAATGAGTATTTCCTTGTAATGATTTTCTGCAGCATCAAAGCTATCAAGAGAATGTTCTGTATGTAACTCGAACGAGTTAATTTTTGTAATGGATGATTCTAGTTTCTCAATTTTAGGAATAATATTACTACCATTTTTATCTATCAGCATAAAATTAGGTTGATTACTGCCTTGCTTAATATAATTTTTAATATCAAGGGTATATTGATTACCTTGACCCAGCCCTATTTTTAAAGATAAAGTATTATTAGTCGAGAAATAAGATATTTCATCACAATCATCTAGCAGATTAGTTTCCGGAAAGATTACAGTTCCCGTTCCTTTTACATCAATTTCTGAATATAAATCTTTAGCCTCGTAATCTGTGGTTTTTATATAAAAGGTATAATCATTTTCTGCACCTGTAACTTTAGTGTATGGCGCAATAGCTACTTTTTTACAATTATCAACTGTATCCTTCTCATTTTTGCTCAAACCTCCACCACTATTTATAAAGACGTCACGATTATCGTTTCTAGTAAGGCGCCTAGAATTATATGTACATAAAACATTATCTGTCTTATTTTGCCTTCCAATATAGCTATACCTGAAAGCATCGACATTGCTATCAACATAATCATTGATCAATCGATGAAGATTTGTTGTTAACCTTAAAAGACCGGGAGCGTTAGGTCTAAAACGATAGTCAATTTTTGCTTGTACAAAGTCGTATTCTGTTGATTGACTTAGGTCAAGTATATTAGTAGCATTACTTCCACCAATAATTTTACCCGAAAAACCTCCAGGTTTCACAAGAATAAATTTGTTAACAGTATTATTACCACCAGTTATTCCTGTGTTTCCTCTAAAAATCAAGAAGTAGTTATTTAATGTATTACTTCCAACAATGGTACCTTCATCTATGCTTTCTAAATTATAAAGAATTATTGTACCATTTTGCATTCTTCTTCTATCAGCAATAACCATTGTATTTTCACAGTGATGCACAGCTGTTGGAACTGATTTTTTAATACCTTTTTCATAAATTTCGCTAGTGACTTGTGGTAAGCAAATCATCGTAGCATTTTGAATTGGGTCAGGTATAACACGTGAAAGGTTTGTTGTATCAGCATCTGTTCTATTCATTAGAATCTTTCCATACCCTGCATGAAGAGATGGCGTGTCGCTATCCACCCCAAAACCAACTCCATAGGCAACTACATCATTAGGGCTATCACTTAAAGCTTTCCAGGCTCTTTTAGCTTGACTATTAACCATATTATTTCTGGCTGCAAGGTGTTCCAGATCATATGGCATAGATGAAAGTAAAAGCGTATGCAAAAAGATATCGAAATTCTCACCATGAGTTGTATCATACTTCTTTTCATACTCTATAATATTGCTAATACCACTATAAACTCCATGAGTTACCATGAGTCCAAATCCAACTCCAATACCAACTCCAGGCAGACTAGCTGCTGTAAGAGCAACACCAGAAACAAATGACACACCAGAAAAGGCTATAGAAGCTATATTATCTCTTATCTCCTTTTCTCCACATGGATTATTACTATCTTCTCTATTTTTACAGTCTACAAGGTTATTTGCTGATATGCCTATATCAATAATATCAAATATACCAGCTATAGCTCCTGCCGTGCCTTTCGCTATTTTACTTCCAAATTTTACTCCTGCAACTTGAACAACAAATTTTGTCTGCTTACCTAAAGTACCCGGTATAATCCTTCCTACAACTTTTTCAGCTGATGTTACAACTTTTGGAGCAATTTTAACCATTACATTCTCAATTGGTTGAGACGCAAAAGACCATCCTATTCCACCTAGATTTAATCCACAATCCGTTGCTGTTCCATCCTTGCAAGATACAATAGCACCATGAATTCCTCTTATTAATTGTATTCCACCTGCAGCATTCATTAATCTGCTTTTTAATTTCGGGTTTTTTGTTAAATCACTGTTTTGCTGTAAAACGTCACCATATAAATCCTTGATACGCTCATTCTGAATATAGCGCTCATACCCTTGGTCTCCAATCACCTTATCAACTAAATATTTATAGTCACCCTCAATATTTTTGTTTCCAATAAACTCTATTAGCTGAGCATTTTTCCCTTCATCTTGACTGCTTTTAACATAAGTTAGGAACTTTTCACTATCAATTATAACCTTACCTACATTATTTTTATCTACCCTTCCTTTACTAAACTTTTCCACATCATCCTTTGAAAATAAACATTTAATACTTCTCTTCTTTCTATTGCTTTGCTTTGCACAGCCATTAAGATTTAACTTATTCAAAGATTGTGTTGCTTCACCAGTAGGCAGCATATGAACTGAACTATGAACTACTTCAACAGGAATAAATCCTTCCTTGGTTGTCCTACTTGTTAAAATAAGTTTATTCGGATTATTAGATCCTTTATCGAAAACAACACCGATAAATTTTACCTCATCACCATCTGTAAGTGTTTTATAGGTAACACCTTCTTTGTACTCTTCATTTATTTGATCATTTGCTTCCCTCAATAAAGCTTGAGCCCCTTTACCCTGCCTTGATGCCTTAAGTTCTAACCCTATTGGAGTGTACTCCTCAGCATTTCCACCTTGAGCCACAAACTTAATACCATGAACTAGCATGTCAATACGTTCCCCTCTACCAGTTTGAAACTCAGTTAAAACTAATGCTCTAGTTTCTGGTGATTCCTGTAATTTTAAGTCACTATAATAACTAAACACTCCATTCAATATTCCCTGGAAATGAGCTTCTTTATTAACGAGACTCTTAAAAGGAAAGATTCCTTCTCCAATTTTTTCTAATAATCTACTATATCCTCTTATTGATAAGGATTGGATATCTAGTGCTTTATCAAATGTTTCTTTTAACTCATTAGGATAAGTAACTTCTTTAAAAGTACCTTGAAATCTATTATCTCCGTTGTTGTACTCTTGTAAAGAATTGTATTTTTCAGCCCAAATAGTAAGATATCTTTTAAAATCTGACTTGTATCTAGTATCAAAATTAAGACTTAATTCGATTATTTCCCTATTCCCTATTTCTCTATTTAATCTATCAAGAGGAAGAACTTCATTCAGCCCGTTCAAAACATCTTTTCTGTTAGCTTCAACAATATTCATCACATAAACCAACTTCTCTGTATTTTCTGGGATGAGCACCATTGTTACAACTGCATGGCTTGCATCAAGGTTAGCTGACAGTCTTTCTCTGGCTCTTTGAGCTGCCGGACGTCCAAGCCTACGAAGATTAGGATGCACTTCAGTAGGTATATTGTCTCCATAGATAAAAATATACTTTTTTAAACTTGTTCCTGAATCTTCACTTAATAATAATGATTGCCCTAGTAAAAACCTACTAAAATAATGATTATCTCCCTTCTCTGATGTACCAGGAAACGTATGATAAATACGTTCCATATTATCTTTTATCTGTTCTTTTAATTCTCTTTTACCAATCTCTTGCGTATCCCAATCATCAGAGGATTTTAACATATCTTGAAAAAGAGGAATTATTTCTTCTCCACGATTTGATACTTTAATATCAGAGATAGGAGACGGATTATCAAGGTTGACACCAACATATAAAATGTTATCTGCAGTAGTTAAAACTCGCTGAACATTTGGTTGGAAACCTTGTGCATACCTTTCTGCTTGCTGCAAAGCCTTATCTGGAGTAGCATTAGAACCTGCTCCCGCTTTTAATTCAATAATAATGGGAATAGAATCCAATGCACGATCAGGACCACGAGCCAGCAAGATAATATCTGCATAACCCCTTCCTGCAAATTGCTCTGGGTAAACTCTAAGATTATACCTATAGTGGAAATTCATGAAAACGCCTACCATAAATCCATGATGTGCTGCTTCACGTGCACTATTATCATAGACTACTGATCCTACATACTCAGAATGAACGTTATTAATTTTTTCAAGAACTTTTTTTAAAGACCTGCTAACTGTTTGCGCATCAGAATCAGATAGCTTCGCTATATCACCTTCCGGATTATTCCATATTCCTTTTTCTATTTCATAAAATTCCTTGCTAGTAGCAGAATCAAGTATCTCTTTAGCTTCCATATTAACAAAAATATCACCCTTTCCTTTATAGATCTGTACTAATCTAGATTTTATTCTATCTTGAATTTCATTCTTAATATTTAGGATCTCATTCTCAACATCCCGATCTCTAATCTTACTCCTATCTATATTCTTTCTTAATATGTTCTCCAACTCATTAACAGTAAACTGATGGCCACGCTTACCTTCTGAAATGGAAAATAAATCTATATTATTAATAGCATCTTCAGCATTTCCAATTTGACCATTTTTAACAATAGCTACTTTTAAAGTTTTTGAAGTATCAAAACTAAAATAAATCTTTTTAATATTTAACTTTTCTGCAATTTTTATATCTGGCAAAGTAGAAAAGCTCCCTAGGAAGAAGTGTGTAAAAAATCCTGCTTTTTCTACAGAGTGTAAATAAGATGGAATCTGATCCACAAATGACTGAAATCTCGGTTCAAAAGATTTAAAATCCTCATCTTGCTGGCTTATACCAACTTCTTTACTTGCTTCCTCTATCAATAACTGTATTAACTCAAAGTCTTGTGGTCTTACTTTACCCATGACTCTTTTTAAGCCTTTTGCAAGCTCTTTATCATTATCAATAATATTCCTTTCAAGACCAAAATTATAATGGTTTCGTTTACCTGGTGCACCAACATGAAATAACTGTATTTGAGTATTTCCATTACCATATTGAGTTTCAACCTCACCAGAAACACTAATCGTTGCGCTAAGCATTCCACTCATTGCTCTTATTTCAGGTTCACCTCCCCAAGTATCAGGGTTCCTCATGTTTTCCAAGTAACGCTCAAAATCACCTTCAACAAAATCTCTGAACTCATTTCTATAAGAACTTATGTGATCAACTACTCGATTACGAAATACGTTTCTTACTAAATTTGCAAATGTATCATCATAATTCGCAGCACCTAAATTCCGAACCAAACCTCTAATATGATCTAAATTTTGGGTTACAGTTCCATCATTTCCAAATAGTACTTCATACCTTTGTCGAAATAAAGCATCGTCGTTTCTGACGGGTATTAAGTAAGCCATAGTAACAGACCAAAATAAGCAACTACCGTCTCCTGGAACATCGATTCTCTTAACCTGACTTCCACTTTCGGAATCAACATCAGATCTACGATAACGCTTAAGTTGATAAAATTCTTTAGCTTGCTCTATATATTGTATTTGATCCGATAATTCGGTAATCTTTGAATTAACGCCTTCTTTTTTTAGCAGTTGTGTTAAAAGTCAATAGAGAAATGAAAAATACTGAAAAATAATTTTTACTTGGTGGGCTATAAAGCCAAAGATGCTTTTAACATATTTTACGTAATTTCGGAGGATTTATTGATGCAGGCAGCCAAGGCACGACAAAATATATAAACCTACAAAGCTAAAGCTATTCCGCGGACTATAGCAACTACAAATTCAGCGGAAAAAACAAAATTAATAACTTTATCAGCCAAAATTTCCAGGAGAAAAACATGTCTTGTATAACTGAACCAAATAATCTTGGTGACCTCTTAAAATATGAGGCATCAAATCTATACTCACGTGACCAAATTACTGTTGCTAAGGGACAAAACCTAAAGCTTGAAGCAGTGGTTAGCAAAAAGACAGATGATGGGGGCTTTATAAGAGCTCTAAATCCGCTAGGCACAGATGGTACTCAAACAGCAATAGGTGTGATTATAAACGATGTAAATAGTAAAGATGCAGATATTAAAGCAGTAATCATTACTCGCGTAGCTTTACTTGCTGATCATGCAATTGTCTGGCCAGCAAATATAACTGAAGAGCAAGAAACAGCAGCAATAAAACAACTTGAAGAGAGGGGTATTATTGTCCGTAAAGGAATCTGAATTTTATATTAATTTTTAATAGGAGCTAAACATTATGCAAAATCCACTTTCAAATCCAGCATTCAATATGATAGCATTAACTGGAGCTATTAATATTTTACCAATTAGTTTTGGTCGAACTGAAAGTTTAAAACTTTTTCCGAGTAAATCAGTAAGGTTTCGCCATATTGCCATTGAAGAACAAAACGGTTTTTTAGCACTACTTCCAACTCAAGTTCCAGGAGCACCAGCAACTGTTGGAAAAATAAGTTGTAATATTTGATTTAAATTCTTTTAAAAAGTGTGGATGTGGATAAGTGCTTTCAGTCTGTGTAAGCGCACTTATCCACATCCACACTAATCTGCTAGTGTTGGATCTAAGCAGACTTAGGGCTGTATTCCTCAGTAAAAACCCTGTCATCTCTTACTAAAGAGTTAGCAAGTAAAAGTAACTTTCTCATAGCAGCAGTGGAAGCAACTTTATATGGTTTTTTATATTGATTATGTAACCTATCAAAAAAAGTTTTTATGAAAGAATTCCATTTCCGCGCACTAAGAATACACATATACAAGACTGTTCTAATTTGTGACCTACCGCCTTGAATGCACCTTTTTCCTTTATTAAAACCACTGTCTCGATTAAAAGGTGCAACTCCGGCAATGCTAGATATTTGCTTTCTTTGAAGAGTTCCTAATTCTGGCAGATAACAAATAATAGTAATAGCTGTGATTTTACTTACACCTGGTATACTAGTTATTGATATGTATTTTTTTTTAAGCTCTTGACTTTGTTCAATCAACTCAATCATCTCATCTTCTAAAACTTGAATTTGATTCTGTAATATGACAAGTAGCTCTTCCATTTGTTTGATTATGGATATATCAGTTACTTGATGAGCTTGAGTTTTTTGTATTTTTGCCATTTCTACTAGTTGATTTCTACGAGATAGCTTTTGCCTCAAGAAGTCAACATTACTAACTTTTAAAGGAGTAACGCGCATATCTGTATTATTAATATAACGTGAGATAATGCTGCAGTCTATTTTATCAGTTTTAGTAGCAATACCAAGGCTTTTTGCATAGTCTCTCACCCATCTAGGTTGAATTACATATACTTCGAAACCATGGCTTAGTAAAGTATAAGCACATAATTTTTCGTACCCACCAGTTGCTTCAAGTCCAACTTTGATTACATTATGTAAATGCAGAAAGTCGAGTATTTGATCAATAGCTTGAACGTTATTTTCAAATACTTTATAATGTCCAAGTGGATGAATGTGGATATCTAGTTTATTTTTGCTAACATCAATGCCAGCAATGATATTTGATAAATTCATAATTCCTCCATAGAATAACATGTAATACTGCATTTTCCACCCTTATATACGAGCCTAAAAGCTCAATCAGTTGTTCGGAACTTTTCAGTAAATAATCAGGGAAGAGAACCTTGCTAAATTACGGTCCTTTATGACCAAGGCGATCTACGGTTCCTCTTCTCTGCATGTTCTTAATATTACCACTTTGTAATATTTATGAACTTGTTTTTAACATATAAGGTGATCTGTTAGATATTGTGTCTTAAACATAAAGCCCCCTTCATTACATTATACCAAATCCACTATTTATTATCAGAGATATCAACAATATAAGCTATTTTTACCTGCATACTAACTTGGATATATAACATTTATATTATAATGCAACGCCTTTTTGACAGAAGCTAAAGTAGTAACAAGAAACCATCACCTGTTTTATAGAATTGCCTTATAATACCTTAATTGCCCAACCCTAATTGCTCACATGCTTTGCTTAATTTAACCTCAGTCAAGCTAGTAAACCCTTCAGCTGTAGACTTACCGTATGATAAAAATTTATTTAATGAATCAATATCTCTTTGCTCTAACACAGATCGTATATACTCCGCTTGCCTAGAATCCATAAATTCTTTAATTTGATCAGAATTAGCCTTATCTAATATTGCCCATACCGGTTCCATGTAATTTTGATTTACCCAAGGTACTAATAAACTTGTAACAAGAAAGCAAGATCTATTACAAACTTCTTCCTTCAGCACATAAGTACGATGGCTATCAAATCCCTCCTTTCTCCACATATGCATGAAAAGCTTTGCACCTTCACCAGCATAATATGAGCTGTTTTCTGTTTTTATATAGTGTAGCCAGACAAGATATTTATCTTCTGAAACATTACTTGGTTTCAAATAGTCAAACAATGCTTGAAATTGATCAAAGCGAAGTGCACCCTGTAGCGTGTTTAGACTACCATAATAACCATTTTCAGCTAAGTCTCTTTTTAGAAGTTCTGGATATTTATCAGGACTTATTTGACTAAAATAAAACTCGAATATTTCAGGATAACTATTACAACGGTTCCCTGCTACATATACTGCTGTCTTCATCAAGATTTCATCCTTTTTCTGTTCGCTCATCTCACTTTCAGGTAATGATTTTATTTTATTCCAGAAGAATTCCACTGCCTGCTCTTGCTTAAGACTCACAGCACATTTAAGCCCGTACTCATATGGATGACAGCCATCTAAATTTAGTTTAGAGATGTAACCACTAACAAAATGTGACCAAAAAACTATTAAAAGGTTGCCTCCTAGAGTCTTAACTAAGTGACCATACTCCAACAGACTGCTCTTACCTTGAGCTGATAGTTTATTTTTTCTCTCTTCAAATAGAGCAATAATATCTTCTTCCAGGCAATAACGACAGGCAATCTCATATCTTTTATCAGTACTAAAAGGACTATTTGAATTTTGCACAATCAATTTTTTACCTACCATTTGCCTATCAAGCTTAACTCCGTGTAAATTGTCTACTTTTTTCCAACAATCCTCGCTAGACAATACCTGTGCAAGAAAATTACGTCCTTTCTTGCCACTTTTTTGGTGCAGACGCCAATTTGCATAGCACCAGCGTTCAATTTGAAAAAGCTTAGATGCTCTATGGGGATCATCCTCTTTAATAGACGAAAACAAAACTTTTGGAATATCTGAACGCAACATAGCCACTACCTTAATTAATTAGATTATCAATTACATTTTAATACCCCTGCAACAATGTTGCAACAAACATAAAACTAAAAAAAATAATTTCCCGGCAGCTTCTACTCAAAGAACGAGGAGTTGTTTTCACTTATAGAACCAACGATCAACTGACCATCTGTTTCGATGAGTGATATATGAACATATTTATATATTTTCAAGGAAAGCTCATGGGAAAAAAGAAACTGACTGTTCGTGTTAGCTATAGTTATGAACCTAATCGGTTAGCAGAATTGTACTTATTAGATGCATATAAAAAACTAGCATTAAATAAACAAGTAAATGGGAGCCAAAAGGAGAAAATTTTTGAATGTAACAATAGAATCAATTTAAGGGGGAGCAATGATAACTGTTAGTCTGTACGCGAGAGTTTCTTCAGGAAAACAAGTGCAAGGAGATACAATAGCAAGCCAAATTACTGCTATAGAGAATAAGATTAGTGCTGATGGACATAAATTACTAAGTGAATATAAATTTATTGATAATGGTTATAGTGGCTCTGATATAATACGTCCTAGTTTAGAAAAATTAAGAGATCAAATAGCAGAAGGTAATATTAATAAGGTTTATATTCATTCTCCTGATCGTTTGGCTCGCAAATATGTACATCAAATGTTATTAGTTGATGAATTTAAGAAATTGGGTGTAGAAACAGTTTTCTTGAATTGTCAAATTGACGATAATCCAGAATCTCAATTACTATTACAAATACAGGGTATGATAGCAGAATATGAACGTGCAAAAATTATGGAACGAAGTCGTAGAGGCAAGATTCACGCAGCCAATAAAGGCAGTATAAATGTAATGAGTGGAGCTCCTTATGGCTATCGTTATATAAATAAGCATATAGGAGGAGGACAAGCCTTTTTTGAAATTAATGAAGAGGAAGCTGAAGTCATTCGTAAAATGTTTTTTTGGGTGGGAAGGGGAAGAGTAAGCATTGGAGAAGTATGTCATAGATTAAGAGCTATGTCCATCGTAACACGAACAGGAAAAAGGTATTGGGATAGGAGTGTAGTCTGTCGTCTATTACAAAATCCTGCTTATAAAGGACAAGCAGCATTCGGTAAAAAAAAGCTAGGAGTAAAATTAAAACACGTAAGACCACAGAAACGCTCTTGTGAGCAACCGAAAGACAATTATTCTACTTTTCGTACTGATAAAGAAAATTGGATTTATATTCCTGTACCTAATATTATAAACGAAGATTTATTTGATATAGTTCAAGAACAGCTAACTGAAAATAAAAGAATAGCTAGGAGAAGACGAATGGGAGCAAATTACTTGTTGCAAGGTTTAACAGTATGTCAGCTTTGTCATTATGGATATCATGGTATTAGCACTTGCTCTAGCGCTCGTCGAACATATTATCGTTGTACTGGTACGGAGCGAGGTCACTTTGGTGGCAATAAAATGTGTAATAATAGAATGATTCGTACAGATGTATTAGACGTGGCTGTATGGGAAGAGGTAAAATACCTATTGAAAAATCCTACTCGGATATTAGAAGAATACAAGCGTAGACTTTCAGAGATTAAAAAATCACCATTAGATCAAAAAAGTGACTTTCTTGAGAAAAAAGAAGATCAATTAAACTGTGGCATTGCAAGGCTTATTGATGGCTATACTCAAGGATACATCAATGAAGAAGAGTTTAAACCAAGAATTAAAGCAATGAAACAAACCTTACAAATGATCGGAGAGCAAAAGAAAAAGATATTTGATCAAAAAAGACTTGAACAAGACCTAACTCTAGTGGTGACTACTTTAGAAGAGTTTTCTTCTAGCGTTAACTCAAGTCTTGATAACGCAGATTGGCTAACTAGACGTGATATCATTAGAACATTAGTTAAGCGAATTGAGATTAACCATGAAGACGTGCATATCGTGTTTCGAGTAAAAGAGCTGCCAGACTCTTTCACACACAGTGGAAAAGCGGACCAAAGTTTATTGCAACATTGTTGCAGGAGTCAAGTATAGTATTCTATCTTTAAAACTTGTCAATCATTATTGTAGAAAATTTTCTAACCCAAAGTAGTTTTAGGCAAAAGTCTCTTAAGAAGGTCGGTACGGGATTTTTCTTTACCTTCAAATTCTGTTTTCATTATGAGTTTGCCTTAAATTCCTCCTTAAGAAAATTAGTATTAATCTAACAACGTATTTTACTAATAGCTTAAATAATATAGCCATTTTCAGTGCTCAAAACCAGGGACGGTGAGAACAATTTTTCTTGGAATCAGTTGGTCTACCGCTTGTTCTGTGCGAACTTTTCTATATAATAATTCTACTATATCGTAAAATCAGCTATATTAGCCTATTTTTGTGATATTTAGGTGCGAACTAACGTACCTAGCTTTATTGCAAAAATTTCACACCTTTATTTGCACAACCCTATTTTTACCCAATAAGTTCTCACAAAGGTAGGTACTTTTTTGCAATTTTAGAAAAAGTCAATAATTAGATTTTTTGTGGTGCTAATTGACTTACATTTTTATTGAAAGTATTTTTTGAAAAAGGTAGTTGACTTACTAATCAATTTTGTTATACATAATAATTTTTATTTTAAGAGGAGGTTATATGTTTGGAGTGGATACTGCAGTTATTGCTGCTGGAGTTGCTGGTGCTGCAGTTGGTAGTGCTATTGGTGGTGTTAGGTGGTATTGTTGGTAGTGCTACTGGAAATCGAGCTATAGCTGAGAGAGATAATACTATAGCTACACTAGAGGATGTTGTAGCTGAGAAGGATAACGCTATAGCTGTGCAAAATAATACCATATCTCAGAAGGAAGAAATGATATCAAAATTAGAAGCTGAGAATAAGCAAATGTTAGAAAGTTTTGAGAAACAATTGACAGAAGTTAAAGAGGAGTGTAATTCTGCAATCGCAGCAATAAAACAAGAAAACAAAAATCTAACAGACAAACTTAATGAATCAATTAACAAATCTAAAGAGGAGAGAGAAAAGTCTACGGAGGAAAGAGAGAAGTTGCAAAAGGAAACAGAAAGGTTGCAAAAGCTGTTGAAAGAAGCAGTTAAAAAAGGGGAGGAAACAGGGGGAAGGAATCAAGCGTTGATTAATGAATTAGAACAAGGGATAAAAGATTTAATGAAGCAAGCGGAGGAAGATGAAAAAAGGTATAAAAAGGAAAGAGAGAATTCTAAAGTTGAACAAGAGAACTTAAAAGAGTTAATAAGAGAGATGTCTAAAGCAAAAAAAGAAGCGGAGACAAGACATCAAGAAGAGATGAATCAAATGAAGCAAGAAAGGAAAAGAGCAGAGGAAAGACATCAAGAAGGGATGAATCAAATGAAGCAAGACAAGGAAGATTTTAAAAAAGAGTTAATGGAGGGCCAAAAAGAGTTAATACAAGAGCTAATGAGACGATTTCAGGAGAATCAAGAAAAGAAAACTAATAAAGAAAGAAGTGAAAGTAGGTCAATTAATCATGATATACATGAATCTCAAGCCTCTAATTTAGTAGCTGAGTCTTCTGATGAATTGAATACTGGTCCAAGCTCGGGAGTGTTAAATAAACTGTGTCAAACCGAAAAAAAAGTAATAAATTGATATAAAAAAATGGAGGTTTGACAATGAGTCAGAAAGTAGTAAACAGAACTACCGGTTTGGTAGATTATAAAGAATTAGAAACAAATATCCTGTTGTCTATACGAGAAGGAAGACCGTTGACAGGAAGAGATGGAGCATTAACACCGTTTATAAAAAAGTTGCTGGAGGTAAGCCTGGAAGGTGAAATAGAAAACCACTTGTCGGCTGAAAGCGAAGAGAATAATCGAAGAAATGGGAGGAATGCAAAGACTTTACGTACAAGCGCAGGGTCATTTGAGCTTTTGACGCCAAGAGATAGGGAAGGAAGTTTCGAACCACAAATAGTCAAAAAAAGGCAAACAAACTTACATCCAGAGCTTGAAACGAAGATTTTGAGCACATTTGCCAGTGGTATGGGCTATAGAGATATAGTGTCACATGTTGAGGAAATTTATGATCACAAAATATCGGTGGCAGAGATATCAAGTATTACTGACAAATTGCTACCAGTAATCAACGAATGGCATAGTCGCCCGCTGCAGTCTGTATATCCGATAGTTTTCATGGTTTTTTAAAGTCAAAGAGGACGGGCATTGCGTAAGTAAATGCATGTATAACATATTAGGCATAGATCAAAATGGCAAAAAAGAAGTATTAGGTTTTTATTTGGCTGAAAGTGAAGGAGCTAACTTCTGGTTGGGAGTGCTAAATGACCTCAAAGAAAGAGGAGTAGAAGATATCCTTATTGCCTGCGTTGATGGGCTGAAAAGCTTTCCTGCAGCTATAAACAGTGTCTTTCCTAATGCGGAAGTGCAGATGTGTATAGTGCATCAGATACGCAACTCACTGAAGTATGTGGCCAGTAAAGATGCGAAGAGTTTTTTGAGCGATTTAAAGAAGGTATATCAAGCTTCAAGCAAGGAAATTGCCGAGAATTATCTGTTGGAATTAGATGAAAAATGGGACACAAAGTACCCTATGGTTATAAAATCTTGGCAGAATAATTGGGAAAACTTGTCTGGTTATTTTAAGTATTCTGGTCCAGTTAGGAGGATAATCTACACCACCAATCCCATAGAGGGGCTACATAGGCAAATTAGGAAATTCACTAAGACCAAAGGCTCATTTACCAGCATAAATGCCTTGTATAAGCAGGTATATTGTGCTATAAAGAAGGCAGAGGAAAAGTGGACGATGCCTGTACATGATTGGGCATTAACTATCTCTCAACTTGATGTTTTCTTTCCTGGCAGATTGAAAATTGAGTTGAACTAAAAATGCGGTTTGACACAGTTTATTTAATACTCCCTTAGTGAATATTTTTGACGCGGTGAAATGGGTAATTTATGGATAGTCTATTTCATTTTAACTCCTGGCACGCTTTAGTAATACTATCACATCCAATTTCTAATTGTTCCTGAGAGGTTGCATAAGAAATTCTGATAAAATTTTCTAGACCAAACGCAATTCCTGGAACCACAGCAACTAAATGATCCTCTAGCAGGTATTCAGTGAAATCAAGATCATTATTTATTACTTTACCACTTTTTGTACTCTTACTGAGCAATCCTTCACACGAGACAAATAAATAAAATGCGCCTTGCGGAATGGATGCTGATAATCCCGGAGCAGAATTTAGCTTTTTCACCATAAAATCTCTACGACTCTTAAAAATCCTTGTTCTTTCTTTCAAAAAACTATGGTCACCGTTTAATGCTGCTGCTGCTGCTGCTTGTGCTATCGAATTTGGGTTAGAAGTGCTCTGAGACTGCAGCGTAGAGATAGCTTTTACTACATCACTTCTACCTGCAATATACCCTATTCTCCAGCCTGTCATTGCATAGGCTTTTGACACTCCATTGACTACAAAAACTCTGTTGTAAAGCTTTGGCTCAACCTGAGTGATAGTAAAAAACTTTTCGTCGTATATTATATGCTCATAAATATCATCTGTAACGACATTCACATGTGGATATTCAAGCAATATTTGTGCTATGTCTTTCAATTCATCATATGTGTACACAACTCCTGCAGGATTGTTCGGTGAGTTAAGAATTAACCATTTAGTTTTTTTAGTTATCCTGCTTTTCAATAATTCCGCTGTCAGTTTAAAATTTTGTTTGCATTCCACTACAACTGGTAAGCCCCCAAAAAGATTTACCATATCAACATATGAAACCCAATAAGGAGCTGGAATAATAACTTCATCTCCAGAGTTAATTGTTGCCATAAACAAATTGAATAACACCTGCTTAGCGCCAGTACCAACACAGATTTGGTTAAACGTGTACTCGAGGTTATTATCCCTTCTTAACTTATTAATTATTGCTTCTTTCAGCTCACGCGTTCCATCAACAGCAGTATACTTAGTTTTACCTTCACTTATTGCTTGAATAGCTGCTTTTTTTATATGATCTGGAGTATCAAAATCCGGTTCTCCTGCAGCTAAAACACAGATCTTTTTTCCTTTATTTTTCAACTTATTTGCCTTATCAGTTACAGCAATCGTAGGTGATGGTTTTATTAGGGACATTCTTTTTGCAAGGTCTGACATATCTTACTGAAGCTAAATTCAAATGATAAACCCTGTACAGCAAAAAAGCTAGGAATTTTGTGTATTGTATTAGTAGCTTTTTACCAAATTCACCAACGCAGTGATATTTTCAACTGGAGTATCAGGGAGTACTCCATGTCCGAGATTAAATATGAAGGGTGAATCTCTAAAGCAATCTATTATACGTTTTGCTTCTTTTATTGCTTCCGTTTTATTATAGGCTAAAAGATTAGGATCAAGATTTCCTTGTAGAGGGATTTTTAGATTCGCTTTCGCCCATTCTATTGGGACATTATAATCTATACTTACTGCAGATACACCTGTTTGTTCGCAGTAATCCTTATAAAGATTTCCAGCAGACCTTGGAAATCCTATTATTGGAAAATCAGAAAATCTATCCTTTATTGCCAAGGTAATTCTCTTTGTTGGTTCGATAACATATTCTTTAAACAATGGTTCCGATAATGCACCAGCATTACTGTCAAATAGCTGAATAACATCTGCTCCAAATTCTATCTGTTTAATTAGATAAATAATCGTTGCTTCCGTTATTCGTTCAATTATTTCCTTCAAATACGAAGGGTAAAAATTTAATACTTTGGAAAAAGTTTTGCTGCTTCCACCTTCTATGATATATGAAGCTACTGTCCATGGGCCACCAGCAAATCCTATAAGAGACTTTTTTTTTGATAGCTGACTTCTGACTTTCTTTATAGCGTTTAGAATTGGTAAAATTTTAGCTTCAATGTCTTGTGGACTTTTCAATTCTTTAGGATTCTTTATAGGTTTTATTCTCGGGCCCACATTGCGCAGGAAATTCACGTCACAACCCAAAACATCAGCTATTATTAAAATGTCTGAAAAAATTATCGCCGCATCCACGTCAAATCTTGTCACTGGCTGTAACGTCAATTCTGTCACTAAATCTGTGTTGTAGCATATCTCCATAAAATTATTCATATTTTCCACTGCTTTGCGGTACTCAGGAAGAGACCTGCCAGCCTGACGCATTAGCCAAATAGGCACTCTTTCACCTGGCTCATTTTGTTTGATAACTTCTACTATTGTTGTTTTGCTGCTTTCCAATCTATTTTATCTATTTTTCTGTATACTAAAGTATAGTAGTAATAATAGTTCTATCAACAACTTGTTACTAACTTAAAATTCAGTAAAAATTGGCGTTGTTTAATTTGTGGATAAATATGTTAACAACTTCTATATGCTATTGATTTTCTGTTATGATTTATGTGTATAAGTAAGATGTTCAGAGTGTTAGTAATTTTCTTTTATGGAAAACATTTTACCATCATGCATTGTTACATAACTATGTATATGTCGTTGAAAAAACTGTTGATCAATTGTTGGTATTTTATATCAACAAATAATTCACAAATTAATTTGACATTATTCACATGCTTATTAAACATTTAATAACAGTTTTCTTGATAAATCTGATCTGAAAACGTTTTTGCCATTACAGGGAATAAATTGAGTAAAAAAGGAACCTTAGTAGAAAAAATAGCATATAGAATTTTTCTCTTCCTTTTCAAAAAAGCTTCTGTGTTGAAAAAGTGTGCGACTGAAGCATTAATGAAAGATCTGCCAGACCTTAATATATTTAATGGTCTATTAAAATTCCGCGATTGTGGTATAATGGATATAATGACTCCACGTACAGAGATATGCGCAGTAGACATTGAGTCAAGCGAGCGTGAAATAATAAAGAAGATAAAAAACACTTGCCACACTAAAATACCAATTTATAGAAATAACTTTGATAACGTAATAGGCTTTTTTTATGTAAAAGATGTTATTTTTAATAGGGATAAAAATTTTAATCTGAGAAATATTATACAAAGCGTAATATTTGTTCCGCCCTCGATGAAGACAACTAATCTTTTTGTTAGGATGAAATCTTCTAAGTCATACTTAGCTATTGTATTGGATGAATATGGTGGAACTGATGGTTTAATTTCAATGACCGATCTTATAGAGGAGCTAATACCAAACATTGATAGTGAGAACGAAATAAATTCAGAATATACCATTACTGAATTGTCTCAAAATAAGTTTGAAGTGTCAGCAAGGGTTCTTATAAAGGATATAGAAGAGGATCTAAAAATAGAATTACGTGACCCTGAAGAAGACTATGTTACACTTAGTGGTTTGATTCTTTCGATTGCTGGTAAAGTGCCTTCTGTAGATGAAGTCATTAAATATAAAAATGGTATGAAGTTTATCATCAAAGATGCAAATGAGCGCTACATTAATAAAATAGTACTAGACTTAAGTGATTACAAAAATTAGATTTGGTACCCCTTGTCGGGGAATGTCTTGCCTTGAAACGAAGAAAAAGTTGTAATAACCAAATATGCAACTCAAGGTATAGTTAAACCTATCTCCAGCAAATTATTTTCGCAAGTACAATGCATTTCAGTTTTATAGTACTCTAATAATAAAGAGGTCATATAGATATTAATATCTTTTGTATTTAAATTAGTGTCATTTTTTTTGATTAATTTGTCTACTAATGATTTGCTTATTGGTTTGTGTTCATTTAGAATTTTTATAGTTAATAGCATTTTATCTTCTGTTTGACTCAGTAAAACAGACACTAGTTCAACTTCCGCCACTGCGCTGGCTATAGTTAGCACCATATTAGAAATTATCTTATTTATCTTTTCAATTAAATCTTCCTTATTTTTTGCAGAGTATGCGTCTATTTTCCACGTAAGCTTTACTTTTTTTTTTAATAAATAATTTTCGATATTAGATTTGGTCTGATCAAAGCTGTAATTATCTGCTGAAGAAGAATATGCCTGCTTCATAACTTTATGTTTATATATTAAATCATCGGAGCTTTCTTTAAGAAACGACAATGCTTCCTTCTGCGCATCAGCATCGTTCTTATCTATTACTTCAAGCTCTTCTAAGCCAAACATTATTCCATTCATAGAGTTAGCAAAGTCATGAAGCAGCCGTCCTGATAGCAGCTCCGTTATTAACAGTATGTTTTTGATGTTTTTGTTCATTGGATAATTATAAATGATTTAAGTTACCCTATATTGGTAAACATATAATAGTCAATTAAGAGAAAGTTTCGTTGCACTTTTTATATCAAGGCATTAATATAGTATTAACAATTTTAAAATTTATAGAAGGATTATGAATACTTATATCAGATCAGGAATAGATCTTGAACTATATAATAAGTTAATAAAAGAAGTCAAGCCTATTGCTCAAGAAACTACTAGAGAAGAAGTAATCAGCGAAATAGGTTCATTTTCTGCGTTGTTTGATTTTGCTGCACTAAGTAAGAAATATGACCATCCAGTACTTGTTTCCTCAACTGATGGAGTAGGTACGAAACTATTGATAGCTCAAGAAGTGAATAGGCATGATACTATAGGTATAGATTTAGTTGCAATGTGTGTAAATGACTTACTTGCACAAGGAGCAACGCCTTTATTTTTCCTTGATTACTTTGCAACAGGTGTTTTGAGCAAGGACGTTTTATTATCTGTGGTCCAAGGCATTGCAAAGGGGTGCAAGCAAGCTAAAATAGCATTGGTTGGTGGGGAAACTGCAGAAATGCCTGGAATGTATGATAATAATCACTATGACCTTGCAGGGTTTGTGGTTGGTGTAGTTGATCGAAAGCAAATTCTTCCAAACTGTAGCATGATGAAAGTAGGTGATTATATAGTTGGCTTAGAGTCAGGTGGAATTCACTCAAATGGGTTTTCTTTGGTGCGCCATATTTTCAAAGGCTTAGGTATAAATTATAACGACTCATCTCCATGGAATAATCAGCTTTGGAAAGAAGTGTTGCTCGAACCAACAAAAATATATGTTGATTCTTTGTTGCCTATTATGCCAAAGGTAAAAGGCATTGCACATATAACAGGTGGTGGCTTGATAGATAATATTCCGCGGATTCTTCCAAAAAACTTATTTGCAAACATAGACATTAATTCCTGGAAATGGCCAGATATATTTTTATGGCTAACAAAGGAGGGTAAAATAGAGAAGAAAGAAATGCTAAAAACATTTAATTGTGGTATTGGCATGGTATTGATCGTAAGTCCTGAGAATATGCAAAACGTGAAAAATCATTTCCAAAAACGTGGAGAAAAAATTGAAATTATTGGAAAACTTGATGAGGCATGTAACCCTCCACTTGATAGAGTAGTATTTAGTTAGTCTAACTTTACTGACAGTCTTTTTGCAACTTCTAGGTACGCTTCCTTTAAATCTCCTAAATTCAAACGAAAGACGTCTTTATCTAGCTTTTTATAAGTATTTTTATCCCATAACCTGCAGTTATCAGGGCTGATTTCATCGGCTAAAATGATTTTAGTACTGTCATTTATTAATCTGCCAAATTCTAACTTGAGATCAACTAAATATATACTTGCATTTGAAAATAGGTGGACTAAGATTTCGTTGATTTTTAAAGTTGTAGTTTTAACTTCATCCATTTCTTTGCTAGATAGCCAATCAAAATACAGTATGTGATTTTCATTCACCATTGGGTCGGCTAGGTCATCATTTTTGTAAAAAAACTCGATTATAGGAGATGTAAGTGCCTCACCTTCTTTGATATTAAAACGTTTGCAAAAGCTGCCAGCTGCAACATTTCTAACTACCACCTCAAGAGGTATTATCTTGAGCTTTTTGACTAGCTGTTCTCTTTCGTTTAGAGTTTTTATAAAGTGCGTGCTAGTTCCTGCTTCTTCAAGCTTTTCCATGATAAAAGCACTAACATGATTATTAATTATTCCTTTGCCCTCAATAATTTCATATTTTTTCTTATTGAATGCTGTAACATCATCTTTAAAGTGCTGTATAACAGTTGATGAGTCTTCAGTTTCAATAATGGCTTTCGCTTTACCTTCGTATATTGTTTTATTCAGTGACATGCTTAATTTAACTATATATTATATCAATTTACTGTTCTTAGAGTATAGCTCCAAATAACTTAAAATAAACCTTAATGGCATTCAATGTTACAATATTAACCATATTTCCAGAAATGTTCCCCGGGTTTTTGAACTATTCTCTTGCCGGAAAAGCGTTAGAAAAAAAAATATGGAACCTTGAAGTAATAAATATTCGTTCTTTTGCGAAAGATAAACATTCAACTGTGGATGATGTTCCATATGGAGGTGGAGCAGGAATGGTTATGCGTTCTGATGTAGTTGGTGATGCAGTAGATAGTATGCTCTCTGTTCATAAAAACACTAAGTTTATTTACATGACTCCATCTGGAACTAAGTTTAATCAGAATATTGCCAGAGAATTATTAGAGTTTCCTCATATAACAATATTGTGTGGTCGATTTGAAGGTATTGACCAAAGGATAATTGATGCGTATACTCCTTATGAATTAAGTATCGGAGATTATATACTTTCAGGAGGTGAGCCAGCTGCGATGGTGGTTCTCGATGCATGCATTAGACTTCTTCCAGGTGTAGTAAATAATTCCGATAGTATTATTGAAGAAAGTTTTAGTTATGATGGTGGTATGCTTGAATATCCTCAATATACTAGACCTGAGCAGTGGAAGGGATATAAAGTACCTGAGGTTTTGTTATCTGGCAATCACAAAAAAATAAGTGATTGGAGGCAGAAGCAGTCTCATGTTATAACAAAAAAGCGTAGGCCTGAATTATTGAATGGAGAGATAAATGACAAATTTACTTAAAAAATTTAACGAACAGCAAATGCAAGTGTTAGCTAAAGAAATACCAGAATTTCGTCCTGGTGATGATTTAAAGGTCACTTTTAAAGTAGTTGACGGTGCAAGTGAACGTATACAGATATTTGGAGGTGTATGTATATCAAAAAGGAACCGCGGGTTGCATTCTTCTTTTGCAGTCAGAAAAGTGAGCCATGGAGAAAGTATAGTGTCTCAATTTTTTGTTTATTCTCCTGCACTGGTTTCAGTGCAAGTGACAAGAAAAGGAAAGGTTCGTAGAGCAAAACTGTATTATCTATGCAAACTATTTGGAAAAGCTGCAAGGATCAAAGAGCGTACTACTTATGTTAAAAAGAAATCTAAGTAGATACAATAGGGAGTGATGTCAATTGTGTCATCCCAGCACTTCCCCAGTGTCATCCAAGTAGCTGATACTGGGATCTACCTTATTCTATATCATGGATGTTATTTTTAGCATGGAGTCTGTTACCAATTGCCTGATTTGTAAATATTTTTATAACTGGATTCCAGTGTCAAGCACTGGAATGACATCAACGTTTATTAAACTGGACGTTTGTACAGCTGTGGGCTTGACGATAGGATCCAGGGAAAATAAATGAGTATAAAGAAAAAATTCCTTAAATTACTTCAGTCAAGGCGTGTACATGCTCGTATAAAAAGGAAAAATAAAAAGAACAGAGCGTTACGCTTTTGCTCTTTCACGGCACTAGTTATCTCACTTGGCTGTCCTGTGTGTATATTGTTGAGTATATTAGTTAACTCTTACAGTGCCTTAACAGTAACGAAAATTTTATTGCCAATTGAAATAAGTGCTGATCTTACTTTAACAAATAATCCTAGTGATTTGCGGTATAAGTCCATTGGCTTACTCAACGATTCTTTACGTAAGGTGTTTAAAGGAACTGATTTTAAAGACAGTGACGAAATTTTAAGTCGTAATTCTTACAAAGAACTAGAGAAATTTTTTCGTAAGAAAGTAAAAGATAGTGGTGAATATGAGATCTGGTTTACCGCGTCAAGTATAATTAATTCAATAAATAAAGATAAACATTTGAATGATCGTTATGCTAAATTACTTGATTGGCTAAAAGAAAAGAGGAGAGTGAAAAAATTTTTTAATAAGTCTTTATTCCTTAAATCTGACTCTCGTGAACCTGAGAATGCAGGGATTTTAGGGGCATTTATCGGTTCATTAATGACAATTATAGTGTGCCTAGCATTAGCATTACCAATAGGAATTATGTCGGGCATCTGTCTTTACGAATTTATGCCTAAAAATAGGCTAATGACTAATATTGTAGAAATTAGCATGAATAATCTTGCTGCAGTGCCTTCAATAATATTTGGTGTAGTGGGCTTAACTCTCTATCTTGGCATATTTGGGCTACCGCGCTCTTCACCACTTGTTGGTGGAATGACTCTTTCATTTATGATGTTACCTAATATTATAATTGCAACAAAAAATGCCTTTGCGAATGTTCCTATTACGATAAAAGATGCAGCGTTTGCGCTCGGTGCGCCTCACATCAAGGTGATATTAGATCACTCTTTACCGATTGCGTTACCAAGAATAATACATGGTACTGTGCTTGCAATTGCAAGGATTTTAGGTGAATCTTCCCCTTTACTTATGATAGGTATGGTGGCATTTATTGCTGATACACCTACGTCCTTTTTCGATCCGGCGACTGTTCTGCCTGTGCAAATATACATATGGTCAAGTAGTCCTGAAATTGCATTTATTGAACTTGCTGCTATTGCAATTATAGCTTTATTATTGGTGTTATTTGCGTTAAATTTAGTAGCAAATTTTGTAAAAAAGAAATTCGAATTTTTTAATTTTTAGCAATTCATGAAAATCACAGTCCTATCTGGTTATGGCTTAAATTGCGAAAAAGAAACCGCATTTGCATTTATGGAATGCAGCAGAAAACTTGGTATTAGTAATATTGAAGTAAAAATCGTTCACATTAATGATATCATAGATAATCCAAGTGAACTGAAATTAAGCAATATACTTGCAATTCCAGGAGGTTTTTCCTATGGTGATAACACTGGTGCTGGTAATGCGTTTGCTTTACGTATTAAAAACAACTTGTTGGATGAGTTTCAAGAGTTTTTATCTCAGGACAAGCTGATTATAGGAATATGTAATGGTTGTCAGATATTAGTAAAATTAATTCCAGAGTTCTCTAGTCTAGCTTTAATCCATAATGATATAGGCAATTATCAATGCCGTTGGATTAGAGTGGGAGTTAATCCGCAGAGTAATTCTGTTTGGCTACGGGGCCTGAGTGAACTATATCTCCCTATTGCTCATGGGGAAGGCAAATTTTTTATGGATCAAGATATTTTGAACCAATTGATTGAGAGCAATTCCACCGCATTACGTTACATTGATGAAAATGGCAACTATGCTAACCTACAATTTCCTTACAATCCGAACGGATCTACATACGACCTAGCAGCTTTATCAGATAAAAGTGGAAGAGTGCTAGCTTTAATGCCCCATCCAGAGAGGGGAATATTTTTTACTCAGCAAGATAATTGGCCTCTTGAAAAAGAAAAGAGCAAGCGTTTAGGTATTGCTGTGCCAAAATATGGTGATGGAATGCTTATATTTGAAAATGCACTAAAGTATTTTTGTTAAAATTTATTGGTAGGGGTTTATGGTCGAAATTATCCCCTGATATTGCAAAAAATTACTTTACAAGTTTCGCCAGTCCCCTTATTATGATAATAAGGGTATTTATGACTCAAAACTTGTTTTTGACCTGCAGGCTCAATGACAAAATTCAGTAAAAAACTCAGGGTATTTATTGGCGGATTACATAAAATTATAGCGGCTGCATGTCTTTTTTATTTTTTCTACATTCAGCCAAATCGCGCTTATTTTAAGCGTTAGCACATTATTACAGCGCCACTTACAGTAATATAGAGTCAAAACTCGCACCACGGGAGTTCTTTGCCTTTTTTTATTTGGTAAATTTCTTAATGTTTGTAGCTAAAGCAACTTAAGAGACCGAAAATGGTGTCATTCCAGCGCTTGACGCTGGAATCTAGTCTTTATTATGCAGCCACTTATTTAAAGTTAAGTTTTCTGGATCCAAGTAGTCAGGGCACTGGGATGACACCTTGACGATTTGAAGAATCGTCATCCCGCTACTTGTTAGCGGCTAAGAGATACCGCGGCGGTATGACGTAGGGACTCCGCCAACAATATTGGAAGAAATCTGAAACTTGAGAAAACTATTTCCCGAAAGCTTCTACAAAAAGAACAGAGAGTTGAATTTATTTATAGAGCTAGTGATCAAATAACCATATGTCTCGATGAATAATAAATGGGAGAGCTAATGGGCAACAAGAAATTAATAGTTTGTATTCGTTGTAGTTATGAAGTGAATAGATTAGCAGAGTTGTATCTATTAGATGCATATGAAAAATTAGTGTTAAGTAAACCAATAAAAGTGAGCAAAAAGGAAGAAAACTCTGAATGTAAGAAAGTAGATTTGAGGAGGGTTAAATGGTAACAGTTAGATTATATGCAAGAGTTTCTTCAGGGAGACAAGCACAAGAAGGTACAATAGCAAGTCAAATTGCTGCTATAGAGAATCAAATTAGTATGGACGGACATAAATTATTAAATGAATATAAATTTATTGATAATGGTTCTAATATAATCCGTCCTGGTTTAGAAAAATTACGTGATAAAATAGCAGAAGGTAGCATTGATAAGGTTTATATTCATTCTCCTGATCGTTTATCTCGCAAGTATGCATATCAGATGGTATTACTTGAAGAGTTCAAGAAACTAGGAGTAGAAGTCATTTTTTTTAATTAGCGATAATCCAGAATGGCTTTGTTGCATCGCTACTTATGAAAGGCTAACTATAGCTAGGATTATAAGCAACCTATTGAAAATCTTGTTTTTTTGCAATCAATCTGATCAAATTTAAGAATAGTAATTTATTATTTATATTAATAAACTTAATTCTATTGAAAATAGCTAAAGCATTGAAATTCTTGAATTTTAGCCGGATTAGTGAGTGGTAGTGAAATTTCTTTTACTCAAATTTAGGTATTCACTGACCGTTCTTGTTATAAATACCAGAATAATAAGCTACTGATATTCTCCATCTTTTTTATCTTTAATCCATCATAGCTAGCGATGCAACAAAGCCATCCGGGAGGAGAAGAAGTATGGGGAAAACTTTCGGAGCTACTCAATCATCATTTTATCGGTGAAAATGGGCTTGAATACATGATAAGTATGATGGCGGTAGATGCTGGATATGCAACACAAGAAGTATACAACTGGGTAAGAGGTCACCAGGGCTCTGGGAGGGTAATGGCAGTGAAAGGTGCAAACAAAGCGCTAGTGCCACTTAGCAGCCCAAGTAGAGTAGATGTAACAGTTAGCGGACAAAAGCTAAAGAGAGGAATGAAGCTGTGGCCAGTTGGAGTATCGATATTAAAGTCCGAGCTTTTTCAGCTACTTAATGTTTTAACAGAAGGGGCGCGGGGGTATTGTCATTTTCCCGAATATCCACCTGAATATTTTAAGCAGCTAACCGCAGAGCAACTAATTACCAAGGTAGTAAAAGGATATACCAAACAAGAGTGGCAAAAGATAAGAGACCGAAATGAAGTACTAGATTGCCGAATTTACGCAAGAGCAGCGTCTATTGCCCTGGGGATTGATCGTTGGCCAGAGAGTAAATGGGAAAGTTTAGCAGGTGAAAAAGCTAAAAAGTCAAAGAGAGTGAGAAGAAGTCAATGGTTGAGTGAGAAAAGTTGATGTACAACCAAGAATATTTAACTCAAGTAGAAGAAGCGATAAAGAAGCTACAGAGCGGAGAGAGAGTAGTATCAATTGCGTACAGCGATCATGTGGTTAGGTATGGGGAAGTTCAGATAAAAGATCTATTGGATTTAAGACAACGAATCAAAGCAGAGTTAAAAGTTGCAGGTGTGAAGCCAAAGAGAAAGATTGTTATTTCAACGAGTAAGGGGATTGACAAAATTGTGTAAAAATGTTATAGTCTATAGTTGATGTTTTCTGGTTAATCATATGGCTCAAAGTCAAAAAAAGCTCAATATTAATGTAAGTTTCGAGGGTGAATTTGCTCAGTATCTTACAGAGGTCGCAAAAGCATGGAATAAAACTATACCAGAAGTTTTAGTGTGTCTTGTGAAAGAAGAATTTGAAGCAGAGAAAGAGATGGCTGAAATTATAAAAGAACGTGATGTGCCAGATGCAAAGACGGTCAGAAGTGAGGATGTCGATTGGGATAAAATATTATCTGCAAAGACAATTAAAGATGAGTGAAATACAATATTATCTATTCAGAAAAGGTTCTTGAGAGAGATTTCCTTACTTTACCACCAACAATAAGATCAAGAATTAGAAGAGCTATAGACGAGCGGCTTACAATTGATCCAATTAATCTTGGTAAACCATTAAGTGGTAGATTAGTAGGAAGTAAAAGATTAAGAGTAGGCGATTATCGGATTATTTATAAAGTAGATAAATTAGAGAACACAGTAATCATCACAGAAATAGGACACAGAAGTACCATTTATTAAGAGGTAAAGGGAGTGTTAAATAAACTGTGTCAAACCGAAAAAAAAGTAATAAATTGATATAAAAAAATGGAGGTTTGACAATGAGTCAGAAAGTAGTAAACAGAACTACCGGTTTGGTAGATTATAAAGAATTAGAAACAAATATCCTGTTGTCTATACGAGAAGGAAGACCGTTGACAGGAAGAGATGGAGCATTAACACCGTTTATAAAAAAGTTGCTGGAGGTAAGCCTGGAAGGTGAAATAGAAAACCACTTGTCGGCTGAAAGCGAAGAGAATAATCGAAGAAATGGGAGGAATGCAAAGACTTTACGTACAAGCGCAGGGTCATTTGAGCTTTTGACGCCAAGAGATAGGGAAGGAAGTTTCGAACCACAAATAGTCAAAAAAAGGCAAACAAACTTACATCCAGAGCTTGAAACGAAGATTTTGAGCACATTTGCCAGTGGTATGGGCTATAGAGATATAGTGTCACATGTTGAGGAAATTTATGATCACAAAATATCGGTGGCAGAGATATCAAGTATTACTGACAAATTGCTACCAGTAATCAACGAATGGCGTAGTCGCCCGCTGCAGTCTGTATATCCGATAGTTTTCATGGTTTTTTAAAGTCAAAGAGGACGGGCATTGCGTAAGTAAATGCATGTATAACATATTAGGCATAGATCAAAATGGCAAAAAAGAAGTATTAGGTTTTTATTTGGCTGAAAGTGAAGGAGCTAACTTCTGGTTGGGAGTGCTAAATGACCTCAAAGAAAGAGGAGATACCGTCTTGTTAGTCAACAAAAAAATTATAAAAATTTCCCAAGTTGCATCATAAAATCAAAAAATACTTCCAATTGTGTAACAGTACACAGATTATAGTTAGTGGATATGTTGATAAGTAAATTAGTTTTATACGCACAAAACAGATGAAGTTTACTTATCAACATATCCACTAACTATAATCTGTGTACTGTTACACAATTGGAAGTATTTTTTGATTTTATGATGCAACTTGGGAAATTTTTATAATTTTTTTGTTGACTAACAAGACGGTATCTCCTGTCATCCCAGCACCTTCTTCCTGTTATCTGAGTAGCTGACACTGTACGAACATTGTCTATCAGGAAGGTGTCATGCAAGTAGCTGACACTGGTTCTTTTATGAAGGTGTCATTCTAGTCTGGAATCCAGGAAACTTAATTGCAAGTAATGCATTGGGTTTGGTGAGTATAAAAGTGTTGTGTTATGGCTAACGCTGGCTAGGTTTTCCTGCATCATACCGCCGCGGTATCTCTAGATCCCGCTAACAAGTAGCGGGATGACGATTGTCAGGGTGTCATTCCAGCGCCCCTATAATGTCATCCCAGTACTCCTATAATGTCATCCCAGTGCTCCTATAATGTCATCCCAGTGCGTGACACTGGGATCTCATTTCACTCTATAATAGCAGTGCTCCTTTCTTGTCATCCCAGTACTGATTAGCTATAAAATTTAAGAAGATATTTAAGAAATTTACCAAGCGGAAAAAAAGGCAAAAGAAGCCCCGTGGTGCGAGTTTTGACTCTATATTACTGTAAGTGGCGCTGTAATAATGTGCTAACGCTTAAAATAAGCGCGATTTGGCTGAATGTAGAAAAAATTTAAAAGACATGCAGCCGCTATAATTTTATGTAATCCGCCAATAAATACCCTGAGTTTTTACTGAATTTTGTCATTGAGCCTGCAGGTCAAAAACAAGTTTTGAGTCATGAATACCCTTATTATTATAATAAGGGGGCTGGCGGAGTTTGTCAAGCAAGTTTTTTTTCTACTGAATGACAGTTGTGGCTTGGGAGGTAGTGCAAGAAGTCTATTTCCACAAAAATGCTTCAATTTATCTTAACATTTTGTCAACTACCTTTATAGGAACGACAATTTAAAAGGGCATTTTTACATATTCCATATGGCTGCCAGTTGCACCCCTCACATGCGTAATCAAATTTCTTTAAAGACATTTTCTCTCTAATCTTTTTTACCGCCTCATTCCAAGTTAAAGTCTCGCCAATTTTTATTCCTAAAATTCCCATATGCCTTCTATCTAGCTCTAAAACTTTAGCTTGTTCGGTGCATTTACCTTGTTTAGTCTGGTTTGGGCAAGCACTACAAATACTATCAAGATTGCCAACTACTTTGATTTGAGTGTTAGGATCACTCATTACTTTGCTTGCTATCTTTTTATAATTTTCTACAAAACCCTGAGAATACCCATATCCCAGAAACGCGAGGGTGCACATGAAATGATGAGGACGAAACCTTATCACTTTTTCAAATACTGCAAAACCGCTACGAGTAGAAAAATTTTTACCAAACCAGGAAGGATAAATGGTAAAACACCCACCATTATTGCTTGTCCCAGACCCAAGTAAACAGCAAGCCAACTAACACCACAAATAAAGATTACAACTGTACCAGCCAGACAACTTAAAGAATTGCGCGCGAGTAATTCACATTTAAGGCTTAAGAGTTCATTTACTTCACCCATCACTATGACAGCAGCTAAAAAGCCAATTAAATATCCACCTGTTGGTCCGAGAAAAATGTGATAACCACCAGAAAAATTCGCAAAAACAGGAAATCCTGCTGCACCAAGTGATAGATATGTAAGCACAGAATAGAATGCTGTTCTGCGGTTAAATTTAAGCCCAATAAGCATTACTCCTAAAGTTTGCAATGTGATAGGCACAGGCTGCAATGGTACGCTTATTTGAGCCATCAAGAATAAAAGTAAAACGCAAGACAATATTTCAGCCAGTGTTGATCTACTGCTAGATTGTGTTATAAACATACCTTCCCAATAAAAATAACTTATAAAATATAATATATATAAGAGGTTTTGCAATTTAAATTTTGCTTATATTGTGCTACAATGAATTATTTATGCACTATTAAATTAAAAATGATAAGTAAACAAGATCTATTATCGTTGATGAAAGTAAGACACAGCGGACGTTCATACGATACTACAAGAGCAATATCTCAGGAAGACATGGATATTTTAATGGAAGCTGTAAGGCTGACTCCCTCATGTTTTGGTGATGAACCTTGGAGATATGTGATATGCAACAAACAGAACAATCAAAGCGCATGGGAAAAGCTGCTAAATTGTCTTGATGAATCTAATCAAAAATGGGCAAAAGATGCACAAGTGTTAATCATATCTTTCAGTGCTAAAAACTTCCGTAAACGAGGTAAAGGAGAAAATCTTTGGGCTAGTCATGATACTGGTGCAGCAAATTATGCACTTATGCTACAGGCTGCATCTGTGAACTTAATGGCTCATCAAATGGGTGGATTTGATAGAGATAAAATAGTAGAAAGATTCAACATATCCGATGATTTTAATGTAATGTCAGTGATAGCGGTTGGTTACGAAGAAGAGGGTGCTGAAACAAGTAAGAAAAAAAGAAGACCAATAGAAGAAATATTTTTTTATGATGAGTGGCCAAGGTCCTAAAAATTTTATCAAGATGCACGGTACTGGCAATAATTTTGTTATCATAGACTCACGTTCAACAAACAATTTAGACTGGAACTATAGACAAATTGCTGATCAAAGCAGTTGTGATCAAGTGATAATTATAACAATGTCTAATGCTGCAGACTGCTTTATACATATCTATAATGCTGATGGTAGTCGAGCTGAAATGTGCGGAAACGCAGCACGCTGTGTTGGATATTTGATAATGTCAGAAAAAGGTACTGAGTATATCACTATTGAGCTGGTAAACAAACGCATTTTAGAGTGTTTTAAAGTTGGTGATAAATCCATAAAGGTTAACATGGGTAAACCTTTGCTAAAATGGCATGAAATTCCCTTGTCTACTGAGTGTGACACTCTTCACTTACCTATAGAGCTTGAAATGCTAAAAGATCCTGTTGCAGTAAATATTGGTAACCCTCATATAGTTTTTTTTGTTGATAACATAAGTGAAATACCATTGCGAAATTTAGGACCAAAGCTAGAAAATCACGTACTATTTCCTCAGAAAATTAATATTAGTATTGCACAAGTTGAAAAGTCTGGAGAAATAGCTTTAAGAGTTTGGGAAAGAGGTACAGGCATTACTGCATCATGCGGTAGTGCAGCCTGTGCAGCACTTGTTGCATCCACACTACGTGGATATCTGACTGCCCAACAGACTTCAGTAGATTTACCAGGAGGTAAGTTATTAATCGAATGGGCAAATAACGTATTCATGACCGGTGATATAGGATTTTTGTGATCGTTGTTTTCACAATGCAAAACTACTTGACAAACTCCGCCAGCCCCCTTATTATGATAGTGAAGGTATTCAGTTATCTTCATCTGTGCAGATTAAACAGCAAGAAAACAACGTAGTTGGCGTCTTATTTTTAATTTTTTGCACTATGTGCACCTTATGTCTTCACAACATTTCTGGGTTTTTACCTATATAAGCTGAAACGCGCTTATAAGTCGTTTAAGACAGTATAGTACGCCAATTTGCAGGATTAGAGAGTGACAACTAGCTAACACGGGATTTCTTTTGCCTTTTTTTCTGCTTAGTAAATTTCTTAAACATTTGAACTAAGGTGAGCTGCACTTAAAAGCAGCTAAATTGCAGTGTTTAAGACTTAAAAAAACGCCAATACAGAAAATAGACAATAACCAGGGCTTCTTTTGCCTTTTTTTTCGTTTGGTAAATTTCTTAACGTTTGTAGCTAAAAGAGCCCAAGAGAGGTGTCATCCCGCTGCTTGTTAGCGGGATCTATGTTAAGAGATACCGCGAATGAATCGCGGTATGACGTAGGACTGCTGTCATCCCAGTGCCCAGACACTGGGATCCAGCTAAGTTAGTGAGTGTAAACAGTAGCCAACCTTACGTTAAAACACAACGTTCTTGATGAGATTGCATAAAAACTGGATTCCTTACATCATAGAGGCACTGCCATTATAGAGTGAACCAGTGTCTGGGCACTGGGATGACAAAAAAAGGGGCTACTTGGATGACAAAAAAGAGGCACTGGGATGACACCCTGACAATCGTCATCCCGCTGCTTGTTAGCGGGATCTGCTGAGATACCGTGGCGGCATGACGCAGAGCTCACGTTAGCTATACTTTTATACTCACCAACTCAGTATCCAATCTGGATCCCAGTGGGCTTTGTTGCATAGCAGCAGAAAAGCTAGTGATTACTGACTAAATTCATTATAAAATGACGATTTAAGGATAAATATGCCACAAAAAATGAGAGTCAGTAACCATAGAGAATATAACAAATTTCTAGAAAAAAGAGGAAATATTTTTCATTATATCAACGAAGCCATAGAAAATTGGTATGAAATTGGGCCAAAAATGTAGGGTGGCAACAATATTTACAGCAACAAAGTGGTAATTTTGATACATATAATAACCCATCTATTCAGAATAGGTTTGAGTGGGATTTTTAGAGGGATACATTGAACAAATAGGAAAAAATTTGCAGCTATTCACAAGCATCAAAAGAAACTTGATATTAAGATCAATGATTGCAGAGTTGATAAAAATAACATGGAAGATATCGAAATTGCTATAGACAGTACAGGAATTAGTATATACAACAACACACAGCAAAGAGAATAGCAAAGATAGAGAGTACCGCGGCTATAAACAAGTAAGAAAATTGCACATAATGTTGAGCAAACAAGTCATAGCTACAAAATACAGTAATGGCGTTTACTCTGATCACTATGGAGCATTGGGGAAATTTGATGTTAAATATGCTATAAAAGCTCTATAAGCTGTGTAATCAATATGGCATAAAAACGAAAATTCCTCCGAAAAACAACGCAGCAGAGCATCCAAAATTGGATTATATGCTTGATAGAAATGCCGCTATTCAGTTAATGAAATTACATGGTGAGAATGGTATAAAAAGATGGAAAGAAGAAGTAAATTACGGAAAAAGATCGTATATTGAAGGATTTTTCTCAAGGTTGAAGCGAATATTTGGGTTTAGTTTTAAGAATAAATCTGAGACAAATAGAGAGAAGAAACTGCTTATTAAATGCTACTTAATGAACAAATTTACTGCAATTGGTATGCCTAAATTTGAAATAGTCGCATAAAATTATTTACTCTGGAAAAAACTTACGTTGCTATGCAACAAAGCCCACTGGGATCTAGAAAAAAGAAATGTGGATTCCAGTGTCAAGGCACTGGAATAACACCACTTACTAAGTATTTAAACTATAATGTTCATCATTACACGCTGGCAGGATGTCATATATAGTGTTACCCAGGTAGCTGTGCTGGGGCTTATCGTCTTTAAGATCCCAATTAGATAGAAGGTTTATACTTTTTTCAAATCAAAGCTTGAATTTTTGCTTGAAAATCAATATATTATATATATGAAGTTTTAATTTAAGTTGTTATGTTGACCCCAATGGCAAGCTTATGTGTTGATAGCAGAACCAATCTCATGCAATATATTGCTAGAGTGCAAAAATTTCCTATGCTGTCTCAAGAGGAAGAGGTACGATTAGCAAAAAATTGGAACCAATATAAGGATATTTCTTCTGCTCATAAATTGATTACCAGCCATTTGAATTTGGTAGTGAAAATTGCAATGAAATTCAAAAATTATGGACTATTGTTGATGGATCTGGTCATGGAAGGGAATATGGGTTTAATGCATGCAGTAAAAAAGTTTAATCCTGATTTAGGGTTTCGTTTTTCAACTTATGCAGTGTGGTGGATTGAAGCTTCAATAAAAGACTTTATATTGAAATCTTGGTCGTTCGTGAAAATAGGCACAACGCAAGCACAAAGAAGATTATTTTTTAGTTTACGTAAAATAAAAAAAAGAATTTTACAGTATACAAACAGAGAGACTTTAAGCAATGAAGAAATAAAAGCAATATCTAATGAGCTTTCTGTATCCGAAGGAGATGTTCTGCAGATGAATTACCGTTTGGCTTGTAAGGATCAGTCGCTAAACGATTGCATAAAAATAGGTGATGACTCTAAAAGGGAGTTGCAAGATATGATCCCATGTAACTTGGTCAGTCAAGAAGTAACCTATCAGAATCATGAAGAAAAAGAATTAAAAGAAACAATTTTAAACAATGCACTAGCAAGCCTTAACGAAAGGGCAAGAGACATTTTTATCAGTAGATATTTGTCTGAAAACACTCAAACTCTAGATGAACTTAGTAAAAAATATTGTGTTTCAAGAGAAAGAATAAGACAGTTGGCTGAGCAGGCGATGGCTAAGGTAAAACAATATATACAATCAGAAAGTTTGAAATTTGGTTTGCATGCGTAGTTTTTTTATATTTCTAATATTTTTTTCAATAGGCGCTTTTGCATCGGTTAGTGATGTGCAATTGAAGGAAAAATACAAAGACTGGCTTGTATATACTACATCAGAAGATGGAGAGAAAGTGTGTTACATTGTATCTTACCCTAAGACAAAAAGCGAGCATTATACAACCAATCGCAAGCCGTATGTAATGGTCAGTTATGTTGATAAAAAAGCAGATGAGGTAAGCGTTACCTCTGGTTTTCAGTATGATAAGGAGCCTGTAGCTCTCAATATCGACAAAAAAATTAAATATACACTGCCTATAATACAGGGAAGTTTTGCGTGGGCAGAGCATACAAAAATAGATCAAGATCTCATTCTAAAAATGAAGCAGGGATTATCAATGGTAGTTAATGGAAAAACAAAAACAGTGACCATTGATGATACTTATTCCCTACTTGGTTTTCAAAAAGCGTATCAAAAAATGCATGATTTATGTCATACAAAGTAAATCATTGTAACAAAATACCCAGCTATAGTATAAACTGGACTACTCTTTCAATGGAAATATAAATAGCACTTTACTTTATATAGGATGTGGATATCATTTAAAATATATTTTTGAGAGTTAGCAATGTCAGAGGTTGCAGGTGTAGATACAGAAATCAAAAAAAATTCTGTGTGCGAGCAGATGCGTTTTAGCGTGAGCCGTACAAGTCTTTTAAATACATTATCCAGAGTAAGTGGAGTGGTTGAAAGGCGTAATGCAATAGATGTTTTGGCATGTATAAATATCAAAGCACAACACGGCAGCATAAAATTAATGGCAACTGATCTTGACATTTCAATGTTTGCCTCACTTGCTGCAACCGTATTAACAGAAGGAGAAGTAAAAATTTCAGCGCATACTTTACATGACATAGTGAAGAAGTTACCCGCTGATTTGGATGTCAATTTTGAAGTAAACAACCAAAGAAAATTATTGATGTCTTGCGGAAATGCAAACTTTTCTTTACCGAATGTAGTTTCAAGCAGCTTTCCTGCTCTTGAAGAAGACAATTATAAACATGATTTTATTCTACTAAATACGGACCTGATAGACTTATTAACTAAAACAAAATTTGCTGTATCACTAGATGATACAAGGTATAATTTAAATGGAATATATCTACATACAGACGAGCAGTTTCTGTACTGCGTTGCAACTGATGGTCACCGTTTATCATGTATAAAGAGACCAAAGCCTGGGAACATCAATGGCGAATTTGGTGTGATCATTCCACGTAAAACTGTTATGGAGCTGTTAAAAATATTGGACGACTGTAGTGAAATTAATGTAAAACTCTCAGACAGAAAAATCAAGTTTACATGCGGTGAATATATTCTAATATCAAAATTAATAGATGGGACTTTTCCAAATTATAAAGCAGTTATTCCAGCATCTCAAGATAAGCATATGATTATTGAAAGTAAAAAACTTTCAGATGTTATAGATCGAGTTTCCGTTGTTGTATCTGATAAAGTAAAATCCATTAAATTCTCACTACAAGAAAAGCTGCTGACTCTGCATTCAAACTCTCAAGAGTGCAATGATGCAACTGAATCCATAGAAGTGGACTACAATGAAGCCCCTATAGAAATAGGGTTTAACTCGCGTTATTTACTTGATGTTCTATCCTGCATAAAAAATAAATGTAAGTTTAGCTTAGCCGATGGTAATAGTGCTACAATTATCACTGATGAAGACGATTCAAGTGTATTATATGTAGTGATGCCAATGAGAACTTAAACTTGTCATCCCGCTTCTTGTTAGCAGGATCTGGAGATACCGTGGCGGTATGACACTTATTTCACTAAGAACGTTACTTTTTATTAAATTAGTAATCTATCTTTACCAAATATAAGCCAAAAGGTGGTGCAGTAACTCCAGCTGCATTTCTTTTGCATTGGTTTAATATATTTAGCATTTCTTGTGGATTAGTTCTATTTTTTCCAAATTCAACTAAAGTACCCACAATGATCCTCACTTGGTTATGTAAAAAGGAAATAGCAGATATTTTGATGTGTATATGATTCCCATTTTGTATTATATCGATATCATCAATTGTTCTCATCGGATTTGCGGCTTGACAATCTTTTGAACGAAAACTTGAAAAGTCATGTTTTCCAAGTAGATGTTTAGCAGCTTCACGCATAATATTTACATCAAGTGGGTTAAACACTTGCCATACATAACCTGTCTCCAGAGCGGCAGGAGCATAGCGATTAACTATTCTGTATTCGTAATATCTTTTTTTTGCTGAAAACCGTGCGTGAAACGCATCATCTACAACTTCTGCATTCAGTACAACTATGGGAATTGATTTTAAATGATAATTTATTGCGTTTCTTATTCTATAAAGCTCAAATTCCTTTTCCATATCAAAATGAGCAATTTGTCCTAAAGCATGAACCCCTGCATCAGTCCTGCCACCGCAGTACAAAGTAACTTTCTCACCACTAAAATTAAATATAGCATTTTCTATGGCTTCCTGGATTGAATTAGCAGAATGTTGCTGCTTCTGCCAGCCAGAGAAACTACTACCATTGTATTCTATCGTTATTTTGTATCGCACTGCAGAGTCTATCTAACTTTCTATCTTAATATAATTTAGGTAGCTAATTTTTCTACGATAACGTTCTTCGTTATTAAAAAACCCTTGGCAGGTTGTTCACGTTTGATTATCATGGAAGTTATACAAGTTAATAAATGATCCATGGCAAACAACTCAGAAGAAAGAAATAATGATAAGCAAAAAGCATTAGATAACGCAATAAGCCAGATTGAAAAAGCATTTGGTAAAGGTGCAATAATGAAGTTGAAGCAAAACCCTGTAGAGAAAATAGACACAATATCCACAGGATCAATTGCGCTTGATTCGGCTCTAGGTGTTGGAGGTCTGCCAAAAGGACGTATAATTGAAATATTTGGTCCCGAGAGTTCTGGTAAAACCACTCTTGCCTTGCACGTGATTGCTGAAGCACAAAAAAAAGGAGGATCATGCGCATTTATCGATGCAGAACATGCATTGGATGTCTTATATGCTCGTAAACTTGGGGTAAGCACTGATGATTTAGTAATTTCGCAACCAGACACTGGGGAACAAGCATTACACATTGTTGAGTACTTAGTGTGTTCTGGTGCGGTTGATGTGATAGTTATTGACTCTGTTGCAGCGTTAACTCCAAGAGCTGAAATTGAAGGTGATATGGGTGATCAACATATGGGGCTGCAAGCAAGGCTTCTAAGTCACGGGCTACGAAAGCTAACCTCTGCCGTTTCAAAAGCGAACTGTATATTGATATTTATTAATCAAATTCGTATGAAAATAGGAGTAGTGTATGGAAATCCTGAAACTACCACGGGTGGAAATGCATTAAAATTCTATACTTCTGTAAGGCTTGACATAAGAAAAGTTGGTGTAATAAAAGACAAAGAAAATATTACAGGCAATGAAACAAGAGTTAAAGTTGTAAAAAATAAAGTTGCTCCTCCATTTAGAGAAGCGAAATTTGATATAATGTACAATGAAGGTATATCAAAACTCGGAGAAATAATAGATATGGGAGCAAAGCTTGGTGTGCTTGAAAAAGCAGGTGCTTACTATTCATATAACAATACACGTCTTGGACAAGGAAGAGAGAATGTAAAAACTTACCTAAAAACAAACAAAGAAGTCGCAAATGAAATAGAAATGAAAATCAGAGATTTACTCAGAAATCATGATAATTCTATTATAATAGACGAGGATAGTGAGCAACTTTTAGAAGAATCAGTGTTCTGATCTAAACTTAGTTTGTGTTGGATGGGTTGTTACAGTATGACGGTGTGTGCTAATCTGTAATGTTACCTTGTATCAAGAGGACTTTGCTGAAGCAGTTAAAAAAAGCTTTTCATGAGAAATTATAAATGATAAATTGTTAACAATAGGTTATTGTGAATAAGATTATGTGTTTTAGTTTACCTAATATAAACAGGGAAGGTTATTTATTTATAGTCGTTGCCTTTATAGTAACGTGTATAGCATTCTCTATATCTTGGGGGTTTGGTGTTACGTGCTTGTTTCCGACATTATTGTGTACTTATTTCTTTCGCGATCCAACAAGAGCTGTGCCAAACAACAAGGATCTTATATTAAGTCCTGCTGATGGTGTGATTTCAAAAATTGAAGAAGTTAATTATCCTTTATCGGCAGAAAATGGAGAAGAGAAGAAGTTCACGCTTGTTAGCATATTTTTAAGTGTTTTGAACGTCCATGTGAACCGTATACCAATATCTGGTACGATAAAGGAAATGAATTATAAAAAAGGCAAGTTTGTATCCGCAATGAGCAATAGGTCTAGTAATGAAAATGAAAAGCAGGTTATTGTGATTGAATACGAAAAGGGAAAAGAAATTATTGTGGAGCAAATAGCTGGATTAATTGCACGTCGTATCGTTTGTAATTTAGGAGTATCCCAGAATGTGAAAGCAGGTGAAAGGTTTGGAATTATAAGATTTGGTAGTAGAGTGAATATTTATGTTCCTGCTGATATAGAAGTCAGAGTTTCAGAAGGGCAAACTGTTATTGGTGGTGAAACAATTATAGCAAACTTAAATAAGGAAAACGTTCAAGAGAAGCTTACTTTTGACGTTATATGAATAACGATGGAAGTAACAGTAGATTCTTACCTATTACTAAATTATTCCCAAACTTTATAACTTTATTGGGTTTATGTTCTGGTCTCACTTCACTTAAATTTACATTTAATGAACAATGGGAATTCTCAGTAATTTTTATCATCATTGCAGCAATAATAGATGGAATGGATGGCAGAATAGCTAGAATTCTAAAATCAACTAGCGATTTTGGAGCCCAGCTTGATTCTTTTGCAGATTTTCTAAATTTTGGTGCAGCGCCTGCATTTCTTTTGTATTTTTGGAAGCTAAACGAAATCAAAGTCATAGGTTGGATTTTAGTAATGATATACGTAATCTGCATATCAATAAGACTTGCAAGATTTAATGTTTCGCTACACTCAGAACAATCACACTGGGAAAAATTTTTCTTTTCTGGTGTTCCAGCTCCAGTGTGTGCTTTACTTTCTTTGTTACCAATAATTATTACCTTTCAATCTCATGAGAGTGAATACTTACTTCTCATAGAGCGATTTTTTAACACAAGAAACGTAGCTTGTTACTTTCTGGCCATTTCATTTTTTTCGATAAGTCACATTCCAACCTTCTCTGCAAAATATATTTATGTTCCCAAAAGCCTATCCTATATATTTGTGTCATTTTTTGGAGTACTTATTATATTTTTCATCAGTAAGCCCTGGATGACGCTACCAATTTTAGGTGTAGTGTATGTACTTACTATTCCAGTAAGCACTGGGCTTTATATATATTACTCGTATAAAGCTCGTTAGCTATAAGTTGTAATAAAAAGTAGTGAGCAGCATGATTGTAAAAATAAGTGAACTGTTAAATTCATTTCTGTACATAAAGATATTCAACATTCCATTTATAATTATTTGGGTAATTGCAACTGGGGTTTTTTGTACCATCCAATTCAAATTCACTAACTTTAGATTGTTCAAGCATGGAATACAGACGCTATTCAATCTAAAGTGTAATAACAATAACAATGGCATAATCACTCATATTCAAGCGTTTGCAACAGTAATTTCAGGAACAGTTGGTCTTGGAACAATATCAGGAGTTGCAATAGCTATCACAATAGGGGGCCCAAGTGCAGTTTTTTGGATGGTAATTACCGGAATACTTGGTATGTCGATAAAGTTTGCCGAGGTGGTGCTTGCATTCACCTATCGCTCTGAAAATGCAACTGGCGGGGCTTTTTATTACATGAAGTACGGGCTTGCAAAAATTGGATTTGCAAAAACTGGTAGATTTCTTGCCTTTACTTACGCGATTATGCTACTTATTGCAATGATTTTGGGCGGTATACCATTTCAAGCGAATCAGATAGCAGCATTGTCAAATAACCTCTTCGAATACAACGCATCTATTATTATATCCCTGCTTGTCTTTATTGTAATATTGGGAGGAATAAAGCGCATTGCTTTCGTTTCAACGAGCTTAGCACCAATTATGATAGTGCTATATATGGGTATGTGTATATATTTAATTTATGTAAACAGAAGTAATTTGCTGAATGCTCTATCCATAATATTCCAAGACATCTTCAATAAATCAGCTATAGGAGGCGGAGTATTGAGCGGATTAATAGCAGGAGTGAGAAGATCAGTGTTTGCTAACGAAGCAGGTACCGGAACAGCAGCTATAGCACATTCAGCTGTAAAAGAAGAAGATCCAATTAAAGTTGGATGCGTTGCAATGATTGCACCACTTATAGACACAATACTAATCTCATTTTTGACTGGTATCGTGATAATTATTACTGGTATGCATAGCACTGATAACGTGGGTAATATTACACTAATTAGTTCGGTATTTTCAACAGTTTTGCCCTTGTTCAGCAAGTTAGTTTTTCCGCTAATGATGTTTTCCTTTGCATTTTCTACAATAATAGCTTATTGTTACTACTGTGAAGTTGCTCTGCTGTATTTATTTGGTAATAAAAAAATACTGATACCGTTCCAAATTCTTATAGTGGTTTCAGTATATATCAGTTGTATGTCAAAAAATATAGAATTTATATCTTACCTAGGCGACAGTTTGTTCATGTGCCTTATGATTCCAAATGCTGTTGCAATATATCTACTAAGAAGGGAAGTTTTGAATACAATAGATTCTTATTACAATTCTAAAGGGTATTAACATGATTTATAGATTACTTTGTATGGTGTTATTTTGCCTATTGTTTAATGATGTGTACGCTGCTTCAGGTTTTTATGAAAGTTATGATGCTGTGTTGAATGGAATAAATAACTTCATGAATGAAGTGCTGTTTTTCAAAATCCTTTACGTGCCATTTATAATCTTTCTACTAGCTTTTGGTTATGTGTTTCTAACATTACGTTTTGGATTTCTCAACATAAGAATGTTTAAGCATGCGTTTGCTATTTTATGTGGAAAATATGACACGAATCACCATGATGGTCATATTACGCATTTTCAGGCATTTATGACTGCACTTTCAAGCACAGTAGGCCTTGGAACTGTTGCTGGAGTCGCAATTGCAGTTTCAATGGGAGGGCCAGGAGCGGTGCCTTGGATGATGATTACAGGTTTTTTTGGTATGTCAGCAAAATTTGCCGAAGTGACTTTAGCATTTAGACATAGAACAGAAGATCAGGAGCAATTGTTTAGTGGTCCCTTTCAGTATATAAGGAATGGTCTGGAGGAATTTGGATTTAAAAAACTTGGTATTGTTTTAGCTGCAATATATGCAGTATTCTTTGTATTATCAGGTCTTGGTGGAAGTGTAGCGTTTCAAACCAACCAAATGGTTTCAATATTATCTGGCTATTCAAGTTGGGTAGATGGTCACTCTTGGTTTCTTTCTTCCATAATCTCTGCGCTGCTTGCTCTAGTGATTATTGGCGGAATTAAAAGGATAGCTAGAGTATCTTCTGCACTAGTGCCTATTATGTCACTCATATATATATGTAGCTGCCTTATTATTATTGGATTTAATATCCACAATCTTGGTCACACATTTAAGATATTATTTTCCAGCATGATAGATTTTAATGCTGTTGGCGGAGGGATGGTAGGAGCATTTGTTGCTGGAATTCAAAGAGCAATTTTTGCCAGCGAAGCTGGTGTCGGCTCTGCTGCAATTACTCATGCAACAACTAAAGATGAAGAACCAGTAAGAACTGGGCTTGTTGCTATGATAGAACCGTGTTTTGATACAATGCTCACTTGCTGTTTAACTGGAATAACGATAGTAATAACAGGTGCATACCAGACTAGTGTTGGTGAAGGGATATTAATCACTCAAAAGGCATTTGAAACTGTTTCTTCATGGTTTCCTATACTTTTAACCATAGCTGCACCTTTGTTTGCATTTTCTTCAGTAATTTCGTTTGTATATTGTTGTGAAATGGGGTGGCTATATTTATTCGGTGCAAAAAGTATAGTGATATATCGCATAGCAGTAATAATTGTAGCGTTTTTTTCTGCTCTTTCTAAAGATATAATGGCTATTGCCAATATCGGTGGAACTTTGTTCTCTTGTTTAGCTCTCATCAATATGACAGCGCTTATACTGTTTAGTAATCAGATTAACGATGAAGTTCAGTGCTACCTAAAAAGGCTGAGGAATAATAAAATTAATTAGGTTCTTGGTATAATGGAAAAGCATGTAGTCCTTATACTATCCTACATATTAGGTTCAATACCGTTTAGCTTAATCATTACAAAAATAAAAGGGATAAACTTAAGAGAAGTAGGTTCAGGAAACATTGGCGCTACAAACGTTGCAAGAACAGGAAATAAATGTCTTGCTGCTCTGGCATTACTTCTGGATTCCTTAAAAGGATTCATCGCAGTTTATATAGCACAACAATTTTGTGATAATAACGATTTTTATATATATGTATCTGCAATTTTAGCAGTTTTAGGGCACATGTTTCCTATTTGGCTAAAATTTAAAGGAGGTAAAGGAGTTGCAACAACTCTGGGAGTGTTGATAGCGTTTAACATACCTGTGGCATTAGTGTTTATATTTGCCTGGATAGTGGTATTTTTTATCTTTAGATACTCTTCTCTTGCTTCTTTGACTGCTACTTCAACGGTTGTAGCATGGTCCTTTTTTTTTCAGAGGAATTTGTTCTTAACATTACTAGTTATAGGAACACTAGTTTTTCTCAAGCACTACAAGAATATTATGAATCTTCTGCAAGGCAAGGAACATAAATTTTTATAATTCATGTGCTGACCCTGTTGCTTCTTATATTATCGATGTTTGGGTCGGTTAATTTTCCTGGATTAATATATTCAAGATTTTCTATTGTATCTACTACATTCTGTTCACTACAATCCAAGCTAAACAAATTTCTCATTAAAGGTATCTTGATTTCTTGAATAAAATTAGAAGTTATTTGGTTACTGCTATCATCTGACTTATCCCAGGCATTGAGGATTTCTTTATGATTCTTCTTTTTTTGCAGCTCTTTCTTAATAAACTCACATGCCTCATCTTCTGCACATATTCCAATTCTATCTTCTACAAGGTATTCTACTCTAATACCAGGGTGTATTCCTTCTAATGACTTTAACATTGCACCAATAATACCAGTAAAGCAGGTTTCAGGAACAATTGTTCCTTTAGCATAGTTCATGGCATACATTAAAGACTTTACTAACTCTTGCCTTTTTACTGCAACTGATTCACTATCTCCACTATTACAAGCCTTTAGAACCAAATATAAAATTTGCCCCCCCCCCCATGAGTCCAGAAACATGAACTTGTTCATCATTATTGCACCATTCATTAAGAAAGTTAATAAATTCTTTTTTATTATTGTTTCCAAGCTCTTTTTCCCCTTCTACGAACTTAATAAACTTAACAAATTCATCATTATGTATAACACCATTAGGTTCTGGTATCTTCTCACCATATTTATCTTTTAGTGTATTAATACTGTCAATAATGCTATCATTTGCCATATGAGGCATCATATGTTCTTTCATAGCATTTATTACATTTTTTGTACCAACTAAATTCTCATACAAACCATCGGAAAGTAGCTTTAATGAAGCTTTAAGTAAGGCTATAGGGTTAAGTGTTGCTGGCCTTGTTTCGGGCTGCAATAGGATTATTCCAATTGCCAACGGTATCGGCGCCAGCAGCCAAGCTAATATTAAAGACTTAGAGAAAAAATAATAAATTGTTAGCCCAGCAATACATGAAACTGCGATTGACTTGATTATGTTACCTTGACCAAATATTTTCCAATATTCTTTATTACTTATTTTTTCCCCACCTTTTATTTTTTTATATCCAAGAAATGTTTTAATTTCTGTATCATATAGAGTAGATACTAAGCTAGCTATTATCGAAGTAGGAATGGTTACTATAGTTAACGCATAATAAAAAGATAAATAGAGAGCAATTCTAACTTTACTGGAACCACTGCGAGGAAATTGTATTTGAGAGATACCTATCATAGCTTACCTTCAACATCATTACGCTCTAGTAATAGCATAGTAATTTAAAACGTCAATGTTTAAGTATCTTATTATCCGCACACTCATCGTATTCGATCTCGACTGTAGAGTGTGCTATCTCGAACCTATTTAGTAGTATTTTTTTTATCTCATACAAAATATCAGTGTGTTGTGCATCTTGCTTTACTTTGGCATGCATGGTAATTATAAAATAATTATCAGACAGTGACCATGCATGTATGTGGTGCACATCTATCACTTCAGATAATTCTGATGTGATCTTACTTTTTATTTCCTCAGTAGATATCCCTTCAGGTGTGCCTTCAAGAAGTATGTGGCAAGAATTCTTTAGAATTTTGTAGCCACTATTCAAAATGATTATACTGACAAATACCGATAAAATCGGATCCACCATTTGCCATCCAGTAAACATGATAATTATGGATGCAAGTATAGCAGCTACAGAACCTAAAATATCTCCTATAACGTGTAGTACAGCACTTTTTATGTTTATATTGCTCTCGCATTTACTATGTAATATAAAAAAGACTATAATATTAGAGATCAGGCCAAGTGTAGCAATTACTAACATTACTTTCCACTCAACATTTACCGGAAAAATAAATCTTTTTATTGACTCAATTATAATGATTACTGCAATGAAGAATAAAGTTAAACCATTAACAAATGCTGCAATTATCTGCAACCGATGATACCCGTATGATCTTTGCAAATCAGATTTCTTAGCTGAAAATTTGTGTGCTAACCAGCTTAAAACTAAGGCAAAGAGGTCAGTGAGCATATGCCCTGCATCTGATAGTAGAGCAAGCGAATGTGAAATTATTCCACCTACTATTTCCATAAACATTGTTATCGCAACTATTATTATGGAATAGATTAAGCGCTTGGACTGTGCTGCTGAGTGTTTGCCGTTATGCACTGCTGTCATATAAAATCTTTTCATGAACAAAAACGTGGGTAACACTGGGTTCGAACCAGCGACCGCTTGCACGTCAAGCAAGTGCTCTACCAACTGAGCTAATTACCCATCGTGGTTTTAGTATAGTGCTTTGGTGGAATGAAAGTCAATTTGCTTTTAAATTCTTACCCTATCCTAATGTAACGTTAGAATTTAGATTTTTTTTGTGGTCAAGCTATAGAGCCTATAGCTAGTGCAGGTCAGGTTTTCCTACGTCATACCGCGATTCATTCGCGGTATCTCAGCATAGATTCCGCTAACACGTAGCGGAATGACGAGTTCATAGCTTACCAAATTATCGGTAAATCTAAATTGCTTTAGTTATAGCTATATCTTATATTGTTCATATTAAATTAATTACTTATATTTCTTCACTAAGATATAGATTATACCAATATGAAAATTCACACTTTTTTAGTAGAGATCACCTTATATTTGAAGAGTTAATAAATTAGAGGTTAGAATTATGACAATCAATCAACAAATAAATAAAAATATAACTAAAGAAGAATACTTTAACAATAACGGCAAAGGGTTTAATTCGCCACATGTTGTAGAAGTTAAAGATTTAAATATTAAAGTAGAAGTTTATTCTCATAATTTAAGAGCAAGTAAAATTGCAACAATTGAAAGTGAGATAAAAGAAACAGCTACTAGTTTTAAAGATACATTCAAGTTAGAACACAGCAACTCAGAACAAACATTTAAAATTTATATGTTTGATGACAAGGATGATTACACTCACCTTGGCGGAAGCGAGCGTTTCGGTTCTTACCTTGGAGATGAGGGTGGTAAATGTTACTACAAAGGGGAAGCTGATGTTTTTGCTGAAATGTATGTCTATCAGCAAGGTGGCGTTCATAACCTTCAGCATGAATTTGCACATGGTTTAACTTACTTGGCTACAGGAGGTAAGCACCTACCTACAGTATTAATGGAAGGAATTGCAGATTACTTTGAGCATCACTCAGATCATAAATTCAATTCTCAAGGATCAAGTATCGATAAAACTGAAGCTGCAAATTTGGATTTAGATAAAATTTTAAGTTTAGAATATTCAAAGGACAGCGAAGCAAATAGCCTGGTTTATAAAACAGGTCATGCGTTGATAATGTACTTACAGGAAAAAGATCCTAGTTTATTAAGAGACTACCTAGATGCTTTACGTCAAGGTAACTCAGATGAGTCAAAAAGTTTCTTGAAAGACATAAAAGGACATGATGCTGACTTCAAAAGTTGGCTTGCTGAGAATGATACAGAAACTGCTATGGAAGAAATTAATGCCCTACAAGTTACAAAAGGAGATTTTATAGCAACTGGTCAAGAAATAGTTGGTGGAGAAATTAAAAACATATCCTACTATAAAGCAAATATAGAAAAAATAGATGGAGAAAACGTTGGAAGTTTTTCTCCTGTAGAACATGTGTCGTTTTATGATTATGCTCGTGCTGTTAATAGGGCAACAAATGATAACCTCGATATATCAAAGGAATATCATTTCTTAAAGGCAGTAAAAACTGCTGATGGGCAGGTTAAGCTGACTTACTCTGACCAACAAGGTAATGAATATCAAAACAGTCAAGAGTATAAAATGCAAGCTTTAAGGATGCTATCAAAATATGGTGAAGATCTAAGAAAATCTTACTCTAATGGGAAAGAAGACTTAGAAAAAACACGTGCGAGCGAGCTAGAAGACTTAGATAAGCAGAAGGATATAGAATATGATGATGTGTTGAAAGGCCTGCGTGAACAGGAAGAAACACAGCATCATGATGCATACGAGCAACACAAAAGAGGAGAGATCTCTTATGAGAAATTTGTAGAAAAATGCAATTCAGCCAGCACTAATTATTGTAATGAAGATAAGAGATTATATAGTGCTACACAAGACAAATATACACAACTGAAAGATGCAATACTAGATAAGTATGAAAATTTAAAAAGTACCTTGCTTGATAAAACCATAAACACTGGCTTAGAACAAGTAAAAGCGACTAAGAACATCGATGTAGAAAAGATGTTAGAAGAGATGATCAATATCGATCCAAACTTAATCAGAGGTACTCACATTAATCTACAAGAAGGTAAGATTTTTTCTATGCAAGCTCATGGTCAAGGAGATATGGGTGCACTGTCTATATATGACGGAAATACAAAGCTTGGAGAATTATTGAGCGAATCAGGATTTTTTAAGCAAGTTGAAGGCCAAACTAAAGAAACTTTTGTTTTTGAGGACATATTGCACAACTTAAATGTTCAATATGATGGTGGTGCTTATATGGCGGTTACAAAAGAAAATGGTCATTATAAAGCTTCTCTGATAGATGGCAGAACAGTTGAACGCGATGAATACTTTGATGAAGCACATTTACATGAAAATGAATTGTTGCATCCTAGCACTGGACACATCCAAAAAGATTTAGATTCTCTGCTCCTTAGAGGTACCAAAATTTTGAATCATCAGGATTCAAAGCATGCACAATATTCTGATGAGCAAAAGGCAAATGGAGTAATCGTGGAAAAAGGAAAATTACTGGATAATAAGGGAACAGATAGGACAGACGACGATGTATACGAAGCGGTTGTAAAGCAAGGAGACGAGCGCTTACATGAATTCAAAAATATGGGCTTTTATATTACCGAAGAGGTGAAAAATGAAAGAGGTGAAATTACAAATGGAAGTAACTTGTTCATTCATGATCACGGAAAAAATGTGCGCTATGAGTTACCTGAAAAAGTTACTCATCTAAAGTTAGTGCAAAAGGATGGACAATATAAGTTAGCACCATCTGATTCTGAAGGGAGAGAGTATAATGGCATACCAGATGAATATAGATATATAGATCCAATATTTGCACATGAATATGAGAAGAGAGATTATTCCCATAAACATGTAAATGTGGGCCTTATAAACTTAGAGAAATATGGCTCTGGCAAACTTTTTGCTATAAAGTACGATCCAAATGATTACCAAATACAAAGAAACTCTAGCGGTGAAATAGTTAGAATAAAAGATCAAGCATATTTCACTAAAGTAAAACTATTTGATGGTGATACTGATGAAGAAATTGGAATGTTATCTAATAATTTCCATAACTTCAAAGGGAAAATATTCTTTTCTGCTGATTATAACTACAGTTATAACGACTTCCTCGCATCTGTTTCTCCTCAAGTTGAAATTGAGGACATGGGGAATGGAAGTAAAAAAATAACTTTCGATCAAGGTGATGGTGATATCGGTGACACTAATAGAGGCTACACGGACTATCAGAGAATATTCACAAAAGAGAAACAAACCGAAAGTCCAAAAGGGCAAGTAAGTGAAACTAAGACAGAAGTTGATACATCACACATAAGTCACAATACTACTAATGTTATTGCACAAGCTGCTGAAGAGAGAACTGTATCAAACGACAATAGTGAAATGCAGTCTGATCAGCCAATTCCATCACAAAGTTTAACAAGAACGAAAAGAACAGCTTCAGTGGAGGAGAAAGAGCAAGAACAGGTAGTATTAAAAGACACAATTCTCAAAATAGAAAAGAGTCGCGAGCAGGACTCAGAAGGGAAGCACAAGGCAAATGTAACCATAGATTATAATGATGTGAAAGCCTTGTATGATAGAGCGGAAGGAGCAGAAAAGCAATCTGTGTTAAAGTTTTGGCACAAATTGGCTGAATCAGGATATAAGGTTGGTGCTTTGCCGGAAGACAAATACTATTTTGAAAAAGGCAAATTCGTAATCCACGATAGTGGCACAAAGAAGCTTATAGTGTTACCTGAAGATAAGGTGTCCATCAAAATAATGAAGGATGGTGATAGTTATAGTTTAGCTATATCAAGTGGTAATGGCAAAGTAATAAGCAGCATTAGTAAAATAGATAATCCAAATTACGAATTGCTGTCAGATTCAAGTCATTTCAATTTAGGGGAGCAAGATAATATTGTATTATCAGATCAACATCACGAATATAATCTTTATCTAGAGAATGGCTTTGTGAAAATGTTTGATTACACAAGCGACCACATTTATCACGACCACAACTCAGCCTACATCTAATACATACAAGGAGGCAAGTATAGCTGACCCAAGCAACACGTCATGGCTTTGTTGCATCGCTAGCTATGATGGATTAAAGATAAAAAAGATGGAGAATATCAGTAGCTTATTATTCTGGTATTTATAACAAGAACGGTCAGTGAATACCTAAATTTGAGTAAAAGAAATTTCACTACCACTCACTAATCCGGCTAAAATTCAAGAATTTCAATGCTTTAGCTATTTTCAATAGAATTAAGTTTATTAATATAAATAATAAATTACTATTCTTAAATTTGATCAGATTGATTGCAAAAAAACAAGATTTTCAATAGGTTGCTTATAATCCTAGCTATAGTTAGCCTTTCATAAGTAGCGATGCAACAAAGCCACACGTCATACCGCGATTCATTCGCGGTATCTCTTAGCCGCTAACAAGTAGCGGGATGACAGCAGTCCTACGTCATACCACCGCGAACCGTCATACCGCAGCGGTATCTCTAGATCCCGCTAACAAGTAGCGGGATGACGGTTGTCAGGCTAGCTGTCATCCAAGTAGCCCCTTCGGTGTCATGCGAGTAGCCCCTTCGGTGTCATCCCAGTGCCCAGACACTGGGATCTAGTTAAGTTGATGAGCATAAAAGTAGCCGTTTTATATTAAAGTACAACGTTTCTGATGATGGAAAAATGGATCCCAGTGTCATGCACTGGGATGACAGGAGAGGGGAGTGGGATGACAAGAGAAGAATTCTAAAATGAAAAGTTTCAAGGAAATCTTATGTAAAATCTAGCATTAACGAAAATTATACTATTTTCATGCATGCTATGGTTTTTGTAATTAATGGAGGGTGATATATCGGCTAGTTTAAAATTTGAAAGCGCTGTAGGAACAGCAGCAACAGATTTAAGTCATGTTAAAATTATAACTTTAGCAGATAAGAAGGGTAATAAATATACTTTAGACGTAACAGGAGATGATCTTAAATTGGAATATACACCAGATAAAAAACCTGCAGTAGAGTACAAGGTAGATGGTTTAGCAACAGCTCTTGGAAGTTTACTTAGTACAAAAGATAATAATAAATCAGTTCTAGTGGGTACATTAGGAGAATTTCTTGGTAGCTCAGACAAAGCAAAGTATGATGGTACAAATGACCAAACAGCAAAGGCGTTCTTAGGAGGTAAAGGGCTACAAGGAGCAGATGGAGCTCAAGGCCCAAAAGGAGAGAAAGGAGAGAAAGGCCTACAAGGAGAGAAAGGCCTACAAGGAGAGAAAGGGGATCCAGGAAAAGATGGTAAAGATGGAACAAGTCCATCAGCTGCTGAAATAGCTGCTGATCAAGCCTTACAAAAGCATATAGCAGCGATAAATATAAAAAGTCCAGAATTTAAAGAAGCTGTGCAAGAGGAAATGTCACAACCGTCCTTTGACATTCCACCAAGTGATGATGCTGCACTTAATTGGACTGGGTAATACAGCAAGTAGTCACGCTACTTGGATAACACCTAACACCCCACAATGTCATTCCAGCGCGTGACGCTGGAATCTAGGAAAGTTTGCTTGTAAGCAAGCAAACTTATTTGGTGAGTATAAAAGCATAGCTAACGCGAGCTCTACGCCATACCGCCACGGTATCTCTAGATCCCGCTAACAAGCAGCGGGATGACGATTGTCAGGGTGTCATCCCAGCGCCTCTCTATAATGTCATCCCAGTGCCCATACACTGGGATCCAGATTGGACACTAAGTTGGTGAGTATAAAAGCATAGCTAATGCGAGCTCTACGTCATACCGCCGCGGTATCTCTAGATCCCGCTAACAAGCAGCGGGATGACGATTGTCAGGGTGTCATCCCAGCGCCTCTATGATGTCATGAAAGTAGCCTCCTTCTCCTGTCATCCCAGTGCTTGACACTGGGATCCAGATTGGACACTAAGTTGGTGAGTATAAAAGCATAGCTAACGCGAGCTCTACGTCATACCGCCGCGGTATCTCTAGATCCCGCTAACAAGCAGCGGGATGACACCTCTCTTGGGCTCTTTTAGCTACAAACATTAAGAAATTTACCAAACGAAAAAAAAGGCAAAAGAAGCCCCGTGGTGCGAGTTTTGACTCTATATTACTGTAAGTGGCGCTGTAATAATGTGCTAACGCTTAAAATAAGCGCGATTTGGCTGAATGTAGAAAAAATTTAAAAGACATGCAGCCGCTATAATTTTATGTAATCCGCCAAAAAATACCCTAAGTTTTTTACTGAATTTTGTCATTGAGCCTGCAGGTCAAAAACAAGTTTTGAGTCAGAAATACCCTTAATACTATAATAAGGGGGTTGGCGGAGTTTGTCAAGGAAGTTTTGCATTTAATCCGTTTATGGCTTAGGTGCCGGCCAGCTACTTGACTCCCGGCTGGGTCGAATTTGTATAGCTACATTGTCGGTAAATCTAAATTGCTTTAATAATTTTGATTGAAAAATAGTTTTTCTATTATATAAATGCTACTTTAGGGTAATCAAAATGGAAGACGATAAATATAGCCTAGGTTTAAGAGTTATCCATTGGTTGATGGCTGTTTTTATTATTGGTATGCTTTGCTCTGGACTTTATATGAAAAGCTTACCACTTAGCAATGAGATTAAGTTCAACATATACGCTATTCATAAGGCTTGCGGTATCACTATTCTTGGACTAATCATAGTACGCATATTTTTTCGCGTCTTTACTTATGTTCCACGACTTCCAGCAAATTTTTCTCGATTTGTAATCAATGCAAGTAAAACAGTACACTTTGGTTTATATTCTTTAATGGTGCTAATGCCACTATCTGGCTATGTTATGTCTTCTGCTTCTGGCAAAAAGATCAAGTATTTTTTTCATATCCCTTTGTTGATTAATCAAAACAAAGATCTAGCTAACACGGCTAATCAGCTACATTCGATGCTTGCATGTTTTATGGTACTCTTTATAATCTTGCATATACTTGGCGCTTTGAAACACACATTTATAGATAAGCAAAACATTTTTAAACGTATGATATAGGTTATATGTTAAGTAGCCTCTGGAAAAAAGGAACAGATTTTCTTGGTAGTGAGTTTGCGATAATGGGTGGTGCTATGAGCTGGGTTTCAGAGAGAAACTTGGTTTCGGCAATCTCAAACGCTGGTGGTTTTGGTGTAATTGCATGTGGTGCAATGTTTCCAGACCTATTGAAAAAAGAAATCATAGAGACACAGAAATTAACTAACAAATCATTTGGTGTAAACCTAATTACTATGCACCCAAAGTTGAGTGAGTTGATAGATGTGTGCATTGAAACGAAAGTGAGCCATATAGTGCTTGCTGGCGGATTACCAACGAAGCCTAATATAGAAAAAATCAAGAGTGCAGGCATTAAAGTTATGTGCTTTGCACCAGCATTAAGCCTTGCGAAAAGGTTAGTAAAAATGGGAGTAGATGCGTTAATAATAGAGGGAATGGAAGCAGGCGGGCACATAGGGCCAGTTAGCACTTCTGTTCTCGCACAAGAGATATTGCCTCATTTTAAAAATGAACAAATACCAGTGTTTGTTGCAGGTGGAATAGGAAGAGGTGAAATGATAGTTAATTACTTAGAAATGGGGGCAAGTGGCTGTCAAATAGGTACATTATTTGTCTGCACTAATGAGTCAATTGCCCACAAAAATTTTAAGAAAGTGTTTATTAAATCAGCCGCACGTAATGCAATACCTTCTGTACAGATAAGTGCTGATTTTCCTGTAATTCCAGTAAGAGCTATAGCCAACAAAGCAAGTGATGATTTTATGAAGCATCAAAAAAAAGTTATTGATGAATACCAAAAGGGACAGATCTCAAAAGAAGATGGGCAGCTTGAAATAGAAAAGTTCTGGGCTGGAGCTTTAAGAAGAGCAGTAATTGATGGAGATGTTGAAACGGGATCTTTAATGGCCGGTCAAAGTGTTGGCATGGTTGATAGGGAAAAGCCTGTAAAAGAAGTGATAGACATATTAATTCAACAGGCAAACAATTATATTGAAATGTAGAAGTAGAAGAGCAAATAATTATCCATAATACGGCATAATTGCCCAGTTTTAATGTAAAATTAACGCTAAAAAGGTATCTATACATTTTATTATGTATGGAGAAGTCTATGCCAAGTTCTAAAAAAGATATTAACCAACAATTGCGCGACACTATATACAAAAAGGTAACAAAAAAAACACATAGTAATCAAAGTCCAAAAAAAAATGGAGATGGAACTATCGCAAAATGCATAGAGTTGTTCAACAAAGGAGCTGACCCTAACGTATTAATTCAATTAGAAAAATCACTGAGAGAGCAAGAAAAATATCAAAAATACTATAATTATTACACCGAGAAATTTCTTCCAGCATTGGAAGTAGAAATAACAAACTCAAAAAAACTAACTACAGCAAAAAGAACGGAAATAGAAAAAATAATTATGGAACTAATAACTTTAGATGTTGTTAGCAAGAGCAGCAGTGTAAGCTCAATACCAAGTGCTGTTAAAGAAAATATTGAAGATCAAATGCAGCTAGGACATATTGAAGAGCAAAACAACACACAAGAAACACCCTTGAATATAGCTGAGAAAAAAAGTGGTGATAATAAAATACTTAGTAATTTAGGTATTACAGAAGAAATACTTGAAAAAGATAGCAAGGTTGTGGAAGAAATAAAGGAGCATAAGCAGACTTCTGAACTCAGTAATGATAATGATTCAGATAGTAGAATAGATTCACCTAGAAAGAGTGAAGAAAGTTTGGAATTACCAGTAAGGAGCAGTATAAGCTCTACTGAAGAAGATAGTAATCCACAAAAAGCAGAAACTGAAAATAAAGTGCTGCTAGAACAGACCACAGAAAAAAAGCCAGCTCAGGTGTCATACCAGTGCGTGACACTGGGATCCAAAAAAAAAGAAAATATGGACCCAAGTGGTCAGGCTACTCAGAGGACAGGTAGTCAGCCAGTGAAATCTGAAGAACAAAAGGACAAAAAAAATACCATTACAACCATGCAGAAACCTCCTGTGAATGAGAAAAAGGGTGAAGATACTCCACTTAAACAACCCAATAACAGAAATCTTCACGTTGCACTTGTAGCAGGTTGTGCTCTCTCTACAATAGGGTGCATTGTTGCAGGAGCAATGACATCAGGACTGGTAGGAGCAGGACTACTTGCTATGGCTGCAGTGTTTGCTATAGCAGCAGTAGCTGAATTGCATTCAAACTTCCTATCAAGTAAATTAACATCCATTAATGTGGAACCTCTTGTTGATGATAAAAAGCTTACAGCATGTTCACATCTGTAAAAATTAAATATGTGTTACTTATAGTGGATAAGTGAATTCAGTTCTTGCCTATTGATATAAAAGTTGTTATATTTGAGGAATATTTAAAGGGTATTTAGTTGATGCGCATTCAATTGAATAAAGTTTTGGTTTTTATAGCCTTATTAAGTTTCATTTTTGCATCATATTCTAGCGAAGCTTCGGTGAGTGATGAATTAAAGGATGTACAAGAAACAGTAAAAGATTTTATTTCTTCATTTTCAATTAAAGATACTGTAGAAAATATGAGTCCTTCAACAATCATAGGGTTGTGTATAGCTGCGGTGATACTTGCAGTAGTGTTCAGAGGTCTAATCTTTTTTATGATAATGTTTGGTGTACTGATCATGATGTTTGGTAGTACAGAAAAGGCAACAGACTACTTAAAAGAAAAATTTAATTTTGCAAAAGATATAAAATTACAATCCGATAGCGAAAAAAAAGATAAAAATTAAGATAGTATTTTTATCTTTTTTAATTATCTTTATTGAATACGCATATGCAGCTAAAAGTACAAGCAATTAACTCTAAGTTTGAAAAAAAGAACAACTTAGCATTACTAGAGAGCATTGATTTAGATTTCATTCCTTATGCTTGTCATTACAATGAAGAAACTATACTAACAAAACAGGGAGAGTTGTTAAAAATAATCAAGTTAGAAGATTATTCTTCTGTTGATAATTACAGCGACCTTAGAACTGAAATTAGAAAAAGCATATCAAAAAATATTAATAGCCTATATTTTACCGTTTGGATTCATACTGTCCGAAAGCGCAATAAATTGAGCTTAAAATGGAATAAAACTGAAGACTTCTCTGATAAGCTACATTCAGCGTGGTTTGATAAACTCACTGATAGTAAATTACAGTATATAAATGAATTATATATTGTAATATTGTTTAGCGATTTTGGTAAGCATACTAATAATTCATTTTTTTTTAATAGAATAAAGAATAAGCATAAGCTGTCTTTACAAGAAAGCCACCAGGAGTTGCAAAAGATAACTGACTTAATTCACGATGATTTAGGACCTTTTGGAGCTAAAAAACTGGGTCTAAGATTTAGTGAAGGTAAAATATATTCTGAAATGATAGAATTTCTCCACTATATTGTTACATTAACGCACAAAGATTATCCAATACATGAAAGGGACCTGTCGCAATATATTAGAAATTTTAAAATAGCTTTTGGTTTCAATACGTTTCAGACAATCTTTGAAAATCAACAGAAATTTGGCTCTGTTTTCAGCATAAAGGAATACCGAGAAATCTCCTTAGGCAATATAGATAGGTGCTTGCAGCTTGAATCTGAATTTATCATTACAGAAATAATGATATTTACTAGTAATAGTAAGGCAATAAAAGAATTTAATAAACAAATTAACATGCTGCAAATTAGTGAGGATAATACCTTACTTAAAAGCTCAGGAATTGAAGAAATAATAGAGCTTGAAAAGACCTCTAGTCTAGACTTCTGCCAACAGAAAATTATTTTTACAATATTTGCAGACGATAGGAATAAGTTAGCCGAAAATATTAGTGATTTATCTTCTATAATGTCATTAATTGGCTTCATGATATTTAGAACTGATCTACATATGGAAAGTCATTTTTGGGCACAACTTCCGGGCAATTTTACCTTTATTACACAACCGAAAAATATATTAGCAAAATATGCTTGCAGTTTTGCTATGCTGCATGATTTTACGTCAGGTACATTAAAAGGAGGAAGGTGGAAAGAAGCGGTAACAGTTTTTTTCTCAAAAGAAGGAAATCCTTACTTCTTTAATTTCTATGGAAAAAGAAATAATGGCCATACTACGATACTTGGAGCTCCAAATTCAGGCAGAACTTCACTCATTAATTTCCTATTATCAGAATCAAGAAAGTTTAACCCAAGAATTGTCATATTGGATAACACTGGAAAGTCGATAATTTTTACTAAAGCAGTGAGTGGTAAATATTATATAATCGATCCGAAGTATAAGGACAAAAGCCTAAAATTTAATCCACTAAACATTGAAGATAGTGCTTCCAATCGCAATATGTTGGTTGAACTGATCAAAAGAATGGTAGCCGATACGAGCTTGGTGGACGTAGAAGAAAAGATAAGAAAAATTGTGGATTCTATATTTGCTATACCCAAGGAGTCACGTTCTATTGCGCAAATTTCTGAGGTGCTTTTGCTCCTCGGGGGTAAAATAAGTAGATGGTGTGACGGTGGTGAGTTTGCTTACTTATTTCAAGATGGTAATGAATCAGATATTGACTGGGAAACAAAAATTATATCTCTCAACACCGCAAACCTCACAAAACGAAAAGAATGTATGTCCGTGATACTTTACTATTTTTTATATTCTTTTGAGGCAAAATGTGATGGCTCGCCTGCAATACTTGTTTTGGATGAAGCATGGGAGATAAGTAATATCTTTCCTACAGAGAAAGAGTTTGATAACTGGATGCAAAGAATGACGGAACTAAATGTTGTAGTAATCCTAAGTACTGAAAACTTAAACCTCGCATTTGCTAGCAAATTTACTCAATATTTAGATAAACATGTTGATACAAGGATCTTGATGCCAAACGTCAATGCAAATAGGTTATACATGAAAGCATTTTCTTTATCGAAAGAGGAGCTGAATATAATTCTGCAGACGCCAACACAGGAAGGTTTATTTTTGATAAAGCAGTATAAAGGGTTAGTAACTTTAAATTTAGATTTAAAGAATATGCAAGAAATACATGTACTTTCAGCTAACAAAGAGACGATAAAGTATATGTACGAGGCAATAAAGGAAAAAGGAGAAGAAGTTAATGAGTGGTTACCGGTGTTTTATGAGAAGTGTAAAGCTTAATTTCTTATTGATGTTCTTTTTGATACTTGGTCTTTCGTATCAAGGATATGCTGATTGTCCGAATTTTGTAACGAGTAATACTTGGTTCGAAGCAATAGTTAGCGGAGATTGGGTAAAAGAAATTAAAGTACAAGCAATAAAAGATCAAGGAGTTGATGGCTATTTTAATCCTAAAATTAGAGTATGTGCTTATGATGGAAAAAGTTATTGTTATGACTTACAAAGCGGGGAATCCTGCCACCAAATATATGGAACACAAAGTACAGGTGGGGGTGTTTCTGCTGCAGCTTTTATTGACTGGGAAGGGGATAAAATGCTGAATGGTGGAAAAATTCATGGACAGGTGACACGGGGTCTTGAGTGGGAATGGGCAGATGGTGTTACTGATGAGGAAAAAAGAAGATTCGCTAACTCTCCTAAAATATGCGCTTGCAGTCAAAAGGGTGCTTGTATATCAGGTATTTCTGCATGGGTTTCTAGAGTTTTTTTAGGGGAAAATATCTTTCGCCCTGGAGAAATGGAAAATGTTTGTGATACTTGCTATCAGGAAAAAGTAAAATGTGCCCCTGTGCCACTTGCACCTGGCCCCCCTCCGTTCTGTGAGCAACTTGCGATGTCACCTCCACAAGTTAGAATTGTTCCTATAACAGATGAAGACAATGATTACTTTAACCCTAAAGTTAAGGTAATCATTGGTGATCTGAAAGGAGGAGACGGAGAGATTGGAGAAAAATTAGATTTCCCTAAAGGGTATGGAGAAGATAAAGCTGAGTGGCGCTCTATTTTAGACAAAGATGGCATCACGTACTACTTCAAAACTTATAGAGAAAAAGATAAGCTCTGCGCTGAATACCTTGGAACTCAAAGTATAGATGAAAAAAATCCACAGTTCGTCCGCTGTTTCCCGGTACCACCTACTCCAGAGCCTGAAGTAGTAGAGATAGTAAAAAGTAACACGCCTGGAAAACAGAGTAACACGTTAAAGATAAGAATGAAGATGAGTGAGAACACTTGTACTTATGAAGCACGTGGAACCTACAGCAATGGTTTATGTACTTTTAATGTTAATGCTGGTTCTTCTACAAACATTGGCCCTCTATCTTTAAAGGTAGTAAAACCGAGAATAGTTAAAAAAACAACTGATAGTAATAACGAAAAAAGTTATATTGATAATATTATAGAAGGTATATTAGAAAGTAATCCGCAACAATTTAAAGTTCTGAAAGAATATGACTATGTTCCTGATATTGAAACAGAATGTAAAGAGTTTCAAGGAAATAAATGCAAATTGAACAGCTTAGGACAACCAGAAGTAGAAATAAAATATAAAGAAAATTCTAACAGTAGAATGCTTTGTCTTTCTGGATGGCAGCCAGAACCAGAAGAGTTTGTTCTTGAAAGAGAAAATAAAATAATACCACTAAAATTAATGGGAACAAAATATATTAAATACAATGCTGTTTATTCAAAGGAATCAAATCGGTTCTATTATCTTCCAAGCAAGGAAAGGGAAACAGTCGACCTCTTAAAAATAAAAAGACTTCAAGATCAGTTGGATAAAATAATATTTAATAAGCAAGGGTATGTTTTCTTCCCTGACGACAATAAACAGGAAAAGGGGAAATGCAGTTACTGTGTAAAAAGAAATGATGAGATAGACAAGGCATTTAAATCTGGTAAAGGACTGAAAGTAGTATACAAATTGACGGATGTAGAGCATAGAGAAAAATGTAATCAAGGTGATGATGGTTGCATCTGCTCTGATGGAAAATGCAGCCGTTCAAAACAATATTTGAATAAAAATGAAAATGATAAGCCATTCTACTTAAGGTATGAGGAAGTGGATTGTAAAGATAAGGATGGTAAAGTATTAAGAGATGAAAAAAATGAAGTACAAAAGTGTACACAATTAAAAGATCAACTGATTAAAGCAGATAGAACAGAGGTCTTTTACGCTGATAAATTGTGTAGGTTCGATTTAGAAGGTCTCAAAAAGAAATTAAAAGAAAAATTAAAAGAGATAATCAAGGAACAGCTGAAAAATAAGAAACCAGATCTTGAAAAAAATAATGAAAAATCCTATGATCATGAAAATAAAGATGTTTATACAGATGACTTATCAATAAAATTTGATCGTGTTGAAATAGAAGCGTGGGGAAGTGGTGAAGCAGGTCATATAAAAGATACACCTATTAACTGCGAATCTTCTGTATGTTCCACTGAAAGTAGAGCAGGAATGCCAGGCGATTATATTAAAGCTAAACTGAAAATTGACCCTAATTATCCTGTAATTAAGGTGAAAGTTACAGAGGGAGGGGGTAACCAGGAAAATAACTCCTCAGATAAGGACGGAGGACCTATTTTTATAAAAATGTGTCGTTCAGACAAACAAGATTGCAAGCCATTAATCACTGTTGCAGGTGGAGGTATGTATAGAACATATGGTCCTGAACGTACAAGTTATCGGGACACAATAATTCATGAACCGAGTTTAGAGTTAGAAAAAACAGTCATACCAGCAAGTGCATTGAAGTCTACTGAAGATAATAAAATAACATATATAGAAGATGGTCAAGTCAAGTATGAAATAATAGAGTGTGGAAGTGGTTTGAGAAGCAGTAAACCTGGTGCAGGTGGTTGCATTTATAAAAGCAAAGAAATTTATGGTAAAGGCTCTCCAGGGTATGTGAAGATTAGACCTATTATAAAGGAATTTGACAAAGAAGAAATAAAAGATGCTATTGAAAAAGTGACAAGAGATCTATATGATCTTGAAGCTATGAATGATTTTTCGACGAAGGACCTTAATGTGAATATAAGAGAGAAAGTTGAAGAGGAAATCAAAAAAGAATTGTTAAGGTAAAAAGATATAACTCTGAAAATTATGCTCTCGTTTTAATAATTAATTAAAGTAAAGCATGTAGTAAATGGTGTATCTTAACAAAAAGGTATAACGAATGTAGGAGGGTGCTTTATGTCTCTAAAGAATAAAATTTCTGAGCTAATAGAACAACAATTTAGCATTAAATACCATGACAATTATTTGGCTACCACTATACATAAGTGGGCTGCAAATGAAATATCTAATTCTATTGCTTTTTGCATAATTGGTTGTGGAAATTGCAAGATTGGATATTAAGATGTTGCAAATTCATTCAACATAACAAAAGAAGAAATTGATCAAGGTAATATTGCAAGCATAGAAAGCAAAATAAAAAGTGAAGCTGAAAAATCAGGTAGTGAGTTTCTTAAGTTGATTTCTAGAATGGATCAATCGCTAAGAGAACAAAGTGAAAAGTCTATTGTACAAATTTTAAACTCATCTGCTGAGGAGATGTTACAGAGTTTTTGTGACAGCACTATATGGCAAAATAATTCTCCAGAACCTCAAGAAGTTAGTGCAACTCCTGCTTCATCTGAAGAGTCTGCTACAGAAGGTCCGGAAACTAGTGTTAATCCAGATCCTTTATCAACCTAATCAACCCCATATATATGTTTTTTTTGTACCCATGCTTTACGTTTTGGGGTGGAAAGAAAGCACCATTCTTCGTTGCATTTTTCTATTTTCATTACAACGAACTTGTCTATTTTCATAGTAATCTTGCTGTCTACACTCTGTTTTTGATATCCATAAGTATCTTCTTTTATCATTGCGTGGTGCTTATCACTAAGCAGATTGCCTTTTATCCATCCGCAGTCTTCATCTATATCGCAGACCTTTTTCCAACTCTCAAACTCTTCTATCACTTTCAGGGGCAGATTTTTGCAAGTGTATATCCATTTTACAGGATAGTGAAACCCTGGCCCTGTTCTCATGTTGATTTTGTTTGACTTTGTTGAAACAAAGTTATTAGCAAACAAGCTATGACTAAATAATAAAAACAATAGGATAATAGTACTGAACCAAGATCCCAGTGTCACGCACTGGGATGACGTGAGGGATAGTGTAACAGACTTATTCATCATAATTCACGATTAGATTGACATAAGATAAAGAGTAAATTAAAAATTGAATAGATCTTTAAATGCAAAATCAATGCCTATAGAAATATTAATGCCTGCTCTTTCACCGACAATGAGCAAAACTGGAGGAAAAATTGTCAAGTGGCATAAAAAAGAACAAGACAAAGTTGAAGTAGGCGGCGTAATTGCTGAGATAGAGACTGATAAAGCCATAATGGAGTTTGAATCTATAGATGAAGGAGTTTTAGCAAAAATTTTAGTAACAGAAGGAACAAGTGGCGTGCCTGTAAATCAACCAATAGCTTTAATGCTGGAAGAAGGAGAAGATGAAAGTGCACTTAACAACTATACTTCAACTTCCATCAATAGTGCAGTTAAAAAGGAAGTGACAAAAAGTGCTGTTGATAATCAAAAATCAGAACACCAAGATTTAAACGGAAAGCCAACAAGTCATTCTTCGGTGTCATTCCAGCGCGTGACGCTGGAATCCAGAAGAAAAGAACCAGTGTCAGCTACTCAGATGACAGAGGGTTATGTAGAAGGTAGAATAAAAATAAGCCCATTAGCTAAGAAAATAGCTCAAAATGAAGGGGTTAATGTGCAGCAATTAAAAGGTACAGGACCATATGGTCGCATAATTAAGGCTGATGTGTTGGAGTCTTTAGGTAGTGGTACACGCATTGAAAGTCGTGAAAGGCCCGAGGAAGATACCATGGTTGAAGTAAGCAATATGCGCCAAGTGATAGCACAGCGCTTAACTGAATCCAAACAGAATGTTCCACATTTTTATTTAACTGTAGACTGCCAGGTTGATAAGTTAATATCGTTAAAAAACGAGATTAGCTCAGCAGATGAAAATAACAAAGTAACAATTAATGACCTAATCATAAAAGCTGCAGCTTTCAGCATGAAAAAATTTCCTGATATAAATTCTTCGTGGATAGATAATAAAATACTTAAATACTCGAATGTAGACATTTCAATCGCTGTGGCACTTGAAGATGGGCTAATTACTCCTATAGTAAAAAATGCTGATAAAAAGGGTATTTTATCTATATCAAAAGAAGTGAAAGATTTAGTAAGCAGAGCAAGATCTGGAAAATTAAGGCCAGAAGAATTTCAAGGAGGTGGGTTTACTATTTCCAATTTAGGAATGTTTGGTATAAAAGCCTTCAGTGCTATAATCAATCCGCCGCAATCTTGCATTATGGCAGTTGGTGCATCCAAAAAACAACCAATTGTTATGAATGAGAAAATAGAGATAGCAGAAATAATGACAGTAACACTTTCTGTTGACCATAGAGCAGTTGATGGAGCATTAGGAGCAAAATTTTTAAATGCCTTTAAGCATTATATAGAGAGTCCTCTGGCGATGCTTATTTGAAACCTATTAGCATCGTTATTACAAAATTAATACCTCTAAGTTTATAATTCTACTAGTTAATAGGCTTAGAGGTAAAAAAATGAATACTACAGTAGAAAAAAATAATCCAAAAATTTTTCCTAAAAATGAAGGAAAGATTAACTCAAAAGGCATGGTTGCCCCACCGGTACCACCAAGAGCACCAGAGACCAAGTTATCGTCGCAGAATGAGTTAGAAAAAATAGTAAAGCTTAAGAAAGTTGCTCCACCTGTTCCTCCGAAATCTTCCCAAGCTAAATTTGCTGGAATAAAAGCGATTTTTGAGCGAAATGCATCTCATTCCCAAGCAAATGATAGTAATAAAACAGTAAGTAGCAATCTTGGAAGAACATTTGGCCCAACAATGCAAAAACTCATGAAAGACAATATTCATAGCACTTCTAACAAACAACGCCGTGATTCAGGGGATAGTGGTATCAGTGATGTTAGTAGCAGTACTCTTGATAAAAAAGCTAAAGCTTACAATCCACTTGATTGGAATCCAATCTATCAAGGTAAAAAGCGCTTTAGCTTAGACAATATGTCGAGTAATTCGTCTTCATGTAGTGAAAAAAGCAATATTTCAGATATAAGCGATAAGTCTAATAATTCAAACATTGTCAGATGTAATATTACTAGGAGTAACAGTAAGGAAGACCTTCGTAAACCTGATGCTTCACATAATGACAAATCTGCAGGTAAAAAATTATCTAATGTCAACGTAAGCGAATTAATCAGAAAGTTTGAACAAGGTAATAACATAGTAAAGGGGCGTTAATCAAATATTACCCTATCTTTGTATATGCAAAGGTAGGGTATCTTTTCAAAATATTATATCCTTTATAGCTTTGTTAATTTTTGATTCCTTCTCTGCAAAAGCAGCTTCTAGAGAGGTTTTAAGTTTTTCCCATTCCTCTTGACCATTTAGAATTAAAGATTTATATTCATTTTCAATTTTTTCCAATGCTCTTTGACATGAGGAATCTAACTCCTCATACAAATCAGTATTTACTGATTGCAGTATTACCAAAAACGAAAACAAATTTGGAGCAGGTAATTCTTCTCTTGTGTAATTCAGAAGACACAGCTTTATTTTTTTTACGCAGTATTCTATTGTTTTTAACGATAGTAAAAGGCTTTCTGCATAAAATATAAAACTATCTACAATCAAATTTTTTGACTTTTTCGGTAATTTAATATTTTCAAATAGTTCTTTTGTAAATTTTTCTATCGGTTGCTTCGGTAAATGTAAAGAGAGATCAGTAAAAGATTTTAGGTCAAAATTTGGTCCAAGTATCGTGCTAATGGCTTTATGCACATTGCTCTTATCTTTACTTACAGAAATAATGAAAACCAGCCCCTCCACATCAAGCATATACTTTATAGATTCCAAAAAATCGACAACGAATTTAGGGCGGCACACATCAAGATTATCCACCATTATATAAATGTTTTTGTCTTTTCTAATTCTATTAACTACTTTTGCCAATTGTGTTTTAAAATCCTTAATGTTTTCTTCTCTTCTTTGAAGAGTATTCAACTCTCTCAGTACAGAACCAATATCTTTCCTATCAGCCTCTTTTGTAGCGTCAAGCAATACGGAAAGCATAGCAAGTGGAGATTTACTGATCAGCTTTCCTAGTGTGTTTAGAGAAAATAGTTCTTGGTTTATGTTCTTGAACTGTTGTATAACGCTTCTTTTTACTTCATACGATGCAAATAAATCTTCAAATAGAAAATTTAAAAAAGAAGGAAGTGGTTGATCCAGTGCATTGATATCCCATGCGTTATAGTAAGCTGCAATTTCATTTTGCTGTTTTAACTCTTTTACCCACTCTTTCAGAAAAAACGTCTTACCCCATCCGTCATATCCTTCTAAAGATATTATTGTAAAAAACTGATCAATCGTTTTAATTATAGTGTTGAATTTGCCTGAAAATTGCTTATAGTTTAGACGGTCATTTTCCCAAGCCGCCACTTGAAGTGGTGGCGCTGTTTCTTTCTTCTTGAACGTTATTAACGATGCAAGTTTTTTTAAGCACATACCTTATTTTATATTTAACTCATATTCTTGTCTTGAAGTGAGGGCTGCTTTTAACGTTCCTTCATCTAGATAGTCAATTTCTCCGCCCATTGGTATGCCGCAAGCAAGACGTGATATTTTCACATCCAAATTTTTTAGCAATTCAATTATATATTGTGCAGTAACTTGACCCTCTAATGTCGGATTAATTGCAATAATTATCTCTTCAACTTTAGATTTTGTCACTCTTTCCAGAATAGTATCAAGGTTAAGTTCTTTTGGACCTATGCCGTTTATTGCAGACAATCTGCCCCCCAAAACATGGTATAAACCTGAATATATATTTCCTTTTTCAAACGCCCATAGATCACCCAATTCTTCTACTACACACAGTAACTTAGTGTCACGTTTTGGGTTAGTACAAATAGAACAAGGTGATTTAGTATCTAGATTTCCGCAAATCTCACATTCTACTATAAGATCTGCTAGCTCTTTAATCAAAGATACAAGTGGTAGCATAACTTTCTCTTTGTTTTGGAGTAAATGTATAACCAACCTGCGTGATGATGATGGTCCTAAACTTGGCAATTTAGAAAAAGCATGAACTAGATTCTTTATGTTAATGTTCATTCAATAAATTCAGAATAGTTCATCAAATGGTAACATCAAACCCTTTGTAAAGAAAGTGGTAAGTTTCTCTTGATCCCACTTTGATTAGCTATAGAAAAAATTTTTTACTCTAATGCAAAAAATTACTTCCGCACACTTAAAGCCTGATTATAATAGACTTCTTGCATAACCCAAACTAAGTAGAAAAAAGGTATAGCTGACCCAAGCGAGACGTCATACCGCCGCAGTATCTCTAGATCCCGCTAACAAGTAGCGGGATGACTACCCCTACAACAACATTGCAAGTATTGATTTTTCTCCCCATGAGAAGAGTCTGGAAGCTCTTTCACTCTAAACACGATGTTCACATCCTCAAAATTAATCTCAATTCGCTTAACTAACGTTCTAATAATATCACGTTTAGTTAGCCAGTCTGCATTATCAAGACTTGAGTTAATACTAGAGGAAAATCCCTCTAAATTTGTTACTACTAGAGTGAACTCTTGTGTGAGTTTTTTCTGATCAAATGTTTTTTTCTTTTGTTCTTCAACCATTTTTAAGTTTTGTTTCATTGCTTTAATTCTTGGCTCAAATTCTTCTTGATCAATATATTCTTGAGCATCACTATCAATTAACCTTGCAATACCACGTTTTAATTTATCTTCTTGTGCTTCAAGCAAAGCGCTTTTTTGATCTAGTGGTAAGTTCTGAAAGTCTTCGTTTATACTCCTCTAATATTCTATTCGGATTTTTTAATAGATGCTTTACTTCTTCCCACACAGCTATGTCTAATGTATCTGTACGAATTAATTTGTTGTTACACATTTTATTACCACCAAAACGGCGTGCCAATACAACGATAATACACCTGATTATTAGTTTTTTTCCCTCCTTATTCCTTGCAGTGCTAGTACCATAATATGCATAATTACAAAGCTTACATACTACTAAACCTTGCAATAAATATCTTGCTCCTCTTTGTCTTGTTCTTGCTATTTTTCTATTCTCTGCTAATTGTTCTTGAACTATATCAAATAAATCTTCGTTTACTATACTAGGTACTTTAATATAAATCCAATCCTCTTTTGGAACAGGATAAGTAGAATAATTATCTTTTGGTTGCTCGCAGGAGTTTTTTTTGGTCTTATATGTTTTAATTTTACGCCTAACCTTGTTTTACCAAAAGCTGCTTGTCCTCTATAAGCAGAGTTTTTTAACATACTCAAAACTACAGCCCTATCCCAATATTCTTTTCCTGTTCGCGTCATAACGGACATAGCACTTAGCCCACGACATACTTCTCCTATACTCGCTCTTTCTCTTCCTACCCAAAAAAATACTTTACGCACAACTTCAGCTTCTTCTTCATAAATTTCAAATAAGGCTTGTCCTGTCTCTGTATTTTTATTTATATAATGATAGCCATAAGGAGCAGCTCTCATTACACTTATATAATCCTTATTGGCTGCATAAATCTTTCCTCGGCAGCTTCCTTCCATGATTTTTGCACGTTCATATTCTGCTATCATACCTTGCATTTGTAATAGTAATTGAGATTCTGGATGGCTTTGTTGCATCGCTAGCTATGATGGATTAAAGATAAAAAAGATGGAGAATATCAGTAGCTTATTATTCTGGTATTTATAACAAGAACGGTCAGTGAATACCTAAATTTGAGTAAAAGAAATTTCACTACCACTCACTAATCCGGCTAAAATTCAAGAATTTCAATGCTTTAGCTATTTTCAATAGAATTAAGTTTATTAATATAAATAATAAATTACTATTCTTAAATTTGATCAGATTGATTGCAAAAAAACAAGATTTTCAATAGGTTGCTTATAATCCTAGCTATAGTTAGCCTTTCATAAGTAGCGATGCAACAAAGCCATTCTGGATTATCGCTAATTAAAAAAAATGACTTCTACTCCTAGTTTCTTGAACTCTTCAAGTAATACCATCTGATATGCATACTTGCGAGATAAACGATCAGGAGAATGAATATAAACCTTATCAATGCTACCTTCTGCTATTTTATCACGTAATTTTTCTAAACCAGGACGGATTATATTAGAACCATTATCAATAAATTTATATTCATTTAATAATTTATGTCCGTCCATACTAATTTGATTCTCTATAGCAGCAATTTGACTTGCTATTGTACCTTCTTGTGCTTGTCTCCCTGAAGAAACTCTTGCATATAATCTAACTGTTACCATTTAACCCTCCTCAAATCTACTTTCTTACATTCAGAGTTTTCTTCCTTTTTGCTCACTTTTATTGGTTTACTTAACACTAATTTTTCATATGCATCTAATAGATACAACTCTGCTAATCTATTCACTTCATAACTACAACGAATACAAACTATTAATTTCTTGTTGCCCATTAGCTCTCCCATTTATTATTCATCGAGACATATGGTTATTTGATCACTAGCTCTATAAATAAATTCAACTCTCTGTTCTTTTTGTAGAAGCTTTCGGGAAATAGTTTTCTCAAGTTTCAGATTTCTTCCAATATTGTTGGCGGAGTCCCTACGTCATACCGCCGCGGTATCTCTTAGCCGCTAACAAGTAGCGGGATGACGATTCTTCAAATCGTCAAGGTGTCATCCCAGTGCCCTGACTACTTGGATCCAGAAAACTTAACTTTAAATAAGTGGCTGCATAATAAAGACTAGATTCCAGCGTCAAGCGCTGGAATGACACCATTTTCGGTCTCTTAAGTTGCTTTAGCTACAAACATTAAGAAATTTACCAAATAAAAAAAGGCAAAGAACTCCCGTGGTGCGAGTTTTGACTCTATATTACTGTAAGTGGCGCTGTAATAATGTGCTAACGCTTAAAATAAGCGCGATTTGGCTGAATGTAGAAAAAATAAAAAAGACATGCAGCCGCTATAATTTTATGTAATCCGCCAATAAATACCCTGAGTTTTTTACTGAATTTTGTCATTGAGCCTGCAGGTCAAAAACAAGTTTTGAGTCATAAATACCCTTATTATCATAATAAGGGGACTGGCGAAACTTGTAAAGTAATTTTTTGCAATATCAGGGGATAATTTCGACCATAAACCCCTACCAATAAATTTTAACAAAAATACTTTAGTGCATTTTCAAATATAAGCATTCCATCACCATATTTTGGCACAGCAATACCTAAACGCTTGCTCTTTTCTTTTTCAAGAGGCCAATTATCTTGCTGAGTAAAAAATATTCCCCTCTCTGGATGGGGCATTAAAGCTAGCACTCTTCCACTTTTATCTGATAAAGCTGCTAGGTCGTATGTAGATCCGTTCGGATTGTAAGGAAATTGTAGGTTAGCATAGTTGCCATTTTCATCAATGTAACGTAATGCGGTGGAATTGCTCTCAATCAATTGGTTCAAAATATCTTGATCCATAAAAAATTTGCCTTCCCCATGAGCAATAGGGAGATATAGTTCACTCAGGCCCCGTAGCCAAACAGAATTACTCTGCGGATTAACTCCCACTCTAATCCAACGGCATTGATAATTGCCTATATCATTATGGATTAAAGCTAGACTAGAGAACTCTGGAATTAATTTTACTAATATCTGACAACCATTACATATTCCTATAATCAGCTTGTCCTGAGATAAAAACTCTTGAAACTCATCCAACAAGTTGTTTTTAATACGTAAAGCAAACGCATTACCAGCACCAGTGTTATCACCATAGGAAAAACCTCCTGGAATTGCAAGTATATTGCTTAATTTCAGTTCACTTGGATTATCTATGATATCATTAATGTGAACGATTTTTACTTCAATATTACTAATACCAAGTTTTCTGCTGCATTCCATAAATGCAAATGCGGTTTCTTTTTCGCAATTTAAGCCATAACCAGATAGGACTGTGATTTTCATGAATTGCTAAAAATTAAAAAATTCGAATTTCTTTTTTACAAAATTTGCTACTAAATTTAACGCAAATAACACCAATAATAAAGCTATAATTGCAATAGCAGCAAGTTCAATAAATGCAATTTCAGGACTACTTGACCATATGTATATTTGCACAGGCAGAACAGTCGCCGGATCGAAAAAGGACGTAGGTGTATCAGCAATAAATGCCACCATACCTATCATAAGTAAAGGGGAAGATTCACCTAAAATCCTTGCAATTGCAAGCACAGTACCATGTATTATTCTTGGTAACGCAATCGGTAAAGAGTGATCTAATATCACCTTGATGTGAGGCGCACCGAGCGCAAACGCTGCATCTTTTATCGTAATAGGAACATTCGCAAAGGCATTTTTTGTTGCAATTATAATATTAGGTAACATCATAAATGAAAGAGTCATTCCACCAACAAGTGGTGAAGAGCGCGGTAGCCCAAATATGCCAAGATAGAGAGTTAAGCCCACTACACCAAATATTATTGAAGGCACTGCAGCAAGATTATTCATGCTAATTTCTACAATATTAGTCATTAGCCTATTTTTAGGCATAAATTCGTAAAGACAGATGCCCGACATAATTCCTATTGGTAATGCTAATGCTAGGCACACTATAATTGTCATTAATGAACCGATAAATGCCCCTAAAATCCCTGCATTCTCAGGTTCACGAGAGTCAGATTTAAGGAATAAAGACTTATTAAAAAATTTTTTCACTCTCCTCTTTTCTTTTAGCCAATCAAGTAATTTAGCATAACGATCATTCAAATGTTTATCTTTATTTATTGAATTAATTATACTTGACGCGGTAAACCAGATCTCATATTCACCACTATCTTTTACTTTCTTACGAAAAAATTTCTCTAGTTCTTTGTAAGAATTACGACTTAAAATTTCGTCACTGTCTTTAAAATCAGTTCCTTTAAACACCTTACGTAAAGAATCGTTGAGTAAGCCAATGGACTTATACCGCAAATCACTAGGATTATTTGTTAAAGTAAGATCAGCACTTATTTCAATTGGCAATAAAATTTTCGTTACTGTTAAGGCACTGTAAGAGTTAACTAATATACTCAACAATATACACACAGGACAGCCAAGTGAGATAACTAGTGCCGTGAAAGAGCAAAAGCGTAACGCTCTGTTCTTTTTATTTTTCCTTTTTATACGAGCATGTACACGCCTTGACTGAAGTAATTTAAGGAATTTTTTCTTTATACTCATTTATTTTCCCTGGATCCTATCGTCAAGCCCACAGCTGTACAAACGTCCAGTTTAATAAACGTTGATGTCATTCCAGTGCTTGACACTGGAATCCAGTTATAAAAATATTTACAAATCAGGCAATTGGTAACAGACTCCATGCTAAAAATAACATCCATGATATAGAATAAGGTAGATCCCAGTATCAGCTACTTGGATGACACTGGGGAAGTGCTGGGATGACACAATTGACATCACTCCCTATTGTATCTACTTAGATTTCTTTTTAACATAAGTAGTACGCTCTTTGATCCTTGCAGCTTTTCCAAATAGTTTGCATAGATAATACAGTTTTGCTCTACGAACCTTTCCTTTTCTTGTCACTTGCACTGAAACCAGTGCAGGAGAATAAACAAAAAATTGAGACACTATACTTTCTCCATGGCTCACTTTTCTGACTGCAAAAGAAGAATGCAACCCGCGGTTCCTTTTTGATATACATACACCTCCAAATATCTGTATACGTTCACTTGCACCGTCAACTACTTTAAAAGTGACCTTTAAATCATCACCAGGACGAAATTCTGGTATTTCTTTAGCTAACACTTGCATTTGCTGTTCGTTAAATTTTTTAAGTAAATTTGTCATTTATCTCTCCATTCAATAATTCAGGCCTACGCTTTTTTGTTATAACATGAGACTGCTTCTGCCTCCAATCACTTATTTTTTTGTGATTGCCAGATAACAAAACCTCAGGTACTTTATATCCCTTCCACTGCTCAGGTCTAGTATATTGAGGATATTCAAGCATACCACCATCATAACTAAAACTTTCTTCAATAATACTATCGGAATTATTTACTACACCTGGAAGAAGTCTAATGCATGCATCGAGAACCACCATCGCAGCTGGCTCACCTCCTGAAAGTATATAATCTCCGATACTTAATTCATAAGGAGTATACGCATCAATTATCCTTTGGTCAATACCTTCAAATCGACCACACAATATTGTTATATGAGGAAACTCTAATAATTCTCTGGCAATATTCTGATTAAACTTAGTTCCAGATGGAGTCATGTAAATAAACTTAGTGTTTTTATGAACAGAGAGCATACTATCTACTGCATCACCAACTACATCAGAACGCATAACCATTCCTGCTCCACCTCCATATGGAACATCATCCACAGTTGAATGTTTATCTTTCGCAAAAGAACGAATATTTATTACTTCAAGGTTCCATATTTTTTTTTCTAACGCTTTTCCGGCAAGAGAATAGTTCAAAAACCCGGGGAACATTTCTGGAAATATGGTTAATATTGTAACATTGAATGCCATTAAGGTTTATTTTAAGTTATTTGGAGCTATACTCTAAGAACAGTAAATTGATATAATATATAGTTAAATTAAGCATGTCACTGAATAAAACAATATACGAAGGTAAAGCGAAAGCCATTATTGAAACTGAAGACTCATCAACTGTTATACAGCACTTTAAAGATGATGTTACAGCATTCAATAAGAAAAAATATGAAATTATTGAGGGCAAAGGAATAATTAATAATCATGTTAGTGCTTTTATCATGGAAAAGCTTGAAGAAGCAGGAACTAGCACGCACTTTATAAAAACTCTAAACGAAAGAGAACAGCTAGTCAAAAAGCTCAAGATAATACCTCTTGAGGTGGTAGTTAGAAATGTTGCAGCTGGCAGCTTTTGCAAACGTTTTAATATCAAAGAAGGTGAGGCACTTACATCTCCTATAATCGAGTTTTTTTACAAAAATGATGACCTAGCCGACCCAATGGTGAATGAAAATCACATACTGTATTTTGATTGGCTATCTAGCAAAGAAATGGATGAAGTTAAAACTACAACTTTAAAAATCAACGAAATCTTAGTCCACCTATTTTCAAATGCAAGTATATATTTAGTTGATCTCAAGTTAGAATTTGGCAGATTAATAAATGACAGTACTAAAATCATTTTAGCCGATGAAATCAGCCCTGATAACTGCAGGTTATGGGATAAAAATACTTATAAAAAGCTAGATAAAGACGTCTTTCGTTTGAATTTAGGAGATTTAAAGGAAGCGTACCTAGAAGTTGCAAAAAGACTGTCAGTAAAGTTAGACTAACTAAATACTACTCTATCAAGTGGAGGGTTACATGCCTCATCAAGTTTTCCAATAATTTCAATTTTTTCTCCACGTTTTTGGAAATGATTTTTCACGTTTTGCATATTCTCAGGACTTACGATCAATACCATGCCAATACCACAATTAAATGTTTTTAGCATTTCTTTCTTCTCTATTTTACCCTCCTTTGTTAGCCATAAAAATATATCTGGCCATTTCCAGGAATTAATGTCTATGTTTGCAAATAAGTTTTTTGGAAGAATCCGCGGAATATTATCTATCAAGCCACCACCTGTTATATGTGCAATGCCTTTTACCTTTGGCATAATAGGCAACAAAGAATCAACATATATTTTTGTTGGTTCGAGCAACACTTCTTTCCAAAGCTGATTATTCCATGGAGATGAGTCGTTATAATTTATACCTAAGCCTTTGAAAATATGGCGCACCAAAGAAAACCCATTTGAGTGAATTCCACCTGACTCTAAGCCAACTATATAATCACCTACTTTCATCATGCTACAGTTTGGAAGAATTTGCTTTCGATCAACTACACCAACCACAAACCCTGCAAGGTCATAGTGATTATTATCATACATTCCAGGCATTTCTGCAGTTTCCCCACCAACCAATGCTATTTTAGCTTGCTTGCACCCCTTTGCAATGCCTTGGACCACAGATAATAAAACGTCCTTGCTCAAAACACCTGTTGCAAAGTAATCAAGGAAAAATAAAGGCGTTGCTCCTTGTGCAAGTAAGTCATTTACACACATTGCAACTAAATCTATACCTATAGTATCATGCCTATTCACTTCTTGAGCTATCAATAGTTTCGTACCTACTCCATCAGTTGAGGAAACAAGTACTGGATGGTCATATTTCTTACTTAGTGCAGCAAAATCAAACAACGCAGAAAATGAACCTATTTCGCTGATTACTTCTTCTCTAGTAGTTTCTTGAGCAATAGGCTTGACTTCTTTTATTAACTTATTATATAGTTCAAGATCTATTCCTGATCTGATATAAGTATTCATAATCCTTCTATAAATTTTAAAATTGTTAATACTATATTAATGCCTTGATATAAAAAGTGCAACGAAACTTTCTCTTAATTGACTATTATATGTTTACCAATATAGGGTAACTTAAATCATTTATAATTATCCAATGAACAAAAACATCAAAAACATACTGTTAATAACGGAGCTGCTATCAGGACGGCTGCTTCATGACTTTGCTAACTCTATGAATGGAATAATGTTTGGCTTAGAAGAGCTTGAAGTAATAGATAAGAACGATGCTGATGCGCAGAAGGAAGCATTGTCGTTTCTTAAAGAAAGCTCCGATGATTTAATATATAAACATAAAGTTATGAAGCAGGCATATTCTTCTTCAGCAGATAATTACAGCTTTGATCAGACCAAATCTAATATCGAAAATTATTTATTAAAAAAAAAAGTAAAGCTTACGTGGAAAATAGACGCATACTCTGCAAAAAATAAGGAAGATTTAATTGAAAAGATAAATAAGATAATTTCTAATATGGTGCTAACTATAGCCAGCGCAGTGGCGGAAGTTGAACTAGTGTCTGTTTTACTGAGTCAAACAGAAGATAAAATGCTATTAACTATAAAAATTCTAAATGAACACAAACCAATAAGCAAATCATTAGTAGACAAATTAATCAAAAAAAATGACACTAATTTAAATACAAAAGATATTAATATCTATATGACCTCTTTATTATTAGAGTACTATAAAACTGAAATGCATTGTACTTGCGAAAATAATTTGCTGGAGATAGGTTTAACTATACCTTGAGTTGCATATTTGGTTATTACAACTTTTTCTTCGTTTCAAGGCAAGACATTCCCCGACAAGGGGTACCAAATCTAATTTTTGTAATCACTTAAGTCTAGTACTATTTTATTAATGTAGCGCTCATTTGCATCTTTGATGATAAACTTCATACCATTTTTATATTTAATGACTTCATCTACAGAAGGCACTTTACCAGCAATCGAAAGAATCAAACCACTAAGTGTAACATAGTCTTCTTCAGGGTCACGTAATTCTATTTTTAGATCCTCTTCTATATCCTTTATAAGAACCCTTGCTGACACTTCAAACTTATTTTGAGACAATTCAGTAATGGTATATTCTGAATTTATTTCGTTCTCACTATCAATGTTTGGTATTAGCTCCTCTATAAGATCGGTCATTGAAATTAAACCATCAGTTCCACCATATTCATCCAATACAATAGCTAAGTATGACTTAGAAGATTTCATCCTAACAAAAAGATTAGTTGTCTTCATCGAGGGCGGAACAAATATTACGCTTTGTATAATATTTCTCAGATTAAAATTTTTATCCCTATTAAAAATAACATCTTTTACATAAAAAAAGCCTATTACGTTATCAAAGTTATTTCTATAAATTGGTATTTTAGTGTGGCAAGTGTTTTTTATCTTCTTTATTATTTCACGCTCGCTTGACTCAATGTCTACTGCGCATATCTCTGTACGTGGAGTCATTATATCCATTATACCACAATCGCGGAATTTTAATAGACCATTAAATATATTAAGGTCTGGCAGATCTTTCATTAATGCTTCAGTCGCACACTTTTTCAACACAGAAGCTTTTTTGAAAAGGAAGAGAAAAATTCTATATGCTATTTTTTCTACTAAGGTTCCTTTTTTACTCAATTTATTCCCTGTAATGGCAAAAACGTTTTCAGATCAGATTTATCAAGAAAACTGTTATTAAATGTTTAATAAGCATGTGAATAATGTCAAATTAATTTGTGAATTATTTGTTGATATAAAATACCAACAATTGATCAACAGTTTTTTCAACGACATATACATAGTTATGTAACAATGCATGATGGTAAAATGTTTTCCATAAAAGAAAATTACTAACACTCTGAACATCTTACTTATACACATAAATCATAACAGAAAATCAATAGCATATAGAAGTTGTTAACATATTTATCCACAAATTAAACAACGCCAATTTTTACTGAATTTTAAGTTAGTAACAAGTTGTTGATAGAACTATTATTACTACTATACTTTAGTATACAGAAAAATAGATAAAATAGATTGGAAAGCAGCAAAACAACAATAGTAGAAGTTATCAAACAAAATGAGCCAGGTGAAAGAGTGCCTATTTGGCTAATGCGTCAGGCTGGCAGGTCTCTTCCTGAGTACCGCAAAGCAGTGGAAAATATGAATAATTTTATGGAGATATGCTACAACACAGATTTAGTGACAGAATTGACGTTACAGCCAGTGACAAGATTTGACGTGGATGCGGCGATAATTTTTTCAGACATTTTAATAATAGCTGATGTTTTGGGTTGTGACGTGAATTTCCTGCGCAATGTGGGCCCGAGAATAAAACCTATAAAGAATCCTAAAGAATTGAAAAGTCCACAAGACATTGAAGCTAAAATTTTACCAATTCTAAACGCTATAAAGAAAGTCAGAAGTCAGCTATCAAAAAAAAAGTCTCTTATAGGATTTGCTGGTGGCCCATGGACAGTAGCTTCATATATCATAGAAGGTGGAAGCAGCAAAACTTTTTCCAAAGTATTAAATTTTTACCCTTCGTATTTGAAGGAAATAATTGAACGAATAACGGAAGCAACGATTATTTATCTAATTAAACAGATAGAATTTGGAGCAGATGTTATTCAGCTATTTGACAGTAATGCTGGTGCATTATCGGAACCATTGTTTAAAGAATATGTTATCGAACCAACAAAGAGAATTACCTTGGCAATAAAGGATAGATTTTCTGATTTTCCAATAATAGGATTTCCAAGGTCTGCTGGAAATCTTTATAAGGATTACTGCGAACAAACAGGTGTATCTGCAGTAAGTATAGATTATAATGTCCCAATAGAATGGGCGAAAGCGAATCTAAAAATCCCTCTACAAGGAAATCTTGATCCTAATCTTTTAGCCTATAATAAAACGGAAGCAATAAAAGAAGCAAAACGTATAATAGATTGCTTTAGAGATTCACCCTTCATATTTAATCTCGGACATGGAGTACTCCCTGATACTCCAGTTGAAAATATCACTGCGTTGGTGAATTTGGTAAAAAGCTACTAATACAATACACAAAATTCCTAGCTTTTTTGCTGTACAGGGTTTATCATTTGAATTTAGCTTCAGTAAGATATGTCAGACCTTGCAAAAAGAATGTCCCTAATAAAACCATCACCTACGATTGCTGTAACTGATAAGGCAAATAAGTTGAAAAATAAAGGAAAAAAGATCTGTGTTTTAGCTGCAGGAGAACCGGATTTTGATACTCCAGATCATATAAAAAAAGCAGCTATTCAAGCAATAAGTGAAGGTAAAACTAAGTATACTGCTGTTGATGGAACGCGTGAGCTGAAAGAAGCAATAATTAATAAGTTAAGAAGGGATAATAACCTCGAGTACACGTTTAACCAAATCTGTGTTGGTACTGGCGCTAAGCAGGTGTTATTCAATTTGTTTATGGCAACAATTAACTCTGGAGATGAAGTTATTATTCCAGCTCCTTATTGGGTTTCATATGTTGATATGGTAAATCTTTTTGGGGGCTTACCAGTTGTAGTGGAATGCAAACAAAATTTTAAACTGACAGCGGAATTATTGAAAAGCAGGATAACTAAAAAAACTAAATGGTTAATTCTTAACTCACCGAACAATCCTGCAGGAGTTGTGTACACATATGATGAATTGAAAGACATAGCACAAATATTGCTTGAATATCCACATGTGAATGTCGTTACAGATGATATTTATGAGCATATAATATACGACGAAAAGTTTTTTACTATCACTCAGGTTGAGCCAAAGCTTTACAACAGAGTTTTTGTAGTCAATGGAGTGTCAAAAGCCTATGCAATGACAGGCTGGAGAATAGGGTATATTGCAGGTAGAAGTGATGTAGTAAAAGCTATCTCTACGCTGCAGTCTCAGAGCACTTCTAACCCAAATTCGATAGCACAAGCAGCAGCAGCAGCAGCATTAAACGGTGACCATAGTTTTTTGAAAGAAAGAACAAGGATTTTTAAGAGTCGTAGAGATTTTATGGTGAAAAAGCTAAATTCTGCTCCGGGATTATCAGCATCCATTCCGCAAGGCGCATTTTATTTATTTGTCTCGTGTGAAGGATTGCTCAGTAAGAGTACAAAAAGTGGTAAAGTAATAAATAATGATCTTGATTTCACTGAATACCTGCTAGAGGATCATTTAGTTGCTGTGGTTCCAGGAATTGCGTTTGGTCTAGAAAATTTTATCAGAATTTCTTATGCAACCTCTCAGGAACAATTAGAAATTGGATGTGATAGTATTACTAAAGCGTGCCAGGAGTTAAAATGAAATAGACTATCCATAAATTACCCATTTCACCGCGTCAAAAATATTCACTAAGGGAGTATTAAATAAACTGTGTCAAACCGCATTTTTAGTTCAACTCAATTTTCAATCTGCCAGGAAAGAAAACATCAAGTTGAGAGATAGTTAATGCCCAATCATGTACAGGCATCGTCCACTTTTCCTCTGCCTTCTTTATAGCACAATATACCTGCTTATACAAGGCATTTATGCTGGTAAATGAGCCTTTGGTCTTAGTGAATTTCCTAATTTGCCTATGTAGCCCCTCTATGGGATTGGTGGTGTAGATTATCCTCCTAACTGGACCAGAATACTTAAAATAACCAGACAAGTTTTCCCAATTATTCTGCCAAGATTTTATAACCATAGGGTACTTTGTGTCCCATTTTTCATCTAATTCCAACAGATAATTCTCGGCAATTTCCTTGCTTGAAGCTTGATATACCTTCTTTAAATCGCTCAAAAAACTCTTCGCATCTTTACTGGCCACATACTTCAGTGAGTTGCGTATCTGATGCACTATACACATCTGCACTTCCGCATTAGGAAAGACACTGTTTATAGCTGCAGGAAAGCTTTTCAGCCCATCAACGCAGGCAATAAGGATATCTTCTACTCCTCTTTCTTTGAGGTCATTTAGCACTCCCAACCAGAAGTTAGCTCCTTCACTTTCAGCCAAATAAAAACCTAATACTTCTTTTTTGCCATTTTGATCTATGCCTAATATGTTATACATGCATTTACTTACGCAATGCCCGTCCTCTTTGACTTTAAAAAACCATGAAAACTATCGGATATACAGACTGCAGCGGGCGACTATGCCATTCGTTGATTACTGGTAGCAATTTGTCAGTAATACTTGATATCTCTGCCACCGATATTTTGTGATCATAAATTTCCTCAACATGTGACACTATATCTCTATAGCCCATACCACTGGCAAATGTGCTCAAAATCTTCGTTTCAAGCTCTGGATGTAAGTTTGTTTGCCTTTTTTTGACTATTTGTGGTTCGAAACTTCCTTCCCTATCTCTTGGCGTCAAAAGCTCAAATGACCCTGCGCTTGTACGTAAAGTCTTTGCATTCCTCCCATTTCTTCGATTATTCTCTTCGCTTTCAGCCGACAAGTGGTTTTCTATTTCACCTTCCAGGCTTACCTCCAGCAACTTTTTTATAAACGGTGTTAATGCTCCATCTCTTCCTGTCAACGGTCTTCCTTCTCGTATAGACAACAGGATATTTGTTTCTAATTCTTTATAATCTACCAAACCGGTAGTTCTGTTTACTACTTTCTGACTCATTGTCAAACCTCCATTTTTTTATATCAATTTATTACTTTTTTTTCGGTTTGACACAGTTTATTTAACACTCCCGAGCTTGGACCAGTATTCAATTCATCAGAAGACTCAGCTACTAAATTAGAGGCTTGAGATTCATGTATATCATGATTAATTGACCTACTTTCACTTCTTTCTTTATTAGTTTTCTTTTCTTGATTCTCCTGAAATCGTCTCATTAGCTCTTGTATTAACTCTTTTTGGCCCTCCATTAACTCTTTTTTAAAATCTTCCTTGTCTTGCTTCATTTGATTCATCCCTTCTTGATGTCTTTCCTCTGCTCTTTTCCTTTCTTGCTTCATTTGATTCATCTCTTCTTGATGTCTTGTCTCCGCTTCTTTTTTTGCTTTAGACATCTCTCTTATTAACTCTTTTAAGTTCTCTTGTTCAACTTTAGAATTCTCTCTTTCCTTTTTATACCTTTTTTCATCTTCCTCCGCTTGCTTCATTAAATCTTTTATCCCTTGTTCTAATTCATTAATCAACGCTTGATTCCTTCCCCCTGTTTCCTCCCCTTTTTTAACTGCTTCTTTCAACAGCTTTTGCAACCTTTCTGTTTCCTTTTGCAACTTCTCTCTTTCCTCCGTAGACTTTTCTCTCTCCTCTTTAGATTTGTTAATTGATTCATTAAGTTTGTCTGTTAGATTTTTGTTTTCTTGTTTTATTGCTGCGATTGCAGAATTACACTCCTCTTTAACTTCTGTCAATTGTTTCTCAAAACTTTCTAACATTTGCTTATTCTCAGCTTCTAATTTTGATATCATTTCTTCCTTCTGAGATATGGTATTATTTTGCACAGCTATAGCGTTATCCTTCTCAGCTACAACATCCTCTAGTGTAGCTATAGTATTATCTCTCTCAGCTATAGCTCGATTTCCAGTAGCACTACCAACAATACCACCTAACACCACCAATAGCACTACCAACTGCAGCACCAGCAACTCCAGCAGCAATAACTGCAGTATCCACTCCAAACATATAACCTCCTCTTAAAATAAAAATTATTATGTATAACAAAATTGATTAGTAAGTCAACTACCTTTTTCAAAAAATACTTTCAATAAAAATGTAAGTCAATTAGCACCACAAAAAATCTAATTATTGACTTTTTCTAAAATTGCAAAAAAGTACCTACCTTTGTGAGAACTTATTGGGTAAAAATAGGGTTGTGCAAATAAAGGTGTGAAATTTTTGCAATAAAGCTAGGTACGTTAGTTCGCACCTAAATATCACAAAAATAGGCTAATATAGCTGATTTTACGATATAGTAGAATTATTATATAGAAAAGTTCGCACAGAACAAGCGGTAGACCAACTGATTCCAAGAAAAATTGTTCTCACCGTCCCTGGTTTTGAGCACTGAAAATGGCTATATTATTTAAGCTATTAGTAAAATACGTTGTTAGATTAATACTAATTTTCTTAAGGAGGAATTTAAGGCAAACTCATAATGAAAACAGAATTTGAAGGTAAAGAAAAATCCCGTACCGACCTTCTTAAGAGACTTTTGCCTAAAACTACTTTGGGTTAGAAAATTTTCTACAATAATGATTGACAAGTTTTAAAGATAGAATACTATACTTGACTCCTGCAACAATGTTGCAATAAACTTTGGTCCGCTTTTCCACTGTGTGTGAAAGAGTCTGGCAGCTCTTTTACTCGAAACACGATATGCACGTCTTCATGGTTAATCTCAATTCGCTTAACTAATGTTCTAATGATATCACGTCTAGTTAGCCAATCTGCGTTATCAAGACTTGAGTTAACGCTAGAAGAAAACTCTTCTAAAGTAGTCACCACTAGAGTTAGGTCTTGTTCAAGTCTTTTTTGATCAAATATCTTTTTCTTTTGCTCTCCGATCATTTGTAAGGTTTGTTTCATTGCTTTAATTCTTGGTTTAAACTCTTCTTCATTGATGTATCCTTGAGTATAGCCATCAATAAGCCTTGCAATGCCACAGTTTAATTGATCTTCTTTTTTCTCAAGAAAGTCACTTTTTTGATCTAATGGTGATTTTTTAATCTCTGAAAGTCTACGCTTGTATTCTTCTAATATCCGAGTAGGATTTTTCAATAGGTATTTTACCTCTTCCCATACAGCCACGTCTAATACATCTGTACGAATCATTCTATTATTACACATTTTATTGCCACCAAAGTGACCTCGCTCCGTACCAGTACAACGATAATATGTTCGACGAGCGCTAGAGCAAGTGCTAATACCATGATATCCATAATGACAAAGCTGACATACTGTTAAACCTTGCAACAAGTAATTTGCTCCCATTCGTCTTCTCCTAGCTATTCTTTTATTTTCAGTTAGCTGTTCTTGAACTATATCAAATAAATCTTCGTTTATAATATTAGGTACAGGAATATAAATCCAATTTTCTTTATCAGTACGAAAAGTAGAATAATTGTCTTTCGGTTGCTCACAAGAGCGTTTCTGTGGTCTTACGTGTTTTAATTTTACTCCTAGCTTTTTTTTACCGAATGCTGCTTGTCCTTTATAAGCAGGATTTTGTAATAGACGACAGACTACACTCCTATCCCAATACCTTTTTCCTGTTCGTGTTACGATGGACATAGCTCTTAATCTATGACATACTTCTCCAATGCTTACTCTTCCCCTTCCCACCCAAAAAAACATTTTACGAATGACTTCAGCTTCCTCTTCATTAATTTCAAAAAAGGCTTGTCCTCCTCCTATATGCTTATTTATATAACGATAGCCATAAGGAGCTCCACTCATTACATTTATACTGCCTTTATTGGCTGCGTGAATCTTGCCTCTACGACTTCGTTCCATAATTTTTGCACGTTCATATTCTGCTATCATACCCTGTATTTGTAATAGTAATTGAGATTCTGGATTATCGTCAATTTGACAATTCAAGAAAACTGTTTCTACACCCAATTTCTTAAATTCATCAACTAATAACATTTGATGTACATATTTGCGAGCCAAACGATCAGGAGAATGAATATAAACCTTATTAATATTACCTTCTGCTATTTGATCTCTTAATTTTTCTAAACTAGGACGTATTATATCAGAGCCACTATAACCATTATCAATAAATTTATATTCACTTAGTAATTTATGTCCATCAGCACTAATCTTATTCTCTATAGCAGTAATTTGGCTTGCTATTGTATCTCCTTGCACTTGTTTTCCTGAAGAAACTCTCGCGTACAGACTAACAGTTATCATTGCTCCCCCTTAAATTGATTCTATTGTTACATTCAAAAATTTTCTCCTTTTGGCTCCCATTTACTTGTTTATTTAATGCTAGTTTTTTATATGCATCTAATAAGTACAATTCTGCTAACCGATTAGGTTCATAACTATAGCTAACACGAACAGTCAGTTTCTTTTTTCCCATGAGCTTTCCTTGAAAATATATAAATATGTTCATATATCACTCATCGAAACAGATGGTCAGTTGATCGTTGGTTCTATAAGTGAAAACAACTCCTCGTTCTTTGAGTAGAAGCTGCCGGGAAATTATTTTTTTTAGTTTTATGTTTGTTGCAACATTGTTGCAGGGGTATTAAAATGTAATTGATAATCTAATTAATTAAGGTAGTGGCTATGTTGCGTTCAGATATTCCAAAAGTTTTGTTTTCGTCTATTAAAGAGGATGATCCCCATAGAGCATCTAAGCTTTTTCAAATTGAACGCTGGTGCTATGCAAATTGGCGTCTGCACCAAAAAAGTGGCAAGAAAGGACGTAATTTTCTTGCACAGGTATTGTCTAGCGAGGATTGTTGGAAAAAAGTAGACAATTTACACGGAGTTAAGCTTGATAGGCAAATGGTAGGTAAAAAATTGATTGTGCAAAATTCAAATAGTCCTTTTAGTACTGATAAAAGATATGAGATTGCCTGTCGTTATTGCCTGGAAGAAGATATTATTGCTCTATTTGAAGAGAGAAAAAATAAACTATCAGCTCAAGGTAAGAGCAGTCTGTTGGAGTATGGTCACTTAGTTAAGACTCTAGGAGGCAACCTTTTAATAGTTTTTTGGTCACATTTTGTTAGTGGTTACATCTCTAAACTAAATTTAGATGGCTGTCATCCATATGAGTACGGGCTTAAATGTGCTGTGAGTCTTAAGCAAGAGCAGGCAGTGGAATTCTTCTGGAATAAAATAAAATCATTACCTGAAAGTGAGATGAGCGAACAGAAAAAGGATGAAATCTTGATGAAGACAGCAGTATATGTAGCAGGGAACCGTTGTAATAGTTATCCTGAAATATTCGAGTTTTATTTTAGTCAAATAAGTCCTGATAAATATCCAGAACTTCTAAAAAGAGACTTAGCTGAAAATGGTTATTATGGTAGTCTAAACACGCTACAGGGTGCACTTCGCTTTGATCAATTTCAAGCATTGTTTGACTATTTGAAACCAAGTAATGTTTCAGAAGATAAATATCTTGTCTGGCTACACTATATAAAAACAGAAAACAGCTCATATTATGCTGGTGAAGGTGCAAAGCTTTTCATGCATATGTGGAGAAAGGAGGGATTTGATAGCCATCGTACTTATGTGCTGAAGGAAGAAGTTTGTAATAGATCTTGCTTTCTTGTTACAAGTTTATTAGTACCTTGGGTAAATCAAAATTACATGGAACCGGTATGGGCAATATTAGATAAGGCTAATTCTGATCAAATTAAAGAATTTATGGATTCTAGGCAAGCGGAGTATATACGATCTGTGTTAGAGCAAAGAGATATTGATTCATTAAATAAATTTTTATCATACGGTAAGTCTACAGCTGAAGGGTTTACTAGCTTGACTGAGGTTAAATTAAGCAAAGCATGTGAGCAATTAGGGTTGGGCAATTAAGGTATTATAAGGCAATTCTATAAAACAGGTGATGGTTTCTTGTTACTACTTTAGCTTCTGTCAAAAAGGCGTTGCATTATAATATAAATGTTATATATCCAAGTTAGTATGCAGGTAAAAATAGCTTATATTGTTGATATCTCTGATAATAAATAGTGGATTTGGTATAATGTAATGAAGGGGGCTTTATGTTTAAGACACAATATCTAACAGATCACCTTATATGTTAAAAACAAGTTCATAAATATTACAAAGTGGTAATATTAAGAACATGCAGAGAAGAGGAACCGTAGATCGCCTTGGTCATAAAGGACCGTAATTTAGCAAGGTTCTCTTCCCTGATTATTTACTGAAAAGTTCCGAACAACTGATTGAGCTTTTAGGCTCGTATATAAGGGTGGAAAATGCAGTATTACATGTTATTCTATGGAGGAATTATGAATTTATCAAATATCATTGCTGGCATTGATGTTAGCAAAAATAAACTAGATATCCACATTCATCCACTTGGACATTATAAAGTATTTGAAAATAACGTTCAAGCTATTGATCAAATACTCGACTTTCTGCATTTACATAATGTAATCAAAGTTGGACTTGAAGCAACTGGTGGGTACGAAAAATTATGTGCTTATACTTTACTAAGCCATGGTTTCGAAGTATATGTAATTCAACCTAGATGGGTGAGAGACTATGCAAAAAGCCTTGGTATTGCTACTAAAACTGATAAAATAGACTGCAGCATTATCTCACGTTATATTAATAATACAGATATGCGCGTTACTCCTTTAAAAGTTAGTAATGTTGACTTCTTGAGGCAAAAGCTATCTCGTAGAAATCAACTAGTAGAAATGGCAAAAATACAAAAAACTCAAGCTCATCAAGTAACTGATATATCCATAATCAAACAAATGGAAGAGCTACTTGTCATATTACAGAATCAAATTCAAGTTTTAGAAGATGAGATGATTGAGTTGATTGAACAAAGTCAAGAGCTTAAAAAAAAATACATATCAATAACTAGTATACCAGGTGTAAGTAAAATCACAGCTATTACTATTATTTGTTATCTGCCAGAATTAGGAACTCTTCAAAGAAAGCAAATATCTAGCATTGCCGGAGTTGCACCTTTTAATCGAGACAGTGGTTTTAATAAAGGAAAAAGGTGCATTCAAGGCGGTAGGTCACAAATTAGAACAGTCTTGTATATGTGTATTCTTAGTGCGCGGAAATGGAATTCTTTCATAAAAACTTTTTTTGATAGGTTACATAATCAATATAAAAAACCATATAAAGTTGCTTCCACTGCTGCTATGAGAAAGTTACTTTTACTTGCTAACTCTTTAGTAAGAGATGACAGGGTTTTTACTGAGGAATACAGCCCTAAGTCTGCTTAGATCCAACACTAGCAGATTAGTGTGGATGTGGATAAGTGCGCTTACACAGACTGAAAGCACTTATCCACATCCACACTTTTTAAAAGAATTTAAATCAAATATTACAACTTATTTTTCCAACAGTTGCTGGTGCTCCTGGAACTTGAGTTGGAAGTAGTGCTAAAAAACCGTTTTGTTCTTCAATGGCAATATGGCGAAACCTTACTGATTTACTCGGAAAAAGTTTTAAACTTTCAGTTCGACCAAAACTAATTGGTAAAATATTAATAGCTCCAGTTAATGCTATCATATTGAATGCTGGATTTGAAAGTGGATTTTGCATAATGTTTAGCTCCTATTAAAAATTAATATAAAATTCAGATTCCTTTACGGACAATAATACCCCTCTCTTCAAGTTGTTTTATTGCTGCTGTTTCTTGCTCTTCAGTTATATTTGCTGGCCAGACAATTGCATGATCAGCAAGTAAAGCTACGCGAGTAATGATTACTGCTTTAATATCTGCATCTTTACTATTTACATCGTTTATAATCACACCTATTGCTGTTTGAGTACCATCTGTGCCTAGCGGATTTAGAGCTCTTATAAAGCCCCCATCATCTGTCTTTTTGCTAACCACTGCTTCAAGCTTTAGGTTTTGTCCCTTAGCAACAGTAATTTGGTCACGTGAGTATAGATTTGATGCCTCATATTTTAAGAGGTCACCAAGATTATTTGGTTCAGTTATACAAGACATGTTTTTCTCCTGGAAATTTTGGCTGATAAAGTTATTAATTTTGTTTTTTCCGCTGAATTTGTAGTTGCTATAGTCCGCGGAATAGCTTTAGCTTTGTAGGTTTATATATTTTGTCGTGCCTTGGCTGCCTGCATCAATAAATCCTCCGAAATTACGTAAAATATGTTAAAAGCATCTTTGGCTTTATAGCCCACCAAGTAAAAATTATTTTTCAGTATTTTTCATTTCTCTATTGACTTTTAACACAACTGCTAAAAAAAGAAGGCGTTAATTCAAAGATTACCGAATTATCGGATCAAATACAATATATAGAGCAAGCTAAAGAATTTTATCAACTTAAGCGTTATCGTAGATCTGATGTTGATTCCGAAAGTGGAAGTCAGGTTAAGAGAATCGATGTTCCAGGAGACGGTAGTTGCTTATTTTGGTCTGTTACTATGGCTTACTTAATACCCGTCAGAAACGACGATGCTTTATTTCGACAAAGGTATGAAGTACTATTTGGAAATGATGGAACTGTAACCCAAAATTTAGATCATATTAGAGGTTTGGTTCGGAATTTAGGTGCTGCGAATTATGATGATACATTTGCAAATTTAGTAAGAAACGTATTTCGTAATCGAGTAGTTGATCACATAAGTTCTTATAGAAATGAGTTCAGAGATTTTGTTGAAGGTGATTTTGAGCGTTACTTGGAAAACATGAGGAACCCTGATACTTGGGGAGGTGAACCTGAAATAAGAGCAATGAGTGGAATGCTTAGCGCAACGATTAGTGTTTCTGGTGAGGTTGAAACTCAATATGGTAATGGAAATACTCAAATACAGTTATTTCATGTTGGTGCACCAGGTAAACGAAACCATTATAATTTTGGTCTTGAAAGGAATATTATTGATAATGATAAAGAGCTTGCAAAAGGCTTAAAAAGAGTCATGGGTAAAGTAAGACCACAAGACTTTGAGTTAATACAGTTATTGATAGAGGAAGCAAGTAAAGAAGTTGGTATAAGCCAGCAAGATGAGGATTTTAAATCTTTTGAACCGAGATTTCAGTCATTTGTGGATCAGATTCCATCTTATTTACACTCTGTAGAAAAAGCAGGATTTTTTACACACTTCTTCCTAGGGAGCTTTTCTACTTTGCCAGATATAAAAATTGCAGAAAAGTTAAATATTAAAAAGATTTATTTTAGTTTTGATACTTCAAAAACTTTAAAAGTAGCTATTGTTAAAAATGGTCAAATTGGAAATGCTGAAGATGCTATTAATAATATAGATTTATTTTCCATTTCAGAAGGTAAGCGTGGCCATCAGTTTACTGTTAATGAGTTGGAGAACATATTAAGAAAGAATATAGATAGGAGTAAGATTAGAGATCGGGATGTTGAGAATGAGATCCTAAATATTAAGAATGAAATTCAAGATAGAATAAAATCTAGATTAGTACAGATCTATAAAGGAAAGGGTGATATTTTTGTTAATATGGAAGCTAAAGAGATACTTGATTCTGCTACTAGCAAGGAATTTTATGAAATAGAAAAAGGAATATGGAATAATCCGGAAGGTGATATAGCGAAGCTATCTGATTCTGATGCGCAAACAGTTAGCAGGTCTTTAAAAAAAGTTCTTGAAAAAATTAATAACGTTCATTCTGAGTATGTAGGATCAGTAGTCTATGATAATAGTGCACGTGAAGCAGCACATCATGGATTTATGGTAGGCGTTTTCATGAATTTCCACTATAGGTATAATCTTAGAGTTTACCCAGAGCAATTTGCAGGAAGGGGTTATGCAGATATTATCTTGCTGGCTCGTGGTCCTGATCGTGCATTGGATTCTATTCCCATTATTATTGAATTAAAAGCGGGAGCAGGTTCTAATGCTACTCCAGATAAGGCTTTGCAGCAAGCAGAAAGGTATGCACAAGGTTTCCAACCAAATGTTCAGCGAGTTTTAACTACTGCAGATAACATTTTATATGTTGGTGTCAACCTTGATAATCCGTCTCCTATCTCTGATATTAAAGTATCAAATCGTGGAGAAGAAATAATTCCTCTTTTTCAAGATATGTTAAAATCCTCTGATGATTGGGATACGCAAGAGATTGGTAAAAGAGAATTAAAAGAACAGATAAAAGATAATATGGAACGTATTTATCATACGTTTCCTGGTACATCAGAGAAGGGAGATAATCATTATTTTAGTAGGTTTTTACTAGGGCAATCATTATTATTAAGTGAAGATTCAGGAACAAGTTTAAAAAAGTATATTTTTATCTATGGAGACAATATACCTACTGAAGTGCATCCTAATCTTCGTAGGCTTGGACGTCCGGCAGCTCAAAGAGCCAGAGAAAGACTGTCAGCTAACCTTGATGCAAGCCATGCAGTTGTAACAATGGTGCTCATCCCAGAAAATACAGAGAAGTTGGTTTATGTGATGAATATTGTTGAAGCTAACAGAAAAGATGTTTTGAACGGGCTGAATGAAGTTCTTCCTCTTGATAGATTAAATAGAGAAATAGGGAATAGGGAAATAATCGAATTAAGTCTTAATTTTGATACTAGATACAAGTCAGATTTTAAAAGATATCTTACTATTTGGGCTGAAAAATACAATTCTTTACAAGAGTACAACAACGGAGATAATAGATTTCAAGGTACTTTTAAAGAAGTTACTTATCCTAATGAGTTAAAAGAAACATTTGATAAAGCACTAGATATCCAATCCTTATCAATAAGAGGATATAGTAGATTATTAGAAAAAATTGGAGAAGGAATCTTTCCTTTTAAGAGTCTCGTTAATAAAGAAGCTCATTTCCAGGGAATATTGAATGGAGTGTTTAGTTATTATAGTGACTTAAAATTACAGGAATCACCAGAAACTAGAGCATTAGTTTTAACTGAGTTTCAAACTGGTAGAGGGGAACGTATTGACATGCTAGTTCATGGTATTAAGTTTGTGGCTCAAGGTGGAAATGCTGAGGAGTACACTCCAATAGGGTTAGAACTTAAGGCATCAAGGCAGGGTAAAGGGGCTCAAGCTTTATTGAGGGAAGCAAATGATCAAATAAATGAAGAGTACAAAGAAGGTGTTACCTATAAAACACTTACAGATGGTGATGAGGTAAAATTTATCGGTGTTGTTTTCGATAAAGGATCTAATAATCCGAATAAACTTATTTTAACAAGTAGGACAACCAAGGAAGGATTTATTCCTGTTGAAGTAGTTCATAGTTCAGTTCATATGCTGCCTACTGGTGAAGCAACACAATCTTTGAATAAGTTAAATCTTAATGGCTGTGCAAAGCAAAGCAATAGAAAGAAGAGAAGTATTAAATGTTTATTTTCAAAGGATGATGTGGAAAAGTTTAGTAAAGGAAGGGTAGATAAAAATAATGTAGGTAAGGTTATAATTGATAGTGAAAAGTTCCTAACTTATGTTAAAAGCAGTCAAGATGAAGGGAAAAATGCTCAGCTAATAGAGTTTATTGGAAACAAAAATATTGAGGGTGACTATAAATATTTAGTTGATAAGGTGATTGGAGACCAAGGGTATGAGCGCTATATTCAGAATGAGCGTATCAAGGATTTATATGGTGACGTTTTACAGCAAAACAGTGATTTAACAAAAAACCCGAAATTAAAAAGCAGATTAATGAATGCTGCAGGTGGAATACAATTAATAAGAGGAATTCATGGTGCTATTGTATCTTGCAAGGATGGAACAGCAACGGATTGTGGATTAAATCTAGGTGGAATAGGATGGTCTTTTGCGTCTCAACCAATTGAGAATGTAATGGTTAAAATTGCTCCAAAAGTTGTAACATCAGCTGAAAAAGTTGTAGGAAGGATTATACCGGGTACTTTAGGTAAGCAGACAAAATTTGTTGTTCAAGTTGCAGGAGTAAAATTTGGAAGTAAAATAGCGAAAGGCACGGCAGGAGCTATAGCTGGTATATTTGATATTATTGATATAGGCATATCAGCAAATAACCTTGTAGACTGTAAAAATAGAGAAGATAGTAATAATCCATGTGGAGAAAAGGAGATAAGAGATAATATAGCTTCTATAGCCTTTTCTGGTGTGTCATTTGTTTCTGGTGTTGCTCTTACAGCAGCTAGTCTGCCTGGAGTTGGTATTGGAGTTGGATTTGGACTCATGGTAACTCATGGAGTTTATAGTGGTATTAGCAATATTATAGAGTATGAAAAGAAGTATGATACAACTCATGGTGAGAATTTCGATATCTTTTTGCATACGCTTTTACTTTCATCTATGCCATATGATCTGGAACACCTTGCAGCCAGAAATAATATGGTTAATAGTCAAGCTAAAAGAGCCTGGAAAGCTTTAAGTGATAGCCCTAATGATGTAGTTGCCTATGGAGTTGGTTTTGGGGTGGATAGCGACACGCCATCTCTTCATGCAGGGTATGGAAAGATTCTAATGAATAGAACAGATGCTGATACAACAAACCTTTCACGTGTTATACCTGACCCAATTCAAAATGCTACGATGATTTGCTTACCACAAGTCACTAGCGAAATTTATGAAAAAGGTATTAAAAAATCAGTTCCAACAGCTGTGCATCACTGTGAAAATACAATGGTTATTGCTGATAGAAGAAGAATGCAAAATGGTACAATAATTCTTTATAATTTAGAAAGCATAGATGAAGGTACCATTGTTGGAAGTAATACATTAAATAACTACTTCTTGATTTTTAGAGGAAACACAGGAATAACTGGTGGTAATAATACTGTTAACAAATTTATTCTTGTGAAACCTGGAGGTTTTTCGGGTAAAATTATTGGTGGAAGTAATGCTACTAATATACTTGACCTAAGTCAATCAACAGAATACGACTTTGTACAAGCAAAAATTGACTATCGTTTTAGACCTAACGCTCCCGGTCTTTTAAGGTTAACAACAAATCTTCATCGATTGATCAATGATTATGTTGATAGCAATGTCGATGCTTTCAGGTATAGCTATATTGGAAGGCAAAATAAGACAGATAATGTTTTATGTACATATAATTCTAGGCGCCTTACTAGAAACGATAATCGTGACGTCTTTATAAATAGTGGTGGAGGTTTGAGCAAAAATGAGAAGGATACAGTTGATAATTGTAAAAAAGTAGCTATTGCGCCATACACTAAAGTTACAGGTGCAGAAAATGATTATACCTTTTATATAAAAACCACAGATTACGAGGCTAAAGATTTATATTCAGAAATTGATGTAAAAGGAACGGGAACTGTAATCTTTCCGGAAACTAATCTGCTAGATGATTGTGATGAAATATCTTATTTCTCGACTAATAATACTTTATCTTTAAAAATAGGGCTGGGTCAAGGTAATCAATATACCCTTGATATTAAAAATTATATTAAGCAAGGCAGTAATCAACCTAATTTTATGCTGATAGATAAAAATGGTAGTAATATTATTCCTAAAATTGAGAAACTAGAATCATCCATTACAAAAATTAACTCGTTCGAGTTACATACAGAACATTCTCTTGATAGCTTTGATGCTGCAGAAAATCATTACAAGGAAATACTCATTAATAATAAGGACTATAAAGTCTTTGGTGTTGTTAGAGCAAAACTACAAAGCAATAGCGCATTCCAACATATGGTATTTGGTTCTTCAGGAGAAGATATAATAAATTTTGACCAAAGGAGTATGTTTGCTAGAGGTGGAAATGGAAGTGATATG